>JAWKHI010000009.1:0-189765 GCA_041394885.1 Bryobacteraceae bacterium | reverse complement strand
ATCGGGACATACGCGGTGCGCTGCGCCTTCACGGTGATGCCGACGCCAGGGGTAAAGGTACCGGTGACGCCGGCGGCCAGATAGGCCGCACGTTCGTTGAGCATGCTGCCGATCGAGGTTTGCGCCAGGCTGGAGATGGGCAGGTTGGTCATCTTACCGAACTTGGCGAAGGTGGCGTCCATCAAGTCGGTGAACAGCGACTGGCCGCCGTTGTAGAAGTAGAAGTTCGACTGGTGGAACATCGACGGGTACATTTCGCCGCGGAGCATGTAGGTGACCAGCGCATCGCTTTCGCGGTCGATGACCTGATCGTAGGTCTGGGTGGTTTGGAAGAACGGCGTGCCGTCATCCAGGCGGAAGATGCCGTTGGGTCCGTAAAGGAAGTTGTATTCGTCGGTCTCGGACCCAGCGGCGCCGACGTTGCGCGTGGTGGCGTTGTAAAAGATGTTGGTGGCGCGGCGCGGAACGATCGTGATTCGCGTATCCACGGTGCTGCGGATGGCGGTATTCGGGATGCCCGGCACGTGTTCGGGGCGCGACATGTCGCCCACCACGTAGCGGATCCGGTTGTCACCGGCCGCGCGCATGAAGTTGCGATTGGTGAGTCCGGAAATAGCCGGTGTGACCATGCTCGAACGGTCCAAGGGGAGGCCGAGGCTAGTGGCCACCTGGATGTTCTTCACCAGTTCCGTGCGCGATTCGTTGTAGGTGGCCGGGCGGCAAATGCCGCTGTTGGGCACGGGCAGGAAGCAATCCAGGTGCTCATGGTCATAAGTGTGGCTGAGCCAGAAGAAGCGGCTGCGGTGGGCGATGGCGCGGAGTTTCAGGGAATCGTTGGCCGGAGCGTCGCCGTCGGGGGTGGTGCCGAAGCCGTTGAAGGCGTGCGCGACGCGGAAGTTGCGGGTCTGCGCCTTGGCCCGCATGGCATCCTGCCAGGCGGCGAGTTTGTCGAGGTCGGCGCCGGTGATGCGGAGATTGGGGCAGTTGACGGCCGGGTCATAAGTGGGGTCAGTGCCGGGCAGCGGCTGGCAGGCCGGGATATTGGATACGAAGAGGTCGTTGGGAAGGAACAGATCGTCGTTCTGGGGGGAAAGAAACGCTTGGCGCGAGCCGAGGAACACACCCCGCGTCACCCAATTGATCATGCCGTAGTTGAGCAGGAGTGAATGCGTCAGGTACGGACTTTGGTCGAACGTGAAGGCCAGATACTCGCGGCCGTCGGCTTTGGTGTGGAGCGCGCCGGCGGTTTGCCCGTTGATGTTGATCACTGGAATCGTGGTCTCGCCCTGCTCGGCATAGATGCCCGCCAGATAGGTGTAGGCCCACTGGATTTTCACCGGATTGGCGGTGTTGACGTAGGGAAACACAGTCGCGCCGGTGGCCGGAATCGAGGCCCATGCCGGCGCCTGCTCGGTAGGGCTGAGCGCGCTGATGAATGTCATGCCATAGCGGACTTCGGGAAACGCGTACATCGCCGCCGTGCGGACCTTGTAGTCTCGTGCGTAGTTATCGAGCGCGGTCCACGAGGCGGCGCTGAGGGCGCTGGACCAGTTGCCGTTGGCGTCTTCCACCGCGAGATTGCCGGATGTGAGAATAATACCCTGATAGAAGCCCTTGGTCGCATCGCCCAGCGGGGGCAGCGTCTGGCCCTTGGCCACCATGGCATGGTAGGGGATCCCGATATGCTCGAGCGAGGATCGGATGGCATCGAAAGCGGGCTCGGTGCCGTCGGCGGCGATAATCAACAATTTCATGTCGAGCGGCTTGGGAGCCGTGGCGGCGGCAGGAGCGGCCACTACGGCTGCGCCCCCCGAAATCGGAGCTGCGATTCCCGGCGCGGCGATTCCCGGGGCCGCGATGCCCACCCGCGCGGCGGTCGTCGCAACGGGGCGGAGGGGTTTGGAGGGAGCCAATCGTGCGCTCGGAACGGTGGGGCTGTGTGGATCGTGCGCTACCCTATCGGCCGCTACGATGGGAAGCGCCGAGAGGACCGCGACGGAGAATCTCAAAATCTTGTTCATGTATTGCTTGTCCTTAACCAAGAGTGGTAAGGACAGCGTAGGCGTGGGTTCCGCGCTGAACAAGGGTCGCATGGGGGAGAACCTTTACCGTAGCCGGTCCATCCCAAAACCAAGGTCCCAACAAGAGAAGGGATTAGCCGAACCAAAGGGCCATCCGGATGGTCCTTATGCCGCCGTCCAACCCCCATCGATGGTTTGGACGCTTCCGTTGACGAAGGCCGCTTCCTCGGACGCCAGATACAGCGCCATGTGGGCGATTTCAATGGGTTTACCCAGCCGCCCGATCGGCTGGCGCTGGTTTAACTCCCCGCGCACCTTCTCCTTCTCATGCTTGTGGTATTTCTCCAGATAGGCTTCCACGAACGGAGAGTCCACCGTGCCCGGACAAATGCAATTTACGCGAATCTGGGTGGGATAGTCGAGCGCCAACTGACGGGTCATCGCCACCACGGCCCCCTTGGTGGCGCAGTAGGCGAACCGCTTCTTCACGCCCACCAGTCCACCCACGGACCCGATATTGACGATGTTCCCATGCGAGGACAGAAGCAGCGGCATCGCCCCGCGCGTCATGAGGAACGGTCCGGTGACGTTCACCTTCATCAGACGCTCGAAATCGTCCACCGACGTCTCCTCGACGCTGCCGACAAGCCCGATTCCGGCATTGTTCACCAGCACATCCAGACTGTCGATGGAGGCATAGAGAGCGGCGACGGCGGACTCATCGGTGATGTCGCACACCGCGGCCCGCGCGCCATCCAACTCCCCGGCCAGCGCCTCGGCGCGATCGCGATTCAGGTCGCAAATGATCACTCTCGCGCCGGCGCCGGTAAAAACCCGGCATGTGGCTTCACCGATGCCGCTGGCTCCGCCGGTGACCAGGGCAGTTTTTCCATCGAGTCGAAAGGGCATAGAGTCGGATTCTCCAGGTTAGCTGGATCGCACTGGCCGGAGCAACCGGTTCTGCCCCGCGGGCGATTAGAAAATAAATCGCAAGCTCACCTGCGCCCGACGCGCGTTGGTCCCATCCGGGAATCCCTGCGACGCGGACCCTTCGCCCAGCCGCGCCGTCGGCGTCAGAATGCCGTTCCGCGCCTGAAACGCCTGCCCGTTCACGCTGGTGTCGGACACGTGATTGAACACGTTGAACGCCTCGAAGTTGAGATGAAGCTGATACCGTTCGGTGAACGGCAGGATCTTGGTGAGCCGCGCATCGGTGCGATAGATCTGGTCGATATCGAGGCTGGCGGCGGGAAGGAAGGGCACGCGGGAGGATCCGCCAAACCCGTTCAGGCTGGTGTTGAACGCCGCGCCGGCAAACGGGCTTCCGGACACGAAAATCGTGGGGGTCTGCGGCTGCGCGGAGGCAAACGTCGTGATCTGCGAAAGCTGCCAGTTGTTCAGCACCCAGTGCGCGGCCCCACCGGTGGACTTGCTCAGCACCGGCTGCCAGACCGTCGTTCCGACGAAGCGGTGCCTCTGGTCGAGCGATGACGACGACTTATCGCCCCGGTAGTTGCCGTTGGACAGGCTCGACGGCCCACCGGAGAAGAAGATGTTGCTGCTGCCCCCGCCCTGATTGAAGTCGATGGCGTGGGACCAGGTGTACGACACGGAAGCTTCGAGCCCATGGGAGGCCCGTTTGCGCATCTGCACCACCATCGCGTTGTAGTAGGAGTTACCGCCGTGGTCCACCATGTTCACGCGCCGCCAGTTGCGGTCCACGCGATTGGCCAGCAGATACGTGGGCGTGGTGTAGGTCCCGGTGTCGTTGCCGGCGGTGTCCTGAATCCGGTAGGTGACTTGGGGGCCCTGCGCGCCGATGTTGAGATCGCGCACCGTGGTCAGGTGCAGACCGCGAGACCAGACATAGGAGACCGTCATGCCGAGGTTTTCCGTCAGTTGCCGTTCCACGCCGATGTCGGCCTGCTGAGTGTACGGATTCCGCCAGTCCGGCGATTGGAAGGTCACGTCCACGGTGCCGGCCGGAGGATTGCGGTCAATCCCGGTGAGACGCCCCGGGAACACCGGACCCAGAGCTTGATCGGCCGCCACGGTCCCGTTGAGGCTGATCTGCTTCTGATAGATGCCGTTTTCGAGGAACAGCGAGTTCACAAAACCGCCCTGCACACGGGCATAGAAGATTCCGTAGCCGCCGCGAATCACGGTCTTGTTGTCGTTGAACGCATAGGCAAGGCCGATGCGCGGCGCGAAGTTCCTCTTCGGCGACACGATACGCCCGGTCTGCGGATAGGCGGGGTTGGTGAGCACAGGCTGCGGCAGGGCGGCGTATTCATAACGGACGCCATAGTTCACCGTGAGGTTCTTCGTCGCCCGGAATTGATCCTGCACGTACCAATTGATGTCGCGGATGGTGGTGTCCACCACCGGATCGCCGAACCGCTGCGAGTAGCTCTGCCACCGTTTGGCGCCGCCGGAGTTGCCGGTCAGGTCCTGCGCGAACGCCGTGAATGTGGGGTAGGAATAGGTGCCGTTGCGATTGCGGAGAATATCGTTGTAGTCCCGCGTGTTCACGAAGTCGAAGCCGGTTTTCACCGTGTGCCGCCCTGTGGTCCATGTCAGGTTGTCGGCGATCTGATGGCGGTTCTCGCTCGGATTCAGGCGTGGATAGGCGTCGGCGACGCCCAGGTTGCCCTGCCCTTGCACCGAAATCTGGACGCGGCCGGTCTCGGGAGGAATCAGACTCTCCGACACGTCATCGAACAGCCGGTCTTTGAACCATCCATAGCGAAGCTCGTTGACGATGTTCGACGTGGGGATCGAAGTCCACGACAGCCGTCCGTAGCGGGTCCGCACGGTGGAGTTGGCGTTGTTGCCGACTCCGTTGCCGTTGTTGAGCACCGCTTGCGTCTGGATTCCGTTCGGCGAGATCCAACGCAGGTAGTTGAAGCTGGCGCTGATCGAATGGCGCTCGGTAGGACGCCAGTCCAGTTTGCCGAAGCCCAGTTCAGAGTCTGCCCGGCGGTCCAGCACCTGGAACTGGCGATTGGTGATGAGCTTGATCGCCGCATCGCATTGCGCCGCGGTCGCCGTACACGTACCCACGAAGTTCCCGTTCCCGTCGAACAGGGGCGGGCGAGTGAGCGAGGCCACCAGCGGGAACTTCCGCCGCGTCGTCTCCGCGTTGAAAAAGTAGAACAGTTTGTCCTTCTTGATCGCGCCGCCGATCGAGGCGCCGGCCTGGTGGCGAACCTCGGGCGGATTCACGGTCGAATAGGGGTCCCGCGCGTTCAGGGAACGGTTGCGGAAAAACCAGTATCCGGTGCCATGGACATCGTTGCCGCCGCTGCGGGTCACCGTGTTGATCACGCCACCGGAAGCGCGCCCGAACTCCGCCGAGTAGTTATTGGAGAGCACTTCGAACTCCTGCACCGCATCCTGCGAAATCTGAGTCGTGATCCGTGTGCGTCCGGCGTTTTCGTTGTAGAACTGATTGGTGGTGTCATTGCCGTCGGTGAGGAACGAATTTCCTCCCGCGATTCCGCGGAAACTCACCAAGCCGAACGATCCGTCGGAAACCACGCCCGGCGTGAGAAGCACGAAGCTATCCACGCGGCGCCCATTGATCGGCAGATTGAGAATCTGCCGCGAATTCACCACCTGCGAAACGCCCGTCTTGGTCTGCTCGATAATAGGGGCCGCGCCGATCACATCGACGGTGGTGGCGGCGGTGGCCACATCCAGCGTGACGTTCAGGTTGACGTTCTGCCCAATCAGGATCTCGAACGCCTTCACTTCCCACGACGAAAACCCGGACGCGCTCACCGACACGTCGTATCCGGTGGCGGGAACCAGTGCCGGCGCGCTGAACACGCCCGCCTCGTTGGTGGTGAGCGTTCGCCGAATCCCTTTTGACTCATTGGCGACGATCACGTTCGCGTTCGCCACAACGGCGCCGGTGGCGTCGCGAACGACACCGGAAACCCCGCCGAATCCAGCGACTGCTTGTGCCCAGGCCGACGCGCTGAGCAGGATGAATGCAAATGCAATGCGAATCATTTCCCTGAAGCCTTTCTTGCCCTTCCAACTACTACGTCTCAAAGCTACGGAGCCCTGTTTGCAACGTGGCCGGGTAAGTGCGCAGGTGGGGGACGCCCTGACGCCTACTTGCTTTCAGGATAGCCGATCCCGCGGAGATCCGACACGCGACGCCCGCAGGCAGCCCCACACCGCCATTGACGCGTACACCGGTCCCCAGATCCACCACCGCGCAGCCGTAGACCCATCCCAAACCCCGCGCGTCCGCCAGTCCACCAACACCAGATACGCCATCGGCATCAGCGCCTGCCACACAAACAATGGCGGCCATCGCACCCACACCAGAAGTGGCGTGAACCACGTGAGGTACCAGGGATGGCAGTTCGCCGATATCAACAGGACCACCGCGATCACGCCCAGCATCGCCCGCTCCACTGGCCATCGCAACATCCACAGGACGGCCGCCGCGATCAGCGCGAACGCCAGATACTTGGCCCGGTAGGCATCGCCCGTCGCCCAGAGCAACAGTCCAAAGATGCTGTCGTTGTTCCGCCATCCGCCCACGAAGCCGCTCATGAAGCGGGCGTTTTCGATGAACACACCCACGGGAACCGTCAGAAACGGAATCGCCGCGGCGGCCGCCGGCAGCACCAGCAGAGGCCAGCGGCACACCCGGCGCCACGAGAATCCCGCATGCCACACCAACGCCGGCGCCAGCATCGCCGGCCACCACTTGGCCGCCACTCCCACGCCGATGGCGAGCAGCGCGTGCGTCCACCGTTCTCTCCTTGCCGCCAGCGCCGCAATCAGGATGCAGAGGACCGGCAGCGCGTCGTTGTGCCCGTTCCACCAGAACTCCACAACCGGCAGCGGCGACCATGCGTACCAAACCAACTGCCGCACGGGCAACCCGGCCAGGAGCCCCAGCGTCATGAGTTCGAAAGCGACCGCTGGCGCCTTCATCCAAAAAGCCTGCGCGCGCGGATCGGCCGTAATCGCCGCCGCCGCCCGGTACGTACCCGCCTCGATCAGCGTAGTCAGGGGACCGTAGCCGGACCGGAATCCCGCCCCTGGAATTCGTCGATCCTCGGGCCGCATCAGGTAAGGATTGCCCCCCTGCTCCACCTGCACCGCGCCCTCCCACCGGTAGCGTAGAACATCGTCAGAAAGAGCGGGTTGGGCACCGATGAGGGTCAAACGATAAAGGATTGCTAACGATAACACCACTTTCTTGTGGAGGTCAGGCGTTTCCCTGGCTACCAAGTGCGCCGAAAACGTGTACAATAGGACCGATGTCATCAGTAGCCCGATCTGCAAAGGGATCGCGCCGGCATCGGCGGTCGATGCGAGGATCGCCAAACAGACCTCCAGGCCGAGGGCTGTCACCCATAGGAGAGCGTTGCTCATTCGATGATTAGCTCGATCTCAACCGCCCCATTGTTGTTCGCCGCGGCCACGTGGCGCGACCAGATCGAAAACGCGCTGTTCGATCGGACCTTCGAGGGCGTTCACCAGCTTAACTGGTTCGACTATTCGCTGCTGATCCCCTATTTCACGATCCTGGTGATCCTGGCCTTCTACGGACTGAATCGCTACGAGGTGCTGTTCACCTACTGGAGGCATCGTAGGCAGCCGACACCGCCGCCCGCTGCCGAATTCGAGCAACTGCCGCGCGTGACCATCCAGCTCCCTATCTACAACGAACGCTTCGTGGTCGAGCGCCTGCTCGGGAAGCCACGCGGATCGATTACCCAGTGGAACTGCTCCAGATTCAGGTACTTGACGATTCCACCGACGACACGCACCCGTTCACCGAGCGTCTGGTGGCGGAATATCGCGCCCAGGGGCACCCCATCGAGTACATTCACCGCACCAACCGGTACGGGTTCAAAGCCGGCGCACTCGAAAACGGCCTCAAGACGGCCACGGGCGAGTTCGTCGCCATCTTCGACGCGGACTTCGTGATCCCGCGCGACTTCCTGCGCCGGACAGTCCACTACTTCACCGATTCCCGCGTTGGTCTGGTTCAGACGCGCTGGTCTTACCTCAACCGCTATTACAACCTGCTCACCGAGGTGCAAGGCATCCTGCTCGACGGCCATTTCGTTCTCGAGCACAACGCACGGTTCCGTTCCGGCCAGTTTTTCAACTTCAATGGAACGGCCGGAATCATGCGGCGGCGGATGATCGAAGACGCCGGCGGCTGGGAGCACGATACCCTCACCGAAGACTCAGACCTCAGCTACCGCGCCCAACTGAAGGACTGGCGCTTCGTCTACGTCCCGGAAATCGAGTGCCCGTCCGAGCTTCCCGTCGACACGCTCGGGTTCCAGGTACAGCAGTCCCGATGGGCCAAAGGACTCACGCAGGTGGCGATCAAGCTGCTGCGGCGAATCCTAGCCGCGGACCTTCCCTGGCGCGTGAAACTGGAAGCGATCTGGCACCTCACCCCGAACATCGCCTACCCGCTGATGATCGTCGTCACCATGATGATGCTGCCCGTGATGATCGTCCGCTTCTACATGGGCTGGCAGCAACTACTGCTGGTGGACGTCCCGCTGCTGTTTGCAACGTTCTTGTCAGTGATTTTTTCTACCTGGCGGCCCAATACGAACGCGACCGCTCCAACTGGAAGCGATCCATCGTGATGATGCCGATTTTGATGGCCGCCGGCGCCGCTCTAAGCGTGATCAACACCAAGGCCGTGATCGAGGCTCTGCTAGGCGTAAAGACGAGCTTCGTCCGCACCCCCAAGTACGCCATCACGGGCAACCAGAAGCAGGAAGGCCGCGTCGCGGAAACCAACCAGAAATATCGCAGCCGCTCCGGCTGGCTGCCCTACATCGAACTCGGCTTCGCCGCCTATTTCGTGACTATGGTGATGTACGCGGTGGAGAGTTTCAACTTCTTCGCCGTTCCCCTGCTCACCATCTTCGTTGCCGGATACGGTTGGGCGGGTGTTTCGACGCTGCACCAGGAATACAAAGCCAGGATGGCCTGGGAACGCGCCCGCAAGCTACAGGCCCAAAGCGCCCGGTAGCGCAAACGGCGGCGCCTCCGGGGCGTTACGGTACCTGGATCCGCAGCTCCTCCACGGCGAAATCCTTCGTATTTTCCGTCATCAGGACGCATCCATGCACCATCGCCACGGCAGCGAGGGTGGCATCCGCCAGACAGATCTCCCGTCCCTTGCGCTGGCCTCGCTCCGGATGGCGCCCGCCGCCGCGCTACTGCGTAGTTGCATGGCAGATATTCCAGCGTCTCGAGCAACCCCGTCGTGCGGACCTCCTCGGCCGGGCGCATCCCCGCGTAGACCTCGGCCACCACGATCGAACAAGTTGCCAGCAAGTGCCGGTCCTCCACCAAGCCCGAGAGCAGGTTCGCGTACGGCTTGCGGCCCGTGATCACCCCAATGAGGATGTTGGTATCCAGAAGGTAAATCATGTATGGCGCCGGGCGGCCTTAACCACCCCGGCGGTCGCTTTCCGCCCGCAGTTTCTTTTGGTAGGACAAACCGCCTTCGCGGAGTTCCGGATGCTCGTCCGCATCCCAGGCCCCAGCAGCCGCTTTCAACGCCCCCAACTGGCGCTGACGCTTCAACTCATACCGGGCCGCTTCCACGATGAACTGGCTTCGGCCGCGTGGCCCCTACAAGACTATCGATTTCCTCGATCAGGCTCTCTGGAATCACCAGATGCGCCCGCCGCGCGTCCGAACTCTTTTCCATCGGCCCCTCGCTCATAATCCTTCTGGCCCGCCCTTCCATCCTGCCTTTCAGTGGCCCACCTGTTCTCATCGGCAGCCCTCGGTTCTGATTGTAGCATGAGGTCCCATAAGCTTCCAGACATTTGGACACACTTTAAATGTGCGATAAAATGGCCACTAGCCTGTAAACTCAACACCCGCGTGAAACCCACGCGTCATTCTGCATCTTACGTATTAGCGGTCGATGGCAGGGGGGAATTGCAGGTAAAAAAGACGAACATGCGCCAACTCGAAAAACACCTTCTTGCAGAGACCGAAGACTCCACGGCCCAGCACGCCGGGGATGACTGGGAATCGGGCGACCACGCGCTCGCGGAACCAAGCAACGCCATTCCGGCCGATGGCCAGCAGACCACCTCCGCGAAATGGGGACTATTTCGCTGATCAATATAAGAAGAGAAGTCCACTTGGCCAGCGCATGGAGCAGGGCGTGCAGTGCGCCCAAAAGCTGCTCTCCGCCAAGCCTTATTGCAGAAGGCCTGTGCGGCCGTCTGCGAAAGCATTCAGAAAGGATCTCCCGCTCAACGCGGTGATCCCTCGTGGCTGGCGTGACGTCTGTGGCCAAGGAACAAAGCAGGGCTGACGCCATGGACCGGTTTCGAGACGCGAGCGAAGCGAGGTAGGCTGCTCGAAGCGATCGACCGCCGCACATGGACGCCACTCCGGTCCGTCATGTTCACGTAAGAGCCGGTTTGGCCAGCGAACGTGCGCGTTTGCTGGTCCGGTACTCCAAGGCGATCGGCAGATCCCGTTCACGCCCGCTCAATGGACCGAGTTCCGGTCCGCGGTCAATCCGCAGCGGCGGCGGTGGCTACGATGAGCCGAGTTGCGCCGGACCGGGTCGCGTACCCAGGCTCGCGCGCTGCGCACGGCGATTCGGGAGCGCGAACGCGAAGCCGGAGCCACGCTCGAACAACTGCGCCGGTGCGTGGAAGCCGTACGGGAAGCCGAAGAGAACCCGGCGCGGCCAGCGCCAGAACGCGCTCGTCGAGGCAAACCTCCGGCTGGTCGTATCGATCGCCAAGAAATACATTCGCAGCGGCATGCACCTTCTGGACCTTATCCAGGAGGGCAATATGGGCCTGATCCGGGCCACGGAGAAATTCGACTACCGGCTCGGCTACAAGTTTTCCACCTACGCGACATGGTGGATCCGGCAGGCAATCACACGCGCCATCGACGATCAGTCGAGGACCATCCGTATCCCCGTTCACGTCAATGAGACGCTGAACAAGTTCCTCCGCGCGGCCCGCGAACTCGATCGGGAACTCGGCCGCCCACCCACAGACCACGAACTCGCGCAGCGCCTCGACGTCACCGAGGACCGGGTGCGCGAAATTCGCGTCCTGGCGCGTGACCCCGTTTCCCTCGACTTGCAGGTGGGCAACAACGGGGAATCCTCGCTCGCCGACTTCATTCCGGACCCTAACGCCAACTCCGTGGTGGACAGGCTGTTTGACGGCGACGTCCGCCAACGGACCGCCGAGGTGCTCAACGCGCTTCCCCCAACGGAAGCGGCCATCATTCGGCTCCGGTTCGGCATCGGATGCGAACGCGAGTACGGCCGCCAGGAGATCGCCCGTCAGCTCAACTTGAGCCGCGAGCGCATCCGGCAGATCGAGAATCAAGCCATGGAACGGCTGCGCGGGGCCGGCCACTATCCTCGCCTGCAGACGCTGCTGAGCGTCCAATAACAGCCACGCGCGGCGAGCCGGCACAGGGCGGGGAGCCCTCGATGCAGCAAAAGATCCGACTCCCAGCTCCGTTGCGCCGGCGAGTTCTTAGACGGCCCGGCGCGAAAGCAGTTCCAGGACGCCTTTCCACTTGCGGTTGAGCAATTCGAGCAGATTCAACAGCACCGCCAAGCCCAGCAGCCCGGGCCAAAGGCTCATCCGGGACGGGATTGCCTTGCCGCCGGAATCGAAAACCTGAGCGCCGGAAGGCTGGAAGCGGCCACCGGTGTAGGCCGAGACCTGCCGCAGCAATGCCGCGTCGGACCCGTATTCTTCCAGTTCCTGTTCCGGCAAATACAACCCGATTTCGGGAAACGCCCGCGACTCCTCGAGCGGCCGTACCCGGAACAAGCCGCGACGCGAGCCTACCGGCACCGTGGCTCGATAAGTCCCTGGCGCGATGCGCTTCAGCGACATCGGCTTTCGAAACCCATCGGGCCCCACCGCGAAAATCGCCGGAGCCTTCGCCGGTTCCTTCACATGGCGCGACAACCGGTAGTCCGCCACAAGAGCGCCGCTGTCGTTGTCGTACCGGAGCCCTGCCTCCACCGGTTGCGAGTGAGGCAGCAGGTCCCTGGCCACGTTGGTCCAGAAGCGGTCAAATCCGGACCATGCCACCCAATCGCCGGCCCAGCGCGCCTTGGCATCGGAGGAAAACACCGCCGACCGGCCCAGCCCGTATTGCCATCGCACGAACAGCGGGTCCTTGTCGTCCATGGTGAGGAGAGTGTCAGCGGAAGGCTTAGCAATGAACCGGACGTAGCCCTTCAGTGCGGGCGCGGTCTCCATGCCGACCCCTTCAGTATTTCCAGCCTGCTTCACCACCTGGGGTGTCAGCGGCTTTTCGATCGCCGTGGAGCCAGTGTGCTCCATCACATCGCCGCAGCAGGATCTGCTCGAGCCCCGAGGGATCGCTGAGAAAATACGACCGGCCACTTGGCAAAGCTCGCCACCTTTTCGAGATAGAGCGCGATTGACGTCCTGGCCCAAGCCCACCGTCGAGATGGTGATCTTCTGCTGCGCGGCTTCCTTCGCCAAGGCGATACTGTCGCCTTCTTCCAGAAATCCCCGTCGGTCAGCAGCACGATATGCTTGAAGGTCGCACCGGCACCGCGCGGCGGGCAGGATTCCGTCAGAGCGGGCGCGATCTGCGTTGCGCCATCCGGCGTGATGCCCGCCACCAGCCGTTTGATCCAAAGCGGCCGGTCCTCGGCCTTGCGGACCGGCACCGCCCACTGGAACAATTGTCGAATCCAGCGCCACCCATGTCGATGGGACGGAGATTCTCCACCACGCCGATGGCTGCCAGCCAGGCGAGTTCCATCTTCTTGCCTTCCATCGAAGAGGACTTGTCGATGATCAGGTCAACAAGGGTTCCTTCCGGTGACGGCGGCGCCGGGCTTTCGCCGGCAGCGTCCGGTCCAACGCATCTTCCGGCTTCCTTGTTCTCGACGTAGATGTTCTTCTCTCCGCCGATTACAAACAACCCACCGCCCTGCTGCACGAACGCCTCCAGATCGGCCTTTGTAGCCGGCGCCAATGCTTCCAGATCCCAGTTATTGAACACCACGATCTGGTAGGGGTCGAAGCCTCCGGGAGGCGGCGACGCCAACTCCACGATTTCGAACTGAGCCGCGTCGAGCGCCCGGCGCAAATTCACGCCGGATCCGGGCGGGTCCTGCGACAACAGCAACAGCCTCGGCTTCCGGAGCGTAATGGCGCGCGCGAAGCTCACTTCGCCGTGCTCCGGGGAACGGACGCGGCCGGTCAACTCCAGGGCACCCGCAGCGCCGATGTTGGCCTGTACCTGCACCGTGTTTTCGCCCGCCTGTAGCCGCACCTGGCTCGAGCCGAGCGATTTTCCCTCCGCCGCCAGTTCCACGCCCGCCTGCCCGGCCGCCGGCGAACTCACCACCATCTCGATAGCGAATCGCTCGCCGCTGAACACCACCGGCGGCAGCGTCACCGTTTCCAGCCGCAGCGCCGGACGAGCTTTACCCGACAATGCGAACGTGTCCACGGGCACCCCGAGACGCCGCGCCTGCCACGCCGCACGCAGTACGCTGCCGCGGTTTTCCTTACCATCGGAGATCATCACCACGCGCGGCACCATCCCGGCCGGGGCCGATCCGATTGCGTCGCGGATGGCGGACTCCATGTCCGTGGCCCGTCCGCCATCGCCCCCGGTCAACTGCAGCCGTACCTTTCCCGCCACTTCCGACGGCGCCAGATCGCGCACACTACCCGCGAACGGGAACACGCGCATCCAGTGCCGGCCCCGTGCCCGTTCGAGGGTCTCGACCAAGCCGGAAGCTTTCTCCAGGTCCTGCCCCGACACGCTCGCCGAGGTGTCGACCAACACCGCCACCGCCACTTTGGTTTCCCAAACATCCAGGCTCGGTTCCGCAAGGGCGAGGATCACCGCCAGCAACGATAGCGCCTTCAAAGCCAGACCCAGGCGGCGCCCGGTCCGCCGCAGCGCGAAGCCCCACCACACAAGGGGAAGCGGCGCGAACAGCAGCATCCACCAGCGTTCGAAACTCATGACGCTTTCCGCAACGCGGCCTCCCCATCCCCGGACGACAGCGCATGTCCCACCAGCCTGCGGCCGCGAGGCGCGTACCACAACCATTCGAGCAACAGCCCGAGCCCGCCGGCCAATGCCAGCCAGTACCAGATATCGCTATAGGGCGATCCGCTCTCGCCCCGCCGGGGCACTCCCCGCTTGATCCCGGCCGACGGCTGCCACAAATCATCGGGAACCGCGGGCAGCGTCAGAGAGTGGACCTGTTCCTGATCGCCAGCAGCCACTCGCACCGTGCCCGGCGACGCCGAGAAAAACCGGATCGTGTTATCGCGCACCGAAAATGGCAGCGGAACGCCATCTTCGCCCACCACCCGGACCTCACCCGCGCCGGCGTCCCTCTCCATCGGCGCCTGCACCATCCCCGTACTGTTTGCGAACAGCTCAAAGCGGCGGAAGCTGTCCGGAGCGAGCCACCGGATCGCATTGGCGAACAGCAGCGGCGCGGCCAGTTCGAACTTCAAACCGGCATGCACGGGATGAAACCCGAACGCCACGATACGCGCCGTGCCGTTGGCCGATCCCGGCCGCGCAACAATCAACGGACCAGCGCTTGACTCGGCCACTACAGCATCACCGGCCGCCGGGCTCAGCACCTCAGGCGCTCCCAGCCGCAAATCCTGCGCCCGCAGGCCCGCCGCCAGCGGATGATCCCGGTTCCAGGTGCGAAACTCCGCTTCCGGCGCCTGACGCCGCACCGGGACCGGAGATCCAGTCGGCGGCGGCGCGAGATACATCGCGGGAATTTTCGCCGAGACCCGCGGCGCGCACCGGTCAAAGATCGCAATCCCCTCCTCGATCGTCCCTTCGCACTGCGATGGAGACAGATATTTTGCCGCCACATTCGGATGCGCATCGAGCAACGGGCGAAGGGCCCGTGGGTCAGTCGAACATACCGTCACCGGAACCAGCGGTGACGCCGGCAGTTGAAGCGTCGCTCGGTCATCGCCGGGAAAGCCGTCTCCGCGAGCCCGGATCCTGGCTTCCATCACGCCGGCCACACGGGTGCGGAAATCGAAAACAACCTCTTCTTCCGCCATCGCCGCCATGTTCAATCGCCGCGTGGCCACCGGCGATGCCGCGAACGTCACCGCCAGATCCACCGGCTGGGGACGACGGTTGTAGTTGCGCACGGAAACGAACACCCGCCAGAGTCCACCATCCTGCGTCGAGCGCCGGACGCCGATCTTCCGCAAGCCGGCGTTCGACGGATTCGCGGCCACCGGCAGCACACGCAGATTCGCCGGCGCGTGGATGCCTCCCTCGCCCGCCGTCACCCTGCCCGCGCCCGCGTAGACGATCTCGCCCGCCACCTTGTTTTCCCGTTTCTGCAGCCCCACTGCGTAATCGAGCGCACCCTGCAGATCGAGGGCCGAGCTTCCAGCCTGCGCCCGCGCGACGGCCTCGCGCGCATTCTTCCGGCTGGTCTCGAACGCCGTCACCGGCGTCGCCAGCGCGTCGGCGTACATCACGAGCACCCGGTCTCCCCGGGAGAGGTTGTTGAGGTACTGCTGCGCCACCGCCCGCGTTTCCTCCATCAGCGTCCGCCCGCCGCCGCCCCGCGCCGCCATCCACGACGATGTGTCGAGGATCAGGACGTGATCGCGCGAACTCATGTCGCGGCTTCCCAGCCGTAGCTGCGACAACGCGAGCAAGAGGCAAGCGATCGACAGCAGTTGGAGCAGCAAAGACGGCCATTGAGTAATCCGCCGCCGACGGGTGGATTCCACCGGGCGTGACGCCTTGGTCCAGAACCGCAGCGTGGAAACCACCACCTGCCGGCGGGACCGGTCGAGCAGATACAAAGCCACTACCACGGCCGACGCCGCAGCGAACAAACCCAAAAACTCGGCAGCGCTGAGGTTGAAAAAAAACATCAGGCGACACCCCGCGCACGCACCACCGGCCCGAAGATCGCTTCTTCAATCGGCAGCGACGTCGGCACCGCGGCATACCGGCCCGCGTGACCCAACACCGCCCGTCTCACGCGATCGCAATAATCGTCAAACGCCGCCGTGTAGCGCGCTCGGGCCTCGGTATCGAATTCGAGCTCCAGCTTTTCGCCGCACTCCGCGTCGGTGAGTTCCAGTTCTCCCTCGAAGGGGGGCGTACGGTCCTGATCGGAAAAGACATGGATCGCCAGCACCTCAGGGCCGAACTCGGCCAGATACTGGAGTGGCTTGTCGGGATCGGTCTCGGCGAGAAAATCCGATACTATGATCACCAGTCCGCGATTCACATACTTATTGACGAATTGGCGGGACACCTGTAGGAAGTCTGTTTGCCCTTTTGCCTCCACGGACGACAGAAAATCAGCCACGGGGCCGAACCTGTGTCGTCCGCCGGAGCAAACCTGCCCGTCGCCGAGGGTATCCCGAAACGGATGGATGAGAATCGTATCGAGGCGAACCAGACCGACGTAGGCCAGCGCGGCCGTCAGACGGCGTGCATAGTCGAACTTCGCCGGTTCGCCGGTGGCCATGCTCGCGCTCGCGTCCACGAGCAGCCGCACGGGCACGCGAGGCTCCACCTGGAACATCTTGAGAAACATCTTCTCGAGCCGCATGTAGGCGCGCCAGTTCACCGCGCGCAAATCATCGCCGTGATGGAAGTTCCTGTGATCGAGAAACTCCTGCCCGGAGCCGGCAAACCGGGAAGCATTGTGCCCGCCCACCAATCCGGGAAATGACTTCTGCCACCGGATCGCCAGCCGCTCCAGCTTTTCCAGAAACTTGCGATCGATCAGGGGTTCGGCCGCCATGTGCCCGCCCGCTTACCGGTTCACCGGCGTGAGGCTACGAATGATCTCGCCCAGAATGGAATCCGCCGTCTGCCCCTCCGCATGGGCATCGAAATTGAGGATCACGCGGTGGCGCAGCACCGACGGCGCCACGGCGCGCACATCGTCGGAGCTCAACTGCAGCCGCCCCTGCATGAGAGCGCGGACCCGGCCGCATTCCACCATCGCTTGCGCGCCGCGCGGCGAGCTGCCGTAGCGGATAAACTTGCGCGTCAGCGAATGGGCGTCCGCCGATCCCGGCTGCGTGGCCATCACCAGATCGATGGCGTACTCCTGCACGTGCGGAGCCACCAGCACCTGGCGCGCCACGTTGCGCAACTGGAGAATCGCGTCCCGGTCTGCCTTTTCCTCGAGCGCGGTTTCGTCTTTCTGAATGGTCCGATCGACGATCAGGCTCAATTCCTGACGCGACGGATAGTCCACCAGGATCTTCATCAGGAACCGGTCCAGTTGCGCCTCCGGCAGCGGATAGGTTCCTTCCATTTCAATGGGGTTCTGAGTGGCCATGACCAGGAATGGCGACTCCAGTTCGTGGGTCACCGTGCCGCTGGTGACGGTGCGCTCCTGCATCGCTTCGAGCAGCGCCGACTGGGTCTTCGGCGTGGCGCGATTGATTTCGTCGGCGAGCACCAAATGGGCGAAGATGGGCCCATGCTGGAAGCGCAGGTTCTTACCGCCACGGTCATCGGTTTCCATGACCATGCTGCCGACGATGTCGGCGGGCATCAGGTCCGGAGTGAACTGTATGCGTGAGTATTTCAAATGCAGCACGCGCGACAGCGTGCGCAGGAGAGTGGTCTTGCCCAGTCCGGGAACGCCTTCGAGCAGGACGTGACCACCGGCCAACAGGCAGGTCAGAACGCCGTCGACCACATCCTGTTGGCCGACGATGACTTTGGCGATTTCGGAACGGATATCGGTGAGACGCGCGATGGCGTTCTGCAGTTGTGAATCGGCGGGCACAACCTTATTCTATGCCACGCAGTTGGATCATTCTATGCCACGCAGTTGAATCGCAGTTCGCGGGTGGAGCCCGCTAGGATCGGATGAGAAGCGCCAGGTCCCGATGCACTTCCTCGAGCGCGGCCCGCAGCCGCGTCAACGGCTCGGCGGCGCCGGATGTTTCCGCCTCGCGCCCCATCATTTCCAGTTGTAACGCCACCGCCGCGGCGCGATCGGCGCCGATGGTAGCCAGCGACCCTTTGAGCGTGTGCGCCGAGTGCAGCAAACGAGGGGCGTCACCGGCTTCCACTGCCTGCCCAATCTCGTCAAGAAGCCCTGGATACTCACCCAAGTACACACCCGCGATGTCCAGCAGCAACTCGTCGTCACCGCCCACGCGCTCCACCGCTTCGGCGAGATTCAAGCTCGATAACCGCTCGGAGAGATCGTTCGAAATGGCCATGCTCAACCCTTATATCGGCAGTTTCGTCCGATTTGTTAGCCTCCTCTATGCTATACCAGTGGTTCCGGACCCCATGTCGCTACCCGCACCCGAACACCACTCCTTCCGCGTTCCCCTACACTGCCGCTATCTGCTCCAGGCCCCCGCCGAGGGCACCGCTTCGATCCTCGCCGTCGCCACCCACGGCTACGGGATGAACGCCGCGGCCATGCTGCAACTCACACACCGGCTGCTGGGCGCCGATGTCCTTCTGGCCTCGGTGGAAGCGCCCAATCAGTTCTACCTCAAGATGCAGTCGCCCACCGAGTCGGAAACCGGCTACAACTGGGGCACTCGCCCCCACTGGCAGTCCGCCGTGAGCCTCCACCATGAGATGCTCCGCACCGTGCTCGCGGATTGCCGCGGCCGTTTCCGCATCGCTCCCAGCCGGTGCTTGCTTGTCGGTTTCTCCCAGCCGGTTGGGCTCAACTACCGTTTCGCCGCCACCCACCCCGACGAAGTTTCCGGTGTCATCGGCATTTGCGGCGGCATCCCGCGCGATTGGGAGCAAGACGCCCGCTACGGCCGAGTGCGCGCTTCCATCCTCCACATTGCCCGCGACGAGGACGAATACTACCCCGCGTCACAGACATCCCTGTTCGCCGAGCGCCTTCGCAACCGCGCCGCGGACGTCGAGTTCCACATGCTCCCCGGAGCGCACCGGTTCCCATCGCAAGCGTCGAAGGTGGTGCAGCCGTGGATGGAGCGCGTGTTCGCCGCCCCTGGCGATCAGGGCTCGAGCCAGCGCGCGCCCTCTTCATCGAGAACCGCCACATGAATAGGGCCGCCGATGATGGACTTGCAGTAGTCATCGGTCTGCGTCCGCGCATAAAGCGCCTTCACCGTGGCGAGCGTCTGTGCCCGGGTTTCCACCGCCGGCGGCTCATCGGCGCGGATCATCATGCACTCGGTCTTGCCCTGGGCCAACGGACGCGCCGCGTCCGCCGGACGGATCACCGGGGGCCGCAATTCATGCGTCCAGGCGCCGCCGGCCACCTGCGTCTCGACGAAGGGAAACTGGATTTGCGCCAGTTCCACCTTCCCCGTGTCTGGGTCGCGATGGGCAAACAGGATGGTCGAAACCGAGGGCGCGAGCGTGCGCTCGGAGAGCCGCGCCGCCACAGGCATCGCCAGATGTTGCACCCAGAACGTGCGTAGCTCCGCGTAGATCGCCGCGGCGATGACGTTCGCGCGCACATCGATGGTGGCGGCTCGCGCCGCCCGGTCCAGCGCGGCCGAGAGGTCGAATGTCGCAGCGTCACCCGAAGGCCGCGTCACGGTCATCCGCAGCGCGCCGGAAATCGCGCAAACCGCATGGGGGCCGCACAGAAAGATCTTTTTCGCCTCATCGGCTTCGGCGGCCGGTCCACCGTCATGCCGGCTATCGGCGCTCACGTAGTAGCCGTGCTGCGCCGGCAGGAAGAGAATAAGAGTTCCCGTCCAGACCGCCAGCGTGGTCATTGCGCCTTCTTGACTTCCTCGGTCAGCGCCGGCACCACTTCGAACAGATCGCCGACGATGCCGTAGTCCGCGATTTCGAAGATCGGCGCATCCGCATCCTTGTTAATCGCGACGATTGTACCCGCGCCTTTCATCCCCACCAAGTGCTGGATGGCGCCGGAGATCCCCACCGCCAGATAGAGCTTGGGCGAAACCGTCTGCCCGGACGACCCTACCTGGCGCTCCATCGGCAGCCAGCCGTTATCACAAATAGGCCGCGACGCGGCCAACTCGGCTTTCATCGCAGTGGCGAGCGCCTCCACTATCGCGATATTCTCCTTCTCCCGGATGCCGCGTCCCACCGACACGATCAGATCGGCGGCGGTGAGATCCACCGCCCGCTGCGACTCGCGAAACGGCTCCCGCGCCACGGCTCGCACGAGCGCCGCGTCGAGATCCGGCGTGAACGTCTCCGATGCACCCGCCCCGGGCTCCAATTGATCCCCGCGAAACGCCCCCGCTTGTATCGAAACGAAATGCTGACCCGGGCCCTGCGTGGTATAGTCCGCGTTCAGCTTGCCCTGGAACAACTGCCGCACGAACACGAACCGGTCCGCCTCCTGCCGGATCGCGGTCACGTCACTGATCAGCACGCGCCCGAGCCTGGTGGCCAGCCGCGGCGCGTAGTCGCGAACCTGATAGGTGTGCGGCAGCAGCACCAATTCCGGCTTGACGCGGGCGATCAACTGCGCCAAGGCTAGCGTGTAGGCATCCGCGGTGTAGGGCGCGAGTAAATCATGCTGGACGTGGTACACCTTGTCGAGCTTGCAGGAAGCCAGTTCGGGCGCGTCGCCAATCACGGCCGCCGAAACAGGCAGGCGCGTCTGCTGCGCCGCGACCATGGTCTCGGCGGAAATCGCGCGGCCCGGCTCATAGATGACGAGAACGCTCATTGGGCGCCTCCAGAAAGCACGCGCACCTCGCGCCGCAGTATCTCCACCAGGCGCGCCGCCTGTTCCCGCGCGCTGCCATCGATCATCACCGTCTGTTTGGACTTTCTGGGCGCATACACACGCTCGAGGCGGACGATCGCCTCGCCTCCGCCGCCCGCCTCGGCGGCGGTGAGCTTCCTGACTTCTTTGGTCTTGGCCTTCTTGATGCCCATCAGCGTGGCGTAGCGCAGCTGTTGATGCCCGATTGAATCGTCAGCACGGCCGGCAAAGGGAGGTCCACATGCTGGAACCAGCCGTCTTCCAACTCGCGCTTCACACGGATGCCGCCGTCTGTCTTTTCTACCTGCATGATGATGGTGGCGTGCGCGTAGCCGGTCAATTCGGCCACAATCACCCCGGTCTGGCCGTAACCGAGATCGTCGGACTGGAGACCTGTCAGAACAAGATCCGGTTTTTCCGGCTCGACGGCCGCGGCCAGCAGTTTCGCCACTCCGAGGGCATCGAAGCGCCCGAGATCGTCGTCTTCGATGTGAATCGCACGGTCAGCGCCCTTGGCAAGCGCCTCACGGATGGTCTGCGACGCCGCCGCGGGCCCGGCACACACCGCCACCACTTCGCCGCCATGCTTTTCGCGAAGCTGCAACGCTTCCTCGAGTGCGTAAGCATCGGGCTCGTTGATCTCCGAAGCCGGATCGGACAGATCGATCCAACGCCCGTCGGCCCGCACCTTCAACTGCGAGTCCCGGGACGGCACCTGCTTGATGGCCACAAGAATCTTCATGGGTTCTCTCTCAAGGATATCGCGCGCTATAGCTGCACTTGTTTTTTGATCGCCTGCAGTTGCGCGTAGTCCGGGATGGTCCTGTAGAAAGGATCGAGCGGAAAACAGCCAGAACGGAGACCATTGCGCGGACCGGTGGTGCAGTCACTGAAGGTGCGGCAGATCGCCTTGTGGTTCATCATGCCGGTGCGTAGCGTATCGGCGGGAAGAGCGGGGTATGAGAGCACCATCCGGCCAAGCCCCACCGCATCGGCCATTCCCGCGCGAATCACTGCCTGCGCCACCTGTGGCAGATACTCTTGCAGATACGTGTAGGCGCTGCCGATGAGGACCAGGTTCGGGAAACGCGCCTTCAACTCGGCCGTCGCGCGTATCTGGCGGACGCATCCCACCAGTGGATCTTCGGGCGGCTGATATCCGTCGCTCGGCGGGAACAACGCAGGGCGCTGGATGTGCGGGTTGTAATAAGGGCTGCCGGCCGTCACATTGACCATCCGGATCCCGAGTTGCTCGAACAGCGCGAGCAATTCAAAAGCCTCGTCCAGTTTGTATTGAACCGGGTTGTCGGGATCGACCGCGAAACCGCGATACGGCGCCGGGTGTTCTTCGGGAATCCCAGGCCCCAGCTTCTTTTCAGTGCCCTGGGCCGGATCGGGCTTGAACGGAACCAGGTCGAAGACGCTCACGCGCACGCCGATGGCAAGACTTGTGGCGGCGCGGATACCGGCGACGATCTCGCGCAGGAAACGGGTCCGGTTCTCGAGCGGCCCACCATAAGGGCCGGGGCGCGAATAGGCGCTTAGGAACTCGTGGCCCAGGTAGCCGTGGCAGTGCTTGACGTCGACGAACCGCGCGCCGCAGCGCTCGGCGATCTTGGCCGCGGCGATATAGGTCTCGACGAGGCGCTTCACGTCATCGTCGGTAAGAACGGCCTCTTCGGACGCGATGCCGAACTTGCGGTCAAGCACCGGGTGGCGATAGGCAATCCTCGGCTCGAGGCGTTTCTTGTCATACGGCCGGCAGAACCGTCCCGAGTGCGTCAATTGGAAACCGACGAGCAGGTCATCGGCCGATCCGAACTCGGCGCGGTGCGTCTCCACCGTGTGTTCGTAGAGACTCTTCAGGCTGTCTTCGGTGGATGGCTGGATGATTACCTGATTCGGATTGGCGCGGCCTTCCGGCGTCACCGCCATCGCTTCCCCGCCCCACACCCACTTGGCTCCGGACCGGGCGAAGTTGGCCCAGCGGCGGCGGACCAGTTCGCTGGGCGTTCCATCGGGCTCAGCGTCCCAACCCTCCATGGGATGGATCACCCAGCGGTTGCCGATCCGGATCCCATCCACCTCGATAGGCGAGGCCATGGGCGAATCAGGCGCCGCGGTAATGGCATCCTCGCACGGCAGTTCAAGGTTCAATTGGCTGAGCCGGGCCCGAAAAGCGTCGGGCGTTTTGAAGGAGGCGATTCGCGGATAGGACACGTAACTGATAGGTTAACCCGGCACCTTCTGGGTCTGTCCAGTCTCGGCGGCGCGGTAGCAAGCGAAGATGGTCTGCAATACGTAGAGGCTCTCGGCCGGGGATAGCACCGGCGGTTCCATCCCCGCCGCCGCCCGGACCACGTGCTGGACCCAAGCCGTGTATCCACCAGGCCCCTCCGCCGAGGGCGTGAACTGCCGTGTCCTGCCCGGGCTGCCCGCCTTGGTGCTGTACCACTCGAGAGGATGCTCCGTCATATGGTTGATCTCGATCCAGCCGTGGGAGCCCCAAATTTTGATGAACAGGTGCTTGGCTTTGTCGAGGTAGTAGCCGGAGGTGAGCGTGCCGAGCGTTCCATTGTCGAAGCGGAACGAAATGGCCGCGGCGTCTTCCACGTCGATCGGCTGGCCGCCGACGTTGGCTGTGAAACCGGAAACGCCGGTGATCTTCGAGCCCGAAAGAAACATGGCGAGATCGAGCCAATGGATGCCGAGCCAGATCAAGTGTCCGCCACCGCCGCGCGCCTTCTTCGCGAACCAGGCGTCGTGATAGGCGGGGCGCGTCAGCCGCGTCTGGTCCGCGATGGTGTGCAACTCCATGCCGTACAGGCGGCCGATCTCGCCGGAACCGATGATGCGGCGCGCTTCCCGCATCACCGCGTCCACGCGATTCACCATGGCGAGCATGAGGTTGCGGCGGCCGGCGGTGGCCTTGGTGGCAAGCGGCTCGAAGTCTTTCACGCGCACGCAGGCGGGCTTCTCGGCCATCACGTGGCAGCCAGCATCGAGCGCCGCGGCGATCACCGGCGGGGCGAGGCTGGCTTCCATCGTCACGATGGCGAGGGGTGGCCGGTGCGCGGCGAATAACGCAGCCGGATTGGGGTAGACGCCGGAGAGTTTCGCTCCCAGCCCCTTGCGAACCGCCGCCTCCGCCGCCTTACCTCCGGCGCCGCAAAGATACACGGCGCGCGCTTCGCCCGTCTTGGCGAGGCCCTCGATGTAGGAGCCCAGGTGCGGCCCATCGTCGTGGGTGAGCAGGGCGACGTCGATGGAGGAAGACGTCGCCAGCGCCGGTGCGGCGCCGATCAGTTGCGTAAATGTGCGGCGATGCATGATCTCCTCCGCGCTAACCCTTCTCCGGCCTGGACCAGTGGGGGCGGTAGTCGCGTCTCAGGAGCGCATTGGCCTCTGGATCGCCAGGGATGGATTCGGAAGCGGGTAGGAAGCGAATGGCGCGTCCGGTGCGGGCCACGATATTACCCAGGTGAGCGAGCGCGGTGGACCAATGGCCTTCTTCGATGTCGACGCGCGGGCGCTTGCGGGAACGCATCGAATCGAGAAAATTGCGCGCGTGCGGCGCGTCGATCGAGGATCCGTCGTGCTGCTCGGAGTGGATCTCGACGTTCTTTTCGTCGAAGACGCGATAGCCCCATTCCCTGCCCCGGAAGTGTCCAAACTGGGCGACGGCGCGATCGCCGTATACCGCGACGCCGTTGTCGCAGCCCTCGAGTCCGTATGGATTCCACAGGCGTTGTTCGTAGAAGATCATGCGTTCCCCAAACTCGTAGGTGATGTTCATCGTGTCCGGAGTCTGCTGATCGTCATCGAAATAGATCTTGCGGCCCATGCCGGAAACCGCGTCCGGCATTTGCACGCCGAGCGCGCGGCGGGCGATGTCGAGCTCATGGACACCGTCGTTGGCGATATCGCCGGCGCCGTAGTGCCAGTGCCAGTTGACGGTGCTGTGGAAGCGGTTGCGGTTGAAAGGGAGCCTGGGCAACGGACCGGTCCACGTCTCGTAGTCAATGCCAGCCGGCACGGGCTCATCCTCCTTGTGGCCGATGTTGCGGCGCAGTTGGACATTCCAAACCTTGGCGCCCATGATGCGGCCCAGCTTGCCGGATTGAACATATTCATGAAAAGCCTGCGTGGCGGGCAGGCTCGGCAACTGGGAGCCCACTTGCACGATGCGATGGTTCCGCCGGGCTGCTTCCACCATCCAGCGCCCTTCGCGGAGATTGTGTGAGATCGGCTTTTCAACATAGACGTCCTTGCCGGCGTCGCAAGCGAGAATCGTGCCGGGGGCGTGCCAGTGGATCGGGGTGCCCATCACGATGGCGTCCACGTGTTTGTCATCGAGGCACCGGCGAAGGTCCGCCACGAGCGGCGGGCGTTTGCGCCCGGAAGCTTCGATCGTCTTGAACGCGGGCTCCACCACGTTCTCGTCCACGTCGCACACATAGGCGATGTCGACGTCGGGCTGGGCGCAGAAGGCGGCAGTGAGGCTGCGCCCACGCCCGCGCACGCCCATCAGCGCAATTGTGATCTTGTCATTCGCAGCGATGGCGCGGCGGCTGGCAGCGGCCGCCAATGCGGGAAGAAAGTAGCGCCGGTTCATAGTGGGCATTCTACATCCGCTGGCCGCGAAAACAGTAGAGGGTGTTTCGGGTGCGGACGAACAGGCGTCCCGCGGAAAGCGCCGGTGTAGCGAGGATCTCTTCGCCAAGGTCATTGGCGGCGAGTACTCGCGGCTCAGCGCCGGCAGCGAGTACGGTGACCACGCCCGTATGGCTGGCGATGTAAACCTTGCCGTCGGCGGCCACTGGGGACGAGTAGTAGGTGTCGGCGACGCCGCGCAGCCGGCTCTGCCCGTGCAGGCGGCCCGAGGCGGCGTCGAGCAGCGTCAGCACGCCCGATTCGTTGATCAGGTAGACAACGCCGCGATAGACCAGCGGAGACGGCAGTTGCGGGATGGAACGTTGGAACTTCCAGACCAGACGCGCCGGGCCGGCCTCCGGGATGGCGAAGACGAACAGGCCATTCTCGGCCTTCATCGCGAGGGCGTATTGCGACCACTCGTACTCGTCGAGACCGCCGTCGTGGTTCAGATCCCACCACTCGAACATCGCGGCTGCGTGGCGCGGGGATTCCTGCTTGGAGAGGCGGCCATCGCGATCGGCATCCCCGGATGCGATCGCATCCGGGAACGGGGCCACCGGGACCAGCTTGCCCGGATCGTTGTCCGGCGTATTGAAGCCATGCACGTAGATAAGCCCGCCATCGATCACCGGCACGGACTTCATCTCGCTGGGCAACCCTTCGGCCCACCAGACAGCGCGCCCGGTCTCGACATCGTAGGCGTCCATGCGGAACGAGCCGGGCGCGATCGCGACCAGCCGCCCGTTGGAGGCGCGGCGCACGATGGGGGTGGAGTGTCCGCTGACCGCTTCCGGGCGGGGCGTCCGCCAAGCCATGCGGCCGGTGCGGGCATCGAAGGCGGCGATGTAGGAATCCCGCGACTGGTCCACCACGAGGATCACGTTGCCGCCGGCTATGACCGGCGACGCACCCATCCCGTAGATGTTGTTGAAAGGGCCTAGCGGAGCGCGCCACAACTCGCGCCCGGCGGTGGTGTAGGCGACGAGTCCGAAATCGGGGAAGAACGAAACGACACGCCCGTCATGCACGGTGCAGGATGGCGATGCAGCGTGATTGAGCTTGTGCAGGGTCTCGGCGCGCGAGCGCCCGACGTAACGGCGCCAGACGATCTTGCCGGTGGCTGCGTCAAGGGCAAGAGTCACCGGACGCTCGCCCTCGACGCCGGTGAGCCAGACGCGCCCACTCGCGACGATGGGCGAGGAGAGTCCAGGCGGAAGGGGAGTCCGCCACGCGAGATTTCTTTCGGGACCGAATTCGATTGGAGCGGCTTCGGCGGCGATTCCGGATCCGTTGGGTCCTCGAAATTGGGTCCAGTCTTGGGCTGCGGATGGTGTGACGAGGAGGGCGGAGACCGCAAGGGTGAAGCCTCGCGCAAGCGAAGGCTTGCTCGCCATCAGGGGACTTTCTCGATGCGTTGGATGGTGATGGTATCGAGTTCGACTCGGCCTTCGATCTTGACTTTCTGGCCTAGAAAATCCATTGCCTTTTCGGCGTTGGCTATTCGGATCACTTTGTTGTTGGCGACAAAGACGGGGGCGGCCCCCTTCTTGACGCAGGCCTCCACGCACTTCTCAGCGGCCCCGGTGGCGTGCTTGAGCCCACAGCCGGACTCCGAAATCGCACCCGTCCATTGCTCGCCGTGAAGAGCGGCCACGCCAAGGACCAGTGTCATTAGGTAGCGCATCGTCATATGGCCGCGAGTATAACTGAATTGCAGCCCTGTGTGAAAATGAAGGCCTATGTTTCTCCGCGCCTTCATCCTAGTGCTGCTGCTTTCGATTCCCGCCGCCGCCGAGACCATCGCCGTGGTGGGCCTGCTTCACTCGCACGTCTGGGGGCACCTGCCCAAGATGATCAAAGGCGAACCCGCCAAGCTGGTGGGGATCGCCGAGACCAAGCCGGATCTGATCGCGGAAGCCAAAAAGATGGGCGCGACCGACGCCATCTTCTTTAGCGATCCGGTAAAGATGCTGGACCAGACCAAGCCCGATATCGTGTGGGCGTTCACCGAAAACAACCGTCATTTGGAGGTTGTGGAGTGGTGCGCGCCGCGGAAGATCAACGTGATTTTCGAGAAGCCGCTGGCATCCACATTGGCCGACGCGGTGGCGATTCGCGACCTGGCGCGGAAACATGGCATTCGCATCATGACGAACTACCAGATGGCCTGGTGGCCGACGCAATATGCGGCGCGGGCGGAAGCGGAAAAGGGCACAATCGGCAAGCCTTGGCGGCTGCGGGGAATCGTGGGCCATGGCGGCCCGGGAAGCCGCGGTGCGCGGAGCCAGCACTTTTTCGCGTGGCTCACCGATCCGGAAAAGAACGGCGCCGGCGCGCTGATGGATTTCGGCTGCTACAACGCGCTGTGGAGCCTGTGGTATCTGGGACGGCCAGAGCGCGTTTACGCGCACGTGAATCATCTGCGGCCGGAGACGTTTCCGAAAGTGGAAGACAATTCGACGATGATCCTTTCCTACAAGAACGGCGTGGGACTGTTCGAGGGAAGTTGGGATCTTCCGCGTAGCTTCCAGGATCTGGAAATTTTCGGCCTGGACGGGAGCCTGCACATGACACGCGCCAATGTGGAACTGCGCAAAGGTAGGGCGGAAGGGCAGAATCTGCCAGTGACCGAGTTGGCCCCGGAACGGGCCGAGCCGATCGCGGCGATGGTGTCAGCGATACGCGGGAACAAACAGATCGAGGGGCTGACGGCGATCGATATCAATGTGGGCGTGGTGGAGATTATCGAGGCCGCGAAGAAGTCCGTGGCGACGGGAGAAGCGGTCCGGTTGACGCACTGAAGTTTCGCGACAGCCTCGCGCCGGCCGCCGCTCCCGTTACCGGCCGAGAATCGTGTCGACCATCGCCGCCGTAAAGGCCCGGACGAACGGAACGCCCTGCGTCGTCAGGTTCTCAGCCGTCATATAGTCGTAGTAAATATCAGGCCGCACGCCGATGTTCTCAATGAACGGGGCGGTGGGATACTCGCTGCTGACGATGTCGCGAGCGCGCACCATGAGCGCCCCCGTGACTGACCCTTCGATCTCGGAATAGGTGGTCAACGGCAAGCCGACCGAGAACAGGGCTCCGCCCAATCCCATGGTCCGCATTCCGAAGATCACTGCGCGTCCGTTGTCCTGCATCACGGCGGCAAACGCGTCCGCGGCCGACGCCGAGAGCTCGTCGGTGAGCACGAGGATGGGCTTGTCGTAGGAGATCAAAGCTCCGGCGCGGTCCCGCACCGGCTGCGCGTCGAGCGACAACCCGCACAGAGGCAGCGGACCGGTGAGACCGCGATCTTCCTGGTAGGCCTTCGAGATATCGGTGTAGAGCGCCTCCAATTGGTCGATCTGGAATTGCTCGGCGCCGTTGGCCCTGGCCGAAGTCAACGAGCGCGACAGTCCGGTCAGCAAACTCGCGGTGGGCCGAATCTGAAACCCGAGGGTGCGAAACGGCGCCGGCATCAGCAGCCGCAGCAGAGCCTCGGTATAGCAGGCATCGCCACCCGGGTTACGCGTATCGTCGATCACCAAACCGTCCGTGTTGGCCTCGAAAAACTGTACCTCCGTGATGAACTGCGTGAGCGCCTCGGTGGATCCGTCAAAACTGCCGAAGCGGATATAGCCGATGCGCAGCCCCTCCGCCTGATACGTGCCACTGACGAAAGCGTCGGTGCGCGCCAGGCCGAGACGGACGCGAAAACCCGCCGGCAGGCGGTAGTAGGGCGCGGGGTTGCCGAAACCCGACAAGGCTAGCGGACGTCCCACCGCCATCCGCAAGTTCCGCATGCGGCGCAGCCAGTCGTCGGCGGCGCCGCTATCGGCGAGCCCATCGCTTGCGGCAGCGAACCTCTGGTTAGGCACTTTTCCGAAATTCTCAACCGGCGTTCCGCGCTTCACCCAGGCCATCTCGAACTCTTCCACGTCCCCGCTGGCCATGCGAACACCCACCATGGCCGTATCCGCGAGCCGGTGGGCGAACGGATAGATCGCCTGGGGCCGGAAGGTCATGTAATCCGCAGCAAAGCGACGATTGGACAGCGCATTCGCCCCGAAGGAATATTTGGCTAATCGCTCCAGCCACTGCTCGGCCGGAACGCCATCGAGCGTGACCACTTCACTGCCCACCACGAACGGGTACCGCGCGGGCGGTAAGGCGCGCCGGTCAATGGCCTCGATAAGCACCTTGCCGTCATAAACGTCGGTGGCGATGGGCAGAAACGCGACGAAATCGGACTGCATCGCCGGCTGGGTGTGGCCGTCATCGAACTGGGCAGCGAACTCGAAGCAAAGGTCCGCGAATTCGAGATCGTTCTTGGTGGCGCGGACGCGGTCGGTCCATGCGCGCAAGTCGAACAGGTCCAATCCGGGATGGATCTGACGCTTCCATTCGAGGGGCGCGTAATTTTTGCCGAACGAGGCGGCCATTTGCTGGAAGTCAAAGAGCTTTTGCTCCACGGTGAGTTGCGCCGCCGCCGGCGAAGCGAGAACGGCGGCGAGTGCGAGCGATGTCAAAAAACGCAAAGGACCTCCAGACGAATAACCTGTGGACGCTTTTTCAGGATACTCCACAAATCGCCGCAAACTCCGTGTTACAACAGCAACGTATGATCGCTCATCTCCGCGGAACGGTTCTCGAGAAACATCCCAACCAGGTGATCCTGGAAGCGGGCGGTGTCGGCTACGACGTGATGATCCCGATCTCGACCTATTCATCGCTGGCCGAAACCGGCGAGACCGCTTCCCTCCGCATTCATACCGTCGTGCGGGAAGATGCGATTCTGCTTTTCGGCTTCTCCAGTGCGCAGGAAAAGCGGCTGTTCGAGCGGCTCATATCGGTATCCGGCGTAGGGCCCAAAGTGGCGATCACCATCCTCAGCGGGCTGGCCGTCGATGACGTAGTGGCGGCCATCCGCGGCGGTATGGTAGAGCGGCTGGTGCGCATCCCGGGCATCGGAAAGAAGACCGCCGAGCGGCTGATTGTGGAACTGCGTGACAAACTGGACGCCATCGGCGCATCGGCGTCGCCAGTAACGGCTGCTCCGTTGGCGGGAGCGCTCTCCGCCGTGGACCAGGACGTCGTGTCGGCGCTGGTGAATCTCGGGGCGCAGCGCGCCCAGGCCGAGACGGCCCTTCGAAAAGCCCAGGCCGCCGGATTCACCGGTTCCGACTTCGAGGCCTTGTTCCGCAAGGCGATGGAGCACCTGCGGTAGCCTGAATAGAAGTGCGCGAACAGGGCATCGTATCGGCCGCCGCCCTCGACGGCGAAAAGCAGTTCGAGGCCGCGCTGCGTCCAACCCGTCTGGAAGATTTCACCGGCCAACCGAAGCTCAAGGAGATTCTCTCGATTGCGATCCAGGCCGCCCGGGCGCGCGGCGAGGCACTCGACCACGTGCTGCTGCACGGGCCACCCGGGTTGGGCAAGACCACGCTGGCCGCCATCATCGCGCAGGAGATGGATGTCGGATTTGACCAGACTTCCGGGCCGATCCTGCAAAAGAAACTCGACCTCACCGGCATCCTCTCCAACATCCGTGAGCACCAAGTTTTCTTTATCGACGAGGTGCATCGCCTGCTGCCGGACGTGGAGGAGATGCTCTACTCTGCGCTCGAAGACTACCGCGTCGACATCGTGATCGGCGCGGGTCCGGGCGCCCGGACCCACTCGCTGCCCATCCCTCGATTCACCGCCATCGCCGCCACCACGCGCCAGGGACTGGTGAGCGCACCGATGCGCGCGCGCTTCGGGCTGGTGCTGCGCCTCAATCACTACAACGAAGAAGAGATGACGGGCATCGTGCATCGTTCGGCATCGCTGCTCGCGGTGACGATCGAACCGGAAGGCGCGGCCGAGATTGCGCGCCGCAGCCGGGGAACTCCGCGGATCGCCAACCGCTTGTTGCGCCGCGTGCGGGACTTCGCGCAGGTTCGCGCCGCCGGCCACATCGATATGACGGTCGCGCGCGACGCGCTGGATCTGCTGGAGGTGGATCGCTACGGCCTGGACGAGACCGACCGGAAGATCATGCTCACGCTGCTCGAGAACCATCGCGGTGGTCCGGTGGGTTTGAATACCCTCGCCGCGGCCATCGACGAGCAAGCCGAAACCATCGAAGAGGTTTACGAGCCGTATCTGATCCAACTGGGCTTTCTGGAGAGGACCCCACGCGGCCGTCTCGCCACCGGAAAAGCGTGGGACTACTTCCAGGTGCCGCGCCACACCTCCGGCACCGCGCAGCAGGTGCTGTTTTGAGCGATTGCCGCGATGGCCGGATCCGATGAAGAAGATCTACCTGTCGCTCGGCTCCAATCTCGGCGATCGCAGCGCGAATATCAGTGCGGCGCTCGCGATGCTCGCCGATGCACGGCTCCGGATCCTGCGCCAATCTTCCTTGTACGAGACCGAACCGCGGGACCTTCCCCACCAGCCGTGGTTCCTCAATCTCGTCGCCGAAGCGGAGACCTCATTGTTCCCCATGATGCTGCTGCACCGCATCGTGCAGATCGAGCGGACCCTGGGCCGGAGGCGCCGCACGGCCGCGAAAGGTCCGCGCCTCATTGATGTGGATATCGTATTCTACGGCCAGAGCGTGATGAACGGCCCCAAGCTCACCGTCCCGCATGCACGCATGCATGAGCGGCGGTTCGTCCTGGAACCGCTCGCGGAACTGGCGCCGGAGATGAGGCACCCGGCCACGCGCCGCACGGTACGCGAGATGCTCGCCGCCGTGAAAGATCAGAACGTGAAGAAAGTAAGCTCATGATTCCACTCCTGCTCGCACAATTTCTGTTTCTCAAAGCCGATGGCATCGAAGCGGCAATCCGTCCGGACAAGGGCGCCGAGATGGCCAGTCTCAAGGTAATGCATCACGGGAGATGGGTAGAGACGCTCTACCGCGCGATGGACTATTCAGACACGCCGGGATGGACCGGCAAGGCGCCCTGGCTTTGGCCCGCGACCGGCAAAGGCGAGCCGCTTCCCTTCCACGGCTTCGCCCGGGACCTGCCGTGGAGAGTGGAAAAGAAATCCGGCGACTCGGCCACGCTCGTTCTCACCGACAGCGGAGAGACACGCAAACAGAATTTCCCCTACGGCTTCCGTCTGGAAGCGGAGTATCGAGTGTCACCAAGCACGCTCCACATGCGCCTGCGCGTCACAGCGTCCGCCGGCAACAAAGAACCGATGCCGTTCACGGCAGGCAACCACATCACGTTCCGCACGCCGCTCCTCGAAGGCAGTGACCCGCTGCGGATGACGTTCACATCGCCCTCGGCGATCGAGTGGATGAAGGACGGCGGAAGCCCCAATGGCAAGCAGCGGCCGCGCTCGTTCTCGGCAGCGCCTCTGGGAGACCTGGAACGCGATTCCGCGATTTCACTGAGCGGATATCGCGGCGATCCGTTCGTGGTTGTTCAAGATCCGGCCGGATTGTCGATCCGGATGTCCCACACCGCAACGTCGATCCCCGCGGAACCGGTGGTTCGATTCAATGTGTGGGGAGACGCGGCCAAGGGTTACTTCAGTCCGGAGCCGTGGGTAGGCCTGCAGGATTCACGGCGCTTGAATCAGGGTCTCACCCGTTTGGCCCTGGCAAGACCTGGGAGTGGAACATCACCATTCAGTCTTCGTCGACGCAATGAGTCACTCCCACTCGAGATTGTGATTTTCGCACCAGGCGATCGCGTGCCGGCGGAGCGCGGCGGTCCGGAATTCATACCATTTCGCTTCCATTCCGTGGCGGCGGAGGCGGTCTTTGAAATGCCGGAACGCCCCGCTCCCATGAATAGCGAATTGCAGTTCGTCACGTACATCGGACGGCGTCACCGTCTCCGCGAAGTCGCGCATGATGTTCCACTCATGCACGTCGAACTTGGTGGGCAGGTGCAGAAATCGGTCTGTGTGCATGATTCGCTTCGCCACTTCCCACTCGTCTTCCTGCCACGCGGGAAGGCCTGGCTCCTCCCCGCCTTCCAGGTCCTCCGCGGCTTGCAGAAGGTCCCCGTGGACGCAGTGCACCTCGCCGCTATCCAAATCGAGAAAAGCCGGGAGATCATCGAACTGCATCTCCAGCGAGTCGACGATGTCTTTGATCTTCACCTTCATGGCGCTGTATAGCCGGACCGCGCCCGGACTTCGGCCCGGCCGTACCGCTTCCTCGCCGCGGGAGTCAACTCCACACGGATCCGCCGCAGTGAGCCCGAGACCACGTCGTCCGGGGCCCTGTAGTGCAAGCTGTATCGCAACCGTATGCTCTCGAGCATCTGCTCGAAAGTCTCACCCGCGCGCTGCGCCTTGGCCACCTCGCCGCCGGTCTCGCGCGCCAGAAGAAAGACATCGGAGGGCGTGAAATCCGGGTTCGCGTATCCGTTCCGCTCCGCGGGCGCCTTGGCCTTCGGGGTCACGATGGCGTTCAGAACGCTGTCGGCGTCAAACAGCGCGCGCATGGCCATTTGTGCGTCCACCTGATAGTTCAGGCCTTCGTTGTCGGTGAGAATGATGAGCGCGCGGCGTCCTGGACGATTCTCGACGGCTTTGCGGATGTAGTGCGACGCCTCGATCACCGCCGAGTGGATCGCGGTGCCGGCCCTGAGGCCGCGCTCGCGGGACGCGGCTCCGATGGCGGAAGCGGCGCTGTCGAGATCCTGGGTGAACTCCTGGGCCACCTTGGTGTCGCGGGCAAACAGCAGCACAGCGACGCGGTCTTCCGGCCCCAACACTCGCAGGGCTTTGCGCGCCACCACGCCCATCTCGTCGAGATAACGGCGCATGCTGCCACTCACGTCGAGCAACAGCGCCACCCACAACGGCTCGGAATCCCGGCCGAAGTATTCGATGGGCCGAGGGACGTTTTCGTCGAACACCGCGAAATCGTCGCGCGTCAATCCGCCAACCACCCGCTTGCCGTCCACAACCTGCGCGTCCACGCGAACATAGTTCACACCGGTACGGAAGACCGGAGTCTCCCCTTCCGCCGCGGCCGGGGCCGCGGGTTCCACAACCGGCGCTTGCTGGCCGCGGGCTAGGAACGCGAAGATGAGGAGGATCGCCGTTCTACTTCCCATGATCAACATTATCGTCGGTACCGCTGGGCACATCGATCACGGCAAGACCGCGCTGGTCCGCGCCCTCACAGGCATCGAGACGGACCGGCTGGCGGAGGAGAAGCGCCGCGGCATCTCGATTGACCTGGGTTTCGCCTGGCTCGATCTGGCGCCCGGCCTGCGGGCGGGTCTGGTGGACGTTCCCGGGCACGAACGGTTCGTCAAGAACATGCTGGCCGGCGCGGGCGGCATCGATATCGTGCTTTTCGTGATCGCCGCCGACGAATCCATCAAGCCGCAGACGCGCGAGCATTTCGAAATCTGCCGCCTGCTCGGGATCTCCGCCGGTATCGTCGTGGTAACGAAGGCGGATCTCGCAGGTCCGGACCTCGTGGAGCTCGTAAAGCTCGAGGCCTCCGAGTTCGTGGCCGGTTCGTTTCTAGAGAATGCCCCTATCATGGCCGTGAGCGCCAAGACCGGCGAGGGAGTGGCGGAGTTGAAGGACGCACTGGCCTCGCTGGCGCGCCACGTCCGGCTGAAGAGCGCGCAGGGGTATCTGCGGCTCCCGGTGGATCGCGCCTTTTCGGTGAAGGGCTTCGGAACGGTGGTGACAGGCACTCTCATCTCCGGCGCGCTACATGTGGATCAGGAAGTGGAGGCGGTGGAGCGGGGCCTGCGGTTTCGCGTCCGCGGCATTCAGGTGCACGGGCAAAGCGTGACCAAGGCCCTCGCGGGTCAGCGCACGGCGGTAAACGTTGCCGGCGTGGATGCGGCCGACCTCGGGCGCGGCGTCACAGTCGGCGAACCGGGACGGTTCGAACCGGTGTCCACCATCGATTGCGAGTTCGACCTGCTGGCTTCCGCCAAGCCCTTGAAGCATCGGGCGCCCATTCACTTCCACGCCGGCACGGCGGAGACGATCGCCGAGGTGCGTCTGCTCGATCGTGCCGCGCCGGTGGAGCCAGGTAGCCGTGCCTTGGTTCGGATTCATCTGCGGGAGCCGCTGCTCCTGCTGCCCGGTGACCGTTTCATCGTCCGCATGTTCTCTCCGGTCGTGACCATCGGCGGCGGGCGCGTTATCGATATCGCGCAACCGCGCCCCGGTGGCGCCGCGCCACGATTGAGCCGAAAAGCCGCCGCCGAACGCGCGCGATCTCTGGCCGGGGCCGACGCCGCGGAACGGATCGCGATTTTGGTCGACAGTTCCGCGCGCGGCATCAGCGTGAAGGATCTCATCGGCCGGACCGGATACCAGGAAGGCGAGATCGAAGCCATCGCGCAAAAGGGCCCATTCGTGTATTTGCCGCATCCGGCGCAATGGGTGGCCGGCAAGGGGTGGGTGGAAGGCCGGGCGCGCAGAATTCACGAAGTCACCGCGGCGTTCCATCGGGCCAACCCGCTATTGCCGGGAATCCCGAAGGAACAGGTGCGATCCCAGGAGTTGGGAGACGCGCCGGAGTTTCTCTTTGAAGCGATCCTACAGCGATCGAAGACCGTGGTGGCCGAGGGAGACATCCTGCGCCTGACCACGCATCGCCTTCATCTCAAACAGGACGAAGAAACGGCGCTGGCACGGATCGAGGAAGCTTTCGCCAAAGCAGGCCTTACCGTGCCCGCGTTGGCGGAAGTGTTGGCGGCGAGCGGCGTGGACCCCGCGCGCGCGAGGACGCTCCTTCAACTATTGCTGCGGCAAGGCCGGCTGGTTCGGGCAAGCGAGGATCTGGTGTTCCACCCCTCAGCTATCCGTCAACTCAAGCAGCTGCTCGCGGCGCACAAAGGCGAGCAATTCGCCGTGCCCGTGTTCAAGGACTGGACCGGAATCAGCCGGAAGTATGCGATCCCGCTTCTCGAGTATCTGGATCGCGAACGCGTGACGCGCCGTGAAGGGGACGTTCGCGTGGTGTTGTAGGAGCCTCCAGGAGCCCTCTAGGCAGGCGGCCCCTTCTCGAGCAGTTCCCGCACCTTGGCCACGAACGCGTTCAGGGTGAACGGCTTTTGGAGGAACGCGGATCCCTCTTTCATTTGCTCGGGATCGACTCCGGAAAGCCCCGTGTATCCCGAGATGAACAGCACCTTCAAGTTGGCGCGGAAGGCGCGCATCTCACGGGCCAGCTCAAAGCCGCTCATCTCCGGCATCACCACGTCAGTGACCAGGAGGTCTATCGGGCCGGGATGATTGCGGGCTACCTCCATCGCGGCTTTCCCGTGGCCGGCTTCGAGCAGGTGGTAAGCTTCGCGATCGAGAATCCGCCGCATCAGGGTCCGGATGCCCGCCTCGTCTTCCACGATCAGAATGGTCTCGGCGCGCGGCTCGGGCGGTTCCACGGCCGGCAACTCGATTTCCTGACGGGCCGCCGATCCGCTGCTTCGCAGCAGGATCGTGAAGACCGATCCTTTGGCGAATTCGCTTTCGGCCTGCAGGTCGCCGTCCATCTCACGAATGCTCTTGTAGAGAGCCGGCAAGCCGAAGCGTTCGAGATCGGTGGCGATCTGCGGTTCAAACAGGTGAGTCAGAATGTCGGGGTGGATCGCATGAGCGTTGTCTCGCACCACGATTCGCGCGTAGGCGCCCGGCAGGAGTCCGGCGGCGGCGTCGGGGCCGCCTGCTGCCGGGCGCACGAGGGCAGTTTCGATGGTGATGCGGCCATTCCCGATCATGTTGGCCGAAGCCCGTTCCACCAGCGTCCGGATGGTGTGGACGATCAAGGCCGGATCGCCTTCCACCATGGCGGACGGCGCTCCGGGATGCACCTGGAGGTCGACATCGGAACGCAGAGATTCGCGGAGTTCCTTTTTCAGTTCCCCAATCAGTGCGTCGATCGCGAAACTCTGCTGCTCCGGGCTGGGATGCTTCACGTAGTTGGAGAGTGACCGGGTCATCTTCGCCAGCCTGTCGGTGGCGCTCAGAATCTGCTGCGCATTTCCCCGCAACGGATCGTCCGGCGCCAGCCCATGCAGCAGTTCCTCCCCATGCCCGGCGGCGATCATCAGAAGATTGTTGCAATCATGCACCACGCGGCCCGATAGGCGAGTGAGAGCTTCCACCTTGGCCGACTGGGCGGCCGCTTTGTCGCGCAAGTGGCACCAGGTGATGTCGACGGTGATCCCGGAGGCACGTTTATCGTCCACTCGAACGAAATCGCGCAGCCAACGGACACTGCCGTCGATGCCGGTGGACCGGTAGTCGCAGGAGAACGCCGGTGCGTCGCCCGCCGATGCGGTGTACAGAGCCTTTACGGTCTCGCGGTCGGCTTCCCGCACGCGATTCCCCCAAAAGTCTGTGCCTGGCATCCAGGGCTCGACGGCCAATCCCATGTGGGCCAAGGCTTCCGTATTCACGGACGTGAAGCGGCCTTCTTTCAGATCCGCTTCCCACACCAGAGCCGGAACCCGCGCCAATTGTTGCCGCAGGTAGGCGGCGGAGCGCTGTGTCTCGGCGCGCACCTTTTCGATCGGCCCGGTAAGATCTTCCACCACCAGCAGCAGTTCGTCATTGGATCGCTCATCCCAATCGCGGAACCGGCTCATGTGGATCCGCAACGGACGCGTGCCCCCGGGCGTGTTGACGGCAGGATTGAACGCCGATCGCCGCCCGCCACTGCTCAGCACTTCCCGCGCGGCACCCACAACGCCATGAATCGCCAACTGGTCCAGCCCCGTTTCGGCCGCGGTTTCGGTTTGAATTCCGAATATCTGGCGAAATACGCGATTGGTGCTGACAAGGCCCATCTCCGCATTCACCACGGCCACGCCCACCGGGAGCAGGCCAACCATTTCCTGAAAGTAGCGCCGTTCGCTCTCCACCAGCGACAGCAAACGCGCCACTTCTCTCGATGACCAGATATCGGTGTCCACTCGTTGCATATTCAAACGGTCTCGGCTTCCAGTTTCGAAGTCGGCAACGAATTGGGCAAGGTACTTTGGAAGAGTCCTGGACAGTACGGGAAACGGATCGAGTCTAGTACGGCCCTGGGATGGGCTAGGAACCTTTGGTGAGCGATCGCTCCGCCCATTCGCCGATCAGAGGGAGCCGAATCCGTACATTCTGGCTCGTTTGGATCAGCATATAGATCCAGGTTCCGATCAGTGCCAAATGGACCAATCCGTCCAAATGGTACCGGCGAGAACCGATCAGATGCAAAGTGGACCCGATCCCCCAGTCGCTCGCCAAAACCAGCCAGGCCACGAACAAATAGAGCCCTTGGAAGGCGTGAAACCGAACATTGTCGTCGTTCCGGAATCGATCCGCGGCCAGAAACACGACGCATGGAATCCATCCAGCGATCGGGACATAACATAGCAAAGAAGCACTACGCGGACTCAGTGTGTCCAGAAAATCCTTGCCTTGCCCGCCCGGGCCGGCGGTATCCGGACGCGCGGCAGCCTGCCTTGCACCGCACGACTGGCAGAATGCAGCCACTGGCTTCACTTCACTTCCGCATTGTGTGCAGAAAGGCATCGATCACTGTTTCCCTAATTTAGGATACGCGAACCGGTGCGGGCCGGTTCCATTCGATCCCGGCTGGATCGTGCTACTATGCGCATGATGTTGGAAAGGCTCGCACGACTCAATTTTCTTCGATTGGTTCTGTCTCCGCTTGTGCTCGGGGGATCGGCGTTCGGAGCGTCTACGCTCGATATCCACTTCGTCGACGTCGAAGGCGGGCAGGCGACCTTGATTGTCACCCCGCGAGGCGAATCGCTTCTCATCGACGCCGGCTGGCCCGGATTCGACGGGCGCGACGCGGACCGCATCATCGCGGCCGCCAAGAAAGCCGGGCTCACACGAATCGACTACTTGATGATCACCCACTACCATCGCGATCACGCCGGCGGCGTGGAACAGCTCGCAGCTAAATTTCCGGTCGGTACGTTTGTGGACCATGGCCCCAATACCGAGACCGGCGGCGCCGCCGATGGCCTCGCCGCTTCTTATGGACGAGCGGTGGCCAAAGGCAAGCACCTCATCCTCAAGCCCGGCGACCGGATTCCGCTGAAAGAGGTGGATGTTCGCGCCGTCACCGCCCGCGGTGAACTGATCGCGAAGCCGCTGAAAGGCGCGGGGCAGCAGAATCCGTTGTGTCCGGCTGCAACGCGGAAGGACGTGGACCCGACCGAGAACGCCCGCTCTCTCGGCATCGTAGTCCAATTCGGCAAATTCCGTTTCGCCGATCTGGGCGACCTCACCTGGAACAAGGAACTCGATCTCGTATGCCCGACCAACCGCTTGGGCAAGATCGACGTCTACCTCACCACTCACCACGGCATGGATATGTCCGGCCCGGCGCAGATCGTACATGCGATGGCGCCCCGAGTGGCCATCATGAACAACGGCGCCAAGAAGGGCGGCGCTCCGGTTGCGTGGCAGGTGGTGAAGCAATCGCCCGGGCTCGAGGACCTCTGGCAGGTCCACTTCGCGCTTGCCGGCGGCAAGGAAAACAACGTGGGCGAGGAGATGATCGCCAACGTCGACGAGAAGTGCCAGGGCTTCGGACTTTCCGTTTCCGCGCAGTCGAACGGCGCTTTCTCGGTCACCAACCAACGGAACGGCAAAACCAAGAGTTACGCCGCGAAATAGCCGCGGCCCGGTTCACTGCTGCGCGCGCGCCGCCAACCGGCCTTTCACCCGCACCAGGACGGCTTCCGGAGACGCATAGCTGTTCTGCTGTCCGGACCGCGTTTCCACGCGGCCCGATACGTAGACGTAGCCCTCCACCGGCTCGGCATTGGGAAGCGCGAGAATCCGGAAGCTGCGCTCTTTCTCGTCTTCATTCACCAGGACGCCGTTCAGTCCCGAATCGGCCACACGGACCCTGTCCGGCAAATCGCGCACCTCGATCGGCACGCGGCCCGCGAATCCATTGGCCCTGTGAACGCGCACCACGATGTCGGCAGTCTGCCCTGGCTCGATCTCCACCACGCGCGTCGCGGCGCGCACTTCAATATCGGCCGCCGGTCCGATCGCGATCAGTTGCAGTGCGTCCGGGTCACCATCGCGCTCGTTCGCAATCCGGCTTACCGTCCGGTCCGCGATCGTAGCTTTCCCCACAATCCCGAACCGGACCGCGCCGACGGAACTGGCGTTCGCGTCCGCGCTCAGCAGCAGCGTGCAGGAGACCTGTCCCGCGGCGATGGTGTTCTCGGTTGCCCGCAGCCCTGGCGCGAGCGATCCATCGAAGCGGACCTCGATCGGCCCTTCGTAGCCTTCGCGCCGCTCCGCCGTGACTGTCACCGGTATCGTTCCACCGCGGGGAACGTTCAGATTTCCCGGATCCGCCGATAGTCGAAAATCCGGCCTCGGTTCGCGCACGTGCAAACGATACGGGAATGCATCGCCACCTTGCCCGCGAATGTCGCTCAGGCGCACGAGATAGTCGCCCGCGGACGGCGCGGTGAATTCGAGAAACGAATCCTTTCCGTAGCCAGGGCCGCCGTCGTCGTTGCCGTAATAGATTCTTTTCACGGGCAGTCCGTTGGGCGAAAACTGCGCCCCGGGCGGATGCATCTGCACCTTGTAAATGGGTTGATCGATGCCGTGCGCCTGGCCGGAGGTGCCGAAGTAGGAAATGCGCTGACCACGGAAACTGTCGACGGTCATATCTTCGTCGGGCCCGTCCGGCACTTCGTTCACGCGGCAAATCTCGTTGCCCGCCATCACGTAGTCACCCACGGCCAACAGGTTCCAGCTTTGGATGCGCAGGCCACGCTGCGCCGAGTCGTGGTCCCGCAAAACCAGGGATGTCTCCCAGGTCGCCCTCGCCACCGCGCGCTCAATCGGCTTACCGGCCGCATCGAATACGTCGAGCATCGAATCGAGATCCGAGCCCAGCCGTTGCGCTTCCACCTCCATCACCACCCGCTGCCCCTTGCGCGCCGAGAAACGGAACCATTGCGGCGCCGCGCGGGCGATGCGCCCGTTCACCGTCACCGGCATGGCCAACGCCAGCGCGCTTGCGCTCGTCGCATTGCCGCCCTTGGACTCGATCTCGGGATCGTCCCCCACCGCCAGCCGCACTTCGTTGTAGGCGTCTCCTTCCGGTGTCTTCGGACGCACAGCGATCGTGCCGCCGCTCTCACCGGTGGCTTTCAGGCGCAGAACACCGTCTCCCAGGTTGTACCCGGCAAGGCGGATGGAAGCCTCCGCGTTGCGGCCTACACCCAGCGGATAGGCGGAGGTCACCACGGGCAGCCGGCCCGCGAGTATCCGGTAGGTGTGCGATGCCTTCCCACTCTTTTCGTAGTCGGCAACACGCACGTAGTAGTCCCCACCGGCGGCGAACCGATAGGAGAACCGGCGGGAACTTTCCGCCTCCGCATATCCGGTCTCATGCAAAACCGTTCCGCTTGCGTCGACGATGGCGATTACCGGCTGCAGAGTGGACCCGATCATCGGCGCCTGATTCTCGAACACGACCTCTTCCCCTGCTTCCACCCGGATCTTGAAATGATCCACATCGCCCGGCCGGGAAACGCTTCCGGCCAGCACAGCAGGCAGAAACGCTTCGAACGCTCCCTCCGGCAGGTCGTTGGGCTCTTTGTCGGGCGCCTCTCCGAAGTAAGGCTCGACCAGGAATCGTCCGGAAGGGCTTGTTCCCAACGGCGTCTCCAGGCGGAAGTTCACGGCGCCCACGGCCGCCTCCGGCGCGATCTCCACCTCCATCGTCACCTGATTGCGCGGCGGCAGCGGACCCAGATCGATCGTCGACGGCGTGCCGTTGGAACCCAGCCGGACGTCGGGCAGATCGGGCAGTTCCTTCACCCGGATCACGCGTCCCTTCACCCCGGGATCGGAAAAGTGGACCGCGCTCGCGCCGGCCAGATTCAGGCCCTCGGCGATCATCTCCACCGTCGTGCCGCGAGCTACCCCTTGTGGCGACACCGAATTCAACGTCGGAGGCGTGATGCGCGGCCCGGTGGGATGCGGCGCGGTCTGCGCCACCGCCAGCATACTGAAACCGAGCGTCCAAGTGAACCGTGCGATCCTCATTTTTTCACGCCCTTTCCGCCGCCGGGCGGCGCCGTCTCCACCACATCGAGCGATCCATCCATGCGGCCGATCGCCATCCGTTTTCCGTCAGGAGAAAACTCCAGTCCATAGGCCCAATCGGATTGTCCACCCACGCTCGCGACCTCGGACAGATCAGCCGCCTTCAATGTCTTGACGGTTCGGTCCGCCGACGAGGTCGCAACCAAGGATCCATCGGGCGACCAGGCGATCCTGAGTATGGCGTCCTGGTGCGCCATCATCGATAACGTCATCTCGCCGCCGGTCTCATCCATGCGCCAGATCCGGACGGACTTGTCCAACCCACCGGCAGCCACCAGCCGACCGGAGGGATCCACGGCCACCGTGTTGATCCCGTCGGTTGCCTCCGAGAACGTGTACAGCCGGCGGCCATCGGCCACGTTCCACACCTTCACCGTCCGGTCCGCGCTACCCGATACCAGCCGGCGGCCGTCGGGGGTGAACGCAAGCGCATACACGGCGTCGATGTGGTCTTTCAACGTTCGCATCTCCTGGCCCGACGCGGAGTCCCAGAGCTTGATGAGTTTGTCGTAGGACGATGTCGCGAGGATGCGTCCATCGGGTGAGATCGCCAGACCGTAGATACAGTCGCTGTGCCCGGAAATGGTGGCCGTCACGGCTCGCGACGCTACATCCCAGATCCGCGCCTCACCCCTCTTGCCGCACTCGCCGCCCGCCGCCGCCACTCGCCGTCCATCCGCGCTGAACGTTACAGCCCGCACCGGCTCATGGAATCCATCGAGCGTCGCAACGGTCTTTCGCGACGCGGCGTCGATCAGGGTCACGGTTTCGTGCCCGGCGGCGGCCAAAAGAGTCCCGGCGGGCTGCCATGCCAGCGCGAAGATCTGCTTCGTCGCGGTGCGCGGCTTGACCAAAGGCGCAGGCGCCGTACGGACCGCCGGTGGACTCTCACCGGCTTCCGGTCCACGCGCGCCCGCTTCGATCCACCGGCGCAACATCGCAGCCTCGGCGTCGGCGAGGATGGTGCCATCCATCGGCATCCGCGGATAGGCCTTGCCGATCACCATCTGGTAGAGCAGGCTCTCGTCCGGATTCCCCGCCACCACTGGACGCCCGTGATTGCCGCCAGACATGACCGTGGCATAGGTGTTCACCGAATACTCACCCATCTTGGCTTCGCCGCCATGGCATCCGCCGCAACGCTTGTCAATCAGTGGCGCAATCTCGGCGGTCCATCGGGGAGCATCCGCAGCGGCGGCCAGTCCGGCCAGGGCGACAAAGGCGAGCAGAGGACGAATCATAGGCCAGTTAGTGATTGAAAAGGAATTCCTTGCTGGTGAGCATCGCCCATGCCATATCCTCGAGCGCCTGCTGCCGGTCCCGTTTGGCGCGTTCCGCATTCACGCCTGCCGGGCGCGACTTCGCCAACTCCGCGGTCATCTGCTTCTTTTCATCGGCGTTCGGATATCGGCTGAACGCGGCCAAAGTCATCTGCTCCACAATGCGCGCATCGGAAAGCCCGATCTTCTGGAACAAAGCCAGATATCCGTTCGCATTGCTCAGTTTCCGGTTGAGCGTATCGCCGTTGATCACGTGCAGCGCCTGGCTGATCGACGGATCCTGAGACCGTTCCGCGGCATCGCAAAGGATACGGTTCGGCCGCCCGAACACGGTCAAGAACTGGGATTGCACACGCACGTCTGGCAACTGCAGCGCGCGCGTGCCCGCGGGGTACCCGGCAAACGGAGTCGCGACGCCGGTGGATTGGGACATGGCATCCAGAATGACTTCGCCAGGCAGCCGCTTCACGATGTACTTCGAGTAGTAAATGTTATCGCTCTGGTTGGAAGCGTTGGCCTCCGAGGAAAGCTGGTACGTGCTCGAATTGAGGATCAGCCGTATAAGGCCCTTCACATCGTACCCGCTCTTCACGAAGTAGGCGCAGAGCGCGTCGAACAGTTCTTCGTTCGACGCCGGATTGGTGGCCCGCACGTCATCGATCGGGTCCGAAAGGCCGCGCCCCATCAGGTTGCCCCAGATCCGGTTCACGATGTTCTTGACGAAGTAGGGGTTGTCGCGTGTGAGCCAATCGGCAAATGGAATCCGGCGGTCCGCGGTGGAATCGAGCGAAAGCGGCTGGCCGTCGAGCGGCGCCGGCGCTAGAGGCCTCGCAAGGCGCGGATGATTGATGTCGCCCGCGGTTTGCGCAAAAATCACGTTCTCTCCCACGCGGTCCCCGTTCTTGATCCCCACGCGAGAGAACAGATTCGCGAACTGATAATACTGGGACTGGGTCCATTTCTCGAGCGGATGATTGTGGCACCGCGCGCACGTCAACCGCTGCCCCAGAAAGGCCTGTGTCACGTTTTCGCTGAGGTCGATGGTGTCTTTGTGCAGCACGTAGTAGTTCAACGCGCCGTTATCGCGAGTGGACCCCGTCCCGGTGAAAATGTCACGGGCAAACTCGTCCCAGGGCTTATTGGCCTTCACGCTGTCACGGATCCAGTTGTAGAAAGACCACATTGCGTTGGTGCGCAGCTTGCGCGAACTCACCAGCAGCAGATCGGACCATTTGTAGGCCCAGTAGTCGGCATACTCGTCCCGCTCTAGCAGCCGGTCAATCAGCCGGGCGCGCTTATCCGGCGCCTTGTCCTCCAGAAATCCTTCCACCTCCTCCGGCGTCGGCAAAATCCCCGCCGCATCCAGGTACACACGGCGTAGAAAGGCCTCATCGGAGGCACTGCGCGACGGCGCGAGCCCCAGCGATTTCCATTTCGCCAGGGTGTGTTCGTCGATCAGGTTCGTGGGCCGGAATTGCGAATCACTCGCGCCAGCCCCGCCCGGCTGCGGCTCGAACGGCACAGTCACCCGCGCGTACATCACCTTGCTCGCATACCACAACGGAATCGCCGCCTCGCCGCGTCCCGTCATCTTGACGCGCCCGCCGTCGTCCACCAGCGCCACGCCTTCGTTGGCGGAGCTGTACTTCACCCAGCGCGTGACGTCCTCCACACGTCCGTCGGAGTAGCGCGCGCGAACCACCAGTTGCTGTTCGGCACCAGGCGCGAGAATCGCATGCTTGGGATAGACCTCGAGCGCCGTCACCAACGGCTCGCCTTCGGCCGGGCCAGGCGCGCCCGCCGCGATCCATTCCGAGATCACACGGTATTCGAGCGAGTTCACCGCGAAGCGCTTTCCGCCTCCATGCGGCATCGCGAAAGTCGCTTTTCGCAGGATCATCGAGGAGGCCGGATCCGCCATCGAGACCCGCCGCCCGACGGCCTGCCTCGTGAGCGTGTCGTGATCCACATCCGGCGCGTACCCGCGAAGCGTGAGCTTGAAGCCATTCTTGCCGGCCAATGCGCCGTGACAGGCCCCTTGGTTACATCCCATCTTGGTGAGCACCGGAATCACGTGATTGCGGAAAGACCATGAAAACGGCTTGCCCGATGCGGTCACCTTCACACGCACCGATGCCTCGCGGCCATTCACTTTTCCGCGAATCGTCACCTCGCCAGTACCCACTGGAGACACCACGCCGGACGCATCCACCGCAGCCACCGCCGAATCGCCAGAACTCCATTCGGCTTGCCCGGTGAGATCGGCATGGACGCCGCCGCGTTCCTCCTCCAGAATCAACTGCTGTCTCGATTCGGGCGTACGCAGTTCCACCTCCGGCGGCAGGATGGTGAGCGTTTGCGCGGCCGCACCCAGAACGGCAACGAAGTACCAGATCGCTTTTCGCATATGGTTGGTGGCTGACAACCAATATAACCCCGCCACACGGATCCAATAACGCGAACCTGCTATCCTGAGCGATTCTCCGCCATGCAACTTCCACAACCTCTGCGCGGTATCGTCACCCCCCTGCTGACTCCCCTTGTGTCGCCGGACCGCCTCGACGCGGACGGGCTTGACCGCTTGGTCGACCATGTCCTCGCCGGAGGCGTCCACGGCATCTTCGTCCTCGGCACAAGCGGCGAAGGGCCATCCCTCAGCAACGCAATCCGCCGCGATGTGATCGGCCGCGTCTGCCGGCGCGCCGAGGGCCGCGTCCCGGTCCTGGTGGGCATCACCGATTCCTCGCTCGCGGACTCGGTCCAGATGGCACAGGTAGCGGCCGGGGCCGGAGCAGCCGCTGTGGTCACCACCGGGCCGCTGTATATGCCGGTTACGCAGGACCAACTGCTCGACTACATCGCCCGGCTCGCCGCGGACTCGCCGCTGCCCGTGTTCCTTTACAACATGCCCAGTCACGCGCACGTCTTCTTCGAAGTGGAGACCGTCGAGAAGGCTTCCGGGATTCCGGGCGTCGCCGGCCTCAAAGACAGTTCCTCGCAGATCCTGTATCTGCGCCGTCTGCAGCAAGCGCTCGCGCACAAACCGGAGTTTACACTGATGGTGGGTCCGGAGGAGATGATGGCCGAGTGCGTTCTGTTCGGCCTGCACGGCGGCGTCAACGGCGGGTCGAACCTGTTTCCTGAGTTGTTCGTGGCGCTGTATCACGCCGCCGCGAAGGGCGATCTGGCCGCGGCTGCGCCTTTGCGCGATCGCGTTCTCGAAATCAGCCGCCGCATCTATAGTGCCGTTAGCTACGGATCGAGCTATCTGCAGGGCATCAAGTGCGCCGCCGAGTTGCTGGGCATCTGCGCGGGTGAACTCGCGCCGCCTTATCGCGCCTTCACCGGCGGTCAACGCGAAACCGTCCGCCAGGGCTTGGTGGCGATCGGCGCGCTACCCGGCGCCACGAGGGCTTGAGCGGAAGTTAGCGTTCAGCATCCGCATCGCCACAACCCCCCGCGCCGACCATGCAACCGTGCGGATCCAATTCGTAGCCACCAACCCGCCGTGAGCCACGTCGTCGAAGCCCATGCTCAGTATCTCGTGACGCGGCACCTGCAGCAGGAACGTGGAGCCCCATACCACGGCAAGCAATCCGGCGCCCAGCATTAACTCGCCGCGCGGCATGCGATAGCGGAAGAGCAGCAGCGCCGTGGCCAACTCGATCAGCATCACAGGCGCCACAACCCAAGTGGTCCGCACGGTGTGGGCCTGCTCGTAGGCCGCGAATCCAGCCCCATCCACCATCGAAAACAGCGGATAGTGCACCATCTGGACGAACCAGACCAGCCCCGTCATGAACCAAGTGGCGGCCGCATGCACCGCCACCAGGAGAAACGGCGCGCGCGGCTGCATCAAAGCGATTGGGGCCACTCGCGCCCGCCGGGTTCATTCGGCTTCGTCTTGCCGGGCGGGAGAAAGTCGTAGGTCTCATGCATCCACTGGCTGAGCCGGCGCTTCATGTCCTCCAGGACGTCGGCATGTTTTTGGCTCGTCGCCAGGTTGTGAAACTCGTCCGGATCCTCCTGCAGGTCATACAGCTCGAGAATCGGCCGCGTGGGCGAAAGCAGCAGCCGATGCTCCGGCCGCAACCGGCCGCGGCGGGACTCGGCCAAGTAAGACTGCCACGAGGGCGAACCCTCCAGATCCCACGCCGGGCGATATGGAAAATGAGGCGCGGCATTGAAGATCAGTTTGTGGCGATCCGTTCTCGCCGCGCGAATCGGATCGAAGTTGTCGTGCCAGTTCCGCTCGGCGAAGATAGCCGTGCGCGGCTCATGGCGGCCGAGAAAATCACGGTGGCCCTGCATCTTCGCCGGCTTGCCCGCCGCGCCCAGCCACGCCACCGGCAGATCCACGTGGGCCACCAGTTCCTTGTTCACGGCGCTGCCGCGATCCTGCCCGGCTGCCATGCCAACAGCGGCACGTGCAGCCCCGGATCGTAGCAGGTGCCCTTGGCGCGCGGGAACGGCAAGCCATTGTCACCAGTAAAAACGACGAGTGTGTTCTTGTCCAGACCCTGGGCGCGCAGCAAATCGAAAATCTGCCCACATTCTCCGTCCATCCGAGAAATTTCATCGTAGTAGTGCGCCAGATCCTTGCGCACCACCGGCGTGTCCGGAAGGTACTTGGGCACGCGGACCGCGGCAGGATCGTGCTGCGGATTCACCGCCCCATCAGCATAAGGCCGGTGCGGATCCACAAATCCCACGTGCAGGAAAAAGGGCCTGTCCTTGGGACGCTTCTCGAAAAACTCCGTGAACGGCCTGTTCGCGGCTCCGTAGTAGTCCCAGCGCTTGTCGAACGACGCGCCTTGGTGTACCTTGCGGTACGCGCCCACAAAGTAGCCGCGTTCCTTGAGGGGCTCGAGAAACGAGGGTTCCCAGTCCGGCATCGGCGTGTGGAGCCGCGATGTCGACGTGGTGTGGGGTGTGCATCCGGTGAAAATGGAAGACCGGTTCGGGCTGCACTGCGGCGAAGTGACGAAGCAGCGCTCAAACCGTGTCCCCTCGCGCGCCATCCGGTCCAGATTCGGGGTGCGAATCGCCGCGTTGCCGTAACAGCCTAGGTCCGGCACGCTATGATCGTCGGAAATCAGGAACACGATATTCGGCGGCTGCCCACCTGTTTGGGCCAGAACGGGCGCAGCCCCAGCCTTCAACAGCGAACGCCGTGTCATTTACTCACCCAGATCGGTGACGACCAGGCGATCTGGTCGTCCACCTGCTGCACTCTGACATAGTAGTAACTTTCCTTTTTGCTCAACGGCTTGGTGTCGCGATAGAAGAAGTTTACTTCCTGCGTCAGCGGATGCCGTGTGTGGATGAACTCGTTGTCTCGAACGATGTCGATCTGCCGGATAGGCCGCGTGCCTTTCACGTTCACCACCAATTGAACCGGACCGGTGGCCCGGATCGCCTCGCCCTGCAGGTATGGTTTCCCGCGAACCTCGGCCCGGTAGTCCAGCACGATGTTATCGGTGGCGCCATAGGAGTGCCGCAGCTTCATGGCGTCTATCAACCCTTGCCGGGTAAACTCCTCGGCGATCGTGCAAGCATAGGAGATATGGGTCGATAAGTGGTCCGACGCCGCCTGCACACCCAACTTATAACCCTTCGCCCAGGCGTTCCACACATAACCCGCCGGACGGAATCCGCCCGGCGCAGACGCTAACGTGGCCGCATACGCCGCCTTCGGGGCGCCTTCGTATTCCGCCGACACGCGATCGCCCTGATAGATCTCGACCAGCGGCTCCACTTCCGGATCGTTGTCGCGCCAGTCGGTCCCCATATTCGTCGCCGAGGTGTGCGAAATCGCAATGCCGCCGTACTTCTTCAGATACTCATAGAGCGCCGCCGCGCCTTGACGCCCCTGCTGTTCCTCGCGCGTAATCTCGAGCGTCGGGTTGCCGCGCTTGGCGAACAATATGTTCCGATGCCCATTGGGATAGCTGATACTGCGCTCGTAACCATAAATCGGCATGAATGTGCCCGGCAGCGTAAACAGATCCACCATTTGCTGCAGCAGCCACCGCGGATAGACATTGTCCGGCCCCCCGGCGCCGTTGTGCTCGCTCACCATCAAATAGTCGAGCGACGCGGCGTCGATCGCATAGCGATATGCATCGAGAAGAGTACCGTCGTTGTTGCCGTCCATGGAAAACTCCGTGTGCCGGTGCGTGTCTCCCCGGTAGATGCGATACTTCTTACCGCCCACTTCCCATTGCTCGCCTCGAATCCGGGACAGATCCTCCACCTCTTTCGGATGCTGTAGCGGCGTCTGCAGAACCTCCTCCGCGCGGGCCGTCAATACCGGAGGCGATCCGGCCCGCTGCGCAGCGGGCAATCGTCCCACGAACACACTGGACCGTTGGTACAGAAACTCCTCGAAATCCCGCCGGTCACTCGGAAACACCGCCAACATCTCTCCTGGGGCCACCGCGGCGAACCCGGCGCGAACATCCTGGCGTCCCTCGCTTCCCGGCAGCGCCACCACCGGGCTCCAGCGGTCACCCTCGTACGAGGCGGCGTTGATCTCCCACGCCGCGCGATGATTCGGCGTGTCCGGCGGAACGTCGCGCTGGCGGGAGGTGCGGTGCCGGAAGAACAGCCACATCCGTCCCGCTCCGTCGTTGGCCAGTGCCGGCAGGTCATTGTGATCCCGCATTCGCGCCGGTAGCGAGGCCGTGAAATCGCGCACTGGTTGTTTCCAGGCGCCATCTTCGAGCACCGCCACTCTAATCCAGCGATCGCGATACAAGGGAGTCCCACCCTGACGCACCAGGAAGCCGGTGTCTTTGCCCCATTCGAATCCACCTTCGTTCCACGCCGCCCACAAACGGCCGCGGTCGTCGCACGCCAGCGACAGGTAGGCTTCGAAACGCGGCGTGGCCGCCACCGCGACCACGTCTTTCCAGCGTCCGTTCTGCCACCCGCGAACCATCGCGTCGTAGTTTCCCTTGTCATAGGTGTCCCAGCCCACCCACACCGCGCCGTTCCCATCCGCCGCGATCGCCGGCTGCCAGTCATTGGCCGCCGACACCGACACGCGTTCCTCCGGGCTCCACTTCGCCCCGTCGAAACGGCGCGCGAACACATTGGACCTGCCATTGCGAAATCCTTGCCAAGCCACCCACGCGTTCCCGTTGGAATCGGTGGCCATCACCGGATAGATGTCCGGCTGCGGATCTGCGGATAGCCGCTCCACCGCCGACCACGATTTCCCGTCCCATCGACGCCCGTACAGATCGAAATTGCCGTTCACCTGCGCGGACCATACCATCCAAGTGCCGCCCTTCCCGTCACGAGCCGTCTTCACCATGAAGATGTCGTTTTGGTCCGTGGACACCTTCACCGCCGGAGCCCATGTGGTGCCGTCGAACCGTCGCGCCATCACTTGCGTGGCTCCGCCGGCGAAGGCGACCCAGGCAGCCCACACCTCACCACCCGGATGCGCGGTGAGCGACGCGAAGTCAGAATCGCCACTGCCGGCTGAAAGCATGTCCACCACCGGCACGCGATCCACGATCACGCGGCCGTTCAAATGCCGTTCGAAACGCCCTGCCTCGAGCGCGAACGGAGACACGGAAAACGCCCCGTGCGCGGTCTCGATCGTGACCCGCGCCGTCGGAGCGCCTCGCAGTTCCACTACCACGCCCGGAATCGTCAGGTACTGCTCCTGCGTCTGTTCGAACGGTGCTTCCCATTCGCGTTTTTTGAAGTTCAAGCCCTTGCGCGTTTCCACCGCGAATTTCGTCAAGCCTTCCACGCGGTCCCCGTTGCGCGGCCTCCATGTCCGAAGCGAAATCGTCTCGCCGCCGGTGGCAGCGACGGTTCCCTCCCATCGCGTTGCCGCCTTGTCGCCCACGCCCATCCGGACACGGATCGCCGCCCGATTAGCTTCCGGCGACGCCATCCCGGCAGATCGAACAACAGCCGGCTGCCGCGCCAACCACAAGCCCGCCGCGGCAATCGCGGCCGCCAAGATCCATTTCTTCATTGCATTCATCCTTCCCGATCAGCGGCTACCGCCGCAGCGAAGCTTCCCGCCGCGCCTTGAACTCAGACCCGGCTTTCCATTCGGGATACTTCTCGTCTCCGGCAACACGGTAACCGACATCGAACAGCAACCGCAAGTCCTCGGCCGCTCCGCTCAGGTCCCAATCCGGCTTCACCTGATCCGTTACTTTGTGATAATCGTTCGCGGTGTACTCGGCCCTCTTTTTTTCCGCGAACCCCTCTGCCTTGTCCACGTACTGCTCACCGGCGTCGGTGTAAAGCGCAGGCACGCCTTGCTTGGCGAACTCAAAATGATCGGACCGGTAGTAGAAACCCTTTTCCGGTTCAGGATCGGAAGTGAGTACGCGCGCCCGGCGCCGCGCCGCCTCGAGCAGCACATCGTCGAGCGTCGACATCCCCAAACCCACCACCACCACATCCCGCGTCCGGCCCCATTGATTGAGCCCGTCCATGTTGATATCGGCCACGGTGCGCGCAAGCGGATACAGGGGGTTTTCCGCGTAGTATTTCGCTCCCAGCAGGCCCTTCTCCTCCGCCGTCACGGCCAAAAACAGGATGGACCGCTTCGGCCGCGGACGCAGTGTCGCGAAGGCCTTGGCCAACTCGAGCAATCCAGCCACGCCGGACGCATTGTCGATGGCGCCATTGAAGATCTGATCCCCTTCCCGCCGTGGGTCGCGGCCCAGATGATCCCAGTGCGCCGAGTAAATCACATATTGATCCCGCAACGCGGCGTCTGATCCGGCCAGGCGCGCCACAACGTTCCGCGAGTCCACGTCGCGGATTTCGTTGTTCACCTCGAAGTTCGCCCGGGCGTTCAACGTTACGGGGCGAAACTCTCTGGACACCGCGGCCGCCTTCAATCGATCGAAGTCCTGCCCGGCGGCCGATAGCAGTTCCCTGGCCTTGTCCAGCGACACCCAGGATTCCACCGTCACCCGTCCGCGATTGCCGCCGGGTGTCCGCAAGTCGAAATTCTCACGGCCCCAGCTTCCCGTCACCACCTCGAAGGGATATCCCGCCGGACCGGTTTCGTGGATCAGAATCACCGCCGCGGCGCCCTTTTCACTGGCGATTTCGTACTTGTAAGTCCACCGGCCATAGTAAGTCATCGCTTTTCCCTTGAATAACTTTTCGTCCGGCGCCGGCGGATCGTTCACCAGCATTAGCAGTGTCTTGCCGCGCACATCCAGGCCCTTGTAGTCGTCCCAATCGTACTCGGGAGCAACCACGCCGTAGCCGGCGAAGACGATCTGCGAGTCTTTCACGCGATTGGATGGCTGCAGCGGCCGCGACACGCCCACAAAGTCAACCAAGGGATGGAGCGCGACGGTGCGCCCCCCAGCGCGAATGGAACCGGTAACCCGCGAAGTAATCCCCGCCAGCGGCACGCTCTGAAAAAAGCTGCCGTCCGGATTGCCAGGCTCGAGCCCCAGATGACGAAACTGGTTCGCCAGATACTGGACGGTCTTGTTCTCCCCTTCGGTGCCGGGCGCGCGGCCCTCGAACTCGTCACTCGCGAGCGTCCGGATATGGGCCAGGATTCCCTCTGCCGTGATCGCCGCCGAGGCGTCTTCCGGGCCCGAGTGCGATCCGCAACCGGCAGCCATCGCGATCGCCCAAACGGGAAGGAATTTCTTCATTCCAATGAGTATGAGGCATTCCACCGTCGGTCCGCTGCCAGGCCCCGGGTGCGGCGGGATGCGCGCGCCGCCATTCGCTACAATGAGGGTTCCACCCGTAACATCATGCTCGAAAACTTATTTGGAGGTGGCAAAGCGCCACAACCGGCGGGCGCAACCCCTGCCGCCCCGCCCGGCGGCGGCAAGTCGAGCCTACTCGACCGCCTCAAGCAGGGTATTCAGAAGACACGCGCAGGTTTCGTCGACGCCATCGAAGACACCATTCATGGCCGCAAGGAAATCGATGCGGACCTGCTCGAGGAACTCGAGTTCAATCTCATCTCGGCCGATATCGGCGTCCGCACCGCCACCGAGATCCTCGAGCGCATCCGGCAGCGCGTGGACCGCCGCCTGGTCAACGACGCGGCCGAACTCAAGATCCTGATCCGGCAATATCTGCTCGAGGCGCTGCAAACCACTGAGCGTCCGTGGAACGTTCCCTCCGACCCTCCCGCCGTGCTGCTCATCGTCGGCGTGAACGGCGTAGGTAAGACCACCACCATCGGCAAGCTGGCCACGCTGTACCACGGCCAGAACAAGCGGGTGCTGCTGTGCGCCGCCGACACCTTCCGGGCCGCCGCGATCGAGCAACTCGAGGTCTGGGGCGAGCGGACGCAAACCGACGTGATCCGCCAGCAGCAGGGTTCTGACCCGAGCGCCGTGCTGTTTGACGCTTTGCAGGCCGCGCGCGCGCGGAAGTCCGACTACATCATCGTCGACACCGCCGGCCGGCTCCACACCAAGGCGAACCTCATGGATGAGCTCGAAAAGATGCGCCGTACAGCGTCCCGCGTCATTGCCGACGCCCCACACGAGGTGCTGCTGGTGATGGACGCCACCACCGGACAGAACGGCCTGGAACAGGCGCGTAAGTTCACCGAAGCCAGCGGCGTTACGGGTATCATTCTCACCAAGCTCGACGGCACCGCCAAGGGTGGGGTGGTCGTCGCCATCGCCCGGGAACTCAATCTGCCCATCCGCTTCATCGGCGTCGGCGAGCAAGCGGCGGACCTGCTGCCGTTCGAACCGGAGAAGTTCATCGAGTCGCTTTTCGACTGACAATGACCCAGGCAGACTTCATGTTGGAGGCTCTCGCCCAGGCGCGGAAAGGATTGGGCCTTGCCAGCCCCAACCCCATGGTGGGCGCGATCCTCGTCAACAACGGCGCCATCGTGGGGCGCGGGTTCCACTCCTACCAGGGCCGCGATCACGCGGAAATCATCGCTCTCCGCGAAGCCGGCGCGCTCGCCCGCGGGGCCACTCTGTACATCAACCTCGAGCCGTGTTGCCACGATGGACGCACCGGACCCTGCACGGACGCCCTCATCGCCGCCGGCGTCTCGCGCGTGGTCGCCGCGATGCAGGATCCCAATCCAAAGGTGGCCGGCCAGGGTTTCGCCAAACTTCGCGAGGCCGGCATTGAGACGATTTTGGACTCCGCCGCCACCGCAGAGGCCGAGAATCTGAACGAACCCTTCGTCCATTTCATGCGCACCGGCCGTCCGCTGGTGATTCTCAAAGCAGCCCTCACCCTCGACGGGAAGATCGCCGCCCCGGAAGACAACAGCGGATGGATCACGTCCGAAGACGCCCGCCTCCATGTGCAACAGCTACGCCATGGCGTGGATTCCATCCTCACCGGCATCGGCACCCTCCTCGCCGACGATTGCCTGCTCACCGATCGCACCGCCCAACCCCGTTCCCGCCCGTTGCTCCGCATCGTGGTGGACTCCCAGCTACGTACACCCGTCACGTCGCGCATGGTGGAATCCTGCCGGGACGATGTTCTCGTCGTCACCACTTCGCTCGCTCCCTCGGACCGGCGCAAGGCCCTCGAAGACCGGGGCGTGCGAATCCTGGTGGCCGATCACCCGGGAGGCCGCACCGATCTCCGCGCGTTACTCGCGGAGTTGGCTCGCCGGCAGTATCTCTCACTGATGATCGAGGCCGGCAGCAAGGTCAATTGGGCGGCGCTTGAATCAGGCGTCGTCGACAAGATCTACTTCTACTACGCGCCCAAAATTCTGGGAGGATTGCATTCGCTGCCGGTGGCCGGCGGCGCGGGCAAGTTGCGCCGGCGCGACGCGATTTTGTTTCACAACGTTCGCCTCCATCCCATCACCAGCGAGGAGTTCGCCGTAGAAGCCGAACTGGTGAAGCCGTCCCAGTAAGGATCCACGCGTGTTCACCGGAATCGTCGAAGAAACAGGAACCGTTCAATCGTTCGAAGCAATTGCCGGCGGCGCCCGGCTCCGCATCGCCTGCCGCCGGGTTCTCGAAGACGCCTTCACCGGATCGAGCATCGCGGTGAATGGAGTCTGCCTCACAGCCGTCAATCTCCAACCCGGCTCATTCGCGGCAGATCTTGCGCCGGAAACCCTTCGCCGCACCAATCTCGGGGATCTCCAACCGGGCCAGCCCGTCAATCTCGAACGTCCGCTGCTGCCCACCGGGAGGCTCTCCGGACACATCGTACAAGGCCATGTGGACGGCACAGCCACGCTCACTTCGCTCGAATCGATCGGCGGCGAAAACTGGTGGCTCCGCTTGCGCGTCCCACCGGAACTCGAACGCTACCTCGTTTTCAAGGGATCGGTGTGCCTGGACGGCATCAGCCTCACCATCGCCGAAATCAGCGGTCCCGATATCGCCATCACCATCCTGCCGCACACCTACACGGCTACTAACCTGCACGCCAGAAAGCCGGGTGAGCGGCTCAACGTGGAGTGCGACATGCTCGCCAAGTACGTGGAGAAGTTGATGGACCGCGGCCTACCAAGTCCCGATCTTTAGCAGCAATCCGGACGAGAAACGAAGCCCGTGCGTGTACTCGACGCCAGCGATCGGCGGCGCCCAGTTGCGGCGGTACTCCAGGCTGAGCAAGCGAAGCGCCAGGGATCTGGAAATGTCCAGATCCACCCCCGCGCCCGCGGCGATCGAGAGCCCGTTGGCCGCTTCCGCGCGAATCACCGCATCGCGCAAGGCCTTCGTCGTGTGCTCGCCCTTCTTGATGGACTCGAGCAACCTTTCCTTTTCAGGACCGGACTGATCGATCGAGATCTTCGCACCGCCAACCAGGAACTGCACATGGGGACGCAGCAGACCATCCGGCCGCGGCGACCAACGCGGGCCCACACGGTAGTGAACCGAATCACCCGAGGTGTTCCCGGGAGGATCCAATAGTTTGCATCCACCCACATCGGCCACCAGTTGCCAGGATCGCGAAAGCCGGAAAGCGGGCTGCACGGCGCCGCCGGCGCAGCGCACGCGATGCGGGAAGGTCTCCGGATGGCCCGTGATCGCGATCTCGAACGGCGCCACCCCCGGGGGCGGTTCCGGCTCGGCGTAGGGTGGCAGCAGACTACGGTCCACGCCGTTATTTCGCACCAGCGCACCGGGCCGGTAGTCCCGATACCAGGGCACGCGGCCGGCCAGCAGATTGGCCATCGAGCGCGAAGGATTGAGCCCCGCGCGCAGGAGGATGCGGGCGTAGGGGGATTGCACCCGGCGCTCGACCGCCTCGATCACATAGCGGTCCACGGCATCCTCGGCGATCATCCAGCCGAGCCCGATGCTCGGCGTCACCACGTGGTCCACGAATCCGCGCTGCGGGTAATCGCGCTGCACCTTGCCGACGGTGGCTTCGGAAAACGGCCCCAGTTCGAACTGCTCGCTGTAAATCGCGGCAAAGGCGGCGGCGCGAAGACGGCTCTTCCAGTAGCGCGGATCGCGGGAAAAGCCATACCGCCGAAATGCACGGTCGTTTTGAACCCACACATAGCCGGAGGTGGCACCCTGCATCGGATGACCCACGTAGTTGACGATAAAAGGGTCCCCGTCAGACCAACCGTGAACGCTCTTCACGGACTCGGCCCATCCCCGCAGGAACGGCCCGCCCGTGTTCACCCGCGTTTCACGTTCGGTGGCCAGACGGAAACCGTGCTGGATCGCCACGAAGAAAGCGGATTGCTTCAGCAGATTCTGCCAGTCCACGCTCACTTCGTCCGCCATCGGGGCGGTCACCGGCTCGATGGAGGGAGGGCCGGAAAACCCGGCGAGGAAGGCAGGAATAAGAGCAGCGATGGCGAATCGTTTCGTCATGGCTTCCTAACGGTTCGAGTATAGCAGCCGGACCGGCCGCCGGATGTCTGGTAACTTAGGCAGGAGCCGCATGAATACAACCGCCGCCGAGAGCTATTTCGATCGCACCATGGGCCTGCTGACCCAACTTCGCCAAACTCAGATGGAGGCGATCGCGGCGGCTTCGGAGATTTGCGCCAACTCGATCGCCAACGGCGGACTTGTATTCCTGTTCGGCAACGGCCACTCGCGGATGATGTGCGAGGAGATGACGCCTCGCCAGGGATGCTTCGCCGGCTTCTTCGCGCTGGTGGAACTGGCACTCTCCAATCACGCATCCATCGTGGGGACCAACGGACTCCGCCCGCCGTTACATCTGGAAAAGATCGAAGGCTACGCCGAGCAGATTTTGCGCGGTTTTCATTTCGGCCCGCATGACGCTTTCATCGTGATCTCCACCAGCGGTATCCGGCCGGTGATCGTGGAGATGGCCCGCGGCGCCAGGGAGCGTGGAATGCCGGTGATCGGGATCGTATCCCGAAAGCACTGCGAACAATCGCCGCCGGCCCACTCCTCCGGGAAGAAGCTGATCGATTTTTCCGATGTCGTCCTGGATAACCAGTGTCCCCCGGGCGATTGCGTACTCGAACTGGAGGGGCTCGAATGGCGCACCGGACCGGCATCCACCGTCACCGGCGCCATGTTGATCAACATGCTGCGTTGCGGGACCGCGGAGCGGCTGTTGGCCCGCGGCGTGAAGCCGGTGTTGCTGCCGAGCCATCAGTTCGTGGGAAATACTTCCGCGGAGGAACAATTGGAGCGGTTCTATGAAGCCTATCGAAAGAGCCTATCGCATCTGTATGAGTGAGGCAGCCGCATGAAACCGGTTCGAATCGGAATGCTCGGCTCCGGTTTCGTGGCCGAATTCTACATGCAAGGGCTGGCGGACGTGAATGGCCAGGAGGTCGTCTTGAACTGGTCACGAAGCCGCCCGCGCGCCGCTTCGTTCGGCGGCAAATGGCGAATCCCTGAGCATACGGTGGATCTGGAGGCGGCCATCGCCCGCGACGACATCGACTTGTTCGTCATCGCCACGCCCAATCAGGAGCATCTGCCCATGGCCCTCGCGCTCGCGGCGCGGAAGCGGCGTCAAGTTTGCACCAAGCCCCTGGCACGAAATTCCGCCGAGGCGAAAAAGATGTGGACCGCCGCGCACCGCTCCGGAGCGATGCACGGCTACGCCGAGACTGAAGTCTTTTCTCCCTGCGTGGTCAAGGCGCGCGAGATCATCGAACGCGGCGGTATAGGACGCGTGTTGTGGGTGCGCTCGCGCGAGTCGCATTCCGGGCCCCACAGCAAGCATTTTTGGGACGTCACCCAAACCGGCGGCGGCGCCATGAACGACCTGGCCTGCCACACCATCGAGGCCGCACGTTACTTCCACGGCAAAGAGAACAAGGTGGTGGAGGTGATGGCGTGGGGTGACACGCTAGTCCACGGCAGAAAGACGAAGGGCGAAGACAACGCGCTGCTGATCCTGAAAATGGCCAGCGGCGCCATCGCCCACTGCGAGTTGAGTTGGACAACCAAGGGCGGCCTCGATCTGCGCAATGAAATCCACGGATCGGAAGGATCGATCTTCACCGACGTCACCCGTTCCACGCCGCTGGTGTCGTTCACCGGAAAAGCCGCCGGGTACGTCATCGAGAAGGCCGATATCGACTTCGGCTGGACCCGTCCGCTGCCCGAAGAGGCCTTCGCCTATGGATACCAGGCCGAAATGCGCCATTTCGTCAAGTGTGCGCGCGATGGCATCGAACCGCGCGAGACCTACCACGACGGCTGGGTCGTGAACCTGATTCTGGACGCCGGATACCGGTCCATGCGGTCACGCCGATGGGTCCGCGTGCGGTACTGAAGCTCATGGTGCTGCTGATCACCGGGACCACGGGCATCGCCGCCGCGGCGGCGGAACTGGCCCGCGCGCGCGGCGACGTCGTGTTCGCCGCCGGGTTGCCAGACTACGATTTCACGGAGACCGAACTGGCCGAACGCGCCGTCGCCGAATGTGTGGCGCGGCACGGGCGGGTCGACGGGTTGTTTCACGTGGCCGGCGCCAGCGGACGAGGACACGGCGACGGACCGCTGCACGCCTGCACCGACGAAGGTTGGCATTTCACTCTGGACGCCAATCTGGGAACGCTCTACCGTGTGGCGCGAGCCGTACTTGCGCGAATGCGGATCCAGGAGCCGGACGCGGCCGGACTGCGAGGCTCCGTCGTCGCGATGACCAGCGTTCTCGCGCTGGATCCCGAACCGCGGCGATTTGCCACCCACGCCTACGCGGCCGCCAAGGGCGCGGCGGTGTCGCTCACCAAGTCCCTGGCGGCCTATTACGCCCCTGACGGAATCCGAGTCAACGGGATTGCGCCGGGCCTCACGCGGACGCCGATGAGCGAACGCGCGCAGCGGGACCCCGCCCTTTCGGCCTGGATCGCGGACAAGCAACCGCTCACCGGGGGCTTTCTCGAAGCAGAGGAGGTGGCGCGCGCGGCATTGTACTTGCTGAGCGCTGAGTCCCGCGCCGTGACCGGGCAGATACTGGTAGTAGACGGAGGATGGACCATCGCATGAGAACTACCGTGATTGGGAGCTACCCGTTTCCCGGCTGGCTCGAGTTCGCATCCGCGCACCTGGACTACTTCGGCCGGGACGACATGCGCGAAATGCAGGACGACGCCGTGATCGCCGCGATTCACGATCAGGTAAACGCCGGGCTCGACGTCATTACCGATGGGGAGCAAACACGGCTGGACTTCAATCTATCTTTCTACGGTTTCCTCATGGGCATCGACGTCGACGGCCCTCCAGGCAGGCGATTCGGCCCACCCGCCCACGATCAGCGCGGCAAGCATTCCATCACTGGCGAGTTGCGCGCGCCCAAGGGCTTGGGCGTGGTGGAAGAATTCGAGCGATTGAAACGCCTCGCGCCGGACCCCGGTCCGGTGCTGAAAGCGAGCGTACCCGGACCCTATACCCTTAGCGGCCGCCTGACGCCCGGCGGCGACTATCCCGACCGATGGGCCGTGACCGAGGCCCTCATTCCCGTGGTGCGCACCGAACTGGAGAAGGTGGTGGCGGCCGGTTGCGCCGAAATCTGCGTGGATGAGCCCTCCATGAGTTGCTACGCCCATCGCGAGGATCCGGAGCGCTTCGTCGACATCTTCAACCGGACTGTCGAGCCCGTGGCTGGCAAATGCCGTTTGTCGACTCACTTGTGTTTCGGAAACTTCAAAGGGCGCGCGGTGGGGCTGCGGCGCTACGAGCCGATGTTTCCCGCATTCCTCGCCATGAATGTCGACGAGATGCACGTGGAGATGGCGAGCCGCGAGTTCGCCGAAATCGAAGTGATCGGCCAAATCGCCGAGACCAAGCACGCGGCAGTCGGAATCATCGACGTGAAGAGCTACTACATTGAACCTCCGGAAGAAGTGGCCCGGCGCGTCCGGCTGTGCCTGCGCCATGCGCCCGCAGACCGGTTGTCGTTCGCGCCCGATTGCGGATTGAGCCAGACGGCTCGCTGGGCGGCCCGTCAGAAATTGAGGAACCTCGTGGCCGGGGTCCGGATCGTGCGGGAGTCCTAAGCGCGGGCCATCCAGGAAAATGCGTACAGCCATAGGGATCGACATCGGCGGCACTACCGTCAAGTGCGGACTCGTCGACGAGTTCGGAGTCATTCGAGCGCACTGGGAGCAGCCCTCGCCAAGCAGTGTGGACACCTTCGCGCACCTGCTCCGCGGTGTGGTGGCGAAGTGGCCCGACGCCGGCGGCGTCGGTTTCGGATGCAAGGGCATCGTGGATCCGCTCACCACCGAGGTGGTGCGGTCTCCGGGACCGGTTGTCTTTTTGGAAGGAACGCGGCTGGCCGCGCTGGCCGGATGGGACAAGCCCGCCCGCGGCGATAACGACGCCCGCGCAGCCATGGCGGGCGAGGTTTTGTGGGGGAGCGCCAAGGGCCGCAAGGACGCGCTCATGTTCACGCTCGGCACCGGCGTTGGCGGCGCCATCCTCGCCAACGGACGCATTGTGCGCGGGGCCGAAGGCATCGCGGGACACCTGGGCCACGTGACGGTGGAAGCCGATGGTGTCGAGTGCATCTGCGGCAATCGGGGCTGCATCGAGACGGTGTTCTCCGCCAAGGCAATCGAGTCCGCGGCCACGCGCGCCGTGCATGCCGGATGCGACACCGAACTGGCGGCGGCGGAGGTGACCTGCGAAGCCGTGTTTCTCGCGGCATCCCACCAGGACCGCGTGGCGCGCGGAATTGTGGATCGCGCCGTGCGCCGGCTGGGCGCGGCCATGGCCGGACTCTTATTTGCTTTTGACCCGGAGGTGGTGATCGTCGGCGGACGCATTGCCGCCGCCGGAGAGCCCCTGCTCGGCCCGCTACGGGCTGAGATCCACGAGCGCACACGACGATTTCTGGGCCGGGAGGTTCCTCTGGTTCCCCCGGCGGTGTCCGATGGCACCGGGGTCGCCGGCGCCGCCGCGCTCGTGCTCGCCGCCGATGGGTCCGGGACGGTCTAGAGCTTCAGCCAGTACGTGTGGACCACTCTGGCGTTGAGGCTCCAAGCCGGGTCGCCACGCTCGGCGAGATTGGGTAAATAGACCTGTTCAAGCCCACCGGGACGCGCACCGAGCGGAGCGGTCTTCCCCACCCAGGCGTACACCGGCTGCGTCAGAGCGACCTCCACCACGCAGAGCTGCTTGCCGCCGGAGGGCAGCGCCAGGTACTCCGCCACATAGTTGCGAAAAAGAGCGCCGCCACCGTGGACTGCCCTGGCAGCGTCGTCCTGGACTGCTTGGAACGCCGCTTCCGGCATCCACCAGCGGCCGTCGAAGTGTCGTCCGTTCGCGATGGGAATCAACCGGAACAGGCGCGTACCCGGGTGGAGGACCTGTTTGACAGGCGCGCCTCGAAACGACCTCCGCGCATCGTAGCTGATTTTGCGCATCGTCGCCCACCGGACTTCGTCGAAGCCGAGTTCCTGATTGAGAATCATGGGAGCACTTCGGCCTCAGTCTACCACCGCCTCCCGCGAGCCCGAAGTGGAGTGAAAAATCAGCGGGTTGTTATACTTGGATCGAATCCCCCTGTCCGGCGATGACGAGGCCCGGGTAACGAGTATGAGCCGCAACACGCCAAAGGAACTATGAGCGATCAAAAACGGAACGGACATAACGACGAAACGCGAGCCGGAAGCTATTTCGTTTCCAACTACCCGCCCTACTCGTTTTGGAAGCCAGAGAACGCTCCGGAAGCGCTTGCCGTCATCGATCGCCCACCCGCTGTCGCCTCCCCGCTCGGCCTCTACCTCCACATCCCGTTCTGCCGCAAGCGGTGCCACTTCTGCTATTTCAAGGTATACACAGACAAGAACTCGTCAGACGTGGAGCGGTATCTGGATGCCATGGCCGCCGAAGCCGCGCTCTACGCTGACCGCGCTTTCGTAGGCGGAAGGAAGCCCACGTTCGTGTATTTCGGCGGCGGGACGCCCTCTTACATTTCCTCGACCCAGCTCACCGGACTCGTGGATCGGATCAAGCGCCTCTTCCCGTGGGACCAAGCCAGGGAAGTGGCGTTCGAGTGCGAGCCCGGCACTATCACAGAGGGAAAGCTCGAAGCCATCAAGTCGATCGGCGTCACGCGGCTCAGCCTGGGCGTCGAAAACTTTAACGATGAGATCCTCAACCGCAATGGCCGCGCCCACGGCGAGAAACACATCGTGCCGTCGTACCAGTTGGCTCGCAAGGTGGGTTTCCAGCAGATCAACATCGATCTCATCGCCGGCATGATGGGAGAAACGGAAGAAAACTGGAAGGATTGCGTGGCGCGCGCCATCGCTCTGGAGCCCGACGCCATCACCATCTACCAGATGGAAGTCCCCTTCAACACCACCATTTTCAAGGAGATGAAGGTCTACGGCGAGACCGCCGCTCCGGTGGCCACATGGCGGGTCAAGCGCGGCTGGATCGAATACGCCTTCTCGGAACTGGAAAAGGCAGGATACACGATCGGCAGCGCCTACACCGCCGTCCGCAGCAAGGAGAACGCGAGCTTCCTCTATCGCGATCTGCTGTGGCGCGGCGCCGACATGCTCGGATTGGGCGTCGCCTCGTTCTCCCACGTGCAGGGGACGCATTTCCAGAACGAGCACGAATTCGAAAACTACATCGCCCGCGTGAACCAAGGCGAGCTACCGGTCTTCCGCGCCCTGACGCCCAATGCCGACGAGCGTCTCATCCGGGAGATGATCCTGCAGATGAAGCTCGGCCGGGTGGAAAAATCTTACTTCGAGCAGAAGTTCGGCATCAATATTCACGAGCGCTTTGCGCCGCCGCTGCAGCAGTTGCGCGAGGAAGGCTACCTCGACATCGTGCCCGAAGGGGTTCGACTTCGCCGCCAAGGCCTGTTGCAGGTGGACCGTCTGCTCCACGAATTCTTCAAGCCGGAGCATCGCGCGGCGTAAGTCTGGCGCTCGGGAGGAACCGGATGCAGAATCAGCTCGACGCGATTGTCATTGGGGGTGGGCCGGCGGGCGCCACAGCCGCCGCGTTGCTGGCGGAGAAAGGCCGGCGCGTCGCCGTTCTCGAGAAGAACGACTTTCCCCGCTACCACGTGGGCGAATCGCTGCTGCCCTACTGCTACTTTCCGCTGCAGCGTCTCGGGATGATCGAGCGTATGAAGGCGTCGAACTTTCCGAAAAAGTACAGCGTCCAGTTCGTCAGCGCCGAAGGAAAGCAATCCGTTCCGTTCTACTTTTTCCAGCACTTCGAGCATGAGGCCGCCGTAACCTGGCAGGTGCTGCGCAGCGAGTTTGACCGTATGCTGCTCGACAACGCCCGTGAAAAAGGCGCTGTGGTGGAACTGGGCCTGACCGCGCGGGAACTGTTGTGGCGCAACGGCGCGGTCACAGGAGTCAAGGCCGTCACCCAGGACGGTGTATCGCGCGAGTTCCACGCTCCCATCACTATCGACGCCACCGGCCGCGACGCATTCGCCATCAGCCGCCAGGGCTGGCGCGTCCGCGATGCCTACCTCAACAAGATCGCCATCTGGACCTACTACAAAGGCGCCCTGCGCGATCCCGGCCTCGACGAAGGCGCCACCACCGTCGCCTTCGTGCCCGAAAAAGGCTGGTTCTGGTACATACCCTTGCCCGACGATACGGTGTCGGTGGGCGTGGTGGCGGAAAAGGACTACCTGTATCGCGGCCCGCGCGAGCCGGAGGCAATCTTCCACCGCGAGGTGGCCAACAACAAGTGGCTCGAGTCCCATCTGGCACCCGGATCGCAGACAGGACCCTACTACGTCACCGGTGAGTTTTCCTATCGATCCCGGCACTGCGCCGCCGATGGCCTTGTGCTCACCGGCGACGCGTTCAGCTTCCTCGATCCGGTATTTTCCTCCGGCGTCTTTCTGGCCCTCCACGGCGGCATGCTCGCCGCCGACGCGGTGGACGCGGCGCTCACAGCCGGGGACGTTTCCGCGGAGCGCTTCACTCTATATGGCCAGGAAGTCTGCAAAGCGATCGAGGCCATGCGCAAGCTGGTTTACGGCTTCTACAACCCGAACTTCAGTTTCCGCGACTTTCTAATGAAGTATCCCGACCTCCGCGGCGACCTGACAGACTGCCTGATAGGAAACCTGTACAAGGATTTCGACCCGCTGTTCACCGCCATGTCGGATTTTGTGGAAGTGCCGGCCCCGGTGGAGCACGGAGCCCCCCTCTCCCGGGAGGCAACCTTACGCGAGGCGGCGGCACAGGCGCAATGAAGGCAGGCTGGGGGTCGGCGGAGCGAGACGGGATCGAGGCGCGGCAACTGGCGCGGTTGCAATCGCTCGTCGGCGAACTGATCCCGGCCAACCGCTTCTACAACGCGAAACTCGCACCGATGGGCGTGCCGTCGAGCCTCGCCGAATTCCGATCCCAGGCCCCCTTCACCACCAAAGCCGAATTGATCCGGGATCAGGCAGCGCATCCGCCTTGGGGCACCAATCTCACCTACCCGCTCGATCGCTACACCCGGTTCGCCCAAACCAGCGGAACCACTGGGATGCCCATGCGCTGGGCCGATACCCCGCAAAGCTGGGAATGGATGCTCGCCACTTGGAGGCGCGTCTACGAAGCCGCCGGAGTCGACGCCGCGGATCGCATTTTTTTCGCTTTTTCCTTCGGCCCGTTCCTTGGTTTCTGGACAGCCTTCGAAGCCGCTACGCAGATAGGCGCATTGTGCATTCCCGGCGGCGGCATGCGATCCGGCGCGCGTCTTCGCGTGATTGCCGACACCGGCGTCACCGTGCTGTGCTGCACGCCCACCTATGCCGTCCATCTGGCCGAAGCAGCCGCCGCCGAGCATATTGACCTCGCGCGCACTTCGGTCCGCATGCTGATCGTTGCCGGAGAACCCGGAGGCAGTATCGCGGGAACGCGCGGCAGGCTGCGCGAGCTGTGGCCCGGCGCGGCCATCGTGGATCAGCACGGGATGACCGAAGTGGGTCCGGTTACGTACCAGTGCCCTGCACGCGAGGGCGTGCTTCACGTCTACGAAGAGGCGTACCTCCCGGAAATCATCAATGGCGAACTGGTGCTCACCAACCTCGGCCGCACCGGATCTCCTCTGCTCCGCTACCGCACCGGTGACCTGGTCCAGCAAACCGCGGCGGACCGCTGCGTCTGCGGAAGCTGGGAAATGGGATTCGAGGGCGGCATCATCGGGCGCACCGACGACATGGTGGTGGTGCGCGGCGTGAACGTGTATCCCAGCGCGGTGGAAGACATCGTCCGCGCCTGCGGTGGCGTGGCCGAATATCGGGTCCACGTGTCGATGGATCGCTCGATGGTAGAACTGCGCATGGAAGTGGAGCCAGAGGGCGCGCAAGACGATTCACTCGGACAGCGGCTGGAAACCGCAATGCGGGACTCCCTCGCCCTGCGGATCCCGGTCACCATCGTGCCCGCCGGCGCCCTGCCGCGCTTTGAAATGAAGGCTCGCCGGTGGGTCGTGATACGATAGCCCCTCATGCGCGCTGGGACATTTCCTGACTGGAAGATCGAACCGCTTCCTGAGCCCCCCAAGTTCGAACAGAGGCGCCGGTGGATGTCGCTCATCGGTCCGGGCATCGTCATGGTGGGGGCCAATATTGGCGGCGGCGAATGGCTGTTCGGCCCCCTGGTGACCGCGCAGTATGGCGGGCAAGTCCTGTGGCTGGCCACCATCTCGATTCTCGTCCAGGTAGCCTACAACCTGTCGGTGATGCGCTACACACTCTACACCGGTGAGACGATCTTCGTCGGCTTCTTCCGCACTTTTCCCGGGCCCACGTTTTGGACTTGTTTCTACCTGATGTTCGAAATCGGTAGCGTGTGGCCATACCTTTCTTCAAACGCGGCCGTGCCGCTGGCGGCAGCCATCCTGGGCCACCTGCCCGCCACCGCGGATGCCGCGTTCGTCAAGACGCTCGGCTACTGCATCTTCCTCGCCGCCTTCGTGCCGTTGATTTTCGGGGGCAAGGTGTACAACGCACTCGAAAAAGTGATGGTAACCAAGCTCGTCATCATTCTCGGATTCCTGAGCTTCGTCGCCATCTTCTTCACCAGCCCATCCACGTGGTGGGAAATCATATCGGGCTTCTTCAAGTTCGGCTCCATTCCGGAAGGCAACGTTAATTGGGCCACACTCGCGGCGTTTTCGGCCGTGGCCGGCGCCGGCGGGCTTACCAATTCCGCTTTTTCCAACTACACGCGCGACAAAGGCTGGGGGATGGGCGCTACCGTCGGCGCCATCCCGAGCATGGTGGGCGGGCGCGAGATCAAACTCTCTCACACGGGCAAGGTGTTCCCCCTGGACGAAGCCGAGTCCCTGCCGCGATGGAAGCGCTGGCTGCGCGTCATCCAACGCGATCAGTGGATCCTCTGGTTTCCCGGATGCATCCTCGGCATGGCGCTCCCGGCGATCGTGTCGTATGAGTTCATTCGCGGAGTCCAGAACGTCGATGGCAATTCCGCCGCGGCGCTTACCGCGCAGGCGATCGCCGCCAAGCACGGACAGGTGTTCTGGTTCCTCACGCTGCTGTGCGGTTTTCTCGTGATGGCCCCCACGCAAGTATCCCAGCTCGACAACATCGCCCGCCGGTGGACGGATGTGCTGTGGATCGGGTCCTCGCGCCTGAAACAGGTGGACGAGCACAAAGTGAAGTGGGTCTACTACGCCATCCTCGCCGTCTACTGCGTGTGGGGACTTGTGGCGTTGCGGCTCACACCCAATCCATTGGTGCTGGCCATCGCAACCACGGTGATGTGGAATTTCGTGCTGGGCTTCTCGGCGCTCCACACCCTTTGGACGCTGATGGTGCTGCTACCGCCGCAACTGCGGCCCGGATGGCTGCAGCGCGCCGGCCTAGTGTTTTGCGCGATCTTCTACATCGGGATTTCTTCGATCGCATTCAGGCAGCAATGGCCGAAGATCGCCTCGTTCTTCGGGTGGTAGCCTCGGCGTCGGGCAGGCTTTGTCAGACGATCGGTGACAGATAGTCGATCGCGAAGGAATCCACGGGCGGCGAAATCGCCAAGTCCGGGATTTGCGTGGCTTCGTGCATGCCGGCGACGGCGAACGCCACTGCCCCGGCAACACGGCGCTGGCGGACCTTACGGCTCCAACGAACACCGGCCAGGCGCACCACCGCGTCGTCGAGATGCCCTTCCCGGCACAGCGTGGACCACCATACCAGTGACTTCAACAAATGGCTGCCCAGCCGCGTGACCGGCGTAGGCTGCTGATCGGCACGACCGGTCGCCGGTATCGAGTTGAGCCAGTGCGCGACGTGGAATTGAAACTCCGCTCTCCCAAGCGCGGCGATACGCCGGCGCGATTGCTCCAGCCACTCCGGGCACGGACGGTCCCGGCCGGAGATATCGGCCTGCAACAGCAAGCCCCGCCATTGGCGCCTCCGGTGCGCCGGCATCGCATGGATGTCAGCAGCAAACGGGGCCGTGCAGCACACGGCGCGCTTTGCGAATTCCGGATCCTCTACCCAAAGCCAAATCGCAATCCGGCCGGCGGTTTCGCTTGACGGCTGGTGCGAGACGATGCCCCGCAGTGCGCCCAGTGTCTTTTGCCCCAGTTTCTCGGCGTCCCCCAATTGCTCAGCGCCGGACTCGGCCACGCATCGCTTGGCCACGCCCGGTTTCTTGCCGGTTTCGTCAAACTGCCCCACAGTCCCACTCTAGCCGGGCGCGAGCGGACTTCCCATCCGCGAAAAGCCTTATCATTCAATGCATGAGGCCCGTTCTCGCACTCCGGGAAGTCACCAAGCACTACCCGGAACACCCCCCGGACCAAATGGCGGTGGATGGAATCTCCTTTCAAGTGGACCCAGCCACCCTGTTCGCTCTCCTCGGCCCCTCCGGCTGTGGCAAGACAACCACTCTGCGCCTCATCGCTGGACTCGACTCGCCCACTGCAGGCCACATTCTTCTCCACGACGAAGACATCACCACGCAGCCCCCCTATCGGCGAAACGTGTCCACCGTATTTCAAAGCTACGCTCTGTTCCCGCACATGACCGTCCGCGAGAATATCGCCTTTGGGATGCATCGCAAGCGAATGGACGGGATCGAGAAGCGGTCCCGGGACATGATCGACTTGCTGCATCTCAATGGCCTGGAGGATCGCCGTCCGTCCCAGCTCTCCGGTGGCGAGAAGCAGCGCGTCGCCCTCGCCCGTTCCTTGGTCCTCCAGCCGGACGTGCTCCTTCTGGACGAACCGCTCGCCGCGCTCGACCCCAATCTGAGAGCACAGGTGCGAGACGAACTCAAAAGCCTTCAGCGCCGCGTCGGCATCGCCTTCGTGATGGTGACCCATGACAAAGAAGAAGCTCTGGCGATGGCCGACACCATCGCGCTCATGAAGGGAGGACGCCTGGAACAGGCCGGTTCACCCTTCGATGTCTACGTGCGGCCGCGGACCCGGTTTGCCGCGTCGTTCCTCGGCGCCGTGAATTGGATCGGCGATGTCGGCATCCGCCCGGAGGCCGTGCGGGTGTCGGCGTCGAGGCCTCAGGTGGACCGGACCGTACACCTCGGGCAGGTCCAGCGAACCACGTTCCTCGGCGACAGGGTCCAGTTGATCGCGCGTATGGAAAATGACGCCGCCCTGACCGTGCAACTCGCGCGGACCGATTGCGATTTCGAACCTGGCCAGCAGGTCCACCTCTGGTGGCAGGCGTCCGACGAACTGCGGCTTCCGGGATGAGAAACGCGCGGTTCTGGTTCCTGGCCCCCGCCCGGCTCGTGGCGCTCTGCCTGCTGGCGGCGCCCCTGGTCATCGTAGCCGCTTACAGCCTGCTCACGCGCGGCGTGTACGGAGGACAAAGCCGCCCTCTCACATTGGAAAGTTACTCGCGACTGGCCGATCTCTTGTACTTTGGCATAGCGCTGAAGTCCCTATTGATTGCACTTGCGGCGACGCTCATCTGTCTGGTGCTGGCGTTTCCTCTGGCTCTGTTCATCGCCAGAAGCGGACGCCGGCGTAACTGGTATCTCCATTTGGTAATGCTGCCATTCTGGACCAGTTTTCTCGTCCGCACGTACGCTTGGATGTTCCTTCTTCGGGACACCGGACTGATCAATACGATCCTGGCTGGCGTGGGCGCGATCGCCGAGCCGCTCCCCCTGCTCTACAACGACGGCGCGGTGGTGCTCGGGCTCGTGTATGGATATCTCCCCTTCATGGTGCTGCCCATCTACGCGACGCTCGAGCGCATGGATACCGCGCTCGAAGAAGCTGCCGCGGACCTGGGCGCTCGCCCATGGGTGGCCCTAGCCACCGTCACTCTTCCTCTGACCCGCCCGGGTATGATCGCCGGCTCGGTATTGGTGTTCATTCCAAGCCTCGGCGCCTACCTCACCCCGGATCTTCTGGGCGGCGGCAAGAGCACTCTCATCGGAAACGTCATCCAGCAGCAATTCACCTCGGCCCGCGATTGGCCCTTCGGGTCCGCGATCTCGCTGGTGCTGATGATGCTGGTTCTCGCCGCGGTCACGTGGCTGTTGCGCCGGCAAAAGGGAGAGTTCTCATGAGAACCACGATGGCGGCAGCCGCGGTGTGCGTCTATCTGTTTCTGCATCTCCCGCTCGCCGTTTTGGCTTTGTTCAGCTTCAACCAATCCCGGTTCACGCAATGGGAAGGATTCTCGCTGCGCTGGTATCGCGCGATTCTGGATGACCCACGGCTGATCGAATCCACCCTGAACAGCCTCTCGATCGCCGTGGCCGCGACGCTGGCGGCCACGGCCATCGGTACTCTCTGCGCCTACGGGATGCGAAAGCGCCGCGCCCCGGCGCTCGAAGCCTCTCTGCATCTTTCGCTGGTGACTCCCGAGATCGTCACCGGCGTTTCGTTATTGGCTTTGTTTCAGTGGATCTTCCAGTACTTGGACGTTCGCCTCGGCATGCTGACGGTTATCCTCGCCCACACCGCCTTCTCCATCGCCTACGTCGTGCTGGTAGTGCGCGCGCGCCTGCGTACCATCGACCCGGCGCTCGAGGAAGCGGCCCTCGATTTGGGCGCGAGCGAGTGGGATGCTTTCCGGCGCATCACGCTACCGCTGCTCGGGCCGGGCGTTGGGGCGGCGGCGCTGCTTGCGTTCACCGTCTCATTCGACGACTACGTGATCACCAGCCTCGTGGCCGGCGTGGATTCAGAAACCCTGCCGATGGTGATTTACGGCATGGCGCGGCGCGGTGTCAGTCCGGTGGTCAACGCCATTTCCGCCGTGATCGTAGTCGGCCTGGGTGGCCTGATTCTGGCCGCGGAGGGTTTGCAAAGGCGATGAAACGGCGTCCGTTCCTGCTCTCCCTGGCCGCGGTGGCGGGAGCCTGCCGTGCGCCCGCGCCGCGCCTGAACGTATTCAACTGGTCCGAGTACCTGGGCAACCAGACACTTGCCGATTTTCGAGAAGAGACCGGCATCGAGGTGCGCTACTCGGTCTACGAAAGCAATGAGGAGTTACTCGCGAAAGTGTTCTCCGGCAACTCGGGATGGGATGTCGTGTTTCCATCGAACTACTTCATCGAACCGATGCGGGAAAAGAAGTTACTCGCTCCGATGGATCATGGGCGGCTCACGAGGCTCGACAATCTGGACGCCACGATGCGCTCGCCGGTATGGGACCGAAAATTGGATTGGTGCGTCCCCTATATGTGGGGAGCCACGGGTATCGCCTACCGCCGCGAATTGACGCCCGCTCCCACCGGCTGGGCGGATCTGTGGGACGCCCGCCTGCGCGGACGCCTCACCATGCTGGACGACCCGGCCGACACCATGGGGGCCGCCCTCAAGAAACGCGGACTTCCGCTGAACTCTCCAAGGCCCGAGGATCTTCGCATCGCCCGCGATGAGTTGCTCGCGCAGAAACCGCTCGTGCGCGCCTATATCAACGTCGAGGCCCGCGATCAACTCGTCGCCGGAGACCTGCTCGCGTGTCATATGTGGGCGACAACCGCTCAATTCGCGATCGACGATTCCGATCAGGTCGCATTCGTCTATCCCCGCGAAGGCTTCCCGCTCTATGCCGACAACGCGGTGATCTTGCGCGAGAGTCCGAGAAAGGAAATGGCACACCGCTTCATCGACTTCTTGCTCCGTCCGGAAATAGCAGCCGCGATTGTCGTGGACTCGCGGACCGCCACCGCCAACGCGGCCGCACGCAAGCTACTGCCCGAGGCCATGCGCAGCAACCCGGTGGTGTATCCGGACGCGGAAACGCTCTCGCGTGGAGAATGGTTCGCACCGCTCCCGGTGGAGGCGCAACGGCTGCGGGATCGCTATTGGACCGAGGTGAAGTCAGGCTGAGTCCGTCCTACATCTCGAGCACGACGCGCCCCGTGACGCTGCCCTCCCGAAGCCTGTTCATCACCGCCGGAGCATCCGCAAGCGGCGCGCCCTGGGTGTGGCAGTGAAGCAGACCCCGGCCTGCAAGCGCGAGCGTCTCTCGCAAATCCTCCCGCGTTCCCACCGCCGAGCCGATCACGCGCAACTCCCCCGACACCATTGCGAACGCGGATAAGGGAATCGATTCCGCCGGCATCCCCACCACCACCAGCGTGCCTCCCTTGCGAACGCTCCCAAAGGCCGCTTCATATGCCTTGACGCTGCCGGAAGTAACCAACACCACGTGACCGCGAGGCGGCTTCGCCATGCCCGCCCACACCGCTCCGGATTCTCGGGCGAGCGCCAGCTTTTCCTCGCTTACATCTACCGCGGCCACCGATGCGCCTTGGGCATTGGCGACCTGAATCGCCAAATGGCCCAGTCCGCCGACGCCGTAGATCACCACTTGCTGCCCCGCCTCGACACCGGCGGATTTGAGCGCCTTGTAGACCGTGAGCCCGGCGCAAAGCAATGGCGCCGCGTCCCTGTCGGCCACCGAATCGGGGATGGCCGCCACGTGGCTCGCTGGCGCCTTGATGTATTCGGCGAAACCACCGTCCACCGTCACGCCAGTGATCGCCTGACTCGAACACAACGTTTCGCGTCCAGAAGCGCAGTACTCGCAAGCACCGCAGGAAGAATGAAGCCACGGCACACCGACGCGGGCCCCCACTGTAACGCCGGTTACGCCGTCGCCCAGCCGCTCCACCACCCCGGTCACTTCATGGCCCGGAATCAAGGGAAGCTTGGTTGCCTTCTTCAAACGCGGCCAATCCCCGTCGGCCACATGAATGTCGGAATGGCAGACGCCACACGCGCGGACCCGGATCAGAACTTCGCCCGGACCCGGTTCCGGCGCCGGAACGTCTTCAATAACGAGCGGAGCGGCGAATTCGTGCAGGACAGCGGCTTTCATAAGACGCCATCTTGACACAGTTCCTGCGCCGCCAGCGCGAACGGCAGCGGACCTGCCGGGTACAATGAGCTTTGGGCTCCTCACGACTGGTCCTCATCGAGAACGCCGACCCGCCGGCTGGAGCGGCCCGCCGCGGGCGGCTGCCGGAATGGTTGCGTAAGCGCGAGACCCATCCGGAACCGGTCACCGCGCTCAAACGGGAATTGCGCGCGAAGAACCTCCACACCGTGTGCGAATCCGCGCGCTGCCCCAATCTGAACGAGTGCTTCCATCGCGGGCAGGCAACATTCATGATTTTGGGCAACCTCTGTACCAGGGGCTGCGGGTTCTGCTCGGTGCCCAAGGGATCGCCGGAAAAGCATGAGTTCTCGCTCGACGCCGCCGAACCGGCCAACGTCGCGCGTATGGCTCTCGGGTTGAAACTGCGGTATGTCGTGATCACCAGCGTCAACCGCGACGATCTTCCCGATGGCGGCTCCCGGCACTTCGCCCAAACCGTCCGCCAAGTGCGCAACGCGCTGCCCGAGGCCCGCATCGAGGTGCTGACGCCCGATTTCTGCGGCGATCTCGACGCGGTGAGCCGCGTACTCGACGCCGGCCCGGACGTCTTCAATCACAACATGGAGACCGTGTTCCGGCTCTACCGCCGTGTAAGGCCCCAAGCCGACTATCGCCAGTCGCTCACCGTGCTGCGCCATGCCAAAAGCCGGTATCCCGCGATGCTCACCAAGTCCGGCTTGATGGCCGGCCTCGGCGAGACCGGCGCCGAAGTCCGCCAGTTGCTCGACGATCTCCGCAATGAGGGCGAGGTGGATGTCGCCACCATCGGACAATACCTGCAGCCGTCGCGGCGCAGCCTCCCAGTGGCGAAGTACGTCACCCCGGAAGAATTCGACGCCTACCGCGACTACGGCCTTGCCGCCGGCTTCCGCATGGTGTTCGCCGGCCCGTTCGTTCGCAGCTCCTACATGGCGGATCAGGTGGCCGCATCGGCCGGGTCATGATCAACCTCGGTTTGGCGCTCGCGTCAGCGCTGCTGCTGATCGTTTTGTTCCCCGGATGGGATCTGACCTTCCTCGCCCCGGTGGCGTTGGCGCCCCTGCTGCTTTCCGCCGCGCGCGAACGCGACGGCCGGAGACGCCTGATCAATGGGCTGCTCGCCGGCACGCTTTACTGGGGCGGCGTCTGCCACTGGATTCTCTTCGTCGTCGAGCATCACGGCGGGATGACCCCGCCTCTGTCCTGGCTCGCCTTCGCGCTGTTCGCCCTCGCCAAGGGCGCGCTGTTTGCCGCCTTCGCCTATGCGGCCGGACCACTCATGCGCCGGCCCTGGGCCGTCCCCGCCGCCGCCGCACTCTGGACCGGACTCGAGCGCCTCAACGGACCCCTCGGTTTCGCATGGCTACTGCTCGGCAACGCCGGGTCCGACATGGGGCTGCCTATGCGCCTGGCTCCGATCACCGGCGCCTACGGAATCTCCTTCGTTTTCGCCCTCATGAGCGCCGCCTTCGCCACGGCCATCCTCCGCCTTCCGCGGCTTCATTTGGCTCCCTTGCTCGCTCTCCCTTTGCTGTTACTTCTTCCGCCGCTGCCTCCTCCCGTGCCCGGCTCGGAATCAGCAGCCGTGGTGCAGCCGAACGTCCCCCAAAGCCAAGCCTGGACCGAGGAGAGCCTCGAATCCACCGTCCGGCGCGTGGCGGCAGGATCCTTGCAGGCCGCGCTCGAGCAGGGTCAACCAGAGCCCGCGCTGCTGTTGTGGCCCGAGAATCCCGCCCCCTTCTACTACTACTCGGACCGGGCCTTTCGCGACGAAGCCAACCGGATTGCGCGCGTCACCGGAACACCGTTCCTCTTCGGCACGGTGGGATTCACGCCCTCCAACTCGCCGCTCAACTCGGCGGTACTACTGGCGCCTTCCGGAAAAGTCCTCTCCCGGTACGACAAGATGTATCTGGTTCCTTTCGGCGAATTCGTGCCGCCCCTTTTTTCCTGGGTGAACCGGATTACGCAGGAAGCTGGCGACTTCTCGCCGGGGCGCGAAGTGGTCGTGTCACCGGTGGGGTCCCATCGGCTCGGCACGTTCATCTGCTACGAATCGGCGTTTCCGGAACTCGTGCGGCGATTCGCCAACCAAGGCGGGGAAGTCCTGGTGAATCTCACTAACGACGGCTACTTTGGCCGATCGGCGGCCCGCCGCCAACATCTCCTCCTCGCCCGGATGCGCGCTGCAGAGAATCGCCGTTGGCTGCTGCGGCCCACCAACGACGGCTATACGGTCTCGATCGATCCGGCGGGCCGCCCCAGGGAGGCGCTCCCAGCCTTCGAATTCGCCACCGGTCGCCTAAAATTTTCCTGGATCCAGGAGAAAACCCTCTATACCCGCCTCGGGGACTGGTTCGCATGGACATGCCTCGTCCTCGGCCTGGGTGGATTCCTGGCGGCGTTGATGCCCCGATACCACCCCAAGGGTGGTACACTACGAAGTACGCGCCCGTAGCTCAGCCCGGATAGAGCGTCTGCCTCCGGAGCAGAAGGCCAGAGGTTCGAATCCTCTCGGGCGTACCACCCTCCTTCTTTTTGTCCCTCCAGCCGTCGAAAATCTCTTCAATTCGCCCCTCCCGGACAGCTTGAGGTTTTCTAAGAATTTTTCCCTATTTTTTTCTAAGACATTCCCCTTAGTCGTCGATAAGCGAGTCAGGAGGTTCATTCTAATGAACAAGCTGACCATTCTCATCTGCGCTTTGACGATTTCTGGGGGGGCTATTGCCTCCGCCAGCCTCAACGAAGATCCCGTGCCCTGTCCCGAGTGTGGCCCTGCCGCCGTGCAGCTCGCCGCCATCGCCCTCAACGAGGACCCTGTGCCCTGCCCCGAGTGCGGACCCAGCGTCGCCGCCATCGCCCTCAACGAAGATCCCGTGCCCTGCCCCGAGTGCGGACCCAGCGTCGCCGCCATCGCCCTCAACGAGGACCCCGTGCCCTGCCCTGAGTGCGGACCCAGCGTCGCCGCCATCGCCCTCAACGAGGACCCCGTGCCCTGCCCCGAGTGCGGACCCGGCGTCGCCGCCATCGCCCTCAACGAAGATCCCGTACCCTGCCCCGAGTGCGGACCCAGCATCGCCATCGCCCTCAACGAGGACCCCGTGCCCTGCCCGGAGTGCGGACCCAGCGTCGCCGCCATCGCCCTCAACGAGGACCCCGTGCCCTGCCCCGAGTGCGGACCCAGCGTGCCGCCATCGCCCTCAACGAGGACCCCGTGCCCTGCCCCGAGTGCGGACCCAGCATCGCCGCCATCGCCCTCAACGAGGACCCCGTGCCCTGCCCCGAGTGCGGACCCAGCGTCGCCGCCATCGCCCTCAACGAGGATCCCGTACCCTGCCCCGAGTGCGGACCCAGAATCGCCACCATCGCCCTCAACGAGGACCCCGTGCCCTGCCCGGAGTGCGGACCCAGCGTCGCCGCCATCGCCCTCAACGAAGACCCCGTGCCCTGCCCCGAGTGCGGACCCAGCATTGCTGCTTAACCGCCTGAAACGGAACTACCGGAGAGCGGGCCCCTCAACGCTCTCCGGAACTCCCGCCAGCCGGTGCGACACGATGCCGGGCCAGACCACCCGCGACCTCGCATCGCCGGACCATGCGACTGATTCCCCAATTCATCCGGTGAGGTAAACTGGTCGCGTTGGCATTGGAATGCTGGCGCTATGTCGGAAATACAGCAACAAGCGTGGCTACTCAGTTTTCTCGCGCAGGTTTGTTTGGCGGTAGTAATCACGCGCCGCCAGCTTCCGTATCCGTTTTTTCGCGCCTGGCTATGGGCGTCTGTAATCCGAACCGGGATCTTGCGGGTGGCGGGCAACACGAATGAGACGCCTTACATCGCTGCCTACCTGGTTACCGAGCCTATCTTGCTCGCGCTGTTGGCCGCGGTGGTGATGGAATTGTTTCACCAGCGGGCAAGCGGTTTGGTAATGGTTGGGCGAACCGGCACAATTCTATTCACGGTGTTGGTCGGCGTCGCCGCCGTGGTCACCGCGTTGACCTTCCTGTCCGGCTCGCAGGCCCCGCGCGAGGCTGCCTTGGCGTCGATCATCGCCTTGCGGCGGACGGCCCTCACTCTGATGTTGGCTTTTCTGGCGGCCACGCTCTTTTTTTTCTATAAATTTCCCGCCCCCGGCAGACTGAATCTTCTGATTCACCACATACTACTCACGGTCAATATAGCGGGACCGGTGGCAGCCATCATCGGTATTTGGTTTGACCCTCTACACACCCATCATTACAATACGATCGCGCTCACGTGCACCTCTACGTCTTTTCTTGCTTGGCTGGTGCTGCTCCGGCGGCAGGGCGAGCGGGAGCCCGCCTTGATCGGCCAGGATAAAGCCGAAGCGATCGAGCGCAGCGCCGGGGAATTAGTGGACGAATTGCGTTCAGCCGCGAAGTCCGCGCGGCGCCCTAGAGATTGAGCGCGGCCGCCAGACGCATACCGGCGGCGAGCCACCGCTGGCGGCTATGGACCGGGCCAGGTGTGTGCTTCGGAAACGCAAGGGCGAATCCGCCGAAAACGATCAATTGAAATAGATACCACCGCGCCGTGACTTCGAATTGCGCAATCGTGCCGAGGTCGGTGCGTCCGCCCGCGGCCATCGCCCGGCGGCGGTTTCCGATTTGACGGCTCAGTTCTCGGGACAGCAACAAGAATACTCCGACGCGCCTGCGGCGGAACGTCCGCAAAACGCGAGCGTTATCCCTGGATTGGACGAAGGCGTCATCGCGCCCGTCCATGAGGCGTTCGAACAGCCTTCGCCAATCGCGGCCGCCCGATTCGCTTCCCGGATTCCGGTTATCACCGGAAGGACAGCGACTTCCTTCCGAATCGGAGTTCATATTTCCTTAAAATGTACTATCGAACCGGATCCCGCGTCAAGCCCCCAAAGGGGAACGCCCTAAATGAGCCGCGGCCACGATGAGCGCAACCAAATTCCAAGCCACCACGATCGCAAAAAGGAGATTGATGCGCGACAGCAGCCGAAGTTTTCGAAGGTGCAGACAGTACAGCCCCAGCAGGATCGCACCCGCCTTGATAAAGGCCAGTCCGTACAGAGGAGAAGGCGCCAGTTCGAGAGCCAGTCGCACAACCGGATTGCCTTCCTCTACCCCTACCATCAGGAACGCGACCGTTGTCAGAAAATCCAGCACCTGCAAGTAGGAATACTGAAGAAGGAGGCCCGTGAGTGTCATCGGCGTCATTAAACCTATGGTGCCTGCGCAGGCCCCACGGGAGAATAGTACAAAACGTGGAAAGTGAAATACAATAGTACACTGCAGACAGCAGGTACTGTGTACTAAGGTGTTTGGTACACGGAAGCCGAGAGGTCTCGCATTGCCGGGGCGGAAACCCGACGGCCACTTTCCGCGCGGTCACAGGTCCGCCTATGATCCTCGAAGCAGGGGATGGTGAGGGAGAGCAAATGTGGGTGTGGCGACTTCGGCGTCGGCCGGAATGGAACTAAGGCCGGGAATCTTTGCGGCGGGCATCACGCTCGCGCAAATATTTCTCGTAGGCGGCTTTCTGCGTGTCGTCGAGCATCCGCCGTATCTGCGCCACCTGCAGCTGTTGAATGGCTTGATATTCGGGCCGGTGCTTGTCGTGGAGTTCGCGATAGAGAGAACGTGTGGAGTCCAGAATTCCGGTCAACGTGTTGGTTTGCTCCGGAGTAAGCTGTAGCCGGCTCTGCATGTCCTGAATGTACCGTTTGCGATACTCTTCGGACCGGTTCGTGCTGGCGCGCACAATCTTGCTGTCGTAGAGCCAATGTCCGAGCGCGCCAACGGCGAGTCCGCTGCCAAAGGTAAGCAGCACATAGGCCGCGGCAGCAACATTCGCGCGTTTCAAAGGACTACCTGCCTCCGTCGGGTGCTGGCTCGTTGATGTCGACGCCGCCAAAGCTGGCGTACGCCACCACTTCCGTTTCCGCGTCTCGTCCGAGAGCATCCACGTAGGTCAACGAGTCGTCCGCGCTCCGCTCCGCCACGGAAACGTACTGCAGCCCAACCATGAGTAAGCAAGCCGTCGCGGCAGCCGTGGCGAGGTTGCGGGCATAGATACGCAACTTGCCCGTGATACCACGCCGCGCCTCGATGCGCCGCCAGATCCCCGGAGTGAACGCCGGGCCCGGATTCGGATCCGGACAGGCCCTGCGGTAGCGTACCAGGAGGGGACCCAGGGTATCGGTATTCCCTCCTTCTGTGTGTGTGCCTGTATCACCGATCATAGCTAACTCACTGTCTCCCATCATACCTTCGTCCTGACGACCCCATCAACCAACCACTTCCAATTTAATCAAGCGGTTTCCTCATCTTCGCCATTCCGTACTCACCGGCGGTAAGCCTTCCTCCGGCTCTCATCGTCCGGCTGCTCACTTTGCGCCTTTTCGTACGCGCGCAGTACGCGCTGCCGCGCCCGGAACAACCGCACCTTCAAAGCGTTCTCGTTCACGCCGTAAACCGCTTCCAACTCCTTCAAAGACAATCCTTCCACTTCTTTCAACGTCAGCAGAATCTGATCGTCCTCGCTCACCTCCGACAAAAGAGCCTGAACAAAGTCCCGGACCTCGGCTGCCTGCTGGCGGTCATTATCCTGACGACCGCTTTCGGCAGCATCGGCCAGCACCACCTGCTGTTCGCTGAGATCCGACATCCGCGATTCCTGCCGGCGTTTCCGCCGCCGAAGGTAGTCGTACGCGGCGTTCACCGTCAAGCGGTACAACCAAGGCTCGAAAACCTCTGGAGATCGCAACTGATCCAGCGAGTAATACAGCCGTACGAACACCTCCTGCCCAACGTCTTCCACATCTTCAGGACGCCCGATCAGGCGGGAGATCGTCCCTAAAATGCGCTTTCGGTACGCCCGCACGATCTCATTGAAGGCGACATCGTCGCCCTTCTGCGCTTTCTCGATCGTGCTGTGATCGCACTGCATCCGGCTTCAGAAGCCAGTGCATTCCGAAATAATGCTGTCAAGCGGAAAGGCGCACCGGCTCATGTTCAGGTTACAAGGCCCGGGACGCAAAGGTAAAGTCAATTCTTGTTAAGCGGCCCGCCGCGGTTTGGCAGCCGCGGCTATAGCGTTCCTCGGGTTCAAACGATGATAACGCTCCAGAGCATGAATCAGGTCCTCCACAATTCGCCTCTTCTCGTACAGGATCACCAGATCGGCCTCTGGCGCGGGAACAGGGGAGCCCTCTTTGCGTAAACTAGATCGCATGATCCAGGATAATGGTACTAGTAGTACCATTGACAAGCCTCGCTTTTGAGGGTTTCGTTATGCCCCCGTTTACCCTAGCCCCACACCCCTTGCTCTCCTCGTTTGTAAAACGCATCGCCAAGCTCCCGGACTAACAGGAACACGGTAAAGCAGAGCAACGACGGAATCGCCGGACCGGATACAGCAGCGCGAACGCGGGAAGATCGGCGGCCTAGTGCCCCGCCTGCACTGGCGCAGGCTCGATCATCACCGGCTTCGATCCCGGCGCAAGCTGTGTCAGCATGTCTTCCTTGCGCTGGATCAGAGCCGACGTGTCATAGGCGGCCAGTTCGAACCCGTGGCCGTGTGTGATGGCATCGGTGGGGCACGCCTCCACGCAGTAGCCGCAGAAGATGCACCGCGAATAGTCGATGTTGTAAACCGAAGCGTAGCGTTCGCCACCGCTGATCCGCGCTTTCTCCGTATTCTCTTCCGCCTCGATGTAGATGCACTCCACCGGGCAGGCCGCTGCGCATAGAAAGCACGCCACGCACTTCTCCAGCCCGTTTTCGTCGCGTTGCAGCACGTGCTTGCCGCGGAAACGTTCCTGGAAATTAGGGGGGACGTCGGGGTAGTCTTCCGTGACCGTCGGCTGCATCATTTCCCACAACGTGATGCTGAGCCCCTTCACAAGAGCGCTCGCCGAGTCAACCACCTGTTTGATCGCCATAAAACTTCAGTGTAGCAGCAACCGGCAGACGCGGCAGAAGTAAGAATACGGCCGCGGAAGCCCAGCCTGGGCTCAGTTTCTGGACCCTCAACCGGCCTTGAAATTGGGCACCTGTTCGCCCGGCCCAAATGGAGCCACCCCAGCCCGTTCCCCCGCCGCCTCCACATCCTGCCGCGAAAATCCACTCCAGGACCGCGAGATCCGCCCGTCCGGCTCGATCAGGAACTGCGACGGAACGTGTGTCACTTCAAACGCGTTCGCTCCGGCGAACCCGGCCCCTTCGTCCTCCACCAGCGACGAGATTCGCGTCATGCGGAATCGCTTCTCGAACGCCGCCGTGCCGTCGGCGGCGTTCTGCGAGACCGCGACCACGCGCAGGCCCTCGCCGCCCGCCACCCGGTCCAGATACGGCATCGCCAGTTGACAGGTGGGGCAGGAAATTTTGTAGAAAACCAGCAGCACCGGACCCGCCGCCAGGAGTTCCGCGAGCGATTCACGCCCGCCATCCGGCGTCTGGAAAGTGGGAAGTGGCGCCTGTGCGCCTGCGGAAAGCATATGACGGTTTTAGTGTAACAACTTAAGCAATTGGCGAGCCGCCACCAACAGTGGATCCCAAACCGGAGCGAAAGGAGGCGCGTAAGCCAGATCGAGTCCCGCGAACTCCTCCACGTCCATCCGGGCCGACACCGCCGTGGCGATCACGTTCACCCTGCCTTCCACGCCGTATTCGCCCAACACCGCGCCGCCAAGCACGCGGCGGGACCGGCGATCGGCCACCAGTTGCACCGAAACCGGCCGCGCCCGGAAGTACGGCGCGCGATCGGTGGCATCGATCACAGCCGATACCGCGTCGAACCCCTCGCGCCGGGCCTGGGCCTCGCTGAGCCCCGTCGCAGCCGCGCCCAGGCCGCACACCCGAACGATGGAGGTTCCAGCGATACCCGTGAATCGCTCGCGCCGTCCGGCGGCGTTGGCCCCGGCTACACGGCCGGTCTTGTTCGCCGTCGTCCCCAGCGGCACCCATACCGGACGCCCCGTCACTCGATGCGTCGTCTCCACGCAGTCTCCGGCGGCAAATAGCGATGGCAGATTCGTCGCCATTGCTTCGTCTACAACGATGGCCCCGCTGCGCCCGATCTCTACGCCGGCCTCCACCGCCAAGCCGCAGTTGGGCCGCAGCCCGCCCGCCCAAAGCAGCAGATCGCCCGCCGGCACTGCCTCCAGCCGTTCCCCGAGCCTCACCGTCACCCGGTGACGCTCCAACTGAGCCACCAGACGCCCCGTCAGCCAAGGGTCCTCCCGGTCCAGCAAATAGGACCCCGCGTGGTGAATGGCCACACTCCACCCGCGCGCCCGCAGCGCCTCGGCCGCCTCCAACCCGATGTAGCCCCCTCCCGCAATCCATGCCCGGCCCGGCCGACTTTCTTCCAGGCGCCGCCGCAGACGCATCGCGCCATCGAGCGTGGAGAGCGAAAACGCATCCGCCGGACCCGGCGCCGCGATCGCACCCGCCGCATAGATCAGCTTTTCGTACGCCACTTCTTCTCCACCGGCGAGCGTCACCCGGCGCCGTGCGTGCTGTATGGCCGTAACCGTGGCGCAGGTGCGGATCCGGATTCCCATCCCGTCGAAGTAGGCACGTGGTTTGGCCAACAAGTGCGCCCATGCGGGGACGCGCCCCTCGACGAAGTAGGGAAGTCCACACAGGCCCAGCGAAACGGCCTCTGACTTCTCGAGGACTGTGACCGGGAGTGACGGATCGATGCGCCGGGCGTTGGTGGCCGCGCTCAGCCCCGCCGCCGATGCTCCGATGACCAGCAGACCCATGGAGGATCGCCCGCGCTCCTCCTCAATCCCGCCGGTTCTGTTGGACGAAGGAGAGAATGTCGAACTTCTTCTTCTCGCGGTCCGGGAAGAAACTGTTCACCGCGTCCTGCTCGTCGTTGAAGACCTCGAAGACGGTGGTTAGCTTCGTCAGCACCAGGAGTTCGACGTTCTTGCGGGAGAGGTTCAGCAGCTTGAGAGCCCCGCCCGCTTTCCGCAGGGTGGTGAAACAAATCACCAGTGCTCCCAGGCCGGTGGAGTCGATGAAACCGACGGCTTCGAGGTTTAGGATGGCGTTGGTGATGCCTTCCTCGCTCGCTTCACGGATCTTGTCCCGCAGGATGCCGGTTTCGGCGCCGGCGACGAGCCGTCCCTCGAGATCGAAGATAGCGACGCCTTCCCGATCCCTGCGCGAGATTTCGAGACTCATGCTTCGATTCTAGCGCTAACCGGCCGCGTTGCCCTTGGCAGCGGCGCCATGGCCTCGGGGAACCGGATCCGGAACCGCGTGCCTTCACCCACCGTCGACGCCACGTCGATCATCGCATCGTGCGCCTTGACGATCCAGGCCACGAAACTGAGCCCGAGGCCCAGCCCCTTGGCGGGGTTGGATTCGCCGTCGGGCACGCGATAGAAACGGTCGAAAATATGCGGCAAGTGTTCGGCAGGATGCCGCGACCGGTGTCCTGCACCTGCAACTCCACCTTGCCCGCCTGGTGGAACACCGAAACGTGGATGCGATCCGCCAGCGGGAGTGTATTTCATCGCGTTGGAGACCAGATCCGACACCATTCGCTCCAGTTGCAGCCGGTCCCCTTCCACGAAACTTCCGGCGGGGCACATCGTCGTGATCGTCTGCCCCTCCATCTCGGCGGGGATCCGAACTGGTCCACCGTGTCAGCCACAACCATGGACAGGGTCCACCGTCTCGCGATGGATCGCCAATTGCCCGGACTCGGCTTGGCTCAACTGCAACAGAGTGCGCACCACCCGCGCCATTCTTTCCACGTCGTCGATCGCGCCCCCGATGGCCTCGCGAAGTTGCGCGGGCGTGGAGGAGGTCATCAGCGCCACCTCCAGTTGCCCACGCATTGTCGTCAGCGGTGTGCGCAGTTCGTGCGAGACATCGGCCGAAAACTGCCGCATCTGGGAGAAGGCGCCGTTCAGGCGGCCCACCATCCCGTTGAATGACGAAATCAGTTGATCGAGTTCGTCATCGGCCCCTCTCTCCGGGATCGTCACGCTGAGGTTGTCCGCCGTGATGGACTCGGCAAACTCGGCCACAGCCCCGAGAGGCGCCAGCGCGCGTCCTGCCGCCCACCACGCCAACAGACTCATCGCCAGAATCAATAGCGGCGAAAGCGTGAAGTAACGCCGCGTGAACGTCTGCACCACCTGCTCATCGCTGAACAGCGGACGCGCCACCGAAAGCAGGAACTGATTCCCCCCGACCTCGTTGAACGTCCCGGATCGAACCAGGTAATGGCGGCCGGACCGGTCCGAAACCACGCGCTCGATCACACCGGGAACCTCGCGGGCCCGCCGCGCCTCGGCCCGAGGATCGATGTTGAGCAGCCGGTATTCGTCCGAGATCTGAATCGGCGACCCGTCGCCGGTGGCAATCAGGAGCAAGCGCTGAATCCGCCGCACGATCGCTGCTTCTTCCGGATCGGCCGGGTTGTAGCTCCAGTGATCTGTGTGCCACGGATCCGGACGAAAACCTCTCACCGTAGCCCACTCCTCGGCCAGTACGTCTTGGGTCTTGCTGTAGAGAAGGCTATCGATCGACTGCCGGAACAGCAGGCCCAACCCTAGAATCGTGATCAGCAGGAACCCGACGAAGACGAGAGAGCCGGAAGCGCAACCCCCATGCGCTTCCTACTCGCCCAGGGCTCACACCGCGATCCGATCTACAGAGCGGCTGGACCGGTCGTACATCTTCTCCGGCGATTCGATCATGTAGCCTACCCCGCGGATCGTCTGGATCATCTTGGTCGGGTACGGGTCGTCGATCTTGACCGCAGGTGCCGGATATAGACATCCACAATGTTGGTCAGCCCGTCATACTCGACGTCCCACACGTGCTCGACAATCATCGTCCGGCTCAGCGGCCGGCCCGGGTTCCGCATCAGGTACTCGAGGATCGAAAATTCCTTCGGCGCCAATTCAATCACTTCGCCCGCGCGCGTGACCTTCCGGCGGATGCAATCGAGCACCAGTTCGCCCACCTGCAACCGTTCGGGCGTTGGAGTGCCGCGGCGTATCATCGCCCGCACCCTGGCCAGAAGCTCCACGAAGGCGAACGGCTTGACCATGTAGTCGTCCGCTCCGATCTCCAGCCCCTTCACGCGATCGTCGATCGCGTCCCGGGCCGAGAGGATCAAAACCGGCGGGCTGGATTTCCGGTTGCGGATCTTGCGCAATACCTCCAGTCCGTCTGTGTCGGGCAGCATGAGATCGAGAAGGACCAAGTCGTATTCAGTCTCATGCGACATGTCGAGCCCTTTCTGGCCGAATGCCGCGTGATCCACTTGGTAGCCCGCGCTCTCCAAGCCGCGCTTTATGAAATCAGCGATCTTGGCTTCGTCTTCAATGATGAGGAGTCTCATTTTCTTTTAACTTAGTCCCAAAGGTTCGTTAACGCCAGAGGTGAGCCGCTTAATTTTGCTTTACTTAACCGGCGGCCTCGTTGAGGCAGCCGGCTGGTGGTTCCGGAGTGCTCGATCAAGGGCGTGGAGCAGTGTTGCGGGAAGTTCCCCCGCAATTGTCGTCGGACCCGCAGCGCGGTGGGCGCAGGAGGCACACCATTCGAAGCACGCTCGAACGTCGGGTTTTCCGGCCACCGGCCCCCCGTCCTTGAGCTGGTTTTCATGACTGTGCCTTCACGGGTATGGACGCAGCGGGAGAACGAAACGTAACCGAGTGGCCTAGATTTCCTAATATGGGTCGATTCTCAAGTACGCCTCAGCTTAACTGGAGCATTCAGAATCACTTGCGAAACGTTTGCTCTGCCCCGCCGGCCGTCGGCACCCTCATCTCTTGGCGCCCCATGGCAATTGCAACAATTCTGTCTAAAGTCTTCATTTGCCGGAGACCCCGGCGATGGTTCCCTTGCGCCCAGCCGCCAGATGTTCAGCAGCCCGCAGCGACAGCGCCAACAGCGTCAGTGTCGGATTTTGCGCGCCGCCGCTCACGAACGAGCTCCCGTCCACCACGTAGAGATTCCTGACGTCGTGCGACTGATTGAATCCGTTCAAAACAGACCGCTTCGCATCGGATCCCATCCGGCAAGTCCCCAACTCATGGATGCTTTCCCCAGGCGGAACCATTCGGTCATGCGAGGCAAGGATCTCGAATCCCGCGCCGCGGCACATTTCCTCCGCCATGCGGCGCGCATCCCGCGCCATCGCTTTTTCGTTGTCCCCGTACTTCTGCTCGATGTGCAGCGCCGGGATGCCCCACTCGTCCAACACGTCTTTGTTGATCCGAACGTGGTTCTCAAACCGCGGCAGCACCTCGCCCATGGTCGTCATGGAAAACGCCGCGCCGCGAAGGTTTTCCATCTCCCGCAACAACGGTTCCCCGTAAAGCGGCAGCAGCTCCGGCGGAGGCGTGCCACCGGACCCGAAATCGTAGGTGTAGCCGCGGATGAAATCTTTCTCGCGCTTGTCGACGTTGCGGAACCGCACCACGTACCCACCGCCGCCCATCAGGTTCCTGGGAGCACGGCCGCCCTTGGCCTCCGGCACAATCGCGGTCACCACCCGCTTCATGTAGAACTGGTCGAACAGATAGTGCCCAAGAACGCCGCTCGAATTTCCCAGCCCGTTCGGGTGCTGCCTCGACGCCGAGTTCAACAGAATGCGCGTCGATTCGAGCGTTGATGCCGATAGCACCACGTACCGCCCCTTCACGTGATATTCGCGCTTGGACCGGCGATCCACGTAGTGCGCCCCACTGGCCAACCCCGTGGCCGGGTCCACGCTGATCTCGCGCACCACCGCATTGGGAACCAGTGTCAGGTTCCCGGTGCCGATCGCTTCCGGCAGCAGCAGATTCACCGAACTGGCGAGCGTGCCTGTGGCCCGCCGCGGCTTGGTCGTGGCGATTCCCAGCTTCCTGCAACTGGCTGCGAACCGCTCGATCGACGCCGAGTCCCGCGATTCGTCCGCCAACAGTTTGCCGTCCGGCAACTGCGGCAGCCCTTCGTTGCGGCCTGAGACGCGGAACAGAGGCTCCACACGGTCATAGTAGGGCGCCAGATCGGCCAGACGGATGGGCCAATTGTCCCCGAATCCGTCATGGTCTTTCGCCCGGAACTCGAAATCCGACAGCCGCCACGACGCTCGCCCCCATCGGAGTGTCTTGCCCCCCACCGCCCGGATCCTCACCCAGTAGTAGGGGTCGTCTTTCGGATACGTGTACGGATTTTGTTTCTCGTCGGCCCACATGTTGGCGTCGAACTCGGATGCCTGCGTGACGTGCGGAAAACGGCCGGGCTTTCCGAAACCGCGGTACGGAAGGTCATGCACAGCCACCAAGGAACGGTCATGTTCCAGATCCACCATCGGCCCGGCATCGAGCATCGCGCATTTGGCCCCCAGCCGCGTCAATGCATGCGCGGCCATTCCGCCTCCCGCGCCAGAGCCAATGATCACAACGTCGTAGGTGGTCTTAGTCAAGGGACCTCCAATAGTATCCAACCCCGCCGCCGCCTCTACGCCGCACCTTCGCCGACGCTTCCGCTTGTGCGCGGGAGTTGAAGGTCGCCTGCAGGATGTCCTGCTTGGCTTGCCGCAAGAATCGCGCGAAATCGTCGGCTGGCCCGGAATAAGTCCACGCCTCGGTCAGCGGCGCCAGCACGGCCGGCGTGCAGCCTTCCCGCGCGATCCGGTCCAGCCCGGCGCGGTAGAGCGACTGCGTTTCCTCCGGCGACTGCGAGATCAGAAAATCGAGGAATTCCGGAGTCTCCGCATCCAGGGCCGATGCGCTGGCCGCGGTCGCCGGCGCCATTGATTCGCAGAGTGCGGCGAGCGCTTTGAATTGGGCGGCGCTGAAAAATCCGGTATGCCCTTCGCCAATCGCGTCAGGAGCGTCGATTCTCAACTTCGGCAGCGAATCCACCGAATAGGTGGAGGATCCGGCCGTCTGCGCCGCGGCCGCCGCGGGCAGGGCCGGGAGCCCGAGAACAGTCTGCAGTACACGGCGGCGTCTCATCGCCAACCATTATCCCTGATCGGATGGCATGCGGCCACCTGGCGCGGCGGCTTCGGCGACAATGAAATCGCAGCCTCGGCGACAATGAGATCAGTGTTGGGACCGGCCCTCATCTCCGCGATCGTTCCCCTGGCGGCTGCCTGGGCTGTCCGGGGAAAATCGGCTTCGATCGTCGCCCCCTCGCGATGGCGCGGCGACACCTCGCGCCGCTCCCTTGCCCTCACCTTCGACGACGGACCCAGCGAATCCACCGGCGTCATCCTGGAACTCCTCGCGAAATTCGGCGTCACCGCGACGTTCTTCCAATGCGGCGCCAACGCGGAACGGCTGCCCATCGCGGCCGCTGCCGTCAGCCGCGCCGGGCACGAGATCGGCAATCATACGTGGTCCCATTCGCGGCTTTGGTTGCGTTCGCCTGCCTTCATCGACACCGAAATCAGGCGCGCGCAACAGACGCTTACCCGCGTCCACGGACAGACGCCGCGCGTTTTTCGCGCTCCCTATGGAGTCCGCTGGCCAGGGCTCGCGGCCGCACAGCGCCGACACGGGCTACAGGGTGTCATGTGGACTGTCATTGCCCGCGACTGGGCCATCCCCGCCCCGCGCACCTCCTCCCGGCTTCTTCGCGCCGCCGCGCCCGGCGCCATCCTATGCCTCCACGATGGGAGAGAACTTGCAATTCGGCCCAACATTGGAGAGACTATCGAGACGGTCCGAGTTTTGGTTCCTCGATTGCTAAACGAGGGGTACCGGTTTGAAACCGTGAGTTCCATCTTATGTCCGACGACTTCGCTCAACGCGTAATTTCCTGCGTCGCTGTGACTCAGCGGATCCCGGCCGAGTCCATCACCCTGAACTCCAGCTTTGAGGAACTGAAAGTAGATTCGCTCGACGGCATCAATATTTTGTTTGCGTTAGAGAACGAATTCAGCGTCAACATCCCCGACGAAGCTGCCAAGAATCTGCAGACGGTGGGCGACCTAGCCCGTGGTTTACATGATCTGATCGAATCCGGACTCGCCACCCCGCAGGCTCCGCGGCCGGCCCCGCCGACCCCGGCCGGCGAGTCGGGTTCCCCCGCCTGATGAGTCGGAGAGTCGTAGTCACAGGCATCGGCGTCGTGTCCGCCATCGGAGCAACTCGCGATTCCTTCTGGGAATCCCTGGTCCAGGGGCGGCCCGGAATCGGCCCCTTGTTGGCCGTCGATGCCTCCCAGTTCCGCTTCCCTAACGGGGCCGAAGCCCGCTGTTTCGATCCCACCGGCCATTTCGAAGCAAAAACACTCGACCTCTACGATCGCTTCTCTCAGTTCGTTCTTGTGGCCGCCCGTGAAGCGATGGCCGACGCAGGCCTCGAGGCCATACCCGCCGGGCTCCGCAATCGAACCGCGATCGTCACCGGCACTTCCATCGGCGGCCAAGGCACACAGGACGTCGGCTTCGTCGACATCTACCGCCTCGGCCGGCCTCGCTCTCACCCGATGACGATCCCACGCGTCATGCCGAACGCCGGCGCCAGTGCGTTGTCGCTCGAACTCGGCGTCACCGGCCCGGTGTTTACTACCTCCACCGCCTGCGCCTCGTCCAACCACGCCATGGCTCAGGCCCTGTGGATGGTTCGCTCCGGCATGGTCGACATGGCCGTCACCGGCGGCAGCGAAGCGCCCTTCTCGTTCGGCTTTCTCAAGGCCTGGGAATCCATGCGGGTGGTCTCTCCCGACACCTGCCGCCCGTTTTCCGCGGACCGCAAGGGACTGATTCTCGGCGAAGGCGGCGCGATCTTCATCCTCGAGCCGCTCGAAGCAGCGCAAGCGCGCGGCGCGAGGATCTACGCCGAATTCGCCGGCGCAGGCATGTCCGCCGACGCGCACCATATGACGCAGCCCTCGGTGGAAGGTCCAGTGCTGGCCATGAACGCGGCCCTCCGCGACGCCTCGCTGAAGCCGGAACGGATTGGCTACGTCAACGCCCACGGCACCGGAACTCTCGCCAACGACGCCACCGAGACACGCGCCATTCGCACCGTATTCGAGGCGCACGCCGCCAACCTCGCCGTATCGTCCACCAAATCCATGCACGGGCACGCCCTCGGCGCGGCCGGAGCTTTGGAGGCGGCCGCCACCATTCTCGCCCTGCGCAATTCCGTCATTCCGCCGACGGCCAATTTCACCACCGCAGATCCCCAGTGCGATCTCGACGTCGTACCCAACCAGGCCCGCCCGGCCCCGATTGAGCACGCAATCTCCAACGCGTTCGCTTTCGGCGGCCTCAACGCCGTTCTCGCCTTCAGCCGCCTCGATTGACAGCCCCGCCCGCAGCCGGCTGCGATTCGGCGCGGAAGGAGAGCAGCGCGGGCCGACCCTCGCCCTCCCACCGTCGCGTACAATGTCCGAGTGATCCCACGCCGAACCGCTCTCCAACTCCTCGCCGGCGCGCCCGCCCTCACCCAGGCCCAAGCCCAGCCATCGTCCCGATGGAACATCCTCGTCGTCGTCTCCGACACGCTCCGTACCGCCTATCTCGGCCCCTACGGCAACAGGGCCGTGCGCACTCCCTCGCTCGACCGCTTCGCCGCGCAGAGCCTGCTGTTCGAACGCGCCCACCCGGAGGCGCTCCCTACCATCCCCACCCGGCGCACCCTCCACGGCGGACGCCGCGTCTTCCCCTTCCACAACTACCAGCCCCAGCCCTGGGACAACGTCTACCTACCAGGCTGGCAGTCGCTCGCGCCGGAAGAGGACACCGTCGCTGAAGCCCTGGGACGCGCCGGCTATCACTGCGGCTTCTTCTCCGACGTGCCCCACTACTTCGTCCCCGGACGCAACTTCACCCGCGGTTTCCACCAATGGGACTACATCCGCGGCAACGCCGAAGACCGCTACCGCTCCACGGCGCTGCTCGATCCCCAACAAGTCGCCGCCCGGTACGACTCTGCCCGCGGCCCCCAACACGCCGCCAACCTCGGCAGCCTTTCCCCGGACGAAATGGACTTCGCCACCCCGCGCACCTTCACCGCGGCCATTCGCTTCCTCGACGATAACCGCCGCAACGCCAAACCGTTCTACCTCTACGTCGACACCTTTCACCCGCACGAAAGCTGGGAGGCCCCGCGAAAATACTACGATCTTTACCGCAACCCGTCCTACCGCGGAAAAACCCACCTCACCGTCCCCTACGGCCCGCTCTCGAGGACGTCGATTTCACCCGAATCGGTGGAGGATATCAAGGCACATTACTCCGGGCTCGTCACGATGGTCGACACCTGGTTCGGCCGTCTCATGGACAAACTCTCCGCCACGGGTCACGACAAAGACACACTCGTGATCTTCGTTTCTGACCATGGCACCAACTTCGCCGACAATCTGGAACAGGCCATCGGCAAGCCTGCCTCGCTTCTCTACCCCGGCACGATGCACATCCCCCTGATGGTGCGCCATCCCGGCGGCGACGGAGCCGGAAAGCGATTCCGCCAGTTCGCCTACACCGTGGACGTGCCCGCCACCGTCTGCGCTGCCGCCGGCGCCGCTCCCCGAGACGGGCTTCACGGCCACAATCTCCTGGCTCTGGCCACCGGTGGCTCGTTCCCCGCGCGAGACTACGTGACCTCGCGATATGGAGACTACGTCTGGTACACCGACGACCGCAATTGGTTTTTCTCTCACGTCAACGGCAGTGAGCCGCATTTGTTCGACTTGGAGTCCAGCCAGCCATTTGGCGCTCTTGTGCAGGATCGCGCCCCGGAGCGCGTGGCCATGGCGCGCCGCCGCATCGTCGAAGATGCCGGCGGCGAAGTGCCTCTGTGGTCCAGGGCGACCCTCGCCAATCCCACTACCAGGCGGCTCGTACAACCGAAATGATTCGCTGCCCTACTGCAGCTTGCCCCGTGCCGCCACTGTCCACACCTCTTCCACGATCCCGTTGCGGACCCCGTACACCTGCTCGTGCAGATTCATCGCCACGCAGACGTGATTGGGAATCACCCGCACCTTGTCGCCGACGCTGAAGTCGGTTCGCTCGGCCCGCTGCAAATCGACGTAACCGTGCTCCTCGTTCATCTTGGCAAACAGCGCACCGGGCGCTTCCACCAGCATTCCGAAGCCCGGCTCGCCCGTGGCCAGCTTGTCCGACGAGAACGTCTTGGATCCGCCGTCGAGTATGATCTGATGCGGACGTGCGTTGGAAACCACCGTGCAAAGAATCGACGCCGCGCAGTCGTCATAGGAGCACGCGTTCAATTCCGCGGTATTGCGATCGTTGAAAATGTAAGTCCCCGGACGGATCTCATTCAGGCCCGCCACCTCATGCGAATGGTACAGTGCCGGCGTCGACCCGCCGCTGACCACATTCACCGCCAGCCCCGCGGACCGCCATTCCCGCGCCGTCCTCTCCACCAACTGGCTCAGCTTCGCGATCTGCTCCTCCGCCTCCTCGTCCATCTGCTTGATGTGACCCGGATAGAACGCGAATCCCTCGAGCGACAGCCTCGGCAGATTCGCGATCGCTCTGGCCAGCGTGATCAGTTCGGGCCCCGGATTCACACCTACGCGATTCAGCCCTGCATCCATTTCCGCGAGAACGCTCACGTCCACGGCCGCTGACCGGGCCGCTTCCGATAGCTGCCGCGCGGCCACCAGGCTGTCGAGCGCCACCGTGACGCGCGTCTTTCTCGCCACCTCCATCAACCGCTCCAGCTTCTTGCGCCCAATCACCGGATACGCCACCAACAGGTCCGGAGTGCCGCTGTCGAGCATCACCTCGGCTTCGCCCACCTTGGCCACCGTGAGTCCCACCGCGCCCAGTTCGATCTGCTTCCTGCCGAGCGCCGGGATCTTGTGCGTCTTGGTGTGCGGACGCAGGCGCAGATCGTGCCCGGCCGCGTACGCGGCCACGCGCTGCAGATTGCGCTCCATTACGTCGAGGTCAATCAGAATCGCTGGGGTTTCAACGTCGGAGATACGCATGTGGGAAAAATGGGATGTTTATTTGAACCGGACCGAGACGCGGCCGGATGGCGTCTTGTAGAGGAGTTCGACCTGCTTGGTCTTGTGCTTACCTTCCAGCAGGAAGTAGAGTTGGCCCGAGACCGGCGCCTCGATCTCCTTCTCCGCCAGGATGTTTTTCTCGAGCAGCGGGAGCAGGGGATTCCCCTTCTCTTTCAGCGGGCCGTCTTCCACCGACGCGACGGCGCTTTCCTGACTCGCCGTGTTGCCGATGCCGCTCGGGCCGCCGCCTGGAAGCTGCCCCGGCATTCCACCGCCGAGCCCGCCCCAGGAAGGTCCGCGGCTCTGCTGCGCCACCGCCCCGCCCGAATAGCCTGTCTTCACCACCAGCACGCTCGACCCGGCAATCTGTGTCGGCGAGTACGGCGTTCCCCGCTGCCCGTCTTTATCTGACCGGATCAAGAAATCGTCGCGCATCAGATTGAGCTTGTGCCCCTCGGCGGGCGTCACCTTCACCTCGATCACAATAAAGCCCTCTTCCATCTCCATGCCGACGGCCTGCCGGATCGAATCTCTGTCCAGGTACGCGGTCGCCTCCACCCGAACGTGCTTGTCGGACCCCTCGCCTCGCACAGGGCCGCTCTTATCCGCCCCTTGTGCCCCAGTCGCCAACGCAGACGCCGCCAGCACGCAAACAGCAAAACAGATATACTTCATAGCCGGGAACCTGTATGAAGTATACCGTCGCTCGCTTCCTCATCGCCGCCGGACTCGTGATTCCGGCCTTCGCCGCCGTCAAGGCCCCGGCGCCGCCTTCCACGTGGACCGATGGCTGGGTGCTCACCAATGGCATCCGTATCCACTATTGGCGCACCGGCGGAGCCAAACCCCCGATGGTGCTCGCCCATGGCTCTTCCGACGATGGACTGTGCTGGACCGCGCTCGCCAAGGAACTCGAAGACCGCTACGACGTCATCATGCCCGACGCTCGCGGCCACGGCCAGTCGGACCCGCCCTCGGCCTCCGACGCCGCCGACGCCCAGGTCGACGATCTCGCCGGGATCATTCGTGAATTGAAACTCGACAAGCCCATCGTGATGGGACACTCGATGGGAGCCGCCGCCGCCGCTTGGTTCGGCGCCAAATATCCGGACTTGGCGCGCGCCATCGTCCTTGAAGATCCAGGCTTGCTTCCCCGCCCGGCCGGCGCCCGCGGGCCCGGCGGCGCGGCATCCACGCCCGAAGAAAGGCAGAAACAGGTGCTTGCGCGCAACAACACCAGCCTTGAAGATCTCGTGGCGGGCTGCATGAAAGGATCGCCCAAATGGGGCCGCGCCGAATGCGAAATCTGGGCGCCCTCCAAACGCATGCATCACCCCAATACCGCCCTTCGCGGCCTGGGCGGACGTCCTGCCATGGCAGACCTGTTCGCGAAAATCACGGTCCCCGTGTTAATCCTCAAAGCCGACGCCCCCGCCGACGTCCGCAAACAGAATGAGGAAATCACCGCCAAGCTCGCCAAGGGCACGATCGTCCATATCGACAACGCCGGACACAACGTGCGACGCGAGGAAAAAGCGCACCTGCTGCGCGAACTCAACAAATTTCTCGCCGGGCTCTAGCCCGGCTCCGCACGGGGGTGCGCGCTAGGCCGCGGCCTGCATGATCTCCTTGATCACCTGCTCCACCTCCTCCGCCACGGGTTCGAGTTCCGGGTTGCCGAACATTCCGATCAGCGCCGTCGGGAGCAGAGTCGCCAGCCGGTACCCAGCGGCGTGTTTGCCCGAATACACCGAGATCCGGCAAGGCAGCGCCGTCGACACCGCACCATTGGCTTCGAGCACCTTCTTCGCCTGATGCGGATTGCAGATCTCGTAGATCAGGCACGTACTCCCGAACTCGACGCCCTTGTTACGCATCGTCTCCTCGAGATTATGCACCGTCAGGACTCCGAATTTGCGCTCCGCCGCGGCCGTCCGTAATGCCTGGTCAATGTCGTTCAACGATTTCGTGGATGTCAATTCGTAGAGCATATAGGCCTTTCCTTTGCAGATGCGGTCCTTGCCTTTCCGTGACAGGACCGGTGCTAAAACGCCGGCAGCAGGATGCGGAACTGCGCACCCCGCGCTCCCGGCCGGTTCTCCGCCGTAACGGTCCCGCCCAGTCCCTCCACGATCGTCTTCACGATGTGCAGGCCCAATCCGCTACGCCGGGCCCGCGTCGAGAAACGCGGTTCGAAGATTCGCTCTAACACCTTTGGGGAAATCCCCGGCCCGTCGTCACGAACCGCAATCGCAATCGCGCCGCCTTCGGCCACGGCCGCCTCGATCTCCACCGTGCCCCCATCCTCACCCATCGCCTGGGCCGCGTTGAGAAACAGATTCGTGAATACGCGTTCCCACGCCGCCGGATTGCCACGCAGCCTTGTCCCGCCCTCGATGTTCCTCACGAACCTCAATTGCGGCCCCTTCACCGCCAACAGACTGTCGTTGGCATACTCGCCCGCGTGCTCGACGATCAGATCCAAATCAAGCGACGCCTGCGAAAACTCGAAATAACTCGAAAGGATTCGGCTCGCTCGCTGCATGGATCGATCCAGCCGCGTCGCCGCCTTAGCGTACTTCGGATCCTTGGCGAGGCTCTCCCCGATGTCCTGGATCGTTTCAAAGACATTGTTCAGGTCGTGGACAAGACCTTCCAGTGTGAGATCGCCGGCCGATTGCACGCTTCTAGTTTTCTCCGAGTAGGGCCAGTGTAGCGTAAAACTCGGGATAGGAAACAGAGGCCGCTTCGGCGTTGTTCACCACGGACTCCCCATCGGCGGCGAGCCCCGCCACCGTGAACGCCATCGCGATCCGGTGATCGCCATGGGAATCCAGTTCGGCCGCGCGGAATCGCTGATTGCCCGGAATGCGGAACCCGTCCGGCGCGGTCTCGATCTCCACGCCCATGCGCCGCAGATTCTCGGCCACCGTCTCGATGCGGTCGCTCTCCTTGACTCGAAGCTCGGCCGCATCCTTCACCACCAGCCCTTGCTTGGACGACGCCCCGAGGACCGCCAACACGGGTATCTCGTCGATGAGCCCCGCCGTCATCGCCCCCTCGATCACCCCGCCCTCCACCTGGCGTCCGGTCACCAGCAGCGTCCCTGTCATCTCGCCACCCGTCTGGCCCACGTCGAGGACACGGATCTGGGCTCCCGCCGCCATCAGCCAGTCGATGAGCTGCGTCCGCGAGGGGCTCAGCCCGACGCCCTCGATCACGATCCGCGACCCGGGAATCAGGTTCGCCGCCACCAGAAAAAACGCCGCCGACGACAGGTCTCCCGGCACCTTCAGGTTTCGGCCCTGCAGCCGCGGCCGGCCCACGATTGTGATCACGTCCCCCCGCCGCTCCACATCGGCCCCGAACTCCCGTAGCGCCACTTCCGAGTGGTCCCGCGTCCGGACCCGTTCGATCACCTTCGTCTCGCCTTCGGTATGCAGACCGGCGAAAAGCACGCACGTCTTCACCTGCGCGCTCGCCACCGGCGGCTCGTACTCGATCGCCTTCAATTTGGCGCCATGAATGGTCAGCGGCGGGAACTTCCCGTCCCGCGCCTCCACCCGCGCGCCCATCGCCGCGAGCGGCGTGATGATCCGCTGCATCGGCCGCCGCGACAGAGATTCGTCCCCGCCGATCGTCGTGGTAAACGGCTGCGCCGCGAGCATCCCTGACAGCATCCGGATCGTCGACCCCGAGTTGCCCGCGTCCAGCGGCGCCGCCGGTTCCGACCATCCATCCAGCCCCTTGCCGTGAATTCGCACCGCCCCTGGCTCGCGGCTCACCTTCACGCCAAGCGCCTCCACGCACCCGAGCGTCGACTGGCAGTCCGCCCCCGTCGAATAGTTCTCGATAACGGAATCGCCTTCCGAGCACGCGGCGATCATGCCGTAGCGGTGGGAGATCGATTTGTCGCCAGGAAGGCGCACGGTGCCCTTGAGCGACCGGGCAGGGGAAACGCGATGTTGCATTTGGGAATCCCCTATTGTAGCCGACCCGTGCCTGCTGTCCGTGGCCCGAATTGCCGATCTATCGGGCGGAACACAACCCTCATGAAAGTCGCTTTGTTCACAACCTTTCGCGCGAGCAGGAAAGAGCAGCTCGCCGTCATGCTCGACCGCATCCGCTCCGGGTTTGCCGAAGCGGAGCTGGAGCCCTCCGTCACCTTCACCGCCAGCGATGCACCCACTCCCGGCTTCACCTCCGCCGTCACGCGGGCATGCAAGCGGTTTCCCCTGCTACAGGAGTTTCACTCCGCGGCCAGCATGTTGCCCGGCGGCGATCCGGTTCCCATGATCTCCAACGGCCCCGGCTCCCCCGCCGAGGGCCGCGAAATCGACTTCGAAACGCTGCTGGCCATCGCGCAAGGCGTGCCGCGTTCCTTTCCCTTTCACGGCATCGCGGTGCACTTCCGCAACCCCGCTTTCGGAGCGCCGCTTCCCGGCGCGGTCCTGGCGCCCACGCAATCGCCCGGCATCATCGTCGGGGACTCCTGGTGGGTCAACGGCCGCAACCGGTCCTTGATGGCGCTCAGCGTGGTCGAGACCGATGACGATGCCCGCTCCTCCCGCCGCAAGCTGCCCGCGCTGCCGCCTCCGGTCGCCTCCATCCTGGCCGCCTGCGGGAAGGCCGCTAAGACGATCCAAGTCCCCCTCCCCGGCTTCGACGGCGCTCCCGATACGTTGCGCGCCGCGCAGGCCGATCCGGAAGTCGCCGCCCGCGTCGCCGCCATCGTCGGCGACTATCGCTCGCGTCTCACTGAAGTCGTCGCTGCCGCTTCCCTCCCCCATGACCTGCCGCCCTCCCTGGAGGCGCTCCGCGAAACTCCCTTGGGCACCGCGAGCGGCCCCAAACGCCCCGCCCTCGCCGCCGCGTTCAAGCCGCTCGGCTACGACTGCCGCGGCGAATCCGGCACGTTCACCCTCCGCCGCCGCACCGACGCCAAACTCACCGTGGAACTCAGTCTCGACGTCGGTACCTGGAGTAACAGCCTCACCGCCTCCTACCACGTCCACGGCCTGGGCTTCACCGCCCGCCTGCCGCTACCGCCCTCGGCCCGCGCGATCGGCTCGATGCAATATCCCATCGGCGGGCCCGATCGCTGGGCCCGCATCGTCGCGAACCTCGCGGCGCTGGTCGGCGAACTCGACCGTAGTTTCGTCCCCGCCATCCAGGCGGCCTCCGGGCCGGCGCCCGATTGGTACCAGCCCGAAACCCGCCCCTGACGCCGGGTCAGAATTGCAGCATCACCGTCAGGTTCATCAGCGGCTGTCCGCCCAGTGACGCCGTGCGCGGATCGGCGCCCAGCTTTCCGAACGTGCGCGGATTGCGGAAGTCCACGGTGGTGCTCGGCCCCGTGAAGTTGTAAGTTTTCAGGGCATTCTGGAAGTCCCACCGCAACTGCGCGTTCAACCGCTCGGTCACCCGGAAGTTCTTCTGCGCCGATACCTGGGCCCAGACCAAGCGGGGTCCGGTAAGGATGTTGCGGCCCGAGTTGCCCACCGTGAACGCCGCCGGATAGGCAAACGCGTTGATGTCCACCACCGCCGGCAGCGCCTGCTGGGTGAACCGGTTCGGCCCTCCGTTGTCCCACTTGCTGAAGTCGTACACCGGCTGGCTCACCAGATCCGGCCGGCGCGTTCCCGCATAGGTCGGGAAGTAGTTGTTGGGGCTATTGGCGAACGAGAACGTCAGCGGGTTCCCGGATTCGAGCGTCTGGATCCAGCTCAGCTCCCACCCTCCGATCAACGCGTTGGCCACGCGGCCCATCCCGGATCCGATCCGGCGCCCGGTCCCGATCGGCAGCTCCCAATTGATCACACCAACGAACCGGTGATTTCGGTCAAAGCCGGCCCGCCCTTTCTCCAGATTCCGATTCTGAATCGGGGCCACGCCCGCACCCGCGTTATCGTTGTCCTGGCTGTCGATCGCCTTGGAAAGTGTGTAAAACGCGTTGAAAAACATTCCCCGCGAGAACCGCTTTTCGAGCTTCACCGTCCCGGAGTGGAACGTCGAGTGCCCGAAGTTCGATTGCATGGGGATGCTGCCGAACGCCGAGTACGGCCGGTAGTTCTGCGACGCCGCGAACGCCGCGTTCCGCAGAGCCGGATCGTTGGCGCCAAAGTCGATCGGGAACGTGTTCAGTTGCCACCGCTCCACCAGTCCAACCCCCGCGGACCCCTGGTAGCTAAGCTCCAGCAGGTAGTCTTTCTTCAGTTCGTACTGCATGCTGGCGTTCCAGTTGGCGGCGTACGGATTCCGCAGATTCGGATCCCGGAACTGCACCGCACGCGCGCTGTAGTTGCTCCCTACGAACGGCGCCACGCCGTTCACGATATTGAACGTCGCCGGGGTCCCGTTGCTGATCCGGTAAATCGGCGTCGGGTTGCCCGGCGGGGACTGTTGATTGGTCACCGCCGAATATTCGTCATACTGTGCCCGGCCCACCGGGAATTTCAGGTCCACCGTGTAGAAGCCCACGCCGCCGCGGAACACCCACCGCTCCAGCGGATGCCACGCCAGCCCCACGCGCGGGTTGAAGTTGTTGTTGTCGCGCTTGTTCAACCCCGTCGCGGGATGGACGATGGCGCCCGGCCTTCCCGTCAGCGGATCGGTCCCGTTCGGATCGAAGTTGCTCATCAAGCCGTATTTCGTATTGAACGGCCCCTCGTTGGAATACCGGAGCCCGACGTTGGCGGTCAGCGTCGGCGTCACCTTCCAGTCGTCCTGCAGATAGAAACTGTGGATCGACGACCGCGGCAGCCAACTCGTCAGCTCAGACCGGAACTGCGCCGACGCCACATATCCCGTCAGGAACCCGGCGAAGGTGTTCCCCGTGTTGGGAACCGGCTGCCCGTTGGCCTGCAGACCCGCGGTCACGTTCGCAAACGAGAAGTTCACCGGATTGGCCGGAATCGCGCTGTTCAGCCGGAACCGTAACAGTTCGTATCCGAACTTCATCGCATGCCGGCCCCGGATATAGGAGAGGTCGTCGCGGAACGAAATCGTCTCGTTCACCAGCCGGCTCGGGGTGGCCCCGTAGATGCCGTAAATCGAACTCGCCGAGTAACGGTTGGTGTCGCCGAAGCCCGGCATCAGCGCTTCGCTCACGTTCGGTATCCCGAGCTTCTGCGCCCAGTTCTCGTTATAAGACGGCACTACCGACTGATTCAGCCGCCGGAAGTAGCCGATGCGCGCGTCGTTCACTACCGAGGGCGACACGATCCAGGTCTTGCCGATCGATCCGTTCTTCTGGTTGAACGGATTCCAGTTCCCCTGCGACGCATCGAACTCCGGATTGCTCTCCTTGATGTTGATCGGACGCCCGAAGCCGCTTTGATCGTTCTGCGTCCAACTGAAATAGATCTTGAAATTCGGATTGAACTGGTGGTCCACACGGTAGTTGTAGTCGTTGAAGAACACCTTCGCGTATTCAGTCGCCAGCAAGTTCCCGTTGGGGCCGGCCGCGTTGGCTCCGCCCCGCGTCGGCGCCACCCACGGATCGATCGCAAGCACGTTGCGCGCCACCGGATCGAAACGGCTCGCCGGCACGATGTTGCCCGGGAACGCGTCCCGCATCCAGCGTCCGTTCACGTTTCGAGTCGTCGCCGGATCGAAGATCTGGTTCGAGTTGGCCACTCCCTCGAAATTGAAGTTGCCGTTCTTCATCGCCGCCGTGGGCGTGGTCGCGTCCACCTGCGCCGCTTTTTTCTCATGCAGACGCTGGAACCCGAAAAAGAAGAACGTCTTGTTGCGCCCGTCGTAAACCTTCGGGATAAAAACAGGGCCGCTGACGTTAGCGTCCGGCTGCATGAAGAAAACGCCCTGGTTCAATTGCGACGTCGTCTGCTTGTCATAGAACAAGCGATGCTGCATGCTCCGCGTCCGCCCGTAGAACGACGCCATCCCGTGCAGTTCATTGGTGCCGCTCTTTTTCACCACACTGATCACCCCCCCGGCCGAGTGCCCATACTCGGCCGGCGGCAGCGTCGTCAGCACTTTCACTTCCGCAACCGAATTCTGGATAGGCTTCACGGTCCCGGTGCCGCTTTGTTGATCGTTGCCGTTCACCCCATCCTCGAAAATCCCTATCGCGCCGGCGCGCTGGCCGGCCAAATGGTAGGACCCGAGAGACCCGCCATAGGCATAGCCGCCCGACGTCATCCCCGGAACCAGGTTCATCGTCGAGTTGATGTAGCGCTGGTACAGTGGCATATCGTACAGCACGTTCCCGCTCATCACCGTCCCGGTCGCCGAGGTCTCGGTCTCGAGCAATTGCGCCCCCCCTTGCACCTCGATCGACTCCGTCACGTTGCCGATCTGCATCGCCATGTCCACGGCGAGCGTATCCCCGGTGCGCAACTCCACGTCCTCCCGCACCGCCTTCTTGAATCCCTGGGACTCGAACGTGACCCGGTACAGGCCCGGCTGCAGCGATAGCACCCGGTACAGACCTTCATCGTTGGTCACCGCGTTCTGTGTGAAGTTGGTGGTGATCTGCACCACCGTGACCTGAACACCGGGAACTACGGCCCCGGTCGTATCGGTGACGCGTCCGGTGATAGTTGACGTTCCGATTTGTCCAAACGCCCCGGCGCTGCCGAGCACCGTGGCTACCAGCATTGGAACGATACGATTCGTCATGGAACCCCCTTCGTCTTCGAGATGGCTTTTACTTCATTAAGAAATAAAATTGAATGAAGTATAGTCAATGCCACGGCCGGACGCAAGGGGCCTCCTGCTCCGACTCTACTCCGATTTGTTGAACATGCGTGGGCGGCCGCGAAAGGAGGGCTGAACCGTCAGGGCAGAGGAAGGTGCAATTCGGAAGTCGAGTGGGGTGCCCAGCGGGATTTGAACCCGCGACATCTGGAACCACAATCCAGCGCTCTACCGGCTGAGCTATGGGCACCGTTGTGGACTGACAGTTTTGATTTTAGCAGACAGCGGACCGGGAAGGATGCCGTCCGCGCGAGGGATCAGGCAAGCGGGAGTGTAAAGGAGAACGTACTGCCCTCACCCCGGGCCGATTCGACTGCGACTTGGCCCTTGTGCGCTTCGATAATCTGCTTCACCAGCGCCAATCCGAGGCCCGTGCCGCCGATTTTGCGAGTTTCGGTGTTGTCAATCCGGGAGAACTTCTGAAACAACTTGGAGATGCCCTCCGGCGATATGCCGATGCCCTGGTCGGAAACCGAACAGCAGGCGAAACCGGCTTGCTCGCGGAGACGAAGGACCACTTGACCGCCGCGCGGAGAGAACTTGACGGCGTTGGAGACCAGATTGGCGAACACCTGACGGAGCCGCTCGGCATCGGCCCATGCGACCGGGTTCCCGCTGGAGTCGACGACGAATTCATGGCTCGCGCTGGCGCCACGGAACAGAGCGACTGTTTCCTGGAGAATCGGCAGCAGCGGCAGGCGGTCGAAGGTATAGACCTGACGGCCGGATTCGATCCGCTGGATGTCGAGGAAGTCGTTGATGAGGTTGGTCAGGCGAGTGGCTTCTTTGTTGATGATGCCGAGGAACTTCTTCTGTTTTTCGGGCGGATAGTCACGTTCGAGCATCAGTTCGGCGAAACCGCGGAGACTGGTGAGGGGGGTGCGAAGCTCATGGCTGACGGTGGCCACCAGTTCGTTCTTGAGTCTCTCGGTCTCCTTTTGACGGCTGACGTCGGAGACGATGCCGACAAAATGCGTCAGTTGTCCGGCTGCGTCGAGAACCGGGGTGAGCGCCACGCGGCACCAATACGAGGCGCCGCCGGGCCGCGCGGCTTCGATTTCCCTGGTTACAGCCTCGCCAGTGCGGAGCGCCTCTTCGAGCGATTCCCGCGCACTGGGGTCAAGGGAATGGCCTTTGCCGGCCGCGTCTTCGAACAGCGCGGGCCAAGCGCGGCCAATAGCCCCGCTCGAGGAGCAGCCGGTGATGTGCTCGAGGCCACTGTTGGCGTAAATCACCGTGCGGTCTGGCGAGAGCGCATCGATCAGGAAAATCCCCTCCGACGAAGACTCGATCGCCCGCTGATGCAGCCGGAGCTGCTGTTCGGCCAAGTGACGCTCGGTGACGTCTCGCGCGATGCCCAACACACCGGTGATACGGCCGCCGGCGCGGCGCGGCGCCAAGCTGCACTCGACGATTTTCCAGCCTCGGCAGCGGCTGCCGACCCTGACCTCCACCGACGCAGCCGGGCCTCCAGACGCGGCCTCGCGGAACCGGGCGTGCAACTGCCGCCGGTCCCCGGCGTGAACCAGCGCCAGAAGCCGCCGGCCGATCCATTCGCGGGCCGATAGCCCGGTGATGGCCTCAAAGGCCGGGTTGAGAGACTCCGCGCGGCCTTGCCGCGACACCGAGAACATCGCATCGCGGACCGAGTGCACCAGGTCCCTGTGCCGGGTTAACGTTTCGCGCAATGCCCCTTCGATCTGCTGGCGTTCGCTCACCTCATTGATCAGGGACGCATTGAGGGTGCTGAGATCGGCGGTGCGCTCCTCCACGCGGCGCTCGAGATCTTCCTTTGCCTGCATCAGGGCGGTGGCCGCGCGCCTCCGCTCGAACGTCCGCCCGAGCTGGGTGCCGATCTCACGCGCTAACTCCGCCAGATCCGGATCCGGGACCACGATCCGATCGGTGCAAAGCTCCACTACCGCAGCCACCTCACGCCCGTCCAACACCGGAAATCCGAATACTGTACGGATGCCGCAGGCGGCCCCGGCGCCATCCGGCCGAAAGCGGGGGTCGGAACAGTCGCCTTGGCACCAGACGGGAGACCCGGCTTCGTAAATGGCGCCGGGGACACCTTCGCCCGGGGCGAAGGTTAGCCTCTGTGTTTCTAAACGAAACAGGCCGAAACGGGAGGTTTCAGAGAAGTAGACGCAATCGGGCGGGAGTATGCGTGGCGGGTCACCGCCTTCCAGCGGAAATACCTGGCCGACAGGCCAGCCGAGATGCCGGCATAGCAACTCGAGCGAGCGTTGCAGGGCCTCCGCCGGCGTTTCTGCTTCGTTGGCGGCGGCTGCCACCGATCGCAGCAGTTCGGTTTTGTCGGTTTCCTGCTCGAGCCACTGCTCGGCAAGAATCCGCTCGGTGACGTCGCGAACCACAAGGACAATGGCGTCCGTGGACTCATTGGCGCCGCCAAGTGCGGACTCGCCCGCGGCGGAGGAATGTTGACCGTCGCCGCCACTGCCGGATCGAACCGCGCCGCCGGGCACATCGCCACCGCAACCCTGAATCGCGCAGTGGATTTCGACAATCCGCCGCGACTCACCACGAACCATTTCGAACCGGCCTCGAGAAGGAGTCCGCGCGCCTTGCGCCGCCGTGATCCGTACGGCCGGATGCCGGTCTGCCGGAAGCAGCTTTCCGTCCTGGTAGAGCGGAAGCAAGTCGACAATGGATTTGCCGAGGATTCGAAATCGCTTGAAGCCCACCATGCGGGCGAACGCGGGATTGGCCCATTGCACCAGCCCCGCCATGTCGGTCCAGACCATGGCCTCGTCAAGCGCGCCGACGGCGAGTTCCATCCGGCCCAGGGTCACGCGGAGCTGACGGATGAGAGCGGCGTTGGACCCTCCGGGTGAAGGCGGGGCAGGTCCGGCCGCGGACATCCACTGGGCGGGAGTGCTCATGGCGCAGGCTCGGCAGTCGCAGCGAATCTCCACTCGCCGGAGACCTTCTCGGCGCAAAGGCAAATCTCGGCCGCGACGCGGCGCCCGGCGCCGTCGATCATATGGAGACCGAGTGGCTGACCGAGAATAGTCCCGCGGCCCGCCACCAGGAAGCGGGAAAAGCCCGCGTGATGGGCATTGTGGAATTCGGAAGGAACGAGCACAGCGAGAGCCTCGCCGACAATGCGAGCCCGCGGCCAGCCCCAGACGCGCTCAAACTCGCCATTGAGATCACAAATGATACCGAGGTGGTCGGCAACGATTACCGGGAGGCTCGATTCGCGCAGGAGGCGTTCGATCAGGCGGGTTTCGGTCAAAGGAGCGTGCCCGTTCAAAGGTTCATCTTCGCCAGCGCCGGAAATCGCGCCAGCCCGCGACGAGGTGGGGTTCATCCGAGTAGTTCCTCGACGGTGTCCAGTAGCTCGAGTGGACTGAACGGCTTCACGAGGTAGGCGTTGGCCCCGGCCTCGATTCCCTCCCGCCGGTCCTCCAATTGTCCTTTCGCGGTCAACAGAATGACGGGTACGCCGTATAGGGCCGGATCGGCGCGCAAGCGCCGCGTCACCTCCACACCAGTGAGCCCTGGCATCATCCAGTCCAGCACGATGAGGTCCGGTGGCTCGGCGGCGGCGGCGGCAAGCGCCCGTTCGCCGTCACACACCTCGGTGACCTGGTAGGAGGGGTCTTCGAGCGTACTTTGGACGAGCGTTCGCAGGTTTTCTTCGTCATCGGCAACGAGGATTTTTTTCATGAACCGCCTTCCAGAGTTCATATCGGCCCGCGCTCGGAGGAAATGGGGGAAAAATTCAGGGCGAACGGGAACTCGACCGCCGATGAGATCAGTGCGGGGTCCCGATCCCCACGACGGTACGCATACGGGCATGAACGACACGCAGGCAGTTCTCGATCAGCAATCCCCGGGCACGCCGCCCCGCGTAGAGGCGGCCGAGCAACCGCCGCGGATCCTCGTCGTCGAAGACGACCCTTCAATCGGGATGATGATCGAGGAGGTTCTTTCGGGCAAGCAGTATGAGGTTCGGCTGGTGACGTCGCCCGGAGAGGCGCTCGAGGCGGTGAAGCAGCAGGCGCCGGATCTGGCGCTGATGGACATCAATCTCGGCTCCGACATCGACGGCATCGAGACGGTAAAGCGAATGCGGGAGATATCGGATGTCCCGGTTTGTTTCATCACCGCATACTCCGATGAGGCCACGGTGGCGCGCGCCGAGCAGGTGGATCCGATGGCGTATTTGGTGAAGCCCTTCGAGACCGGCGATGTGGGCGCGATGGTCAAGATCAGCCTGGCGAACGCGCGGCGGCAAAAGGCGAAGGAGCAACAAGCGGCGCGCATGGAGTTGGCCGCGCGGGAAGCGCAAGAGGCGATGTTGTTTCTGGACGCGGAGGGACACCTGAAGTCCGCCACCGGAGCTGCCCGCCAGTTGCTTGGATGGGGTGAGGGACAAGGAATTGGCACGCCGTGGTGGGAGAGCCTGCGCGCCTCGGCGGACGAGGGCGGGCCGCACGGAGACGGACAGGCAAACGGCGAGTCCGGCCCGGAAGCGATCCTGAAGCCGCTGGTCGCAAAGTCACTCGGCTCCGCCGAAGGGGTCACGTGGCGGGGATGGCATCGGGCGGAGGACACCGGAGCGGTACCAGTGATGCTGTCACTTAGGGCGGAGGCTTCGTTGGGTGAGGTCGTGTGCAGGGTGCGAAAGATCCCGGCGGCGGCGCTACGATTGGGGCAAAACGCCGCCGTGGCGCCGGTTACGGCGGGCGCTCCGGGCAGCACCGTGGGCAGACCGGATGGCAAGTTGGAAAAGGGCGCCTTGACGGAGATGGAAACCGAGGACGCCCTCACCGGACTTCCGAACCAAGATGCGATTGTCGCCCGGCTGCCACAACTCGAGATCGAGGGGCTGTACCTGTTCGTCCTGTTCGTGGAACACATCGGGGTGCTACGGCAGAGGTTCGGCAGCGGCGCCATTGACCGCATTATTTTGTCCTACAGCCAGCACCTGGCGCAGCACTTGCCGGATGAGTGTCAACTGGCGCGCTGGGACGGGGCCGCGTTCCTGGTTCTTCCGCGGCCCGAAGCGGGGCTCGAGATCGAGCGCGAGGTTTCCCGCGTTCTGTCAGCGCCGATGCTCTACCATCTTCAGTTGTCGGGACGGTCTGCGCTGCTGCGTGTCACCTCCACTTTCACGATGCTGCGCGCCGCAGGCGAGGGATCACTCGCTGAGCAGATCGAAGATCTGATGAAAGACCACAACCGGCGTTAGCCGCCCCGCGCAGCTCAGCGAAGGTGGACCGTCACCTCGTCCTGGCTCTCGATGCCTCCGATGTTCACCCGGATCGACCGGGCGCCCGGTGGCGTGAACAAGCCCGGCAGCCGGAAGTTGACCTGGATGATACCGATGAGGCCCGGCGCGGCGCCTGCCCAAAGGACATCGACGGGGGCGCCCCCAATAAGGACCGAGACCGGGAGCACCGGTTCGGGCAGAGGGTCGCGGGCGGGAGCCCCGTCGGGCGGGAGCGGTGACAGCCGGCCGGCTCCGGTTAGGAATACCGAGACAACGGCTCCCCGCGCGGCGGGTTTGTCCACCGAGTTGCGTGACCCGTCGTCGTGAATCAGAACGGCATTGCCATGGGCGGCGGTGTAGAGGCCCGGACTCGACGGGGCAACCGGGAGCGATCGCTTGGCAACCAGACGGTTGGCGAGCCAAAGTTCGAGGGAGGCGGTGGAGCCGGGCGTAAGGGCATAGGGCGCCTGGACCTCGATGATGCCGTCGCCGGTGGCGAGGCGTGGAGCAGCCCGGCCGTCGATGAGGAGTTCGGAAGCCGGGTCCGCGGAGACGGCGAGCCTTTCGCCGGGCGAAATAGGTCCGGCCGCGAGAGAGGCGGCGTTGCGCAAAAGCAGTTGGGAAGTCACTGCGGGCGGCGGGGCACTGGATTGCGGCTGCGCTGGTTCGATTTGGGGCGAGGGAAGGAAGAGCCGGCGAATACGGTTGTTCTCGAGGTCAGCGACGTAGAGATTGCCGGCGGAATCGAGGGCAAGAGCAGTGGGGGTATGGAGGCGAGCCGACTGGGCGGGGCCGCCGTCACCCGACAGGCCCGCCACACCGTCGCCGGCGATGGTTTCAATGATACCGGTGGGCAGGACTCGCCGGATGCGGTGATTGTAGGTGTCTGCGATGTAAAGGACGCCATCGGGCGCGACCGCCAGACCGGCGGGGAAGCGGAGCCGCGCCTGGGTGGCGGGTCCCGCATCGCCGGAATCCCCAGCGAGACCGGAGCCGGCGATGCGGGTGAGGTCGCCGGTCCTGGAGAGGGCAAAAACAGCGTGATTACCGGCGTCGGCGATGTAGATGGTGTCTTGCGGCCCGGCGGCAAGGGCGGTGGGAGTATTGAGGGCGCTGCCAGTGCCCCGTCCGCCAGCGGGCGAGAAGCCAGGGGCTCCGGTTCCGGCGACGGTGGTCACACGGCCATCGAGCCCAATGCGGCGCACTCGATGGTTGAGGCTATCGGCGATGAATAGATTCCCGGCGGAGTCAAACACCAGGGCGCGCGGTTTGTTCCAGCGTGCGGCGACGGCGAAATCGCCCTCGCTCGAAGTGCCGGGCTGGCCGTCCCCGGAGACGGCGTAGAGATCCCCGGCGGAGGACACCCCGAGGATGCGGTTGGATTGATAGTCGGCGATCCGGAGTCCAAACGCAGGGTCGTGGGCGATGGCGACGGGGTCCTCGAGCAAAGATCCGGTGGCGGCGGTCGAAACGTCTCCGTCGGGCGCGAGTTTGCGAATGCGGCGGGAGGCTTCCTCGGCGATGAAAAGGTTTCCGGTCTTGTCGAGGGTGAGTCCGATGGGGGCATCGAGGGGAGCGGAGAGGACGGCGGCGTCATTCTCTGCTCCCGCTATGGCTTCGGGCGGAGAATCGGGAACGATGCGAACGAGGCGGGTACGGTCAGAGACGTAGGCAGCGCCGCGCGGGCTGAGCGCCACTTCGGTTACGGCGGAGAGACCGGCGCCAGAAGCCGGCCAAACGGCAAATGCGCCGTTCGGCGCTCGCTCGATGACGCGGCCGGACAGGGTATCGGCGATGAGAAGGGTGCCGAAGGCATCGAGGGAGAGGGAGAGGGGAGTTCCGAGTGCGAGGTCAGGAGACTGTGCGTCGAGGATCGTGGTGGAAGCTCCGCCCGCTATGCGGAGAACCCGGCGGTTGCCGCTGTCGGCCACGTAGACGGCGCCAAGGCCATCGGTGGCGACGCCGGCCGGAGCACGGACGGGTATGGAGGACGCCGCGCCGGCGATGACGGAGGTGGATCCGTTGGGAAAGATGCGGTAGACGGCGTGACCGGCAAAGTCGGAAACGTAGAGGTCGCCAGAACTGGCGGCGGCGATGTTGCGGGGACCGGTGAACCGTGCGGTAGAGGCGACGGTGCGGATGACGCCGCTCGGGTCGACCCGGCGGATGCACGCGTTGCCGTAGTCGGCGATGAAAACGCTTCCGGCGGCATCGACGGCGAGGCCGTAGGGAGAGTCGAGAGCGGCGCGAGTGGCAGGTCCGCCGTCGCCGGAATAGCCTGGGGCGCCGGTGCCGGCGATGGTGGTGATGGAGCCATCGCGATTGACGCGGCGAACGCGATGGGAGGCGGTGTCGGCGATATAGATGAGTCCGGCGGCATCGACGGCCACGCCGTTGATGGAAGTAAAGCGGGCGGCGGTGGCGGGAATGCCGTCGGGTTGTGTAGCGGAGGGAGAAAAGGGATCTCCGAGAATGGTCTCGATCCGGAATCCGGTCTGGGCAAGGACGGGCGCGGATAGGGCGAGAAGGAACAGGAACCGGCGCAACCGGGATCTCAGAGACATTCCGCTACCAAGTAAGTGCATTTCCACGACTCGAAATCTCACTCGGCCCGATGAGGAAATCAAAGCCAAAATAACTATGACCCGCATCGCTGTCAGCATGCTGGTTGCAACATGCTTGCCCGGCATGCTCGCCCAGCCCTTGTTATTGAAGTCACGCCGGGCCGAAGCCGCCGTAGGGAAGCAGATGGCTGAAGAGGTGGCGCCGAGGAGCCGCGATCCGCGAAGAGTGCATCGTGTGGTGGTGTTTGGGCGAGAGCCGGGACAGCCGGAGATGGCGCGGGTACGGGCGGCCGGTGCGCGAGCGCTCGAATATGTACCCTATCGGGCTCTGCTCGTGGCATCGACGCCGGAATGGGATCCGCGGACGGCGGGCGCCACGCGGTGGGAAATGTTCACACCTTCCGACAAATGGAGCCCGGGGCTGGACGAGACGGCGAAGCAGCCGGCGGCGGGCGGACTTGTGATCGGAGTGCTGGCAAACCCATCGGGCCAGTATCTGGTGGAGTTTTTCTCCGATGTGAGCGCGGCCGAAGCACGGGGAATCGTGAACGGGGAGGGGATGGTGATCCGGGAGCGCCCGGACCTGCGCCCCCGGCATCTGCTGGTGGAGGGGACGCGGACCCAGGCGCGGCGGCTGACCGGATGGGATGAAGTGGCGTACGTGTTTCCGGCGTCGCCGGAGCTGGGACAAGGCCGCCCGATGCAGGCATGCGCCGGGGCATGGACAGTGGCGGGGGGGATCGGACAGTATGTGGATCGGGTGGGAGACGGCTGGGACGGACCCGGCAAGACTTCGGTGGAGTTGCTCTATCAGATCCGGAACATGAGCACGAAGGTTCCATCGGAACAGGGGCGCGGGGAGATCGCCCGAGCGCTGGCGGAATGGTCCCGGTACGTGAAGATCGATTTCAAACCGGGAACGGGAACAGCAGGGGGCAAGGAACTGGAGATCACATTCGCGTCGGGCGACCATGGAGATCCGTATCCATTCGACGGCGCGGGGAAGGTGCTGGCGCACACGTTCTACCCGTCACCGCCGAATCCGGAGCCGTTGGCGGGGGACCTGCATCTGGACGAAGCCGAACCGTGGCGGGTGGGCACCGACATCGACCTGTACAGTGTGGTGCTGCACGAACTGGGACACGCGATCGGGCTTGGGCATTCCGACAAACCGGGCTCGGTGATGTATGCCTACTACCAGAAGTTCGAGCGATTGACGGACGAGGATATCGAGGCGGCGCGGGCGATCTATGCGGCGCGCGAAGTGGATCCGGGCGTGCCCGCCAGCCCAACCCCAGAGCCCGAGCCAACGCCGGAGCCAGAACCGCAACCCACGCCGGAGCCGGAGCCGACGCCGAAGCCGGACGAACCCGCGTTGCCGAACGACCCGGGAACTCCGGATCGCGTTGCACCAACGCTCCGAATCACGTCGCCCGCGATGACCTCCTCGGCGGTCTCGTCGCCGGCAGTGACCGTGCGAGGCACAGCGGGCGACAACGTGGGCGTGACACGAATGATGTGGACGCTGCGTTCGGCGGAGGGAGAGATCGTACCTGGCCCGAATTGGACGGCCGACGTTCCGGTGATTGTGGGAGTGAACCCGATTGTGATCCGGGCGTGGGACGCGGCGGGCAATACGTCGTGGCGGTCGTTGTCGGTCACACGGCGTTGACGGTCAGTTGCGGGCGGGTGCGGCTGCGGGCTTGGCAAGAAGGATGGCATTCTCGCGGGCCAAATACGATTCGAGCGGTTTGAAGTATTCGAGCATGGCGCGGGAGCTGATGTCTTCCCCCGTCTTCTCACGGATGACCTGCCGCCAATCCCTGGTGGCGCCGAGTTTGAGGATTTCGGAGAGCCAGCGGCCAACTTCCTTGTTGCCGTAGTAGTTGCATTTGTGCGGGTCCTGATTGAGGATCTTGCGGGCGATATAGTCGTGCAACTGGTATTTGATCAGAAAGGCCATGGCGTAGTCGTAGTATTGGGCCGGATCATCGACGATGTGGGTTTTGGTGCAGGCGTCACAGGCGTTTGCCGGGCGCGGAGCGGGAGGAACGAAGCCCTGGTAGCGATTCACGTAGTGCCACCATCGTTCATTGAGCCTGTCGACGGGAAGAGTCTGTTCGTAGAGATCCTGCTCGAAGTGCGTCATCACGCCGGCGGACCAAGGCATGAAGACGATCGTTTCGAAGGCCTGGCTGAGCAGGTACTGCGTTTCGTCGATTTGCATCGACTGGGGCATGACACCGATTTGGCGGAGATAGGGTTGTTGCTGCGCGGCGATACCGATGAGGTCACCGACGGCCTCGTGAAACGCGCGATTGAGGCCTTCGCGGAGAGTTTCAGGAACAGCGGGATTGGAGTAGAGGATGTAGTAGTAGACGTGGCCGAGTTCGTGATGCGCGGTTTGGAACCAGTAGAAATTGGGAACGACGCTCATGAGGCTGCGGACGTCGGCGGCGCGATCGATGTGCCAGGCCGAGGCATGGGTGTTCTTTTTGCGGTTGGAACCCGGCGGGAGCTGGTAGAGGTCGGATTTCTCCCAGAAGGACTTGGGCAACGCCGGCATCCCGAGGGAGGTGTAGAAGCGCTCGGCCTGTTCGACGATCCATTGCGGTGTGCGGCCGCGGAGGAGAGGGTCGAGATCGACGGACTCGACGATCCCTGGCCATTCCTGGCCCCAGCGGTTGCCAATCCAATGGGCGGGGATCTTTTCGACGGCAGGTTGTTTGTATCGCTGGGCCAGTTTGTAGCTGGCGTAGGTGTGGAGTTGGTCGTAAAGCGGCTTGGCGTCGGCGGCGGCCTTGTCCATGAACTCGACCATCTCCTTGACGGTCATGCCGTAGTCGGCGACCTGGAGATGAAAATACGAGGTGTAGCCGAGTTCTTTCGCGACGCGGTTGCGGAGGTCGCGAAGAGCCACGAGGCCGTCGCGCAGGGCGAATCCGGATTGCTTGGAGACTTCCCAGTATTTCTGCCGTTGGCGAAGATCGCGGGACCGGAGGAGGACGTCGTCGATGTCGTTCGGGGTGACGGGATGGGAGCAGGGCGGCAGCGGTTTGTCGAGGCAGAAAGTAAACCCATCGAGAGTGGCGGCCAGACGCGCTTCGGCCTCGATCCTCGAGCGGACAATGGCGGGAATGGTGCCCGGCGACTCGGCCGCATTGAGCAGGATCTTGTCGAGCTGGCGAAACTCGAGGTCAGAGAGCTGGCCTTTGAGGGCGAGATGTTTGCGCGCGCCTTCAATGACGTAACGGCTGCCGCGGAAAGCGGCGAGAGCGTTGTCGGCGCCGATGCGCTCACCGGTGTGCTGCGGATTCACGTCGGTGGAGGATCGCCATTCCGATTCCGAGGCGGTGGTATAGAGCCTCTGATCGAGCGCGTTGTACATCTTGAGGAATTCGGCGGCCTCGACTTTGGGGTCGGCGGAAAAGGTGGAGCAACCGGTGGCGAGAAAGAGCGGAATAAGTGCAGTGGCGCACGGTGCGAACTTCATTGGGCGAGCCTCCCGTAGACTTCGATCCAATCTAGGCGGGAACAGGCGTCGCTGCCCCCACCGGGCATCAGGTCAGTAAACCCGATTTCGGAAACACGGGCGAGGTTGGGCTTTTCAACCCATTTGGATTCCGAGATAGGTCCGATTCGGAGTTGACGCCAGCGGATGCCGGCCAGAATGAATTCGTGCTCCCTCCAATCGACGGAGGGAGGATCGAATTGATCGCCGATGAGCCACGTTCCGTCGGCGAGTTGCAGGATGAGGCGAAGGAGACGGAAGCCCGCCTGCTTGGATCGCCAGCGAATGCGCGCTTGGCCGCTGAGATCCACCGGTCCGGCTTTGTGGCGAAGGGAGACGGCCCAGTTGGCGGGCGCCTCTCCGGACCAGATGTAGAACGGATCGTCGGCGGGCTTGTCGTGGTGACTCTTCTTGATTCCCGTTTTTCCGGGCCCATGCAGCGAAAGGATGAGATTCGGATTGGCCAGATGGCCGGCAGTGACGGGCTTTTCGGCGGGCGTTTCTTTCCAGTCCTCCCGAAACAAGAGCGACGGACGGAAATAGGACTGCTGCGGTTGGGCGGCCAAGGGTAGGATAGTCAGGAGCAGCACGACGGCCGGCAAGACAGGCACCCCGTTACTGTAACACCGCCGCATGGCCGGTCGTGGGGCCTGATCCGGCGGCCGGAATCGTTTGCCGGGAATCAAGGCAGGATCGATGAGGAGCCTGGGAGAAAGGAGCATGGGGATGAGGGCATGGCGCGTGGAGGCATGGGGCGAGCCGGAGGCGATGGAGTTACGGGACGTACCGATCCCCGATCCCGGTCCAGGGCAAGTATTGATCCGGAACCGGGCCGTAAGTCTGAATTTCTTCGACGTGTTGCAGATACAGGGCAAGTATCAGGTGAAACCCGCGTTTCCGTTCACGCCGGGAGCCGAGTTGGCGGGAGAGGTGGAGGCGACCGGGACCGGCGTCAAAGCGTTCCGGGTGGGAGACCGGGTAGTGGGAGCGCCGATGCTGGGCGCCTTGGCTGAATATACGGTGTGCGCGGAAAGACATGTATTCCCGATGGCGCGCCAGATGAGTTGGTCTGAGGGCGCGGCCCTGCCGATTGTTTATCAGACGTCGTTTTTCGCACTGCGCGACCGCGGCAATTTGCGGTATGGAGAGTGGCTGCTGGTGCACGCTGGCGCAAGCGGGGTGGGGATGTCGGCGATCCAGATCGGCCGGGCGTGGGGCGCACGGGTGATCGCGACGGCATCGAGCGAGGAAAAGCTTGCTTTTGCGCGTGCCCAAGGCGCCGAGATCGCTTTAAGTTACTCCGACCCGCAGTGGGTGGAGGAGGTGAAGCAGATCACGGGAATGACGGGTCCCGGCGTGGGAGGAGCGGATGTCATCTACGATCCTGTGGGAGGGGATGTCTTCGACCAATCGACCAAGTGCATCGCGCCGGGCGGGCGGCTCCTGGTAGTTGGTTTCGCAAGCGGCCGGATTCCGTCGATTGCGGCGAACCGGATCCTTCTCAAAAATATGTCGGTTGTGGGCGTATTGTGGGGGAATCACGTGATGGCGAATGAGAGCTATGCGCGGGACACGCATGCCGAACTGAGCAGAATGTACGAGGCGGGACAGATACGGCCCGTGATCGCACAATCGTTGCGGCTGGAGGAGGCGGTGCGGGGCATGCGCGCCTTTACGGGGCGGCAGGTGATGGGCAAAGTGGTTGTGGAGCTGTAGCGCTAGCGAGCCGGCACAGGGCGGGGCGACCTCGAGGCAGCAAAGGATCCGCCGCCCCAGCTCCGTTGTGCCGGCGAGTCCTTGGAAGGGTTCCTGTAGTTGGTGGCCGCGACTCCGGCGAGCATCCCGGAGATGCCGAAGTTCACGAAGGCAGATGCCTTTTCAGCCTTTGGCCCCCGGCGCAGGAGATAGTACTGAGCGCCAAGGGCCCCGCCTGTAATCGCCGCCTTTATGGCGAAACCCCGGTACCGGAAGCGCCCGTCGGGTCCGCGCAGGAGAGGATTGCCTTCGTAGCGATGGAAAGAAGAGTGGGTATCGAGGGCGCTGGCGGCGAGGATGGAAAGCACACTGGCCCGCCAGAATCTGGAACGCTGTTTTGGGGGATGGTAAGAGACGGAATCGAGTGAGCCCGCCGAGACGGACGCCGACAGCAATAGTGCGATAAGCAGACAAGTTGTAAGGCGGATCATAGTGGCTTGCTATACATTTGCCATACAACCTGGCGACACTCAAGAACCAATTTGCGGTTAGCCTATTCCGTACTCGGTGGAACGGAATAGAGATCTTGAAGGGCATGAACGAAGAAGTTCGGAATGCCGGCAGCGGTGTGTTAGATTGGAGGTTCCGCCTACGGGAAAACAGGCCATCAGTTGCATGTCAGTTCAGATCTTCCTGCAAGGAAAACTCGTTGGGATCGAGAAATTCGCCGGGTCAGAGGTGCGTCCCGATGCGGAGGGGAACGTCCCGGGCGAGGCGGAAACAGTGGTAGGGCGTTGCCGGTGGATCGGGATGTTGAGCGAGGTTCTGCCACGGGCGGTGCTGGCGGAACTAGGACTGGCAAGGATCCTGTTGGGGTGGAGCGGCGGCGGCGGTTTCTTTCTAGTGTTGCCACAAGAGAATCTTGAAGCGGCGTGCGAGCTTTTGGACGCAGCTGACCGCGACGTTCGCCGTAGGAGTGGCGGGCTGATGCGATTGGCGTATGGATGGACTGAGAATCTGGGCGATTGGCTGACGGTGCGGAAGCGGCTGAACGAGGCCGTGTTCCGCGCGGTGCATACCGACAGCGAGACACGACAGGAAGACTATTTCCGCGCCCACGACAACGGCGACGTCATCGAAGATGCGGTCTATTTCCGCGAACTGAGCGAGAGCCTACGGGAAGCGAAGTCAGTGGGCTGGGATAGCGAGGCGCCGGGGCGCGTGGCGGTGGGGGGTGGAAAGCACCAGTGGCCTGTCGGATCCGGAGAAGATGGAATCGCGGTGATGCGGTATGCCGCACCGTCGGGACAGGGTTCGGGGGCGGCTTCACCGGAAGAAATGGCGGCGGAGAGCGAGGGTCTGAAGAGTTGGGGTGTGTTGCGGGGCGACGTGGACGGGTTCGCACCGAGGATGCGGCGCGTGCAATCGGTGGAGGACTATGTCCAGCTTTCTGTGTTGTACAGGCAGTTCTTGGCGGGAGAGCTGGAGATTCAGTGTTCGCTGGCTGACTACTGGCGGCGGGTAACGGTTCTATACACGGGCGGGGACGACTTCGCGGTGTACGGCGCCTGGGATGCGCTACTCGGGCTGGGGCGGGAAATGCAGCGGCTGTTTCAGCGTTTCTCGGAGGTGCACTTGCAGGAGTTGCCCGGGCCTGAGGGCAAGACGATCACGATGGCGCTCGAGTTGGCGGGCGAGGGCGAGGGCCTGGCGGCAGTGTATGCGCGGGCGGGGCGGAGCCTGGAGATCGCGAAGAATGCGGATCGGGATTGTGTACGGTTTTTCGGGGCGACGGTGGAATGGCGTCAGATGCAGCACACCGGCCAATTGAAAGACATCCTGCTGCGGATGGTGCGGGAATTCCGGATGTCCGCCACCAGATCCTGGATGAACTGAGCGGCTTCTATCGTGACAAGCCGGTGACGAGCGGACGTCCGGATCGGCCGTGGCGGTATCACCGGCGTCTCGGGGTGTCCGGTGAGCACAAAGATCGCGAATTACAGCGATTACAGAAGGCGCTTATTTCCGACATTGTGGGCAAGGCCCGCAGGTGAAAGCTGCGTCCGGTAAGCGAGGTGGCGGATGGAATGGGCGCGGCTACTGGAGGCTCGAGCGAGACAGCGGGCCGGAAGGATTGAAAAAGTATGCGCCGAGCAAGAGATGGACGGAACTCCGGAACTGGCAAAGGAACAGGAACAGGCCGGCACCACTGATGCGCCAGGCGCTCCCGCGGCTGAGGCTCGGCGGCGGCAGCACCGGCGTTAGAAGCGCAGCCTGCCGAGCAGCGTTCACAAAGCCAGAATCAGCGCCAGAGCCGGAAGCCGCCGCGGTAGCGTCACCCTCCGCAGTCACCGCGGAGGAACCAGCAACCGCCGCCGCGGACAGTGCGGCTACTTCCGAAAAGCCACTGGTGGAGAAACCGCCTTCGCCGAAGCCCGCGCCCGAGAAACAGGGAGCGGACAAGCAGCACAGTTTCGAACAAACCGCAGGAGGAGAGGAGCGGGGGCCAGGGCCGGGGCGAGCGGGGGCAACCGCGCCCGCCAGGGTGAGAAACGTCAGGATCGTCCGCCGCGGGAGGACGGGGTCCGGGGGCGGTCGAGGAGCGCGACCGGGAGGGGACCGGTCAGGTGGGGGGCGAACGTCCGGGAGGAGGCGAACGGCGCGCGAGCACTTCGGCGACCGCCACGGCGGGCGAAGACTTCCGGGGCGGCCGGCCGGATGGGGCGTGATTGATCTGGAAAAATTGTTGTCCGTCAGCCTGTATCTGGACAATCAGGCACATGCGACGTAGTGAGCCGTATGCGCGACATGGATTCGGGAACGCGTAGCCAGTTGCGGCGCTTCTACAATGCCGTTCGACGACGTGCCGGACCGCGGAAGGCGAGCGGCAACACCGGTTTCGTAATGCTACGCGCGCCTGGCATGCGATCGCGCGTCATTCGCTACGGAGCCTGGACAGTCTGGAGAAACTCCTGCTACAGGTGACGCGGAAGAACGACGCGAAGCTGCGAGCGGTTCCGGGACCTGTTCGAAGCGATCGTGGCGTACAACGAGTAAAGAACGGCGAGGAAGTGGATCAATGGTTCGCGTCGCAAACGGAGACTGAAGCTGATCGGCAAATTGGTTCTCGAAGGGAACTGCATTGCGAGACTGGCCTGCATGTGGGGGCCCGAAGGGCTCTCGAGATTGGGGGGCCGATAACCCAGTGGTGAAGGACGCTTTCGGGCGCCCGTATGTGCCCGGGAGCACTCTGCGGGGACGGCTACGGTCCTTACTCGAACAATCGAGCGGGCTGGCGACCCCGTCGGAAATGGTGTATGTATCCCGCCGCCGGGGACAAGAGGTACGAATCCACCAAAGCGATCGGCCCGACGATGAGGTGTGTCTGCTGTTCGGGCGCAATCCGGGCCGCGTGGAACGGGTGAGTGGGGAGGCTCTCAACGGCGCAGCCGCGACGCCGTCGCGCCTAACCGTATATGATGCGCCGCTCGACCTGGACAGCATCACGGCGCAAATGCGCGAGAATCTAGACGACGAGTTGACGGAAGTGAAGAGCGAGAACGCGATCGACCGGATTACGAGCCTGGCGAATCCGCGCACGCTCGAGCGGGTGCCGGCCGGTGCGCGCTTCCGGATCCGGATGGTGCTGGACATTTTGTGCGAAGAGGACAAGGACCTGGCTCCGCGTCTTGTAGAAGCAATGCGCTTGCTCGAGGATGACACGCTCGGTGGAGGCGGTTCGCGCGGCAGCGGGCGGGTCCGGTTCGGGGGCCTGAATCTGCACTGGCGTAGCCGTGGATTTTACTCGGCAGGCGAGGAAGAGGCGGAACTGCTGGCGGGAGGAGACCTGAACGCGCTGCAAGCGTTGGTGAAAGGCGGGGAATTGGCCGGGAAACTGGCCGGGTAGACCGATGAGTCCCGCACTCCAGATATTCCTCCGTCCCACGGGCCCGTGGCGCATGGGCGCGGCGAACGGCAAGCGGGAGGAAACGGATCGGATTTTCCATAGCGACATGCTCTATGGGGCAGTGTGCTCGGCGATGGCGAGCCTTGGGTGGCTGGAGGAATGGCTGGATGCGACGGCTCGTCAAGATGGGGAGCCGGCGGTTCGGATCGGGTCCCTGTTTCCGTCTGTCCAAGGAGAGGCGTTGGCGCCGGCACCGGCGAACCTGTGGCCGGTGGCTGGAATGTCGCGGGTGCGCAGTGGGGGGGCGCGAATGATCCCAATGCAGCTGATGGGAGCGCTGGCGGCGGGTCTGGGATGGAATGAAGAATCCTGGGAGGTGGATGGGCCGAGTGAGTGTCTGGTAAAGCGAAGTGGGCGCGGCGGGCGGAGTCTGTTTCGGGAGACGGTTCGATCCCATGGAGCCGTGGACCGGTTGGGCGGGGAGATCGCGGTGCACCGCACCGGTTGCATCGAATTCGGTGAAGATTGCGGGTTGTGGGGTTTGGTGGAATTCGCCGGCACGGCGGCGGAACTGTGGACAGACCGGGTGGAGGCATGCATTCGTCTGCTGGCCGATACGGGCTTGGGTGGGGAACGGACCAAGGGATGGGGCGCTTTCCAGATCGAGAGGATGAGGCGCGGCGGGAAAGAGGAACTCCTGTTCGGCAACATGCGGCGGCAAGGCGGCGATGGAAATGCGGCGGACAGCGGAGAAACCGGGTACTGGCTGTTGTCTCTGTATAATCCCTCGGCGGGCGACGAAGTGGACTGGACGCGGGGCTCGTACACGGTTTTGGATCGTGGCGGAAGAGTGGAGAGCCCCGGGGGTTGGGGCGTGGAGAAGAGGCGTCTTCGGATGATCGCGGAGGGATCGGTACTTGCGACCGGAAAACGCCCGCGGGGGGCTGCGCACGACGTCGCGCCAGCCGGATTTGCCCATCCGGTATACCGGTGTGGCTTCGCGGTGGGGACGGAAATACCGTTGCGGGTGAACGCATGAGCGTAGCGCGATACAGGGCGGAATGCTTGACGCCGGTGCTGGTAGGCGACGGTTCGGCACTATCGCCGATCGATTACATGGTCTGGAAAGACCAAGTGAATGTGCTGGATCAGCGGCGAATCTTCAAGTTATTAGCGAAGGGATCGAGGCTGGATGGCTATCTGAGCCAAGTCAAGCGGGCAGAGCGGCTCGATTTTGCCAGTTGGGGTGGGTTCGCACAGAACTTTGCGGAGCGGCGGATCCCTTTCGAGGACCCGTCGTGCACCGAGCACTGGAACCGGCTGCGCGCCGAGGACTGCTTCATCCCGACGTTTGCACGGCAGCTCGGCGGCCCTTTTCTTCCTGGGAGCGCGATCCGGGGTGCGCTGCGGACAACGATGGTAGCGGCGGGGCTGCAGAAGAAGGGCATCGCCACGGTAGAGACGCTAGCCGGGAGCGGTGGCGGCACCCGGCGGCGGCTGGGTGAGGCGGTGGAGCAGAAGGTGATGGGCGGCGCAGCGGGCCCGGCCGGGCTGGATCCGATGAAAGCGCTGGCGATTGGCGACTCGTCGCAGCCTGGCGACGGAGGCAAGTTCCGGGTTTACATGGTTCGAACGGCGACACTGGTCGAGGGCAAGGGTCAGGGGGGCAGGCTAGGCTTGGGATGGAAGCACAGCATGCGCGGAACTGTGGACGCGAGCCGCGTGAGCGAAGCTGGGGCGATCTTTGCGGAGATGGCAGATCCGGGACTCACCTTCGAGGGGCCATGGACGGAGCGCGGATTTTACGAGAGTGGGGACACGGTCAGGTCCCTCGGCTGGAAAGAAGGATATTCGCGGGAACGGCTCTTCGAAGCGGCCAATCAATACGCGGAGACGGCGCTGGCGCATCACAGGGGCTTTGCGGAACTGACGGGGCTGGCCCGGCTGAGCGAGTGCCTGGAGACGGTGCAAGGGAAGGTAGAGGCGGCTCGTGCGCAGGGCAATGCCTGTGTCCTGTCCGTGGGTTGGGGCGGCGGAATGTTGGGAAAGACCGCATGGCCGCAAGTAGGAGACGCGACGTTTCGGAAGATCTTGTCCGAGCACCCGTTTTACAGCCGTGCGATTCGCAGTGGGATGCCGTTTCCCAAGACACGCCGGGTGGTGTTTCAGGGCAAAGAGCCGGCGGCGCTCCCGGGTTGGATTTGGCTCGAGCTGGAATAGTCCCCTTGTCCATTGAATCTTAAGGGGTTCAACCGCTTCGGCGTGAAGGCGCCACTATTGATTCCCGTGAGAGAAGCCGATGAAGCAACATGGGCGCCGGCCCGTGTGTGGTAAGTATTGGCTGGCTTCGGCCTTTCGTTTCCTTCCGATGGAGTGCTACACTGGCAGGGTAATAAGTAGGAGGAGACCTGTCCCTATTGTTGGGCCGGGAGCCAATTGACCATGTATAACGCCTTCTTCGGGTTCACGGACAATCCGTTCAACATCAGCCCCGATCCGGCTTTCTTTTACCGAAGCCAGCAGCATGAAGAGGCCCTGGCCAATCTGATCTACGGCGTTCAGAGCAGAAAAGGGTTCATCGTTCTCACCGGAGAGGTTGGGACGGGCAAAACGACGATGCTCGAGTGTCTGCGAGACTATTTGTATTCGCAGCGGATCGAGTTCGCATTTTTATTCAATTCCCGGATGTCGTCGACGGATCTGTACGAGATGATTGCGTACGATCTGGATCTTCGGTGTGACCGGAGATCGAAAACCGAGGTCTTGTACGCGCTCAATGATCTGCTGATCCAGCAGTCGAACGAAGGCCGCACCGTAGTGATGATCGTGGACGAGGCGCACAACCTCGACTGGGAAGTGCTCGAAGAGATCCGGATGTTGGGCAACTTCGAGAACCGCACGGGAAAGATGCTCCAGGTTGTCTTGGCTGGGCAGCCGGAATTCGATCGAAAGCTGGATGCTCCGAATCTGCGTCAATTGAAGCAACGGGTGGTTCTTCGGTGCAATCTGCGTCCGTTCGACGAAATCGAGACGATGGAATACATTCAGACGCGATTGACGAAGGCGGGCATGCCGGAGCAGACAGTGTTTCCGGTGGACCTGGTTTCGGAGATCCACCAGCGTTCTCAGGGAATCCCTCGCGTCATCAACGGCATTTGCGACAACCTGCTGCTGACGGCATTCGCGTTGGAGTCGCAAAAGTGCTCGATGGAGATGCTGGACGAAGTAACGGCGGATATGCGGCTGGAATGGCCCGGGCGGCGGCTTCGTCTGCGCGGGGCGACGCCGGTGGAAGAAACGTTCCATCCGACGACACTTTCCGGCAGCGGTCACTAAGCCGCCTGCGTAAGGTCGCGCTACGGAGCCGGTTTCCAGCCGCGCACTGAACAGTGAACCCTGGCGACGTCACCCATGTAGTGAGCGGCGGAATAGTCGCGAACGGCTTTCTCCATGTGCAGCCGGGCTTGCCGGTCATCCTCCATTGATTCCCAATAGAGACCCAGATACAAGTGCGCGTAGAAGAGAGCATCGTTGTTGGCGCCCGCAGCCGCGAGAACCGCTTCCGGCTTGGCTTTTCCAGCGAACAGATCGTGGACTTGCGCCATAGCGGGACGGCCATCGGCTTGGATCGGGATGAGCTTCTTTCGCGCCTCTTCCCTGCCCTTGATTTTGGCTAGGCACAGGTAGTGCCAGACGGCGTTCTCCACATCTTCGGGGTTGACCGTGCGGTGACTTTCGAATTGCCTCACGCAGTCAGTCCATCGTTTGGCGTAGTAGAGGGAAATCCCACGTTGCCAGTGGTGAGGGGCGAGGCGGGGTTCGAGTTGAATGGCGCGATCAAAGCTCTTGATGGAGGCGGCGATGGCAGCGTCGCGAAATTCCTGCTCGCCCCTCGAATTCCATTCGCGCCACGAAGCTTGAGCCCCCAGCAGGCTGACGAAGACGCAAAAGACGACAAACCGCATAGGTACCTTTTAGCCTAGCAGGGCAAATGTGGGTAGGATGGAATTGTGAGACGAGCGATTGTTTTCCTGATCGCGTCCATGGCGGCGGCGGGAGTCGCACACAGCGGCGAAACGGACGCCAGAAAGATCTTGGACACGCTGCGTGCGCGCCACATACCGTATGGGATGGTGGTGGATCCAGTTTTTGCCGGCCCCGATTCGGACGAGATCCTCTCGTACAGCCGCTGTGGGGACTCCGCAATTTGGACGGGGCACCTACTGGCCGCCGAGTCCTTCCGATATGGGGTCACACAATCGGAAGACGCATTGACTGGGGTCCGGTACGCTTTGGACGGCATCCGAAAGTTGATCGACGTCACGGGCAGGAATCTCTTGGCGCGGTGCGCGTTTCCCGCCGATTCTCCGTACGCCGCGGATTGGATTTCCGAGGAGCGGCAGCATGGGTTTTATGGGGGGAGGGTGGATGGAAGGGCGTGGACGTGGATTGGAAACACGTCCCGAGACCAGTACCTCGGGGTCTTCTTCGGGCTCACCGCGGCGTGGAACGCGGTGGATGACCCGGGCGTGCGGGGCGGTGTCGCGTCGCTGGCTACGCGGCTACTTGGCGACCTGGACGATCATGGGTGGGCGGTAGTGATGCCGGATGGACGCGTGAGTACGTCGTTCGGGGCGAGGGTGGATCAGCGGCTGATGCTTTTGAAGCTCGGGCGGCGGGCGAACCGGGGCGAGTTCGAGGTGCGATACCGTTGGGCGGCGCCATTCCTTGCAACGGGAGTGCCGGCGCCAATTGCCTTCGAGGTGACCGAGCCGCACGATTCCTACTTCAAGTTCAACCTGGATCACATTGTTTTCTATGGACTTTTGACTGGCGAGGATTCGAGTTGGGTGGAGTGGAACTACCGGCAAGGGTTCGACCTGCTCCGCCGGACGACAGACGACCATGACAACGCATTTTTCGACGTGATCGAATTGGCTTTGAATGGCCAGGCGTCGGCCAGGGACCAGCGTTCTGTGGGTTTGCTCGAGGAGTGGTTGGGCCGGCCGCGGAGGGATGTGGGTGTCGATCATCGCGGGGAGTACGACTTGTGCGGACAGGATCGCACCTGCGCGGCTATTCCCGTCTCGCAAAGGGTTACGACGGACTTCTTGTGGCAACGGAGCCCCTTCCAAATACAGGGAGGAGGATCCGGCCGAATCGAAGGAGCAGGCTTGGACTACCTGCTCCCGTACTGGATGGGACGGTTCTACGGTCTGCCCGGATGAGGATTGCCCGGCGGGGGCGCGTTGGGATCGGCCTCCGATTCGCGCTTGCGGTTGAGTTCTTCGGCCAAAATGATGGCTTCCGCGAGTTCGCGCATGGGGCGCCGCATACGCCTGGACTCGCCGCGAAGGCGAAGGTAGGCCTCCTCCTCCGAGAGGCCATGATTTCGCTGCAGGATGCCCTTGGCACGCTCGACGGTCTTGCGGGTGCGCAACTCTTCTTGAAGCCGGAGGTTTTCGTCGTAGAGGGCAGCACGGGCCACGGCAAGCCCCATCTGCTCCCCGATGAAGGTGAGTAGAGCGGTCTCATCGGGAGAGTGGTCATAGGGACGCCGGTGGTGGACGTTGACAACGCCGATGATGTCGCCGCCGCTGACGAGGGGAACGGACAAGAAGGCCTCGTAGGTGTCTTCAATCAAGTGACTGAAGCGTTTGAAGCGATTGTCCGCGGAAGCATTTCTAGGAAGAGAGACGACGGACTTGTGTTCGGCGACCCACCCGGTAATGCCCTCGCCGATTTTCATCCGAAGGGAGCCGAGGTCTCCGGCGTGCGGAAGCTGGGAGGCCCGCATCACGATCTCGTTGTTCGCTTTGTCGATCAGGTAGACGAGGCACGCATCGCACGATGTCACTTGTACAGTGAGTCCGAGGATCTCACCGAGCATCTCGTCCAGACTCAGTTCCGAACTGACGAGGCTGCTGATACGATGAAGCAAGTCGACCTGAGAGGTTGGTATCTCCATCACTTCTGCCATGTGATTCCAGAGTAAGGCCGATCGGGGCAGCGATCCAATCCAAAATTTCTATGGAGGGCATTGTGAAGGCCTGGTTGCTCGCGGCCGCAAGCGCGGCACTATTGCAGGGACAGACACTTCGGGGCGTTGTGGACATCCATATGCACTCGGGCCCCGACAGCGTGCCCCGGTCGATCGATTCGCTATCGGCGGCGAGATTGGCGAAGAAACGGGGCCTGAGGGCGATCGTGCTCAAGAATCACTATGAGCCGACGGCGGCCCTGGCGGGATTGGCGCGGCAAGAGGCGCCCGGGCTCCAGGTGTTCGGCGGCATCGCGCTGAACCTGACCGTAGGGGGAATCAATCGAGCCGCGGTGGAACGGATGACGCGCGTGGACGGCGGATACGGGCGAATCGTTTGGATGCCGACGTTCGATTCCGAAAACCAAGTACGGTTCAACAAGGAACAGCGGCCATGGGTGAGCGTATCGAGTGAGGGAAAGCTGCTGCCCGAGGTGATCGACGTCATCGGATTGATCGCAAAGAGCAAGCTGGTCTTGGCAACGGGCCATTCGACGCCGGCCGAGGTGAAGATGCTGGTGGAAGAGGGCAAGAGGCTTGGCGTTCGACGGATTGTTGTAACGCATGGAATGTTGGACCCGGTGGCAATGACGGTGGCGCAGATGCGCGAGGTGGCAAGCCTCGGAGCGTTTGTGGAGTTCGTTGGGAACGCGATGGTGGGGACGACGAAGTCAGTCTCGTTCGAGAACTACGCGCGGGCGATGAAGGCCGTTGGGGTAGAGCACTGTATTCTGTCGAGCGATTTGGGGCAGAAAGGAAATCCCCTGCATCCAGACGGGCTGGAAGAGATTTTCAGGGGCCTACGGGGCGCCGGATTGACGGTGGCTGAGATCGAACAGATGGTGAAGGCGAACCCCGCGGCGCTACTGGACCTCGACCGTTGACCCCGACGAGGCGGCACGCGCGATGGCGTCGATGACGAGTTGGACGCGGTGGCCGCTTTCGAAATCCGGCTCGAAGGGTTCGTTGTCGGCGAGGGCTTGGAGAAAGTCTCCGAGAGCGGAGATGAAGGTGTGCTCATAACCGACGATGTGTCCGGGCTTCCAGTATCGGTTTGCGCTGACCAGGAGATTGCGAAAACCTTGTTCTTCCCTGGGCGGGGCGGCGTCGAAGAACTCGAGGCGGTTCATGTCTTCGAGATCGAAGCGAGCAGCTCCGTTCTCACCATGAATTTCGATGGCGTTGCGATTGCGGCAACCGGTCGCGTAGCGGGTTGCCTCGAAGGTCCCCACGCTGCCATTGGCGAAGCGGGCGAGGACGAGAGTTGCATCATCAATTTCGCGGCCGCGGGAGAAGGTGCGTTGCAGGGCCTGGACGGTGGCGATCGGTCCGTTGAGAAAGAGGGCGAGATCGAGGGAATGGGACATGAGGTCGCCGAGGACGCCGGATCCGGCGATGGCCTTATCGGTCTTCCAGTTGGGCGGGCGTGAAGGGTCGTTGCCCCACTCCTGCAGATAGAAAGCCCGGAAGTGGAAGATGGGGCCGATACGATTGTCGTCGATCATCGACCGGAGGAGTTGAATGGCGGGAACACGGCGGTAATTGAACCAGACCATGTTGGGGCGGTTGGAGACAGCGTCGCGCATGGCCGCGGATTCGACCGTTGAATTAGCGAGGGGTTTTTCACAGAAAACGATCTTGCCGGCCTGGGCGGCGGCAATGGCAATCTCGGCGTGGAGGCTGTTGGGCACAGCGACGTCGACGATGTCGATGTCGGGGCGGGCGATGACATCCCGCCAGTCAGCCGCGGTCTCGCGCCAACCCCACCGTTGGGCCATCGCGGTGAGAGTAGCGGGGTTGCGTCCGCACAGGATAGATTGCTCGACAGCGTAGGGGAGGTCATAAAAGGACGCCACCTGCCGGTAGGCGTTGGAGTGGGCGCGGCCCATGGAGCCTTGGCCGATGAGGGCGATGCGGAGAGTCTTTTCCATTTCGGTAAACCTGACGCGGGCCGTTGCCAGCCGGGCGGACGGAAGTCCGCCGCAAGGTAAAGCTTAGCCTACGCGGTACTGGTCGAGTTTCTGGCGATAAAAGCGCCAGCCGAAACCGGGATCCGTACGCGGTTCTATGAACCCATCCCGGGCCGACATGGGGTTTTCGAGGACTGCGTCGAACATTTTGACCTGGGTGGATTCGACGAAGTACTCGATGAAGATATTGTTGGGGATGGTAGCCGAAAGCTGGGTATGAACATCCCAATTGTAGTGAGGAGCGATCGGGATGTCTGACGCCGCCGCCATGTGGGCGATCTTGAGCCACTCGCCGACGCCTCCGCACACGGTGGCATCGGGCTGGAGGATGGAGGCGGCGCGTCGATGGAGAAGGTCGGCAAAGGCCCAGCGAGTGGCTTCGAGCTCACCGGTGGCAACTGGGGTCCGGATGGCCTCGGCGATGCGGGCCATGGCGGCAATGTTGTCGGCGCGAACGGGTTCTTCGATCCAGAATGGGCGGTGCTCTTCGAGGCGGTGCATGGCGGCGATGGCGGTAGGGGCGTCAGGCCAGCCACCATTGGCGTCGAGGAGGATTTCAAAGTCGTCGCCGAGGGCTTCGCGGATCGCACCGAGCCGGGCAGCGTCCTCGGCAGCCGAGAATTTTCCAACCTTGAGCTTGGCGGCTGTGAAGCCGAGTTCCGCGTAGCGGGTGTACTCGGCGGCTAGTTCGTCGAGAGTCTGGCCGGGACGGAAATAGCCCCCGGTGGCATAGCAGCGCATGCGCCGGGAGTAGACGCCGCATAGCTCCATGACGGGCATGCGAGCGTATTGACCGCGGAGGTCCCAGAGGGCGATGTCGATGGCGCTGATGGCGCGCAGGGCGGCTCCGCGGCGGCCGGCCTGGATGGACTGACGGTACATGTCGGCCCAGATCCTCTCGCTGTCGGCGATGGAGGCGCCGGTGAGGATCGGCTTGAATATGGTGTCGGCCATGGAGACCATGGCGAGGCTTGAATCGTAGCCAAGGGTGAAGCCGGATCCAGTGAGTCCGTCTTCGGTGGTGATGAAGACGATGAAGTGGTCTCGGTGGGTGATGAGACGAACGGCGTCGCTCACTGGCTGGGGGAGCGGAATGGATATCGCTACGGTTTCGATGCTGGAAATCTTCATATGCCGAGGCAGCGCTCCAGAAAATGCGTGTCGAGATTGGCGGCGGCAAAATCCGGGTGGTCCAGAATGCGCTGATGGAGAGGGATGGAGGTGTAGATGCCTTCGACGACGAACATTTCAAGGGCACGGCGCATGCGGGCGATGGCCTCGTCTCGGGTGGAGCCGTGGGCGATCAATTTGGCAACAAGGGAGTCATAGTAGGGCGGAATGACTCCGTCCGTATAGGCGGCGGTGTCGACGCGGATCCCGATGCCTCCCGGAAGATTGAGCCCGGTAAGTCGGCCGGGAGAGGGAGTGAATTTCTCCGGGTGCTCGGCGTTGATGCGGCACTCGATGGCGTGGCCGCGAATTTCGATATTGCCGGGGAGGATGTCGCGGAGCGGAAGCCCGGCGGCGACGAGGATTTGGCTCTTGACGAGGTCGACACCGGTGACCATCTCGGTGACCGGGTGTTCGACCTGGATGCGGGCGTTCACTTCGATGAAATAGAGGTCGCCGCTGGGGTCCATGAGGAATTCGACCGTGCCGGCGTTGCTGTAGCCAACGGCGGTGAGCGCGGTTTCGAGACGCGCAGACATCGCATCGCGAACTTCCTGGGAAATGGCGGGAGAGGGCGCCTCTTCAATCAGTTTCTGGTGGCGGCGTTGAATGGAGCATTCGCGCTCCCCAAGGACCCTGACGGAGCCGTGCTCGTCGGCGAGGACCTGGAACTCGATATGGCGTGGCGCGGTAATGAACTTTTCGATGTAGACGTCGGCGCAGGAGAAAGCGGCGCCGGCTTCCTGCTGAGCCTGGGTGAGAAGCGCGGGCAGGTCCTCCGGCGTGTGAACCACACGCATGCCCCGGCCCCCGCCACCAGCGGACGCTTTTACGAGCACGGGGTAACCGATGAGCGCGGCCACCTCGGCGGCCTGTTCGGGGGACTGGACGATGCCGTCGGAGCCGGGAAGGATGGGAATGCCCGCCTCCTTCATGGCGGCCCGGGCTTCCTGCTTGAGACCCATAAGACGCGTGACGCGCGGGCGGGGACCGATGAATTTGATGTTGGATTCCTGGCAGACTTCGGCAAAGCGAGGGTTTTCGCTGAGAAAGCCGTAGCCGGGATGAATGGCGTCGACGTTGGTGATTTCGGCGGCGCTGATAACGGAGGGAATGAGGTAGGACCGGGCACTCTTGGCGGGTCCAATGTAGACGGCTTCATCGGCGAACCGGACGTGGAGGGAATTGCGCTTCGCCTCGGAGTAGACGGCGACGGTCTTGATGCCGAGATCCTTGCAAGCGCAGATGACGCGGAGGGCGATCTCACCGCGACTGGCAACAAGAATTTTGCGAACATCAGGCGGGCCGATGGAGAACAGGGCCTCCCCGTATTCGACAGGGCGGCCGTTTCTCAACGAGACTGGCTGACGATGATCTCAGCCTGTTCGGCTGATCTCGTTCATCAGCTTCATGGATCTGATGATGCACAGAACTTGGCCAGACTGAATATGATCGCCGTGGGTTTGACGGAAGGCCGGGAACTCTGGCTCTCGCCTCTCGTAGAAGGTTCCGACGATGGGGGCTTTGACCAGGACGAGACTGGCGTCCGAGGTTACGGCGATCAACAGCTTCGCCGACCATGGGCGCGGTAGCGCCGGGACGGCGGAAGAATGATTGGCGGAGGGATGGAGGACGATCTCGGGGGCAACCGTGCCTCTGAGTTTGAAGATGGACGACCCCGTCCAACTCGGAGTTCGGCGATGCCGCTATCGTTGACGAGGTCGATTAGCCGTTTGACTTCGTCGATGGTCATTGGGTCAGATTGCTAAGAGTTGTTTCGGAGGCTCGTGATATCCGCACGAAGCAGCTCAAACAGGAACGATGTCTTAAACGGATGCGTTGCTGATACCGGGTTCGATGGTGATGACCATACCAGAACGGAGCACGGTCCGATCGGTCTTGCGGAGACCTGGCCCCTCGTGAATTTCGAGCCCGACACCGTGGCCGGTTGAGTGAGTGAAAAGCTCATGCAGCTTGTGGGCCTGAAGGGATCTCCTGGCGGCGCGATCAATAGCAGCAGCCGTTTGGCCAGCACGAACGGCGTCGATGGCGGCTAGCTGCGCATCGAGAACCGGTCGATAGAAGTCCTTTATCTTACGCCCTGGGTTCCCAGTGAAGACGACGCGAGTCATGTCACTCGCGTAGCCCTCATAGAGAGCACCCATATCGATCAATAATAGCGCATCGGAGGCGATAGGAGCAGCACTTGGGCGGGCATGGGGAAGAGCGGACCGAGGGCCGGAGGCGACGATGGGGTCAAACGAAGGGCCCTCGGCACCCAACTTACGCTGCCTGTAATCGATTTCGGCGGCGAGATCCGCTTCTGTGACGCCCGGTCTCCAGCGGCGCAGGGCCGCGTCGTAGGCACGTGAGTTGATACGCACCGACTGGCGGATCAGATCGATCTCCGCCTGGGACTTCACCATGCGCTGCTGTTCCACCAGTCCCGGAAGGGGTGCCAGCTTGGCCGCTTCGGCCCACGGCGCATGCACCGAGACGGTGAGGTGAGCCGGATCGAAACCGACGGAAGACAAGCGTCGAAGGCGTGGAAGGAGCGCCTGATGGGTTGGCCCTCGAGAAATCTTGACCCGGCAACTGGTCTCCGCGTGGGCCTGGATGTCGTAGCGCGGATCCGTGTAGAGGGTCGCCCGGTGGGGCTCGAGCAGAACGATGGCATTCGATCCGGTGAAACCGCTCAGGTAGCGGACGCTCGGAAGCGAAGTCACGACGAGCGCGTCGACTTGATGCAGGGCGAGAAGAACGGCCAGCTGAGCCCGACGTTCCGCGTATTCTGACGCCGGAATCATTTCGAGGGGTCGAGCAGGAGTTTGCCGGTGGTCTTGCGACCGGCAAGATCGATGTGGGCCTGTGCGGCGTCCGACATGGGATAGATTTGGTCGATGTGGAGGGTGAGCTTACCATCCGCAATCCAGGAGAGAACATCGCCGGCGCGCCAGGTGAGCTCTTCGCGATCAGCGCAGTGATGGGCGAGGGTAGGCCGGGTGAGGAAAAGCGAGCCTTTTTGGTTCAGGACCAGGGGAGCTACAGGCGGAACCGGGCCGGAGGCATTTCCGTAGGAGACCATGAGTCCGCGCGGCCGGAGAGAATCGAGAGAGCCGTCGAAGGTGGAGGCACCAACGGAGTCGTAGACGACATCGACGCCGCGACCACTGGTAAGGCTACGGGTGGCCTTGGCAAAGTCGGTTTCGGTGTAGAGAATGATGTCGTCCGCCCCGGCCGCTTTGGCCTTGGCCGCCTTTTCCGCGGTGGAAACGGTTCCAATGACGTTAGCGCCGCGCATTTTGGCCATTTGGATTAGCAGAAGTCCGACGCCGCCCGCCGCGGCGTGAATCAGGCAAGAGTCACCGGCCTTAAGGGGCCATGTAGAGTGGGAGAGGTAGTGCGCGGTCATGCCCTGGAGCATGGCGGCGGCGGCCTGGTTGAGATCCAGGGCGTCCGGCACTTTGACCAACTGCCAGGCGGGGACGACGTGGAATTCGGCGTACGATCCACGATTCATGGCATAGGCGACGCGATCACCCGGGGCGAGTCCGGACACGTCTGGGCCGACGGCCTCCACGGTACCCGCGGCTTCCATGCCGATGGCGATGGGAGACTCGGGGGCTTTGTAGAGCCCGGTACGAAAATAGATGTCGATGAAATTGACTCCGGCGGCGGCGATGCGTACGAGAGCCTGACCGGGTCCGGGCACCGGGTTGGCGACCTGTTCGAGCTGCATGGCCTCAGGGCCGCCGGGTTGATGAACGAGGATAGCTTTCATGTTTTTAGCCTTGCGAACCTACGGAGATGGACCGCAGCAGCATAGAGTAACAGATACGCGAGGGTAAATGGAAATGCGGCGATGCGGACGAGCAGACGGACCGCGCCGGCGCCGGCCAGACCGGCTCGAAACAGCGCGAAGTGGCGAATGGTTTTCCAGTTGGAATAGTCGAGCCAGAAATAGTCGCCGTTTTCATTCAGGATGAAAGTTTTTGCGGGCACATTGAGCGTGAGGGCCCATTTCCATTTGGTCATGATGGGCTCGGCGGCGCAGATGATGCCCAGGATGACGGGTTGGCGGTCCATGAGTCGGCGGTAGAGACGAGCCCGGCCTTGGGATCCGGCGTAGTCCGCAACACGAAAGACCTCACCTTTTTCCGAATCGAAGGACTTGGGCAAGCCGGCGTAGCAGGTGACCAGGTCTAGCGACTGGAGGGTGTCGCTGTGGTGCTCGTAAATACCGGGGAGAAGGTCTTCGAGGAGATGGCGGGAGCCGCTTTCGACCACGATGACCCGGGTGAAGGGTGGTATGTGCTGAGAGAAGAGGTGTCGGCTGGGCACTTTTTCGACCTGACGTGGCCGCAATGCGTTGGCGCGCTGCAGCCAGCCCTTTACACGCCCCAGCCGTATTCTTCGAGGGCGTGCTGCACGGATTCGTCCTTTTCCGTGATGCGCATCAGTTCGAGGCGAATGGCGTCGACCAGGGCCAGCCAGGACGCCTCGATGACGTTTTCAGAGACTCCGACAGTCGCCCAGGAACGCTTGTGATCCGACCATTCGACCAGGACGCGCACCTTGGCAGCGGTGCCCTTCTTCGAATCCAGAACACGGACCTTGTAGTCAGTGAGACGGACATGGGCAATGTCAGGATAAAGACCAGAGAGGCATTGACGCAAACAAAGATCGAGGGCGTTGACGGGGCCGTGCCCGGAGGCGGTGGCTGAGTGCACCCCGTCCTGGGCCTTCAGGTTCACGGTGGCGGTGGTGAGCGACGGGCGGTCACCGGTCATTTTGGTGGTGACCTCGAAATTGATCACTTCGAAGAAATTGACGCCGGGATGAAGGGCCTCCCGGACGAGGAGCTCGAAGGTTCCTTCGGCCGCTTCCAGTTCGTAGCCCAAGTATTCAAGGTGCTTGATCCGGTCCAGAAGTTCGCGGCGGGCGGGCTCGGAAAGGCGGTCCTCGAGGCCGTGCTGGCGAAGTTTGTAAAGGATATTGCCGCGCCCGGAGAGATCGCTGAGGAGAACGCGCTGATGGTTGCCGACCTTCTCCGGCTGGATGTGCTCGTAGGTGGCGGAGTCCTTGAGCACCGCGCTTACATGGATGCCACCTTTGTGGGCGAAGGCGGAGGGGCCGACGAAGGGTTGCCCGTTGGGCACGGGGAGGTTGGCCAGTTCGGCAATAAGGCGGGCAGTGGAATTGAGGGCCTGGAGGTTTTCGGCGCCGATGGTGGAGAAGCCAAGCTTGAGTTCGAGGTTGGCGATGACGGAACCGAGGTTTGCGTTGCCGCATCGCTCGCCGTATCCGTTCATGCAACCTTGCACATGCGTGGCGCCGGCCTGGACGGCGGCGATCGTATTGGCGACCGCGACATCGGAATCGTTGTGGCAATGGATACCGATGACGCCGCCGAAGCGAGAGCGGACGAGGGAGACGATCTCGGCGAGACGGCCCGTGAGCGTGCCGCCGTTGGTATCGCAAAGGCAGAGCACGTCGGCGCCGGCTTCAACGGCCGATTCGAGGGTACGCAGAGCGAAGTCCTGATTGTTGACGAAGCCGTCGAAGAAATGTTCGGCATCGTAGACGACTTCGCGGCCGTGGTCCTTGAGGTAGCGAACCGTTTCGAATATGATTTTGCGATTCTCGTCTTCAGTGATTCCGAGAGCACGATGAACGTGGAGATCCCAGGATTTGCCGAAGATGGCAACCACGGGCGTATTGGATTCAACGAGAGCTTGCACGCTCGGGTCCGTCTCGACGGAGTGTTTGGCGAATCGAGTGGCGCCGAAGGCGGTTAGCCGAGCGTGCGTGAGTTTGAGATCCTTCGCGCGGGCGAAGAACTCTTTGTCCTTGGGATTGGAACCCGGCCAACCACCTTCGATATAGTCGATACCGAGTTCGTCGAGCTTCTGCGCGATGACGAGTTTGTCGTCGACGGAGAAGGAAACGGCCTCACCCTGTGTGCCGTCACGAAGGGTCGTATCGAAGGTATGGATGCGCATTTGGGTTTCCGATCGGCTTTATGGCGGGCCTGAAGCCCGCCCTTCAGGCGGTGGGTACTCCTACTTCTTTCTTCTTCTTCAAGAATGGCATCATTTCGCGCAGTTGGCGACCGACGACCTCAATGGGGTGGTCCTGATCACGCTGGCGCATGGCGAGGAACTTGCCGCGGCCATTGCGATTTTCGGCCATCCACTTGTTGGCGAACTCACCGGACTGGATTTCGGCGAGGATCTTCTTCATTTCCGCGCGGGTTTGATCGTTGATGACTCGCGGCCCGCTGGTGTAGTCGCCCCACTCGGCTGTGTCTGAGACCGAGTAACGCATGTAACTGAGGCCGCCTTCGTAGATGAGGTCCACGATGAGCTTAAGTTCGTGGAGGCACTCGAAGTAGGCGATTTCAGGCGCGTAACCAGCATTGACAAGGGTTTCGAAGCCGGCCTTAATCAGTTCGGCGGTTCCCCCGCAGAGTACGACTTGTTCGCCGAACAGGTCGCTTTCGGTTTCCTCCCGGAAGGTGGTTTCAATTACACCCGCTTTGAGGCAGCCGAGGCCGAGGGCGTAGGCGAGGGAGTTCTGGAGGGCCTGGCCGGAGGCATCCTGGTGAATGGCGACAAGGGCGGGAACGCCGACCCCATCGGTGAACAACTCACGCACGCGATGGCCGGGCGCTTTGGGGGCCACCATGGTCACGTCGACTTCGGCTGGAGGCTTGATGAAGCCGAAGTGGATGTTGAAGCCATGAGCGAACATCAGGGTCTTGCCGGGGCCCATGGAAGGAGCGATTTCCTTCTCGTAGATGTCGGCCTGGATGTGATCGGAGACAAGCAGCATGGTCATGTCGGCGGCTTGGGCGGCTTCGGAGACGGTCATGACTTTGAGACCGGCGTCTTTGGCTTTGTCCCAGCTTTTGCTGCCCTCATAGAGACCGACGATCACGTTGGCGCCGGAATCGCGGAGGTTGAGGGCATGGGCGTGACCCTGACTGCCGTAGCCGACGATGGCCACGGTTTTGTTCTTGAGGAAATCGAGATTTCCGTCTTTCTCGTAGTAACGATTGGGCATGGGAAGTTGGATGCTCCAGACAATTGTTTAGCTAACCGGAAGGCTCGAGGCCTGCACGGCGGGGGACTTCTCCTTGACGCCACCGGTGGGGACTGGCGACGACAGGCGGAGTTTGCGCGGTTCGAGAGCCACGGTGACGCAGCCGGAACGCGTGACCTCTATTTCACCATAGCTGCGCATGACATCGATGTACTCGTCGAGTTTTTCCGAGTCGCCGGTGGCTTCGAGAGCGAAACCTTCGACGGAGGAATCGATGACCCGCGCACCGAAGATCTCGGCTTCTTTGAGAATGGCGGGGCGCGCTTCCATCGGCGCACGGACGCGCATGAGGACGAGTTCGCGGGTGACGGCAGGCCCTTCCGACAGGTCCGACGCCTGCAGAACGTTGATGAGCTTGTTCATCTGTTTGATGACCTGCTTGCGGAGTTGCGGATCCACGTCGACGACGATGGTCATGCGGGAGAGTGTGGGATCGGTGGTACGGGCCACCGTAAGACTCTCGATGTTGTAGCCGCGGGCGCTGAGGAGTCCGGTAACTCGCATGAGGGCTCCGGGTTTGTTTTCGAGAAGCAGACTGATTACTTGGAGCATTTCTTGTTCCTTGACTGAAGAGGGCGGAGCGGGGCCGGGGAGATCATCTCAGTCTCCAACGGCGACCGGAGAGGGCGGAGTCAGCACCATTTCTTTGATCGCTCCCCCGGCGGGAACCATGGGGTAGACGTTTTCTATCGGAGTGACCTTGACATTGAGAAGATAGGGGCCCGGTTCCTTGACGCATTCGTCGAGGGCAGCGGGGAGGTCCGCTGGGCTTTCGATCGTACGGCCCTTGAAGCCGTAAGCGCCTGCCAGTTTTTCGGCGTCGGGGAAGCAGTCTAGCGTCACCGAACTGAGCCGGTTGTTATAGAAGAGTTCTTGCCACTGGCGAACCATTCCAAGGTAGCCGTTATTCATCACGATCATCTTGACAGGCAAGCCGTAGGAGGCGACGGTGGCAAGTTCAGGAATGGACATCTGGAAGCCGCCGTCACCCATGATGGCGAAAACGAGCTTACCTGGGCAGGCGAACTGGGCTCCGATAGCCGACGGGAGGCCGAAGCCCATCGAACCGAGACCACCCGAGTTGATCCACAGGCGCGGTTGATTGAAACGAATGAACTGTGCCGCCCACATCTGATGCTGACCGACGTCGGAGCAGACGATGGCCTCACCGCCCGAAATGCGATCAATTTCTCTCATGAGGTGTTGCGGCTTGATCTCCGCGGTGGAGACTTCGGCTGTGAGGGGGTGCTCCTGCTGCCAGCCACGCACCTGCCCCCACCAAGCCTTACGGGACTCGGCAACGGCAGGGCGGTGGACCGGCGCAAGTTCGGCGACGATCTTGTTGATCTTGGTGAGGACGCGTTTGACATCACCGACTATGGGCAGGTCAGCGGCGCGATTCTTGCCGATTTCAGCGGGGTCGATGTCGACGTGGATGATTTTCGCGTGGGGAGCGAAGGCCGCGAGGCGACCGGTGACGCGATCGTCGAAGCGAACGCCCAGAGCGATGAGGAGGTCCGACTCGGTCATCGCCATATTGGCGGCGTAGGACCCGTGCATACCGGGCATGCTGACGAAGTTGGGGTGAGACGAGGAGAGCCCCCCCAACCCCATCAGAGTGCAGACGGTGGGGCAATCGAGGAGTTCCGATAGTTGCTGGAGTTCAGGGGTGGCGCCGGCAGCGATGATGCCGCCACCGGCATAAATCATGGGCTGGCGGGCCTCCCACATCATGTGGGCCGCACGGCGCATTTGACCGGCATGTCCGTCGGTGTGGATCTTGTAGCCGGGAAGGTGAATGGCATGAACGGGAGCGTATTGAGCCTGGCCTTGAAAGACATCTTTGGGAACGTCGACCAGGACAGGTCCAGGGCGTCCGGTAGCGGCGATGTAGAAAGCTTCGTGGACGATCTGAGGAAGTTCGGCCAGGGTCTTGACCAGGAAGTTGTGTTTCGTACAGGGGCGAGTGATGCCGAACGTGTCGGCCTCTTGAAACGCATCGGACCCGATCAGCTTGGTGGAGACCTGGCCGGTGATCGCGACGATGGGAATGGAGTCCATCATGGCGTCGACGAGGCCAGTGGTGAGGTTGGTGGCACCCGGACCCGAGGTGGCGCAGCATACCCCGACCTTTCCAGTGGCGCGCGCATATCCTTCGGCGGCGAAGGCCGCGTTTTCCTCGTGGCGAACGAGGACATGGCGCAGGGGATTGTCGTACATGGCGTCGTAGAAGGGCAGCGTTACGCCGCCGGGATAGCCGAACATGCAGTCGACGTTTTCCCGGGCCAAGCACTCTAAGAGGATCTTTGCGCCACTCATCAGATTTGACATAAATTACTCTCCAGAAAAGACCGCGATCGGAGGCGGTAAAAATTCAGAAAAGCGGTCCGGAGACAAGCAGCCGGAGCGCGGTGAAGATGGGCTGGAAGGAGGAGGTCCCCGCGCCAAACCTCCGGGGGCGAATCACCCGAGGGATCAGGCGGGGCAAGGTACAGCGACCAATACGAGGCGGAGAAACATTGCTAGTTAGTGGAGAGGAAAGAGCCACGCCACATGAGCTAGGGTACCCCACAAGTAATTCAAATGCAAGACGCCGCTCACATAAAAACGGCAAATCCAGGCATTTGGGCGTAGGAGGGGAAGAGGGGGGGAGAGCGTTGTTCTGATCGTCATAGTTTTTTTCTCCTTTGTTATGAGTGGAGTAGCGGAATCGATTTGGCTCGCGCCGACGGCCTGCTTGTTAGCTTGAAATTGGCCGGAAGGGAAGCAGCAGCGAGCAGGAGCAGCGGAGAAAACATGAAAGAAGTGATCAACACGGAACATCCCGAGTACATGGGCCGGAAGGGGCTGTTGAAGCGCTATCGCGATTTGTACGTGGGGGGAGAGCAGTTGAGAGTGAACGCCGGCGACTACCTTACGCGGCGGCAGAAGGAACCGCTCGAGGTGTACGGCGAGCGGCTGGGAAAAGTGTACTACGAGAACTACGTGGGGTCCATCATCGACTGGTACGTAGCGACACTGTTCCGGCGGGAACCGATTGTGATCGCCGAGGGGATGACAACCGCGGGAAGAGTTTCCTGAGCGAATTCGCGGAAGATTGCGATCTGAGTGGAACGTCGATCACGGAGTTCTTCCGGAAGCAGATCCAGGAAGCGATGGTTTCGGGAACGAGTTACATCCTGGTTGACTTTCCCCGCGCGGAGCGTACGCCGGAGACGCTGGCCGAGGAAGATCGCGAAGGAACCGGGCGAGCCTACTTGAGCGCCTGCACCGCCGATCAGTTGGTGAACTGGAGCGTGGACAGCCGCGGCGATTTCGAATGGGTGGTGATGCGGACGGAGGCGCTGCGGAAGGAAACGCTCGAGGCGGGCGAATGGGTGAGAGAGACGCGATGGCTCTATTACGACCGAAGCGAGTACCGTGTGTTCCGCCAGGTGGGATCGGTGCAGCGAGGCATTGAGGAGGTGGACCGGGGCCAACACGGGTTCGCCAAGGCCGGGCGAGTTCCCCTGTTCCCCCTGCGGCTCCCGGAAGGCTTGTGGCTGATGAACAAGGCGGGGCTGCTGCAGCTCGAGCACTTCAACCGCTCCAACGCGTTGTCATGGGCGCTTACGTTGGGCCTGTTCGCCCAGCCGGTGGTGTATAGCGACCGGCCGTGGAAGGATGTGATCGGCGAGTCCTACTACATCCAGTTGGGCCCGGGGGACCGATTCGGATGGACGGAACCCGAAGGCCGGGTATACCAGATCGCGGCCGAGAATCTAACGCGGCTAAAGGACGAGATCTACCGGGTGTGCTACCTGATGAGCCAAGCCGGAGGGGCGATGGTGAACACGTCCGGGCTGAGCAAACAGCGCGATTTCGCGATCACACAAGAGGTTCTTCGGGCATACGGGGACGTGGCCAAAGACGTCATGAAGCGGGTGATCCGCGCGATCGTCGCGGTGCGTGAGGACAACCTATCGGTGGATGTATCGGGTTTGGACGAGTTCGACATCGGTGATTTCACGGGGGAACTAGCGGATGCAGAGCGGCTTCTGGAGATGGCTCCGGCGTCGCAAACGCTACGGAGGCAGGTGTTGAAGAAACTGGCGTTCAAGTACCTGTGCGATGTGCGTCAGGAAGTAAAGGAGCAGATTTCGAAGGAAATCGACGAGGGAATGGAAGGAGCGTAAAGCATGAACGAGAACAAAGATCAGATGGAGAGCCGGAGCAACCAGGCAACAGCGGCAAGCGAAGGAGCTCTCGACGTCCGCGAGGCGGTGCGAGAGGCAATCGGCGAGTACTTCCAGACGCAAAGGAGCAAGGCCGAGCCGGCCTATAAGGCGGAGCTCGAAGACGAGCGCCGGAAGCGCGAGCAACTGGAGCGACGGCTGAACGAATTGGCCGCGGAGAATGAGCGCGCCCGGCAGCGGGCCGAGCAAGCCGAGCGGGACACGACGATCCGCACGGAGCTGCAGCGCCTAGGGGTTTCGAAGCTCGACTTGGCGTTCCGCGCCGTGAAAGACGACGTGGTGCGCAACGACCATGGACGTCTTGTGGCGCGGGAGGCGAACGGCGACTCAGAGCTGAAGGAGTACCTGACGCGATTCGTCCAGGAGAACCCGGAGTTGCTGCCGGCCCGGGTGGCGGGTGGGTCGGGAACCAGTTTGAGTGGCCGGAGCCCGGCCGGCGGCGGCGTAGATCTGGACCGGATCAAGCCGGGGATGGACCCGGATGAAATGGAGCGGGTGCGGCGGGAGATCGCGCGGATCGCTTCGCAAACGAATCTATAGAATCCGGCGGCCCGCGGACACGCGGCCCCTCCGGGTTAGGACGAGATCGACGGCAGGTAGGCGACTACCTGCCGTTGGTGTTTTTGCAGGCTATCTGGCCTGCGCAGAAGGAAGGCCGAAGGCCTGATTACAAGGAGGACAAAGAAGATGCCTGCTATCACATCAGCCAATGTGGCACAAGCGATTGTGAAGTTGGTGGCAGCCGACGCGCTGCCGGCGTTGATGGGGAACCTGGTTATGGGGAACCTGGTCAACCGGGATTTCGAGCCGATTCTGGCGCAAGCGGGTGACACGGTGAACGTGCCGATTCCGCCGACGCTGGTGGCGAACAACATCTCGGAGGGCGGCTCGGTCGTGGCTCAGAACCCGAGCGTGGGGAATGCGCAAATCGTGCTGAACACTCACGCGGAAGCGACATTCCAGATTCCGGACGTAACCAAAGTGCTGGCGGTGCCGGACCTGTTGAAGCTTTACATGCAGCCGGCGGTGACGGCTTTGGCGGAGAAGATCGAAACCGACCTGCTGGGACTGTACTCGCAGTTCACGTCGAACGCTCCGGTGGGCGCGGCGGGAACCGCATTGACGGAAGCGGCCATCGATCAGGCGGAGACCGCTTTGTTTACCGCGAAGGTTCCGGCGAGTTCTCCGAAGCACCTCGTGGTGAGCGGCGAGGCGTACTCGCAATTGCGGCAGATCGCCCGGTTCAGCGAGTATTCGAGCGCGGGTGAAGCCGGACTGCGCGCTCTGGTGGACGGGACGGTAGGAAAGATCAAAGACTTCTACGTGTTCCGCTCGCAGTTTGTGGCCAAGACAGGCAGCGCTCCGGCGACGACGAACAACGTGGCTTTCTCTCGGAACGCCATGGGCCTGGTGGTCCGGCGGCTTCCGCAGCCGATCCCGGGCACCGGCGCGATCGCCGAGTACGCCGAACTGGGGAGTTTCGGACTGCGGGTGATCATGAGCTACCAGCCGAACACCCTGGCGCAGCAGTTCACGGTGGACGTGCTGTACGGCACCGGCGTTCTGCGCAACAACCACGGCGTGCAGGTGAAGAGCTAGGTTCTCCGGCCGCGGCTGAGCGTGACCAGCGGCTGAAGAGCCGCCGTATCAGGGCTGTGGCCGCGCCCAGCCGCGTGAAGAGGGAAGTTGTGACACCAACCGGGTCCGGCGCGATGCCGGACCCGGAATGCTTTTGAAGGGGGGAAAGAGAAATGGACCTCAGAGAATACTACGGGAAGATTCGGGCGGCGACCGAGTCCATCCAGAGCGAATTCGTGATTGTGGTGAGCAAGCCGACTCCTGACGGCGGACGCGAAGGAGTGAAGACGGAGGTACACCGTCACCTTGCGGCGCGGCTACTGGCCGACGTCAAGGCGCGCCTGGCCAATGAAGAGGAGACCGCAGCCTACTATGAGGCGCAGCGGGAGGCTTTGAAGAAGAGCGAAGCCGCCGTGGAAGAGGGGCGAGTGCAATTGGCAGTGCTGTCGGAAGCGGATCTGCAGATGCTCGCTAAGAACCTGAAATCGGAACGCCAGTAGGAAGCGGAGGAAGCAGCAATGGCACTACTGACGGACGGGCCGGTTTCCGACCTGCGGGACTTGCAGGCGATGGACAGCACGATTCTGGAGACGGCGAAGCACGAAGGCATCGAATTGAACGCGAAGATCGAGATCGCGACGGAGCAGATCCAACTGGAAGTGGCGGCGTTCCTGCTTCGAACACAAGCCAGCAGCATACTGCCCTCGGGCACAGGAAGCTACGAGCTAAGCCGCGTAGTTGTGACGCCCGGCCTCCATCGATGGCACACGCTTCGGACCCTGGTTGAGGTCTATAGCGACGCTTACAACAGCCAGTTGAATGACCGCTACCTCGGAAAGTGGAAGCATTTCTCGCTGCAGGCGCGAGAAGCTTCGGAACTGCTGTTTGAGCTTGGGGTTGGGTTGGTTGGCCTGCCAATCCCCAGGGGCGGCCTGCCGACAGTGACCAGCGCGGGAGGCAACGGACCCACGGAGACTTATCTGGTGCGAGTGGGGTGGCGAAGCGCGCAGGGGGCAACGGGGTCACCGGGAGATGCGGTGGTCTACGACGCCAGCGGCGGGGAACTGATCCAGGTATCGCCAGGAGCCCCACCGGCCGGAGTCGCGGGTTGGGATGTCTACGTGGGAACGGCAACCGCGCCGATTACCCAGCAGAACGGAGGGCCCATCGGATTGGATCAGTTGTGGCTGTTGCCTGAAAGCGGGCTTGTGGCCGGGGCCGCGCCTGGCACCGGCCAAAAGCCCGAGTATCACGTCCGGCGCAGCCGGACATTCTTTTGAGAAACTCGCGCAAAACGGACACGCTCCGGCGCCCTACGATGGCGGTTTTTGTCATGTCTGGAGCCGCGCCGGAGCGGCCTTTGCGCTTTTAAGGAGGTTTACATGTCGTTCGTAGCGAGCATGGCCACGGAGGCGTTGACGGCACTGATCACGGGCGGAGCGGGAGTGGCCGGCCGTTTGATCGGACGGCTGGAGGACACGGGAGCGCAGTTGACGCTGTTCCCGCCGCCGGAGGTAGAGAGAGGACACTTCGCCCTGGATCTTTGGGAGCGCGCGCGAGGGGCGCGGTATCCGCAGATGACGGTGTATTGCGAGCGAATTCAGAACCTGCAGACAGAAAAATTCCGGCGTTTTTCCGGTGTCGTGCAGATGGCGGTGGAGGTGAGGAATTCGCAGGACCGCATCGAAGGACTGGAAGAGCGCACGCATCTCTATGTGGAGTCGCTACTCGAAGTCCTGGAGGACTGCCGGGGCGAGTGGAGGTCCGGAGTCTACTACTGCGGCAAGTACGAAGTGAAGTACGAGCCGGTGAAACATGGAGGCAAGAACTTCGTTCAGGTGGCGAAGGTCATGTTGCCGTTGGAAGTGAATATCGCCTGAGCGAGGGAGATCAACATGGGCTGTTACATCGCATCGAACGAGAACCGAGTGTACGTCGCGCTGGAGCCAAGCTACTGCGCCGCCGGCACGGCGACCGCGGAGCAGCGGCTCCCGGTGGTGAAACTGGGGCTTCAGCAAGTCATCGAGCGCCCGCTGCGGCGCGACAAGACGGGAACGCGCACGTTCCTGGGATTGCCGAGCATCCTGCGCAAGAGGGCAGTCTTCGACCTGACGACCTACATGACCGCCTGGGATCCCGGACAAAGCGAGCCGAGCTACGGCACGTTGTTCCGGGCAGGGCTAGGCGCGGCTGGACTGGAGTTTCCGGGAGCGCTGGTGACCGACGTCCCGGATGAACTCACCATCCAGACGGCGACGCCGCATGCGCTGGTAGCCGGGCAAGCGGTCCGACTCGGTGACGAGCTTCGTTTCGCCGCAGGCATAGTGGACCCATCTACATTCGTGCTGAACGCGCCGTTCCAGGAGGCGCCGGCGCTCGGCAGCGAGTTGGGGCGGACCGTTACCTACATGCCATCGAACACGCTGGCGAGCGCAACACTGTTCGACTACTGGAATCCGGCGGAGGCCGTGCAGCGGATGGTGGCAGGCGCCGGCGTGGATCGTGTGTCGATCCAGGTGAACGGGGACTTCCATCAGTTCCGATTTCAGGGAGTGGGAGCAGACGTGAGCGACAACCTTACGTTCGTCAGCGGAATGGCCGGGCTGACGGAATTTCCGGAGGAGCCGATCGGTCCGTATCCGGAGTTTTCCCTGGTGCCTGGAAGTCTGGGGCAGGTGTGGCTGGGCGCGGTCCCCGCTAAGTTCTTCACCCTTCTGAAAGCGAACGTTACACTCGACAACGACATCGACGTCCGGACCAGGGAGTTCGGATCGATGAAGCCCAAGTGCCTGGTTCCGGGCCAGCGGCGTGTCTCGGTAGACATGGATTTGACGAGCAACACCGACGCGGAGACGAACGCCTTGTACGAAGCCGCGGCGCAGCGGTCTCCGATTGGAGTGTTCTTCCAACTCGGACAGCAGGCAGAGAGCCTGTGCGGAGTGTACATGCCAGCAGTGGTGCCGGAGATCCCGGAGTTCGATGACGATGAGACCCGGCTACGCTGGCGCTTCCGCGACAGCCGCGCGCAAGGCATCGGAAACGACGAGATATCGATCGCGTTCGGGTGAGGGCGACATGGAGTACGACAGCACGATCGAACACCGGGCACAAACCTATCCGGGTGTAAGCTACCGGATCTCGCGGATGTCCCTTGGCCGCCGAATCGACCTCGGTGAGCGAGCAAGGGAGATCAGCAACCGAGGCGAGTTCCTACGCGCGAGTTCCGACGGGGCAGACCAGGTTGAAGCGGCGCTCCTTGACCGGCAGGTGGAGAAGCTTTACCTGGAGTGGGGCCTGTTGAGTGTCGACGGCCTTTTTATCGACGGCGTCCCAGCCACTCCGGCCAGCGTCATCGATCACGGACCGGAAGATTTGACTCGCGAAATTCTGACCGCGATACGGGCTGAACTGGGATTGAGCGAGGCGGAACGAAAAAACTAAGAGTCGCATTCCACTTTCAGTACTCGAATCAGGCCGCATGGAATTGCGACGAATGCAGAGGGAAAGGTCTGGAGAGGAAGCGAAACTGCGGATGGCTAGCGGAGCCGCAGACGGGCGGGCGGGTTGTCTGGGCTCGCGGTGGGGTAAGCGTGACGAGCTGCCCGAAGTCGTACGTGAGCGCCGCGAGCATCGCATGGATCGAGCGGCACTATGCCTGGACGACGGCGAAAGCTTCGGCGGGAGCCGGGGGAGACCTCATGCTGATGCCGGCGAAGACGGCGGAAGCGATGTTGACGCTGGAAGCGGAAGCAGAAAGGACAAGGAGAGATGGCAATCAGTGACATCAGAAGCGGTTTGCAGCAAGCGGTGGCGGGCCCTTCGACAACCGTACGCGAGGCGGGGCTCACATCCCTGCTGGGGCGTCTGGCGCAAGAGGCAGGTGGCGTGTCCAACACAGTCTACGGAGACACGGCGAGCGCCGGCGGCGAATTCGCCGCGCTGACGGCGCAATTGGCCGGTCTGCGGGCCACGACCGAACAGCAGGCGACGCTGATCCTGGACAATACCCGCGCAATGGCCGAGAACACCGCGGTCTCGGCGCGGAGCGTCACCCAAGCGGTGGGGAACGCGGTTTCCGGGGCGGCGCGCGGCGGAGTGGTGGGACTGGGTCTACCCTCCCTGATCTCAGGGCTGGTGAATGCGCTCCGGGGCAGCGACCAGCCTCAAGTTCCACTGCCCTTGCTGACACAGCCGGCGCCGATTCGAGTGGAGGCAGCGCTGCCGACCGCCAGTGAGCCGAACTTCGCACCGGTGACCCTGGACCAGGCGGGCTTTTCCAGGCGGTCCACGGTGGAGCCTGTGGTATCGACTCCGGTCACGATCCAGGTGAATACGATGGACAGCCGTTCCTTTCTCGACCACAGTGACGAAATCGCACGGGCTGTCAGGCATGCGCTGTTGAACACACATTCGCTCCGCGATGTGGTTGGGGAGCTATAAGACATGGCACAATTCCCTGCCCTCAAAACCGGCGCGCACGCGCAGTATCCCTTGACGCGAATCGTCGAATTCGGAACAAGCCTCGTTCGATTTCTGGACGGCAGCGAACAGCGGTTTCCGGAAAGAAAGGCCGCGCTACGACGGTGGGCCGTCCGGCTGGATTTGCTGAACGAGGGTGAGTTGCAGACCCTGGAGGACTTTTTCGTATCGCAACATGGCCGCTACGGCGAGTTCACCTTCGTCGATCCATGGGACGAAACCCCCTACGCGCATTGCAGTTTCGAAACCGAAGGTGTCGGAGTCGCCCTGCGCGAACAGTTCCGAGGCAGCACGGTGCTGCATATCCGCCAGAACTGGAGTTAGGCAATGCTCTATTTTCCGCAACTAACGACGCTGACCGTGGCGCAGTATCCCGTCAACAAGGAGCGGTCCGCACGGACGATCCTCAACGAGACGATCGAAGGGCGAATCACGATCTTCCAGGATTTCAGCAGCCTGCCGGTCCGGTGGGACCTCAGCTTCACGGGACTGACCCAGGCCGAGCGAAGCGCGCTCGAGGATCTGTTCGCCCAAAGCGAAGGCCGTCTTCGGCCGTTCGTATTCGCGGACCCTCTGCGCAACCTGCTGGCCAGAAGCGAGGAACTGGATCAGGCGCCATGGCAGAGCGATCCGCTGCTGCAGTTGACGCCGGGGCTCGCGGATCCCACCGGAGGCAACCGTGCGGTGCGCGTTCTCAACATCGGCGCAGGTCTCCAGAGCCTCGGCCAATCCATCGAATTGCCTGGCGATTACTACTGCAGCTTTAGCATCCACGTGCGGGCGGCGTCGCCCGCCACGATAGAACTCGCCCGCCTGGCCGGGAGTGAACGGCAAAGCTCGATGGTTGAGGCCGGCCCGGCGTGGCGCCGTGTCCAATTCGGGAGCAAACTGGTTTCGTCCGCCGCGCCAACGCGCTTCGAGGTCACCGTGGCCAGCGGCGAATCCATCGAACTGTTCGGAGCCCAGGTGGACGCACAACCTTCGCCCGGCTCCTACAGCAGAACGGCCGCGGCATCGGGCATTCACACAAAGGCACGGTTCGCCCAGGACCAATTGGTGGTGATGGCCGACAGCGTCGATAGTTTCTCGGCGCGAGTAACGATCGTATCTCCAGGGGAGGTTTCCTGACATGCCTACCATCCATGAACTGAAAGAGCAGGAGATCACAGACACACCGGTGATCCTATTCGAATGCGCTCTGCCGGGTGGATCCACGGAGTCCTTTGGCACCCACGCTTTGACCCACGAGGGAACGGACTACAAAGCACGCGTGGTAGCTCACTCGGCCTTCGACTTGCGACACGGGTCCCAGGATGGAATCGACGGCGTAGCGAAGATCTCATTGGTGCTGGCAAACGCGGACTCCTACTACTCGCAAATCGAACGAACTTCCGGGTGGAAAGGGGCGCAGGTGACAGCCCGCTTCGCATTCTTCGATCTAAAGGCCGGCGTCGCGACCACTCCGTCGACGGTGATCTTCCGCGGCCTGATGAATCCTCCCGATGAGATTACCGAGAGCGTGATCCGCCTGAGCGCGCAAAGCAGGCTGAATATGGCACGGTACTTCCTGCCGGATGCCCGCATCCAGCGGCGATGTCCATGGTCGTTCCCCACTACTCCGGAACAACGGGCGGAGGCGGCAACGGGGATTGAACGGGGCCGCTACTCGGGCTTGTTTCGATGCGGATACTCACCGGACCAGCCGGGCGGCCTAGGAAATCTAAACGGAAGCGCGCCGTATGGGAGCTGCGACTACACGCGGCCAAGTTGCGAGCAGCGCGGGATGTTCGATCGAGATGGATCGGGGGCAATCACGCGACGCTTCGGCGGCGTGGAGTTTGTGCCCTCGAGCGTGTTGGTGCGCGGCACAGGGGAGCGGTGGAGAGAGTCCGGTGCGGCGGAGAATCAGGCCCGTTACAACGACTACGTGCCGCTGGCTTACGGGACGGGTTGGGTTGAGCCACCTGTGGTTTTTGCCCGCAACGACGGCAACCTGACACACATCGAGGTGCTCCTGGGCCACGGCGAGATCAACGGCGTAGTGAAGGTGGGCGTCAACGACATCGAGATACCGGAAGGCGTATCGGGCCGGGACATGACCGCCACCGGCTGGTACAACGTCGTGAGTACGGGTGGCGTGAGCGGTGGATTCAATCTGCAGTTTACCGACGGCGGCGGCAACCCGTTGGGTGATCCCTATGGCAGCATGTCCGTGCTCTCGATATCGGTTCCGAATCGGGTGAGCGAGGGACGATCGATTCCGGAAGTTCGAGTCTTGCTGGAAGGCCTGAAGGTTTCCACCTTCGATGAGACCGGCGCGCCACTCGGCCAAGCGTTCACCAACAACCCAGCTTGGGTGGTGCTGGACCTGCTGTTGCGAAGCGGATGGACGTTGAATGAATTGGATACGTCCAGCTTTGCTCGCGCGGCTGTGTTCTGCGCGGAAGGTATCGCCGCCACCGATCTTTTCGGAAACGCGGTCACAATACCCCGCTTCCAGTGCAATCTGATGCTGCGCCGCCGCCGCAGTGTCGCGGAATGGATCCGCGGCATCGGCGCGGCATCCCGTTTGTACTTGACCTACGGAGATGCGGGGTTGCTCGAGTTGCGTCCAGAGGCGAATCTTGCCGTCCAGCACGGCGCAAAGCCCGCGAGCAGCAACAGCACGGAGCCACTCGGCGGAGGCTGGCCGGCGTATGAGTTCGGGGATGGCGGCAATGGCTTTTCCGGCATCGCCCGCCGCGGCAACGGCGAATCGTCGGTAAGACTGTGGAGCCGCGACACCGCGGACACCGCCAACCGGATCTCGGTCGAATTTCAAGATGAATTCAACGAGTATCAGCAGGACAGCTTGTCTCTTGTGGACGCAGAGGACGCCGGCATCGTTCGCCAGGAGATCAGTGTTACGTCACCGGCCCTCGGCGTTGCGAACTTTCATCAGGCTGCGCGTTCCCTCGCTCTGCATCTCAACCGCGCCATCCGCGGCAACACCTACGTTTCGTTCGAGACGAGCGTGCGCGCCGCCGGCCTGCGCCCGGGTGACCTCGTCACACTCACGTACCTGAAGGAAGGGTTCGATCGCCAGCCTTTTCGGATTACGAGACTGGTGCCGAGCTTGAATCACGCGACAGCCTTGATCGAAGCACAGATCCACGACGACAACTGGTACGGCGACGATCCAGGACAAGGCAATGGCAGCCGCGTTTCGCGACGATCGCCCGGAGCCGGGGTCGGAACTCCGCGCCCGCTCGTCGGGACGGCCCTGGACCCTTCCGGGGTTAGCCGTTTGGGCATCGTGGAAATAGGCGAAGTGGACGGGGATGGTATCGCCAGCGTGACGCTCGAGGCGTCTTTCCAATCCCCGACCCGTCCGGCCGTCCTGGGGCTCGAAGTCCCGCGGCTGTCCCTCGCCGCGTCCGTCAACCCTACGGGCGGGAACTTGCCCGGAGCGCAGACGCTCTACTACGGCGTGACCGCGGTGAACGCCAACGGGGAGGAGAGCGACTTGTCCTTCGTGGTGCGAGCACCGATTCCCGCCGGCGCCAACACCCATCGAGTGACGCTGCAACAGATCAAAGCTGGACCGTTCGCGGTTGCTTTGAACGTTTACCGCGGCGAATCACCGTCGCACTTGCTCCGGATCGCAAGCGCAGTCCCCATGGCTTCCGAATTCGAGGACGGGGGCCTGTCCGCAACTTCGGTGGGGCCGCCGGACGGAAATTTCGACCATGCGCGTTTGGAGTGGAGGCTGGAGCTGCAGCCCGAAGTCGCGGCTGACGCTTTTAGCGCGACGACAATCGGCAGCAGTCTGCTCCAGTTGATCGCGGATGAATATGTAGGAATGTCGGTTCGGATCACGGGCGGCAATGGCGCCGGCCAAGAGCGAACCATTGCCACCCACACGGCCAACTTGATCACGATCCGAGGTTCGTGGACGGTCGTACCGGATGGCACCACCGAGTTCGTCATCGTGGAGTCCAGTTGGCGGCTAGGGTCGGTTGCCACTTCGAGCCCCGGGAGGTTCAACGTGACAAACCGGCCCGGCGCAACGGTCCACGTGACCGGCGTTGCCGTCAGCGCCATCGGCCGGCATAGCGGCTACGAGACCTCCCCGATTACGCGTTGGCAGATTGGCGGTTCCTCAGGCTCCGGGCTGGACGTGGATGTTCCCCCGATTCCGATGTTCGGACTGCAGCGGACGGGACAAGGTGGAATCGAGTTGAACGGCGTTAGCTTTACTACTCTGGTGAACACGCGCACCATCACCGCGGGCACACTGACTGTTCACTACTGGGACGAACTGGCGGCAGCGCCGAGTGCTGCTCTCTTGAACGCGGTCACCGGCACTGCCACGCAGCTGTCGTTGGACGCCGCACTCAGTGTTGGCGCCGGCGCGTTGTTGCAGGTCGGCGCCGAAGTGATGGAGGTGGATTCGTTGAGTGGCGGAGGCACGGTGGCCGAGGTACTTCGCGGCTCCTTCGGCACGGCCGCGCTATCTCACGATGCGGGTGAACCCGTCTATGTGTTGACATCGAAGACCCATATCGTGCCGTTCGCCCGCGAGTTCTTCGGCAGCCCTGCAAGCGGATCGTTCGGTTTTCCGATGTTCCTGCCGGACGTTCGCATTGCGGCGGCGGAGATGTTCGTGACCAATACAAGAGGCAACAGTGAAACACAAAGACTGAGCTTCACCGGCACCACCCAACAAGGCATGCGGACTCTGTCCGGCGGCGAGATTACGCTCCAGGTAGACGGCCCGCTCGCGATTCAGAGTAATGCGGCACCGCCGTTCGTGGTGGACCGTGCGCATTCGGTTGGGGATATCTTCGCAGTCCTGGGCTCGGCGCCGGCGGGCTCGCCAGTGACGGTCCAGGTTCGGCAGGACAACGAGGTCTATTGCACGTTGACCATACCGGCTGGGGCGACGGTTTCCAATATCGTAAATGGCTTCGGACTCCCACCGCTAGCGGAACTGGCGAAGCTGAATCTGGATATCGTCTCGGTAAGCCAACTAGCGACAGATAGTCCGGGTCGTGACTTGACGGTAGTGATTCGCTTGTAGCTGGAGGATTCAAAGATGCGTACGACACTCGAGAAACTAAGGCCCGACACTGATCTTCAGGTCTACTTTGAACGACCGTCCGCAATCGCCGCTCTCAGCGAGGCGAGCGCCACTGGCTTCACCCTGAGCGGCACTTGGAGGCAACAGTTCGACTGGGCGGTTGTGGAGTGGAATCAGCACAACACGTTCGAGCACCCGGCATTTCGCACACTGCCGGATGGCAATCTGAGCGGGCTGACGTTGACCTATGACGAGGAACGCACCAACTGCATCGCCCTGGATTCCGACCTTTTCGCGACCGTCTCCTGGCCAGACCTCCGAATCTGGACGCGCGAGAATGGCGTGGACGATTTCTACACGATCGAGCTTGCCGATCACGCAACTCCCATTGAGGGCGACTACGTGGCCGCATGGGCTGAGATGGAACTCCAGGGCACAGTCACCGCGGGAGACTACGTTGGGATCTCCTACTACGAAGAGCACCATACTTACCAGGCTCTGGCCGGCGACACGCTCGAGGATATTCTCGACGAAATCGCAATCAGCGTGAATGCGTCCACGACTCTCAGCGCTACACGTATTGGAACCAAGATCCGCCTGACGGTAGCCGGCGGCGTCCTGGGCGCGAATGGAAACCGGCTTGGAATCTACGGTTTCGTATCGGGAACGGGCACCGAAAATTGGGCTCAGTGGTCGATGCCGTTCTCAGGAGGTGAGTCACCGGCGAAATGGCGTATCTCGATCGACTTCGGTAACTTGGTGGCTTCGGACGAACGGATCGTGCCGACTGGGTCAATTCGTAAGATGCGTTGGACCTATGCGGCCGACATGCAGCCGACGTCCTATCAAAGGTCTGAGTTTTCGGTCAAAGTAACCAACTGGACAGTTACGGGAACGGGACGGACCTATAGCGTCGCTGCGGCCACAAGCCGCCGGATCGAAGATGACTCGCCAGAAGTCGCGTACACGGGGACGTGGACTTCCGGAATCGGAAACTTCTCGGGCGGTACGATACATCAGACGACGGTTCCAGGGAGTGCCGTATCCATCGACTATTTCTGCCCCGGAGGACACCAGTTGTATCTTGGCACTCGGTATGCGTTCAGCGGAGCCGTAGCGGAGGTTCATGTGGATGGAGTCCTCCTGAAGACAGAGACATTGCTGATACCGGGCGAGGACGTATTGGCGCGCCTACATCTCGGATCGCAGTCTGGCGGCTCCCACAACGTGACCGTCACCCACAGTGGTGCCGCCAACACCTTCCTGTACTTCGACTTTCTCGAAATTGCGACGCCAACGACGGCGCTGCCGGTGTTTCCCGCTGATGACACGGTAACGCTCGCCACCGATTGGGACACGGACCACTCGATCGCCCTACCGGCGGAACGTACGGCATGGATGATGGAATCGCTAGGATTCCGTGGCCGGGCGAACCACTACGTCGGAGCACTGTGGTTCTACGAACTCTCCGCTCCGGCGCACGTTTACGCCTCCGCCACCGTGGAGTTCACCGGAGTCCCGTCCTTTAGCGCCACGACAACCATGACAATCGGCAGGGTAGGTGAGACCGAGACTGCGTTGATTACTCACCTGAATCGAATCGGGGATACGGCCGTAACGATCGCGAAGGCGTTCGAGATCTATTTGAATCGCGGCTACACCGCTATCTGGGCCGAAGCGCAGGGGCCTTTACTCACTATCTACAGCAGAGCGATGGGCCCCGCCGGCAACGACATCACGGTCGCGGCAACACCGGCGAGCGGTTCATTCAGTGCTGTCTTGAGCGGACCACAATTGTCCGGCGCCTCTGAGCAGGTCCGCTGGCTCACCGATCTAACAGCGAGCCCCCGCGTGAATCGCGCCGCTCGCGATTGGAGCCGGGCATTTTATGTTGAGCTCAAGAATTATGGGATCGACGTCACTGCGGCATTCAGCCTCGAGTTGCAGCATGGAGACGATTCGGAGGCCGCCGGCATCGCCCAGCGCTATCCGGACGGAACCGCCACGTGGTTGAACACGCCCGCGCTACAAACCAATTTCTCGCCCGAGAGCCTGGCCTACTGGAGGGAAGTGCATCGAGACATGGCGACGGTGATGGTGGAAGCGGGAGTGGAGCCGTATTTGCAGTTCGGAGAAGTGCAGTGGTGGTACTTTCCAAAAGACGGTGTCGGAATGCCGCTGTACGACGCGTACACAACCAGCCAGTTCATGGCTGCCTATTCGCGCCCGATGGCTGTGATTCCTTCCGATCAGGCCGATCCGGCTTTGTACACCGATGAACTCGTATTTCTGCCTCAACTCATTGGTGCGTTCACGAATCAAGTGATTTCCTTCGTCCGCGCATCGCATCCAACTTGCCGGTTTGAGGTGCTCTATCCGACTGACGTCAACAACACGCCGCTCAACCAGCTCTTGAACTACCCCGGCGCAGACTGGACTCCAGCCGTGCTCGACAACATGAAGACCGAGAGCTTCACTTTTACTTTCACACGCAATCTGGACTTGGCAAAGATGACGGTCGACTACGGTGACACGCGCGGGTTCTCGCGCGACAAGCGAAGTTTCCTGGTCGGCATCGGCGACTCCTCGAGTCCCTGGCGCAAGGAAGTTGAGATGGCGAAAGGCGAGGGAGTCGAATCGATAGTTCTATTCGCGCTGGATCAATACTGCCTCATCGGTTACGAGACGCCGATGAGGCCCGGACTTCGCCGTAGCACTCTGGCGGGCTGAACGCTATCCTATGAAATTGAACCGAATGCTTGCGCAGCAACAGATCTCGAGCACGCCTGAGGATATCGCACGGATCATCCGGGAAGACATCCGGCCCGTCTTGCAGGAGCTGGCACGATGCCGGTCCACCCTGGAACTGGAGCGAAGTTCGGCTTATCTCGACCGTCGGGCGATGATCGAACAGGTGCTGTCCACGGTGCAGACAAGCCGCTTCGCCGGCGAACCTGCACCCGCAAGGTCCAGCTATCGGATCCTTGCATGGAACATCGAGCGAGGCAAGGAACTCGCGGGTCAAATCGAGGCGTTCCGGGAGCATCCCTATCTGAGAACCTGCGACGTGCTGTTGCTGACGGAAACCGATGTCGGTATGGCGAGGAGCGGCAACGTCGACGTTGCGCGGACGTTGGCGATGGAATTGGGGTTCGACTATGCGTTCATCCCCTGCTATTTGAGCCTCGTCAAGGGCTCAGGCACGGAGCGCGACGTCGACGGCGACAATGACTTGGGCCTGCACGGCAACGCGATCTTGAGCCGTTATCCGATTGTCGATCCCGTTCGGATCCGCCTCAAGAACGGGATCGACAAGATGGCCAGCAAGGAGCAGCGGCTGGGATCGCAGTGCGCGCTGGCAGCGACCATCGATCTTCCTGGCCTGCCCTTGACCGTGGCCTGCGTCCACCTCGACGCTAACTCGAAGCAGCGGCACCGCGCGGATCAGATGCGCGCTGTTGTGCAGGCGCTTCCCAGCAGCGGTCCCGCCTTAATCGGGGGCGACTGGAATACGACCACCTTTGACTCGTCGTCCGCGTTCAATGCCATCATGGGCTATTTCCTCCGCGTATTGATGGGGCCGGGCAACGTGATCCGCAACCACTATCTGCATCCCTATCGCTGGTTCGAGCGCGAGTTGTTCCGCTTGCTGGCGGCAAATCAGTTTGACATCAACAACTGCAATCAGGCGGCGGAACCGACGATTCATTACGACGTTACCGACATCCGCGCTCACAAGGGCCTCGCCGAATGGGTGCCCGGCTGGTGCTTCCCATTCATCCGATGGGCGCTTCGCGAGCACGGTGGCTCTTGTCCTCTGAAAATAGACTGGTTTGCCGCGCGCACGCTCGATTGCGCAAACCCGATCGTCATCCACGACGTAGGCGCTCGCCACACCGTTCCGCTGTCCGATCACGACGCCATCGGCGTCGATGTCCGCGTGCCGTAGAATGGTGAAATGCTGGCTTCACCCATCGAGGTCGAGTCCGAAGTGAAGGATCTCGCCCAAACCATCGTCGACCGCGAGAAACAATACGTATTGCAGAACTACGGGCGATATCCGCTCGCGTTGCATCGCGGCAAAGGCTGCTATCTTTACGATTTCGCCGGCAAGCGCTACCTTGATCTTATCTCAGGCATCGGAGTGAACGGACTCGGCCACGCGCATCCGAGGATCGTGCGCACCGTCCGCCAACAGGTGGCTCAACTCGTTCACTGCTCCAACTTGTACTATCAGGAGCATCAAGGGCTGCTCGCGGAAAAGCTCGTCCGGATGAGCGGTCTCGCACGAGCCTTCTTCTGCAACTCTGGAGCGGAAGGCATGGAGACAGCCATCAAGATGATTCGCTCGCACGGCAGCCATCGCGATCCGGCTAAGCACGAAATCGTCACCTTCGAGAATTCCTTTCACGGACGCACGATTGGCGCGATCTCCATCACCGGCCAGCCGAAATACCGGAAGGATTTCGAACCGCTTTTGCCAGGGGTGAAATTCGTCCCATTCAACGATCTGGAAGCGCTGGAGAGCGCGGTCGACGAACGTACCGCCGGCGTCGTTATCGAAGTGATTCAGGGAGAAGGCGGAGTCTATTCGGTTTCCGAAGCGGTGCTGCGCAAAGCGCGTGCGTTGTGTGACCGGTATGACGCGCTGCTGGTCTTCGATGAAATTCAATGCGGCGTTGGCCGCACCGGCACCTATTTCGCGTATCAGCTCTTCGATCCTCCCGTGACGCCCGACGTGGTGGTCACGGCAAAGCCGTTGGCAGCCGGATTCCCCCTGGGCGCGGTGATCGCGAACGAAAAGGCCGCCGCGGCGATCGCGCCGGGAATGCATGGCACCACCTTCGGCGGCGGCGTGTTGGCGTGCCGCGTCGCCTGCGAATTCCTGGATATCCTCGAAGACCTGCTCCCGCAGATTCGCGATCGCGGCGACTACTTTCGGCGGAAGCTGAATGCGCTCGCGGCGAAGCATCGCGTCGTCAAACAGGTGCGTGTCACGGGGCTGATGATTGGCGTCGAGCTATACGTGCCCGGCAAGCAGTGCGTGGTCGACGCGATGAATCTCGGATTGCTGATCAATTGCACACACGAAACCGTGCTGCGGTTTCTGCCGCCCTACATCATCTCTGAGAAAGAGATCGACAAGGCGTGCCGCATTCTCGACAGAGTGCTCAAAGCAGTTCCGTACGACCCTGCTGCTCCAGCATCTTGACGATACGCCCGACCTCTTGCGCGCGCTTCCGATCAGTGATGAGCAGCGCGTCGGGCGTGTCGACCACAACCAGATCGTTCACGCCAAGCAGCGCCACAAGCTTCCCTGCCCCGGCTTCGACGAAGCATCCGGATGCGTCTTGGAGCAGCGCGGAACCACGCACGGCGTTGCCGCCGCCATCGCTGCCGAGCAACTCATAGACAGCATTCCAGCTTCCGAGATCACTCCACCCGAAATCGTCGCTCGCGATGCCAGCGACTTTTCCATCGAGCGCCGCCTTCTCCATGACCGCATAGTCGACCGAGACGTTCTCGCATTGCGGATACACCTCGCCCAGCATGCGGTCGAACTCGGCTCCGGGATGTCCGGGCAACGACGCGAGCAGGTCGGCTGTCTTAGAAAGATACCGGTGAAGAGCTTCGGTAAACACAGCAGCGCGCCAGAAGAACATGCCCGCGTTCCAATAGAACCGGCCACTCGAAAGGAATCCTTGCGCCGTCGCAAGATCCGGCTTCTCGCGGAAGCGCTCGAGCGGGTAGGGCTGTAACTCGCCCGGCGTGGCGCCGGCGGGGAACTCGAGATAACCATATCCGGTCTCCGGCCACCGCGGCTGGATGCCGATGGTCACCAGCTTGCCTTCGCGCGCGGCTGCGAATGCCGGTGGAAGGAACTCGAGGAATCGATCGGGCTGGCCGATGTGGTGATCGGCGGGAAACACGCCCAACACCGCTTCCGGATCCGACGCCTGAATCAGATGCGCAGCCAGGCCAAGGCAAGGCGCGGTGTTGCGCTGATCCGGCTCGGCGATGATTTGCTGCTCGGGCACATCCGGCAATTGACGCTGGACCTCATCCCGCAGATATGCGTTGGTGAGGATCCAGAGACGCTCCGGGGGCAGGATGGGACTCAGGCGGTCCACCGTATCCTGAAGCAGCGATCGAGTACCGGTGAAAGGGATGAGTTGTTTCGGAGTACGTGTGCGGCTACGGGGCCAGAATCGGGTGCCCCGCCCGCCGGCCAGAATGAGCCCGTAGGTGTGGTTGTTCGACACTGGGGGCGCGCTCAGTTCTCGATCGGGTATCCGCGGATCAGCATGAAGGTCCGCTTCCATCGGGTCTTGGTGAAGAAATTTTGAGCCAGATCCATGAGGTGGTCGAGGCCGATGTCGGGGCTCGCCAAGCGGTCTGTGGGCGCATCGTAGGACCAGTAGATCACCAGCGGTTTGCCGATGATGTTCTCGCGCGGCACGAATCCCCAATAGCGGCTGTCGAGGGAGGAGTCGCGGTTGTCGCCCATGGCGAAGTAATGACCCGGAGGCACGTTGACCTCACCATCTTTCACGTCATTGGCGAGCATCTCATTGGCGGGCTCATACAGACGCACGTTCGGCTCACTTGGAAAGTTGTCGCGGTAGGAATCGAAGTAGTCCGTCTTGTGATACTTGTAGGGCTCGTTGAGACGCTTGCCGTTGAGAAAGACTTCCTTCTTGACAATCTTGATGCGATCGCCGGGCACTCCGATCACCCGTTTGACGAAGGTCTGCCTGATGTCGATCGGATAACGAAAGACGATAATGTCTCCGCGCTTCACTTCGTTGTAGGGCAGCAGATATCTGCTCACCGGGCCCGGCGGCGCGTAAGAGAGCTTGTCCACCAGGAGATGGTCACCGATGAGGAGAGTGTCTTCCATGGACCCGGTGGGAATCACAAAGGCCTGCACCAGCGTCGTGGTGCCGAACAGCAACAAGAGGATGGTCACCGTCCATTCGGCGATAGTGCCGCGTTGCGGGTTCTGTTTGCCGGGCGCCAACACACTGCGCAGCATCGAGCCGGCGGATCCAACGATTTTGTCGATCATTAGCTCAGTTCTCTATTCTATCGATACCAAATTGTCGCCGCCCGAGAAACGGCGCAGACGAAAAACCTCAACCAGAGCGATGTAGATATTCATGAGGCCCAAACCGCTCACGGCGCCACGCACATAGGAGCTCAACCAGAACCCGCGCCACCACCCGGTCTCGGGAGCCATCCAGGAGAAGTAGTTGGTATCCCAGATTTTGAGCCATGGGAGAACGAGAAGGAAGATGCCCATCTCGAAGCAGAAAATCACATAGAGCAGCCCGGTGAGCTTGTGATACCAGCGATAGTTGGGTTGCTCCGTTGTCATGAGTCAAACAGCGCCAATTGTTTCGGCGCCAATCCGGCGGCCTGCCGGACGGGCTCATAGCTGTAGCGGTGAAACGGGGTGGGGCCGAGCCGCTCGAGCGCTTCCCTGTGCTCGGCGGTCGCATACCCGCGATGCCGCAGGAAGCCGTATCCAGGATAGCGCTGTTCCCATTCGGCCATACTGCGGTCACGGTCGACCTTGGCAAGGATGGAAGCGGCAGCGATGGAGTGCGAGAGAGCATCGCCATGAATCACGGCCCGCTGCGCGATATCGACATCGACGGCCACTGCGTCCACCAGCAAAAAATCCGGCACGGGGCGCAATTGCTCTACAGCCAGCTTCATGGCGAGGCGGGATGCCTGCAGGATATTGATGCGGTCAATCAACCCGGCATCCACCTTCGCCACCGCCCATGCGAGCGCCCGTTCCCGGATTCGCCCGGCAAGCACGTCGCGGCGCGACTCGTTCAACTGTTTGCTGTCGTTCAGTCCACGGATGGGGCGCGCGGGATCGAGAATCACCGCACCTGCATACACCGGTCCGAACAGGCAGCCGCGCCCAGCCTCGTCGAGCCCGGCGACAAGCCGGAACCCACGGAGCCGGGCCTGACGCTCCAGACGGCTGGTGCAGGCCAACCCGTATTACCCGCGCGGCTGCTCGCGCTCTTTGAGCCGCGCGGCTTTCCCGCGCAGATTCCGGAGATAGTAGAGCTTGGCGCGCCGGACGCGTCCGGTGCGAACCAACTCGATTTTCTCGATGGTGGGCGCGTTAACCGGAAAGATGCGCTCGACGCCATGGCCGAAGCTGATCTTTCGCACAGTGATGGTGTGGGTGACGCCGGAATTGTTCTGGGCGATGATGGTGCCTTCAAAGGCCTGGAGGCGCTCTTTTTCGCCTTCACGGATCTTGACCTGGACCTTGATGGTGTCTCCCGGCCGCAACTCCGGTATCTCTCTGCGGATGTTTTGGTTGGCGATCTTCGCCACCAGAGCGTTGGACATGACTCTCACTTCCTTAGCGTAATCGAACTCGAACTAAATCTCGGAATCCGGCTCACCCAGCAGGTCCGGGCGATTGCGGGCTGTTTTGGCAAGGGCCGTTTCCCGGCGCCAAGCCGCGATACCAGCATGATTGCCACCGAGCAAAACCTCGGGCACTTTCCAGCCGCGAAACTCCGCCGGCCGCGTATACTGCGGGCAATCGAGCATCCGGCGGCCGTCCACTTCCCGGAACGACTCATTCACCGTCGACGCCTCATTGCCGACCACGCCCGGCACCAGCCGGGACATACAATCTATTATCACAGCCGCGGGCAGTTCTCCGCCACTCAGTATGTAATCCCCGATCGACAATTCCTCGTCGGCCAGATGTTCGGCGACGCGTTCGTCCACCCCTTCATAGCGCCCGCAGATGAGCAACAGCTCGGCGGAAGCGGTCAGGCGCCGCGCCACGGCCTGGTCGAAACGCTTTCCCTGAGCCGACAGCAGCACGACTTTCGCCCCAGAGGCGGAGCGGCCAGGAAGGATGGACTCGATGGCGGCAAACAGGGGCTCAGGTTTGAGCAGCATGCCTTCGCCGCCGCCGAAGGGCCTGTCATCGACGGTCTTGTGCTTATCGAAGGTCCAATCCCGCAGGTTGTGGATGTTGACCGTGACCGCACCGGCACGGACGGCGCGGCCGACCACGCCATGGTCGAACATCCCATAGAAGTACTCCGGGAAGATCGTCAATACGTGGAAGATCATCGCTCGTTCAGTTCCCTCAAGCCATCCGGCAGCCGGACCCGGATTCGCCGGCGATCGAGTTCGACCTTGACGCAGATGGCCGGCACGAACGGCACCAGCATGGGTCCTACTTCGAGTAGCACGGGAGACCCGGGAGCCGCTTCAAACCAGCCGGTAACCTCTCCGTAGGACTCCCCGGACACATCCGAAACCATTTCGCAGCCGACCAGATCGGCGTAATAGTACTCGCCTTCGCCGGCGGCGTCCCGTTGGCTTTTGGGAATCGCAACATCCTGGCCGCGAAAGGCTTCGGCGTCGCTGATCGAGTCGACACCGTCGAACTTGATGACGAGCCGGCCGTTGTGGAGCCAAGCCTCGGCGATGCGCATCTGCCTGCCGGAGGGCAGCAAAGTTACGGTGCGATCGCGATACCACCCAGCGTCGTCCCGTGCATGGCCGAAGGCGAGAATCTCACCGGTGCGGCCGCGCGTCCGGCCGAGGTGAGCGAGGATGACCCATTGGTCGGCGACGCGATCGCCCGCTTCCGGCAGACCGTTTACTCCAGGATCTCGAGCGTGAAGCGGCGGTTGAGTTTCATACCAGCCGCACCGAGGAGCGTCCGCACCGATCGCGCCGTGCGCCCCTGTTTCCCTATCACCTTGCCGAGATCGCTCGGGGCGACACGCAGCTCGAGCACGGTAACCTGCTCGCCCTGCACTTCTCGAACTACAACCTCGTCGGGGATGTCAACGAGAGCCTTCGCAATTTCTTCAACCAGTTCTTTGATTCCCAACGCTGCCATAAAGGATAGCTCCCGCTATCTGTTCTGAATATAACACGTTACGGGAGCCAAAAGGCTCAATCGAAAGTCCGTTTCGTGGTGGTTACTCTTCTAAGGACTCGCCGGCACAACGGAGCTGGTGCGGCGGATCCTTTGCCGCCTCAAGGGCGCCCCGCCCTGCGCCGGCTAGGTCGCCGCCGGTGCTTCCACCGCGGGCGGGCTGCTCTTCAAAAGCCGTGTGACGGTGTCGGACGGCTGTGCGCCGTGCTTCATCCAGTGGCTGATCCGGTCGTGCTTCAGGTCCACGACGGCGGGATCGGCGACGGGGTTATAGTGGCCGACAACTTCGACACAGCGGCTATCGCGGCCACTGGTGTTCTCGATCACCACGAGCCGGTAAGTCGGCTTTTTCTTGGCGCCGAAACGGGCCAAACGAATACGTAACATCTTGCTCTATCGATCTCCTTGCAATTTTGCGCTTCTAACTATCGTAGCAGTCCGCGAATCCGCTCGTGCTGGGGTTCAAAAGACCGGCGTTCAGGGCTTCCATCCGCCGGGGCCCATCGGCGGGAGTTTCATTTTTCCGAGCTTGCGCCCGAGCATGCCACCGATCTTGCCCATGGACTTTCCACCGCCGCCGATGCCGCCGAGCAGCGTATTGGAAAAGCCTTTCATCATTTTCCTGGCTTCGCCATATTGCTTCAGCAACTGGTTCACATCCTGCACGGAGGTGCCGCTTCCCTTGGCGATGCGGCGGCGGCGGCTTCCGTTGATGATCATATGATTGTGCCGTTCGGCGACGGTCATCGAGTCAATGATGGCAATCACGCGACCCATCTCTTTCTCATCCACCTTGGCGTTCTTGAGTTCCTTGAACGGCCCTACTTGCGGCATCATGCCGAGGAGAGACTCGAGCGAGCCGAGCTTGCTCAACTGCCGAAGCTGATCGCGGAAGTCCTCGAGGGAGAATTCGTCCGAGAGCAGTTTGCGCTGCATCTCTTCGGCCTTCTTGGAATCGATGTTCTGCTCCACCTTTTCGATGAGCGAGAGCACGTCGCCCATGCCGAGGATGCGGGAGGCGACGCGTTCGGGGTGGAACAGCTCGAGGGCATCGGGCTTTTCGCCGGTGCCGACGAACTTCAAGGGCTGGCCGGTCACCTGGCGGATGGACAACGCCGCGCCGCCGCGCGCATCGCCATCCATCTTGGTGAGCACGATGCCGGTGATGCCGAGCTTTTTGTGAAACTCGTCCGCGCTTTTGACGGCGTCCTGACCGGTCATGGCGTCGGCGACGAACAGGATCTCGACGGGGTTCAACGAGTCCTTGAGTTGCTGCAACTCGGTCATCAACTCGTCGTCGATGTGGAGGCGCCCGGCGGTATCGACCAGGACGGTGTCGCGGCCGGTCTGCATGGCTTCCCGCCGTGCGCCGCGCGCGAGTTCAAGCGGCCGATTTTCGCCCTCGGGCCCTTCGTAGACGGGGATCTTCAGATCCCGCGCGAGCACGGCCAACTGCTTGCGGGCGGCGGGACGGTAAACGTCCACCGAGACCAGCAGTGGCGAATGGCTGTTCTTTCCGAGCCAGCGTGCGAGCTTGGCGGTGGAAGTGGTCTTGCCCGAGCCCTGCAGGCCGACTAGGAATATGACCGTGGGCGGCTCGTTAGCGGTTCGTAGCCGGGCCTGATGGGTGCCCAAGACCTTGACCAGTTCCTCATTGACGATCTTGACGACTTGCTGCGCAGGGGAAAGCGCGGTGAGCACTTCCTGGCCCATCGCCTTTTCCTTAATGGCCTCCATCAACTGCTTGACGACGCGGAAATGGACGTCGGCCTCGAGCAGGGCGACGCGAATCTCTTTCAAGGCCGATTCCATGTTCTCCGCGGTCAGCTTCCCTTCGCCGCGAAGGTTCTTGAAAACACGCTGCAATTTGTCGGAGAGATTGTCGAACATGGTCCCGCTTCCAGGTTGCTGTCAGGAGAATTGGACTCGGGCTGCCCGGAAGAGGGCAGACATCATCCAATTACCAGTATAGGGCAGTCGTTGTCCCGTGCTAGCTTTTGCCCGCAGTGAGGCGGCTGTGCTTACGGCTGTAGAGGAAGAAGATCACCTGCCCGATGGCGAGCCAAACGCCCAGCCGAATCCAGTTGTCGAGACCGAGCGAATACATCATCGCGAAGTTCGACAGTATTCCGAGGATAGGCACCAAGGGCACCAGCGGAGCCTTGAAGGGCCGCTCGCGATCTGGGTTGGTGCGCCGCATGATGAGGACGGCGGCGCAGACGATCACGAAGGCGAACAGGGTGCCGATGGAGGTCATGTGCCCCACGATCTGGAGGGGCAGGAATCCGGCCAATGGCACCAGGAGCGCGAGCAGGAGCAGGTTGGACTTCCACGGCGTCCGCCACTTGGGATGGACCTCCGAGAAGACCTTGGGCAGCAGACCGTCGCGCGACATGGAGTAGAAGACGCGGGACTGGCCGAGCAGCATGACGAGAATCACGGAAGTGAATCCGGCGATGATGCCGAGCTTGACGGCGACGATCAACCAGGCGTAGGGCGTTTTGTCGACGGCGACGGCAACCGGAGCCGCGACGCCGAGTTCGGTGTAGTGGACCATGCCGGTCATCACGTAGGCGAAGGCAACGTAAAGAATGGTGCAGATGACGAGCGACCCGATGATTCCGATGGGCATGTCGCGTTGCGGATTCTTGGCTTCCTGAGCGGCGGTGGAGACGGCGTCGAATCCGATGTAGGCGAAGAAGATGACGCCCGCGCCGGCCATGATGCCGCTGAAACCGAATTGGCCGAACTGGCCGGTGTTGGGCGGGATGAAGGGGGTGTAGTTGACGGGGTTGATGTAGGACCATCCGAGGACGATGAAGACGATCACCACCGTCACCTTGATGAAGACGATGATGGCATTGGTACGGGCGGACTCTTTGGTGCCAATCATCAGGAGAGCGGTGATGAGACAGATGATGAGGATGGCGGGGAGGTTCATCATGCCGTGGATAGTGGATCCGTCGGCAAGCGTGAGGGGCTCGAGCGGCGAGGCGACCAGTTGGGGTGGGAGATCGATGCCGAAGTCATGCAGGAGGGAGACGACGTAGGCTGACCAACTGATCGATACGGTTGCGGCGCCGACGGCGTACTCGAGGACGAGATCCCATCCGATGATCCAAGCGAGCCATTCGCCCATGGTGGTGTAGGCGTAGGTATAGGCGCTACCGGCGACGGGAATCATGCAGGAAAATTCGCTGTAGCAAAGTCCAGCGAAAGCGCACCCGATGGCGGCGACAATCATCGAGAGTACGACAGCGGGACCGGCGTTTTGGGCAGCTGCCAGACCGGTGAGGGAAAACAATCCCGCGCCAATGATGGCGCCGATACCGAGTGCGATGAGGCTGGAGGCGGTGAGAGACCGCACCAGTTTGTGTTCGCCGTGCTCGGAATCGGCCATCACCTGATCGACAGGTTTGACAGCAAAAAGGCTCATGCAGGGTCCTCCTGGAAAGAGCCGATTGTAACGCACTTTGGGAGCGCCTGCGGAAGGGGGGCGCGGGAAGGTGCGGGGATGGGTTCGAATCGGGTTTGTTTATTCGGAGAAGTAGCTGATCTCGCTAGACTTAGTTGGGTTTGTTCCGATCGATTGCGATGCCGATCCCGGGTGCCGTCGAGAGGCGTCACGAACTGCGGCGCACCCGCTGCGATCCTAGCCGGGACGGGCGGACCATGCGGAAACCCGCGCGGGGGCGATGGGCGGCCCTACCCGGATGAAGTGCCGGTGGATGAGCCGGATAGGGGCTTTTCCGATGATTTCGAAATTTCGCGAACTTGGCCGCTCCTGTTAGGACGCGCCGGTACAACGGAGCTGGGGCGGCGGAGCCCCTTCTGTCGAGGGTGCTGCCTCAAAGGGCGCCCCGCCCTGTGCCGGCTCGTTAGCCGCCGAGTTCGGAGCGGATGACGCCGGCGATCTGGTTGGCATGGTTCGAGACGGACTCGATGGTGGGGCCTTCGACCATGACGCGGGCGAGCGGTTCGGTGCCGGAAAAGCGGACGAGAACGCGGCCGTCAGCGCCCAAGGCCGCCTCGGCTTGCTGGATGGCGGCGTTGACGGCGACCAGTTCCGCCAGGGGGCGGCGCTCTTTGACACGCACGTTGACGAGCGTCTGCGGATAGATTTCCAACGCGCCGGTAAGATCTTCGAGCGAGGAGCCTGTGGCGGCCATTACTTCCAGCACGCGCAGACAGGTGAGCAGACCATCGCCGGTGGTGGCCTGTGAAAGAAAGATGACGTGGCCGGATTGCTCACCGCCGACTGCGGCGCCACGCCGAACCATCTCTTCGAGGACGTACTTGTCCCCGACGGCGGTTCGCACCAATTCGATGCCCGCGGCGGCGAGCGCCTTCTGGAGCCCCAGGTTGGACATGACGGTTGCGACGACGACGTCGCCGGTCAGCTCCCCGCGGGACTTGAGATAGACACCGGCCATGAGCAGCACGGCGTCGCCATCGACAACCTTGCCCGAGGAGGCGACGGCAATGCAGCGGTCGGCATCGCCATCGAAGGCAAACCCGGCGTCGGCGTTCTCTTCGACCACTCGGCGGCGCAGCGACTCGACGTGGGTAGCGCCGCATTCGAGATTGATGTTTCGGCCGGTTGGATCGCAGCCGATCGCGACAACACGGGCTCCGAGCCGCCGGAGGAGATCGGGGGCCAGGCGAAAAGCGGCGCCGTTGCCGCAATCGAGGACGACGGTGCGGCCTTCGAGGGAACCCCGGAAGGCGGAGGCCAGGTGCTCGATGTATTGCTCGTCGAGTTCCGGCTCGGGCGTGAGGGCGAGCGTGGAAACAGGGGTCCCGCGCAGGCTGAGGATGTCTTTCTCGATGGCCAGTTCTTCGGCGTCCGGGAGTTTGTACCCGGTGGGACCGAAAATCTTGATGCCATTGTCCTGAAACGGATTGTGAGAGGCCGAGATCATGACGCCGGCGGCGAAACCATCGTCGTGGGTGAGGTAGGCGACGCCGGGTGTGGTGATGACGCCGGCGAGCCGGGCGCTGACACCGGCGGCGGCGAGACCGCCGGCCAACTGGCCCGCGATCCATTCGCCGGACTCGCGTGTGTCCATCCCGATCACCACTCCGGCATCGGCGCCCGCATGGGGATGATTGACGCACCAATTGCCGAGGGCGAGTCCAACGGCATGCACTGTCTGCGGATCGAGCGGGTACTCACCCGCTACGCCGCGAATTCCATCCGTTCCGAAAAGTTGTCTGCTCACAGGTCTGTATCATTTCCCGGCCGCTCCGATCCGGGCCAACTGCACGCGCACGGCGACACGGCCATCGCCGTCGACGCGCACCTGCGGATCGGCCACGTAGGTTTTAACGAGAAACTCCTCCGTTTCTTTGGGTGATTCATCCGTATCCGTCAAATCGACTGGGTCGGTTTCGACCGACTCTACTTCGCGAACCCGGCTTTCCGGGCCGACCAATCTCACACGTCCTGGCGCCACCTGCTGGGAGACAATCTCGTAGCCCCGCGGCGGCGAGCCAATCCTCACGACGACCGGTACCTCGCGAGTAACGCGCTTCTCAAAACGAACGCGAACCTGGGCGGGCACGGCGCGATCCAAGGCGACACCACCGGGCAGGTGCATGTTGTCCTTGACCGGGAAGGTTCTTTCCCCGGCGCGGCCGACGAACCCGAGATCCATCACCACGGAGGCGTCGTCCAATCGAGCCGGCGTCAACTTCGAAGCCGGGCCGCGCACTTCCACGTGGATCCTGTCCCTAACATCGGAGCTAATCTCCAGATCTTTAGGCATGTTGCGATACTGCACGGGGACGAGGATGGAAGTGGAGACTTCCGGCTCCTCGACCAGAACCAGCCAAAGCAAGGCCGCGGCGGCAAGAGAGAAGAGCTTATAGGGCCAGCGGTTTGTGATCAGGCGGAGCATGAGGATTCTGTTCGGCAGGGATGTGGATGCGGCGGGGGCCCCGAAAAGGACAGGAGAGTACGGGTCATCCGGTCCTCGTCTTGACGGGCGTGGGGCGGCCGGCGGTGGGGGACTCTTCCTCGTCGTGCTCTTCGCTGGCCAGGGCTTGTTCCCGGGTGCGCCCCCCCATATGCTTGAGAATCAGCGCTTCCATCTGCTGGATGGTGAGTTCGCGTTCGATCTGCCCGAAGGCGGCGGCGGAGAGCGTTCCGGTTTCCTCGGAAACCACAAGCGCAAGGCAGTCGGTCTCCTCGGTAATACCGATGGCGGCGCGATGACGCGTTCCGAGCGTGCTCATGAGGGCCGGATTCATGCTGAGCGGGAGGAAGCAGGCAGCGGCGGAAATTCGTTCGGCCTGGATGATGACGGCCCCATCGTGGAGGGCGCCGCGCGGCTGGAAGATGGCGACGAGAAGCTCCTGCGAAAGAGCCGCGTCGAGGGCGACGCCGCTTTCCACGAACGAACGGAGACCGCTATAGCGCTCGAGGACGATCAAGGCGCCGGTCTTGGTGCGCACCAACTGCTCGAGGGCGCCGAGGATCTCTTCGACGAACTCCTGGCGTTTCAACCGGCCGCCGAAACCGGTCCAACCCTTGCGGCCGAGCTGGGCGAGCACGCGCCGAATTTCCGACTGGAAGACGACGATCAGTCCGAAGGCGGTGTATGGGGCAACGGTCTCGAGCAGGCTGCGAAGCAGGTCGAGGTTCGAGGCAAGCGCCACCACGTAGATACCGAACAGCACGGAAAGCCCGGCGAGCACCTGAGCCGCGCGGCGGCCGCGCACCATCAGCAGGAACTGATAGATGAGGAAGGCCGTGACAAGAATGTCGACGACGGCGATGAGGGTGATCTTGGGCCAAGGCAACATAGTTTCGGGACAGCCGTGTCAGATACAGCCGTAGTACGATCTATCCGGCAAAAGAGAACATCGATTCACTTATCGGCGTCCCACGCACCTCGATCGCCTTCAGATCGGCCGATCCGAGGCCCATTTGTTCGGCCAGGAGCAAAGTGTTCTCACATTTGGCGAAAGCTCCGGCGCGCCTATCCCGCGGGTTGTATCCCATGATGGCGGTGGCGACGGTGTCGGTGCAGACGGGGTTGAGGCCGGCGATCATGACGCCGGGGTTGACGTACCGCAATCCGCGAATCCAAGGGCCCTCACCGCCGGTGACGGTCTCGATGCCGTCGACGATGGCGAGATCGATGGGCCGGGCGGCGACGAGTTCGGCGGTGATGCGCGGCATGCGCTCGCTGGCCTCGCGGGACGAGGACCGGTTTTTTTCCGGGTCCGCGATGGAGGCGGGCTGGCGTTTGCCGAGGTGGCAGACGTTGACGCGGCCCTTTTCAGGCTTTTCGTTGGGCTCATGCTCGCCGGCGTCATCACCGTAGATGGAAGCCGGGGTGATGCCGAAGATATTCTTCATCGAGAGCGTGACGCCGCAGGTGGCGTGGTTCTTGAGCTTGGCCATGGACACGAACACGTCAGTTTGCGCGTAAGCTTCGTTGAGTGTGTAGGACGGAAAAATGGAGCCGCCGCCAGGCACCTTGAACTTGGCGTACTTGGCGAACTGGCCCAATCCGTTCGTGTTCCGGAATTCGGCGATGGACGCCGCGGCTTTCATGCGGCGAACGTTCCAGCCGGAATCAAGCATGTAGTCCTCGAGCGGCCCGGCGGTGGCCCAGGCGCTTTCCACGAAGCGGACGCGCCGAGCGCCGGCCCGTTGGCAGAGATGGGCGAAGGCGGCGATTTGATCGGGATGGGTGTAGTGGGTGACGCCGAGAGCCTTGCCCTGGAACTTGAGCGCGGGGCTGCCGGTGAGATTCACCTTGACGGTGACGGTCTTGTTTTTCACGAGGCTGCCGAGCCCGCCCAGCTTGTCAAACATGGCGTCCATCAGCGCCACCTGATCCTGTTTGTAGGAGGGGCACTTGGCGACAACCACGGGTGCAGAACGAGCGGCGGGAGCCCCTGCCACGGGACCCGCCAGCATCGCAGCCAACAATTCACGCCGATTCCAACCAGCCATAGTCAAGGCTCCTTTCTGAAGCATGCCGTTTCGGGCATTACTCTATCACCAAGGCGGCCACGGTGGCGACGGTGGCGATATCGATTCCAGTTCCTTCTTCATTGTCGTAGACTTCCACCTCGCGCGCTGGAGCCCCGGGCGCTAGCAGATGCGCCTTCTTGAATTTTCCCAACACATGTACGGTAATGTCTTCGACGGGATAGTCAGAATAGTTCACCATCTGGAGCACGAGCGGGGATCCGCCGGGCCCGGCCGAGAGACTGGACAACATGGTGGAGACGTTGAACAGGCGCGCGCCGAGGTTACGGCGTCCGGTCATGGCGTTGACCTCTTTCCAAATCTGGTCAAGCTTTTCGACGTCTTCCTTGTCGAGAGTGATCTGGCCTTCCCGCTGGGCGGGGAACTTCCATCCTGGGGGCGCGGTGAGCAGGGTGCCGCCCGCGCGGGTGAATTGGCGCAGGGTTTGTTTCTGATCGGCCGTCATGGCTTCGGGGTCGACATTGACGGCCATGGTGGCGCCGGCCATGGCGTCTTTTTCCTCGAGCCGGCGGGCGGGGACGGCGCGGACCGGGGTGTGCTTGACGCTGATCATGTCGAGGATGCCGCCGGAGAACAGGCCACCGCTGGCGGTGTCCTGGACGAGAGCGAGTTGGGAATAGGGCTGGAAGGAGCGCCACTCGGGGTGCTGCTCGTAGAAGGCGATGTGATCGCCGATGGCTCTCCAGTTGCGGAGCGCGGTTTCATCCCCGGCCAGGAGGTTCTTTTCAAACGCAGCGTCGAGGGTAACGATCCACCGGGCGCCGACCATGGCGGCGTCGCCGACTGCCTGGAGGTAGCGGGCGGGTGGAATGACGGCAGACTCCGGAGGACGATTGCCGAGCCAGAGGGGTGTACTGGTGACAGCGCGGACGAAGCGGAGGAAGCCGGAGTTGGTGTCGATCCAGGGACCGCCGCTCGGGGCTGCCTTGGCTGCGCCGTCTTCGACGGTGTTGATGCCGGCCCACAGGCCCTGATTGGTGGCCAGGATGGGATCTTCGGTGTCGAGGCGCATGCGGGTGCGAGAGCCGATTTCGACGATGGGCAGGGCGGGCAGGGTGGCGCGGATGGCGGCGGCGGCTTCCGGGGAAAGATCCTCGAGGACGAGCGCGGAGTGGCCGGCGGCGGCGATGGTTTCGGGGGAGACTTTCGCGTCAGCGGGTGTGATCACTCCCAGGGTAAGGATTGCCCGGGCGGCGGCGGCTTTGGCGAAGTCCGGGGACCAGTGTTGTTTTTCGAGCAGGAGGGCGTTGATGGGGGTCTGCTGGACGAGTTCGAGAGACTTGGGATCGGAGGAGTGCCAGCGGGCGGGGATCCAGCCGGCGGCGGGGATGGTCAGGGCCAGTAGTAAGAGCATGGCGTATTTCCTGGCGCCGGGCTTGCCGGCGAGGGCGGACCGAAGCCGCCGCGCATTGCGTTAGAGTTGGGGCAGTGGAACCCGGTAGTTCCCGCTGAAAACCTCGCCGAACAGCCCGATGAGCTGGTCGTGAATGGCTCCGTTGGTGGCCACCAGGTGCTTGCCGGTAACTTCCATGGGACTGCCGTGCATGTCGGAACAACGGCCTCCGGCTTCCTCGATCAGCAGGGTGCCGGCGGCAAGGTCCCAGGGCTTCAAGCCGAACTCCCAGAACCCATCGAGACGGCCGGCGGCGACGTAGGCAAGATCAATGGCGGCCGATCCGCTGCGGCGGACGCCGTGGGTGACCATGGCGACCTGATGGAAAAAATGGACGTTTACGTTCAAGTGGCGCTTGAAGCTGGGAAAGCCAGTGGCGAGCAGCGCGTCTTCCAGGCGGGTGGAGGGGGTGACGCGCATGCGCTTGTTGTTGAGATAGGCGCCTGCGCCGCGCTCGGCGGCGAACAATTCGTCGCGGACGGGATCGTAGACCACGCCGGCAATCATGCGGCCCGCCTGTTCGAGTGCGAGAGTGACGTTGAAGGCGGGGTAGCCGTGGGCGAAGTTGGTGGTGCCGTCCAGAGGGTCAACGAACCAGCGGAACTCAGAGGCGCTTTCATGGCCGCCGCCCTCTTCGGCGAGGATGCCGTGATGGGGGAAATGTGTGCGAAGGCGCTCGACGATGAGCTTCTCGGAAGCGCGGTCGGCTTCGGTGACGAGGTCAAACTCGCCTTTGAGTTCGAAGCCGATGCGGCGCTCATAGAAGCGGACCAGTAGGGCGCCGGCTTCCTTCGCGATTCCGGTGGCCGTCTCGAGATAGGAGGGCACTAAGCGGGGGCCTCGGAGAGGTATTTGATGTCGTGTTTGTAGATGAACAGATTCGGCGCTCCGGTCCTGGTGACACGGATGAAGTTGGCATCGTAGTACTCGATGATGCCTTCCACGATCTCGTTATCCATGAGCTTCACCGATACAGTGAGCTTTTGATCGATGAGGCTGCGGAGGTATTTGACTTCCTCGAAGGTTTGTTCAGGCGCTCTGGATTTGGTTTTGGTCGGTTTTGGTTTGTTCATGGGTCGGGGCTTCGGCAAGAGCTGTTACCTCCCATAATATCCATCACGCGCGAAGGGCCGCAAACCTCCCTGCTTCAGTGCGATCGCCACCTTGCGGAAGGCGCCGGAGGCGGGCGGCTGGGGCTTTGGGTAGTATCCGATCAAATATTGGGTCCGGAGGGCTTCGAGAATTCCGGTGAAGGCGGCGTCGAGGGCGGGGCCGACAGAGGGAAAGAACGTCTGGCCGCCGGTTCCGCGGCTGAGAGTGATGAGGGCGTTCTCGCCGCCGACGTTACGTCCGGCGTCGTTGGTGATGGGCACGACGACGATGGAGTAGATGACGGCGTCGACGGCATGGACGGCGCGGAGAGCATCCTGATACGAACGATAGCTGGTGGTGTCGCCGCCATCGGTGACAACGACGATGACCTTACGGCCCTCACGGCCCGTGAGGGTGTCGGAGGCGAGAATGAGCGCATCGTAGAGCGAGGTGCCGGCCTCGGCCTGGAGATGGTCCAGCGCGCGTTCGACGCGGCTGGGGTTGCGGGTAAAACTGGTGCGCAGGGTGACGTCGTGATTGAAGGTGAACAGCGCAAGGGCGTCGCGGGGATTGCCTTCGCCGACCAGGGCGCGCAGGAAACGGCTGGCGGACTGAACGGAATACTTGAGATCCTTGGCGGTGGATCCGCTGGTGTCGACCAGAAGCGCGACCGACAAAGGCTGTTCGGTGTGGCGCTCGAAGACGGCGACATCCTGCGCGACACCGTCGTCGGCGATGAGGAAATCGGATTTGTCGAGCCCGCCGACCAGGCGTCCATCGGCGTCCTTGACGGTCACAAGGAGGCGCACGAGGTCGACATCGACGCGAAAGACGGGTTCCGTGGATTGGGCGAAGGCGACCGATGCAGCGAGCAGGGACAGTGCCCGCAGAGGTTTCAAGGACGATGTCACGGCGTGGGCACCGCCGGCCGTACCGAGTCATCCCAATCACCCTCCACCCACACTTCGCCGTCGACGAAGTATTCCTTCTTCCAGATCGGGACGAGTCTCTTCAGGCGATTGATGCCTTCGAGGGCGGCGGCGAAGGCCGGTTTGCGATGGGGTGCTGTGACGACGACGACGACGCTTGCCTCTCCGATCTCCATGCGCCCAAGGCGGTGGACGAGGGCGATGCGGCCGATGGCGTTTTCGGCGGCGATCTCGCGCCCGATGGAAGCCATCATCTTTACCGCCATTTCCTCATAGCACTCGTAGTCGAGGTAGAGCGTGGGGCGTCCTTTGGTGTTGTTGCGAACGATGCCTTCGAAATCGACGATAGCGCCGTCCTCGGGGCGCTGGAGGCGTTCGACGATGGCACGGACATCGATGGGAGCGCGTGTGAGGGCGAAGAAATTTCCGGTATCGGGATCGGCAATTTCCCGGATATAGCCGGTACCGCCGCTTACGGGCGGGAGAAAGGCTACTTCGTCGCCATCGGCCATTTCAGTTTCGCGGGCGGTGAACTCGTGATTGCGCGCCAGCACGACGCTGGACTCATAGTCGCGGAGGCGGGGCGCGGATTGCGCGTAGCGGTCGAACAGGTCCTGCAGGCGGGAGCCGGGGCTGACCTCGACCACTTCCGACGAGCGGCCGATGACGTCCTTGAGCATCCCGAAAAAGAGCACGCGTATCCTCACAGCGATATCCTAACAGACGCCTGCCGGGCTGCCGCGGTTGCATCGCGCGCGTTATGCTTGAGGCTCATGACGCGCCACGAAGTCCGCCTCAGGGTCCGATACGCGGAGACCGATCAGATGGGGATCGTGTACCATGCGAACTACCTTGTTTGGATGGAAGTGGGACGGGTGGAGTATTTCCGGAATGCAGGGATGCGGTACGCGGATTTCGAGAAACAGACAGGGTTGCACCTGGCGGTGGTGGAAGCGTCGTGCCGTTATCTTTCGCCGGCGCGGTATGACGACGAGGTGGCGGTATTGACGGGTTTGGGCGAGTCAAACCCGCGGCTGGTTCGGTTTGAGTACGAGATCCGGAACGCGGCGACGGGGGTGGTGTTGGCGACGGGATTTACGCGGCATATCTTTCTGGATGGGGATATGAAGGCGCGCAAGCTGCCGGTGGAGATGCGGCCCCTTTTCGGGCTCGCATAGAGCCGTGACGGAGCCGGTGATCATTGTCGGCGCGGGCCCGGCGGGACTGACCGCGGCGTACGAGTTGTCGCGGGCGGGGCGGCAGTCGGTGGTGCTGGAAGCCGATGGGTGCGTGGGCGGCATCGCGCGGACGGCGGAGTACAAGGGGTACCTGTTCGACCTGGGCGGCCATCGTTTCTTCACCAAGGTGGGGATGGTGGAGCGGGTGTGGCACGAGGTGCTGGGCGAGGACATGCTGGTGCGGCCGCGGCTGTCGCGCATCTACTACGGCGGCAAGTTCTTCCAGTATCCATTGGAGCCGTGGAACGTGGTGCGGGGGCTGGGTCCGGTGGAGGTGGCGTTGTGCGGGCTGAGCTATCTGAAGGCACGGCTGCTGCCAACGCGTCCCGAGGACGATCTAGCGACGTGGGTGACGAATCGATTCGGGGATCGGCTGTTTCAAACCTTTTTCCGCAGCTACACGGAAAAAGTGTGGGGGATTCCGTGCAACCAGATTCGGGCGGAGTGGGCGGCGCAGCGGATCCGCGGCCTTTCGCTGCGGTCCGTGATCAAGAGCGCGATCCAGCCTTATCTGCCAAAGAAGACGGAATCGAGCGGCACACCGCGAACGCTGGTAACGGAGTTTCTGTATCCGCGGCGCGGCCCCGGGCAGATGTGGACGGCGATGCAGAGGATCGTGGAATCGCGAGGGTCCAGAGTACTGCTTCGGTCGCCAGTGGAGCGGATCTACTGGGAGCCGGGGAAGGTGACGGCGGTGGAGGCAGGCGGACAGCGGTACGAAGGCGATCAGTTCATCTCGACGCTGCCGATTCGGGATCTGCTACGGATGCTCGATCCGGCGCCCCCGGCGGAGGTGCTGGCGGCGGCCGATGATTTTTCGTATCGGGACTTTCTGACGGTGGCGCTCATGGTGAAGGGAAGGGATCTGTTTCCGGACAACTGGATCTACATCCACGAACCGAATGTGGCCGTGGGGCGGATTCAGAACTACACCAACTGGAGCGAGGAGATGTCACCGGATCCGGCGATGTCGTGCCTGGGGCTCGAGTACTTCTGCTCGGAAGGGGACCCGGTGTGGAGCATGGGCGATGCGGACCTGATCGAAATGGGACGCCGGGAACTGGCGCAGATCGGGCTGGTGGATCCGATGCGGGTGGTGGACGGGTGCGTGGTGCGTGTGAAGAAGGCGTACCCGGTCTACGACGGGCGTTACGCGCAAGGGCTGACGCGGGTGCGGGAGTGGCTGCCGGCGGTGCCGAATTTGCAACTGGTGGGACGCAACGGGCAGCACCGGTACAACAACCAGGATCATTCGATGTTGACCGCGATGCTGGCGGCGCGGAACATCCTGGGGGCGAAGTTCGACCTGTGGGAGTTGAATACGGACCAGGACTACCACGAAGAGGGCATGGACATCACCGATGCCGAGATCGCGGCGATGGAGGCGGGGCAGCCGCGGGTTCCGCGAACTACTTCTTTTTGAACTCGGCGATGTATTGACGGTCCGGGGTGAAGGGGCGGGTGGCGATGAGGACGAAGCCGGCCGCTTCCACTTCCCTGACCACTTCGGCTTCATCGGCGCGGATGTGCTTGGGGTCCTGGAAGCCGCGTTTGTAGAAATCGACGAGAATCAGGCGGCCATTGTCTTTGAGACCGCGGCGGACACCGGCGAGCATGTCGGCGGGATAGTCGAAGTGGTGATAGGCATCGAGGATGAGGGCGACGTCGACGCCGGCCGGGGGCAGCTTGGGATCCTTCTCGGTGCCATGAATGAAGGTGACGTTTTCGAGCTGCGCTTCGGCGGCGCGGGCTTTGGCTTTTTCGAGAAAGTCCGGGAAGATGTCTTCGGCGATGAGCTTGCCGCCGTCGCCCAAGGCGCCGTAGAGATAGGGCAGCATGAAGCCGGCGCCGGTGCCGATGTCAACGACTGTCATGTTGGGGGCGATGCTCATGGCTTCGACGAGGTCATTGGGTTTTTGGGTGTCCTCGCGGTCATGGGCGAGGAGGCGTCCGACGATTTTTTCGCGGGCGTCCTTGGTGCGGTAGCCGGCGTTGGCATCGGCGGCGACCTGTGCCGGGGCCGAGGCGATGGCCGCGGCGCAAATGGCGGCGGCGAAAATCCGGGTGGTGAATCGGGTGGTCATAGTGCGGTCTCCATGGGAAGGGCCAAGGGCGGCTCGGTCATAAAGTCCAGCGCGGCCATCCGCGCGACTGCTTCACGGACGGCTTGTTCGCCGGTGGGTTCGAGAGTGATGACGAAGGGTAGATCCTGTTTGGTTTCCGTGGGAAGCTGCAACACCGCGTCGAGGCCTATGTTTTTCTCGGCGAGGATGGCGGCGAGGGCGGAAATGATGCCCGGGCGGTCATTGACACGGAAGCGGAGATACCAGGCGCGAACCTGCCGCGTGATGGGAATGGGCCGGTAGGCGCCGAGCTTGGCATGGGCGAACGGCGAGACGCGCTCGGGGCTGCCACCACGGATTTCGCGGGCGACGCGCATGAGGTCACTGACGACGGCGACTCCGGTGGGGAAAGGTCCGGCTCCGCGACCGTAGTAGAAGGTGTCGGCGCCGTACTTGCCACGGACCCAAATCGCGTTGTAAGCACCCTGGACGCTGGCCATGATGGTGGAAGTGGGAATCAGCGCGGGGCGGACCGAGAGGAGCAACCCGGCCTCGGTGGAACGGGCGGCGCAGACGAGCCGGATGGTGTGTCCGAGCGTGGCGGCGTACTGGAAATCGACGGGGGAGATGCGGCGGATGCCCTCGGTGTGAATTTCCTCTGGCGAGATCTTTTCGCCGAAGGCGAGGGCGGCGAGGATGGCCAGTTTGGAACGGGCGTCGAAGCCGTCGACGTCGGCCGAGGGGTCCGCTTCGGCGTATCCCAGACGCTGTGCCTCGGCGAGAACGGAGGCAAATTCAGAGCCGTTTTTCTCGATGGCGGTGAGAATATAGTTACTGGTGCCGTTGAGGATGCCGTAGAAGGCTTCGACACGGTCTCCGGCGATGCCCTCGCGGAGGACTGAGTGGATGGGGATGCCACCGGCGACGCTGGCCTCCATGGCCATGTTGGCGCCGGCGGCGATGGCACGGTCCCACAGGTCCGGTCCTTCGGCGGCCATGAGCTCTTTGTTGGCGGTGACGACGCTTTTGCCCTGGGCGATGGCGGCGAGGATGAGGTCGCGCGCCACGGTGACGCCGCCGACCAATTCGGCGACGATTTCGACATCGGGCGAGGCGACGACGTCCCGCCAGTCCGTGGTCCGCACAGCACCGGCGAGTGCCGGGGGTAGATCCACTTTGTCTACGCCGCGGCTGCAAACCATGGCTACGCGGAGCCGGAATCCGAGCTTCTCCCCGATGGCGTCGGCGTTCTCGGCGAGGATGGTAAGCGCACCGGAACCGACGTTGCCGAGCCCCACCACGCCGAGCGATATGTCACGCATAAAGGGCTATGATAGCAATTGAGTACCGCCATGCTGTCTGTCCTCAGGTTCGTTTGCGCTCTGTGTCTGTTTGCGGCCATGCCTTCGGGAGCCCAACTGCCGCCAGGGGGGCCGCACCGTGACGACGGATCGCCGCGATTGAAACGTTCCCAGGTGGAGGCGATTCTGAAGTCCGACCGTGAGAAGTCACTGGAGGACGCGGCGGATTTGCTCAAACTGGCCGAAGACCTGAAGATCGACCTGGAGAAGAACGATCGTCACGTGCTGTCGGTTTCCGCATTCAAGAAGACGGAAGAGATCGAGAAGCTGGCCAAGCGGATCCGCGGCCGAATGAAGCGTTTTTAATTCCTATTCAGAGGCCTTCTCATGCTGCCGATTGGCGCGGGTTGTGGCACACTATTGCCAGAATCACAAGCCGAGAACAGCCATGTCCTGGGATGACTTTTCACCCGCCGAACTCCGGATCCTGCGCCGTCTGGACCGACCGGAGAAGATCCAGACCTTTCTCGATGAAAAGATCGAGTACAACCGCAAGGCATCGGCCCGGTCGCCGCGCCGGGTGCTGGAGGAGCGCCGGGGGCATTGTATGGAAGGGGCGCTATTCGCCGCGGCGGCGCTGGAGGTGAACGGCTATCCGCCGCTGGTGGTGGACCTGGCTTCGGTGCGGGACGACGATCACGTGATCGCGGTGTTCCGGCGGAACGGGTTGTGGGGGGCGGTGGCCAAGTCAAACTACTCGGGGCTCCGTTACCGGACACCGATTTACAGAACCATCCGTGAGTTGGCTCTTTCCTATTGGGAGCACTATTTCAACTGGCGGGGAGAAAAGACGCTACGGGCGTTCACGAGGCCAATCCTGCTGACGCCGCTCGAGCCGTGGCGGACGCCGCAGGAGCACGTCTGGCATGTGGCGAACCGCCTTGTGTCGGCGCCGCACATCCCACTGCTGCCCCGGAAGGTGCTGTACCGGCGGTATCACATGGACCGGCGGCTTCTGCAGGCGGGGTGTCTGGGTAAGATTTGAGGGCCGAGCCGGCCGGGTGCGGTTCGACTAACGGTACTTGCGCATGACCGCCAGGAGGCGGCCTTGGACGGCGACTCCGGCAGCGGGTACGCGGATCGGCTCCATGGCGGAGTTGGCGGGCTGGAGCCGCACGGTGTCGCCTTCGCGATAATAGCGCTTGAGCGTCGTCTCGGATCCGTCCACCAGGGCGACGACGATGTCGCCGTTGCGGGCGTCGGCAGTGCGCTCGATCAATACGTAGTCGCCATCGCAGATATGGTCTTCGATCATCGAGTCTCCGCGGACTTCGAGGGCGAAGGAATCGCGATCACCGGCAAAGTCGCGGAAGGTGAGTTTTTCTCCGGCCTCGTACTGCTCGACGGGAGCGCCGGCGGCGATGCGTCCTTCGACGGGCACGGCGAGTTCTACCCCGCCCTGCCTGGCGGCGGGCATCTCGTCGTAGTAGCGCTGGGCGAGTTCGAGCGAGCGGCTCTGGTTATAGGCGCGGCGGAGGTAGTTCTTCCCTTCGAGCGCGGAGATGTGTTTGTGCACGGTGGCGAGCGAAGCCAGTTGGAGGCCGGCGGCGATCTCTTCGTAACTGGGGCAGTAGCCGTGCTCATCGACGAACCCGGAGATGAAGTCGAGGACGTGCTTTTGACGAGGAGTGAGTGCCATCGCCCCATTATTGGCGAATAAAAGGGGAAAGTCAACTACTGATTGCGAGAGGACTAATCCTGGCCGTTGCTTTCGAGGAAATCGCGCAGCCGGTGGGAGCGGCTGGGGTGGCGTAGCTTGCGAAGAGCCTTGGCCTCGATCTGGCGGATGCGCTCGCGGGTGACGGCGAACTGCTGGCCGACTTCCTCGAGGGTGTGTTCACTGCCATCGTGAAGGCCGAAGCGCATCTTGATGATCTTTTCCTCGCGCGGACTGAGGGTTTTGAGGACCTCGGCGGTCTGCTCGCGGAGGTTGAGATTGATGACGGCTTCCGAGGGAGAGACGACGCGCTTGTCGATGATGAAGTCGCCAAGGTGAGACTCTTCCTCCTCACCGACCGGGGTTTCGAGCGAAATGGGCTCCTGGGCGATCCGAAGTATCTTGCGGACCTTGCCGACGGGAAGTTCGAGGCGCTTGGAGAGCTCTTCGGTGGTGGCTTCCCGGCCGAGTTCCTGCTGCATCTTGCGCTGCTCGCGGACGAGTTTGTTGATCGTCTCGATCATATGCACGGGGATGCGGATGGTGCGGGCCTGATCGGCGATGGCGCGGGTGATGGCCTGGCGAACCCACCAGGTGGCGTAGGTGGAGAATTTGTAGCCGCGAAGGTAATCGAACTTGTCGACGGCCTTCATGAGGCCGATGTTGCCTTCCTGAATGAGATCGAGGAACTGAAGGCCGCGATTGGTGTAGCGCTTGGCGATGGAAACGACGAGGCGGAGGTTGGCTTCGATGAGCTGCTTCTTGGCGAACTCGGCTTCGATTTCGCCGCGCTCGACCACTTGAAGAGTACGGCGAAGTTCGGGGGCTTGGGCGCCGAATTCGATCTCGAGATCCTGGAGTTCCTGCTGGATCAGCTTCTGTGCTTTTCTCGGGTCGCGGGCCTCGGCCGCCGGCAGGTCTTCAATCTGCCTTTGGAGACGGGCGATTTCCCGCTCGAGCGGTTTGATGCGCTCGACGGCCTGGAAAACGCTGCGCGCGAGCACGTGGCGCATGTGCGTGGTGAACTCGATGGACCGTATGGCGCGCGAGACGCGAATGATGGAGCGGGCGAGCTCACCGCGCACGGTGCGGTACTGCTTGGGTTTCATGCCGCGCGAGATGGAGTAGAGCTTCTGCTGGCACTGCTGTGCCTTGCGGTAGTGTTTCTCGATTTCGTCGATGGTGGCGAGCAGTTTGCGTGTTTCCTCTTCCACGGTCTCGTCGGTGAGAGGGGGATCGGGAAGGAGAAGCAAATCCCGGACGTAGAGCCTGCCGGATTCGATGTCCGGCTGCCATTGGAGCAGCTCTCGGATCACCAGCGGAGAACGGGAGAGCGACTTCATGGCGGCTTTGCGCCCACGCTCGATGCGCCTGGCCAATTCGATTTCGCCTTCGCGATTGAGCAGCGGAACGGTGCCCATCTCACGGAGGTACATGCGGACGGGATCGGTGGTTTTCTCGTTGGCGTCGGCGACGAAATCGAGGTCGACGACCTCTTCGGTTTCCGAGTCGAGATCGCCGGGTTTGTCATCCAAGCCCTCGACGAAATTCTCGCTCTCGTTTTGTTCGTAGTCGGCGAGGATATCTTCGAGACCGCGACGTTTGGTAAGGCCTTCCTCCTGGCCCTCGCCCTCGCCGAACAGACGCAAGCCGCGGGCTTCGCCGGATTCGCCGAACCGTCTTGAACGCTCGTGCTTTTCAGGTGTTGCCACGAAGTCTCCGATACCAACTCGTGCGAGACGCGACGATAAACTCATTCTATACCACGCCCACGGCGCAGGTGTTTCCGGTTGCTATCGGATTTTTGCAATTGCTCACTCAATCGCATCGCCTCCGCCAAATCGCCGCGTTGCTCGGCCTCCCTGATCTTAGTCTTCAAGTCCGAGATTCGAACCTCGCGGCTCGCCTTCTCGAGCGCATCGGCGCACGCCAACGCCTGGTCCAGGTTGGAGGCCTGACCATGCGGAATCATTTGTTCGCCGTTAGTTCCTTCATCGGCAAAGATCAGGGATGTCAATAGGGCACGTTCAGGCTCGCCGACGCGCGCGGCGACGGCATCGAAGTCAAACCCGCCGTCACCGCGATCTTCGGCGGCGGCCATGGCGCGGAGGAGGTTCCTGGTTTCCGCGGTGAGTTGCAGGCCCTCGGCATTGAGACGGCCGAGTAACTGGCGCCGCGCATCGCCGTTGTTGAGCATTTCGCGGAGGAGGAGTTTTTCATTGGCGGGGATGTCGGTGCGCGGCCGGACGCCGGGGCGGAGCGCGGCATTCCCTTTCACCTGTTCGAGCAGAAACACTTTGTCGATGGACAACTGGTGGGCCAATTCGGTGGCGACGGCGGCGCGCTCGAATTTGTCACGAAGGCGCTGGATGGAGGGGAGCAGATAGCGGACGGCTTCGAGCTTGCCTTCGGCGTCGCGCATATCGAATCGCAAGCGGGCGCGATCAGCGAGCCAATGAAAATAGCGGGGAGCATCGGCGAGCAGCTTGCGGTAGACTTCCGCGCCGTGCTGTTGCACGAATTCGTCCGGATCGAGATCGCCGGGAAGGGCGAGCACACGGACGTGCAGGCCCTCCCCGAGGAGGATCTGGAGAGACCGTTCGGTGGCGTTGGCGCCAGCGGTATCGGGATCGAAGTTCACGACGACACGCTCGCTGTGGCGGCTGATCATACGCGCCTGCGTATCGACGAGCGCGGTACCGCAACTGGCGACGGCTTCACCCACGCCACCGCCGGCGAGCCCGATGACGTCCATGTAGCCTTCCACCAGGACGGCGTGATCCTGATCGCGAATCGGCTTGCGAGCCCGGTGCAGATTGTAGAGCACGAGCCGCTTGTGGTAGAGCTCGGTCTCGGGTGAGTTGAGGTACTTGGGCTGATCGTCGTCACTCAAGGCGCGTCCGGCGAAGGCGATCACCTTGCCCTGTTCGTTCTGAATGGGGAACATGAGGCGGCCGCGAAAACGATCGTAAAAACTGCCGTCGTCGCGCCGTGAGACGAGGCCGGTGGCCTCCATCTGCTCGGGCGTCCAGCCGGATTGCTGCAGTTTGCGGGCGAGCATTTGGCCGGAGCGGTCCGACAGACCGAGCCCGAACTCTTCGGCGAGGGCGGCGGTGACGCCGCGCTTCTTGAGATAGTCCCGCGCGGAGGCGCCGGCGGCGGACCCGATTGCGGCCCGGAACATCCGCTGGGCAAGTTCATGCGCTTCAAAGATGCCAGCCCGGAGCTTTGTTTTGGCGTCGCTATCACCGCTGCGCTTGGGCAGGGGGATGCCGAAGCGTTCGGCGAGGTATTTGCAGGCTTCCCAAAAAGTGACGCCATCCATCTTCATGACAAAGTCAATGACGGTGCCGCCTTCACCGCACCCGAAGCAGTGAAAGCGCTGCATGGTGGGATTGACGCCGAACGAGGGGGTCTTCTCCTGATGGAACGGGCATGGGGCAACCCAGCGGGATCCGGCGCGGCGGAGGCGGGGGACGCGCTCGGACACGACGGCAAGGATGTCGATGGACTGCTTGAGTTGGTTGGCGAAGTCCAAGTGCTAGTCCCGGGCGGAGGTGACGGCGATGACGATGTCTTGAAGGCCGGCGACTGTGCCGGTGATGGTCTTGAGGCCTGGCGAGAGGTCGCCGGAGAGGGGGCCGGAAAGGGAGTAAGAGACCCCGCGGGGGAACTGAAGGGTCCAACCGGCGTCGCTTTTGACGATTTGGCCGCGGGCTTCCACTGCGGCGCTTTTTGCCTTGGTGCCGTCCTGCTGAATCGCGTCGCGGACTTGTTCGAGGCGGACGCGGTTTTCCGGGGCGAGGGTGAGCGTGAGGGTGCCTTTGGCGGCGTCGACCTGGGCGGTTTCGACTCCGCGGATGCGCTTCATGCGGGGCGGAAGAGATTCGACGCAGGAGGCGCATCCGATGCCTTCGAAGGCGATATCGATCTTGCGGAATTGGGCGGAGGCGGGGGCGGCGAGGAGGGCGGCGAAGGCGAGCGCAAGCCGGAGGGTCATGTTTATTATGGTAGCGTCCGGGAGGGGAGGGAGCATCGAGTCCTCCGATGAACATCGACTACTACGGCATGTTGGCAATTCCTTTTGTATTGTGGCGGCGGACGCTTGTATTGTGGCGGCGGACGCAGCCAACGCGGATTGTTAGCACTCTGCTAACATTAGGAAGTGAACGTGATCGATCGGCGCCATGCGCGGATTTTGATGAAGGAGCACCCCGAAGCTGCAAGGGCCATCGAACAATGGTGGCGCACCGCGCGGCGGGCGGGATGGTCCAGTCTCGCGGACTGCAGCGAGATCTACAAGAGCGCGGACCTAGTTGGCCGGGTGCTGGTGTTCGCTATCCTTGGCAACCATTATCGACTGATCACCGTCGTTAGCTGGCGTGGGCAGCGAATCTACGTGAAGGCGTTGCTGACGCATGCCGAGTACATGAGGAACCTATGGCACAAGTGGGCGTTCTAGACGAGAGGAAATATGGCCGGCTTCTTGGGAAGCACCGGCCGAGGCTGATCCAGAACGACGAGGAATTCGACCGTTTGTCGGCGGAGATGGAGCGGCTGGACGGCAAGTTGGAGAAGGAAGGCCTCGACGTCGAGGAGGCGGAGTTGCTGGAGTTGCTCGCTCACCTGGTGACGGAATACGAGGACCGGACTGTCGCCGATCCGGAGGATTCGCCGCTCGAGACGCTGCAGCACATCATGAACGAGAGAGGTCTCCGGCCGGTGGATTTGGTGGACGTGTTCGGGTCTCGGGCGGTGGCAAGCCAAGTCCTCAACGGGCATCGGGAGATCAGCAAAGCGCATGCGCGGAAGCTCGCCGCGCGGTTCAAGTTGTCGATGGACGCGTTTATCTGAAGCCGTTCGAAGAGCCCGAGGCTAAGAATCGGCGAGAACGCGAGCCGGGTCGACGCCCGCGGCGCGGCGGGCGGGGCCGAGCGACGCGACCACGGCGATGATTGCGAGCAGGGCGGCGGCGGAGCCGATCACCAACGGGTCAAACGACCGGACACCGTAGATCTCGGTTTCGACGACCTTGCGCATGAGGGCGGCGCCGGCCAAGCCAATGGCCAATCCAGCGGCAACCAACAACAGGCCTTCGCGCAGAACCAAAATCGCCACGCCGCGTTGGGTGCTACCGAGAGCCATACGAATCCCGATCTCGCGCCGGCGCCGCGCCACCTGATAAGCGAGCACGCCGTAGACGCCGATGCCAGCCAGGAATAGCGCCAGGGAGCCGAACGCCATGGCGACGATGAGAGCGGTGCGGCGCGAAGCGAGCGACAATTCGGCGCGCCGTTCCATGGGCTGCATGTCGAACAGGGGCAGGGCCGGGTCCACTTGGGCCATGGCCGCGCGGACTGGGGCGGCGAGGGCCGCGGCATCGGGTCCGCGGACGGCGAAGGTGACCGATTGGCGGGGATCCTGCGCGTAGGGGAAATAATACGCTCCCATGCCGAAGCCGCCGAGGTCACGGGTCCGGACACTCGAGACCACACCTACCACGTTCAGCCATTCCGTATTGGCCGAGGGCGTCATCTCTTTGGGACTGGTTGGCCGGTACATGCGCCGGCCGATGGGATCGAGGCCGGGCCAAAACTTGTTGGCGAGGAACTCGTCGATCACCACGGCCTTGGGAGCGGTTTCGTTGTCGCGCGGGGTGATGTAGCGTCCGCGGAGCAACGGGATCTTCATCGCCTCGAAGTAGCCAGGCGTGACGATGATCTGGTAGGGCGAAATGACGGACTCGCCGGGCCGCATCACGTAGCCTTCGGCCAGGATGACGCTGTCGTTGGTGTTGGAGCTGAAGGGAATGGTGGAGGTGGCTCCGGCGGCGGTGACGCCCGGCAAGTTCCGCAAAGACGCGAGGGCGCGCTGCATCATGGCTCGAAGATCGCTGTCCCCGGGATAGGCGGTGGTGGCGGCACTGGTGGACGCGGTGAACACGCCCTTGCTCGAGAAGCCAGGATCGACTTGCATCAGGTTGCGGAAGCTGGCGAGCAGCAAGCCGGTTGCCGCCAGCAGCGCGAAGGCAAGGCCGATTTGTCCGGCGACGAGAGCCTGGCGGAGGCGCCGCGATCCGGCGCCGGCGGTGGCGCCGCGGCTCTGGGAGTAGAGTACGCCGGAAATGCTCATCTTGAGACTTTCCGTCAAGGGGAGTAAGCCGAGGACGAGGGTGACGCCGATGGCAAGGGCGAGCGCAACGGCGGTGACGGTCAGGTCGACACGCACCTCGGCCGCGCGCGGGAAACGGTCCAGCCCAAACCGCTCGAGCACGAACAGGAGACCGGCTCCCAGGCCGACGCCGGCGACGCCGCCCGCCACGGCGAGCGATCCGGTCTCGAGGAGAAACTGGCGGGCCAACTGCGCTCGTGTCGCACCCAGCGCCAGACGCGCGGCCACTTCACGGACGCGGTTCCCCCATCGCGCGAGGGTGAGATTGGCGATGTTCAGCCCGCCGATCAGCAGCACCAGCAGAGCGCCGTACCACAACAGGTAGAGCGAGCCTTCGACGTCCCGGATGAGCATTCGGGAAAGCGGTTCCACCTTGCTATGAAAGCCGGCGTTGACGAGGGCCTCGCGGAGTTCGGGAGATCGATCGAGGAGGGCAGCATTGATCGCGCTCACCTGCGCCTGTGCTTGTTCGAGCGTCGCGCCTGGACGGAGCAGCCCGATATTAATGACGTTGTTGCTGTGGAACCGCTCGCGGTCCTCCGCGGTGAGGGCGAGAGGAACCCAGAGCCGGACGTCGGGGTCGATGAAGGTGAAGGCGCGGGACATCACACCGACCACGGTGAACGGACGGCCACTGAGGCGGAGTTGCCGGCCGGCGACGGCAGGATCCGCGCCGAAAGCCTGCTGCCAGAAGGAGTGGCTCAGGATCACCTTTTGCTGGTTGCCGGGCTCGGCATCGGCGGCCAGAAAGGCGCGGCCCAAGGCAGGCCCCGTCCCGATCACGGCAAACACCGATGGAGTGACTTCCATCGCGGCGAGACGCTCCGGACGTCCGTCGATCTCGACGGTCCGCTGCGTGAGGCGCAGCAGGGCCTGGTGTTCCAGCGCGGGGACGCCTTGCAGACGTTCGAAATAGTCGCCGGTGGCGCTCTGGTTCTGCACGGCGACACCGGCATTGGGATAGCGGTTGGAGGTGAGCACGATGCGCTCGGCGTTGGGAACGGGAAGGGGCCGCAGGAGGACAGAGTAAACGATGGCGAAGATGGCGGTATTGGCGGCGACACAGAATGCCAGCGTCACAAACACGGTGGCGGTGTAGCTGGACTCCCGGGTGAGTGAGCGGATCGCCTGCCGGAATTCACGCAATAGGGTGTCCATGCCCTTATTACGATTATCCGATCATGGGGGTTCCGCCAAAAAATGAGGGCCGCCGGACTTGCCGACGGCCTCTGTTCGAGTGGGAACCAGGTGCTTACGCGAAACGTTGGAAGCGCTTAATGCACTTTGAGGCTTAGTCGCCGAAAGAGCCCACCTCTTCCCGCGACTCCGGCTTCTCGACCGGCTTCCCAACCGGTTTCGAAGACGCAGGTTGAATACTGTTGATGGAAACGAAGCCTTCCTGCTTCTGCTCCTTGAGGACGACCTGGCGGTAGAGTTCCGCCATCTTCTTGTCCTCGGCCTGCTTCTGCAGGGCAAGCTTGGAATCGCGGGCGCGGACCTTTTCCTCGCGGGCGTTCTTGGCGATGCCGAGTTCATCGAGATCGCGCTGTTTCTTGTAGGCGACGTGCTCGGCGTTCAGTTGCAGGGAGTGTTCCTTGCTTTCGAGCTTGACGTCTTTGCCGCCGGCGATGATCTCATGGCGGCCGCGCTCTTCGTACCACTTGGTGAGGGTGGCGGTCATGTGCATCTTCTCAATGATATTCCGCCAGCCGATGCCGGTGTTGTAGGCGCAGAAGCTGATCTCGCCTTCCTGGGTGGCGTAGGGAATGATGCACTGTTCGGTGCGCCGGAAATCGTAGTTGAACAGATCCTGAAACCACATGCCGGCGATGAAGAGGAAGTTCCAGCGATCGGCGCGGCGCTTCTGGATGTCCTTGAGGCGGGTGTCGCCGGAAACCTTGCCGTAATCCTTGCCCGTGGCGCCGAAGGTCTTGTCGAACTTCTTGAGCAGGTCAGTGAGCTTGAAGTGGGTGGGCGACTGGAAGGGATCGTAATTCTTCATGACGGCGAGCGCCATGCCGGCCACCGAAAGCCACTTGCCGCGGGCGGCGTCATTGACCTTGGCGACGTCCTTGGAGAGTTGATCGCCATTGAGGAAGGCGGTGACGGGCACGGCTTCCTTGGTTTCCTTGTCGACCATCACGGCCATGCCGACGCCGCAGTTGGGGTGGCATCCACAGGAGAGGCTGCCCCAAGTGGCCTGGGGACCGTGAACGAGGTCGGCCCAGTCCGAGAAGGTGCTCATGAACGAGATAGGGAACCAGTCTCGGGTGGGTTCGCCGATGCCGACCTGATCCTTCACATCGTGAGCCAGGTGCGAAAGAGTGTAGCGCTGGGCCATGCGGCGTTCGACGCTCACGTCTTCATCGCGGCCCGTAAAGCTGACGGGCTGGAAGGCGAGGAACGGAATCTTCTTGGGGTTGTCGAGGGCGAACTGAACGACGTGGCCTACCTGCTCATTGTTGATGCCGTTGATGATGGTGATCACCGGGATGATGTCGACGCCGGCCGAGTGCAGGTTTTCGATGGCGCGCATCTTGACGTCGAACAGGTTGCCGACGGCGCGATGGGAGTTGGCCTCGTTGCCGATGCCGTCAAACTGAAGATAGGCGTAGCGGAGGCCGGCTTCGGCGGCCTGACGGGCGAACTCGGGGCTCTTGGCGAACTCGATGCCGTTGGTAGCGGCCTGCACCGAGTTGTAGCCGACCTTGCGGGCATAGGCGACCGCGTCGAGGAAATAAGGCGAGAGCGTGGGCTCGCCGCCGGAGAATTGCACGGAAAGCTGACGCCGCGGCTTGATGGAGATGGCGTTGTCGAGCAGCGTCTTCACGTCTTCCCAGGAAAGCTCATGCACGAAGCCGACCTGATTGGCGTCCATGAAGCAGGGATCGCACATCATGTTGCAGCGGTTGGTGAGATCAATGGTGAGCACCGAGCCGCGGCCGTGGGTGATGGTAGAGGAGCCGTGGTTGTGGAGCTTCTCATCGGAGTGGGCCTTGATGTCGCGGCCGGGGAAGACTTCTTCCAGGTGCTTGAAGAAGGCAGGGTCGATCGACATGACGTCTTCGAAGTGCCCGTGCTTGGGGCAATCCTTGACCATGAGGATCTTGCCGTCTCTTTCGATGATGGTGGCCTTGATCTCGCCGACCTTTTCGCTCTGGAGAATGGTGTAATCGACCTCGCCGTCGAGGATCTGCTTACGGGCTTCCTTGACGCACTGGGGGCACAGAGAATCCGTCTGGCGGGGCCATCCCAGCGGGGGCTTGGTTTTCTGCCAGGACTTCAGAATCGGCTTGTCGGACCACTTCGGAGTGAAACTCGGGTTCTGCTTGATTTGGTTGACGGTGTCGAAAACCACCCATGCGCCCTTAGCCGCCGTTGTCAGCACCTTTTCGGCGTACTTGATCGGTTTGTGCATTTTTGCAGCAACTCCTCTTTTGACTGGAAGTGGGCCGTGCGCGTACACTGCCCTCACGAATACTAGAGTATAGAAGCATTCTGGTCGTGCGGTACTATATTGAATCGAACTGTCTGTTTCGGGCGTTGGGCGGTCGAATAAGGGATTGAAGGGAAAGTTGCAAGAGCAACGAATTCATCAACTTGGCCGCGATTGCGGCTTCGATCTGGTTGGGATCGCCAGAGCCGGCGCCGCGGGGGATTTTGGGCTGTTCAGGGATTGGGTGAAGTCCGGGTACGCGGCGGGAATGGGCTACCTGACCGATCACCGGGCGGGACTGCGGGCCGATCCGCGGCTCCTGCTTCCGTCGGCGCGCTCTGTGATCTGCGTTGGCAAGCTCTACAACTCTCCGCATCCCTATTCTCATCAATATTTTACGACCAATAGTTCAAGTGGATGGATTTCGCGTTACGCGTGGGGTGAGGACTACCATGACGTTCTGCGGCCGGCGCTCGAACGGTTGCGGGATGCGATTGCGGTGGAAGCCGGCCCTTTCGAATCGAAGGTCTGCGTGGACACCGCGCCGCTGCTCGAGCGATCGCTGGCACGGGAGGCGGGGCTCGGGTGGATCGGAAAGAATACGTGCCTCATCCACGAGGGACGAGGGAGTTGGTTCTTCCTAGGGGAACTGATCACGTCGCTCGACCTGACACCGAATGCTTCGCCTCCGCCGGACCGGTGTGGCACATGTACGCGGTGCATCGAGGCTTGCCCGACGCAGGCACTGGTTCCCACCGCAGACGGCCGGTGGACGCTCGATTCGAATCTTTGCATCTCCAATCAAACCATAGAGGTACGAGGTGCGATCGCAAGTGAAGCTCGTAAAAATAGCGGCATCCATATCTTCGGGTGTGACGTGTGCCAGGACGTGTGTCCTTGGAACCGCCGTGCGCCGGACGATTGCGACCCTGTCTTTCTGCCTGGAGATGGCAACGTGGGCCCAGATCTTGATTTACTGGCTACACTTACGCCGGAGGAATTCAATCTCCGATTCAGGAATACGCCTGTATCGCGAGCACGATACAGAGGGTTTCTCCGTAATGTGGCGATCGCGATGGGCAACAGCGGCGATGCGCGTTTCCGTGGGGCTCTCGAGCGCCTGGCCGCGCATCGCGATCCGGTGATCGCCGAGCATGCCCGCTGGGCGCTGGGTCTACTGTGAACCTGGGCCGGGCGCCGCGCTATCGGATCGCGATGGTGACCACGGGACTGAGCTGGCCGCCTGCCGTGACCACAACGGGTACAGAATTGCCGATCGGGACCCCCTGCGGCACGGTGACGTTGATCTGATAGAGTCCTGTGAGGCCGGGGGTCAGACCGGCAAAGGAGACCGGCGCGTTGACACCGCCGATGGTGACGGTGACCGGGAGCGTGGTCCGCGAGAGGGGGTCCGCGGGCGCGGCTTGGCCGGCGGGGGAGGCAGGGTTGACAGGTCCGAGCCCTTCGGCGTAGATGACGAGAACGTCGCCGGGCGCGATGGGGGTTTCGGAATTGGCGAGCAGGAGCGGATTCGACCCGTGGACGGCGATCGCCTGGCCGCCGCCGGACTGATCGGCGGTGAAGACGCCCGGCTGGGCGGCGGCGACGACGACTTCGCCGGATGCGGAGCCGGTGGGGCCGTTCACCACAACCTGATGGGCGAGGTTGGGCGCGATGGCATAAGGGACCACGCCGTTGACCTGCGA
>JAWKHI010000008.1:0-194409 GCA_041394885.1 Bryobacteraceae bacterium | reverse complement strand
TGCGCGGCTGGAATCTTTAGCCGCCGCATCGGGGCAGAGCGTGAGCGAGTGGGCGCGGTCGGCGCTGCTTGCGGCTACCATGCCGACGCCCAGCAATCCATCAAATCCCAACAACTCAAATGACGCGGTGCTTGCCGAAGTGCGGGCGCTGCGCGCCATCGTCTTGAATCTCTTCTTCGACCTGGCGAACGGGGAAGAGATCACGGTGGAGAGCGTGAAAGAGATTATCGCCAAGGCGGACGCGAGGAAGAGCAGCTAAAGAAAAAACACCAACGGAGGTTACGGCCATGCCGGTGCAGCAACGGACGATGAGCGGGGACTGGTACCAGTCGAGGCCGAAGGGATGGCCGAGGCATGGATGGGAGAAGCGCTTGGGGGCGATTCTGTTCGGGGCGCTGGTGATGTTCGTGTTCAGCGCGTGGCGGTTCATGGGTCCGCCGGAAGCCGGGGGCTTGAGCGGACTGCAACGGTTCGTTCTTTGAACGCGCACCCGGTGCGCTTGGTGCCGCACTACGTCGCCCAATCAGGCGGCGCTGCTGCCGAAGATGCGGGTGCTGTACACGGTGGAGCGCAGCGGGCGGGTGCATCCGACGGTGCCGTGGGAAGTGGTGGACATGGACCGGCGCACGGTACGCGCCGGGATGGCGCCGGGATGGTGCCGCTGGCGTTGAGCAGCGAAGCGATGAAGCGCGGCGCGGTGCGGCTCGACTATCCGGCGATCCAGGTGAACCACGCCAACCTGAGCCGCTTCTTCGAGGAGTGGGTGTACGAGGGGCGGACGCTGGGCGACATCTTCCGACCCGGCTTTTATCTGGGCATGGGCGTGATGCTGATCGGGCTGTGCCTGACGTGGCCACAGGATCTCAAGGCGCAAGAAGTTCTGGCGCATGGGCCGCAGAGTGCGCGGGCCGGAGATGCCGACGCGCTATGAGTTCAACAAGAAGCGCAAGCATCAATACGGGATCGGGTGGAAGTCGGCGAATCCGACGAACCTGATCGAGCGGTCTGCCACAAGCCGCCGTTGAACGACATGCTCATGATCCCGGAAGAGACCTGGCGAAGCATTTGTTGCTGATCGGCGACACGGCCATCGTGTACGATCCGGAGCAGGAGTACGTGAAGCGGTTTTACCGGCCCGAGCGGGGCGACGTGATTCTGAATCCGCTCGATGAGCGGTCGCCGTACTGGCCGGTGGGCGAGGAGACGACATTCTATGTGTATTCCCAGGCGGGCCGGGTGACCAATGTCTATCAAGGCATAGAAGGCGCGGCGACACCGCGTTACGCGAAAGACATCACCTACTGGGCTAGCGGTTCGGAGAAGTCGCTAACGCTGGGCAATGACGTGCTGGAGGAGACCACGATCAATGGTTGGCAGCAGATGACGGGGAGAACGGCGAGGGGGATCGCGGTGGGGTACGGCACGGCGTCGCAGAACAACGGCAATCCGCGCAGCCACACCACAACGGTAGGGGCCAGCGTGGTGACGCAGGGCTTCACCTACGATGCGGTGAACCGGCTGAAGACCGTGACGGATCCGCTGGGGACGCAAACGTTCGCCTACGACCGGTGGGGCAACCGGGCGCTGGTGACGGGGTCGTACATGGCGCCCGGATATACTGGGGGCATCACGGTGAGCAGCGACAACGAAGCATCGGTAGCGGCGGAGTTTCCGAACAACCGTCTGAAGGCGGGCACGGCGTCGATAGGACCTGTGCATGACGCGGCGGGGAACGTGACGGTGCTGGGGTCGCGGACGCTGGAGTACGACGGGGAGGGGAAACTGACGAGGGTGACGGCGCCGCTGGCGGGGTCGACGGAAGTCTGGCAGTACGACTACGACGGCGAAGGGCGCCGGGTGCATCATCGGCATACAACGACGCCGACGGGAGGGTCGGCGACGGTGTTGGATGAGATGGACTACCTGTACGACGCCGGGGGCCAGTTGCTGGCGGAGTATACGGTGGCGGGGCAGCCGAACGGTGCGCCAGGGTTGCAGTATGTGACGTCGGACTGGTTGGGGTCGACGCGGCTGGTGACGACGGAGACGGGGACGATGGCTTCGCGGCATGACTACTTGCCGTTCGGGGAGGAGGTGCGGGCGACGGGGAGCGGTCCGCGGGTGAAGTTCACGGGGAAGGAGCGGGAGAACTACGCGAATCTGGGCCTCGATTACTTTGGGGCTCGGTATATGTCGGCGGCCCAGGGGAGGTTCACCAGCCCGGACAAGCCGTTTGCGGATCAGCACATCGAAAACCCACAAAGCTGGAATCTCTACACGTACACCCTTAACAACCCGCTGCGGTATGTCGATCCGAACGGCGAGGGAGTTGTCGAGGGAGCTGCGAAGTGGGTTGATCGAACAGGCCTCGCCTTCGTCAGCCTTGTTCTTGAGCCAGAACGGACAATTCCGGCGGCAGCAAGCGGCATTTGGAATGCCGTGACGAATCCCGGGGCAACCTTAAGTGCCATTGGAACCGGTCTTCAGAACTTTGCCAATGCGAGCCTTGATGACAAAGTTACGACTCTTACCGAGGTAGGACTGGATCTCGGCACGGCCGCCCTGACCGGGGGAGCTTCTCGCGGCACCGCGATTGGTACAACGTTGAAGGAGTTGCCTGTCTTGGCCAACGCCCAGAATGCTGCAGAAGCGCTGGCTGCGGCTACTGGCCGAGAGACAGCGATGGTTGGAGCAGCATACGACGTAAAGACGGGAGCTGTTGCTGCGGGGAAGAGCGGCGGAATCCAAGGACCCGTTAATCCTCAGGTTGCAGGTAGAGCTGCACCGTTGGGTGGAGTCGGCAATCAAGTGCCGGGTGTCAAGGGCAAAGTCGGGAACTGCTTTGAATGTTCAACTGCAAACCAGTTGGCGAACCAGGGATCGGATCTGAAGAACGTCCGCCACACCCAAGGAATCAGACCGCGAAACAATGACCGCTTCAACAAGTGTCCGAACTGCGAAGTAATGTTCCCGGAGCATTAGGAGATGAATCAGCAGATTCGCGAAGCCGCAGAGTTGTTCCGTGACTCTCCTGTTCTCGGCGATGACGAATTGTTTGAGATGCTCGTGCTCCGTGGAGTGGAACGAATGCTCGCGGCACGATTGGTCGAGTTCCTCCCAATGGTCTACTGTCGGATTCTGTTGCGAGACGGAGGAGCCACATTCCCGGATGTCTACTACCGAATCGCCGGTGATGGCTCCAAGGTTCGGCATGAACTCTCTGACGACCGGGTTTGGAATGCGGCCATGGAGCACGCTCAAAGAGAAGTGGAGCAAGGCCGAGGCGAGGCCGCTATCCGACTGATTGCACAACGTGGTGCGGAGTATCGAGCTGCCGCGCAGCTCCTAGAGGGCGGTTCTGCACTAGAGAACATCGCTTTTGCACCGATGATTTTCAAGTGGCCTGAGCAGGGGCCGCCTGATGTCGCGGTTAACGAGCCGAAAAAGCCAAAGTGGTGGCCCTTTGGAACGTCGCGCTAGCGCGCCTGGAAAAGTTATATGGAGTAACCACGCGGAATCAACAGGTTCGCCGGAATCTGCGTGAAGAGGCCGCTTGTGGAATCAACAGGTTACCGGCGCGGATAACCTTGCGGCGAAGCGCGAAGCCGTGAAAATCGCGCAAGTCACGTGCGGACAACAGGTTACCGACCGGTAACATTGTATAACCAAAAGTTCCCGGAAGCCGCCTTTGGCGGCTGAAAAAGGGTGGTGACACGTCACCCCGAGCGGGTTGCTGCAAAGCGGGAACCTTGGCCGGGGTGAAAGCGTCTTCCAATCAACTCGTTTTGCGGCGGCGCGAAACGGGTGTAGTGTTTTCGGTAGGAGCTTTTCGGCAGTGGCGGCGACTTCCAGCAAGAACGGGGCGGCGGCGCGGACGCGGTCAGTAGGGACGAAGCTGACCGAGGAGGAGTTTGCGCGGCTTGAATCTTTAGCCGCCGCATCGGGGCAGAGCGTGAGCGAGTGGGCGCGGTCGGCGCTGCTCGCGGCGACCACGCCGACGCCCAGCAATCCATCAAATCCAAACCAAGACGCGGTGCTGGCCGAAGTGCGGGCGCTGCGGGCCATCGTTCTGAATCTCTTCTTTGACCTGGCGAACGGGGAAGAGATCACGGTCGAGAGCGTGAAAGAGATTATCGCCAAGGCGGACGCCAAGAAGGGCAGCTAAAAGAAAAACCATCACGGAGGTTCACGGCCATGCCGGTGCAGCAACAGACGATGAGCGGTGACTGGTACCAGTCGAGGCCGAAAGGATGGCCGAGACACGGATGGGAGAAGCGCCTGGGCGCGGTCTTGTTCTGATGTTCGTGTTCAGCGTGGCGGTTCATGGGTCCGCCAGAGCTGGGGGCTTGAGCCGGTTGCAGCGGTTCGTTCTTTGAACGCGCACCCGGTGCGCTTGGTGCCGCACTACGTCGCCAATCAGGCCGCGCTGTTGCCGAAGATGCGGGTTGCTGTACACGGTGGGCCTGGCGGGCGGGTGCATCCCACGGTGCCGTGGGAAGTGGTGGACATGGACCGGCGCACCGTACGCCGGGATGGCGCCGGGATGGTGCCGCTGGCGTTGAGCAGCGAAGCGATGAAACGCGGCGCGGTGCGGCTCGACTATCCGGCGATCCAGGTGAACCACGCCAACCTGGGCGCGTTCTTCCAAGACTGGGTGTACGAAGGGCGGACGCTGAGCGACATCTTCCGGCCTGGCTTTTATCTGGGCATGGGCGTGATGCTGATCGAGGTTGTGCCTGACGTGGCCTGGGACATGAAGGCGCAAGAGGTGCTGGAGGCGTGGAAGCGCGAGTGCGCGGGCCGGAGATGCCGACGCGCTACGAGTTCAACAAGAAGCGCAAGCATCAATACGGGATCGGGTGGGCTGGGAATCCGATGAACCTGATCGAGCGGTTCTATTACAAGCCGCCGCTGAACGACATGCTCATGATCCCGGAAGAAGATCTCGCCAAGCATTTTCTGCTGATCGGCGACAGGATCAGGCAAGAGCGCGCTCATCCGGCAGATGCTCGATCAACTGGACCGCCACGGCGACACTGGCCATCGTGTACGATCCGGCGCAGGGTACGTGAAGCGGTTTTACAAGCCGGAGCGCGGCGGCGGCATGATTCTGAATCCGCTGGATGAGCGTTCGCCGTACCAGCTGGTGGAAGAAATAGAGCATGAGGCCGAGGCGCGGACGGTGGCCGGTGCGTTCGGATCGACCCAACGAGCCGCAGTTTACGACCACGCCGCGCAAGCTATCAGGATGCCGTCTCTCCGGCGAAGACGACATCCTATGTGTATTCCCAGGCGGGCCGGGTGACCAATGTCTATCAAGGCATAGAAGGCGCGGCGACACCGCGTTACGCGAAAGACATCACCTACTGGGCTAGCGGTTCGGAGAAGTCGCTAACGCTGGGCAATGACGTGCTGGAGGAGACCACGATCAATGGTTGGCAGCAGATGACGGGGAGAACGGCGAAAAAGGGAGGCACACAACTTTGGGGGATCGCGGTGGGGTACGGCACGGCGTCGCAGAACAACGGAAATCCGCGCAGCCACACCACAACGGTGGGGACCAGCGTGGTGACGCAGGGCTTCACCTACGATGCGGTGAACCGGCTGAAGACGGTGACGGATCCGCTGGGGACGCAAACGTTCGCCTACGACCGGTGGGGCAACCGGGCGCTGGTGACGGGATCGTACATGGCGCCCGGATATACTGGGGGCATCTGTTGAGCAGCGACAACGAAGCATCGGTAGCGGCGGAGTTTCCGAACAACCGTCTGAAGGCGGGCACGGCGGCGATAGGACCTGTGCATGACGCGGCGGGGAACGGCGACAGTGCTGGGGGTCGCGGACGCTGGAGGTACGACGGGGAGGAAGCTGACGAGGGTGACAGCGCCGCTGGTGTCGACGGAAGTCTGGCAGTACGACTACGACGGCGAAGGGGCGCCGGAGTGCATCATCGGCATACAACGACGCCGACGGGAGGGTCGGCGACGGTGTTGGATGAGATGGACTACCTGTACGACGCCGGGGGCCAGTTGCTGGCGGAGTATACGGTGGCAAGGGCAGCCGAACGGTGCGCCTGGGTTGCAGTATGTGACGTCGGACTGGTTGGGGTCGACGCGGCTGGTGACGACGGAGACGGGGACGATGGCTTCGCGGCATGACTACTTGCCTTTTGGGAGGAGAGGTGCGGGCGACGGGGAGCAGTCCGCGGGTGAAGTTCACGGGGAAGGAGCAGGAGAACTACGCGAATCTGGGCCTCGATTACTTTGGGGCTCGGTATATGTCGGCGGCCCAGGGAGGTTCACCAGCCCGGACAAGCCGTTTGCGGATCAGCACATCAACCACAAAGCTGGAATCTCTACACGTACACCCTTAACAACCCCGCTGCTGCGGTATGTCGATCCGAACGGCAGGGAGTTGTCAGGGGCTGCGAAATGGGTTGATCAGGCTGAGCCTCGCCTTCGTCAGCCTTGTTCTTGAGCCAGAACGGACAATTCCGGCGGCAGCAAGCGGCATTTGGAATGCCGTGACGAATCCAGGGCAGCCTTAAGTGCCATTGGAACCGGTCTTCAGAACTTTGCCAATGCGAGCCTTGATGACAAAGTTACGACTCTTACCGAGGTAGGACTGGATCTCGGCAGCCGCCCTGACCGGGGGAGCTTCTCGCGGCACCGCGATTGGTACAACGTTGAAGGAGTTGCCTGTCTTGGCCAACGCCCAGAATGCTGCAGAAGCGCTGGCTGCGGCTACTGGCCGAGAGACAGCGATGGTTGGAGCAGCATGCGACGTAAAGACGAGGCTGTTGCTGCGGGAAGAGCGGCGGAATCCAAGGACCCGTTGAATCCTCAGGTTGCAGGTAGAGCTGCACCGTTGGGTGGAGTCGGCAATCAAGTGCCGGGTGTCAAGGGCAAAGTCGGGAACTGCTTTGAATGTTCAACTGCAAACCAGTTGGCGAACCAGGGATCCGGATCTGAAGAACGTCCGCCACACCCAAGGAATCAGACCGCGAAACAATGACCGCTTCCAACAAGTGTCCGAACTGCGAAGTAATGTTCCCGGAGCATTAGGAGATGAATCAGCAGATTCGCGAAGCCGCAGAGTTGTTCCGTGACTCTCCTGTTCTCGGCGATGACGAATTGTTTGAGATGCTCGTGCTCCGTGGAGTGGAACGAATGCTCGCGGCACGATTGGTCGAGTTCCTCCCAATGGTCTACTGTCGGATTCTGTTGCGAGACGGAGGAGCCACATTCCCGGATGTCTACTACCGAATCGCCGGTGATGAAGCTCCAAGGTTCGACATGAACTCTCTGACGACCGGGTTTGGAGATGACATGGAGCACGCTCAAAAGTGGAGCAAGGCCGAGGCGGGCCGCTATCCGACTGATTGCACAACGTGGTGCGGAGTATCGAGCTGCCGCGCAAGCTCTAGAGGGCAGTTCTGCGCAGAGAACATCGCTTTTGCACCGATGATTTTCAAGTGGCCTGAGCAGGGGCCGCCTGATGTCGCGGTTAACGAGCCGAAAAAGCCAAGTGGTGGCCCTTTGGAACGTCGCTAGCGCTGCGCCTGGAAAAGTTATATGGAGTAACCACGCGGAATCAACAGGTTCGCCGGAATCTGTGAAGGAGCCGCTTGTGGAATCAACAGATTCCGGCGCGTATAACCTTGCAGCATTGAACGAAGCCGTGAAATTCAGGCAAGCCACGCGCGGACAACAGGTTACCGTCCGGTAACGTTGTATAACCGAAGAAAGTTCCCGGAAGCCGCTTTCAGCGGCTGAAAAAGGGTGACACGTCACCCCGAAGGCAGGTGCTGCAAAGCGGGGGCCTTCGCCGGGGTGGCGTCTTCTCCTGCAACTCGTTTTGCGGTTCGGCGAAACGGGTGTAGTGTTTTCCTTGAGAAGCTTTCCGGTGGCGGCGACTTCCAAGAACGGGGCGGCGGCGCGGACGCGGTCGGTGGGGACGAAGCTGACCGAGGAAGAGTTCGCGCGGCTCGAATCTTTAGCCGCCCAATCGGGGCAGAGCGTGAGCGAGTGGGCGCGGTCGGCGCTGCTCGCGGCCACCACGCCGACGCCAGCCACAACCAATCCCAACGACAACCAGAATCGAGACGCGGCGGTGCTCGGCGAGGTGCGGGCGCTGCGGGCCATCGTTTTGAATCTCTTCTTCGACCTGGCGAAGGGGGAAGAGATCACGGTGGAGGGCGTGAAAGAGATCATCGCCAAGGCGGACGCAAGGAAGGTCGGCGGCTAAAGAAAAGATCACGAGCGGAGGTACTTGGGACATGCCGGTGGAACAACAGACGGACTGGTATCAATCGAGGCCGAAGGGATGGCCGAGGCACGGGTTCGAGAAGCGGCTGGGGGCGGTGTTGTTCGGGGCGCTGGTGATGTTCGTGTTCGGGGCGTGGGTGAGCTTCCGGCAAGGGTGCGTGACTCAAACAGACGCGGCGTAGTAAGTTCGGGGATGCCCCGAAGCAAGACACAAATTCCCGAAGAAATGCTGAGCCTGCGCGCCCGACTGACGGAGTGGCGCAAGAACCATCCGCACCGCTCTCGGTTACCGGAAGAACTCTGGACGGCAGCCGTAGAACTGGCCCTCCGCCATGGGCTGTACCGGACCGCGCGCACCTTGCCCATCGACTACGCTGGACTGCGCAAGCGTCTGCAACTGGCAAGCCCGGCCATCACTGCCGTGGCCCGACAACCGGGGTTTGTGGAAGTGAGAATGGCGTCGGCACCCTCCAGCGGTAGCTACATCGTTGATCCGGGGGTAACCAGCGCAAGTCTCATTCAGCGTCGACCAAGCGGAGTTTCCGGTTGCCCGCTCTTGTGGTCATTCCGTCCAGCGCGGCGGCAAGGTCCGCCATGCCTTGCTGAACTCGCGACCGCACGTCGCCGACGGTGCGCAGGTCATCCGCACCGACGCCCTGGAGTAGCTCGCGCGCCCGCGTTACCAACGACTGCAACTCTTGATCGTCGGTCACGTTGCGGAAGGAGAAGTTCGACAGGAACTCGACCAGGTTCGACACGGTCGACTGCTTGAACTTCAGCGGTTTGCCGTCCGGGCCTTCCTTCAGCCGCTCGGCCATGTGGGTCACAAGATCCGCCATCGACTGGCGAAGCACCTGCTGGATCTCTGACGATGCCTCGGCCATGCGCTGGGCGGCCTTCTCGCGCTCCTGCTCCCAGACCTCACGCGAGATGCCCTTCAACTGGTCCGGAACGCCGAAGCTGACATACTGCCACGAGAAGCCGAACTCGCGCGTGACCTCGTCGAGCGGCGGGTAGTCGGCCGGGTTGTAGAGTCCACGGAGGCGCTTGGCGGCGTCCTGGCAGAGCGTCGGGTAGGCGGCGAGGAAGGCGTTCACCAATTCGACGCGGTCGGCGGCGAAGCGGCGCAGGCGCTCTTCTGCCGTCTCGAGCGCAGCGATGGGCAGCAGGTGGATGCCGATCTCGAACGGCAGGCAGATGTTGTAGAGGTAGCGGCGGATCTCGCCGTCGAAGCGGGTGATGGCCTTCAATTCGGCCGAGTCGAGCAGGTGCTTGGAGACGCGAAGCAGGTCCTTGTCGGCGTCGGCTTCGATCTGCGAGGTCGAGACCTTGCGGGTGTTGCCCATCGTCGAGAGGCGGACCTTGATGCAGACGGTCTTGCGGGCGAGATCGACGCCGGACGGCGAATTCCAGCCGAGCCCGGAGCCGACGCCATAATCACGAACGGTCGTCGGTGGTGAGGTTCGTTCGCGTCCAGTAGCGGCCGGCGTCCAACTCGCGTTCGTAGTAGCCGGAGAACATGCCGAAGCTGAGTCTGGGGGCGGCGGCGTGGACGCGCTCGGCGAGTTCGCAGAGTTCGTCGGCTTGGTGCATGGGTTCGCCGCCGGATATCGTGAGCCCTTCGATGCCGGTGTCGCGTGGAGTTTCAGGATTCACGCGGCAACGTCGTCACACGGCGGACGATCGGTGCCGGTGAGCGGGTGTGTGGCGGGGTTCCAACAATCACGCCGCCAACTCGCTGCCCGGAATCATCCGCGCCGGAAAATGAGGCCAGCGGAAACGAAAACGATCGGCCGGCTGCGTAGCGATCCCTCTGCGCCGCCCACAGCACATAGGTGCCGTTTTCCAGTCGTGCGACGAAGCGGATCTTGGGAATGGCGATGGCGTCGAACCGGTCACCGGTTGCGGAAAGGCCCGCTTCCATTCCGGCTATTTTCGGATGAATGGAGCCTGGGGCGTCGCGGATGCGCGTGCGACAGTGGCGAGATCGCGAATGCCGCAAGCACGGCGGCGATCTTGTCTAACCAGAAGAAACTCCCAGCGCGAAAAAGTAACCTACGCGCGGCTCTCCGGAGCCGTCTGAGCCGCCTGCGCCGCACGGCGCAGCCGATTCCGCTCCAGGTACTCGGATAACTTCAGCAGCGAGGTCGACCCTCGATCCACTTCGCGCTGCACCGCCTTTTGATACCGCCGCAGAACCTCCCGGCGATTGGCGTCCCGCAGGTCGCACTCCTCGATGTCCAACAGGATCTCGATCTCCCACGGACGAAACGTATTGCGATTCATGTGGCCCCGGAGCAGGTCCCCAATCAGCCGGTTGAACTGCGCCAGGATCGCATCGGTGTCGAGCGGTGGATCCTGTACTGAACGATGGTGCATCGGCCCTCCAACCTCTGTATCGGCAAGGAGGGCGGGAAAGTTCAGATTACACGCCGCCGAAGTTGTACTCAGAGCGCAAATCCGTGCTGCCTCCGGTGCGGGGCCCCATCGAAGGTCTGCGTGGACTTGAACAGCTCGTGACGCCCATCGCCACCCTCCTCGGCCGCCATCGTCAAAATCGCCTCTTTTTCTTTTGCAGTCAACGGCTTGAAGCCTCTCGCGATACGCAGATCCTGCTCCAGTTGCTCCACCGACATATACCCGCGGCAGAGGGTTGTGATCGGCAAACTGAGCGCATAACGCACACACTGCTCCGCCGAAATCTTCGTCAGCGACGGAATTCGTGCGTCCCTCGGACCACCTCCCAGGCTCTTCATCCCGATCACGGCCACATCCTTACGATTACAAACGGGCACCACCTGTTTCTGAAAGCTACGGTAAAACGTATCCATCACATTGATTGGCATCTGCGCCGTCACCCACGGATACGGCTTCGCCAGCATCGTCAGATGGATCCGCGGATCCTTGTGCCCGGTGAAGCCCAGGTAGCGGACCTTGCCCGCCTTCACCGCCTCCAACGCGTACTTCAACCCGCCCTTCTCAAACACCCAATCCGGGTCGTTATCGTAATTCATCTCATGGAATTGCCAAAGGTCCACGTGATCGGTGCGCAGGCGGCGCAGCGAATCTTCCAGGCACCGGCGGGACCCTTCGTAGGTCCGCTCGCAGTTCTTGGTCATCAAGAAGACCTTCTTGCGCCACCCATCGGCCAGCCCTTCGCCCATCATTTCTTCGGCGAATCCGTCGAGGTAATCCCACGCGTTGTCAAAGAAGTTGATGCCGCCGTCGATGGCGGTGCGCATCAGGCGGATGGCTTCCGCTTTGCTGCCCTGTCCGACGCGCCCGGTGTGGGCGCCGCCGAGCGTGAGGATCGAGACGCGCTCGCCGGTGCGGCCCAGCTTGCGGACCGGGATCCCGCCCGGCCTGGATTCCTGCGCCGGCGCGTGCATCGCCGCCGCCGCGAGTATGAATTCTCTGCGTGTGTTCATTGCTTGTCAGGCCATCCGAATCAGAATCATTAGCGTGAGGCTGAAAATCAGGTTCGCCGCCAGCAGGATCGTGCCGATGCGGCGTTCCTTGTGCAGCTTGAACCATAGGTAGATGCCGCTCGCGCCCAGCAGGATCAGCCCCAACGAAACCAGCGCCAGGATGCCGGCGGCCACATTGATCCACGCGAACTCGTGCCACACGCCGTTGACGTGGTGAAGCCGGACGAGCATCGCCATTACGCCCGTGGTCATGGTCCGGATCTTGGTCACGCCGGTAGCGGCGGTGTAGTCCACTTCGTAGTTGGTCCCCACACGGTTGAGTCGGAAGGCGACGCCGGTGGGCTTTTCCCGAATCTGAACCAACTCGCCGTCCAGTCCGTGCGCGTTCATCAGTTCCCGCGCCACGGCTCGCGCTCCCGCCGCACCCGCGCCGATGGTGACCGTGCGCTCCTCGGCTTTTGCCTGGACGTTGAACCAACGGTGCGCGAATTGAACCGAACTTGCACCGTACATGAAGACGAACGCGGCCGAAAGCAGCCCGATCAAAAGATGCGCGTTGCGAATGAATCTGTACATGGCTTACCTCAGCACCATCCAGACCAAGGCGAACAGCGCCAGGCCCACCGCGAAACTCACGCGCGCCCAAAGCCATCCCGGGCGCGACACCAACCACAACCATACGCCCGATAAGGACATGAACATCAGCGTCCAGATGCTGAACTCGTTATAGTAAGTCCACAGCCGCACCCGGATATCGGGGATGTTCGACTGTATGTTGGTTTCGTGCAGGACGTTGAAGTACTGCCACCACAAGTTGCGGCGAGTCTCCACCCGAACCTGCCCTTCCTGCTCGAGGACGGTTACGCGCGTGGGTCCGTTCGGGCTGAACACCTGAAACAGCAGGTTGTGGCTGGCATCGCGCCGGATCGAGAACTTCGGCGGTGGACCGGTCAGGGCCGGGCTCAGTTTCTGCCAAACGGCCCTTGCCAGGTCTTCATCGGAAGCGTTCGGCGGGACGGCGAAGGGCACGGTGCGCCCGATGAAATCGGGCTGCTTGCGCTCCGGTGGCGGCGGCAGCAGCACCGCCATCACGCCCACCACGCCGAAGATCAGCAGGATGGTGAAGCTCAGCAGCCCGGCGTAGATGTGGAGTCGTTTGATCCAAGCGTTCATCGGGCGTTAGCGTACCACGATTGCGCCGGTGGACGCGGTGCCGCGCCGGCCGCGAGTACGGACCTACCGCGCCGCGCCCACCGGTTTTCGCGCCGCCAACGCCGCGCGAACCCCGGCGCCGTATTCCGGATCCACACGGTCAAACAGGGCGGTCTGCCGCTCCACGATCGGCTCCGGGACCCCTTGCATCGCCGCCGCGATATTCGAAAACAGACGCTGCTTCTGCCCCTCGTCAAACAGGCGGAACAGCGCTCTCGGCTGCGAGAAATCGTCGTTGCCCTCGCGATGGTCGTACCGCGCCGCGTCGCCAGAGATCCGCATCGGAGGCTCCGCCGCGCCGGGATCCTGCACCGGACCACCGAAGCTGTTCGGCTCGTAGTACGCATCCGGGTTCCCCGTGCTGCTCGGGAAAAACCGCATCGCGCCGTCTTTGTGATAGTGATGCACCGGGCACTTCGGCGCGTTCACCGGCAGGGCTTCGTAGTGCGTGCCCAGCCGGTAGCGATGCGCGTCGGCATAGGAGAACACACGAGCCTGCAGCATCTTGTCTGGACTGTAGCCGATGCCGGGGACCTTGTTCGACGGACTGAACGCGGCCTGTTCCACCTCGGCGAAGTAGTTGTCAGGGTTGCGGTTGAGCTCCACCACGCCCACCTCGATCACCGGATAGTCGGCGTGCGGCCAAACCTTGGTCAGGTCGAACGGATTGTACGGCGTCTTTTCCGCTTCGGCCTCGGGCATGATCTGCACCTGCATCGTCCAGCGCGGGAATTCGCCACGCTCGATCGATCCGAACAGATCCTCCTGGTAGCTTTCGCGCGTTTGGCCAACCACGGCCGCAGCTTCGGCGTTGGTCAAATGACGATGCCCTTGTTGGGTCTTGAAGTGGAACTTCACCCAGTAGCGCTCGCCCTTCGCGTTCCAGAAGCTGTAGGTGTGGCTGCCGTAGCCGTTCATGAAGCGCGGGCTCGGCGGCAGGCCCCGGTCCGACATCAGGATCGTCACCTGATGCAGGCTCTCCGGACTCAAGGACCAGAAGTCCCACATCGCCGTCGTGCTCCGCAGATTCGTCTTGGGATGGCGCTTTTGGGTGTGGATGAAGTCCGGGAACTTCAGCGGATCGCGAATGAAGAACACCGGAGTGTTGTTGCCCACGAGGTCCCAGTTGCCTTCTTCGGTGTAGAACTTCATGGCGAAGCCGCGCACATCGCGCTCCGCGTCCGCCGCGCCCGCTTCGCCTGCCACCGTGGAGAAGCGAATCAGCAGATCGGTTTGCTTGCCCAGTTCGGAAAAGAGCTTGGCGCTGGTGTACCGCGAGATGTCGGCCGTCACGGTCAGTTTGCCGAACGCGCCCCATCCCTTGGCGTGTACCACACGCTCCGGAATCCGTTCGCGGTTCTGATGCGCCAGTTTCTCCAGCAGTTGATAGTCTTCAAGCAGCACCGGGCCGCGCGGCCCCGCGGTCAGACTGTTTTGGTTGTCGGCCACCGGCGCACCGGCCGTCGTCGTGAGACGTTCTTTCATCGATGATCTCCTTCCAGAATCTTGGTAAAGCACTTCCAACTCCAGAATGAGCCAGGCTCGTCGATAAGCAAAGACGATTGTTTCAATAGTTATAATAGGGAGGGACGATAGATGAACCTGCCGGAGCTCGCCTACTTCGCCGCCGTGGCCGACCATCGCCATTTCGGACGCGCCGCGGCCGCGTGCCACGTCAGCCAACCGACCCTGAGCGGCCAGCTCCGCAAGCTCGAGCTCGAATTGGGCGTCACCCTGTTCGAGCGCAACAATCGCCGCGTTTCGATCACGCCCGCTGGCGAAAGGATTCTCGTACACGCCCGCCGCGCCCTGGAAGAAGTCGCCCTGGTCGACGCCGCCGCCAAGTCGTCGCGGGATCAACTGGACGGCCCGCTACGCCTGGGCGTCATCCCCACTCTCGGCCCTTACCTGATTCCGCTCATCCTCGGCCCGTTGCGGGACGCCTACCCCGCCATGACCATCGAACTGTGGGAAGACATCACGGCGACGCTGCTTCACCGGCTTCGCGATCGAAAGCTCGACGCCGCGCTCATCGCCACCGAGGCGCCCGCGGATCTCAGCGCCGTCGCCCTGTTCGACGAGCGCTTCCTGGCGGCGCTCCCGAAGCGGCACCGGCTGGCGTCGCGCAAGAACGTAGACGAAGCCGAACTCGCCGCGGACCTGCTGGTTCTCGCCGACGGCCATTGTCTGGCGGGGCAGGCCATCGCCGCTTGCGGCCGCCAAGGCGGGCATCAACCGCATCGCGCCCTGCAGGCGTCCAGCCTCGAGACGCTGGCCAATCTGGTGGCGGCCGGCTACGGCGCGACGCTCGTACCGCATCTGGCGGCGGAATCGGTGGAGCGCCGCGGCGTGGTGCTCCGCCCTCTGGCGGGCTCTGTCTCGCGCACCATCCGCCTCGCCAGCCGGCCCGCCTTTCCGCGGCCACGCGCCCTGCAGGCGCTGGCGCGCGTGATTACCGATGCCGTCGCGTGAATCGCGGACCCTCCCACGCGGTAACTCTGCTACGTTAGACGCAGGAGGATGAACCGTTTTGGACTGGAATTCCATCGGTACAGCCGCTCGTGAAGCGTTTCGGACCGCCGTCAACGAATGGATCGCGCAAGCCCAGTTGCGTGGCGGCCGGATCACCGGCCCCGCGGCCGAATTCGGACCGGGCTCGCTCTGGAGCCCCGTCAATCTCGAGGTGAAACTGCTACAGTCTCTCACCGCGGCCAAACTGTCCTCCGAGGTTGCGCAGGCGCTAGCCAAGATCCTCGCCTCGGCATGGAATGACTGGGCCGGCGGCTTCCAGCTCCGGTCGCAGTCCGCATTCCCCACCTTCGTCGCCGTGCCCGCCTCCCACGCGCCTCCCACTCCGGCCGCCCCGATCCCGCTGCAAAGCTCGGTCTCGAGCGGCGAGCCATCGCTTTCCTCCGCGCTGTTGAACGCCAAGCTCACCCAGGCTCTGCGGGCGCATGCGGTGAGATCGCCCGGCAACTTCGATCTCGCCGCCAAGCAGCTTGCCGACTGGGTGGATTCGAGTTTCCAGGAATGGAAAAGGATCGTCATGATCAGCGGCGTCGTCGGCCAAGGCCCGGTGCCGACCTTCGCGCCGCCCTACGTGCCCGTGGGGCCGGTGGTGATGGGATCGACCATCCCTAACCACACCTCCTTGTTTGCCGGTCCGCGCTTCGGCAAGATCGTCCTCTGAAGCGGCGCCGCGATGAGAGTCCTGCTCATCAATCCTCCGTCGCCGGAGCAACTCGGGTCTCCGCTGCTCGGGCTCCAGTACGTGGCTGCATCGTTATTGGCGGAAGGCTGCGAGGTACGCGTGATCGATGCCGCCGCGCGTCACTTCGCTCGTGACCCGGGCCACGACGAAGCCTGGATCGCCCGGGAGGCCGCCGCGTTTGCACCGCAACTGATCGGCGTCAGCCTGTTCACGCGCTGGGTTTGGCACGCCTACCGGCTCATCGATCATTTGCGCGAGGGTCCATGGACGCTGGTGGCCGGCGGCGCACACACCACCGTTCGTCCGGAAGAGACGCTGCGTCACGGGTTCGACCTTGCGCTCACCGGCGAAGCCGAGCAAAGCCTCGTCCGAGTGGTGCGGTGGCTAGACGGTCGAGACGACGTCGCCCACATTCCCGGCGCCGTCTTTCGTCCGCCCGGCGGTCCGCTGGTCTACGGCCCTCCGGCGCAGTTCGCCGAAGATCTGGATGCGCTTCCCCCGCCCTACCTCGCGCAATCGCTGTTCGATCCGGCCTGGTATGACCTCGACGGCCGCGACACCGCGCCTGGAGGCATTCTCACCAGCCGCGGCTGCCCCGCGCGTTGCACCTTCTGTGCCAACCACGTCACCGGCCGCCGGTTCCGCCACCGATCACCGGAGAGCATCATCGACGAGATCGACGCCTGGCACGGGCTTTGCGGACTCACCCACTTCCCCTGCTGGGACGACGCGCTCACCGCCAACCCGGCCCGTCTGGAGGCCTTGTGCGGCGCCATCGAACGCGACGTCCGGTTCCCGTTCTCATTCAGCGCCATCACACGGGCCAACATGGTCACGCCCGCCCTGTTGCGCGCAATGCGGCGCGCCGGGCTCAACCACGTCAACTTCGGCGTCGAAAGCGGCGACGATACGATCCTGCAGGCGATCAAGAAAGGCATCCGGACAGACCATGTGGTGCGCGCGCTCGAATGGGCCAAGGAAGAGGGGCTGGTTACCGCGTGCAACTTCATGCTCGGGTTTCCCCAGGAAGCGCCTGCCGCACTCGAACGGACGCTCCGCTTCATGGACCGCATCGCGCCGATGGTGGACGCCTTCAGCACCATGGGCGTGGTGGTGCCGTTCCCGGGCACTCCCATCTACGACGACTATCATTTCGAGCATCGCTTCACCGATTGGTGGCTGAACCCCTCCTATAGCCGCTATACGCCGCCTCCGCCGATGGCCGACGCCGAACGCTACCACCGGTACTACATCGACGACGCCAACCTCGAGCTCGATTTCTTCCACTACTCCGGCGATACGAAGCGGCTCATCCGCGACTGCTTGTGCTACAAGGCCGAACACAACCTGCGCCGCATGGGCTTGCTGCCCGCGTCCGGCGCCAGAAGCGTGCCCGCGGCATGAACCCCTGGGATCATCCGGCCACGCCGGTGTACTACGAGGCTTTCTATGATGCCCACCCGCGATACCTCAAGGCCAACCGCGCTCTGATCGCACATGCCGCCTTGGAGCCAGGCCATCGCGTGCTCGACGTTGGCGCTGGAACGGGACGTACGGCCGAGGAGGCGCTCGCCTGTCTCGGTCCGGAGGGCCGCGTCGACGCGCTGGAACCATCGCATGCGATGAGAAGAGCAGGACGGCGCAGGCTTTCTGACCCGCGGCTCCGCTGGCTCTCCCGCATGCCGGGGGCTTCCGCGCGGTTTGACCGGATCCTGTGCGGCGCCTCCATCTGGCAACTGGAGCCCTTCGCCGAGCAGGTGATCGCGCTGGCCGCGCGGCTGCTTCCCGGCGGCGCGCTGGTGTTCAACATCCCCGCTCTGTACCTGCTCGAACCGGACCAGCCGGGTGGCGGGCGTGACCCGCTGCTGCTCGAATTACCCGCGCGGCTCTTCGAGGACGCCCCGCCCCGCCTCTCCGGCGGCACGCAACCCGTGGCGGCGCTGAGCGCGAAAGCCATCGAGATGCATCTGCGCGCCGCCGGTCTCCGGCCCCGGAGCTGGTCTTTCCGCCGGAAGTTCACGCAGGATGCCTATGCCGCGTGGCTACGGATCCCCGTGCTCACCGAAAATCTGCTCCCGGGCCTGACTCCGATCGAGCGCGCGCGCCGCATCGACGATGCCTTGGCCAAGGTGGACCGCGCCTCCTGGAAATGGGAGCGATGGCGCGGATGGACGGCGTGGAAGCGATAGACGCGCCATGATCACCGTTCCGCTCGAAGATGCCTCGCCCTTGCTCGCGGACCCGCCCCGCCTCCGCGCCATCGCCGATCGCGACGGCTTCCTCTACCTGCGTCAACTCCTGCCGCCAGACGCGGTGCTCGCCCTGCGCGCCGCCGCCGTCGAGTTCGCCGCAGCCACCGGATGGCTCGATCCCGCCGCGCCGGACATCGAAGCGCGCGCCTTGCCTGGAAAGCGAATCGGCTATTATCAGGACCCCGAATGGGTGAACCTGCAGATTCACGTACAAAACCGCTCCGAAATGTGGACGCTCGGCGACCACATCGCCATCCACCGCGCCCTGCACGCCGTAGAAGGCCGTTCAAGCTACCTCTACCTCAGCACCGCCAACACCTGCCGGGTCTTCTCGCCACATCCGGACATGGCGACGCAGCCGCATCAGGACGCCCACTACGTTCGATTGATGGAGGGCTTCTGGACGGTCTGGATCCCGCTGGGCGATTGCCCGCGCGAGTTGGGTCCCTTGGCTTTGTCCGCCGGTTCCCACCGCAGTGGACTGCGCGATCACACCGGGCTCGGCATTGTCGACGGCGGCGTGGTGTTGCCGGAAAATACCGTGTGGTCCACCGGCGATCTGCGATGCGGCGACGCCATCCTGTTCCGGCCCCTGACACTGCACCGCTCCTTGCCGAATGAAAGCGGAACGCACCTGCGCCTGTCGGCGGACTTCCGGTATGGCTTCTGGGACGATTCGTCGGAGATCGACTGGCGCCGCACTCCGGATCCGGGTTGAGTGGGCTGGAGCAATGCTCCCCGCGCCCGAGACACATACAATGGGCCTCCCGCCGGTCTATGCAGTTCGAAATTAGCGGCGCTGTGTTGACCCGGTGCGACAGGCCAAGGTGAATCCGATCCGTGTGTGATCGGAGTACGGGTGTGATAAGAGTAAAGTTGCAGCGGTCGAAACAGCTTTGAGCTACTTGGCCTGCAAACGAATTCGACAACAGGCATGGCCACTTCAGCCAAGCGACTGGATAGCGAACGGGCTCAGGCCCAGCTCGAGCTCAAAGATCGGGCGCTCGCGGCTACGGCTGAGGGCATCACGATCGCCGACGCGCGTCTGCCAGACAACCCATTGATCTACGCGAATGCGGGTTTCGAGCGTCTCTCCGGATACTCCATCGCGGATGTTCTCGGCCGCAATTGTCGATTCCTCCAGGGGCCCGGCACCGATCCGGATACCGTGAACCTGTTGCGCGCCGCGGTTCGCGAGAAGCGCGAAATCACGGTCCAACTGCTCAACTACCGCAAGGACGGCACTACATTCTGGAATCGCCTTTCGGTCACTCCGGTGCAGGACCACTTGGGCACGGTTACCCATTTCATCGGCGTGCAGTCGGACGTGACAGAGGAAAAGCAAGCGAAAGACGCGCTTCTGGACGCGAATCAAAGATTGGAAATCGCCAGCCGCGCCATGAAGCGGGATCTCCAGGCGGCCGCGGAATTGCAGCGGTCTCTTTTGCCGGTCGAACTGCCCAAGTCTCCGGAGATGCGGTTCGCCTACCGGTTTAGCCCCTGCAGCGATGTCGGCGGAGACGCGCTGAATGTCGTCCCGCTCGACGACCGTCACCTTGGTATTTACATACTCGACGTATCCGGACACGGTGTCGCGGCGGCACTTCTTTCGGTGACCCTCACTCACATGCTGTCGGTGGCGCCGGATCGCTCTTTCCTCTATCAGAGGGCCGCCGGCAACAAGAGTAAGTTCGCGGTGACTTCGCCTTCGAAGGTGATTTCCCGGCTGAACGCACACTTTGTATCCAATGCCGAAGCGGCGCGGTTCTTCACGATGGTCTACGGCATCCTCGACAAGGTAACCGGGGAGTTCCGCTACACAGCCGCCGGCCACCTCGGTCCCATTCATGTACCCGCGATTTCAGCCCCAAGGGTAGGGGAAACCGGCGGCATTCCGGTTGGACTTCTGGCGGCCACCAAGTATGAGGAACACATTCTGACGCTGTCCAGGGGAGACCGGCTCTATCTCTGCACGGACGGCATCACCGAAGCCGAAAACGGCGAGGAGGAGGAGTTCGGCGTCGAGCGTCTGCTCGTGTCTCTGGAACACAGCCGCAATTCCACCCTGGGCGACAGCCTTTCTACGGTTCTGGAGCACGTGGAGAACTGGTCGGCGTCGGTGGGTTCCACCGACGATGCGTCTCTACTGGCCGTGGAGCGTGTTCGCTGAGACGGTTCGAATCCCTTGGACGCTCGCCCTGTAAGCGCCCTGAGAGCGCGCAGGCCAACCGGGAAACGGACCTAGCGGGTCCGGACACTGGCCAGGCCGCCGTCGACGCCCAGAATCTGTCCCGTGATCCAACTATTCTCCCGCTCGAGCAGCCAGCAAATCGCGGACGCCACTTCTTCCGCCCGGCCGATTCGGCCCAACGCGTGCATCGCGACGGAAGCTCTCAAAGCCGCCTCGTTGGAGGTGATCCGCGCGGCCAGCGGAGTGTCGATCAAGCCGGGAGCCACACAATTCACGCGAATGTTGCGCGGCGCGTAGGTGGCCGCAGCCGATAGCGCCAACCCGATGACACCGCCTTTGGCGGCGGCGATAGCCTCATGGTTCGGTAAGCCGACCCGCGCTGCCGCCGTCGCGCACAGCACGATCGATCCACCGCCGGGCATCATTGCCTTCGTTCCAGCCCGTACGGCGGAGAACGCCGTGGTCAGGCTTGACTCGATCGTTTCGCGAAACTCCCGTTCCGGCGTCAAGTGCGCGGGCTTGAGCAGGAGCGAACCAGCGCAATTGACGAGGCCATCGAGAGGAGCCAACGGAGCCGTTGCTGCTTCGAGCGCCTCAAAATCGGCGGCATCGACTGCCACACACCGCGCGTCAATCTCCTCTCCGAGAGCCGCGAGCCGCTCCGGGTTTCGCGCGGCAACAACCACCTCCGCGCCCCTTTTCGCCAAGCGCCGCGCGACGGCGGACCCGATACCGCCCGTCGCGCCAATCACAAGAACCTTCATGCTCTTGAGATGCCTCAGGCGGAGAGGAGGCCTGAAAAAGCGATAAGAGGCCCGAAAAACGGGTTACGCCGTAGTTGTCCGGCTGTCGGATCCCCCGGCTTCCAGCCCTGGATTGAAAATCACCTTGATCGCGGACCCGTCCTGCGTCCACCGGAACGCGTCCTCAAAGCGCTCCAGCGGCAGCTCATGCGAGATCAGCGCCTCGATGTTCACCTTCTTTTCCGCCAGCAGCCGGACCGTGCGCTCCCAACTCGTCCACACATAGCCGTAGCACCCGATCACCTGCAACTCCTTCATCATGGCCTTGTTGAAGTCCGTATGGACCTGGCCGCGATGCACGCCCATCGACGCCAGCGTTCCGCCCTTGCGGACCGCGTCCCAACACCCGTCCAGTGACCCGCTGCTCCCGGCGCACTCATATACGAGGTCGGCGCCGCGCCCGCCGCTCCACTCGCGCACTGCATCCGCCAGCGGCTGTTCGTCCACGTTCACTACGTAGTCCGCGCCCAGCTTTCGGCCGCATTCCAGGCGGGGTGCGTCCTTGGCAAGCCCCGCCAGCACCACCCGCGCGCCTTCCAGTTTCGCCATCTGCATCGTAAGCAGCCCAATGCAGCCCGGGCCCGAGACCACCACCAGATCGCCGGCATGCACCGTAGTCCGCTCCGTCACCGCGCGCACCGCCACGGCCAGCGGTTCGCCGAGCGCGGCCTCACGATACGTCACGTGATCCTCGATCTTGTGACAGCGCCGCGCATCGATGCACATGTATTCCGAAAATGGCGTGGGCGAAGCTGGCACGGTCCGGGCCCTTGCGGATCAGAAGTTCGATATTTGGCCGGTGAAATCACGGCCTTTGCACTCGTCCCGTAAGTTACGCTCGCGCTCCGAGGCCATTGGAGATAAAGCGTAGCAAGATTTACGAAATGACCCCGGTCTCCGTAATCGCCTGGGCCGCCAGATACCCGCTGCGGACCGCGCCCTCCATCGTCGCGGGCCATCCGGTGCGCGTCCAGTCACCAGCGAGGAATAGATTCGGGATGGCGGTCCGGGCTGGCGGGCGCAGGGCCTCGAGCCCCGGGCGGGCGGAGTAAGTGGCGCGGACCTCTTTCACCACATGCGCCTTCTCGATGCGGGCTTCCGCGGTTTTCGGGAGAAACTCGGCGAGTTCGCGGCGAGCGAGGTCAATCACTTCGCCGCGCGGCATCTCGGTCAACCCGCGCGACGCGCTGACCACTAACTGGAGATAGCGTCCGTCGCGTTTGTTGAACATCCATTGCATGGTGCGGTCCAGCAGCGTGGCGTGGGGAAGATCCGTCACGGGGCGATCGAACCACAGATGGACTCCGGTGATCGGCGAGTGCTCCCAGCCGGTGAAATCCAGGCCCAGCGCGGGAACCAGGGCCGCGGCGCGCTCGAAGGGCACAGCGGACACGTAGACATCGGCGCACCAATCGACGCCTGCGGCGCTCACGGCGACCACGCGGCCGTTTTCGACCTTGATTTGCTCCGCGGGACTACGGAAATGGAGCTTCACACCGGGGAACCGGCGCCAGGCATCGGGGCTGTAGAGTTGTGCCAGCGGCACGCGCGGGATGCCCATTTCATAGGCGTCGCCGGAAGAAAGAAAGCCCTGTGCGAACACTTGCAGGCCGTGCGAGGCAGCCATGCGGTCCAGCTCTTCGTTCACGGCGGAGACGAGCACCTGACGCCAGAAGCGCTCGATGGCGCGCGGCGGCTGGGACTTCTCGCGCAGCCAGGCGAGCATCGTCATGGAGTCAAGGTCGTCGCGCTGGGGCCACTCTCTTTCGATGGCGCTCATGGCGAGCGCGATGGACAGCTTGTCGGTCCAACTGAGAAAGCGCATGCGCGCGAACGATTCGGCGAAGTGGAGAGGCGGTGGAAAGCGTCCGCGTTCGAGGACGGAGAGGCGTCCGCCGGGCTCTAGAAAGTAGAACGTGCGGTGGAACTCGATGGCGTCGCGGACGCCGAGCCTTTCATAAAAATCGAGCAGGCCAGTGCAGCAGCGCAACAGGACGTGCTGGCAATTATCGATGTGTTCGGTATCGTCGCCCGGTGCGGGGTAGGAAGTGGCGCGTCCGCCGGGGAAAGCGCGGGATTCGAGGACGTCGACCTGATAGCCGGACCGGGCGAGAGCCGCTGCCGATGCGAGGCCCGCCAGTCCGCCGCCCACCACGATGGCTCGTGGCGTTTGGGGAGCCGCGGTCAAAGAGGAACGGGGAGCCGGGCGCGCCGTCCGCCGCCGAGGTCGTCACCGCCGGTGATGGCGATCCAAACGACGATCAGCAGGAACAGCACGTAAATCAGGTCGCCCAACACCTTTTCAGTATCGGCCCCGAATTTGAGGAGGGCAACCTTCATTGGTTCCAGTACCCAGTGTAAAGCCCCAGGGCGACGGCGAGAATCAGGCCGCTGATTGGAAAGGCCGCGAGGGCGGCGGCGAGTCGCGCCAACCAGCCCCAACCGATGCGCGTGCCGGCCACCAGAACCAGGGCCTGCGTGGCGAGCATGGATCCGTAGACGCCCACGTAGCCGGCGTAGCCGAACACGCACCAGGGACAATGTCTGCCGTGCGCGGCGTGGATGTTGCAGTACTTGTCGGCGAGTCCCCAAACGGATTGGCAGCCGCATTGGAACACGGTGGCGCAGAAGTTGATGAAGAAGAGACTGGTGACGGTGGCAGCCACGAGGAAGATCGCGGCGGAGGCCAGCCACGGCTTGCGCACGTTAGCTTCTCGCCGCCTGACGAACGCCGAGCGTGCGGACGACGTTGCGCATGAGGCGCAAGCCGCATGCGTCTTCGAGCGTGAGGATGGATTCGGGATGAAACTGGACGGCTTCTATCGGCAGTTCGCGGTGGCGGATGCCCATGATGACGCCGTCATCGGATTCAGCGGTTACTTCGAGCGAGGAGGGGAGCTTTCCGGGGATCGCGTACAGAGAATGATACCGGCCCACTTTGAAGAATTCCGGCAGACCTTCAAACACACCCTTGTTGGTGTGATGCACAACCGAGGGCTTGCCATGGACGGGATAGTCGAGCACGCCGAGTTCTCCGCCGAAGGCCTCGACGATGCCCTGCAATCCGAGGCAGACGCCGAAGACGGGCACTCCCAACCCGGCGGCGTGGCGGACGAGGGCGGGTACACCGAAATCGGAGGGGCGGCCGGGGCCGGGCGAGATGAGGATCAAGTCCGGCTTGACTTCCTCGATCAGGGAGAGGGGGAATCCGCTGCGATAGGTGATGACCTCGGCGCCTGTTTGGCGGGCGTAGTTGGCCAGGGTGTGGATGAAGCAGTCCTCGTTATCGACGAGCAACATCCGGACACCGCGGCCGGCTGTATCTTTTGGGACGGCGGCGTCCGGGGAGTAACTGGCGGCGGCAGCGGCTTGGGCTGCGTCGCCCAGGACGCGGAAGAATCCGGTGGCCTTGCTACGTGTTTCGAGTTCTTCGGCGGCCGGGACGGAATCGTAGAGCAGAGTGGCGCCCACCGGATAACGGGCGACGCCGTCACGCAGGTGGACGGTGCGGATGAGGATCCCGGTGTTGATGCCGCCATTGAGGGTGATCATGCCGACGGCGCCGCCGTACCAGCCGCGGGCGTCGTTTTCGAGATTCTCGATGGTTTGCGCGGCCCACTTCTTCGGCGCGCCGATGATGGTGACGGCCCACATGTGGGTGAGGAACGCGTCGAGAGCGTCGAAGCCGGGAGCGAGGGTGCTCATCACATGGTCGACGGTGTGGAACACGCCGGCGTAGCTCTCGATGAGGCGGCGGCCGATGACGCGCACGGAGCCGGGCACGCTGACGCGGGACTTGTCGTTGCGGTCCACATCGGTGCACATGGTGAGCTCGGACTCTTCCTTGAGGGAGCCGAGGAGGTCCCGGATGCTGTCGGCATCGCGGAGCGGATCGCCGGTGCGCTGGGTGGTTCCGGCGATGGGGCATGTCTCGATGCGGTTGCCTTCCACGCGGACGAACATCTCCGGCGAGGCGCCGATGAGAGCCTCTTCGCCCAACTGAAGGAGGAACTCGTAGGGACTGGGCGATGCTTTTTGAATGCGCTCGAACAGATCGCTGGAGCTGCCCGAGTAGGGCGCGGAGAAGGTCTGGCGAAGGACTACTTCGTAGTAGTCGCCGCGCTTCATGCCTTCGCGAACGGTTTCGACCTTGGCCATGTACTCGGCGGGCGTATGGTCCGAGGTGATGGGCGCGGGGCGGGTGGGCGGAGGGGCGGGAATCTCGGCGCCATCGCGTGGAAGTCCGGAGGTGGAAAGATCGTCGAGGGAAAAGTCGTACTCGTAGCGTTCGATGATCTCTTTCTTGCGATCCATGAAATAGATGTCGTCGCAGAGGAAGAGATGGAGGTCCTTAGTGGCGGCGCGGGGAAGCTTTTGCTCGATGGGATCGAACTGGAACAGCAGGTCGTAGCCGAAGGCGCCGACCAAGGCGAGTCGCGTGTCCCGCGGGCTATGGAACTCGGCGATGAGAGCCCGGAGAATGGAGAATGCGGACGGCTGGCGGCTACGTTCTTCTTCCGAAAACAGGCCTTCGAGGGGTTTCAGCAAGCCGCGGAGCGATCCATTTTCGATGGAGAAGCGTTCCCAATGCGGGTGCGATTCGAGGACGCGCGCGAGCATGCGGCAAAGCGCTTCGCCGCGCCGGTTGAGGGGATGAAAGTCGAGATGGCGGCCTTGGCCGGTGATTTCGAGAGGCGGATTGAGGGAGGCGACGTCCCAGCGCGAGTAGCGGCCGGGATACTCATAGCCGGAGGAAAGATAGATGCCGCGACGATGATCGAGCTGGCGCAGGAGGTCGCGCAGACCGCGCTTGAAGGGGACCTTCGTCGCGGTGCGCGTGACTTGGATGCCAGATGGTGTGGAATAGCGGAGTTGCCGTATCGCCACGGGAAATGAGCCCTTGGCTTTTAGGGTAGCATCCCGGGTGAAAGGGCCGGTTCGGGGAGGCCGGGAAACGCCGGATCGCGCCTACTTCACCGCCAGCCAGGCCAGGAACAACCCGTCCGGCTCCACGTCCTCCCAGTAGGAAATGAATTGCGATTCGACATGCCGGCAATGGCGTCCGAGCAGATCCTCCAACTCGCGGCGCGAAAACCACCGTTCCCACTCGGGTGTTTCCAATCGTCCCCAGTGCTCCACGTTTTTGTCGATGATCGCGATCCGGCCGCCCGGTTTGACGACGCGGCACAGCTCCGCCACCGCCTGGGCGATGTCCACGGCGTGCTCCAGGGATTCGGTGGCGTAGGCGCCGTCGAAGGCCGCATCGCGAAACGGCATTGCCGTCAGCGATCCCGCCGCCGCGCCGATGCCGTCCGGCACATGCGAGAGCATCGCGACCGAGATATCCATGGCCGCGATTCGCGCGCGTGGATGCTGTTGGGCGATCACACGCGCGAACCGGCCCTTGCCGCATCCGGCGTCGAGAATGCGGCCCGCCGCTGCTGCCTCTCCCAAATGTTGGAGAATCAGTTGGACGTGGAAGATGCGTGGGTCGATGGTGGATGGGAAATGCTCCTCATCGGCGGCGGACCGGTCGAAAGATTCGCGGATCCGCCGTTCCAAATCGGGCGTCAAGGCCTCCGGGGAGCAAGGCTCCGCTGCAGGCGGAGCCTCGGGAGCGCCCATCCATTTCCCAAGAAATCGAAGCTTCCGGAGAAATCCAAGCAAGGCAGTCCTACGGCTTGGTCAAAAACAGCGGCAATCCGAGTTTCTTGTCGTAGTTGGGCCGGTAGCGGCTGACGTTGTACATCGTCTTGACGTCCACCTTGCGCGGACCCTTTTTCGGATCCGGGATGGGCTTCATGGCATAGCGGCCCTGGTAGATGCTGGTCATCAGGCCGGACTTGCCCTCTTGCATGGTGTCGACGGCCATGCCGGCGAACGTGTTGGCGACGAGTTGATCGACAAAGTCCGGCGAGCCCGACCGCAGGTCGTAGGTAAGGTCGCTTACGACGGTTTCAATGCCCGGCGCCTTCGCGATCAGATGCTGGGAGAAGTCCTCGGCGACGCTCATCTTCTTGCGATGGCCAAAGGCATCCGGTTCGCCGTATTCCTTCACCTTGTATCCTTCCCACTTGGCGCCTTCGGAAAGCACCACCAGGGAGTAGTTGGAAGGGTTGTTCCGCTTATCGGTCACCAAGAGGTCAATCATCTTGTTCAGGTCGAAGGCGTGCTCAGGAATCGCGCACCGCGTGCTGGTGACATAGGCGGTATAGAGCGCGGTGTAGCCGGCATCGCGGCCGAACACGCGGAAGATCCCCACGCGCTCGTGGCTGCCGATGGTCGATCGCTGCCGGTTCACCGCGTCCATCGCGCGGGTGATGGCCGTCGAGAACCCGATGCAGTACTCGGTATTGCGGACGTCGTTGTCCATCGTTTTCGGAATGGCCACCACCTTCTGGCCGACTTCGTTCAAACGCGCGGCGAAGCTCAGGGTGTCGTCGCCGCCGATGGTAACCAGATAATCGAGCTTCAGCTTCGCGATGGTCTTGACCACCTCGGCGGTGATGTCGAACCTGCCGTTCTCATTCACCGGAAACTTCTTCCCGGCCAGATGCGGGGGCAGCGCCTTCATCTTCGAGGGATTCGTGCGGCTGGTGTGGAGCCACGTTCCACCCGTGCGGTCAATCGGGCGTGTGTTGTCGCGCGTCAGATCGATGAGGTATCGCTTCTTCGATTCGTCGTCGTCCAGGTTGAGATGGGTCAGCCCTTCCCAGCCACGCCGGATGCCGGTGACGGACCACTTCAGTTCCGTGGCCCGATACACCACTCCCTTGATCACCGAGTTCAAGCCGGGGACGTCGCCGCCGCCTGTCAAAATGCCGATTCGCCGATTGGCCATTGCGTCTCCTTGCAGAGGTTTGAGAAATTCTGAATATCGTACGGGGTATCTGTACCAGGATAGAGGAATTCGGCCTGTCCAGGCTGCTTGCGCCACGGCTAGAATGGGATTGCGAAAGGAGCCTTTCATGAATCGAAGAAAGTTCTTGGGTTCTACCGGCGCCGGAGTCGCGCTCGCCTCTTGGACCGAATCCAGTCTCAGCGCCTACCAGCGAACGGTCAACACCAACTCCCGTCCTTCTGAGTTGAAGATCACGGACCTCCGCATCGCGGTGGTTGAGAAGGCGCCCATGACCTGCCCGTTGATCCGGATCGACACCAACCAGGGGCTCTATGGACTCGGCGAAGTCCGCGATGGCGCGTCGAAGAACTACGCGCTGATGCTCAAGAGCCGGTTGCTCGGGGAAAATCCCTGCAACGTGGACAAAGTGTTCCGCAAGATCAAGCAGTTCGGCGGCCACGCCCGCCAGGGCGGCGGCGTCTGCGGCGTGGAGATGGCGCTGTGGGACCTCGCGGGCAAGGCCTACGGCGTGCCTGCGTGGCAGATGCTCGGCGGCAAGTTCCGCGATCGCATCCGGCTCTACGCCGACACGACGCAATCGCCCGACCCTAAGGAATTCGGCGCCCGCCTGAAGAAGCGGATGGAAAGCGGCTTCACCTTCCTGAAGATGGATCTCGGCGTCGGCCTCGTCGAGAGCGACCCTGGAACCGTCTCGCGCCCGCTCGGCACAACCTCGCGCGACTATGGCCGGACCCAGCACATGTTTACCGGCATGGAACTGACTCCCAAGGGAGTGGAGAGCATGGCCGCTTACGTCGCCCAGGTCCGCGATGCGATCGGGATGGAAGTGCCGCTCGCCGCCGACCACTTCGGCCACATCGGCGTCAACTCCTGTATCCGGCTGGGCAAGGCGCTGGAGAAGTACAACATGGCATGGCTCGAGGATATGATCCCCTGGCAGTATCCGGACCTGCTGAAGCAGATCACGCAGGCCGTCGACATCCCGATCCTCACGGGAGAGGACATTTATTTGAAGGAAGACTTCATCAAGCTCTGCCAGTCCCACGCGGTCGATATGGTCCACCCCGATCTGGCCACTTCCGGCGGTTTGCTGGAAACCAAGAAAATCGGCGACACCGCCCAGGAATATGGAGTTGCCATGGCGATGCATTTTGCCGGCACCCCGGTCAGCTTCATGGCCAACATCCATTGCGCCGCCGCCACGGAGAACTTCGTCGCGCTGGAGCATCATTCGGTCGATATCCCGTGGTGGGAGAATCTTGTGGATGGAATCGAGAAGCCCATCTTCCGGCAAGGGTTCGCGCATGTGCCGGACAAACCCGGCCTCGGCGTGACCCTGAATGAGGACGTGGTGAAACAGCACTTGGGCGAAGGCGGCTACTTCCCACCGACCCCGGAATGGGACAAAGACCGCACCAACGATCGTTTATGGAGTTGATTTCGCCGCTTGCAAACTACTGATCTTTCCACAGCGAACCTCGCGCTGGTGCGCCGCCTGGAGGCCGCCGAACTGCGCGTGTCTGAGAACTGCGTCGTCGCATGGCTCGCCGCCCATCCCGACTCGGCCACGGTGGCCGAGCCGATCGCGGGCGGCGCGGCCATCTACTTCGGCGCGTCTTCCCCTTTGTCGCAGGCGCTCGCCGTGGGCATGGACGGTTCCGTAACCGAGGAGGAGTTCCTGCGCCTGGAAGCGTTCTTCGACGCGCGCGGAACTCCTCCCGTAATCTCACTGTGCCCGTTCGCGGACCCTACCGTGCTCGAGTGCCTGGCGCGCCGCCGCTACCGTATCACGCATTTCGAACACACGCTGATCCGCGAGATGAACGGGGCGCTGCCGCCGGAAGCCGGTCCGGCTGTTCGGCCGATCGGTCCGGGCGAAGCTGGGCTGTGGACCGATACGGTGATGACGGGCTTCTCTGAGGGAACGGTTTTTCCGCCCGAGATCAACGCGATGTTCGAGGTGTTCACGGCCGCCCGTGGCGCGCGGTGCTACGTGGCCGAGTGCAACGGCGTGGCCGCGGCGGGCGCGAGCGCCAGCTTCGGCGATGGCATCGCGATCTTCTATTGCGATGGTACGCTGCGGCAATATCGAGGGCGCGGCGCTCAGTCGGCACTCATCGCCCGGCGGCTGCGCGATGCCCGCGCGGCGGGTTGCGAGATCGCCATGGCCTCCACCGCGCCGGGGGGCGCGTCGCAACGCAACTACGAGCGGGCCGGATTTCGTGTCGCCTATACCAAAACGATGTTGACCCGCGACGGGATTTAAGGGAGGCAGGGCCGATGCAACAAATTCAAGCGGAAGTGGCGACCACCGTCTCCTTCCTGGAAGGCCCCACGGCGGACGAGGCGGGTAACGTCTTTTTCACCGAAACCAAAACGAACCGGATCATGAAGTTCGCCACGGACGGGACCCTGTCCGTGTTTCGCGAGAATTCCAACGCGGCCAATGGGCTGCTCTTTGACCTCGAGTGGCGTCTGATTGCGTGCGAGGGAAATCGCGAGCGTCCCCGCGTGACCCGCACCGATATCAAAACCGGCCGCGTCGAGGTGCTGGCAGACCGTTCCATGGGGCTCGCACTCACCGCGCCGAATGACGTCACCATCGACGCCAAGGGCCGCCTCTACTTCACGGACCTGCCCGGAGGCACCGTGCATCGCATCGACGCCGATGGCAAGGTGGCGCGCATCCTCGCCCGGCCCGATATTCAGAATCCGAACGGAATCACGATCGCCCCTGGCGATCGGACCCTGTACCTAGTGGAAGCCAACCAAAGCGCCGGCGGCGCCCGCATGCTGCGCGCCTACGATCTGCAAAGCGACGGCACGGTGACCAACATGCGGGTGTTCGTGAACTTCAGCCCCGGCCGCAGTTCCGATGGCATCGCCATCGACTCAGAAGGCAATGTGTACGCCGCCGCGGGATTGAACGCCACGCGGGGAACGAGCGAGACGCTCGATACAAAACCGGGCATTCATGTTTTCAATCCGAAGGGGGAGAGGATCAACTATATCCCGATCCTCGAAGATACAATCACGAACGTCTGCTTCGGAGGCGACGATTTGAGGACGGTGTACGTGACGGCGGGTAAGACGCTGTTCCGGTTCCGGGTTGCGGCGCCGGGGACTCGCCGGTAGCACCCGTGTCGAAGTCCCAACTCCCGTCGTCCCACCAGGTCTCGGCAACCACACAGTCGACCGCGTAGTCCCCACTCCCCGTAGCCGGAACGTGAAGCGGCAGGCCCAGGGCCTTGGCAAACTCGCGATCGTGATCCGCGAACGCATTCTTGACGGGCCTTGCCGCCGACGAAGGGTAGACGGAGAAGCAGACGAGTTGACCGGCGTTCGAGATGGCGACAAGCTGGCGGGCGACAACACGGCCACCAAAGTCGCGCGCGTAGAGGACCTTCTTGTTAGCATCGAGCAACGCAGCCGCCGCCGAGTCATCGCACAGCCCTCCGACGCCGAGGCAGGATCCCACGTAGGTCCCGAGCTTGAGGATTTCGAACGGGTCGCGCTCCAACTGAATCGCGATGCCCTCGGCCGCCGTCGCAATACCTTGCTCCCAGATTCTGCGCGGGACCTCCGGGTGGCGGCGGTACCAGGAGACCGTCTCCACATGGCGGGCCAGGTAGCCGGTGTCGCCTGCCCACCAAGCGCGAAGAAACCGGCGGAGCGCGCGGCGATTCGAACGAATGGACCCAAGCAGCCGCAATGCGTGGCGGCTGGAGTGGGAGATCTCACCGAGCGGCATTCCGCGCTTCACAAAATCCATGACGGAGTCGCCGACAAGGTCCAGACGAGTCAATACGAGTTTGCCGGCGGCAACTTGGCAGTGGCGTTGTAGCTTGGCGCCGGTAAGTTCGATCTCACCTCTGGTCCAGGCGCTCAGCCGCGCCGGCAAGGGGTTGGTCAGCGGGCGGCCACCAATGCCGGCCATGACCTCCGAGCAAAGATCATTGGGCGTCACCGCGGACGGATCCAGCCGAAACAGTGCATGCTGTTTGCATTCGCGGAGGATACGCTCTCGCAGCGGCGCACTCACCCCGCCGAGAAGCCGAGCCGTCCTGGCCAGCTTCCCAGGGAACCGGACGACGGCATCGGCGGTAAAGGCGTCGAGTTGGCGAACCAAAGCTTCGATTCCGGCTCCGATGAGGCGAGCGTCGTTGTCTCGGCGGCTGGCCCGCTCAACCGCCAGCAGGCAGGAATCAGGGGCTTGGAGGAACGTCTCGATGTGCCCGGCGTTTTCGAACTCAAGAAAGCCGCCGAGGGTCCAGGACCCCCTGGCGGCGGCCGAGAACGGAGGTGCGGCCAAGCGTTCCAGCAGGCGGAGAAGGGCAGGCAACCGGCGCTGGATCGCATCCGGATCCTCCCATGACCACAGCCAGTCGCCGGCGAGGGCGACGGCCTTACGTTGGTATCCAGGATCAATCGTCAGCAGGATTCGCTCGATGCGGGGGAGCGCGTTTCGGAGAGCGGTCCACTTTCTCTGCGCCGTCCGCGGGGTCATCTCAAAGGGGCCGACGGTGACCAGGAAACGCAAGTAGTCCGTGGAGGCGCTGCGGTCCAGCTTCGGCCACGACGAGTTGCGAATGAGGTCTGCCATGCCAGGAAAACAGCCACAGTGCTGCCAGAGCCTCATCGGGAGCCATCCCCGGTGTGAGTCCGGGAGTGAGGCGCCGATGGCTTCTATCTCTGACTCGGGAAAGTCCGCACATCGGCCGGCGTCGTCGAACCGGCAGTCCGGGTCGAACGCCGCCGCCAAACGGAACCCCGCGAGAAGATACGAACTGTCGCCACGATCGCGAACCACGGACAGCCAGTGGCGTGCCCAGATCCGGAGGCGCTCCGGCGGGGCCAGGCGGCAAACCTCGGCCAAGCCGGCGGCGCCGGCTTCCACATCGAAGGCGCTCGTCTCGATGATCGCGTGGGCCATATCCAGCCGGAAGGGCGCAGGAACTTCCGCGAGGGCTTCGGACCACGATATTGCGTTGAGCGGGTTGGCAGCCACCGAGTAGGCAAGTGCGTGGAGTAACTCCTCGTCCGATTCCAGGCCGAGCGCCACGTACAGAGACAGCAAACGCGAGACCTGGCGTGCTGTCCGATGGCGAACCGCCGGCCAAAGTAGACAGGCAAACTTCGGCGGAAGCTTGAAGCTCTGGGCGGCGACGGCGATGTCGAGCGTCCGACCGAAGCGTTCAGCGACACTGCGCAGGCCGGCAGCGCTCGACAGGAAAGGCCGTAGGTCTACGGCAGCGGACTGACGCTGCTTCGGCGGTCGATATTTGGTCCCCTTGAACGCCCGTGGGTGAGCGACGGTGGGGCGTCTGGTAGCGGGCGGCGTTCCCCAGCCGGCAGGCAGGACTCGGGAATTGCCTTCGGCTTCGCAATCCGGCACAGTCTCTCGCAGCACGAGATCGAGGCTGGCCAACGCTTCGCTGTCAGGGCTTCGAACGGCCGCGAGAGCGGCCCACGCCCAGCCGATGGCTTCGCGCGAAGGGTACAGACCGGCAGGCAGGCGGTGCAAGGGGACTTCCTCACGCCGATTCGCATGTCGCCATCGCCGTTGCTGATACGCGCAGCGACCAAGCCGTGAATGGCTACCTCGTTCCGAAGGAGAGCGATCAGCCGTGGGCGCGGGTCAGGGAAGGCTGCCTCCGGTGGGTTCCTCACCCGTCGACAGGTACTTCGCCAACCACGCGTGCAGTTGCTCGAAGAAAAACCTGTTGTTCTCGGCCTTCAGAATCCAGTGGTTCTCGTCGGGGAACACGACGAGGCGGCTGGGTATCCGCAGCCGCTGCAGGACGCTCCAGTTCTCCAGGGTCTGGTTCACGGGCACGCGGAAGTCCTGCTCGCCGGCGGTGAGCAGGATCGGGGTTTTGAACTTCGCGGCATACCGGATCGGGTTCTGCTCGCGCCAGATCGGACCCTGTTGCCAGACCGGCCCGCCGTTGTTCACCTCGCGATGGTAGATGGCGTCGCTGGTGCCCCATTGCGATTCGAGATTGATGAGGCCGGCGTGGCTGAAGAGGCACTTATAGCGGGTGGTGGTGGCCTGCAACCAATTGGCCAGGTGCCCGCCGTAGCTTGCGCCGCCGGCGGCCATGCGGGTTCCGTCGATGAAGGAAAAGCGCTTCAACGCCTCGTCGACGGCTTCATTGATCTCTTCGCCGGGGCCCTTCAATGGATCGCCTTGGATGGCGCGCGCGAAGTCCTCCCCGTAGCCGGTGGACCCGGTGTAGTTGGTGGCCAGCACCACGTACCCGGGCGCGGTCAGCATCTGGTAGTTCCAGCGGAAGTGAAACTGGTCTTGCGACATGCTGTGCGGCCCGCCGTGGATGAAGACGACTAGGGGGTATTTCTTCTTCGGATCGAACGACTGCGGCAGCGCGATCAGGTTGTGAATGCGGCGGCCATTGCGCGCGGTGAACCAGAAGTCGCGCATCGGCTCCCAGTCGAGCCCGCGGATACGTTCGGCATTGAAGGAAGTAAGGGCGCGATGGAAGTTGACGCTGCCATCCAGACGCACCACCTCGGGTGGCTCGGTGGCGCTTTCGTAGGCCGACACCAGCACCGGTTCGGCGGAGGCCCGCGCCACGCGGAGCGAAGAGTAGCTGCCGCGGGTGGAATCCGACAGCAGGCGGGCCTCGCCGCCAAGGGCAGGGAACGAGTACGGTTTGACGCGACCGTGTTCGGCGATCAGCGCGTAGACGGTGCGGCTGTCGGCGGATATGGCGAAATCGTCAATGGGACGATCCAACCGCGGTGCGACGAGTTTCGGGGCGGTCATTGGTTCGGCGCCCGGACGCGGAGGCCAGTCGAAGCGGACCAGACGGCCGAGGTTATAGACCTTGCCGGTTTCCTCTTCCCGGATGGCGTAGAGCGTCTTGCCATCGGGAGAAAACGTGGCGGAATCGTAGGATGCGTTCCCGGAAGTCAATTTCACGGGCTCGCCACCTTCGATCGCCACGCGATACAGATGCGTGAGCACGGGAGCGAACGCGGATTCGTTCCGGTTCTCGGTGGCTGAAAACAGCACGGATTTACCATCCGGCGCCCACACCGGATGCAAGTTGCTCCCGGAGCTTGCCATGGAGCCGTCGAAGCCTGGCAACGAAGCCAGCCGTGAGCCAGCCAGTAGATCCTTGGGCTCGCCCTGGCCGCTGGCGGACTGCGTGTAGATCCGCGGCTTGCGGCCTTCGAGCCACTTATCCCAGTAGCGGATGGGGAAGCCGTCGTAGACACGGGCCGTGGTCTTGCGATTCTTGCGCGCTTCGGCGCCAGGATCGAACTGCGCGTGAAAGAGAATCGTCAGGCCATCGGGGCTGAACTGAGGGTCACTCGCTCCACCGGCGATGGTGGTGACGCGGACGGCTTCCCCGCCACCCATGTCGAGCACATAAACCTGCGACGCCTCGTCCCCCTCGCGTTTGGCGGTAAAGGCAAGCCGGGTGCTGTCGGGGCTCCATGTCACGTCGCCTTCGGAGCCCTTGGTGTGCGTGAGCCGGCGCGGTTCTCCGGATCCGTCCGCGGGCATCAGCCAGAGATCGGACTTCTGATCCTTGGAATCATACGCGGCTTCGTTCACCGGCACAACCACCCATTTGCCGTCCGGGCTGAGGGCGGGCGCGCCGACGCGTTTCATCAACCAGATGGTTTCATGGGTGACGGCGGCTCCGAGGGTAAGCACACAGCCGAGCAGTGTGACGATGGTTCTCCTGCACATATCTCGGAGGATAGCATCGGCGTGACCCTTGGCCGCGCCGCTACACTTTATCTTTACTTTAGACGAGGACTTTAGACGAGGCCGGCGCGTTCGAGCAGCGCGGCGGGATCGGGATCGCGGCCCATGAACCGCCGATACAACTCGGCTGGATCGTCGCTGTCGCCCTGCGAGAGGATGCACTCGCGGAAGGCCGCTCCGGCCTGGGGCGAGAAGACGCCTTCCCGGCGGAAGCGCGTGAACGCATCGGCGTCGAGCACCTCGGCCCACTTATAGGAATAATACCCGGCGGCGTAACCCACCGCGTTGGCAAACAGGTGAGTAAACGAGCACAGCATGGCGTGATCGTCAGGAAGCCTGGCCGCGGAGAAACGCTGCAGGATGGAGCGGCCCCAGGCGACCGGGTCACCGTCGCGTTCGGGCCGATAGTCGCGGTAGAGCAGCAGGTCCACGAATCCGAAACTCAACTGGCGCATCTGGGCGTTGGCGGCGCGGAACGTGCGGGCATCGTTCAAGCGGCGGAACAGGTCGTCCGGAAGCGGTTCGCCGGTTTCCCAATGGCGGGCGAACAGGTCGAGCGACTGGCGTTCCCAGCACCAGTTTTCCATGATCTGGGAGGGCAGCTCGACGAAGTCCCACGGAACGCTGGTGCCGGCCAGGGACCGGACCTCCACCTTGCTCAACAAGTGATGCAGCAGGTGGCCGAACTCATGAAACACGGTCTCCACTTCGCGATGGGTCAGCAGGGCGGGACGGCCTTCCGACGGCGGGGTCATGTTGCCGCACATGAGCCCGAGGTGCGGGTGGAAGACGCCATCGCGGGGGCCGCCGACAATGAAAGCGTCCATCCAAGCGCCCTGACGCTTGTTCTCGCGGGGGTACCAGTCGGCGTAGAAGCCGCCGAGAAGGGATCCGTCTCCGTCGAGCAAGTGGTAGAAGCGGACGCCCGGATCCCAGCCGGGGGCGCCGGGCTTCTCGTTCACACGGACACCGAACAAGGTTTCGACGAGTTGAAAAAGGCCGGCCAGGACCCGGTCCAGCGGGAAGTAGGGCCGGAGCATTTCCTCATCGAAGTCGTACCTAGCCTTGCGCAGCTTTTCGGCATAATAGCCGATGTCCCAGGGCTCCAGCGCCGGCGCGTCGGGGCCTTCGATTTCGCGGCGGAAGGCTTGGAGTTCGGCGTTTTCGCGTTCGAAGAAGGGCTGGGTCTTGCGCTGCAGGTCCTCGAGAAAGGCGACCGCGCGGGCGCCATCGTGGGCCATGCGGTCCTCGAGGATCAGAGAGTCAAACCCGTCATAGCCGAGCAGGGCGGCCTTTTCCTGACGCAGTTGGAGAATGCGGGCGATGTTGGGTCCGTTGGCGTGCTCGCCGCGGGAGGCCCGCGTCTGGTAGGCGCGGTACATCGTTTCGCGGATGGAAGCATCGTCGAGGTAGGTGAGCACGGCCAGATAGCTGGGCTGTTGCAGGGTGAAGCGCCAGCCATCGCGCCCTTTCGTCTTGGCGCTTTCGCGCGCCATGGTGAGCGCGGTGGGGGGAAGACCGGCGAGTTTCGATTCGTCTTCGACGATGAGTTCCCAGGCGTTGGTGTCGTCGAGGACGTTTTCGGCGAATTTGGTGGCGGTGCGGGAGAGCTCGACGTCCAGCTTTTCGAGTTCGGCTTTGCGATCCGGCGGGAGCCCGGCGCCGTGGCGGCGGAAGTTATCGATCGTCTTTTTCAGGAATCGTTTTCGCGCGCCGGTGAGGGCGGCAGCCTCCGGAGTGGCGGCGAACGACTGTATGGCTCGCCACAGGCCGTCGTGCAGCGGAATGCGCGTGTAGAAGGCGCTGGCAAGCGGTTCGATGGCGTTGTAGGCTTGGCGGAACTCGGGGGTGGTGGCGACATTCTCGATGTGGCGCACGATGGCGATCGCCGTATCGAGATCGGAGGTCACGCGGTCAAACTCGTCCAGGGTGTTGGCGTAGGTGCGCGGTGCGGAGTTGGCCGCGATTCGCTCGATGCGCTGCCCGGCTTGCTCGATAAGCTCGCGGACGGCCGGTTCCACGTGTTCGGCGCGAATACGGTCAAACGGGATTTCAAACGCGGGGTGGAGAAGCGGATTGGTACTCATTGTTCGGAGGGTTTGTTGGCTTCGACGATGCGATCGGTCATCACTCGCGAGTGGTTGGTAGCCGTTTCCACCGCCGAGATCAGCATGGACCGGAGGCCGTGCTTCTCGAGTTCGTGGATGGCGGAGATGGTGACGCCGCCGGGAGTAACCACCTGATCCCGAAGCACGGCGGGATGGAGCATGGTTTCGCGAACAAGCTTGGCGGCGCCCAGGACCGTTTGTTCGGCGAGGCGGGTGGCAGTTTCGTGGGAGAGGCCCATTTTGAGTCCGCCAGCGATCATGGCCTCAATGACCATATAAATATAGGCAGGTCCGCTTCCGGAGAGCGCGGTGACGGCGTGGAGTTGGTCCTCTTCCACCCAGCAAGCCACGCCCACCGAGCGAAAGATACGATCCACGACTTCGCGCTGCTCGATCTTGGCATGCGCGTTGGCGGCGATGGATGTGGCGCCTTCTTCCACCACCACGGGGATGTTCGGCATGGCGCGGAACACGGGCAGGTGCCGTCCGACGACATTCTCGATGAGTTGCATGGGGTAGGCGGCGGCGAGAGAAACGAGGATCCTGGATTCGCGCAGCCCCCAGCGAATTTGCTCGAGGACGTGATTGATGGCGTGCGGCTTGACGGCGAGGATGACCACATCGGAGGTCTCGCAGGCCTCCAGATTGCCGCCGCAAGTGATCTTGACGCCGGGATGCCGGAGGGTAAGCTCGGCTTGCCGCTCCTTGGATTGCACAGTGGCAATGAGGTGCGAGGGCGGAGTGACACCGCCGTTGACGATTCCCCCCAGTAGAGCGGCGCCAATGTTACCGGCGCCGATGATGGCGATCCGGGGACCGCTTGCGTTGGTCATTGTTCTCCACATTGTAGCGTCGAAGGGCCTGTGGGAGGGCAGGCGAATACGCGAGGAGTTTTGCGCGTATAATGAGGCTAGAGCGAACTAGCCTCTCCGGCCGCCTTGCGGCAAGCCGGAATCTCTCACCGGAAGCGAAGAATGGAACCACGCATCCGGGTCCTCGTTGCAAAACCAGGCCTGGACGGACACGATCGGGGCGCGAAAGTGATCGCCCGTGCGTTGCGGGACGCCGGAATGGAAGTGATCTATACCGGTCTGCGGCAGACGCCGGAGATGATCGTGAACGCGGCTCTTCAGGAAGACGTGCAAGTGATCGGACTGTCGATTTTGTCGGGCGCGCACAACGCGATTGTGCCGCGGCTGATGGAGTTGCTGGCCGAACGCGAGATGAAGGACGTGGTGGTGGTGGTGGGTGGAATCATTCCGGATGAGGATGCGGCGGCACTGCGAAAAGCAGGCGTCGCGGCCGTATTCCAGCCGGGGGCGCCGCTCGAGGGGATCGTGGAGTTCATCCGTTCCGCCGTTGCGCAGAACGCATGAGCGCCCGATGCCACAGAGAAGTAACCAGACATTGGAATAGCAAGTAACATGAATGAAAAACTGAACATCGCCGTTTTCGTCGACTACGACAACATAGAAATCGGCGTAAAGAGCACGTTGCGGCGTGAGTTTCGCGTGGCGCCGGTGCTCGATGCATTGAAAGAACGCGGGGTGATCGTGGCGAAGTTCGCGTATGCGAACTGGGGCCGCCAGGAACCGGCAACACGGCAGATGGCGGAGAACGCCGTCCAGATGGTGCAGCGGATCCCGTCGCCGCGCGGGGACAAGAACGGCGCCGATATCAATCTGGCGCTGGACGCGATGGAGATGGCCTTCACCCATCCGCACGTGAACGCGTTCGCGATCGTGAGCGGAGACAGTGACTTCATCCCGCTGGTGAACAAGTTGAAGGAATACGGCAAGACGGTGTTCATTGTCGGCGGGAAGGCCTTTACCTCGACGATTCTGCAGCAGAACTGCCACGAGTTCATCAGCTACGAGTCCATGCTCGACGATATGCCGGTGACGCGGCCGCAACAGCAATCGCGGCGCGGAGACCGGGATCGCGACCGGCCCGATGGCGACCGTCAGGAGCGATCCCAGGAGCGGCCCGAGCCGGCCGCCGGCGACCGTCAAGACCGTCCGGAACGGCAACAGCAGGACCGGCCCGAGAGGCAAGACCGTCCGGAACGGCAGGACCGTCCCGACCGCCAGGACCAGCGTCCCAAGGGTGGCGGCGGCGGGGGAGGCGGGCGCGACCGTCCAGCGCCCCTCGATCTGAGCCAGGCGCTACCGATGGTGGAGCGCGCGCTCGAAGTGCTGGAGCGCCGCGCGGTGCAGCCGCAGTTGGGGCTGTTGAAATCGACCATGCTCCAGTTGTCGCCCTCGTTCAACGAGAAGGCGTACGGCGCACGAAGCTTCTCCGAATTCGTGGACCTGCTGAAGAAGGCGGACTACGTGCACGTGAGCGGGTCCGGCGGTCGCTATGTGATCGAGCGCAAGCGGACGCATTCGCCCGATAAGATCCAGTTGCGGCCCGAGGACGCGCTTCCCAATCTGCGTGACGTACTCGAAGACCACCGCCTGGACATGGAAGACGGCGTGGCGGCAGAGCAACTGCAGGTTTGGGTAGGCGAAGAGAAGCCGGATCTGAACTGGCGCAAATACGGCTTCCAGGAATTCAATCATCTGCTGAACTTCGCCCAGGACCGGACGGTGGTGCGTCTGGAGCCGGACGAAGAACGCGGGCTGATCGTGTATCTGGGCGCGGAGTTCTATCCGCCGGCCCCGCCACCAATGAGCGAGGACGACAAGCCGCACGAGTATGACGAGCGGCAGCCGATCGTGGAAGGCCAGCCGACGATCTTCGAGCCGGATCCGAAACCGGTGTCGCCGCGGGCGCGCAAGAAAGCGGCGCCGCGCAAATCCGCCACCAAGAAGGCCCCGTCGCGAAGGAAGACCTCATGATAGAACGAATCTCGCCGCCGGGAGTGCCGGTACCGCGGGGCCCTTATTCGCCGGCCGTCCGCGCCGGAGACTTCATTTTCGTCTCCGGGCAGGGGCCGATCGATCCGGAGACGAACCAGTTTTCGCTCGGCGACATTCGTCATGAGACGCGTGTGGTGCTCAACAACATCCGGCGCATCCTCGAAGGCTGCGGCGCGTCGCTGTCCGATGTGGTGCGGTGCGGAGTGTTTCTTCGCGACGGCGACGACTTCGGGGCGATGAACGAAGTGTATGGCGAGTTTTTCGGCGAAGCGAAGCCGACGCGCACGACGGTGGAGACCAAGTTTGCGAATAAGCAGATGAAGGTGGAAATCGACTGCGTGGCGTACCTACCGCGCCCGTAACCGGGGCCCGGCATGCCAGCCGACCCGGCCGGGCCGTAACGTTTTGTTAAGTTGGGCGTATCGCCGTCCGGGACAATTACTTTCGCGGGAAAGACGTCGTCTAACCGGACAGAGCGAATGTCGAAACCTTTCTTTCCGCGCCTAGTCCTGTCATGGACCCTCGTCGCCGCGGCCATCGCGGCCGAACCATACAAGGGCACGGTGACCGCAAATGGCCTGCCTATTCCCGGCGCGACAGTGACCGCGCGGCAAGGCGAACGAAGGCTGGTTACCTCCACGGGCGAAGACGGCGCCTACGTTTTTGATGACCTCAGCGGCGAAGGCTGGACCATCCGGGTGGAGATGTTCGGGTTCGGCGCTCAGGAGAAGGCCCTTGCGGCGTCGATGCAATGGACCCTGGGCGTCGCCGAGAAACCGCGTGTGGCGGCGGCCCCGGCCGGACGCCCCAACGGCGCACCCGCCTCAGCCTCCGGCTTTGGACGCGTGGCCTTGAATCAGACGGTGCAGAACGAGCTCCTGGCGGCGATCGAGAGCCAGGCGGCGGCACCGCGTGATTTCCAGCCGATGCGGCAGGACGCCAACGAGTCCTTTCTGGTGAACGGGAGCGTGAGCCGTGGGCTGCAGATTGAACCGGAGCGCCCCGAGTTCGGGTTCGGCGGACCGGGCGGACCGGGTGGCTTCGGGCCGCCGGGTGGTGGCTTCGGCCAGCCGGGCGGAATCGGTGGACCTGGGGAAGGCGGTTCCGGAGCGGCGGGTTTTGGACAAGGCGCCGGACCGGGCGCCGGACCTGGCGGTGGACCGGGTGGGCCCGGTGGACCTGGCGGTGGACCGGGTGGACCTGGAATGGGCGGTCCCGGTGGCGGTCCGGGGGGCGGACGCGGCGGATTCGCCGGCCCTGGGGGCTTCAGGGGACGGGGCGGAGCGGGTGCGCGTGCGGGAGCGGGAGGACGGGTGAGACCCGGCGCGGGCGCTGGACCGGGCGGCCGGCCGCGTCCGGAGTGGCTCGGACAGCGCGGCGTAGGCGCGTTCGGGAACCGGCGGCCGCAACGGGACACCATTCGCGGCATGGCGTCGCTTTCTCTCAACAATTCCGGTCTTGACGCCCGCCCGTATTCGCTCACTGGGCAGACGGTGGACAAGGCGGCTTACTCGCGCTACCGGTTCGGGATCGCCGCCGGCGGGCAGTTGCGCATCCCGAAGTTGATCGACAGCGAGAAGACATTCTTCTTTGCGAACTACTTCGGCACCCGGAGCCGGAATCCGTTCAACGCCGTGGCGACGGTGCCGTCGGAGGCCGAGCGGGCGGGCGATTTCTCGCAGTCATTGGGCCGTGGCCCGGTGGCCATCTACGATCCACAGACGCGCACGCCATTCCCGGGCAACGTGGTTCCTTCGTCCCGGATCGATCCGGCGGCGGCCGCGCTGCTGTCGTTCGTGCCGCTGCCGAATCAGCCGGGCCGGGTGCAGAACTACCAGTTTGTGGGATCGGTGCCGCAGACGGCGGATAACTTCGGGCTGCGGTTGAATCACACGCTCACGGCGCGCAATCGGCTCTCCTTCAATTTCAACCTGCAGCGGCGCTACAGCGAGACGCTGCAGGCGTATCAGTTCCGAGACACCTCGAGCGGCAGCGGATCGAGCCTGGACCTGGGATGGACGCGCAATTTGCGGCCATCGATGGTGAACAACCTGCGATTCCGGTACAGCCGCAACCGCAGTGAGATGCTTCCCTATTTCGCCAACGGCGCCGACGTAGCCGGCCAGTTGGGCATCCAGGGCACGTCGCGGGACCCGGTCAACTTCGGCCCGCCCAACCTGACGTTCACCAACTTCGGCGCGCTGCGGGATGCGAGCCCTTCGCAGCGGCTGGATCAATCGGCATCGATCGGCGACGGTCTCACCTGGGTGTTACCCAAGAACCACAACCTCTCCATGGGGTTTGACTTCCGGCGCAACCTGCTGCACAACGTGAGCGATCAGGACGGGCGTGGAACGCTCAGCTTCAGCGGCGTGGCGACTAGCGCTTTCGACGCCAATGGGCTGGCTTTGGCCGGCACGGGGTTCGATCTGGCGGATCTGTTGTTGGGTTTGCCGCAATCGAGTTCGGTCCGGTTCGGCAGCTCGATACAGAACTTTCGCGCGTCGAGCTATTCCGCTTACGTGCAGGACGATTGGCGTGTGAACGGCAACTTCTCGCTGAACCTGGGACTGCGGTATGAATACACGCAGCCGCTGTATGAAAGGGACGGCCGGATGGCGAACCTGGACATCGCTCCGGGGTTCACGGGAGTGGCGGTGGTGACGCCGGGGGCCATCGGGCCTTATTCGGGCGCGTTCTCGAGGGGTCTGATCGATCCGGACAGGAACAACGTCGCGCCGCGGGTGGCGCTGGCGTGGCGGCCGTTCGCGAAGCGGAACATGCGCGTGCGGGCGGGCTACGGCGTGTACTTCAATGGCTCGGTCTACAATCAGGCGGCGAGCCGGCTGGCGCAACAGCCGCCGTTCGCGGACACGCTGCAGTTGACCTCGAGCGCCGGCGCGCCGCTCACTCTGGCCACCGGATTCACCGGGATTCCGTCGAAAGAGATCACCAACACGTATGCGGTGGACCGGGGCTACATCGTGGGCTACGCGCAAACCTGGAATTTGTCGATCCAGCAGGATCTTCCCCGTTCGCTGATCCTCGAGCTGGGGTATCTGGGCACCAAAGGCACGCGGCTCGACATCCAGCGGCTGCCGAACCAGGCGCCGCCTGGTTCGCCGTTGACGGCCGAGCAGCGCCGCCGGATCGGCAATGCGGTGGGGTTCACCTTCGACAGCTCGGAAGGCAACTCGATCTATCACGCCGGCCAGGTAAGGCTGACGCGGCGGTTCCGGCGCGGGGTATCGTTCAATGCACTCTACACGTGGGCCAAGTCGATCGACAACGTGTCGACCTACGGCGGCGGGCAGGGGGTGGTCGTGCAGAATGACCAGGATCTGGCGGCCGAACGCGGGTTGTCGAGTTTCGACCAGCGGCATGCGCTGAACACGTTCTTCGTGCTGGCATCGCCGGTGGGAGATGGTGCGTCGCCGATCCGGGCGAGTGGATGGTCCGGGCGTTTGCTGAAGGACTGGATGCTCAACGGCGGGGTGACGGCAACGTCGGGGAATCCGCTCACGGCGACGGTGCTCGGCAATCGGGCCGACGCGGGCGGTACGGGCGTGGTGGGGTCGAGCCGGGCCGATGCGACGGGCCTACCGGTGGAGGGCGGATCGGGATTCTTCAATCTGGCCGCGTTCACGCTGCCGCCGGCGGGCCGGTACGGAAACGCGGCGCGGAATACAGTGCCGGGTCCGCGGAGACTATCGGCGAACCTGTCGCTCGGCCGATCGTTCACCGTGAGCGACCGGCGGCGGATGGAGTTCCGGGTGGAAGCCAACAATGCGTTCAACACGGTGAGCTTCACGCGGCTGGGAACGGTGGTGAACGCGTCGAACTACGGGTTGCCCTTGGGCACGGCGGCGATGCGGACCATTCAGGCGTCGCTGCGATTCCGATTCTAGGTGTGCGGGTTCAGGAATAAGATTCGATGAAAAACTGGATTGCCCTATTCGCCGCGACCGCCTTGCTGGCGCAGCAGCCGGCGGGAGACTTCAAGATCTCGGTCACCACGAAGCTCGTGATCGTGAACGTGGAGGTGAAAGACGGAGCCGGCAAGCCGCTCGAAAACCTGCCGCGCACATCCTTCGAGATCACTGAGGACGGGAAGCCGCAGACGATATCGGTGTTCGAGTATCAGCGGCTGGTATCGGATGCGGCGCCGCTTCCGCCAGCGCCGGCCGCGGCTCCCGGGGCTCCGCTCGAGCGCAAGCGCGACATCACACCGTCGCCGCAGGGGCAGATCCGGTACAAGGACAAGCGGCTCATGGTGTTGTTCTTCGACTTCTCTTCCATGGAGACGGCCGAGCAGATTCGCGCGCAACGATCGGCGGAGAAGTTCTTGAGCGACAACATGACCGAGGCCGATCTGGTGGCGATCATGGCGTTCTCCACCAAGCTGAGCGTGCTGCAGGATTTCACCGAAGACCGGGAAACGCTGCTTTCGGTGATTCGGGCATTCCGGCCGGGGGAAACGGCGGAACTCGCCATCGAGGGAGAGGCCGGTGAAACGGAGAACGGCGAAGACACCGGCGCCGCTTTCACGGCCGACGACACCGAGTTCAACATCTTCAACACAGACCGCAAGCTGGGAGCGCTCGAGACGGCGGTGAAGATGCTGCAGACGCTGCCGGAGAAGAAGGCGTTCGTCTATTTTTCGAGCGGCATCGGAAAGTCCGGCAGCGACAACGAGTCGCAGTTGCGGTCAACGGTGAACGCGGCCATCCGGGCGAACGTGGCGTTCTATCCGGTGGATGCGCGCGGGCTGGTAGCCGAGGCGCCGGGCGGGGATTCGCGCCGGGGCTCGACGCGCGGCAACAGCATGTACTCGGGCGGAGCGCAGCGTCAGCGGCAGCAGCAATTCAACAACCAGCAGGAGACGCTGGAGACGCTGGCGGCCGACACGGGTGGGAAATCCTTTCTCGACAACAACGATCTGGCGCTCGGCATCGTGCAGGCGCAGCAGGATATCTCGAGCTATTATGTGCTCGGCTACTACAGTACCAATCCAGCCGAAGATGGCAAGTACCGGCGCATCAAGGTCCGGCTAACGAGCGATCCGAAGGCGAAGATCGACTACCGGTCCGGGTATTTCGCGCCCAAGCAGTTCAAGCAGTTCACGTCGTCGGACAAGGAGCGGCAACTCGAAGAGGCGCTGCTGCTCGGCGATCCGATTACAGACCTGCCGCTCGCTCTCGAGGTGAACTACTTCCGGCGCGGGAAGGGCCGCTACATCGTGCCGGTGTCTGTGAAGATCCCGGGGTCGACCATCGAGCTCGCCCGTAAACGGAAGCACGAAGAAGCGCGGCTGGACTTTATCGGGCAAGTGCGGGAAACGGGCGGAGCGCTGGCGGGCAACGTGCGCGACTTCATCGAGGTGAAGCTCACCGGCGAGAACGCAGCGCAGATTGGAACGCGGCACCTGCAGTACGACACCGCGTTCACCCTGCCGCCCGGCGACTACACGCTGAAGTTTTTGGCGCGGGAAAACGAGACCGGGCGGATGGGAACGTTCGAGACGCGGTTCACGGTTCCCGATCTGGACGCCAAGACCGACTATCTGCGCCTGAGCTCGGTGGTTTGGGCCAACCAGCGTGAGCCGGTGGAGGCAGCGGTGGGGGGAGCATCGAAGCGGGACCGGAAGGCGATGAAGCAGCATCCGCTGGTGCAGAACGGGAAGAAGCTGATCCCGAGCATCCATCGCGTGGTGCGGCGGAACCAGGAACTGTATGTGTATGTGGAGGCCTACGACGCGGCGACGGATCCAGTGTCGAAGTCGCCGAGTCTCGCCGCGACGGTGAGCCTATTCCGGGGGAAGGTGAAGACATTCGAGACCGAACCGTACCGGTTGACGGCGGCGGCTGACCGCAACCGGGTTGGGCTGCCGGTGGAGCTCGACGTGCCGTTGGCGAATCTCGCGCCCGGCGAATACGTCTGCCAGATCAACGTGGTGGATGAAGCTGGCAAACGATTCGCATTCCGCCGGACACCGCTGGTGGTTCTGCCGTAGGTTGCCGGTGCCGGTGTTTACATGGTCGGGAGCCCGCCGCCGAAGCAGACCATGAGCGAGGCGTCTGTGGTTTCGCCCCCGGCTAGAACGGATAGACCACCGACGTTGTTGGCGGAGGGGCCGTTCGAGGTGGCCCAAGGAGAAGAAGTACCCCAGACGACGTTGTAGCCCGAAAGCATCGAAGTGCCCCAAACCACGTTGGTGCCCCACACGACGTTGGTGCCCCAAACCACGTTAGTTCCCCAGACGACGTTGGTGCCCCAGACCACATTGGTGCCCCAGACGACGTTGTAGCCGGAGACGCTATTCCAGTCCAGGCGGACCTGGCCTTGGCTGTCGACATAGACGCGCGGCGAGAGCGCGGCGCCGGTGGCGAGGTAGGTGTCGGCGAGAGCGGCGTCGACGTCGAGGACGCCGGAGCCGGTGCTGAAGAGGTCTTTGGTGACGGTGTAGGTGAAGCAGGTGGCCGGATCGGTCCAGGAGACGCTCGCGGGCAGGCCTTTCCAGGCGGTGCGCATCAGGCGGGCCTTCACTTGATCGGGGGTGAGCGAGGGCTGCTTCTGGAGCATGAGGGCGACGGCGGCTGAGACGGCCGGGGTGGCCATGCTGGTGCCGCTCAGTTGGAAATAGTCGTTGGAGTTGCCAAAACCGGATTTCGCGTATGAGGTTACCGGAATGAGGGACGAAGGGTAGTTGTTGGCCAGGTAGTTGTTCGGCGCGCGCGGGGCCACCATGCGGTTGCCCGGAGCCATGATGTCGGGCTTCACGATGTGGTCGATGGCGGTGGGGCCCTTGGAGCTGTAGACCGCCATCAGGTCATCGGCCTTGGTGGCGGTGCCTTCGGACTTGATTGCGCCGACGGTGATGACGAACGGGTCATTGCCGGGAGACGCGATCATCCCGTAGCCTTGGGTGCCGAAGGAGTAGTTGCCTCCCTGGTTGCCGGCGGCGGTGACGACGACGATGCCAGCGTGCCACGCTTCCTCAACCGCCTGGCAGAGTGGGTCGTCCTTGAAGCTTTCGAAGACCGGCCGCCCCAGTGACAGGTTGAGGATGCGGATATTGTAGTTGTTCTTCAGTTCGATCGCCCGTTCGATGGCGGCGATGACGCTGCTGTCACTGCCGGCGCCGGTGTTGTCGAGCACTTTGAGATTGATGATGTTGACGGTGGGACCGACGCCGACGATGGTCTCGTTGTAGTTGCCGCCAGTGGACTTGGCGCCGTTGCCGGCGACGATTCCGGCAACATGGGTACCGTGTCCATAACCGTCGGTGGCTGCTCCCCCGACGAAGCTCTCCGAATAGACGACTCGCGTTCCCAGGTCCGCGTGCGCCGACACGCCGCTATCGATGACGGCGACGCCGATGGCGGTTCCGGTCCAGCCCTGGGAGTGGGCGATTGAGGCGGCGGTGGATTTCTTGCCGAAATCGATGGCGCTGGCACGGACGGGACGATCGATGGCGACGTAGGCGACGTCGGCGTCTTTGGCGAGGCGCTTGGCGGCGGCGGCGGTCATTGAATAGCTGGCCGCCTTGATCCTGGAAAGGACCCGGCGCTGTTGGGCGCCTTCGCCTTGCGCCTTGGCGGCTTGGGCCGAGCCGGGCGCATTCTTATAGCGGACGATTACGTCCACCTGCGCCTTGTTGTCGGCCTTATCCAGATCTTCCGAGAGTTTCTTGGGATCCGCCCAGGCCGTGCTGACCGCGAGCAGGGCGGCGATGGCTGTGAAGTGATGTTTCCAGTACACGCCCGTTAATAGGCACGCGAAAAACCGTTCCGGTCGAGGTCTGGAATGAGGGAATTAGCTGCCGGCGCCTGGTCGAGGGGCGGACACCTTGTCCGGCCAGGCAGACAATGTGGCGGCGAACCGGATCTATTGGCCGGATGCCTTCAGGCGCCGGGTGGCAGTGGTGGGCGCGGCCGTCTCACGCCGGACAGGCTTGCGCTGGAGTTGTGTGATCCGCCGTGCCTGGTCACTCACGCACACCAGGAACATGGCTTGGCGAGCGTTCTTGAGCACGTCCACCACGCGGTGTTCGCTGTCCTCGAGCATGATCGCCTTCCCGTCGGTGAGCAGATGCATCTCCGATTCGCCCGAAAGGACTTCGGCCAGGCGTTTGCCCATTTCGCGTTGAAGGTACCGGACCACGCGGCGGATCTTTTGGAGGGAAAATCCCTTGCGGCGTAGCTCCGCGATTACGGCGATCTCCACCACTTCGGCGGCCGAATAGACGCGGCGATGGCCTTCGTGGCGTGGGGAGACGACTTTCTGCTCGTCCCACCACTGGAGCTGGCGGAGACTCACCCCACCGAGCTTGGCTACTTCGGTGGACGACCACGACGCGTCCGTCGTGAATGGCTCAGGCGTGGCAGGTTCAGGACGCCTTCTTTTTGTTTTGAACATAATTGACCCGGTGCGTTTCCGGCAACCCTCGAACACCAATTGTACTGAATCGAGCCCACGAGTCAAGCCTAACCATCCAAATGACTTTCCAAATGTAGAGGAGCAAACGAGCGAGGCTATATGTAGGATCGCGAGCCGCGGGCTACCCATTCCCTGGGGTATCGTTGACGCTTCCGACGCCGCCCGTGGCGCCCGATTTTCCCGTGGCTTTGGCCTTGGCCCAATTGAGGAGGCGTTTGATGGGCGGGAAGTACTCGGAGAGGATGACGAGACCAGGAATCAAGAATACCCATCCTGGCATCACCGGCAATAGAAGGCCGGCCACGCCGATCAAGACCAGCGCCGCGCCACCAGCGATTCTAAGTCCCTTGCGGATCACAGACCAACCTCTTCCATCATAGCGTCGCTTGGGGAGGGAGGACGATTTCCTGCACGTCAAAAAAAATATGAGCCGTGATTTCAAACGATTCGGGGAATCGATTTTGCTTGCGGGGTGGTCCGTTCACGGAAACTCGGAGCCATGAGTGACTTCAACGACGAACCGGAAACGATTGATCGGCTATCGCGGGTATGGTCTGACCGGCGGGAACAGTGGCTCCTTCTGCGTGTGCAAGCCACCCGCGTGGGTACCCCCACTGGCGCTACCCTCTATACCCTCGAAAGAGTGGAGGAAATCCGGTGAAAGAGCCACCCTCTCTTGGGGTTACGAGGTCTTGCGGTACCAGAACTTGGGGCGCAACTTCAGCACCTCCCGCTATTGACCTTATTAGCTGAAGGCCTTAGAGTTAATGTTGTAATGTTGCAAACAGATCAGCGCCGGAACCAGCGGTTTGAATTGCGATTGCCCATCGAACTGGTTCGCTCCGGCTCTTCGCGGTTAGGCAAGACGACCGAGACGCGCAATGTCAGCTCGGGCGGAGTCCTGTTCAGCTCTGAATCGCAGCTTTCGGTTGGTGAGCCGATCGAGTACTTTTTGACGCTGCCCACCGGGCGTGATCCGAAGGGAACGCGCCTGCATTGCGTGGGAACGATCATCCGCGCCGAGTCCCGCGAAGGACGCACGGCGCAGGCGCAGGATCGGCCGTTCAATGTAGCCGCCACACTCGAGCGGTATGAGTTCGTGCGGGACGACAAGACGCGGTAGCGTAGAATTCACCCTCAGCCGAGTGGCGCACGTCAGGCCCATGCTCGCGCCAACACCCCAACCAGTGAAAAACTCGTTTGCGCGCTTGCAGTGCGGCTCTTGCGACGGGCTGCCGAACTAAGGCCGGGCGATCTCGTACAGAATCTCTCCCTGTAGACCGAGCAGGCGCGCGGCGAGTTTCGAGGCGGTGATCTCGAGTTCGAGAAAGCCGTGCCGGCCTTCGGCGTACTTGGCCCGTTTGGCGGTCACCGAGCGCGTATCCTTACCTCCTCCGCCGGCGATTACAAAGTCGATGCCGTTATGGGCGTGATGTTGCAGATCATGCTCATGACCAGAGACGTACAGGTCGATGCGGTGCTTTTCGAGGATCGGCAGCAGTTTCTTGCGGAGACGCTTCTCGTCTCCGTGATGGCCATCGGAGAAGATCGGATGATGCCCGTAGACGACCTTCCAGCGAGCGTCCTGGTATTTGGCGAGTTCCCGATCGAGCCACTCGGCTTGCCCGGACGACCATGCTGATTGGAAGAACCAGTGCTTGGCGGTTCCTTCGTCGGTGTCCAAGGCGAAGAAACGAACCGGTCCGGCTCCGAAAGTGTAGTAACGGTAGGGCATCCGCCAGGATGGGCTTTGTTTCGTGTAATCGACTTGGGCTTGTTCGTTGCCCATGTAGTCATGATTGCCGAGAGTGGCGTAGAAGGGGATGCGGAGTGGGCCGTAGCCGGCTTCCCATACTTCGCTCCACTTGCGGTCCCTGGTGCTCGAGACTCCGCGCGGATAGAAGTTGTCACCGAGGGTGAGCCCGAACTGGTAAGGCTTGTCCCGGTGGCGCGCTTGAACGGCGTTCGAGACGGCATTGAGTCCGGAGCCGGAGCCATCGTAGCCGAAATCGCCGAAGGCGACTACGCGGACCGGATTCCCGGAGTAAACGACGCCGAGGTCACGGCTGTCCTGGCCGGGAAGCCCGCGGGGACGCCACGCCATGGCCGCTGCGGCCGCCAACCAAGTTCGACGGGTCATAGTTCAATTCTAGGGCTGCTTCGCGGTTTCGCCCTTGCGCCGGAGGGTGGGCGCCTTGCGCTTTTGCTTGGTCTCGGTCTCCTCCTGTTTCTTTTCCGCGGTCCGCCGCAGCTTCACCTCGTCGGGCGTCATCATGGCCTCGCGCGCTTTCTTGTCAGCGGCCTCGCGTCCGGTGACGTCGGCCTTGCGCGCAGCCAGATCCTGCTGGGAAAGTTCGAGGCTGTCCTCGGTGGTCTCGATCGCGGTGGTGAGCGCGAAGCGGTACCGGGTGAGGTCTTTCGGGCTGGATTCCTCGAAGCTCTGCAGCGCGCTCAACATTTCCTTCTCGGCATCGGCGACGGCCTGCATGCCTTCCGCGATCTCGGTGCCGCGTTTCAGTGCGTCGTCCGCCACGACGTCGATGGCCTCGATGATCTTGGTGTAGTCCTCGAGCGTCTGGTGAATGATGCCAGATTGACCCGGCTTGTTACTCTTGGCGAGCGAGGCGACCATGTCGACGCGGAGGCGGGCGAAGGTGGCGTAGGTCTTCAGCCGGGCATTGGGGTCAAGCGCCGTGAGGCGAATCTGGTCCACTTCGTCAGCGGTGAGAAAGTCCCTGCCTGTCTGGGCGCGGAGGGGAACGTTTGCGTAGGGCGCCAACGCGAGCGTGGTGGCGGCCAGGATCATGGCCGCGGCGGGCGCGGCTTTCCATCTGGCTGGTTGCGGAGTCATGGTGTCACCTTCACTTCTTTTTGCCCATGATGGCGTGCAAAATATCTTCCTGCAGTTTGTGCGCCCGTTCCACAACGGGCTGAATAGCGGGCCGGTCATCCACCGACATCTCCAGGCGGAAGCTATCGAGGCGGCGGAGGTATTTGCGAGCGCCGATCTCGGCCTTCTTGAAATATTTCGGTTTTTTCCGCGCGTTGCGGCCGGATTCGTCGAGCGAATCCTGGCAGAGGTCGAGCGAGGCGATCGCTTCTTCAAAGGCGGCCTTCAGCGCCGGGCGATCTCCTTCGGCGTAGGCTTTTCGGGCTGCGTCGAGGGCCGCGCCAGCGTTGTTCAGGGCCAGTTCGGATCGCTTCTCGAGGTTAGGCTCGGCGCGCACCGCTTCCAAATCGGGACTCGCCACCGCCATCGCCGCACCGATCAAGCCGCCCAAAACCGCTACTGTCGAAGCCTTCATCGTTTGCTCAACTCCTTTCGGATCACCTTGATTCGTTGCCGCGCCTTGAACTCTTCATCCGGATTCTTGTCCTGGCTCAGCGCCAGAAACTTCTCGTAGTTGCCGAGCGCGGGCTTGTATTGCTGGGTTTTGTCGAGCGCGAGGGCGCGAAGGAAATAGATTCCCGGGCTGGGATCTCCGAGCGATTCGAGTTTGTCGAATGCGGCTACGGCCTGGGGATAGTTTTCTAGAGAGAGCAACATGGTGGCTAATCCGGTCCATGCCTGTTTGGAATCGGGCGCCAGTTGCGACGCCTTCCAGTAGTGCTGCGCCGCGGCGGTGAAGTTGCGCTGGTCGCGCAGCAGGCCCGCGTAGGCGAGGCGGAGGTCCGCATTGGCGGGGTCCGCCTGGATAGCCGATTCCATGGCCGGCATCGCTTTCTCCAACTGTTTATCGCGCAGGTAGGCGATGGCGAGCGCGTAGCGATTGGCGCTTGTGGCGGACGCCTTGACGGCCTCTTCCAGGTGGGGGATGGCTTCGGCCGGCTTGCCGCTTTCGAGGAGAAGGCCGCCCAGCCTCTCATGGATGGCTGGGGTGGATGCGCCTGGAGTGGCGGCGACGCTCTGATAGATGGCGATGGCGGGCTCCGGTTCCTTGGCCTCTTCGTAACGGCCAGCGAGTTCGAGCAAACCGTCGCGGTCACCGGCCAGCCTCAGTTCCGCTTCCGCCTCGGCGCGCTTTCCGATGCGCGCCAGCAGGCGGCCAAGGCCCGCGCGCGCGGGCACCGATTTCGGGTCGATTTCCAAGGCCGCGCGGTATTGCACCTCCGCGGAGGCGTCACCGGAATCCGACAAAGCTTCGGCGTAGTAGTAGACAGGGCGGAATTCCTTAGGCTTCTTCCCGGCGGCGGCCTTCAGCAGCGCGGCGGCCTCGGCGGGCCGCTTGGCCCCGAGCAGCACGACGCCGAGATTCAGTTGCGCCTCGTAGAGATCGGGCTTCAGTTCGAGCGTGGCGCGGTAGGCGGTTTCCGCGGCGGCGGCGTTGCCGGCGAGGCTGTGCGCCAAGCCGAGGTGAAACTGGGCGGCGTAGTTTCTGGGGTCGGCGGCAACAGCCTTCTCGAACTCCGTGACGGCGGCGGGAAAGTCGTTCGCCTCGAGGGCCTTGGTTCCGAGGGCGATGGGGTCGTCGGGCGCGGCGGCGGCGAGACCGATCGCCAGGCAAAATGCCGTTACGGCGAACGGGACAAGCCGGCGGCACGAGCGCGCAGTGAAGCGAAGCGGGGCCAGAGAGGCGGCACGCATATCTTCATTGTATGGCTCTTCCATCCGGGAATGGCCATGCCGTGCGTGAGAACGGTCCCAGGCATGCTAACCTTAAGAGCTTATGCCCGAGTCTGTTCTCCGGGTCGTCCCGCTTGGTGGTCTTGGCGAGTTTGGCATGAACTGCCTCGCCTTGGAATACGGTGATGACATCATCGTGATCGACGCTGGGATGATGTTTCCCGACGCCGAACTGATGGGTGTCGACAGCGTCGTCCCCGACTTCACATACCTGACTGACCGAAAAAAGAAGGTCCGCGGCGTGGTGTTCACCCACGGCCACGAAGACCATATCGGGGCGGCGGCGTTTCTGCTGTCGGAGCTCGACATCCCCGCCTACGCTACACCCTTCACGATCGGGTTGATCGAGCGGCGGCTGGACGAGCACGACATGCTCGACCATGTAAAACTGAACCGGGTGAAGCCGGGCGAGCGGGTGGAAATCGGCCCATTCAAGGTCGAGTTCATCCACGTCACTCATTCAATCTCGCAGGCGGTGGCTCTGGCCATCACCACACCGCTCGGGGTGGTAATCCATACCGGCGATTTCAAAGTGGACCCGACGCCGATCGACAACGTGCCGTTCGATCTGCACTCGTTCGCCGAGTATGGCCGCCGCGGCGTGCTGCTGCTGCTGTCGGATTCCACCAATGCGGACCGGCCGGGCACCTCGCCGAGCGAGCGCTCGGTACGGCCGCGTCTGGAAGAAATCTTCCATCGCTCCAAGCACCGTTTGGTGTTCACGACATTCAGTTCGTCGATTCATCGCGTGCAGCAGATTCTCGATGTGGCGCACGAGTTCAAGCGCAAGGTGGCGCTGCTCGGGAGGAGCATGGGCGAGGTAACCGAGATTGCCCACAACCTCGGCCTACTGCGGATCCCAGACGACACGCTATTGCGTCCGCAGGACATCCAGTCCACCCGGCGGGACCGTGTTTGTGTGATCGTCTCTGGCACGCAGGGCGAGCCGATGTCGGCGATGTCGCGCGTGGCGGTGGACAACCATCGCCAGTTGTCGCTCGAACGGGGCGATACGGTGGTGTTCAGCGCGCGGATGATTCCGGGCAATGAGAAGGCGATCTACCGGGTGATGAATCACCTCGCGCGCCGGGGCGCGGATATGATCTACGGAACGATGGCGCCTCCGGTCCACGTCTCCGGACACGGCTCGGCCGATGAACTGCGGCTGATGCTGAGCCTGGTGCGTCCGCGTTTCTTCATGCCCGTACACGGCGAGTATCGCCAATTGGCGGTGCATGCCGGTATCGCCGAGCACATGAAGCATTCGGGCCTCGAGAAAAGCTTCGTGATGGAAAGCGGCGAGACGCTCGAGATCGACGAGTTCGGCGCGCGGCGCGGCGAACGGGTGCCGGTGGGACGCGTGTGCATCGATTCGGGCACGATCGACGAATTCGTGGACGATCTGGTGATTCGCGATCGCCGCCATCTCTCGGAAGACGGAATCGTGCTGCCCATCATCGCCATCGACAAGCACACCGGGCGTCCGGAGGGCCAGCCGGAAATCGTGACGCGCGGCTTCATTTCCGAGGGCGGCGCTGAGCTGATGAAGCAAGCGCGGGGCGTGGTGGTAAAGACGCTCGAGAGCTCTTCGGCGGAAGAGCGCAGCGACTGGGGCGTGATTCAAGAAAAAGTCCGCGTGGACCTCAAGCGGTTTCTGAACAAGCAGACGCAGCGCCGGCCGTTGATCATGCCGGTGATCCTCGAAGTCTGACGATGCGGCGGCCCATCGAGGACGCCTCCGGATTTCGCGGCGCGGCCAGCCGCTTTGCCGCCCCAGCCAGCGTAGACGAACTGGCGGCATTGGTGCGGGATGCAGCCCATGAAGGCGCTCCGGTCACCATCGCGGGCGCGCTCACCGGCGTCACCGGAGGTGCGATTCCCGCTACTGATTCCGCGCCGGACTGGCTGATCTCCACCGAGCGGTTGCGAGCACTTCGCATCCAAGGCGCGCGGGCCGTGGCGGGCGCGGGAGTGAGCCTCGAGGCGGTGCACGAAGCGGCCGCACGTAGCGGACAATTCTACGCGCCCGATCCCACCGAATGGCTGGCATCCGTGGGCGGGTCGATCGCCACGAATGCCTCCGGTTCGCGGAGCTTTCGATACGGGTCCACACGGCGGTATGTGATGGCGCTGACGGCGGTGATGGCGTCAGGCGAGGTGCGCCGTTTCCAGCGCGGGGACGCGATCGACTTCGACGTCCCGGCGATCCCACTGCCGCGCACGACGAAGAACACCGCGGGCTATGCGCTGGCGCCCGGCATGGATTGGATTGACCTCATCGCCGGGAGCGAAGGTACGCTCGCGATTGTGGCCGAAGCCGAACTCGCGCTGCTGGCGGCTCCTGGCGAGTTGATCACCGGGGTGGTCTTCTTCCCGGACGAAGACGGTGCTGCCGCCGCGGTCGACCAGTGGAGGGGAATCTCGAACTTGCGCATGCTCGAGTTCATGGATGCGGCATCGCTCGATCTGATCCGCCCGCGGTTTGGCGAGGCGCCGCCGGCGAGTGCGGCGATCCTTTACGAGCAGGAGACCGCCGGCGCCGATGCCGCGGAGGAAATTGACGGTTGGATCGAACGGATCGAGCAGACTGGCGCCGATCCGGAAGTGGCGTGGCTCGCCGCATCGGCGCGGGACCGGGAGCGATTCCGCCGGTTCCGCCATGCGCTGCCGGAGGCGGTGAACGACACGGTGCGGCGCAACGGATTCATGAAGCTAGGGTCCGACTACGCGGTCCCGATCGAGCGAAACCGGGAGATGCTGGCGGCCTATCGCGCGCGGCTCGACGGCGAGTTCCGCGGGCGGTACGCCATTTTCGGGCATATCGGCGATGCGCATGTGCATGTGAACATCCTGCCCGGCTCAACCGAGGAATTCGAGCGGGGCAAGCTGGCCATGGTGGACCTGGCGCGGACCGCGGTGGCGCTCGGCGGCACCGTCAGCGCCGAGCACGGGTTGGGGAAGCGGAAACGCGCGCTGCTCGAAATCCAATACGCGCCGCAGCATGTGGAAGCGATGCGCGCCGTCAAACAACGGCTGGACCCGGACTGGCGGCTTGGCCGGGGCACGTTGTTCGCGCCGCCGGCCTGAGCGCGGACTTCAGTCACGGCGGGCGCGCCCGCGACGCCTGGGCCGGTCCGCCATGCTGGCGCCGGCGGCGCCGAGCGAATTCACTCGACGCCCGTTGAGGTAGACGATCGCGGAAATCGAGTCCGGGCTGGCCACGGGCAGGCGGCCGGCGGAGGCATCGGCGGTTCCCTGGGCGCGGATGTCGCGTCCGTAGTCGTACTCTTCGGTGGTCTCGAACACGTCGGGCGCGAGGCAGAACCGGCGCTCGGCCAGGTCCACGGTGCGCAGCCCGTCGAGTGTGAGCAGGCGGGTGAAGCCGACGACGCGGGTATTTTCCATCCATCCGGACATCCACTCGATGAGCGAGTCCGTGCCGGCGGGTGTATCGCGGTGGCGTGCGGCGGCAGCGCAGGCATAGAGGATCAACGTGGGCTGCCGGGGGGCGCCGCAATTGGCCGAGGAGCAGGCATGGAGCGCGCGGTTGAGGTCCGCGAGCGCGCTACCATAGGCGCCGTAGTGAGCCGAGTTGAGGACGCGGCCATCGGGCAGCACGGCGATTCCGTCCGGCAGGCCATGGGCGAGGATGGCGAGGGTGTCGAGCGGGGCAACGGCGGTTTCGCCACGGGCGGGCGCGGACAGGGCGCGGTCGAGTTCGGCCACGAGGTTGCGGATATCGGTGAAGCCGAGCGTACGGTCCCAGGGGATCTGGTCTGGCAGCAGGCCGACAGTGGAAGTGCCATCGGCGCAGAAGGGCGCGCTGGCGGAGCCAAAATCGCGCGAGTTATAGGCCCAGATGTTCGCCATCGCTTAGCAGCCTCCGCAAGGTTTCGGCGGTTTCGGGGGATTGGCAGCGAACCGTTCGCGGATGGCGGCTACGATCGCCGAGCCGTGGGGCCGGAGCAGAGCTTTGAGAGCGGTAGCCAGAGTTCGATCCTCGACGTCCTGATCCACGGCCCACGGATCCCAAGCCATCGCGCGGAGGCAATGCCGGCGCACCTCGGCCGACGCCGCCCAGGGATCCTCCGCCGCGGCGTGCCACAACGCCGCACCGGCTGCGGCCGCTGACGCCGACCATTCCGGCGACATGGCCAAGTCCGCTTGCGCCTCGGCGGCCAAGCGCGCAGCTTCGGCGCAGTCTCGCTCGGATCCGGCGCCGGCGGCCACGGATTCGAGCAGCGCCAGCGCTTGTTGCTGCCGCGGATCGGGCAACAGGCGGCGAACGCGCGCCAGGCAGGCCGCGGTGAAAGAGCGGCCCACGGCCGGGTCCGCGAAGCCGGCCTCGCGGACCGTCCACAGCAGCCACTCCGAATTGGGGCAGGCTTCGCCGGCATCGAGAATCGACCGGCAATCCCGCGCCCAGCGCACCCCCTGCGGGCAGGCCTGGATACGTTGGAGCCAGGAAACGAAGTCCGGTACTTCCGCCGCCGGGCTCATGCCGGGCCTCCTGACGGCCCCGCCACTGCACCGACCCATGCGAAGAACCACCCGCCGAGGTGCTGGTAGTAGGGCAGCAGCGGCTGTTCGGCGAGAAACCGGAATCGTGCCGTGTAGCGGCGGGCCGCCGCCGCGGTCTCATCGGGAACAGGACGCGCTCCCGACGCGAGCGCCGGCAACAGGATGTCCAACTCTCCGTACAGAGCTTGTTCCTGTTCGACGAAGTCGAGCTGCGCGCGCCGCTCCAGGGAGTGATCCTGTCCCAGCCATTCGCCGCGCGGGGCGTCGAACGGGCGGAGTTCGGTCACCTTGCCGGTTTCAGCGTCTACGGTCAGGAGATACTCCGGCGCGGCTATCCAAACCGGCGACTGCTCACCGTCGGCACTGGCGCGCGAGAAAAGGAATTGCACCCACAGACCGTCAAAGCCTCGCGCCGGGATGGGGAACGAGCGGCAGGCGTAGTCGCGCAGGGGACCATCCTGCTGCGCGGCGGCGGCGCGCGCGATCCGGCCCATGGGTTTCAGTGGTGGCAATTGCTTCGGCATCACGGCTCACTTTCCCGCCGTCGCGCGCACCCAGGAGAAGAAGTCCGGCGCCGCGCCTATGTAGAACGGCGCCACTTCCCAGGGCGTGGACCGGGCGAAGAGATCCCAATACTCGCGCACCAGCTTGACGGATTCTTCGTTGGCCGAAGGCTGGTTGGCATGATCGAGGAACAGCCGCCAAACGGCGGGCGAGATGGCGAGGAACCGGTCTTCAATCCGGATGTACTCATCCACGGTGAGGCTGTCGTCGTAGTCGACCCCAGGGACGCGTACCGGCGGGTCCGCCACGCCCACCTCCCGAGGACGCACCTTCGCGAATCGCAGCACATTCCCGGTAACCGGATGGATCTCGATCAGGTGGTGCGGCAGGTGGACCTTTCTCGCATTGGGGGGGCCGGTCTCGTTGTAGAACACGATGCGCACGCGCGGCGAGCCGCCGGCGGCGGTGATCACCGGCAGCGTCTCGGCAACCTCGTCGGGGAGATTCGCGGCGGCGGTGCGTCCGGCGATTTCGCGGATGCTTTCGGCGCTCAGGATGGGATCGTTTGGGTTCATGGCGTTCTGTGCGACTCCGCAGTCGCTTCCTCCTCCTAGTAGCAGTAGTGTCAGCACCGCGGCGGCCACCTCACGTCGAACTGTGGCCGGGTGCTTCATCTACCAGATCGGGTTGTCGGTGATGTTGGCGTCACGGCCGGAGCGCAGCGAGCGCTCGAATTGCCCTGCCGGAACACGGCGGCCGCAGTTGCCAAGCCCGGTGTCGGAAGTAAGTACGTTGAGTAAGTTTCCGTTGCTGTCGTACTCGAGGCCGATCACATTGATCGCGTGGCCGCCACTCTGCCTTCCTCCCCATAGGATTTTCACTTCGTGCGAGGTGATGACGCCGCGGCGCTCAGCCACGGCCTGTGTGATATTCGTCATAGTGGCGGAGCGGTTGGTGCTTGCGACGCCATTGCGCCGGAGGATGCTGCGGCGGTCACCTGGCGAGGTGCCACCGCTCGCCACCCGGCTGCGCTCCTCGGTGGCGTCGTCTTCCGCCAGGGCCTCGTCCATCAGGTCATCCTCGGACCGGTTGCGGCCGGTCTGATTGACGATCAACCGGCAGGATTCGATTCCGCAATTGTTGTTGGTCTGCTGCACGCTGTTGGAGGTGCGTCCGTTCCGGAGGGCGACGCAGGCCACCGCGGCCACCATCGGGTTGCCGAGGGTGGCGCCCGCGCGCGGGCCGCCGATGTTCACGTTGCGCGAGCCGGCGGCGATCTGACCGCCGTGCATGCATTTATCGGTTTGCCGGGCGGCCATCATGCCGTTCACTTTCACGGTGGAGGAGCCGGTGACGATGAAGTCCGGGGGGCCGACGCACATGGCTTTGTCGGTGGCGCGGGCCTGGTTGAGCATGTTGGTCCTTACGTTGACCGAGCACGGGGGGATTATGGGACCTCCTCCGTGGGCCACCGGGCCCGTGCTTGCCGGACATGCGTGATTGTCTGTGATTCTGGCCGCGGCGGGCATGGTTCTTATCCTCGCTATGGATTCAGGTCGATCATCGCGCTGACCGCTTTGATGTTCGCGGAAGTGAGTTCGATGGAACTGCCGCCGCATTTGATGGTGATCTTGTCGGTAGCTTCGAGCTCGATTTCCTTCGCCGTCACTTTGTAAGTTCCGGCCGGGACGGAGGTGGTCATTTTCCCTAATGTTACTTCGATGTCGGAGTTGCCCTTATCGATGACGGTGGAATCGCTGCCTTCCTGAATCCACAACAGGCGGGAGCGTTGTTCGATGATGAGCGAGGAACTGCCTTCCTTCAGCGTGCAGGTATCGTCTTTCTGGATGGTGGTGTTGCGGCTGCCGCCGACAGCGCGGCTTTCGGACCCTTCGACGACGGTGGAAAGCGAATTCTCGGCGTGGATGTAGATCTGCTCCCTGCCTTTCAGATCTTCGAACCGGATCTCGTTGAAGTGTTTCGGAGTGCCGTTTTTCGAACTACGCGATTTGATGCCGCTTTGGGTCTTGTGATCGGGGAGGGTGTAGGGCGGCATCTGGTCGGCGTTGTAAACGCTGTTGGTGACCATCGGCTGGTCCGGGTCGCCCTCGAGGAATTCGACCACGACTTCCTGCCCGACGCGCGGGATGTGAATCATGCCCCAGTGGTTGCCCGCCCAGGGCGTGGCCACGCGGAGCCATCCGGAGCTTTTATCGTCACCCGGGCTTCTGCGGTCCCAGAAGAACCGTACTTTGACCCGCCCATACTTGTCGGTATAGATCTCCTCGCCCGGAGGCCCTGTCACGATGGCGGTTTGCAGACCCTGCACCACCGGTTTCGGAGTTTGCCGCACGGGGCGGAACGGCACCGCCAGCGGGATGCACTTGAACGAATTCCGATAGGCGCCGAGCGCTGCCTGGCTGCCGCGGTAGGCGGGCGTCTGGGTAGCCTGATGCTGCACGGTCGTGAGAACGTATTTCGTGTTGAGCGGCTTGAAGTAGTGCTGCTTCAACTCGAACTGGTATCCGGAGGCGAGCGTGACGGCGAAGCCGGTTCCGGCGAAGCTGCGAATCGAGACCTCTTCGGACTCCATCCGCAACCGGACCACCCTTTCCCCTTCGCTCTGCACTTGATCGAGTCTCTTGTCGGGGTCGACGAACAGTTGGGCGTACTCGCCGGGATAGTCGAACACCTCCATTGCGGTGTTGCCGCCGAGTGACACGAGCGTCCGTTCGGTCACCTCCAGGTTCTTCGCGGGCAGTTGGAAGTGATGGTCCCTCATGGTGAACACGCCCGGGCGTAGTTCCTCGGCGCTTTCCCATCGTGCCACCATGTCGTCGTCATCCTCGGTTCCCGAACCGGCCTCGGGCTGATAGCGGATCTCGGAATCGATGGGACATTTCGGGTGCGCGCCGGGATGGTCCGCGATCTTCAAGGTGTGCGAGCCGCGTTCGTGTTCGAAGAAGTAGAAAAGGCCTTCCTGCTCGAGGAGCCGCGAAATGAACTGCAGGAAAGACTCGCGGTACATCACGCAGTAGTCCCAGGGAGTGTACGATTTTTGAAGGTCGAAGCGGAACGGCGTGATGCCGAACTCCCCGAGGATCTCCTCTACCACTTCAGGAACCTTCTTTCCCTGGTAGATCCGGCAATCGGTTTGATGAGCGAGCCGCCAGATCTTGGGTACGATGTCGAGCGTAAAGTAGCCGAAGGTAGCGTCCTTGGACGTGTGCGCCACGCGGCGCACGATGCCATTCCACAGGCGTTCCTTGGTTCCGCGCACCCGGATGCGGATGTTCACCGGCGCACCGATGAGCCGTTCGGCCTTCATTTTGGCGAGGTTGGCCAATTCCACGGCGCAATTGGCCTGGATCTGGAACAGACCCGAGATCCGCTCGGAACACGTAAAGTTCTCAATCAGAAGGATATCTTCTCCGAGCGGCGTCTCAATGGCGAGTAGTCTGTTGGCCTGGGTGAACGACATTCAGCCCCTTTCCAGTGCTGGGCGGCCGGCTGCCGTGTTCCGGGCAGCAAACCCCCCACATCTCTACCTGCGTAGAAGCGGGGCGGAATTTACGCGCGATCGCGTTGAATCACCGGTTCCACGGCGCAAGAACCTTCATTCGAGAATCGCCGGCGGTTCCTGGCCACCCAGCCATACACCGCCTCGCCCACCGGATTGAACAGCGGGAAGAAGAACCCGAGCAGAGCCGCCACCACCACGCGGCGCCACCAGACCCCCACCGGCCCACCCGGCGCCGCCGCGATCGCGAGCGTCACCGCCAGGTAGAACGCCGGATTGTAGAGCGGGATCCGTTTGCAGGCCTCGAATCCACTCGTGATGCGGCCGTCGGTGATCAGGTGCAGGCGCTGTTCGAGCGTCTCCCGCGACAACGCCCAGCGGTCACCCACGCCCGATTGCAGAGGCTGCCACCTAAAGGCGCCGTCGAAATCGACGCGATCCATCCATCCCCGGATCCTGCGGCAGATGCCGCATTCCCCATCGAAGATCACCACCATCTCCCGCGGCCACTCCACGAAGGCGAACATAGCCGCCTCCATGGCGTAGAAGAACATGGTGAAGGTTGTGCCGGTGAATTCGAGCAGCGCCGCATGAAACAGCAGGCTCACCCAAATGGCCCACGGCCATGCGCGGCGCAGCAACAACGCAGCGGCCAAGCCGAGTTCGGTGACGATGGTCGCCCAGCAGATGGCCTTGGCCGCGACGAGCGGCGGCAGCAGCGATGCTCCCCACAGGTACAGCGGCTGCCCGAGGCGCGTCCCGGCCCAATGATGGAAGAAAACGCCGCTTTGCCAATCCGCGTCGATGAGCTTGTTGAGGCCCGCGCCGAAATAGGCGAGGGCCACCTGGGCGCGGAGCAGCCACGCGCCGGTTCGCGGATGATAGAGCCCGGCCAGCAGCAGCAAGGCGGCGCACATCGTCTTGTTGTTACCGTAATAGGCTTTGGAGGACACCACCGCGAGCAGGATGGTCAAACCCAGCATCAGCGCCCTCAGCCGCGGATGATAGTTGAACAGCAGAGCGATCGCCGAGCCTACCAGGAGCACTTGGAGCGCCATCCGGAAAATGTCTCCGGGTACGGAATCGAGAAATGGGAGAAAGGGAAGGAACGGATCCGGCATGAGGCGGACATGTCCGGTGACCAGCAGGGCCAGCGCGATGATCTTGGCCATCAACAGCAGGGGCACCGGCAGCGCTGTTCCCGCGCATCGCAGCGGATTCCACCAGGCCGTTACCTTTCCGGCCATTGCTTTTCTCCCCGGCGCCATTCCCCCTTGCGATGTCCGTTCACCACGTATTTGATGACGATCGCAGCGGGATCGTCGCGATGATAGCGTTGTTCGGTTTGCTCGAAAATGTCGATCACGTGCTGGACGGACCGATTGTCGACGCCCCGTGCCGGGCGGCGGTACCGGGCGCGGATCTCCGCCGGCGTCAGTTCCCGCCCACCCACCGACGCCTGGACCACGTACTCGGTCTGCATGTCGTAGGGAGCCCAGCAGAAATAGCGGGACGGGACGAATCGCGCATAGACGATGGCTCCGAGCTGAAACAAAAGCCACGCCACCGCGGGAATGAGCCGGATCGTCATGGTTGGGGCCGCTTGCTCCCGCATTGTAACAAGCCTCACGCAGGCCGCCGGGGGGGATTTTGCCGCATGCCGCGACAATGGAAGACAGATGGACGGCAGGAATGGACCTTGATCGGGAGGTGCACCCGGGCTCGGCGAAGCCAGGGGCGCCGGCGCCGGGATCAGCGCTCGCATCGGAGGCCGCGCTGGTGGCGGGAGTTCGCGCCAAGGACCGCAAAGCGACCGCCGAGTTCGTGGATCGCTTTGCCGGCCCCGTCGAACACTACCTCAAGGCGAGGCTGTGGCCGCGGGCGGATCTGGTGGACGATCTGGCGCAGGAGGTGTTTCTCGCCGCCTGGGAACGTTTCGATTCCTACCGGGGCGACGCGCCGCTGCGCGCGTGGCTGCTCGGCATCGCGAGGCACAAGGTAGAGGACCACTATCGGGCGGTAGTCCGTGCCGAGCCCGTGCCGATGGACGACATCGCCGAGCCGCCAGGTGACGAACTTGCGATTGACGAAGCGCTCGATCGAACCCAGGCGGCCGAACGGATGCGCGAAATCCTCGCGATGCTGACGCCGCCCTACGGGGTACTCTTGCAGTGGCGGTACTGGGAAAAGCGCAGTCTGAGGGAGATGGCGGAAAGGACCGGACGGACGGAAAAGGCGGTGGAGAGGCTGCTGGCGCGCGCGCGCGTTCACTTCCGCCGGGAGTGGAACACGCGGGGAGGGGATCCGCAATGAGCGACTATCGTTTGGAAGAACTCGATTTTGTGGCGATGGCCACGTCCTGTGAAGCGCCGGCCACCGATAGCGCTCCAGCCGCGTCTTCGCGTCTCCGCGCCCGTCTGCTCACGGCAATGCTTCGCAAACAGGCCGAGACCGGGCCGCTGCTGAGCCTGGCGGAATCCAAAGCCCGCGGCGGCGCGCTGTGTGTGTTTGAAGAGCTGGTGGTGATCGCGCCGGTGGGGGAATCCAATCGCTGCAAGAATCCATGCAACGTCTGCCATGCGCGCGTTTTGGCGGAGCGGATGGAACCGGCGCCGATCTGGTGGCCGGGGTGTCCGTACGCGGATTACCAAAAAGGGTGACCGCGGCGTAGTATAATCACAGTAGAAGTTCCGCCCAAGTCCGGACACCTCGCCATCTTTTGGCCACGTTTGTCTCCAGCCACTTTGTCACTCTGGCGCAATAGTTGTCTGCCAAACTTTTAACTTGATGCCGCGCGCGTCCGTGACCGCTGAGAGTTGGCTGCCATGGCCCCCGCGCGCCGCATAGGAGACGCATGAAATACGGATATTTGATCGACATGGATGGTGTGATCTACCGGGGCTCGGAAGTCATTCCGGGCGCATCGGAGTTCATACGCTACCTGCAATCGGAAGATGTTCCTTACCTTTTTCTCACCAATAATTCTGCGTATACGCCGCTTGACGTCGTCGTAAAACTACGCAAATTCGACATCGAAACCACCACCGAGCACGTCTATACGTCGGCGATGGCCACTGCCGAGTGGGTCCACAAACAGCGCCCCAACGGTACCGCATTCGTCATCGGGGAAGGCGGGTTGCTGGCCGCGCTGAACGCGGTTCAGTACGCCACCAGCCGCGAGCATCCGGACTATGTAATTGTGGGCGAAGGGCGGGTGCTCAATTTCGAGATGGCTGAGCACGCCCATCGCTGCATCAGCCGCGGCGCGAAGCTGGTTTCCACCAACTCCGATACGTGGTGCCCCACCGATTCCGGACCGCGTCCGGGCTGCGGCGCCATCGTCGCGATGCTCGAATCGGCCACCGGCGTCAACGCCTATCATGTGGGTAAACCGAATCCATTCATGATGCGCGCGGCGCGTAAACGGATCGGTCTCGCCACCGACGAAGTGATCATGGTGGGCGACACCATGGACACCGACATCCGCGGCGCGGCGGACCTGGGATTTCGCAGCATCCTGGTGCTGACCGGTTCCTCCACGCGGGAAACACTCGATCAGTATCCGTACCGGCCGACGGAGGTGGTGGAGTCGATCGCCGAACTGGTGCCGCTGGCCGTCTAACTGGACAAGGGGGCTCGCCGCCCCTTTGGTATCCCCCGCAGTTACGGCCGCCGAAGTTCCGCAACGAGAACGAAGTTCTCGTTGCGGCGGCCATAACGGTCTAACGCGGCACTTCAGGCGGAGGGCTCGTCCAGCGTGACCAGCCCCCGCCCGCGCAAGTAGTCCCAAACGGCGCGCGCGCCGAGTTCAGGCGCAACGCCGGTTGTTGCGAGCACGACATCGGGGTTGTCCGGAGCCTCGTAGGGATCGTCGACGCCGGTAAATCCGGTCAACTGCCCGGCCCGTGCCCGCGCGTAGAAGCCCTTCACGTCGCGCTCTTCGCACACCTCGGCGGGCGTCGAGACGTAGACCAGCACGAAGTTCGACGGACCCACCATGGCGCGGGCGCCGTCGCGGCTGGCCGCATACGGGCTCACCGCCGCGGTAAGGACCACGCCCTGATGCCGGACAATCTCGGAGGCCACGTATCCGATGCGGAGGATGTTGGTTTCGCGATCCTCGCGCGAGAAGCCGAGCCCTTTGGAAAGGTGCATCCGCACAACGTCGCCATCGAGCATGGTGACGCGGCGTCCTGCCTCGCGCAGCATCAGCGCGAGGTGTTCGGCGATGGTGGACTTGCCCGACGACGGCAGTCCCGTGAACCAGACGCAGAAACCACGGCGATCCGGAGCCGGCAGGAACCGCTCGACCAGCGCCTCCACGTCCGGCCGGTAGGAGGCGCCTTGCGGCTCGACGATTTCGGTGGCCCCGTAATTTGCCAGCACGCGATCGCGCCATTCCGGTTTCAAGGCCGGCAGAACATTCACGATCACGCGGGCGGGGTCCAGGTATCGCTCCACCACCGTCATCGCCGCGCGAACGCGCGGGAAGTGATCCACGTCACCGGCCTCGACGATATGCAGAACCGCGGCATCGCCCTGGCGTAGCGCGGTTTCGTCTTCCCTCGTCAGGAACCGGTCTGTTGCCATGCCGATCACGCGCCGTGCGCCCAGCCCGGCCAATTTATCGCGCACTTGGCCCGCCGCCAGCCGCAGCGCGGCGAAATCGGAGTGCCGCGGCGGTTCGATCACCGTGAGCGAGCCGGAGCCATCGGGGGTTTCCACGGTGAACTCGGCCAGGCGGACGTTGTTGGGATCGCGCAGGAGAAAGAGATCGCCCGGGCGCAAATGAGGCTGACCGTGCAAGCGAAATAGGGAATCGGGCGCGAATGCGCCGTTCAAGAAAAGCTCGAGGCCCGCGAGGGCCTCGAGATCAAGCTGAAGGTCGAGCACGAGAAGACGTACTCAGTTGGTGATGTCGCTGGTGGTGGACTCTTCGCGAATCGGCAGATACAGTTTGTACCAGGCCTTCTGGGCATCGGAATCCGCGTAGTCTTTCAACGCCTTCTCACTCTCGAATTCCATCACGAACGCCGCGTCCTTGGTTTGGGACTTGATGGATCGCAGCCAAACGCGCTTGATGCCGGGGTAGTTCATGTTGGCCACACCCGCGAGCGCCGCTTTGATCTGCGCCGGAGTGGTGCCTTCTTTCCACTTCACCGTAACCACATGGATCACCGATTTCGGTTGTTCGATTCCACCCGCGCCCACCAACAAACCGGCGCCGAAAACAGCCGCTCCGAGCACGGCCGCCAGTAAGTTCCTATGAAAACCGTTCATGTCAGACTCTCCTTTGCAACGATGGCTCTTGACCGGATACGGAGCCCGGACCACTCTTCGCACACAACGATCGAGTTGCCGGGGTCTCGCACCAGGTACTTGAATGTGACCGGCCCGATGATCAGCGAACCGTCGGCCGGAACCAGGTTCCGCAGCGCCGATACGTCCTGAGAAGTATTGTAGTCGACGCCGCGCACTGTATACGAGTAATAGACGACGTCACCCTGCACATCGGTGCAAATTCCATCCCCCATCCGGCCCATGGCGAACACGTGTTTGCAGCGCCGGCGCTCGCGATCGGCCGGCGAGCGCCGCGACCGCATGACGATCAAACCGAGCGCGGCGACAAGTATCCCTGCGAGAGCGGCGAGTCCCACGATCGGGGCGAGCGGTGACATCGACGGTCAGCAGCCTCTGAAAAAAACGGGACTACCGGCCAGCCGGAGCTTCCTGGAAGGCCTTGGCGTAGTCCTTCAGGAACTGTTCCAGTCCGCGGTCAGTAAGCGGATGATTGAAGAGCATGTCGAGCACCTTGAACGGGAGGGTGCCGATGTGGGCGCCGGCCATCGCCGCCTGCGAAACGTGCAGCGGGGAACGGAGCGACGCGGCCAGAATCTGAGTCTGGAAGTTGTAGTTGCGGTAGATTTGCGCGATATCGCGAATCAGCGTCATCCCTTCCTGGGAGATGTCGTCCAGCCGCCCGACGAACGGACTCACGAAAAAGGCGCCGGCTTTGGCAGCCAACAGGGCCTGGCTCGAGGTGAAGCACAAGGTCACGTTGAACCGAATGCCCTCTTTGCTCAGCATCGCGGTGGTCTTGATGCCGTCGCGGGTGAGTGGGACCTTCACCACAATGTTCTTGTGGATCTTGGCGAGGTTGCGTGCCTCTACCACCATGGCCTCATGCTCGGTGGCCACTACCTCGGCGCTGATGTCGCCGTCGACGATGTCGCAGATCCGGCGGATCTGTTCCTCGAGCGGAATCCCTTCCTTGGCGATCAGCGAGGGGTTGGTCGTCACACCGTCGACGATACCCCACGCCGCCCCTTTGCGAAGTTCGTCCAAATTGGCGGTATCAAGGAAAATCTTCATGAGAATTGGCCCTACCGATAGTCTAGCAGGATGGCAGTACCCCCGTGTTCGAGGGGCTCACCCGGCCAGTACGTTCAAAACCGGCTCGGGCGGACCGCCTACGGGGCCTGTGGGGACGTCGCCATTGTCGGCGCGCAGATACTTCCAATGCTGCGGCCGAATCGTCTTCAACAGCTCTTTGCGTGATTTGAGCTCCAGTTTGCGTCCATAGTGAATCTTGCCGAGCTTGGCCATCCACGATTCCGGCATGGCGCCGGCGAACATCAACAGCGGCCACGCGAAGTTGGGGCCATTGATCTTGCGCAGCTTCCAGAGCCACATGACGATGGAGCCGGCGCGCCAAACGTAGGGAGCCCACCAGCTATAGTTGCCCGGACGCAGATTCAGCTTCCAGCACTTCATCATCAACTGCCATTGGAGCGGGGATAATTTCTGCGTCTCGGTTACTCCCTTTTTGTGCTCCATGCGCGTGTCATGCAGCGGAGTGAAGATCGACGGGATGAAGAACGCGAACAATCCGCGCCGCTCCACTTCGTAGATCAGGTCGAGGGTGGCTTTCACGTCGTCGTCGGTTTCGCCCGGATTGCCGACGATGAGGGTGACGGCGGGAAACCAGTTGTTCTCGTTCATCACGCGCAGGCCTTCCACGAACACGCTGGGCCACTCGTCGATGGGAAACGGAATCCCCTTGGACGGCATCACCTGCTTGGCGATCCGCACAGAACCGGTCTCGAGGCCGATCAACGGCGCGAGAATCTTCTTCTTGGGATGGGTGCTGTACATCGGCAGTGTGATCGGGCTCTTGTCGAGCAGGGTTTCCGAGAGCTGCTTGATGAGTAGCGGGTCCACAACGGCCGGCGCCATCGTGGAGTGACTGAGGATATGCTGCTCCACGCCCGGCGTGTTCACGATGGAGGAATAGAGATCGAGCAATGCCTCGCGGTTGGGGAAGTAGAACGGGGTGTCGGTGTGCACCTGTCCCCAAATGAACATGTCCTCGGTGGCGAGTGATATTTGTTTGTTACCCTCACGAACATTGGCGTACACCGCGCCCATGATTTTGTCTTTGGGGACGTCGATTTGTGGATTGAGGTCCGGCACGCAGAACTGGCAGCGGCGGCCGCATCCGGTGGTCATTTCGACGACGCCGAACGTGGTCCGGCGGTTGGGAAGAAGAATGCCCTCGGCTCCGGTGGGATGCTTCACGTCCAACTGGCGGGGCAGTTCCTCGCCACGGATGGCCTTGTGAAACAGCGCCATGGTGTCGGAGGACTCACTGCGCCCTTCCACCACACAATCGACGCTCAACTCGTCCCAGGAATCGGTTTGCGTGATCTGCCATCCGCCGGAACCGCCGGCGATCACCTTGAAATTGCGGCGATAGGGGCTGGACTTGATCTTGTCGAACATCAGCGAGGCATAGTGCGAGTTCACCGGCTTTCGCGACGATCCGAAAATGGATGTGTAAACGCCGGCGGCGAAGGTGACGCCCAGGGGATTGTGGGTGGAGACGGCCACCACGCGCGTGTTCGGGCCGACGAACTGGTCGAGGTCGTCCGGGAAGCAGCAGACGATGTCGTCCGCCGGGAACTCCCGCAGCAGCGAGGCTTCGAGAGCGCGCACACCGGCGGGCATGTATCGCGCCGAACCGTCGGGGTTGCGCTCCACTTCCCGCCACTTTGGATACTTCCTGTTCAGGATGCCTTCAAGCCAAATGGGCAGCGAAGCGATCGCCATTTGGATGAAATACCCGGCATGGTCAATGGTCTCTGTCAAAGGGGCCGTGATCACGATCACCTTGCCGCCGGAGGACGCGTTGGCTATCGGAGCGGTCATAGTTTTTACTGTAACCCCAACGGGGGAGCATTGGGGGGTGAAGTGACGTAAACTCCGCCACGGGTCTCCGTCAGACTTTGCCCGTTCCGGGGCAGGCTCCGCCAACGAGCTGCAACGAGCTGCAACGAGCTGCGAACGAGCTGCCGCCCCCCTTCCGCTGGGGGCCTCACCCTGCTATGCTTCCCCTCGAAGCTATCGAAATGCGAACGCCATCGCTGCTCGTCTCCGCGGCCACCGCGATTCTGCTGCAATCGCTGCCGCTGTGTTTGCCCGCCGCGGGCGAATCGCCCGCCGGGCTGCGAGCCCTGGTGCGGGAATCGCTGGAAGGTCTGAACCGGGAAAGCAAGCTGCGGGAGGACTATCTTTTCGCCGGGCGCAACGAGAGCATCGAGTTCAACGCCGCGGGCAAGACGGTCCGCCGCACAACATCGGCGTGGGAAATGGTGGTGGTGGATGGCGTTGTGCTGCGCCGGGCCACCGAACGCAATGGCAAGCCCCTTACGGATGCGGAAACAGCGGCCGACCTGGAGTCGCTTCGGGCACAGGCGCGGGAGTGGAAGGAGACTCCGCCGGAAAAACGCGCGCAGTCACGGCGCGATGAGCACATGGTGTGGCTCCAGGAGTTCCCCGAGGCACTCGATTATCGCCTTGCCGGTGAAGAGTCGCGCGAAGGGCGCGCGACGTTGGTGCTCCAGTTCGAGCCGCGGCCGGGGTACAAGCCCCGCAATCTGCGCGCGCGGGTCTTCGAGAAGACGCGGGGCAAACTGTGGATCGACAAGGCGGAGAAGGAAGTGGTCCGGGTGGAAGTGGAAGTATTCGACGACATCTCCATCGCCTACGGGCTTTTCGGAAAAATCGTCAAAGGAACCCAGTTCGGCTTGTCGCGCCAGCGGCTCGCCGAAAGAGCTTGGATCACGGACTGGCAGCGCTTCCGCTTCGACGCCCGCGTGTTGATGGTGAAGACGATCCGGCGGCAGGAAGTGAACCATTTCGAGCGGTTCAGCCGGCGGTCCGTGGAAGCGGCCCGCGTCCGCGCCGAGTAGCCGATTCCGGGAACTTTAGCGAGCCGGTTCGCGTATTCGCTAGCGAGATGCTCAAATTCCTGCTTTGGTGTCTACTCTTCGTGCTTTGCTGGCCATTGGCGCTGCTGGCATTGCTGGCCTATCCGGTAGTGTGGCTGCTGCTGCTGCCGTTCCGCATTGTTGGCATCGCGGTCGACGGTGTACTCGAGCTGCTGAAGGCGATCCTGTACCTGCCGGCGCGGGTGCTGCGTCCGCGGCATTCGTGACCGGATTGCGGCGTGGCTCAAGTGGCCAGATATGCCACCAGGGCGCAGCACGCCCCGGCGACATAGCTTGCCGGATCCCGCAACGCGTACAGCACCGGATCGTCGTCCATTTCCCCCCGGTTGGCCAACACGAGCGCGCGGCTGATCCAATAGATCAAAGCCGGCATCAGGAACCACAAATACTGCGGCTTGGTGTAGAGCGCCTGCACCTCGGGGCTCTGGATGTAGAGACCCACCACCAGCGCGGCGAGGTATCCCGACGCGGCGGCCAGCGACCCGAGCACCGGCAGATCCTCTGGCCGGTAGGAACGGCCCACGACGGCGGCGTCCGCCTTGGATGTGGCCCCGCGCAACTCGGTGAGCCGCTTGATCAGCGCCAGAGACAGGAACAGAAACACGGAGAACGCCATGGTCCACACCGAGACCTTGATTCCTGTGGCCGCACCGCCGTAGAAAATGCGGAGGGTGTAGAACGCGGCCAGCGTCACCACGTCAATCACGGTCAGGCGCTTCAATAGCGCTGAGTAGCAGATGGAGCCGCCGGCGTAGGCGAGGAGCAGTCCCCATGTGGCCGGAGGGAGCAGCGTGCTCAGCCCCACCGACGCGGCCAGCAGCACCGTCATTGCCACCATCGCGGCTCGTGGCGTCACCGTTCCGGCCGCCAAAGGGCGGAGCCGCTTGCGTGGGTGGGCCTGATCGGCGTTCACGTCCAACAGGTCGTTCCAGACATAGAGAGCGGAAGCGCAAAACGAGAACGCGAAGAAGGCCGTGATCGCCGGTCCCCAGATTTCGGGCGAGGAGAGCCTGTGACCGAGCAACATCGGCGCCACAATGAGGGTGTTCTTGGCCCACTGTCCCGGACGAATCAGCCGCAGCAGGGCGGGCGCGATTCCACCATCCCGTATCCGCAGCTCCGCGGTCTTTCCCTGTTCGGCCACCCTCCTAGAGTAGCCGCTGGCGAATCCGCACCAATGGTACTGCCAGGGCCAATAGGGTAATGGACGTCTCGTGGGATTCTCCGCCGGGGGTTTCCCCCGTACACTTCCTTCCAGGAACCCATCGTCTTGAAGCACGCAGTCATCTTCGGAGCCGGACCGGCGGGGCTCACCGCTGCCCTTGAACTGAGCAATCACCACGTTTCCACCACGCTCCTCGAACTGGACCCGATGGTGGGCGGAAACTCTCGCACGGTGCAATGGGAAGGGTGCCGTGTCGATCTCGGAGGCCTCCGTTTTTCGGCCGAGCACGGCCCGATCGAGCGCATCGCCAACGACGTTTTCCCCGAGGGCGCGATGACCGGCGCGCATCGGTCGCGCACCTATCTGAACGGCCAATACGTCTCGAATCCTTTGCAACCGGTGACAGTCCTGGCGGTCCTGAGTGTGTTCGAGAAGTTTCGCTGCGGCCTGAGCTACCTTGCCGCCCGCGCCGCGCCCGGGGCCCCGCGCGAGGATCTGGCCGGCGAAGCCGCCAACCGCTATGGGCAGGGGCTTGGGGAGAAGATTGTGAGCCATGCCGAAAAGGTGTGGGGAATGCCAAGCGGGCTGATCCAGGCGGGATGGGCGTCGCCGCCGGTGGCGGGATCCGCGCTGAGCTCGTTTGTCTATCCTTGCGAAGGCGCTGGCGCGATGTGGGACCGTCTGGCGGACAAGCTCCAATACAACGGCCATCGCTTGTGTCTGCAATCGCCGGTGGAGAAGATCTTCTGGGAGCCCGGAGGCATCAGCGGCGTGGTGGCCGGCGGACGGTACTACCACGGCAGCCACTACATGAGCACCGTTCCCCTCCGCCACCTATTAAAGATGCTCGATCCGCTGCCGCCGCCTGGCGTACTGGCCGCCGCTGGCGCGCTCCGCTACCGCCACTCGATCACGGTGGCGCTGATTGTCGAAGGGCGGGACCTGTTTCCGGATCACTGGGTCGACATCGCCGATCCCGCCTTCCAGGTGAGCCGTATCCGGAACTATACCAACTGGTTTGGCCCGCAAGCGGCGCCGGATGGGCCGGTGTCGTGCCTGGGGCTCGAGTACTTCTGTTCCCGGGAAGACGCACTTTGGAAGGCGCCGGACGCATCGTTGCTGGCACTGGCCCGCCGCGAGTTGGAGCTGATCGGCCTCGCCGATGGCAAGGAGGTCACAGCGGGTGTGATTCTACGGGTTCCACGGGCGCACCCCATTTGCGACGATGCATCGGACCGCGCGCTCGGGGTAGTAGGCGAATTTCTTCCGAATCTGCCGAATCTGCAACTGGCGGGGCGCAAAGGCAGCCACCGCAACGACGATCGAGCGATGGGTGCGGCGATCGAAGCCGCGCGGAAAATTGCCGCACCGGTCGGGGCCGAGCGCAGCACGGCATCATTCGGCGGGCGCCGCGCGGAACTGAATATCGTGAGCACGGCCCGCTGACACGGAAAAACCGTCCTTGCCGGGCACAATCGTAGCGCCGGCCACGGTGAGGGTGCCCTTGGCGTCGCGCAGGATCTCACTTTCCCCACCGTCGGACTGCCGGTAGAGCCGTCCGCCACGCTCGACGATGCGCCACACCGTTTGCAGTTCGCCGCTGTAGTAGAGCCCGGTGAGCGCCTGGCGATCACCCGGAGGTGGCGCGGTCCGCGGGGTGGACTGTGCAGCCGGCGGCTTGGCATCGGGCTGCAGCGCGGGGAGGTAGGCCGCGGCCACACGCATCGAAAGGTCTTCCGGGTTCGCGTTGCCCGCGTTGCACAGCGTCACCACGCTCAGCTTCTTTTCCGGGAACCGGAGAAAGAAGGTCCGATAGCCGGTGGCTCCGCCGGCGTGCGAGATGCGTGTAAGTCCGGAGGCATGGTCGCGAATCAGGCCGAGCGCGTATCCGCGCGGGGTCTCGTCGCCGTTGGTGAGGTGTCCCGGGGTTTGGAGGAGGTCCAACAGAGCGGCGTCGGCCTTAGGATCGTCGAAGTGGCTGGCCCAACGCAACATATCTTCGATGTTGGAATAGAGGCCGCCGCTGCCGACGACGTCAAAGCCGACTCCGGCAGTACGCCAGGCGTCCTTGTCGCGGCGGTAGCCTTGCGCGCGATTGGGCACCGGTACGGCGTGATCGTGCTGGAACCCCGTCGCTGTCATACCCAACGGCCGGAAGAGCCGCTGCTGTAAGTAGTCGTCCAGGCGCTGGCCGCTGATTCGCTCGATCAGCAGCGCCATGAGAAAGTATCCGCTGTTGGAGTAACTGTATGCGGACCCCGGCTCGAAGTCGAGCGCCTTCTGGCGCGCGATGAGCGACAACGTGGGCGCTTCGGTGAGGACGCTTTCGTTGCTCCAGCCCTTCAAGCCCCACAGGGTGAGGTAGTCGCGCAGCCCCGCGGTGTGATCGAGCATCCGCCGTAGCGGGATGTGGGCCGCGTATGCCGGCATTTCCGGAAAATGTCTGGACAGCGGATCGTTCAGGGCCAGCCGCCCTTCCCGTTCGGCCATCAGCGCCGCCATCGACGTGAATTGCTTCGACACCGACGCCATGTAGAAGCGGGACTTCGCGGTGAGCGGAATGGCATCGTCGAGATTGGCCAGGCCGTAGCCTTTGGCGAGCGCCACCTTCCCTCTTTCAAGCACGCCGACGGCGCAGCCCGGGGATCCTGGAGCGGTGTAAGGCGCGAAGACGGAGTCGACGGGCGAGGCGCCCCACGAGATTCCTGCCAGGGCCATCAGCCATGCATGCCGCATCATGACGGCAGGCTACCACACGGGCAGGCCAGCGGAGATGCCGCCGCGATGTTCGCTAACGATGCGCGAGGTGGCGTATCAACATCTCCCGGTAGGTTTCGAGTCCCGGGCCTCGCCAACGCGGATCCTTGGCCATCTCATCCCAGATGCGCAGGCGCAGGACGTCGGCGATCCGCGGGTCCGCGGCGAACTGCTGCGCCTCGGAGGGTTCCATCGGCCCGCCCTGCAGCCGCAGAGTTTCCTTGCTGGCGGGCGAAAGCCGGTCCATATATGCCGCGCTAGTGGCGGTCAGGTATCGCTTGGCGTCGACGTGCCCACCCACCAAGCGTGCTAACCGTCCGGAGAAGCCCCGTGCGAGCAGCCATTGTTCGCCGGCCTCGTCGTGATTCACCACGCCAACGCGGGTGGTGGACGGTGGATTCTGGTGTCGAACAGATGGCCGATGTCGTGCAGCAGCGCGGCGAGAATCAACTCTTCGTCCGCGCAGGCCCGCGCGGCGTGCCAGGCGCATTGCAGCGCGTGCTCGAGCTTGGAGACTTCTTCGCCGAAATACTGCTCACCGCCGGACCCGCGAAGCAGGCCGATCACCTCGGCCGCGACCGCATGAGGATCCTGCGCGGGCGTCATGGGCGTTCTCCGCGTTCGATGCGGGCGCTGATCTCGTCGATCACGGGTATCAGCCCGGCCATGGAGTCGATCACATAGTGCGCGCCGAGCCCAGCGAATTTCTCCCTCGCGGCGGCGAAACGGGCATCGCGGTCGGCAGGGGCGAGAGCGTCGAGCTGCTGGCGGGAAAGCCCGATCTCATTGCCGGTGCTGAGCCGCGGCTGGACGCACTGGCGGAAGATCACGGCTGAAGAGCGCGAACGGTTCGAGCGCGAGAATGGCGTCGACGCCGAGCGTACCGCCCACCCGGACAGTCCGTATGCACGTTCCTCTATGCCGTGCGCGCAGCCATGCGGGAGCCGCTCCCGGCGGACCGCGGTTTCGTCCACAACGGGGATCTATTGCGGCTTTCCACGGAGGCCGGCTTCTGCGTTCCGCTTGTGGTACGAAGCCGGATCGAGTCCCATGCCCATCCGCTTCGAGTTCCGGCCGTGCTCGTTTCTGCGGCTGGCCTTTGAGCGTATTCCGACCGGGTTACGCGACATTGCCGCACGAAGCGGATCCTGCAATCGATGAAACATAACTTCTTACAGATGTTTTTTGAATCCTTCACTTTCATGTAACCGCTCTTCGTGTCTGATGAGTCATGCGTTGCGACCTGCATGTCCATACGGTGCACGCGCCCGGCACTCCCGGTGGAACTCGAGGTAGCAGCCGATACCGCGCCACAGCAAAAGCAGCGAGTGCGGCTTGCGCTGATAGGCAGGGTGAACGAAGGAGCGTCCGAGTTCGACGGCGGGCCCCAGCGCCTTGAAGAATTCCCCGCTCAGATGGAACAACGACGCCGTGTAGAGGCCGCCGCGGCCATGACGCGCCATCGCATTGCCCGTGGTGATGAGCCGGTAGGCGCCGGCGACTTCGCATTGCTCCCGGTCCCACAAGACCAAATGCTCGTAGTGCTCGTCGAAGCGGTCCAGGTCATAACTCTTGCCGGTGCCCTCGCCGGCGAGGCGAAACGCTATTTCGCGGACGCGGGCAATCTCGAGCATCAAGGCCGGTATCTGATAGGCGCGCGCGAGCACGACGTCGAACGGGCCCTGGCGGAAGAGCGTCTGCCCCGCGGGAAGGTTCGTGATTTCGCGCCGCAGTTGAGCGGCAGGCAATGGAGGGATAGGCGGCGCGGGTCCATGTCCGCCCGGTTTCCAAAGCTCGACGAACGGAAGCATGGTCCCATTCTCGAAAGCGTGTATTTCAGGGAATCAACTGAGGTTGGCTATTCGGCGCCGGCATCGTCGATCTTCAACCCGAACTTCTCCATGCGGTAGATGAGGGTCTTGCGGCTGATGTCTAGAAAGCGGGCGGCATGCGTCTGGTTGCCGCCGAACTTCTCCAGGGCCATCTTGATCAGATCCTTTTCCACGGCCTCCAGGCTGATTCCGTTGGCGGGAATCTCCAGTTGCAGGGACTCGAGCGGCGGACGCTGGCGCCGGAGCATTTCCGGTAGATCCTGCACGGTGACCTCCTCGGCCCGGCTCAGCACCACCAATCGCTCGATCACGTTCTCCAGTTCCCGTACGTTGCCGGGCCACCGGTAGGCACGGAAATAACCCATCAATCCTTCGGCAAACCGCAATTCCCGCCGGTCGTGCCTGGCTTGGCTTTGAACCAGAAAATGCTCCACCAGTTCCGGGATGTCTTCCGGACGGTCCCGCAGCGGGGGCAGTTCGAGCGGGATTACGTTCAGCCGGTAGAACAAGTCTTCCCGGAATTCGTCTCCCTCCACCATCGCCTGCAGGTTGCGATGTGTGGCGGCGATGATCCGCACGTCCACCGCCGCCGGCCGGCCTTCGCCGATCTTCTCAATCTGGCGCTCCTGGATGAGCCGCAACAACTTCACTTGCAGATCGAGCGGAACGTCGCCGATTTCATCGAGAAAGAGGGTGCCGCCCTCGGCCAACTCCACCTTTCCCTTCTTGTGCGCCACGGCTCCGGTGAATGCCCCTCTTACGTGGCCGAACAGTTCCGATTCCAGCAGTTCCCGGGGAATGGCGCCGCAGTTGATGGTGACGAACGGCCGGTCACGCCGCCGGCTGTTGAAATGGATGCCCTTGGCGAGAAGTTCCTTCCCGGTGCCGGTCTCGCCGCGGATCAGCACGGTGGCATCGCTTTGCGCGGCGCGGGTGGCCGTGTCCAGAATGAACAGCAGGGAACTGGACCGGCCGATAATGCTCTCGAAGCCGTACTTCTGATCGAGACTGCTGCGCAAGGTGCGGACCTCGTCGCGCAAGCGCAGGTGATCCAGCGCACGGCGGAGCGTGAGCCGCAGCGCATCGGGATTGACGGGCTTGGTGATGTAGTCATAGGCGCCGAGCTTGATTGCTTCGACGGCGCTTTCGATGGAGCCGAAGGCGGTGACGAGAATGACGGCTGTTTCCGGATATTCCTGCCGGATGCGCTTCAGCAGTTCCAGGCCGGACATGCCGGGCATTTTCAGGTCTGTGAGCACCAGATCCTGCGGAGCGCTCTCGAGGATGGAAAGGGCTTCCGCCGCGCCCGAAGCAGATTCCACTTTGTAGCCGTCGTCCTGCAACTGCACCTTCGTTACGCGGCGCAGGTTGTCGTCGTCCTCCACCACCAGAATTCGGATTGTTGCCATACTTGCCGGCGGGCTCCCTCTTAATTGGATCACAGGGAGGAAGCGTCCATGGCCCATCGAGGCGACATCGAGGAGAACGCTGACGCGGCATTCCCGGAGGTTTATCGTAAGATTGAATCGCATGGGCGGGCACACGGCGGAACCAGGACAGGCCCGGTTGGGCACCAGGCCGGAACGGACCCGCTTCGCCTTGATCGCCGCGGGGATCGTTTTGGCATCGGCAGGCCACTACCTGACGCCGCCCGACGTGCTTCTTTGGCATAACATCTTCCAAAGACTTTATTACTTGCCGATCGTTCTGGCTGGAATTACTTTTGGATGGGTGGGCGGATTGGCGGTGGCGGCGTGTTCGTCGATTTGCTACATCCCGCACATCATCATGGCATGGCAGGATAACGTTGACTACAGGGCCAATCAGTTCGCCGAACTGGTGGTCTTCTTTCTGGTGGGTGGGGTGACCGGCCTGCTCGCCGATCGCGAGAGGAAGCAGCGCTTCGAACTGCAGCAGACCGCCGAGGAACTGGGGCGCGTCTATCGCGATCTCCAGAACAGCTTCGAACAGCTCAAGCGAGCCGACCGGATGTCGGCGGTGGGCCAACTGGCATCCGGCCTCGCGCATGAGATCCGGAATCCGCTGGCCAGCATAGCCGGCGCCATCGACATTCTGGAAAGGAACCCGGGCCAGGAAGACCGAGCGTTCGAGTTCTTCGGCATCATCAAGAAGGAGTGCGACCGGTTGAACCGGCTGCTGACGAGTCTGCTTGACTTTGCGCGCCCGCGCCAGCCGGAGATCGGTAAGGTGGAGCCGGTGTGCGTAATCGGGTCCGTGGCGAATCTGGTGCGGCATTCCGCGGAACAGCAGAATGTCGTGCTGCGCGAAGACATTCCCAGCGGTTTGGCGTCTGTCGAGGGTGACTCCGAACAGATCGAGCAGGTGATCCTTAATCTGACCTTGAATGCGATTCAGGCCATGCCTGGAGGCGGTGAGATCATATTGAGCGGAGCACAGCGGAGCGGCGAGATCATGCTCAGCGTCCAGGACCAGGGTTCGGGAATCGCTGACGAAGATCTGGATAAGATCTTCGATCCTTTTTACACCACGAAGGCGAGTGGAACCGGGCTCGGTCTGTCCGTGGCCCACCAGATCGTCACGCAACACCGGGGTTCGATTCAGGTGAGTAAGAATGACGGTCCCGGCATGAAGGTGACCGTAGTGCTTCCGGTGAAACACGATTGAGCCCCACGGGCCCGGCGGCTCCAGCCGCGTGCCCCACGGGAGCAAAAACGGCGGCGGCCCGGGCCGCTCAGTGCCCGATGCCGGGCACTACTGCCTGCTTTGAGGCAAACCCGATCCTCGCAAGGTGAGGCCGGCGCAGGCCACATCGCAAAAATGCCCCTTTCGGGCCGTCATCGAAACGGCCAGAAGCTTGCCTTTCACACAGCGGATGCTTCTCATCGCGATGCTCGCGGCAATGACCATAGGCGCTGCTTACGGCCAGCCGTACTCAGACCATGGCGACGAGCAGCTACGCCGGTACGTGGAGGAGTCACTCGACCGCAATCCCTCGGTGCGGCAGGCGTTCGCCCGCTATCAGGCCGCCTTGCAGCGGCTGCCGCAGGTGAGTTCGCTTCCTGACCCGGTGCTCGGCTTCACTCAAATGCTGCGGCCGGCGGAAACGCGCGTAGGGCCGCAGACCACGATGCTGAACATCTCTCAGCAGTTCCCCTGGTTTGGCAAACTGGCCGACCGCGAGAAAATCGCAGCTAAAGAAGCCATGGCCGTGCGGACCATCCATGAGGCCAAGCGGGCGGAACTCGTGCGGCTGGTGAAGCTCGCCTACTACAGCATCGCCTACATTGACAGTTCAGCCGCGATCGCCGAAGAGGATCTCTCCCTTCTGCGCCACTACGAGACCCTGGCGCAGGCGCGGTACTCCCAGGGCGTGGGGTTGCAGCAGGCCGTGGTGAAGCTCCAGGCCGAGATCACTAGGGTCCTGACCCGCCTGGAGGAACTCAAGGGCCGGCGAGTGGAAGCCGAAGCGATGCTGAACACGCTCGCCGACCGGCCTGCCCGCACGCCCGTGGCGAAGGTGCCGATGCCCGGGTTGCCTGAAACCACGGTGGATTATGACCATTTGCAAGCGGTGGCGCGGCTCAACCGGGCGGAAGTCCAAGCGGCGCTGATTCAGATTGAGCGCGACGAGAAGAGAGTTCATCTTGCGAAGCGAAGTTACTGGCCCGACGTGACGATAGGCGCCGGTTTCATCAATGTTGCCGGCCGGCAGGATGCGGCCGGTGTGATGAATCCCCCGGAGCAGAACGGGAAGAATATCTATAGCGTCAGCGCGGGTGTGAACATACCGATCCGCCGGAGGAAGTACGACGCCGCGATCCTGGAGGCCGCCGAGGATCAGATCGCTTCCCGCGAGAGCTACCGGGATGTATTGAACAACGTGGAGGCGTCGATTCGCGCGACGGGATTTCGCATCGGGACGTTGTCCGAGCAGATCGCGTTGTTCGAAAAGACGCTGCTTCCTCAGGCCGAGCAAGCGCTCCGTTCCACCGAGATTGCCTACTCCACGGGGACGTTGGGCGTACTCGAACTGCTCGACAGTGAGCGCGTTCTGCTGCAGGTGCGTCTCGGCCTTGCGCAGTACCAGAGCGATTTCATGAAATCATTGGCCGAAATGGAGCGTGCCATCGGCGCGCCTTTCCCGGAAGAGGGACCTTAGATGGGCAACGCACGCCTCGCCGCATTTGGCTTAGTCCTGTTCCTGCTGGGCGCGGCGGTGCCGGCGCTGGTGATTTGGAATCCCGCGGGCTGGCACTGGGCGGACTCGCTGCTCCACCGGCACCCGGCGGCGCCGAGCCCCGCCCAGGACAACAAGCAACTCTACACCTGCGGCATGCATCCCCAAGTGATCGAGGACAAACCAGGCAACTGTCCCATCTGTGGGATGCGGCTGGTGCCGGTGAATCACCATACTGGTTCCGCCCCTGGTAGCAGCGCCGCGCAGCCGGAGCGCAAGGTGAAGTACTGGCGCGCTCCCATGGACCCGAACTATATTTCCCCCAAACCCGGAAAGTCTCCCATGGGGATGGATCTCGTGCCGGTCTACGAAGACGATGCTCCGGCGGAATCCGGAATCCATGTCGATCCCGGATTCCTGCAGAACTTCGCGGTGAGAACGGCGGTTGTCGAGCGAGGTTCGATCCCGGTGGACATTCAGACCATCGGAGTCCTCGCCTACAACGAGAAGAACATCGCCTCGGTCAGCACCAAGTTCGAGGGTTGGATCGAGAAGGTGAATGTGAACTACGTCGGCGAACCGGTGCGCAAGGGCGATGTGTTGTTCGAGATCTACAGTCCTCAACTCGTCACTACCCAGCAGGAGTATCTGGCTGCGGTGCAGTATGTGAACAGGCTGAGCCAAGGGGGGCTTCCCGACGCATTGGAGCGCGCCCGCAGGCTGCTCGAGTCCGCACGCGAGCGCCTCCGGTATTGGGACGTCACGGAGAGTCACATCGATGCGTTACGGCAAGGCGGACAGGTTGCCCGCACGGTAAAGGTCTACTCGCCGGCCTCGGGCGTCGTCGTCTCCAAGATGGACATAGCCCTGGAAGGCGTGAAGCTCTCACCCGGCCTGAGCGTGTACAAGATCGCGGATCTGTCAACGGTTTGGGCCGAGATTCAGGTCTTCGAATACCAACTCCAGTACATCCGTCTCGGGCAGATGGCGCGGATCGAACTCGATGCGTTTCCCGGACGGACGTGGTCCGGAAGAGTAACTTATCTGGATCCTACGCTGAACCAGCAGACGCGAACGCTCAAAGCAAGCGTCGAGATCGACAACCGGGATGGAAAGCTACGTCCCCAGATGTACGCCAATGTCGACATTCGGGTCCCCGCGGTCGCCGGCGCCGTGATCGTTCCACCGGAAGCAGTACTGCACACCGGGGAACGAAGCGTGGTCATTGTCGAGAAGAGCACCGGCGTCTTCGAGCCTCGGGAGGTGCGTCTGGGTGCGGCTGGAGGAGGTCAGCAGGAAGTGCTGCATGGTCTGCGGCCCGGCGAGAAGGTTGTGGTGTCTTCGCAGTTCCTGATTGATTCGGAAAGCAATCTGAAAGAAGCGATCGGCAAGATGCTCGCCGGTAGAGAGTAAGATCGCCGATGCTCGCCAGAATCATTGAATGGTCTATCGCGAACAAGTTCCTGGTATTGTTGACGACCGGCTTTCTCATAGGGGCGGGTCTGTACTCGCTGCAGCAGACGCCGCTCGATGCGATTCCCGATCTCAGCGATGTGCAGGTGATCGTCTACACAGAGTATCCAGGACAGGCGCCGCAAATCGTCGAAGATCAGGTCACCTATCCCCTGACGACGCAGATGCTGTCAGTGCCTTTCGCCAAGGTGGTCCGCGGCTATTCCTTCTTCGGCTTTTCGTTCGTTTATGTGATTTTTGAGGACAGTACAGACATGTACTGGGCGCGCAGCCGGGTACTCGAGTATCTGAACTACGTCTCGAGCAGACTGCCGCGCGGTGTTACGCCGACGCTCGGTCCGGATGCCACCGGCGTCGGCTGGGCGTTCATGTACACACTGCAGTCAGACCGGCACGACCTCAGCCAGCTACGGTCCCTCCAGGACTGGTACCTGAAGTACGAACTGACGAGTGTGTCCGGCGTTTCCGAAGTTGCCAGCGTCGGGGGCTTTGTCCGCCAGTATCAGATCACCGTGGATCCAAACAAGCTGCGAGCCTACAACATCCCGATATCGCAGATCCGAACAGCCGTGCAGCGCAGCAACAGTGACGTGGGAGGACGCCTGCTCGAAGTCGCGGAGAAGGAGTTCATGATACGCGGCCTCGGATACATAAAGTCGCTGGACGACATTCGCGGTATCGGGCTCGGCGTCAACGGAAGCGGAACGCCGGTCCTGCTGCGCGACGTCGCTCATGTGCAGTTTGGCCCTGACCTGAGGCGCGGATTGGCGGATTGGAACGGAGAGGGGGAGACCGTCGGGGGCATCGTAGTGGTGCGGTTTGGCGCCAATGCGAGACAGGTCATCCGGGATGTGAAGGCGAAGCTTGCCAACCTGAGGCAGGGCCTGCCGGAGGGTGTCCGGATCGAGACGGCCTATGACCGGTCTGCCTTGATCGAGCGCGCCGTGGACACACTCGAGGGGAAACTTTTCGAGGAAGCCATCGTGGTCGCCGTGGTCTGCATTCTCTTTCTTCTGCACCTGCGCAGCGCGCTGGTGGCGATCGTCACCCTGCCCGTCGCCATTCTCATCGCTTTCACCGTCATGCACTGGCAGGGAATCAATGCGAATATCATGTCGCTCGGTGGAATTGCGATCGCCATCGGGGCGATGGTGGACGCCGCCATCATCATGATCGAGAATGCGCACAAACACCTCGAAAGAGACGGTGGGAAGAAACCGCATTGGCGGATCATCGCCGACGCTGCCACTGAGGTTGGTCCCGCTCTGTTCTACTCCCTGTTGGTGATCACAGTCTCTTTCATGCCCGTTTTTGCCTTGGAAGCGCAAGAAGGACGGTTGTTCCAGCCCTTGGCTTATACCAAGACTTACTCAATGGCCGCCGCGGCGCTGCTGTCCGTTACGCTGGTTCCGGTCCTGATGGGCTATTTCGTGCGGGGAAAAATGCTGCCCGAGGGGAAGAACCCGGTCAACAGGCTGCTCGTGTGGATCTATCACCCGGTGATGGAGTTCGTGATGCGGTTCAAAGCAATGGTGCTGTTGCTGGCTCTGCTGGTAGTGGCGGCTACCGTTCTCCCTTATTCCCGCTTGGGGTCGGAATTCATGCCGCCGCTGTGGGAGGGGGATCTCCTGTACATGCCCACCACGTTGCCCGGGGTATCGATCACGAAAGCACGCGAGATCCTGCAGCAAACCGACAAGATTATCAAGAGCTTTCCCGAGGTCGATCATGTGTTCGGCAAGATCGGGCGCGCGGAGACCGCCACGGACCCCGCCCCACTCTCGATGATCGAAACCACGATCACGCTGAAGCCCGAAAGTGAGTGGCGGCCCGGGATGACGGTCGAGGCACTCACCGATGAGATGAACGCCGCCATCCAAATTCCCGGCGTCACCAATGCGTGGACGATGCCCATCAAAACAAGGATCGACATGCTTTCCACCGGCATCAAGACGCCGGTCGGGATCAAGCTCTCCGGACCCGATCTTTCCACTCTCGAGCGGCTCGGAAAGGAAGTAGAAGCCGTGATGCGCAACGTGCCGGGGACGTTGAGCGTCTACGCCGAGCGGGTCATGGGCGGCAATTACCTCGATTTCACGATCAACCGTGCCGAGCTGCCCAGATACGGACTCACCGTGGGCGACGTACAGGACGTGATCCAAACCGCCATCGGCGGCACGAACCTCACGACAACCGTCGAAGGGCTGGAGCGATATCCGGTGAACCTCCGCTACAGCCGCGAGCTCCGCGACGATCTGCCTTCGCTTGGAGCCGTGCTGGTTCCCACTCCAGCCGGGCAGCAGATCCCGCTTCATCAACTCGCCACGATACGGTACACTGTCGGCCCCCCTGCCATCAAGAGCGAAAACACCCGGCCCAACGCATGGATCTACGTCGATTTGCGAGGAGTCGACGTCGGGACCTATGTGGCGAGGGCGAAATCCGTAGTGGCGGAGTCAGTGAAGATACCGCCCGGTTACACGATCGGATGGAGCGGGCAATACGAATACATGCAGCGGGCCGAGAAGAGGCTGCTGTATGTGATCCCCCTCACTGTACTTATCATCTTCGTGATCATCTTCGTCAACACCCGGTCACTGGTCAAGACGGCGATCGTCTTTCTTGCGGTTCCGTTTTCCCTGGTGGGCGCCATCTGGTTCATCTACATGCTGGGTTACAACATGAGCGTCGCGGTATGGGTGGGCATCATCGCCCTGGCCGGCCTGGACGCGGAAACCGGCGTCGTGATGCTGCTCTATCTGGACCAGGCCTATGAACACTTCCGGCAGCGAGGACTGTTGAACACGCGCAATGACCTTGCCGATGCCGTCTATGAAGGCGCCGTCAAACGCGTGAGGCCGAAGATCATGACCATCAGCGTCATCATCGCCGGACTGCTGCCGATTCTTTGGAGCCATGGAACCGGCGCCGACGTAATGAAGCGGATCGCGGCGCCCATGGTGGGTGGCGTGGTCACCTCAGGGATCATGGAGCTGCTGCTGTATCCGGTCATCTTCTATCTCTGGCGTTGCCGCCGGTTGCCGAAGGGCGGCTCTTTTACGGGCTTTCATCATCTCAAGGAGGCATAAATGAAAAGCGCTCTGCTCTGTATTGTCCTCGTCGGATCCCTGTATGGCGAGACATTGACCGTCGTCCAGGAGAAGACGCTTTGGCGCGATGCGCATGGGCTGGTTCACATCGGCGAGCAGGGTATCGTTTACGAGTCGGCGAAGGAAGATGAGAGCCGCGCATGGTCGTACAACGACATTCAGTACTTCGACCGTATTAGCAGGAAGGAGTTCGTGATCCTCACGTACGAAGATCGCAAACGATACCTCGGGCGGGACCGGCAATATCATTTCACGATCACGGAAGGTGAGCTGACCGCCGATCTGTTCCGGCGCGTCAGCGGCTGGCTTGGGCGTCCGGTCACTAACAGGGAGGTCTCCGAGGTGACGGCTGCCTACAGCCTGCCGGTGAAACATCAGCACGGGTTCGGCGGCTGCGAAGGCGAGTTGCAGTTTACGCCGGAAGCAATCTACTATGTCTCGAAACAGAAGGAAGATACGAGGGAGTGGCTGGTGGCCCGGGACGTGCAGTCGGTATGGTCAATGAACCGTTACCAGTTCGAGGTGCATGCCTATGACAATAACCGGCGTGAGTTCAGCCGCACCAGGGTATACAAGTTCGATCTGAAAGCGCCGTTGGATCCGAGCGTTTACCGCGCATTGAAATGGAAGCTCTACCAGCTTGAAACCACTCACCTGCTGATGCGCTGATCCTGGTCCGCGGTGGCAGCGGACAGTCGCGCGAAGCGGTCAAGCCTGCCGCCGTGCTCGCGGATGAAATCCTCGGCGGCCTGGCGGCGCGCAAAGGCCACCATGCTGGGTGAGCATCGATCGAAGTCGAGGGTGCTGGTGCGCTTGTCGCTGCCCGTTAGCGTACGGTCGTGGACACAGTGGTTGTGATTGCTGCCCACCACGATGAAGGCGTCGCCCGGCTGCAAGGGCTTGTCGCTTTCGTAATCGGTGAGTTCCACCACTTTGACGGCTCCCCGAGTCTGGCGCTGCTGAGTGAGTGCGCAGGCGGGGCAGCACAGCGTGAGCCGCTGGCCTTCCACGAGGGCGATCGCTCCGCTTCGTTCGTGGAGAGGCCGCAGGCAGACGGCGCATATTTTCGGCTGTAAACGCATGCGCCATACCGTGTATCCAAGCAGTCCGGTGAGGCTCGAGAGAATCAGCAAACCGAGAGTGGTCGCGGTTCTGGACATCGATAATGCTTCCGGCTCAATTATAACTGCCAGCGCCGGCTCACTCGAACTCGACACGGCATGCCGGCGTCCGCGAGCGGAATTGAGCCACCGCGCCAGCGGTGACGGCGCCGCCGTCGATGTGCAGGATCCGCAGCGAACGATGTCCCGCCAACGCGTCGAGCGCGGCGTCGGTGATCTTCGTGCCGCCGAGGTCGAGCGAGCGCAGGGGGAGCGCGGCGATTGCCGCAACGCCGGCGTCGTCGAAGCGTGACCGGCTGGCTCGAATCCGCTCTAGCTTTGTGAACGCGCCCAAACCGGCGCCAGTCACCCGCGTCCGGCTCACGTCGATCTCGCGGAGGTTCCGCAGGGGCTCCAATTTCGCGAGCCCGAGCGCCGTCACCCCGGTTCCGCCGAGATCGAGTGACTCCAGAGACGCCACCGAAGCTACCGTGTCCATATCGAAATCGGTGATCGACGCCGACCAGGTCCCCGAATTTCGCTTCTGCTCCCCGCTCAGACTCAGCCGCCGCAGTTCCGGCAGCGATTGAATGAATCGAAGGCCGATGCCGGTCACCTTGTTTCCGCCGATGGCTACCTCGCGCAGCGCGGTGAGCTTGCGGAGATGATTCAACCCGACATCGGTGATGAGCGTCATGCCGACGTCCAACGTCTGCAAAGACGGGAGCGCCGCGATGTGAGCCAGCCCGGTGTCGGTGATGTCGGCGCCGTGCACGTTGAGGCTCTCGAGACGGCTCCATCCGCGAAGATGCGCCATGGAAATGTCGGTGATCTGCTCCGCGAAAAAGAGGTTCAACTCGCGGACGCCGGCCACGTCGCGCAGCCGTTCCATGCCAGCGTCGGTGATGTGCGCCCGGGACAAATCCAGCACGGCGACGCCGGGAATGCGGCTCACCCTATCCATCGCTCCATCGCGCACGCCCGCGTAGGCGAAGCTCAACCGAGTACCGCCGGCGGCGAGTTCGAGCGTACCGCCTTGCTCAGAGACCCAGTGCCCGTCGTCCTGCCCGAAGGCCGCCGCGGCCAACAAGAACGCAGCGGCACGCATCAGCTTCCCCTCCGGTTGGGTAGCGACGAATCGCGATCGTAGATGATTTCGCAGCGCGGCAACCTGGATCTCAGCTTCTCAAAGCCCTTGTCGGTGACGAGGGTGTGGTAGAGGTTCAACCTTCGCAGTGAGGGCAGCGCCGCGAAGCGATCCACATCGTCATCGCCCACCGCGGCCGAGTTCAGGCGCAGCTCACGGAGGCGGTGCAAGGGCTGCAGGAGCGCAAGGCCCGCGCCGGTGACCTTGGTGTAATCGAGGTTGAGCTGTTCGAGGGAGAGGATCGCCGCGATGGCCCCGAGACCGGCGTCGGTGATGCGGGTGCGGAATAAATCCAGACGGCGGAGACGAGTAAGCGGCGCCAGGTGAGCGAGTCCGCGATCGGAGAGTCTGGCGTGACTCAGCAGCAGTTCCTCGAGTTGAACCAGCTTGCCAAGCGAGGCGAGGCCAGCGTCGGTGAGGTCGGCGGCGGTCAGGTCGAGATGGGTGAGCCCGGTCAGGGCGCCGATGTGCGGCGCGGCGCCGTCGGTGATGTCGGTATGCGCCAGCGACAACCAGCGTAGAGACGCGATAGCCGCCACCGGACCGGCGTCGCTCACCGGCGCGCCGGAGAGATTCAACTCGCTGAGCGCGGTGGCGTTGGCCAGATGCGCAAGCCCGGCGCCCTGCACCAGCGTGTGCCCAAGGTTCAGACGGCGCAAGCCGGTGCATCCGGCGAGATGGACCAAGCCGGCGTCGGAAATGGACGTATGGCTCAAGTCGAGGTCAGTCAGGGCGGTGAGCTTCGCCAGATGCCGCGCGCCGGCGTCGCCGATTTGAGTGGCCCGCAGACTGAGCTTTCGAAGGCCCGGAATCGACGCCACCCGCGCCAGTTCGGCATCGGTGACGGTGGTGGCGTCGAGCGACAGAGATCCGCCCTCGCGCAAACGGAAGTCCGGTTTCGCGGCCGTGGCCGAGACGGGAGCGGAGTCGACGAAGGCGACACGGAGCTGCGGCAGCTTCGCCGACAGGGTGCGAATGCCGGCGGAGGTGGCGCGCGTGTATCGCACATCGAGATCGCGCAGGCGGGAAAGCACCGTCAGCTTCTCGAGCCCCGCGTTGGTGATGCGTGCGCGATAGAGGTTGAGCTCTTCGAGTTGCGTGAGCTTGACGAGATGGTCGAGGCCGGCATCGGTGATCGCCGCGCCCAGTAGGTTCAGACGCCGCAGCTTGGTGAGTTTGGCCAAATGAGGGAGCGCATCGTCGGTGAGCGCCGCGCCGCGCAGGTCCAGCTCGACGAGATTGGTGAGCCCCGCCAGATTCGCCACGCCTTCGCCGGTGACGAGCGTATCGGCGAGATAGAGGTGCGTGAGTGAGATTGCGCCGGCCAGCGCGCGCAAGCCGGCATCTTTCAGGGGCGCGTAGCTCGCATCGAGGATTTGCAGCTTCGGATGGGCGGCCAGGGTGGCGCCGTTGATCTCGGTTTGCCGCAGACGAAGAATGCGGAGGTTGGCCAGCGGCTGCAGCTTGGCGAACGATTTGTCGTCGATGGGAATGTCCGTTTGCACGGGCTGGCTCACGGTCAACTCTTCGAGGGCGGCGAGGCCGGAGAGCTTCGAGAGCGAATCGATCACCACTGGATCTGGCTGCGAATGCCACGTGCGTCCGTTGAGATGGAGCGCCTTGAGATGGGTGAGCGCGGAGAGCCTTGCCGTTTCGGCGGGCTTGATTTCGGTGCCCACCAAGCTCACCGTGTGCAGGGTGAAGTCGCCCGGGGGGAGCTGATCAATGTCGGTGACGGCGCGGCGATCGGCGCCAGTCTCGACGACAACGGCGCCGCCAAGCCGGAGCACCCATCGCGCGGCGTCGCGATCGGGCGAAGCGAAGCCCAGAAGCGGAAATAGCAGAAGGGTGCAAACCCGCGCGCGGGACACGAGTCCAGTCTATTGCGCTGTCTCGGCCGCCGCAAGCGCCAACTCGCGCACGAGTGCGTTGGCGAGGCTGTCCTCCTCGCCAGGCTGGACGGTGCGCAGGTCGACAACAAGCCGGCCATCCTCGATACGGGCGATCACGGGCGGGTCCTGGCGGCGTAGCGCGCGCTCGATGGCGGCGACGCGCGGCGACTCGAATTCCACGACCCAAGTGGCGATGGGCTGCTCCGGCGTGGACCCGCCGCCAATCACCGAAAGCCCTTCCACGACGCGGCCCGATCCGACGCGTCCCACCAACGCCTCCGCGCGGGCCCGGATTTCATCGGGCCGCATGGCGATCATGCGGAGAGCGGGAATCAGATCCCACCGCTCGAACAGGGTGTGGCGCAAGGTGGTGGCGAGGGCCTCGAGAATCAGCTTGTCGAGGCGCAAAGCGCGAAACATCGGATTGGTGCGCAAGCGGGCGATCAGGGTGGCGTCGCCGGCGAGAATTCCGGCTTGCGGGCCGCCAAGGAGCTTGTCGCCGCTGAACGACACTAAAGACACGCCGGCTTCGATGCACTCGCGCACGCGCGGTTCATGGACGCCGAATGGACGCAGATCGGCGAGGCATCCGCTGCCTAGATCTTCGTACAGCGGAATGCCCGCCTCGCGAGCCAGCGCGGCGAGGGCGTCGCGGGAGGGCTTCCCGGTGAATCCTTCAATGCGGAAGTTGCTGGGATGGACGATCATGATGAGCCGCGTGTGCTCATTGATCGCGGAACGATAATCTTCGATGCGAGTACGATTGGTGGCGCCCACCTCGCGCAGTGTGGCGCCCGAGCGGGCCATGATGTCGGGAATGCGAAAACCATCGCCGATTTCAATCAGTTCGCCGCGCGATACGATGGCTTCGCCTCCGGCAGCCAGTTCGTTCAGCGCCAGGTATACCGCGGCGGCGTTGTTGTTGACGGCGATGCCGGGCGCGCCGAGCAGCTTCTCGAGAAGCGTCGCGAGATGGACGTCCCGCTTGCCGCGGCGTCCGGCGGCGACGTCATATTCGAGATTCGAGTAGCCGGAACCAGTGAGGGGCGCGCGTCCGAGGTTGGTGTGCAGCACGACGCCGGTGGCGTTGACCAGCGGGCGCAAAGTGGGCCGATCGAGCGCCTGGATTCGTTCGCGGACGATGGCGGCGACGTCAGGCACGGCCGCGCCGGGATTGGCGCGGAGCGTGGCGCGGACTTCGTCGATGGCGGCGCGCGCTTCTGCGGTCAGGAGCGCGTGCGGCACGGCGGTAAGGTCTGCCAGCGCGTCGAGGATCTCATGAACGGCAGGCAGATCGCGGAGGGAACCCACGGCGACTATTGTACCCGTGGAGTCAGGTAAACTAGAAGGAGTCGCCTGCCTGCTCCCCGATCGTCTAATGGTAGGACAGCGGCCTTTGGAGCCGTGAATCGTGGTTCGAATCCATGTCGGGGAGCCAACAACTTGCCTCGTCGGAGGAATCTGTGGGTGATTCGGCTAACTTCGCTGGCTGAGGAAGCGACGTAGCTTTCGGCAGGTGGCATCGAAAGAGCGTTGATCCTGCTCGTCCATCCCACCGTTGATCAGAGGGCCGCCTTCGTCGTCGTCAATCGCTTCCCAGAGAACGTCCGTGGTTGGCCGCTTGCGCAATTTGGGCGACTCATTGAGGTCGGTGATGATCCGGCCGCCCAGCCGCCAAAGGCTGTCCACGTGCCGGCGAATCGTCTTCGGGGTCAGATCGGAAGCGGCCAGGTGGGCGATGAATGGCCGGAAGCAAGCGACGAGTTCTTCCCCGGGCGGAAGGTCTTTCTCCCACCCCATCCAAGAGCGCGGCCATTGGTCGAGATCGTGATCGTAGGTTCGCGCGGCGATGCCGGCGCCAACCGGCGTGGGGGTGGCGCGGTTTACCTTGGAAGTCTTTGCTGTGCCGCGCGCCATGGAACTGCTCACGATTCTAAACCACTGCCACCGCTTCCGCGGTTTCGTCTATCAAAGTGCCGCCTTTGCTGAGGACCGGAAGGCATCGAGATCACCGTGCGGCCACGCGCCGGCTCCAAGGCCATCTGTTCGGGCTGTCATCGGCCGGAGCCCGGCTACGACCAACTGGCTCCGCGCCGCTTCGAGTTCATTCCCTTCTGGGGCTTTCAGGTCTTCCTGCTGTATCGCATGCGGCGCGTGCAATGCCGCCAGTGTGGAATCGTGGTGGAACAGGTGCCCTGGGGCGACGGCAGCACCATCTCACCAAGGCCTACATGATCTTCCCGGCACGGTGGGCACGGCGGCTATCGTGGAAAGAGACCGCCGAGGTGTTCCACACCAGTTGGGACAAGGTCTGCGATGCCGTCCAATGGGTGGTTGCCTGGGGCTTGGAACACCGCTCCCTCGATGGCATCCGGGCCATCGGCGTCGATGAGATTCAGTACTCCAAGGGGCACAAGTATCTGACGCTGGTCTACCAGATCGACGAGGGCCTCACGCGCCTGTTGTGGATTGGCAAAGAGTGAACCGTCGAGTCGTTCGAGGGCTTCTTCACGACCATTGGCGAGGACTTGGCCGCCAAGATCGAATTCGTCTGCTCGGATATGTGGAAGCCGTACCTGCGGGTCATCCAGGAGAGATGCTCCCAGGCCCTTCACATCCTCGACCGGTTTCACATCGTCGCCTAGATGAACAAGGCTCTCGACGAAGTGCGCACCAGCGAGGCGCGCCGCATGGCCCAGGACGGATCTATCCCACTGCTGAAAAAGACGCGCTGGTGCCTCCTGAAACGGATCGATAACCTATCCACGCAACAGTCCCACCGGCTGCGCGACCTGCTGGCCTACAACCTGCGCAGAGTCCGCGCCTACCTGCTCAAGGAAGACTTCCAACACTTCTGGGACTACGAATCCCCGGTTTGGGCGGGCCGCTTCCTCGATCTCTGGTGCCGTACGGTGATGCGATCCAGGATCGAGCCGATGAAGAAGGTCGCGCGCACCCTGCGCGCCCACCGCGCCCTCATCCTCAACTACTTCAAGGCGAAGAAATGCTTCTCCAGCGGCGTCGTTGAGGGTCTAAACAACAAAGCCAAAGTCACCATGAGAAAATCGTATGGCTTCCGCACTTACGGTGTTCCTCGAAGTCGCCCTCCATCATTCACTTGGAAAACTACCGGAACCTCCGGTCACCCACGAATTCTTCTGACGACCCGAAAATCGAAACATACGGATTCGGTGGGCTCAATACGTCTTCGAGACAGCGGTTCGGCTACGAACCCAACGCCCAGAGCATCTGCCTAGAAGGTCCCAATGAGAGCGGCAAGAGCTCTCTCACGGCAGCGATAACCTGGGCATTGACAGGACATCGTGTGCAAGAGCAGGTGCAGCCTTCGGACTCAACCATCCCGCAGCCAGCCCTCGACAAACAGGACAGAACGGTTGCCTCATGGCCGCCGCTCGCCACATATCCCACCGACGTGAACAGTGTGCAGCGGTGCCAAGGTGGGAGTGAAGTTGACTCTCTACGATTTCCATATCGGCGAAGAGGCAACAGTAGTGCGCCGGCGGAACGCTGATGGCCAAGTCGTGCGAAATCGATCCCCGAATCACCGGCACCCTGGGATTCTCATAGCTAGTGTCGCCTGGAGTGGTGCTCCCAAACCGGCTTTCCTACATGCGGATCGGCGAACGTCGGGGCAGCTTGGCTGATGAAGTCCCGTCCCTGACCGGCTTGGACTCGCTGGCCAAAGTCGGCGACCTCGTCTCTGACCTCTGCAATGGAAACCTCGAGTTCCGGCGATACGCACGGAGGATGAACCACGCCTGATGTCTGGCCACTTCGCTCATCTGGTCTGGCGAACGCATCTAATTGACAATCAGGACCTTGCGCGATTGTTGGAGGTGCCTGCGATGTGTGCGAATCAAGAGAAGACTGCTCGCTAGCACTTTGCACGGATACGGGTACACGGACAGCAGGACGCTGGGCGCCGGTGGGGAGGTTTGCAGCACGCGCCCGCCGGCGCCCGTCCGATGCGGTTCTCCCAGTACCGCCCATCCCCGTCCGTCACCGCACTGTCACGCTCCCTCCTCTGCAATGGGAGTTAAGTCTAATGATTCAAAAGGTTAGGAAAGCCGTTTTCCCCGCCGCCGGACTCGGCACGCGATTCCTTCCCGCCACGAAGTCGCTCCCCAAAGAAATGCTCCCGCTGGTGGACAAACCGCTAATCCAGTATGGAGTGGAAGAAGCCATCCAGTCCGGATTGAAGAATATCGTCGTCGTCACCGGCCGCGGCAAGACCGCGATCGAGGATCATTTCGACAAGAGCTTCGAGCTCGAGAATCTGCTCGAAACCAAGCGCAAGACCGATTTGCTGCAATTGGTCCGCGATATTTCCGACATGATCGATATCGCCTACGTGCGCCAGAAGGAGGCACTCGGGCTGGGGCACGCGTCAAACACACGATGAGTATGACGTGCTATGACGCGCAGAATTGTCGTGTTATCTCTGTCCACTTTAGCCGTCTCCCTGTGCTCAGTAGCATGCCGGCGGACGCTGGGGGAGTGCGGAGTGATGGAGTGTGCAACTAAGTTTGAGATCCCCGAACGACGGATGGATTGGATCGAGAATGGTTTGGGAACGACACTGAGGCTACAGTGACGGCCGAATTTGAAATATCGCCGGAGGGGCGCGCGATACACGTGGCAGTTGCGGCGCGGCACCGAGCTTTAGGCAACCTGACTGCCAAGCACCTGAGCTCTCCATGTCTAGTGGCCTGTCGCTGAGTAACTATTAGCATGCGAGTAGCGTCCTTCTGGTATGCCTTTCCATGCGGAACCAGTGAGCCTGAGCGCTGAAGAGCAGACCGAGTTGGAGGCCATGTCGCAATCGCGTACCCTGCCGGCTACGGATGTCTCGAAGGCCAAAATGATCCTCTGGCTGGCACAGGGACGAACCTATCGTGAGATTGAAAAAGGATTGGATACCACCGCGCCCACGATTTCCCGTTGGAAGGCCCGCTTCCTGAAGGACCGCATCGACGGCCTAGTGGCACAGCGGCATCCGGGACAAACACCATCAGTGCGCACGCCGCGATTGCAAGCCAAAATTCTCACCGCGATCAAGAATGGCCCCCGCGATGGCTCCACCCACTGGTCCTGCCGCAAGCTGGCCAAGCAGTTCGGGGTCAGCAAGGATTCAGTGCAACGGATCCTGGTGCAAGCCAACGTAAACCACATCGGCTGGAACGCCACATGGCTAACGGCCCCGATTTTGAAACGAAAGCCGCCGACATCATCGGACTGTATCTGAATCCACCGCAACACGCCGCCGTATTCTGTGTCGATGAAAAGACGGCGATTCAAGCCCTGGACCGGCTCGATCCGGTGCTGCCACTATCGCCGGGACGTCTGGAGCGCCACGGCTTCGAATATTACCGGCATGGCACGCTCTCCCTGTTTGCCGCTCTTGACGTGCAGACCGGCAAAGTGCAGGGTAAGACGGCGGCACGCCATACCAGCGCCGAGTTTGTTGAGTTCCTCGAGCAGATTGTCGGCGGCTGCCGGCCGCAACAGGAGATTCATGTCATTCTGGACAACCTGTCGGCGCACAAGACCAAGACCGTCGCCGCGTTCCTGGAACAGCATCCGAATGTGCGGCTTCATTTCACGCCGACTTACTCGTCTTGGCTCAATCAGGTCGAGATCTGGTTCGCACGCCTCGAACGCGAAGTGATTGCGCGCGGAGTCTTTCATTCGGTCGCTGATCTGGCCAGAAAGTTGATGCGATTCATTCGCGCCTACTCCAAGGTCGCACGTCCGATCAAATGGAAATACAATGACCCGTCACGGCGCATCGCATGCTAACGAACTCGCTGTGACGGGCCACTAGTTCACAGTGCCAAGGCAAGAAACTAAAAGTAGTCTTCGAATATCAGATTGTCCATCAGCCCGCGGCGATAGACTTACCCGCCGTGACTCTACTGACGAACAACACAGTTCGGTTGGTATTTGCCGAGAGACGACCGTCCCCGGGACTGAGGACTACTGACGATGGGGCGCAGGCGGTGCATCACTGAGTTTGGCCTGCCTATTGTAAGCATCCGATGAACACCAGTAGCGTTTGCTGAGCGCCGAGTCCGATACGGGCGGCATGAACAAGATCACCGAACAGCGGCGGGTGCACTTGAACAGAATGGATTGGCCGCTTTTGCACTCTTTGGTATCCAAATAGCGATGCGGCGGACACGCATTGGTCCTACGACGGGGAGGGTCGGGTGGTGTGGATGAAGTTTCGATACCGCGGCGAATGGCGGGTATGGTATCGCGCTTTCGTGCTCGTTCTCACTTATTCATCGCTTTCCTCCGGCTCGCCGACAGCACGTCGCTTCTCGTGGCGGAGATAGAGGACGAACACAGTGCTTTTCGCCTTGTCCACGTAGAAGACCACGCGGTGAGAATTGTAGACGAGCTGCCGCAGATCCTCTTCAAGGTACTCCCGCTCCCTGGCGTATGGGTACCGTTCGGGAAAGCGCTCCAAGGAGTCAATCTTGTCGTATAAGCTATGAAGCCAGCGGTCGGCGTTCAGCGGAGAACGTTCATGGATGTACAGGAAGGACTCTTGGATTCCTGCTTGCGCCTCCGGTGTGACGATGACCTCAAATGTCTTCACCTGAGCTTGATTCCGCGCTCTTTGGCGAGGCTCTCCAGGAATTCGCGCATCGGACGGCCCTCACCGCGCTTGGCCTGTTCCAGGCCGCGGCTGATGCCGCGAATACTCTCCAGGAGTTCCTGATCATCGAGAAGCTTCTGATATGCCTCGGCGCTCTGCACGACAACCTCAGCTTGCCCGTTGACCGTGAGGACGAGAGGCTTTCCGGATTGCTTCAGGTGTTGGATGTGCTCGCGGGTGTTGCGCTGGAATTCACTGAGCGAATGGATGTCGGAGAGCTGCACTGCCATACCATGTAATTTACATGAAATTGACTGTTGCAGCAAGGAGGCTGGAGCGGGACGCCAGCGAATGGGAAAATTGATCGCGATGCCTGCCAGGGAGAGTTTCGAAGTGCGCCTGGAAGCCGGAGGCCTTCGCCATTACTTGGCCGGTGAGCCGGTCCACGCGGGCGAGCTGATCGAAGTCCAGCGTGACGACGGCTCGTGGGAAGTGGTTCGTTACGAATGGACCTGCCGGCAACAAGAGAACCCGTCGCTCTACCTGGACGACAGTCGGGCAATCTGGGCGAAACCCGAGATGAGATTTCGTTGGCCGCAGAAACCGCGATGCTGAGCTGGCCGGGTGGCCAGCGGAAAGAGAGAACTCATGTTGTATTGCTGTTGCGGTAGGCCGCGGTCGCCCGCAATCGATAGATCTGTGCCGAACTGATGTTGGCTAATCGAGCATACGCCGCAATGCCGTACTGTTCGTATTACCGCTGCAAGTTGCGTGCCGTGGCCGGGCCGCTCAGGTTCCCGTGCGCTTTATCCACGTACGCCAGCAGCGTCACATCGTTCGACGTGTCGCAGGTGGCGAAGCGATGTCGTTTGTACTCAGGGGCGCCAACCCGCCCGGTCGTCTTGTAGGCCGTGATCAACCGCGTCACTTGCGCCCGGCTCAAGCCCGTCATCTTGGCCACGTAGCGCCGCAGCAAACCTTTCTCGGGCTTGCCCGCGACCCATACTTATACTGCACCAACACCCGTCCCACCCAACGGTAAATCCCGGCGCGTTCCTGTGCCGCAAATTCCACCGGCCCAGCTCCAGCCAGAAACGCCCGTATTTCCTTCAGGCTCATCCATTTTGAATCGTCCATGCTGACGATCAATCCCCAGCATCCCGCCTGCTAACACTTCAGGCTCATCTTGTGTGAGAATCCGGACCCCGCCTCAGGCTCAGCTTGCTTGAGAACAGACTGGTGACCCGGTCGTGTTCGTGCTACGGTTTCATTCCGAAGAGTGGTCTCTCCGCGAGAATGGCTAAAAGACTTGAACAACGTGCTTTCAAGTGTCAAGGAAGTTCGAAAGCTGGAGTGACTGGATTAGCGCCGAAGCGCGCGAGCGAGCCGTATGCGCCGGGGAGCGGGGGTGGACCTGAACTACAAGTACTCGGGGGCGCAGAACAACGGGAAGCCTAGCGCCTCTCACAGATACACGTGACACGGACGGGATTGCGCGCTGGCGGGGAATTTTGCAGCACTCGCCCGTCGGCACGCGCCCGATGCAGTTCTCCCAGTACCGCTCATCCCCACCCGTTCACGGCACTGTCACGCTCCCTCCTCTACAATGGGAGTTAAGTCTAATGATTCAAAAGGTCAGGAAAGCCGTTTTCCCCGCCGCCGGACTCGGCACGCGATTCCTTCCCGCCACGAAGTCGCTCCCCAAAGAAATGCTCCCGCTGGTGGACAAACCGCTCATCCAGTATGGAGTGGAAGAAGCCATCCAGTCCGGATTGAAGAACATCGTCGTCGTCACCGGCCGCGGCAAGACCGCGATCGAGGATCATTTCGACAAGAGCTTCGAGCTCGAGAATCTGCTCGAAACCAAGCGCAAGACCGACTTGCTGCAATTGGTCCGCGATATTTCCGACATGATCGATATCGCCTACGTGCGCCAGAAGGAGGCACTCGGGCTGGGGCATGCCGTGCTTCGGGCGCGCGATCTGATCGGCAAGGAGCCGTTTTCGGTGGTGCTCTCCGACGACATCATCGACGCCGAGGTTCCGTGCCTGCGCCAGATGCTCGACATCTACGAGTTCTACGGCGCGAGCGTGGTGGCGCTGATGGAAGTGCCCAAGGAGAACATCTCGGCCTACGGGGTGGTGGACGCGGAGCCGGTGGATCACAATGGCGCGAAGAACCGCCTGTACCGGATCCGCAATCTCGTGGAAAAACCGAAAGCTAAGGACGCGCCGTCGAACCTGGCGATCATCGGGCGCTACATCCTGGTGCCGGAGATCTTCGATTCCATCGATGCGACGGGCCCTGGCGCGGTGGGCGAAATCCAATTGACCGACGGCTTGCGTCACCTGCTGCGGAACCGGCCGATTTACGGCTACCGTTTCGAGGGCAAGCGGTTTGACGCGGGCGACAAGCTGGGCTTTCTGCAAGCGACCGTAGAGTTCGCGCTGCGCCGGCCGGACCTCGGCGACAGCTTTCGAGACTATTTGAAGAGCCTGAAGCTCGACTCAACGAGTACGGGAGATCGCGTCCTTGTCCACAACACCGCTGTCCACGATACCGCTTGAACTGCCCGTTCGGGCCAGTGAGGCGGCGGCGCTTGCCGACGCCGTTTTTCAACAGTCGGAGGGGCGGGCCCTCACCGACGAGGTGCGGAAGCGCCTGGCGGCCCGGGCCGCCGCGCTCGAGCTCGAAAGCATTCGTCCGTTTTGGGGATCGCTGCAAGCCGATCCGGTGCACAACGGCACCTTTTACATCGCTGTCGACGGGCTGAGCCACAATCGGCAGACACCGCTGCTGCTGCGGATGGCGCCAGCTTCGGCCCCGGCCAGCGGACTGTTTCCCAAGGCGATGCTGATCGGCCGGATGCGTCCCGGCGCCGGGCGGGAGGTGGTGGTGAACGCGATTCCGTTCGGCTACGGCGATACGGAGGCGGTGCGGACTTTCGCCGAGCAGGTGGACCCGGCGTTTCTGCCGCGGCCGCATGGCGCGCTGCCGTCGGTAACGCTGGCGCCGGAGGATCCGGCGGCGGAGATCCCGCTCGCGTTCGAGCACTACGCGCAGGCATTGAAGACGACGGGCGTCAATTTCGCGGCATTTCAGGCGCCCTACGAGGCGTGCCTTTGGGGCGCCATCCGAGCAGGCTGGCGGTACGGGTTCAGCGCGGCCACCGCGATTGAAGCGAAGGAACAGGTGCTGGGCAAGCTGGCGTACTCGCGATATATCGCGGCCGGACTGAGCGTGACCGCGCATGAAGAGTTGATGGATCTGATCCGGGTGGAGAAGATGCGCGCCGGGCTGGGACGTGCGTTCGCGTATGAACTGGTGGCGCCGGAGGATCCGGCCGCGGTGTTGGCGGCGCTGCGCGAGGGCGGGCGTACGGTGCAGTTGCTGGCGCCGCGCTATCGTCCGGAGGACCTGCCGCTGCTGGCTGAACTTTCGCGGCGGCATAACATCACGCTGAGTTTTCGGGCGGCCCCCGGGCACGACGCCAACGCGCGCCGCGAAATCGCGCAGGCGACGATGGGCCGTTGGAACTACACGGTGGAGTCCGCGGCGGCGATTGCCGGAGTGATCGCCGATTTCCGAAGCTAAGGAATCGGGGTCAGGCGCGCCGGCGGCCTACTTCGCGAAGCGTGGCTTCGTCGGCGGCATGGATGGAGCCGTCGGGAAGAGGACCCGTATTCAATAACAGATTGCCGCGAATCGATTGGGTGTATTCGAGCGCTTTGCCAACCCAATCGGCATTGCGGTGTTCTTTGTCGTCGGCCTTCTGATAACCCCATATCTTTTCCTGCATGGTGTCGCAGATCTCGGGAAGTTTGTTCTTGTTCAACTCCCACACTTTGCGGCCCACGTCGCCGCCGGTGCGGTGGGCGGCGAGGGTGCGCTCGGGGGCGACGAAGTCCTCATCGCCGTTGGCGCCTTGCTTGAAGCAGATGAGGCAGTGGGGTTGGAGTTTGCGGATGAGGGCGTAGGTCTCGGCGATGGGGAAGAGGTCTGGACGGGCGTAGAAGCCCATGATGGGGTCGAGCCAGATGCCGTTGACGGGACCGTATTGGGTCAACAGTTCGCGCAACTGGGCGTGGACGAAGGCGATGTATTTGGCGAAGTCGGCATCACTGCGGAAGCGGTAGGAGGGCTCGGGGGTTTTGTAGTCAGGCCGACCGCTGTTCCAGGGGGCATTCTTCGAGTCGAGGCCAGCTTGGCGCGAGAAGAAATAGGGGTGCCGCCAGTCGAGCGCATAGGAATAGTAGTAGAAGATGCCGAGGCCTTTTTTGTGGCAGGCGCTGGTGAGTTCGCCGATCAGATCGCGGCGGGCCGGGGCGTGGAGGCTGGAGAATTCGGTCTGGGCGGTTTTGAAGAGACAGAAGCTGTCGTGGTGGCGCGCGGTCATGTTGACGTACTTCATGCCGGCCGCGAGAGCCATGTCGGTGATCTTGTCGGCGTCAAATCGCTCCGCGGTGAAGCGGTCTCTCAACTTGGCGTACTCGCGGACGGGGATGGCTTCGCGGAGCATCACCCATTCGCCGCGTCCGAGGAGGGAGTAGACGCCGTAGTGCATGAAGAGGCCGAAGCGGGCGTTGCGAAACCAAGCCATGGAGTCCGCACGGGTGCGGAAGGAGGTGGGGGCAGGGGATGGCGCGGCGGAAAGTGCGGCCGCGCCGGTTCCAAGCATCTGGCGGCGCGTAATCATGCCGCCAGACTATCACAGGGACAAGTTCGTGGACGCGCGCATGGGCGCGTGCGAGGCTTACTCGGCGGTGCCGACCAGAATCACGCCGAGCTGCGTTCCGTTGACCTTGGCAAACAGGGCCTGATCCTCGCCGATTTCCTGCATGCCGGGGGTGAAATCGCCCTCGACGATCCACATGCTCAACACGGCGGGGTGAGGGGTACCGGAGGCTTTGCGCGACATCTTCATAAGGTCGTCGAACTTGGCGGGCGGGTCGAGGGTTTTGTCGTCGGCCGCGGGGGTGAGGATGAGAAAGTCACGGTTGGGGGAGACGCCCTGGTGATCGCCATTGATGGGGAACAAGGCGAAGCGGAGAGTATAGACGCCAGCTTTGAGCTTCTGGCCACGGCGATCCGCCCCTTCTTCGGGGTAGCGGATGGCGCCGATGACGCTGAACATGGGGGTGGTCTTCCACATCATGTCGGCTTCGTGCGATTCCGGCCCTTTGGGGACCTCTTTGCGCCACCAGATTTCGCATAGGGTCTTACCGTCTTCGGCTACGACCTTGGTTCCCTTCGCTTCGAGTGCCGCGGCGATCGCGGGGTCGAGTTCGCTTGGAGGCGCTCCGGCAGGTTCGGCCTTGTAGGAGGCCATGGCCGACACACAAACCAGCAGCGCAGCAGCGAAAGTCTTCATCATTCTCTCATTGTCTCCTCTTGTGATTCGTTCTTGCAATCGTTAGACGGACCCAACGGCTTAGATGGTTCCAGCGGGTTAGCCGGGACTTCTCAGCGTTCGGGTACAATCGGTGTCTGACGGCGACTACTCATGCAAACCATCCTTCTAATAGACGATGATGAGAGCCTGCAGGATACAATTACCGTCATGCTGGAGCAAGAGGGCTTCCGGGTGGTACAAGCCTCCGACGGCACCAGCGGGTACGAGAAGGCCCTCACGCTGAAGCCGGACCTGCTGATCGTGGACCTGCGCCTTCCGGGGATGAGCGGGACCGAAATCTGCAAACAACTGCGTGCAGGGCAGATACAGACACCGATCATCGTGCTGAGCGCGGTGGGCGAAGAGGTGGACAAAGTCGTTTTGCTCGAGATCGGCGCGGACGATTATGTGACCAAGCCGTTCGGGCGCAGGGAACTGCTGGCTCGGATCCGGGCGGTGTTGCGGCGGGCTTCGCCCGAGACGCACACGGTGCTGCGGTTCGGGGAAACGGAAGTGGATCTCGAGCGGAGGGTGGTGAAGCGGAGCAGTTCTGAGGTCAAGGTGACGCCGGCGGAATACAATCTATTGGTGTATTTTCTGCAGAATCCGGACCGGCCGCTGACGCGCGATATGATACTGAACGCAGTGTGGGGGTACGACAGTTTCCCGAATACGCGGACCGTGGATGCGCACGTGGTGAAGCTGCGGCAGAAGCTCGAGCCGGACGCCAATATTCCCCGGCATTTCACAACCGTGCATGGGATCGGATACCGGTTCCTGCCGTAAGTGGTTTTACATCGATTTAACAACGTGGAGAAAGGGAAACGAGCGATTCCGGCCAACAATGGTAGGTACAGTCCGGAGACGCCGATGACACCAACCGTCACACCACGCACGATCTTGATCGTTGAAGACTCGCCGCACACGGCCGCGAATCTGGAGATCGCACTAAGCGGTGTGGACGGCGCCGAGGTGCGGGTGGCGTCAACGGGGGCCGAGGCGATGGGGATGCTGGAAGCGGCGGTGGCGGGTGGAGTGGCGGCGGTGATCACGGATCTGGAGATGCCGGCGATGGATGGGTTTGAGCTGATCGAATGGATGCGCGCTCTGCCGCGGTACGCGCGGACGCCGATCATCGTGGCGAGCGGCAGCTCCGATCCCGATTGGCCGCACCGGGTACTGGCTTTGGGCGCCAACGCGTGCTTCCCGAAACCGTACTCTCCGCGCGCGCTTCGGCGGAAACTCGAATTGTTGTTGGGGGAGATCGGGGTCGGGGAACCGCATTAAATGATGCCACGCACGCTGATTCTGTTACTGGCTCCCATTTTGTCGTGGGCGCAGACGCCAACGGCGCTCGACCAGATCCTCGAGCGGCTCAACCGATTGGAGCAGGAAAATCGCGCATTGCGGGGGGAAGTGGCGGAATTGCGCGATCAGGTCCGGACACTGCGGGGGGAAAGCGTGGATCCGCCGGCGTCCGTGCAGCAGTTGGATGAGCGCCTTTCGATCCAGGAGCGCCGGACCGATGAACAGGCTCAGACCAAGGTGGAAGCGGTGCAACGGTACCCGGTGAAGATGTCCGGGATGCTGCTGGCGAATCTGTTCCACAATGGGCCGTTCGCGGGGGGCAATGACCATCCAACGCGCGCGGCGGCGGTGGCGGGGCGGCAGACTGGGGGAATCACGTTTCGCCAATCGATTGTGGGCTTTCAGTACATCGGGGGCCAGACGCTGATGGGCGGGCGGGTCCGAGGGTCCGTGTTTCTGGACTTCTTCGAAGGTCCAAACGAAACGACGAACTTCTATCCGGTGCGGGTGCGGACGGCGTCTGTAGAAGTAGACTGGGCGACGCGGACGCTAGGCTTCGTGATGGACAAGCCTTTGTTTTCGCAGCGGGATCCGTCGAGCTTCAGCTTTCAGGGTGTATCTCCGCTGACTTCGTCGGGCAACCTGTGGCGCTGGCAACCGCAGGTACGGATGGAACAACGATGGGGTTCCGAGGATGGGACGCTGGCGCGGGCGCAAGTGGCGCTGGTGCAGACGGCAGAGGAATCGGGCTTCAACCTTCCGTCGCCACGATTCAGCGTGTCGCGGCGGCAGCCCGGGCTGGAAGGGCGATTCTCGCTGGCGCATCATTTCGAGAGCGGAGCGAAGGTGGATGTAGCGCCGGGCTTTCACGTGAGCAATTCGCGGATTGATTCCTTCGGTGTCCGGTCCAGCCTGGTTTCGGTGGAGTGGCTGGCGCAACCGTTCGAGAAATTGGAACTGACGGGGCTGTTTTGGCGCGGGCAGAATGTCCATCATTTCGGATCGCTGCGGCAGAGCTTCCGGCTGGTGAACGGGCGGCCGGAAGCGGTTCGATCGCAAGGGGGATGGGGGCAGGCGGCGATACCATTCACGCCGCGATGGACGTTCAATCTGTTCGGCGGCGCGCATGACGACCGCGACAGCGACCTTTCGGCGGGGGGCATCGGGTTGAACCGCACGGGCGCGGCGAACATCCAGTACCGGCTTGCTCCGAACGTGATCGTGTCGCTGGAAGCGCTGCAGACGCGCACGACGATTCTGGGCCAAGGCCTTCGAAAGAACAATCGCTATGACCTCGGCGTTGCTTACTTGTTTTAAGGTCCGGGGCGTTGGGGTTGCGGCCTTGGCCGCGGTTGCGCTGGCCGCCCCGTTAGCGGGCGCTGCGATTACCGGCCGTGTCGAGATTGCCGGAGCAAGGCAGAAGAACTACACGGGAGTGGCGATCTGGCTGGAACCGGTGAACGGACCGGCGCCGAAACCGGCGGCGGGGACCCATCGGATTCTGCAGAAGGGGAAGCGTTTCTCTCCGCACGTAAGCGTGGTGCCGGTGGGTACGACGGTGGACTGGCCGAATAGGGATCCGATCTTTCACAACGCGTTTTCAAACTTCGCGGGACAACCGTTCGATACGGGCCTGTATGCGCCGGGATCGACGTACAAAGTAAAGTTCGTGCGGGAGGGCGTGGTGCGGGTGTTTTGCAACATCCACTCGACCATGAGCGCGGTGATCGTGGTGGTGAAGACGCCGTGGTACGCCGTGACGGGACGGGACGGAACGTTTCGGATTGACGGCGTTCCGCCGGGCGAGTACCAGATGAAAATCTGGCACGAGCGAGCGGACGAGGCGAGCCTCGAGCGGTTGGAGCGTCGTGTGACGGTGTCGGCCGAGGGGGCGATCCTGCCGCGGGTGACGCTGATCGAATCGCGGGTGGCGAGACCGCCGCATAAGAACAAATATGGGCGCGACTACGGTCCTGAACCACGTGACAAGGCGGTATACGGGGGAGCGGGCCGATGAGATTGACCCTGCTGGCGAAAATCTGGCTCTCGACCTCGGTGGCGTTGACGGTGCTGTTCGGGCTAACGGCATGGCTGCTGCAGCGCAATATCGTGGCGTCGGCGAACGAGACGCTGCAGGAGGAGATCCAGGCGAGCTTCAAGGCGTATGACTCGCTGTGAGCGCGTTGGAGACACTCGAATCGGTGGCGGTGCTGAGCGGCCCATCCGCACGTGCGGACGGCGTTTCAGACGACCATCGCCCGACGATTCGCGACACGGCAGGTGGTGTAGATGAAGGTCGGATCAACTCAAGGAATCTGCGTTCTTCGTGGTGGCGGAGCCGACCGGCGCGACGGTGGCGGCGCTGGACACACGCGGCGACACCGGTGCAGCTTCCGGATCGCTGGCCGATGGTACGCCGCGGTGCTGCCACGGTTTCCCAGGCAGGCGTCGAGTTCTACGTCCTGAACGGGCAGCTTTATCAACTGGTGCTGACGCCGGTGTATCTCGACGACGCACGCGGGGCGTCGTTGAGCAAGGTGCTGGTGACGGGATTCGTGGTGAATCCGCTGGTAGCGCTTCGGTTGCGGGAATCGACCGGCGATAGCGAGTTTCTGTTCCTCTCGGAGAGCCGGGTTTTCGCGTCGACGCTGAATGACCGGGCGACCGGGGTGCTGCGGGAAAAACTGGCGGTGGGCGGGGTGAGCGACCTGGTGTCTGACGGAGTCACCGAGTACGCGGTGAGCCGTAGCGACCTGATCGACCTGGAGGGGCGTCCGGTGGGCCAGCTCTGCATTCTGCGCTCGTTCGACGCGGCGCGGGACCGGATCGGTTCCGTACAAAGCTACCTGGTGCTGATCTGGATGTGCGCGGTGGCGATCGGCTTGGAGGCATCAGCTACCTGTTGGCGCGGCGCATCGTGCAACCGTTGCGGATGCTGGATCAGGGGGCAGCCGAGGTCGCGAGACAGAACTACGGTTTCCGCGTGCCAGTGGAGGGCGACGACGAACTGGGCCGGCTGGCGGGCACATTCAACTCGATGTGCGGATCGCTGCAGGCGGCGCGGCAGGAGCTGATCCGGCAGGAACGTATTTCCACGATTGGCCGAATGGCGTCGTCGATCGTCCACGACCTGCGAAATCCGCTGGCGGCGATCTACGGTGGGGCGGAAATGATGGTGGACACCGATCTTTCGCAAGCGCAGGTGAAACGGGTGGCGGGGAATATTTACCGGTCCAGCCGGCGGATTCAGGAGATGCTGCAGGATCTGCTGGATCTGACGCGGGGCAAGACGGGGCGTAAGGAACCGTGCCTGCTGAGCGAGGTGATCAGCGCGGGGCTGGAGCCGGTGCAGGCGCCGGCGCAGCAACAGAAGGTGCGGATCACGGTGGGCCGCCGGAGGTGGAATTGCCGCTGGCGCGGGCGCGCGTGGAGCGTGTGTTCATGAACCTGGCCGGCAACGCGCTCGAGGTGCTGCCGACGGGGGGCGAGATTCGGGTGACGGCGCGCGATTTCGAGGATAGGGTGGAGATCGACGTGGCGGATACGGGTCCGGGTGTGCCGGCGGAACTGCGCGGCCAGCTCTTTCAGCCGTTCGTGACGCACGGCAAGAAGAATGGTCTGGGACTGGGGCTGGCGCTGTCGCGGCAGACGATTCTGGATCATGGGGGGATCTTTGGATCGCGGACGGTGACGGGGTTGGGGCCACGTTCCGGATCCGGTTGCCGAAGGAGGCGGTGGAGGTGGGGGCCGAGCCGGCTGTGCATGGGTGAGGGTGGCAGGGGCTTGGGTTCGTTTGTGCTGATTTTCGATGGGGCGCCGCCGGCGGCGGCGAGTTCGTTTGATCGTAAATTCGCGATGGCGCGGCCGGCCGACGCTTGGGTTCGTTTCGCAAGTTTTTCCTGAGTAGCGCTGCCGCTGGCGCCGGTGTTGGTGTGGATGGTCATCCTAATAGCTCCTGGTTCAGTTTCGATGCCACGGTGCGCCGCGAGCAAACTTGATCCCGGGAAGTGATTGTGATGGAACGGTTTCTGTGTCTTGTGCGTTGGAACGCGTCTCATCCGACATCGGTCTTTGCTCGAATCGCCTGGCTTTCCGGTGGCGAGCATGGCGCTCCCTGAACAAGCAGACGGTATCGGGTGCGGGGATGGGTGGCGGCGCCCGAAGTAAGATAGAGGACGAGATTCCCCGAATGCGCGCGCTGCTTGCTCCCGCCGCTCTTGCCGCCTGACGCTCGATAGCGCCTCGCTTTGGGCGCAGGACGAATTTCGCGATCGAGTGATGCCGTTCGTCGCGAGCCATTGCCAGCGGTGCCATAACGATACCGTCCGCATGGCCAACCCTGAGCTCGCCACACTGGATACCTCGTCGGCGGTGTGGCCAAAGGTCCTGGACAAGCTGGCGACGGGCCGGATGCCGCCGGCGGGGTCACCGCGACCAGCGCCCGCCGAGATTGCCGCTGTCACCGGGTGGATCGAACGGACGCTCGGCGTGCGATCGGCCGCCGCATCCGCCAAGCCCCCGCACATGACCGCACGGCGATTGAACCGGGCCGAGTACAACAACACGATTCGGGACTTATTCGGGGTTTCGCTGCGGCCCGCGGATGAATTTCCTCTCGACGACGCCGGGTACGGTTTCGACAATATCGGGGATGTGCTGTCGGTGTCGCCGCTGCTGATGGAGAAGTACATGACGGCGGCGCGGGCGGTGTCGCGGGCGGCGGTGTACGGTCCGGCCGCGCCCGCCAAGCCCGGGAAGCTGGTGCGCTTCATGACGAAGAAGTCGCAGGACGACCCAACGCCGCTGGCGCTGCCGTTTTCCAATCGCGGGGCCCTCTACGGCCGGTTCGATTTCCCGGTGACCGGTTATTACGAGCTGCGGATGCGCGTGGCCAACTATCGTCCGCGCACCACGGGGACGCCGCGGCAAAGGGAGCTGAGCCGCAAACGCAACCTCACCGCGGCGGAGAAGGCCGAACTGAGCGAGGCCAACCGGCTTTCGTATCCGCCGGTGAAAATGGTACTGACGCTCGATGGCGCGCCGGTCCTCAGCGAGGTGGTGGAAGGCAACATCGACTACCAGTACGCGCACGGCGAATCGGTGGCGCGAGTGCGGATTACCGCCGGGGAGCATTCCTTTCGGGCGTCCTATCCGGAATTCGCGTCGATGGAGGATCCGCTCGACAACGTAAATCTGGACGGGCGGCGGAAGCTCTTTATCGATTATCTGGATATTGTGGGGCCGTTCGAGGCGGAACCGCCGAAACCGGCGATCGCGCCGTGCGCCGATGCCGCGTGCGCCGATCGGGTGATTGCGCAGTACGCCCGGCGCGCCTATCGGCGTCCAGTGACGCAAGAGGACCTCGACCCGCTGCTGCGGCTGGCGGCGATGGTGCGCGATTCGGGGGACTCGGTGGCCGAGAGCATCCGGGTGGCGCTGCAGGCGATGCTCGTTTCGCCGCATTTCCTGTTCCAGTTCGCCGGCTCGGAATACCATCTGGCGTCGAGGCTTTCGTATTTTCTTTGGAGCAGTATGCCGGATGAGGCATTGGTTCGCGACGCGGGGCGGCTGCAGGACCCTGCGGTGATGGAAGCGCATGCCCGGCGTATGCTGGCCGATGGGAAGTCCGACGCCCTGATCGACAACTTCGTGGGGCAATGGCTGGGGCTGCGTACGCTCGATAAGCGGAAACCGGATCCGCGGGCGTTTCCGCTTGCCGATGATGAGGTGCTGGAGGCGATGCGGCGGGAGACGCTGCTGTTTGCGCGGGCGATCCTGCGCGAGAACCGGAGCGTGCTGGAATTTCTGGACGGGCGGTACACGTACGTGAACGGTCCACTGGCGCGCTACTACGGGATCGGCGGGGTGGATGGGGAGGAGTTTCAGCGTGTGGAGCTGGACGGGGAGCAGCGGGGCGGCCTTGTGACGCAGGGGTCCGTGCTCACGCTGTCGTCCTATGCGACGCGGACATCGCCGGTGCTGCGCGGGCGGTGGGTGCTCGAGAGCCTGCTGGGGGAGGCGCCGCCGCCACCGCCGCCGAACATCCCGGCGCTCGAGGAGGGCAAGTTGGGGGAAGCGGCGTCGTTGCGGCAGCGGCTGGAGCAGCATCGCGCGAACCCGAGTTGCGCGGTGTGTCATGACCAGATGGACGCCATCGGGTTCAGCCTGGAGAACTACGATGCGGCGGGCGCGTGGCGCGAGCGGGACGGGAGATTCGCCATCGACAACGGGGGCAAGATGCCGGGGGGCGAAACGTTTCACGGTCCGCAGGGGCTGAAAGGCTTGCTGCAGGCGCGGCGGGATGCGTTCCTGCGGAATCTGACGGAGAAAATGTTGACGTATGCTTTGGGTAGGGGCGTGGAGCCGACGGACCGGGAAACCGTGGAGGGCATCGCGGCGCGGACGGCGGCGGACGGGTATCGTTTTTCGACGCTGGTGATGGAGATTGTGAAGAGCAGCGCTTTTCGGGCGGAGGGCAAAGCGCAGGGAGGCGAGAATGTTCGCTAAGACGCTGGATCGCAGAACGATGCTGCGGACGATCGCGCTGCCGTTTCTGGACGCCATGGCGCCTTCGTTCGGACGGGCGAAGACGGCCGCTCCGTGCCGGATGGCGTTCCTGTACGTGCCCAACGGGATCGTGATGGAGGAATGGATCCCGGCGATGGAGCCCGGCGTTACGGCTTTGCCCGCGCAGTTGCCGCGGGTATCGGCGCTGCTCGAGCCATTTCGCGGCGAGGTGATGATGCTGGGCGGGCTGACGCAGAACGGCGGACGGGCGTTGGGCGACGGCCCGGGAGACCATGGCCGCGCCGGGGCGAGTTACCTGACGTGCGTCCATCCGAAAAAGACCAACGGCCGCGATCTGCAGGCGGGGATTTCGGTGGATCAGATCGCCGCACAGCGATTGAGCGGAAAGACGCGCTTTGCCTCGCTCGAGCTGGGGTGCGAGGAAGGGGTGCAGGGCGGGAGTTGCGACAACGGATATAGCTGCGCCTACAGCAACAGCATCTCGTGGCGGACGCCGGCGTCGCCGAATCCGGCGGAGATCCGTCCGCGGGCGGTGTTCGAACGGCTGTTCGGTTCGGGAGAGATGGGGGGCGATCCGGCGCAACGCGCCCGGCGGCGGCGGTACGAGGAGAGCATCCTGGACCTGGTCCGCGGCGATGCGCAGCGGTTGGCGTCGACGCTGGGCGGGGGAGACCGCCGCAAGCTGGACGAGTACCTGACCTCGATTCGCGAGGTAGAAAAGCGGATTCAAGCGGCGGAGCGCAACCCGGCGCCGGCGCCGCCGGATGGGACCCAAGCGCCCGGGGCGAGCATTCCGGCGAGTTTCGCCGAGCACGCGCGGATCATGATGGATTTGTTGACGCTGGCGTTCCGGACCGATTCCACGCGGGTGGCGACGCTGCTGCTGGCGCTCGAGCAAAGTCCGCGCGCGTACCCGGAGATCGGGATTCCGGAGGCGCATCACGGGTTGACGCATCACCAGGGAGACAAGGAAAAGATCGCCAAGGTGATCGAGATCAACCTGTTCCACATGCGGCAGTTCGTGTACCTGCTGGAGAAACTGCAATCGACTCCGGATGGAGACGGAAGCCTTCTGGATCATGCGATGGTGACTTATGGCAGCGGGCTGAGCGATGGGAACGCACACGATCACGCGAACCTGCCGCTGGTGCTGGCCGGGCGCGGGTGCGGGACACTGCGGCCGGGGCGGCTGGTCCGTTACCCGAACGAGACGCCGATGGGGAATCTGTTCCGGGCGCTGCTGGACCGGATGGGCGTGCCGGTGGAGACGGTGGGGGACAGCAGCGGGACTGTTGCTGACTTGTCCTAGCGTCAGATAGCGCCTACGGGTCCGCGCCTGTGCCGCTAACTAACCGCTTGCATGGCGAGGATTTTTGTGGCAGTATCGGCGGATGCCGAATATTGCTTCCCGTCCATCTTGCGAGCCGGGGGACGCGCGCAGCCACCGTCGAGGGTTCCACCGAGCACGGACTCTGCTTGCGCTGCTGGCGATCTGCGCCGGCGCACTGGTTGGGGAGACGGCGCCGCCCGCGGGTATGCCGGCGGCGGATTGGTCCGCCATCCGGGCCGAGTATGAACGGCACCGGCATGCGGCGGTGGCGGACCCGGGAGGGTACGAAGCGCGCAATCCGGGCCAGCAGTGGATGACGAAGTTCGACCAACGGGGGTTCACCGTCCAGCCCGATGACGGCGCTTGGAGTTGGGGACTGGAACTGACGAGTTGGGGGTCTGCCGGCCGGATGCAAGAGAGCCGGCCAGCGGCGCCGGCCGCCGATGCCAACCGGGTCCGGTATGAGCGGGGCGGAGGCTTGGAGGAGTGGTTCGTGAATGATGGGCGAGGCCTGGAGCAGGGGTTCACGGTGCGCGAGCGGCCGGAAGGCGAAGCAGAGTTACGGCTGGAACTGGCGGTGCGAGGGGGGCTCGAGCCGCGGGCCGAGGCCGACGGTGTGAGGTTCGTGGATCGCAGCGGGGGAGCGGTGGTACGGTACACGGGGTTGAAGGCGTGGGATGCGGATGGGAGGGTGCTGCCCGCGCGGTTCGAGGTGATGGCAGCCCGCGTGCGGATGGCGGTGGATGCACGGAACGCGAGGTACCCGGTGACGGTGGATCCGATCGCGCAGCAGGCGTACCTGAAAGCGTCCAACACGGACGCCAGTGACTGGTTCGGTTCTTCGGTGGCCATCTCGGGCGACACGGTGGTGGTCGGAGCCTTGGGGGAGGACAGCAACGCCACGGGGATCAACGGGAACCAGGCGGACAACTCGGCCTCAAACGCTGGAGCGGCCTATGTGTTCGTGCGCAACGGGGGGACGTGGAGCCAGCAGGCGTACCTGAAAGCGTCCAACACGGGCGCGGGTGACCAATTCGGCCGGTCGGTGGCCATCTCGGGGGACACGGTGGTGGTCGGAGCATTCTTGGAGGACAGCAACGCCACGGGGATCAACGGGAACCAGGCGGACAACTCGGCCTTCCAGGCTGGAGCGGCCTATGTGTTCGTGCGCAACGGAGGGACCTGGAGCCAGCAGGCGTACCTGAAAGCGTCCAACACGGGCGCGGGTGACTCTTTCGGTTCTTCGGTGGCCATCTCGGGGGACACGGTGGTGGCCGGAGCATACACGGAGGCCAGCAACGCCACGGGGATCAACAGGAACCAAGCGGACAAGCTCGGCCTCCCAGGCTGGGCAGCCTATGTGTTCGTGCGCAACGGCGGGACGTGGAGCCAGCAGGCGTACCTGAAAGCGTCCAACACGGGCGCGAGTGACTGGTTCGGTTCTTCGGTGGCCATCTCGGGGGACGCGGTGGTGGCCGGAGCATTCTTGGAGGACAGCAACGCCACGGGGATCAACGGGAACCAGGCGGACAACTCGGCCTCCCAGGCTGGAGCGGCCTATGTGTTCGTGCGCAACGGAGGGACCTGGAGCCAGCAGGCGTACCTGAAAACGTCCAACACGGGCGGCTTGGACCAGTTTGGTTATTCGGTGGCCATCTCGGGGGACACGATGGTGGCCGGAGCACGCTCCGAGGCCAGCAACGCCACGGGGATCAACGGGAACCAGGCGGACAACTCGGCCTCCCAGGCTGGAGCGGCCTATGTGTTCGTGCGCAACGGAGGGACGTGGAGCCAGCAGGCGTACCTGAAAGCGTCCAACACGGGCGCGGGTGACTCTTTCGGTTCTTCGGTGGCCATCTCGGCGGACACGGTGGTGGTCGGAGCATACACGGAGGCCAGCAACGCCACGGGGATCAACGGGAACCAGGCGGACAACTCGGCCTCCCAGGCTGGAGCGGCCTATGTGTTCGTGCGCAACGGAGGGACGTGGAGCCAGCAGGCGTACCTGAAAGCGTCCAACACGGGCGCGGATGACTTTTTCGGATATTCGGTGGCCATCTCGGGGGACACGGCGGTGGCCGGAGCAGTTCAGGAGGCCAGCAACGCCACGGGGATCAACGGGAACCAGGCGGACAACTCGGCGTCTGGCGCCGGAGCGGCCTATGTGTTCTCGGGTATTCCGATTCCCACCCCGCTGAGCGTCAGCTGCGACTCTTACAACGGTCCGACGATGGTCGGTGTGACGTAGGCAGGTTACCTGTACCGCTTCGGGAGGGACGCCGCCTTACAACATGGTCACGACTGGCATCGGTCCTCCCGGATATTCGCTGCAGGGTGGCGGTCCAGGGATACTCATCATGACTGACACGCCGACGGCGGCGCAAACAGGCTCTTACGACTTCGTGGTCGCGGTGGAGGACGCCGTAGGAGCCCAGGTCCAGAGCCCGGTCTTCTCCGGAACCATCTGCGGTTACTCGATCTCTCCCACATCGGCCAGCACCAGCTCGAACGGCGGGGTGGGCTCAGTCGCCGTCACGGCGCCAGGAGGATGCGCGTGGACAGCCGTAGAGCGAAGCCGCCTGGATTACCGTCGCCGGGCTTCCGCATCCGGAAGCGGGAATGGTACGGTGAGCTACACGGTAGCCGCGAACGGCGGCGCCAACCGCATGGGTACGATCACCGTCGCCGAAGCGAACTTCACGGTCACCCAGGGCGGGGCCGGAGAGCCGGTAGTGGTAGGGATGTCTCCGGCGTCCGGGACGGGATCTTCGGGCTGTTCACCTTCAACTTCAGCGATCCTGACGGCTTCGCGGACCTGAACATCCTGAACGTGCTCATTAGCAATGCCATTGACGGCCGCAACGCCTGTTACATCGCCTTCGCCCGTTCCACCGGAACGCTGTTTCTGGTGAACGACGCCGGCCAGGCCGGGGGCCGTTTGCCGGCTCCATCACCATCCCGGGCTCGGGTGCGGTGGGCAATAGCCAATGTTCGATCAATGCCACGGGATCGTCGGTGACCGGCTCCGGCAACACCGTTTCCCTGACCTTGAACATGAGTTTCACGGCGGGGTTCGGGGGACGCCGGATTCATTACCTGGCGGCGCGCGACACCGTCGAGCACAACAGCGGATGGCACGCCAAGGGCGTGTGGACGGTGCCGTTTACCCAGCCGGCCACGGCAGTGATCAACATGAGCCCGGCGCGGGCAGAAGGGAACGTGGTGACGCTGACGACTGTCTTCTCCGACGTGAACGGATTCGCCGACCTCAACGTGCTCAACATACTGATCAACGACGGCATCGACGGCCGCAACGCCTGCTACATCGCCTATGTGCGGCCGACACGGACGCTGCTGCTGGTGAACGACGCGGGGGCCGCCGGAGGTCCGTTCGCCGGCACGATTGCGATTCCGGGTACAGGGATCGCGAACAATAGTCAGTGCGCGATCAACGCCACGGGATCGGGGATCGTAGAGTCCGGGAATACGGTGACGCTGACGCTGAACCTGACGTTGACCGGAGCGTTCCAGGGGACCGGATCGTCTTTGCCGCTGCGCGCGATGTGGCGGAGAATAATTCGGGTTGGCAGGCGATGGCGACGATCACCGTTCCTCAAACTGAGGCTTCGGAGCTCACGGCGATTTTTGGAATTCTCCAACTCACAGCCAGCGGGGGCCGCTGCGGTGCGTCAGGAACTCGCCGGCGGGTGATTCTGCTTGCGCTGCTCGCGGTGGGCCTGCCTGGCGACACGGGTCTGGCAGCCCGGTCGCGCCGTCGAAGGATCTCTCGGCTTCGGATTGGCGGGACATCCGTACGGAGTAAGGAGCGCTACCGGCGCGGGAGCCGCCGTGGCAGAGTTTTGTGGCGGAGTTCCGCTGGCCGAGGATGAGGTATTGGAAGCGATCTGCGGCGGGAGACGCTGCCGTTAGCGCGGGCGATCCTGCGCGAGACGCCGGAGAGCGCATCCGCTGGTTGACGCATCACCCGTATGGGGTGAGCTGGGCGATGGGCACCTGGACGCGATCGCGCGAACCCTGCCGCTGGTGCTGGCCGGCCGCGGGTGCGGGACTTTGAAGCCGGGACGGCTGGTGCGTTACCCGAACAGGGGCGCCATTGGCAAATCTGTTCCAGGCGCTGCTGGATCGGATGGGGGCGCCCGGTTGAGACGCTGGGGGACAGCAGCGGGGTGGTTTCTGACTTGGCGTAGCGACCGATCGCGGGTCCGCGCCTTGTGCGCCCAACCGCTTGCATGGCGTGGATATTTGTGACAGCATCGGCGAATGCAGAATATTGCTTCCCCTCCATCTTGCGAGCCGGGGGACGTGCGCAGCCGCGCATCGAGGGTTCCACCGAGCACGGACTGCTACTTGCGCTGCTGGCGATCTGCGCCCGGCGCACTGGTTGGGGAGACGGCGCCGCCCGCGCGTGTGTCGGCGGCGGATTGGTCGGCCATCCGGGCCGAGTATGAACGTCACCGCCACAGCGCTTCGTGGCTGAGGCCGGCGGCTACAAGATGCGGAATCCGGGCCAGCGAGTGGATGACACTTTGACCGCCGGGGATTCACGGTGCGGCCAGGCGTGGGCGACGGGGCGGGATGGACGTGGGGTCTGGAACTGGAGAGCTGGGGCTTCGCGGGCCAGATGGTAAGGGCAAGCGAGGCCCAGCCGAGGCCGATGGAAATAGGATCCGGTATCGGCGGGGGGACGGCGTGCAGGAGTGGTTCGTCAATGACGTGCGTGGGCTGGAGCGGGATTTGCGCTCTTGCGGCGTCCGGCGGGAGAGGGCTGCTGGCATTCGACCTGGCGGTGCGAGGCGGGCTCGAGCCGCGGCTGAGCGGCGACAGCGTGGGCTTCATCGATGGCAGTGGGGCGCAAGTGGTCCGCTACAGCGGGTTGAAGGCTTGGGACGCGGCGGGGAAGGTGCTGCCCACTCGGTTCGAACTCGCCGGCCGGCGCGTCCGGATGACGGTGGATGAGCGGGGGGCGGTCTATCCGGTGACGGTGGATCCACTGGTGCAGATGGCGTACCTGAAGGCATCCAACACAGGGTCGGGAGATGGTTTCGGCTATTCCGTGGCGGTCTCTATCGACACCGTCGTGGTGGGGGCGCACCTGGAAGACAGCATTGCAAACACTGTCAACGGGGACCAAGCGAACAACTCGGCGACCGATTCCGGAGCGGCCTATGTTTTCACGCGCGACAGAGATGGAGCGTGGTTCCAGGTGGCATACCTGAAGGCATCCAACTCGGCGTCGTTCAAGAACTTCGGTTATTCGGTGGCCATCTCCGGCGATACTATCGTCGTGGGTGCGCCCAATGAAAGCGGCAGCGGCGCGGCTTACGTATTCATCCGCTTCGGCGGGGAGTGGAGCCTTAAGGCCCGGCTGCGGGCTTCTAACGCAGGGGTGGGCGACGGATTCGGGAGCTCGGTGGCGGTCTATGGCGAAACGGCGGTCGTCGGTGCGCCCGGGGAGGACAGCAACGCGACCGGTGTCGGCGGAAACGGGGCCGACAACTCGAAATCGAACTCTGGGGCAGCCTACGTGTTTTCCTCCACCAGTTTTACGGAGTGGATCGAGCGGGCCTACTTGAAGGCCTCCAACACTGGAGCGGACCATTTCTTCGGTACGGCGGTGGCAGTGTCGGGCCAAACTGTGGCGGTCGGAGCGCCAGGTGAGAACAGCAACTTCTTCTCCGCCGGCGCGGGCTATGTATTCGTACGCAGCGGCGCAACGTGGAGCCAACAGGCGTTCCTGAAGGCCTCCAACTCGTTGGGGTTCGATTTGTTCGGTCAATCGGTAGCGCTGTCCGGCGACACGCTGGTGGTGGGTGCGCCTGGGGAGAAGAGCACTGCGACCGGGGTGAACGGCCAGGGGAACAATTCGCTGCCCGATGCCGGGGCGGCGTATGTGTTCGTCCGGGCGGGCTCGATGTGGAGCCAGCAGGCGTACCTGAAAGCCTCCAACACAGGCTCGGGCCACCAGTTCGGTTGGTCCGTGGCGGCATCGGACAATACGGTGGCCGTTGGGGCGCTCGGGGAGAACAGCAACCTCGCAAATGCCGGGGCGGCGTATGTGTTCGTCCGTAACGGCGGGGTGTGGAGCCAGCAGGCGCACCTGAAGGCGTCCAACAGCGGGGCGGGCGACCGGTTTGGCCGGTCTGTAGCGGTATCTTCGGGCATCGCGGTGGCCGGGGCGGCTGGGGAGGATAGTGGCGCGACCGGGATTAACGGCGACCAAAACAGCAACTCTGCCCCGGACGCCGGCGCGGCCTATACGTTTGGAGGCGACGCCGTGACGGTCTTCCAGCACACACAGTATCAGGGGGACTCCCTCGCTGCGTATGGCGACTACATAAACCTCGGGAACGTCGGCTGGAGCAACCAGATTTCGTCGATCCGGGTTCCGCCAGGCTGGAGGATCACACTCTACTCGCAGCCCCATTTGGCGTTCAACTACACAGGAGTGTCCCGCACTTTCAGCGCGGACGTGCCCGACCTTCCCAGCATTCCCGGCCCCTGCGGAGGCAGTTGGAACGACTGCGCGCAGTCCTTCACCATCGCGCCGCCGGGCACTGCCAAATTCTTTTACGAGCCCGGCTATGCCGCCGGAAATTCTAATTGGCAGTCTGACTTTCCGCGGCTCGCCGATTACTTTGTGGAAAACGCCTTCTCCTCGCTGCAGGTGTCGCTCGGCTGGAAGGTTACTCTCTACAGCGGCCCGAACTACACCGGGAGTTCGATATCCTTCGGATACGATATACAGAACCTCCCTGGAGTTGCAGGGCCATGCGGGGGGTCCTGGAACAATTGTGCTCAATCATTTCGGATAGCACCCACTGCCTTGTGGGACATTACCAAGACTCACTCGGGTAATTTTGCGCGCGGCCAGGACGGCACCTATGTAATCAAAGTAACCAATGTGGGAGCCTCAGCCACGACTCCCGGCGCATTGGTGCAGGTGGGGGACGTGCTGCCCAGCGGACTGACAGCGGTCTCCGCTCAGGGGTCCGGCTGGAGTTGCGGCATTTCTCCCTCTGTCCAATGCACGCGGAGCGACTCCTTGCCCGCGGGGACGTCCTATCCGGACCTGCAAATCAAGGTGAATGTGACCGCCGGCGCGCCCGCCGCCGTTACCAACATTGCTACGGTTGGGGGGGGCGGTGCCGACGCTAACTTCGGTGGAGACGTCGCCGTCGACCCGACCACGATCATCGACTGCAGCTATTTGGTACACTTCTCCCCCGGGGTCTTCAACCCCGGGGCCGCTGGCGGATCCGCCTCAGTGAACGTAACCACGACCTCCGGCTGCGCCTGGAGTGCGGCCAGTAACGTCCCATGGATCACCATCACCGGCGGCGCGTCCGGCGCCGGCGACGGGCCAGTCACTTGGCAGGTGGCCCCCAACCCCAATTCGACGCCGCGCACCGGCACCCTGACCATCGCGGGGGGGACGTACACGGTCACCCAGGCGGGCGTGGCGTGCAGCTACACTCTCTCTTCCCCATCGGCCAGCCATGGAGCGGGTGGAGGCGGGGCCGGCCTGTCCGTCATCGCGCCGGGCGGATGCGCCTGGATAAGCGTGAGCGACGCCCCCGCCTGGATCACCATCACCAGCGCGACAATGGGCAGCGGGAATGGCAATGTCTCGTACTTCGTCGCCGCCAACCCAAGCCCGGCCCAGCGCACCGGCACCCTGACCATCGCAGGAAAGACATTCACGGTCACCCAGGCGGGCGCGGGGTGCAGCTACTCAATCTTGCCGACATCGGCCCCATCGGGATCCTCCGGCAACGGAGGAGGCATCAGCGTGACCGCGCCGCCGGGATGCGTCTGGACGGCGGTGAGCAACGTGCCTTGGATTACTGTCACTGGAGGCGCGCCTGGAAGCGGAAATGGTATGGTCCAGTTCGTCTTCACCACCAACCTGAGCAGCACGCCCCGCAGCGGTACGATCACCATCGCCGGGCAGACGTTCACTCTCAACCAAGCCGCGCTGGGAGTGCCCATCGTCCAAGGGATGGCTCCCACATCGGGGACTGGATCCTCGGGGAAATTCACGTTTAACTTCTCCGACTCCGACAGCTACGGGGACCTGAAGATCCTCAATGTGCTGGTTAACAACGCCATCGACGGCCGCAACGCCTGCTATATCGCTTTCGTGCGGTCCACCGGAACGCTGTATCTGGTGAACGACGCCGGCCAGGCCGGGGGCCCGTTTGCCGGCTCCATCATTATCCCGGGCGCGGGCACGGTGAGCAATGGTCAATGTTCGATCAACGCTACGGGATCGACGGTAAGCGGCTTGGGCAACAACTTTTCGCTTACCTTGAACATGAGCTTCAAGGCGGGATTCGGAGGACGGCGGATCATGTACGTGGCGGCACGGGACGAGGCCGAGAACAACAGCGGTTGGCACCCCAGGGGCGTGTGGACCGTGCCCTTCACGCAGGGAGACACGGCGGTGGTCGGCATGACCCCGGCGCGTATCGATGGGAACACGGTGACATTGAGCGCAGTCTTTTACGACGTCGACGGATTCTCGAACCTCAACGTGCTCAACATCCTGATCAACAACGGTATCGACGGCCGCAACGCCTGCTACATCGCGTATGTGCGGCCGACGCAGACGCTGCTGCTGGTGAACGATGCGGGCAACGCCGGGGGTCCGTTCGCGGGGTCGATCCCGATACCGGGGACGGGAGTCGCGAGCAACAGTCAATGCACGATCAACGCGACGGGATCGGGGATCGTGCAGTCCGGCACTACGGTGACGCTGACGCTGAATCTGTCATTCACCGGGACGTTCCAGGGCGATCGGATCGTCTATGCCGCTGCGCGCGATGTGGCGGAGAACAACTCGGGCTGGCAGGCGATGGCCACGATCACCGTCCCTCCGAACTGACATAGGGGGCTTCATGTCGATTTATCGGTGATTGCCTTGGCTGCCGCCGTACGGGAGGGACAGAATGTGGATCGTGATTGCGCTGCTCGGGGCTGGTCTCGGCGGCGCGACTCTAGCGGCCGCGCCGCCCAAGGAATTGTCGACGGCGGACTGGTCGGCGATCCGCGCCGAATACGAACGCCACCGGCACGGGGCCGTGGCGGAGATTGGCGGTGGCTACAAAATGCGGAGTCCGGGTCAGCAGTGGATGACGCGCTTTGACCGCCGGGGTTTCAGCGTCCAACCGGAAAACGGTGCGCCCGGCGTCTGGCGGTGGGGTCTCGAACTGGAGAGCTATGGGTTTCCGGGCCAGATGGTCAAGGCGAGCGAGGCGCCGCCGGAGAGTGACGTCAATCGGATCCGCTATCGGCGCAGTGGTGATCTGGAGGAGTGGTTTCTCAACGACGGTCGTGGGTTGGAGCAGGGATTTACGGTGCTCCGGCGTCCGGCGGGAGAGGGGCTGCTGGCGTTCGATCTGGCGGTACGGGGCGGACTGGAGCCGCGGCTGGAGGACGGGGCCGTGGGGTTCGTGGATCGCGACGGAGCGCAGGTTGTTCGCTATTCCGGACTGCGGGCGTGGGACGCCGAAGGCAAGGCGCTGCCGGCGCGGTTCGCACTCGCGGGTGGGCGCGTACGGATCATGGTGGAGGAACGGGGGGCGGCGTATCCGGTGACGGTGGATCCGGTGGCGCAGGGGGCGTACCTGAAGGCTTCGAACACAGGAGGGGGTGACGACTTTGGCACGTCGGTGGCGGTGTCCGGCGACACGGTGGTCATAGGCGCTCCGCTCGAGGACAGCAACGCCACCGGGGTCAACGGCGATCAGACGAACAACTCACTCAACTCCGCCGGAGCGGCCTATGTTTTCGTGCGCAACCACGGGCTGTGGAGTCAGCAGGCATATCTGAAGGCCTCCAATACGGGGGCCAATGACTGGTTCGGGAGTTCGGTGGCGGTCTCCGGCGACACCGTCGTGGTTGGTGCCTGGAGGGAGGAGAGCAACGCGATCGGTGTCGGCGGAAACGAGGCCGACAATTCGGCTTCATCCGCCGGCGCGGCCTATGTCTTCGTGCGCACCGGCGGGACGTGGAGCCAGCGTGCCTATTTGAAGGCGTCCAACGGGCAGGAGGGCGATCAATTCGGCTGGTCCGTGGCGGTGTCTGGCGGCGCCGTGGTAGTGGGCGCTCCTTACGAGGACAGATCCAGCACGGGTACTACGGGTGACTTTGGCGCTGCTTACTTCTTTCTTCCCAACTCCTTTTCCTCGTGGACGCAGTTTGGGTACTTGCAAGCGTCCAACCCGGCGGAGAATGACCATTTCGGCTGGTCCGTGGCCGTGTCCGGCGACACGGTGGCGGTGGGGGCGCCTGGCGGCAGCGGTGGCGCTGCGTACGTATTCGCGCGCCTCGACTTCGAAATAGCGGCCGGCGTGTCCCAGGTGCTTTGGAACGAACCGGCGTTGTTGAAAGCTCCGAATCCGGAGGCAGGTGCGGATTTCGGCTGGTCGGTGGCGGCGTCCGGCGAAACCGTGGTGGTGGGCGAGCCAAATAGGAAAATCGGCAACTCGCCGGCAGGCTCCGCCTATCTGTTTGCGCGCAAGAACGGGACTTGGGGCCTCGAGGCGAATCTGAAAGCCGACCACGTGGACCCCGGTGACGAGTTCGGCTGGTCCGTGGCGGTGTCTGGCGATGCGGTGCTGGCCGGGGCGCGAGGGGAGGACGGCAACGGGTCCGGAACTGGCGGCAATCCAGCAGACAACATGGCGCCTCAATCCGGCGCGGCCTACTATTTCCGGAATTTCATCCGGTTCTGGGGTGACACGCAGTATCAGGGGATCGAGTTGAACGGGATTGCAGACTCTCCTCAACTGAGCGCCCTCGGCTTCGGTTGGATCTCTTCCATCCAGATCCCGCCCGGTTGGAAGGTTACCCTGTACGCTAGTCCAAACTACGCCGGGGATTCCATGGTGTTCTGGGCCGACGTGCCGAACCTGTCCGCCATTCGGGGACCCTGTGGAGGGAGCTGGAACGACTGTGCCCAGTCGTTCACGATCGTGCCGCCGGCCACAGTCAAGTTCTTCGAGCACACCAACTATGCGGGTGCCGTGTTGATCGCGGACGCAGAGAACCCGCGGCTCGCCGATAGCGGCTGGGACAACCGGATTTCCTCAATACAGGTTCCACTCGGGTGGAAAGTAACTTTGTACACCGGCCAAGACTACACCGGTCTGGAGCCCAGGCAGTTCGCAGCCGACGCGCGGGACCTCCCATCGACTCCCGGACCCACCCTCTGTGGGGGCAACTGGAACGACTGTGCGAACTCGTTCCGACTCGGGCCAACTCCCTTGTGGGCCATCACCAAGACTCATTCGGGGAACTTCGTCCGGGGCCAACAGGGCGAATATGTGATCAAAATCACCAATATCGGCGCTAAGGCCGCACTTGGAAATCGTTCGGTCCAAGTGGAAGACGCGCTACCGCAAGGACTGACCGCCGTCTCCTTTGGGGGAGACTTCTGGTCTTGCGCACCGAACCGGTGTAATGCGACCGAGACGCCCTTGCTGGCGGGGAAGAGTTATCCGGATTTGACGCTAGGTGTGCGGGTGGCGGCCGATGCTCCCGCCAGTGTCACGAATGTTGCGACGGTCAGCGGAGGCGGGGCGGTCTTGCCGGCCTCTGCCAGCGATCCGACAACGATCATCGACTGCAGCTACGGGCTGAATCCGCCCTCCGGTCAGGCTAGCTTCGGAGCGGGCGGAGAGGCGGCGATCGTCCTGGTCTTTGCTTCCGGCGGATGTGCCTGGACGGCGGTGAGCAATGCTGCGTGGATCACCGTCAACAGCGAGGTAAACGGAAGCGGGAACGGCGCTGTCCAATACACCGTCGCGGCCAACCCGAACTCAACCGAGCGTGCCGGCACGATGACCATCGCGGGGAAGACATTCACAGTCACCCAGGCGGGCGCGGCGTGCAGTTACTCCCTCTCTCCCACATCGTTCAGTTACGGAGCGGGTGGAGGCGGGACCATCGTGTCCGTCGTTGCGCAGGGCGGATGCGCCTGGACAAGCGTGAGCAATGCCGCGTGGATCACCATCGTCGGCGGGGCATTGGGGAGCGGGAACGGGACGGTCTCGTACAACGTTGCCGCCAACCCCAACTCCACGCAGCGAACCGGCACCATGACCATCGCCGGGAAGACGTTCACCGTTACGCAGGCGGGCGTGGCTTGCACCTACTCGATCTCTCCCACATCGGCCAGCACCAGCTCGAACGGCGGGGTGGGCTCAGTCGCCGTCACGGCGCCAGGGGGATGCGCGTGGACAGCCGTGAGCAATGCCGCCTGGATTACCGTCGCCGGAGCTTCCGCATCCGGAAGCGGGAATGGTACGGTGAGCTACACGGTAGCCGCGAACGGCGGCGCCAACCGCATGGGTACGATCACCGTCGCCGAAGCGAACTTCACGGTCACCCAGGGCGGGGCCGGAGAGCCGGTAGTGGTAGGGATGTCTCCGGCGTCCGGGACGGGATCTTCCGGGCTGTTCACCTTCAACTTCAGCGATCCTGACGGCTTCGCGGACCTGAACATCCTGAACGTGCTCATTAGCAATGCCATTGACGGCCGCAACGCCTGTTACATCGCCTTCGCCCGTTCCACCGGAACGCTGTTTCTGGTGAACGACGCCGGCCAGGCCGGGGGCCCGTTTGCCGGCTCCATCACCATCCCGGGCTCGGGTGCGGTGGGCAATAGCCAATGTTCGATCAATGCCACGGGATCGTCGGTGACCGGCTCCGGCAACACCGTTTCCCTGACCTTGAACATGAGTTTCACGGCGGGGTTCGGGGGACGCCGGATTCATTACCTGGCGGCGCGCGACACCGTCGAGCACAACAGCGGATGGCACGCCAAGGGCGTGTGGACGGTGCCGTTTACCCAGCCGGCCACGGCAGTGATCAGCATGAGCCCGGCGCGGGCAGAAGGGAACGTGGTGACGCTGACGACTGTCTTCTCCGACGTGAACGGATTCGCCGACCTCAACGTGCTCAACATACTGATCAACGACGGCATCGACGGCCGCAACGCCTGCTACATCGCCTATGTGCGGCCGACACGGACGCTGCTGCTGGTGAACGACGCGGGGGCCGCCGGAGGTCCGTTCGCCGGCACGATTGCGATTCCGGGTACAGGGATCGCGAACAATAGTCAGTGCGCGATCAACGCCACGGGATCGGGGATCGTGGAGTCCGGGAATACGGTGACGCTGACGCTGAACCTGACGTTGACCGGAGCGTTCCAGGGGGACCGGATCGTCTTTGCCGCTGCGCGCGATGTGGCGGAGAATAATTCGGGTTGGCAGGCGATGGCGACGATCACCGTTCCTCCAAACTGAGGCTTCGGAGCTCACGGCGATTTTTGGAATTCTCCAACTCACAGCCAGCGGGGGCCGCTGCGGTGCGTCAGGAACTCGCCGGCGGGTGATTCTGCTTGCGCTGCTCGCGGTGGGCCTTGGCGACACGGGTCTGGCAGCGGTCGCGCCGTCGAAGGATCTCTCGGCTTCGGATTGGCGGGACATCCGTACGGAGTAGGAGCGCTACCGGCGCGGGGCCGCCGTGGCAGAGTTTGGCGGTTCCGCTGGCCGAGGATGAGGTATTGGAAGCGATGCGGCGGGAGACGCTGCTGTTAGCGCGGGCGATCCTGCGCGAGAACCGGAGGCGCATCACTGGTTGACGCATCACCCGTATGGGAGCGGGCTGAGCGATGGGCACGGACACGATCGCGCGAACCTGCCGCTGGTGCTGGCCGGCCGCGGGTGCGGGACTTTGAAGCCGGGACGGCTGGTGCGTTACCCGAACGAGACGCCGATGGCGAATCTGTTCCGGGCGCTGCTGGATCGGATGGGGGTGCCGGTTGAGACGCTGGGGGACAGCAGCGGGGTGGTTTCTGACTTGGCGTAGCGTCCGATCGCGGGTCCGCGCCTTGTGCCGCTAACCGCTTGCATGGCGTGGATATTTGTGACAGCATCGGCGAATGCAGAATATTGCTTCCCCTCCATCTTGCGAGCCGGGGGACGTGCGCAGCCGCCGTCGAGGGTTCCACCGAGCACGGACTCTACTTGCGCTGCTGGCGATCTGCGCCGGCGCACTGGTTGGGGAGACGGCGCCGCCCGCGGGTGTGTCGGCGGCGGATTGGTCGGCCATCCGGGCCGAGTATGAACGTCACCGCCACAGCGCCGTGGCTGAGGCCGGCGGCTACAAGATGCGGAATCCGGGCCAGCAGTGGATGACGCACTTTGACCGCCGGGGATTCACGGTGCGGCCAGGCGTGGGCGACGGGGCGGGATGGACGTGGGGTCTGGAACTGGAGAGCTGGGGCTTCGCGGGCCAGATGGTAAGGGCAAGCGAGGCCCAGCCAAGGGCCGATGGAAATAGGATCCGGTATCGGCGGGGGGACGGCGTGCAGGAGTGGTTCGTCAATGACGTGCGTGGGCTGGAGCAGGGATTTACGCTCTTGCGGCGTCCGGCGGGAGAGGGGCTGCTGGCATTCGACCTGGCGGTGCGAGGCGGGCTCGAGCCGCGGCTGAGCGGCGACAGCGTGGGCTTCATCGATGGCAGTGGGGCGCAAGTGGTCCGCTACAGCGGGTTGAAGGCTTGGGACGCGGCGGGGAAGGTGCTGCCCACTCGGTTCGAACTCGCCGGCCGGCGCGTCCGGATGACGGTGGATGAGCGGGGGGCGGTCTATCCGGTGACGGTGGATCCACTGGTGCAGATGGCGTACCTGAAGGCATCCAACACAGGGTCGGGAGATGGTTTCGGCTATTCCGTGGCGGTCTCTATCGACACCGTCGTGGTGGGGGCGCACCTGGAAGACAGCATTGCAAACACTGTCAACGGGGACCAAGCGAACAACTCGGCGACCGATTCCGGAGCGGCCTATGTTTTCACGCGCGACAGAGATGGAGCGTGGTTCCAGGTGGCATACCTGAAGGCATCCAACTCGGCGTCGTTCAAGAACTTCGGTTATTCGGTGGCCATCTCCGGCGATACTATCGTCGTGGGTGCGCCCAATGAAAGCGGCAGCGGCGCGGCTTACGTATTCATCCGCTTCGGCGGGGAGTGGAGCCTTAAGGCCCGGCTGCGGGTTCGTGCGCAACGGCGGGACGTGGGCCAGCAAGCGTATCTAAAAGCGTCCAACGCCGCGGCGGGTGATTTATTCGGCGTTTCGGTGGCGGCGTCAGAAGCGACACGGCGGTGGTCGGGGCGGAAAGCGAGGACAGCGACGCAACCGGGGTCAACGGCAATGGGGCCGACAACTCGGCACTCGCAGCGGAGCGGCGTATGTGTTCGTGCGCAACGGCGGGACTGATGAGCCAGCAAGCGTATCTGAAAGCTTCCAACACTGGAGGGGAAGACGAGTTCGGCTGGTCGGTGGCGGTGTCCGGCGACACGGTGGTCGGCGCGTTGGGCGAGGACAGCAGCGCCACAGGGGTCGACGGCAACGGGGCCAGTGATGGGGCATCTAATTCGGAGCGGCGTACTATTTCAGGAACTTCGTCCGATTCTGGGGTGGCACGCAGTATCAGGGTATCGAGTTGAGCGGGATTACAGGGCACTCCTCAGCAGGCGCCTCGGTTGGAGCAACACGATCTCGTCCATCCAGATCCCGCCCGGTTGGAAGGTTGCCACTCTGTATGCTAATCCAGGTATATACCCGGGGACTCCACCGTATTCTGGGCCGACGTGCCAAACTTGTCCGGCGTTCCCGGGCCCTGTGGAGGCGCCTGGAGCGACTGCGCCCAGTCGTTCACGATCGTGCCGCCGGCCACAATCAAATTTTTTGAGCACACCAACTATGAGGGCGCCATGTTCGTCGCGGATGCCGACAACCCGCGGCTTGCCGACAGCAATTGGGAGAACCGGATTTCCTCGATTCAGGTGCCTCACGGATGGAAGGCGACGCTATATTCGAGCCAAGACTACGGCGGGTCATCGATCAATCTTTCCGCCGACGCGCCCGACTTTCCATCGATTGCCGGACCTTGCGGAGGTACCTGGAACGACTGCGCCGCCTCCTTCCGGCTAAGGCCGGCTCCGTTGTGGCAAATCACCAAGACTCACTCCGGTAACTTCGTTCGGGGAACGAAAGGCTCTTATGTGATCAAAGTGACCAATACCGGGGCCGCGGCCACAGCTCCGGATGTGGGTGTGGAGGTGGTAGACACGATACCAACCGGACTGACCATCTCCAGTTTCCAGGCAACCGGTTGGAACTGCCGACTTAAGGGATCGATAAAGGATTGATTTGCGACCGGAGCGACTCTTTGCCGGCCGGGATGAGTTATCCGGACTTGAACTTGACTGTGAATGTGGCAGCCGATGCCCCCAACGTCACGAATGTTGCTACTGTCGAGGGAGGCGGGGCGATATCGCCGGCTTCCGTCAGCGACCCGACAACAACGATCGACTGCCAGCTACGGGCTGAATCCGCCCTCGGCGAAAGCCAGCGTCGAAGCGTCCTCCGGCGCGGCCTCCGTCTCGTATTCGCTCCAGTGGCTGTGCTTGGACGGCCACGAGCAACACCGGCTGGATCACTGTCACCAGCGGGGCGACGTCGGGAAGCGGAAACGGCGCTGCGCAATACCTCCTGGGCTGCCAACCCCAACTCGACCAGCGCACCGGCACTATGACCATTGCCCCGCAATCGTCACCTGGACCGGGCCAGACATTCACCGTCACAAGCAGGTGCGGCATGCAGCTTCTCGATCTCTCCCACATCGGCCAGCACCGGCTTCCGGGCAGCCAGGGGTGGGCTCAGTCGCCATCGGCGCCAGAGGATGCGCGTGGACAGCCGTGAGCAATGCCGCCTGGATTACCGTCGCCGGAGCCTCCGCATCCGGAAGCGGGAATGGTACGGTGAGCTACACGGTAGCCGCGAACGGCGGCGCCAACCGCATGGTACGATCACCGTCGCCGGGCAGACATTCACGGTCACCCAAGGGGGCGGGCAACCGGTAGTGGTAGGGATGTCTCCGGCGTCCGGGACGGGATCTTCCGGGCTGTTCACCTTCAACTTCAGCGATCCTGACGGCTTCTCGGACCTGAACATCCTGAACGTGCTCATTAGCCAATGCCATTGACGGCCGCAACGCCTGTTACATCGCCTTCGCCCGTTCCACCGGAACGCTGTTTCTGGTGAACGACGCCGGCCAGGCCGGGGCCCGTTTTGCCGGCTCCATCACCATCCCGGGCTCGGGTGCGGTGGGCAATAGCCAATGTTCGATCAATGCCACCGGATCGTCGGTGACCGGCTCCGGCAACACCGTTTCCCTGACCTTGAACATGAGTTTCACGGCGGGGTTCGAGGACGCCGGATTCATTACCGCAACGGCGCCCGCGGCACCGTCGAGCACCGCAACAGCGGATGGCACGCCAAGGGCGTGTGGACGGTGCCGTTTACCCAGCCGGCCACGGCAGTGATCAGCATGAGCCCGGCGCGGGCAGAGAACGTGGTGACGCTGACGACTGTCTTCTCCGACGTGAACGGATTCGCCGACTCAACGTGCTCAACATACTGATCAACGACGGCATCGACGGCCGCAGCACTTCTTCATCGCCTATGTGCGGCCGACACGGACGCTGCTGCTGGTGAACGACGCGGGGGCCGCCGGAGGGTCCGTTCGCCGGCACGATTGCGATTCCGGGTACAGGGATCGCGAACAATAGTCAATGCGCGATCAACGCCGGGATCGGGGATCGTGGAGTCGGGAATACGGTGACGCTGACGCTGAACATGACGTTGACCGGAGCGTTCCAGGGGACCGGATCGTCTTTGCCGCTGCGCGCAGTGTGGCGGAGAATAATTCGGGCTGGCAGGCGATGGCCACGATCACGGTGCCGTGAGCCGATCCATCCCTCCGCGTCCAATAGCTAGGGCTTCTCCACCGGCAAGGCCGTGTACGTTCCACCAGGAACGCACGATTTTCGCCGCGTTCGCCTCTGTCTGCTCAACCGTAGGATCGATGCCTTGCAGCAGGCTCTCGAGCGATCGCTCCACGTTCACGCGGATGCCCCCGTCGAGGGCTTGGCTTGGCTGGCTTCGAGCGGTAATCTGCCTGCATCAGAGTCTTGATTTGACCGAAGGCTGCGTGGGTGGCGACGCGAAAAGGGCGATCGCGAACCTCGCCCGGATTGCGATAAGTGCCCGAGAGCGCAAAGCTGGGGCCGCCCGTTGCCGGTTGGGCGACGAGATAGTGGGCTTCGCAATAGCTCGGGTCCGTGACGGTTCTCGGTTCCAGTACCTGGTCGCCGGCGGTGGCCAGATCCTCCTCCACCGGATTTACTATGCGCGATTGGCTCGGGACCAGACTGCTGTGCCCTGCCTGCACGGCGTGAAAAAGGCCAAAAAGCGCCACAGCGGGAGCGGAGGAAGAAAACGTGTGGCAAGTAATGAGTTCGAGGTTGCGAGTCACCAGCCTACCGGCAGTTATATGGAACCGATAGCCCAGATCATTGGTGAGGCTCCAGCCGCCCTGCGCCTCCCGCGTGGCAGCGCCTTGGTTCCAAGTTAGTCTGTAGCTTATCTTCTCGCGAACAATCGGGTCGCGATCCTGAACGCTCGCATCGAGTAATACCTCGGCTTGCACGGGTTCCCCGCCCGCGCCCCAAACGGTATGGTCATTTGCGTTCAGCTCCACGCGCACAACGTTATAGCGGCCATCCAGCAGCGTACGCGACAGGTGGCTCCATTGCGAATAGAGGCGGGCGACTTTTCGTTGATTTACATACAGGTGGGCATGGCCTTCGTTGGAGACAGGCTCCGTGTTCACAGCCTCCGGCGTGAATCGGAAGTTCTGTGTCTCGATGTAAAGGTTGTAGCCGTCCATTTGATCCGGAACGAAGTGAAGTGTGATTGACGGGATGGGCCGATCGGGCCAGACCGGTGTAATCCGATGTTGTGAGTGATTCTGGGGCCGTGCCGCGATGGCAGCCAGGATCGCCGCCGCTACGAAGGCGAGGCGTCCTAGCCGCATCGGTTGTTTTCGCAGGGCCGGCCGCAGACCACCTTGTGGTCCGGGGTGAGCGTGCAGCCGGTGGCTTTGGCGTCGCTTTGGCCGCATCGAAAGAAACACGGTGCCTGGCCCGGTGGGGCCTGATTTGGTCGCTGGCGCGCGGGCGGACGTCGCAGGCCGAGGGCTTCGGCCAGGTCGCTTTCGGTCACCTGCAACGCGCGCGCGGACGCCGCCAGGTTGATCGGCTTCACTGAGCCTGGGGTGACGCGCAAGGCCTTGGCCAACACGGCCGGATCGATCTTCAGCTTCGCTGCCGCCGCTGCTACCTGCTGTGCGGTTGGACGGGGCGGGCCGCCAGGAGGAGGTCCGCCTGGGCCCCGGCTTACGCCAGGCCGCCGTTGGCGGACCGGTTCACCCGCATAACATCCGATGATGTACGGCCAGGTTTCGGTGACGTGATAACTATAGGCGCCGTCGGGACCGGTGCGGCCATTGCATTGGTCCAGATACTCTGGACCGTCCTTCCTCACGTAGTCGTAGGCGTCCCAGGAATCGGTGTGCGGCTTTCTAACTTTTTCCCAACTGCTTTTGAACTTCACCACTTTGGCGCAATCTTTGTCGAGGCATCCCCATGGACCACGGATTGGGAAGCCGTCGTAGGCGAAGCCGAGAATCGGAGACGGCCGACCTTCCTTCACCGCACTGAGACAGGACTGCACCATCGCGTGATAGTGATATTCGAGTGCAGTATGGCCCATGCAGGCATCCATGATCGAATTGAAGATCGGGTCGCCGAACTGTTCGGACTCGGGAACCGGACCTTCGTTAGGTCCGTAGAAGACAAGTCCATTGATGGTGAGCCCGGCGCTCCCGAGCAAAGGGATCGGAGTGGGCTGGCTGGCCAGCTTGGGCGCGAGTGGGAGGCGAAATTCGTAATCCTGCTCCTTGAGAGGATTCGGCGTTACCTGAACGAACTCGTAGTGGGGTATGCCATTGCTGCGCACCACGAGCGTCTCCCCTTCGCAGCCGGCATCCAGGCGAGGCTTCGGGTACTGCGGTCCGGCGCCGGGGTATTTGGAAACGTCGAGGAAAACGTCTTTCGGGCACGGTACGTCCTGCGAAAAACAGAGCGGTGCAATCGCCAAGATGCCGAGGATCGCGCTCTTCATGCTTACTCGCCGTCTTCGAACAGGCCGAACACGAACAGCGCTTTTCCGATGGGAATCGCGATGTTCTGTTTACCGTGGGATAAGTAAGTGACCGGGTTAGACCCGGAGGACCACCCGCCTTTGAAACGCCACAGGGCGTCGCCGGTGGTGGCGTTGAGCGCAAAGAAATCGCCCTGGCTGGTGCCGGTGAAGACGAGATTGCCCTGGGTGGCGAGGATGCTCGTGTTGGCCGGCGTCTGCATGCGGAACTCCCACTTCAGGTTTCCGGTAGTGGCGTCAATGGCACGGACGGCGCCATAGGGGTTCTCTTCGGGGACGGTGCGTTGGCCGCCGCCGTTGAACATCTCGCCGGGCTTGAAGATCGCCTCGCCTTTGAAGTAATAAGCGCCCTGCTCGCGGACCGGCGCATAAAAAAGTCCCGTTACCGGACTGTAAGCCGGGCTGTACCAGTTCGTGCCGCCGCCGAGCGATGGCCAAACGAGATTTCCCTCCGCCGTAGGCTCGGTATTGGGCAACACGATTGGCCGGCCGTTGTCGTCGAGCCCGTTGGCCCAGGTAACTTTCGCGAACGGTTTCCCTTGCAGAAACTTACCATTGGCCCGATCGAGTACATAGTAGAAACCGTTCCGGTTGGCCGTTACCACGAGTTTGCGCTTCTCCCCGCGGAAGGGAGCTTCGATCAGGACGGGCACCTGTGTGGCGTCCCAGTCATGCGTGTCGTGCGGAGTGAACTGGAAATGCCACTTGCGCTGGCCCGTATCGGCGTCGAGCGCTACAAAGCTAGCCGAGTAAAGATTGTCGCCTTTTCGGACGTCGCCGTTCCAATCCGGACCGGGATTGCCGATCCCCCAAATCACAGCGTTCGTTTCGGGATCGTAGGAGCCGGTAACCCAGGTGGAGCCTGCGCCGGTTTTCCATGAATCGCCTGCCCAGGTTTCATTACCGAACTCGCCCGGTCCAGGAACGGTGTGAAAGCGCCAGACGCGCTTGCCGGTCTTGGCGTCATAGGCGTCGATAAATCCGCGTATGCCATATTCGCCGCCGCCGACGCCAGTGATGACCTTGTCTTTCACAGCCAGCGGCGCATTCGTCGATGAATAGCCGAGCTTGTGATCGGCCATCTCGGTTTCCCAGCGTACGCGGCCGGTCTTCGCGTCGAGCGCGATCATGTGCGCATCGATCGAGGTGTAGTAGACCATGTCGCCCAGCACGGCCACGCCGCGATTTACCCGCCCGCAGCACAGCCGCAGGTCGTCGGGGATCTGCTTCTGATACCGCCAGTAGACGTTGCCGGTGAGTGTGTCGAGAGCCTTCACCGTATTGGGGCCCTCGGTGATGTACATCACGTTGTCGACGACGATGGCCGAGGTCTGGTGCGCCTCCGTGGTGCCGGTTTGGTGCACCCACTTCACCACCATTCGCTTTACGTTGCCGGCGTTGATCTGATCGAGTGTGGAGTAACGTTGGCCATTGTAGTTTCCGGAATAAGTGAGCCAGTTACCCGGTTCCTTGGCCGAGTCCAGGATGCGTTGGAACGGCACCTGGGCCGGGACCTGTGCGGTGATGAAAAACAAGGCGGCCAACCCGGCAGCCGGAGTCGTGGGATGCAGCGGACCTCTCATGGACGCTCCTTCAGCGACGCCAAGTAAGCCGTCAAGTTATCCAGCTCCGCCGCCGTCAACGTTGAGTAGCCCGGCATCGGTGACTTGTTTGGATTACGAGTAATCTCAGCCACCGTCGATTTCAGAAGCGTCTGATTTCGGCCACTGCCGTCGCGGACTGAAATCGAAAATGTGTCTTCGTACAACGTCCGACCCGCAACGCGGCGGCCGTCTTTCAGACGCACCTCGGTGATGACATAGGCGGCGTCAACCACCGCCTCCGGATTCGCGACGGATTCGCGGAGGTGCGCAGGGCTGCGCCGCAAGCCGATCGCGGAAAGGTCCGGGCCGCCAAGCCCGCCGGTCAGTGCGCCATTTTCGACGGTGGTATGGCAATTGGCGCATCCCTGCTTGGCATAAAGCGCCTTCCCGGCCGCCCAATCGCCCGGAACCGGTCCGCCGGCCACCTTCCCGAGAGTGCGCACGAAGGCAGCGGTCATCAGCACTTCATTCGGCGTCATGTGGTGCGCGCCGGGCATCTCGGTGCCGGGAACGCCGGTTTGAATGATAGCCACCAGATCTTCGTCTTGGGGCGCCCGCGATAGCTCGGGAACGGCGAGATTGGCGCCCTTACCACCATCGCCTGTCGGCCCATGGCAGTAAGTGCAGCCTCCCATATAGAGACGTTTCCCCTGTGCAATGGCGTCCGCGGACGTGGGGAGCACCACTTTCTCCGTATTTTCGGCCGCAAAGGAGATGACGGCCAGCGTAAATGCCACGGCGACCCGCATGTAGGGAGTTTACCCGAATCGGCGATCCCGCGTGAGTGCTACTGCAATACGGGGAGGTACAGATGGTCCTTGGGCACGAACAGGCTTCCCTCTGTGACGCCTTCCGGAGCGGCCCGCTCGAGTGCGGCGACGAGCGCATCGGCGCTGAGCGATCCGGCTAGCGCGGCCCGAAAGGCATCCGTCACCGCGGTTATCTGCTCCGCGGTCTCATGCACGAACTCGAGCCGGAAATCGCGAATACCCGCCTCTCGCCAAACCTTCAGATGCCGGCTGGCCTGTTGCGCTTCGGCCCCAAACACGGTGTTCCGGCATCCCACGTCGGCCAGCACGGGATGGGCGCGCCCCTCGCGATCGCGCAGGGCCACGTTGTGCTGTTCACACGGACGGCCGCAATCGCGATAGCTCGTACCTGTGGACAGGAACCGGCAAAAGACGCAATGCTCGGTGTGAAACACGGGCAGATGTTGGTAGGCGACCGCCTCGATCCGGTGCGCCCCGGCGTGCGAAGCGAGGGCAGACACCTGGGCCGCGTTCAAATCATGGGTGGGGGTGATCCGCGCCAGCCCCATTGCCAGGTACATCGCGGCGGTGCGCGTGTTGGCTGCGTTGAGACTGAAATCGCCCGTCAATTCGCGGCCGGCGCCGCGAAAGCGTTCCAGCATTCCCGCCGCGCGGACGAGCAATCCGCAATCGAGGCTGAGCAGAAAATCCGCGATCCGCGCCTCGCCGGGCTTCAAGATGCGAGGCGTCGCCACGCGCACCGCGACCCCGCTTAGCTTCACCCGTTCGACGGATGGGCGCAGTCCATAGAGATCCAGATAGTCGAGCGTGATGGACGACGGCGCAGCCGCGATGGCGGCTTCCAATTGTGCACCGTTGCGAACAAGCAGATGGATCCGGGGATGGGCGTGATGCTCTCGAGTCTCCGCCGTGGGCGGGCCGGGGGCATCGGCAATCGCCAGGGGACGCGGCGTCCGCTGGCGGGCCGCCAACGCTTCCACCCCGTCGCGGCGAAGCCGGTTCAGCACCGACGCCGGCACGAAGACGTCGGAATCGGCGTCGAGCTCCACTTCCGCCAGTACATACGCGGTGCCGCCCAGCCGCCCTAACTGCTCGCACACGGCGCCAGATTGCATCGCATGTTTGCCCGCGGCTTCCACCGCCACCGCGCTTTCCACACGCACCGCGACGGCCGGATCGCGCACGAGCGTCCAGACGGCGCTCAACGGAGCGCCCACCCGCGCTGTAACGCGCACCTTCACGGGCTGTTTGGCTACGGGCGCCGAGGGGTCAATGAAGACTTTGGCCGCGCGTTCCACCGCCGGATCGTGCGTACGCCAAACGATGTCGCCGGCGCGAATACGATCGAACCGGACGATTCCGTTGCCAAAGCGGAGCTCCGTGCTTCCATCGAGCGCCGGGAGTGCATCGAAGAGCCGTCCGCCTTCTTCCGGCTCCTCCGGGCTGCGCCACGATGCGGCGTCGAACACGACACCGTCGCCGCGCTTTAGCGCGACGCCGGAGCCGGCCACCCACACGCTCTCCCTGCCCACACGCGTCACCGTGGCGGCGCGCACACCGCGATGCCTGGGTGCGCGACCGAGCACCACCTGCTGATGATCGGTTCCCGTGAGGAAGTAGGGCCCCAACCCGCGCGAATAGACCTGCTCGAGCTGCTGCTTCACGCCGCCGTCAACCGCGGCGCCGTCGACAGCTCTGCGATACGCCGCCGTCGCCAGAGCCACATATTCGGCGTCCTTGTAGCGGCCCTCGATCTTCAACGCCGCCACGCCCGCGGCCATGATGGCGGGCACTTGCTCGAGGGCGTACAGATCGCCGGGGGAGAGCAGGTAGCGGGCGTCCCCGAGCGGCTGCGTGCGGCCGTCCACCAGCATGTCGTAGGGAAGGCGGCAGGCTTGCGCGCATTGGCCGCGATTGGCGCTGCGTCCACCCCACGCCTCTGACGAGAAGCACTGTCCCGAATAGGCCACGCACAGAGCGCCGTGCACGAAGATCTCGATTTCGCAGCCGGTCTCTTCGACGATGCGGCGAACCTGATCGAGGCTCAACTCGCGCGCCAGCGTCACCCGCTGCACGCCCATTTCCCGCGCCATCCGGACGCCGGCGGAATCGGTGATGCTCATTTGCGTGCTGGCGTGCAGTTCGAGACCGGGGGCGATGGTCCGTGCCAACTGCAGGATGCCGCAGTCCTGCACGATCAGGGCATCGGCGCCTGCCTTTGCAATGGCGGCAATGGCACGGGCGGCTTCGTCGAACTCGTGTTCGAATACCAGTGTGTTGAACGTTACGTAGCCACGGACGCCGCGCTCATGCAACGCCGCCACCGCGAGAGGAAGTTCCTGGAGGGTGAACCCGACCTTGGCTCGCGCGGTAAAGTGTTGCAGCCCGAAATACACCGCGTCCGCGCCTGCTTCCACGGCGGCGCGCAACTGCGGCCAATAGCCGGCCGGACTCATTACTTCTGGTTTTCGCATCGGCGGGGACTATCTACGAGCGTAGCGTATCCCCGCCGACGCCGATCCTCCGTGCCTAGCGGTTCGGGGGATCGTGAATCGGGCCACTGCCATCCTGCGGACCCGTCTTCTTCCCTTGGCCGCGTTTGCTGTTGCCTTTCTGGCCGGAACCGTCGCGCGGGCCGGTCTTGTTGCCGCCTTTTTCCGCGGCAGGAGGCGAACTCTTTCCGCCGCCCCTGCCGCGTTGGAAGGCAAATCCAGGGCTCGCCATGAGAGCCCCGGCGAGAACCGCGATCAACAGCTTGTTCATGATTGCACCTCGCTGTAGCAGATGCTGCCGCTGCATGAAGGTGACCCGTTACCGAATCTCCGCTCATCCGTCCAATGAGCGATGCGTCGTCTCTCGTTCGCTTTCTGCGCCCTCGCCGGGATCGCCTCCAGTGCTGACTGGACCCGTTACCGCGGCGACAACGGCGCCGGCGTTGCCCAGCTCGAGCCTGGAGCGGCGCTGCCGCTCGAGTTGGGCAAAGAGACCAACGTCCTATGGAAGACCGCCGTGCCGAAGGGCCACTCCTCCCCCATCGTCGTCGGCGGCAAGGTAGTTCTCACGGCGTATCAAGGCGATGAACGGATCACCGCCGCCTACGACGCGGCCAAAGGGTCCGAGCTATGGCGGGCCTCCATCGCGAAGGCGCGGAGCGAACCAGCACATCCGCTCAACGGACCGGCGACGCCCACGCCCGCTTCCGACGGGGAAAATGTCTACGTCTTCTTCCAGGAGTTCGGCCTGGTTTCGTACACGCTCGAAGGCAAAGAGCGCTGGCGCCGCCCGCTCGGCCCGTTCGCTTCCATACAGGGGCACGCCACATCCCCGATCGTTGCCGGCGGTCTTGTCGTTCTGCTGATCGATCAGCCGCTCGAATCGTTCGTGGCGGCATACGATTCCGGCACGGGCGAAGAGCGCTGGAAGGCGATTCGTCCGAATGGGTTCCTCGGTGGGTACTCAACGCCTCTCCTGCATCGTCCGAAGGACGGCCCGGCACAGGTGATCGTGGGCGGTGCGCGCGAACTTACCGGCTATCAGTTACAGACCGGCGAACGGCTATGGTGGGGTAAAGGCATCACGGCTGGACCCGCCGCGTCCCCGATCCTCGACGGCGATACGATCTACACCCTGGAGCCCCCCGCCGAGCCGGGCAACGAGTTCACCAGTATGCTGGGCGCGGATAAGAACAAAGACGGGAAGTTGCAAATCGCGGAAGAGCTCGGAAAGAACCTCATCATGGTCCGGTTGATGACGGCCATCGATAAGATGTACGGCAACAGTGACGGCACCGTGGAGTCCGCCGAATGGAACAAAGCATTCGCGCCTTCCGAACTGGGAGGCGGTCTGGTTGCCACCCGGATCGGACCCCGCGGCGAACTACCGGCGGCGGCGTCACTCTGGAAGTACACCAAGGGCATTCCCTACGTGACTTCGGCGCTGCTGGAACAGGGCGTGCTGTACTTCGTCAAAAACGGCGGCATCCTCACCGCCATTGATGCTGCAACGGGAAAGGTGATCAAGCAAGGCCGGCTGAAAGAAGCCACGGGCGAGTTCTACGCGTCTCCGGTGGCGGCCGGCGGCTATCTCTACTTTGCCGACAAAGACGGAAAACTGGCGGTTGTAAAGGCGGGGCGCGATTGGGAAGTCATCTCGACCGGCGACCTCGAGGAACAGTTGATCGCCACGCCAGCCATCGCCGGAGGCAGGCTGTTCGTGCGGACCGAAGAGTCGCTCTACTGCTTCGCGGCCCGGTCCAAGTCCCAGTGAGCACCCAGCCCGCGATAGCGCTCCGGGTGGCACGTCAAAATCAGGAACTGCAGGCGGGCGCTTTCTTCCCGCAGTAAGTCCACCACGCGGGCCAGCCGGTCCGGATCTGTTGCGGTCAGTACGTCGTCAAGTACCACCAGCTGGCGGGCGCCGCGTGAAAGATACTCAGCCAGAGCGAGGCGCGTAGCCAGATAGACTTGCTCGGCTTCGCCGCCGGAAAGCTCTTCGATGCGAAAGTCCTCAACGGCGGTGGGTACGAAGTCCTGCGTCAGCCGCAGTTCGGCGGTGGGCGTGCCGGTGATCCGCGCGAGCAATCGCGACGCCGCCCGGGCCACCGGCTCATGCAGTCCTTCGAGCGCTTGCTGCTTGCACTCCACCACGGTGTCCCACAACATCCGAACGGCATCGGCGCGGAGCCGCTCGTGCCGCAGTTCTTCCTCTACGGCGGCGAAGCGTTCTTCCGCCGCCGACAGCCGGTCATAGGGCCCGGCATTCATCAATCGGCGCACAATCGCCTGTTGCTCCAGGATGCGATGTTCCAACTGTTGCGCGGCGGCTTCGGCATCCCGAAGATCGCGCTCGAGGCGGGCCGAGGCGGAGGGCTCGTAGGGCAACTTCGCGATCGCGGCTTTGATTTTGGCGAGGGCTGCTTCCACACCATGAAAGCGAAGCGCGGCTTGCTCGCGGGCCTCCCTGGGTTCCGGTTGCGCCGGTTCCACGGGGGCGACGCTGGCATCGAGCGCGGCGAGTTGCTCGGCCAACGCGGCGGACTCGCGCCGCAGCCACTCGATGCGGCTTTCCGCATGCGCCAATTCCATCCCCGCCGCGGCCACCCGGTCCTGCGCCCGCCGCAGCCGCTCTTCCTTCCTGGCGGCGTCCTGGTCTTCACGAACGCTCAGATGGCCGGCGCCCCCGGCTTCGAATTCGAGTCCGGACGGGATCCTGGACTCCGAGGTAATGTCAATGGTTTCTCCCGCCGCCAGCCGATGTTCGCCTGCGGGCTGCCCACGCAGAACGCGGAAAGGCTGGCTGGCTGCCGCCGTGTATTGCGCGCTCCATCGCGCGCCCGGATCCTCCTTCGTGATGCGCCACAGGGCTTCGGTGGCCACCTGCTTGGCGGCGAGACGCTCGGCGATCGCCTGCTGCTGCTGCTCAATGCTGCCGGCCGAAGCGGCCATCCGTTGGCGCAACTCGGTTGCCTTGGCCGCGGCCTTCGCCGCGCGGTCCGCCAGGTCCGCCAGCCGGCGGTACTCGGCTTCGGTAGCGCGGCGTTCGAGATCGAGCCTCTGGCGCTCGCGGTCGAGTTCGGCGTGCTGTCCAGCGAATCCGGACGCCGCGGCCCACTCGGCGGCCAGTTTGTCCCGGCGCGCGAGCGTGGCCGCGGCCTGTTGGCGTAGTGTGTGCAGATCGCGCGACACCTCGTCGATCTCGCGCATCTGCGCCCGCGCCTGTTCCACGGCGCGCGCCGCTTCGGCGTGTTCCGCTTCGAGCGTCACAAGCCGCGGCGCGTCGCGGCCGGACCGCAGTTTCCCGGACGATGTGTAAAACTCGCGATAGCGAAGAAACGCGCGGCTTTCGATGGCGCGACCCTCCGGCGGCAAAAGCTGCGCGCCCAACGAGCGTTGGATATCGGCGAGCGCGTCACCGGTGAGAGGTTCCATGGCCAAGCCGCCCTGCGGACTCCACAGCGCCGCGCCGACGCCGCGATCCTTGCCCTCGGCCCGAAGCATCTCACGCACACGCGCCGTGGCCGCGTCGGCTTCCGCCACTGGGAGCCATCCTTCCCCCTCGAACCGTTCCAGCAGAGCCGCCGGCCTATCAAGGAAGCGCTTGAAGATGCGGTAGCGAGACCCGCCGTGTTCGTACTCGACTTCCACGGCGGGCGCCAACATCCTGCCGCGCGGGCGCAGCGCCTCGCCGGAACGCCCGCCGCCGCGATGCGGATCAAGCAGCGCCCGCAGAAAAGCCCGCACCAATGTCGATTTGCCGGATCCGTTCGGCCCCGCGATCACATTGATGCCATCCTCGAACGGGCCGACCGTGAAGCGCGCCGCGAAGCACTGGAATCCCTCCACCTGAATGCGCCTGAGGATCATCGGGGCAGCAATCCATACAACTCGAGCAGCGCGCCCGCCGCCGTTTCGTCGCCGTGGCCACGCAAACGCGCGGCGGCTTCGCGCAAGTATCCGGGCGGCAATTGCGCCACCCACTGATCGTCGTCGGGCGCTGGCAACAGCGCCGAACGATCCAGCCTGGCGTGGACGAACGGCCCGGCCAGCAGACGTTCCAGACGCTCGAGCATCGACTGGTCCCCGGCAGCGAGGAAGCCGTTCACCCGGCAATCGATGAGTGTCGAGGCGGGATCGGCAATCGACTCGAGTTCGCGCACGGCTTCCCGCAGCGATCCGTCGATCGCGATCCAAACCAGTTTTCCGGTGCGGATCGTCTGAAACATGGGTTCCGCGCCGCGCTCGATGTCGACCAGCAGCACGTTGCCACTTTCGCGTTCGCCGAATCGGGATGGCTCCGGCGTCCCGCTATAGGCCGTCCGCCCGTAGATGGCCGTCGAGTGCCAGTGCCCGAGCGCGAGATAGTCCAGGGAATGCGCGGCCGCTACCGGATGCCCGCGCTCGGCGTTGGGAACTCCGGCGATGCTTCCGTGCGCAACGCCGATGTGGATACGGTCCGCCGCGAGATCCGCCCCGAGTGCCGATGGGATCCAAGCGGTGGGATCGTTGTTTGACCACCGCTCCGTCAGAGGACACGGATACAGGATCGCCGCGCCCGCATCCACCGGTTCGGGCACGCGGAGCACCTCCACGTTCCCGCTTTCACTCCACACGGGCTGCTCCCACACGGAGCCGGTTTCGAGAGGATCGTGATTGCCGGGCAGGACGTAGACCGGGCACGGCGCACGTTGGAGCATTTCGGCCACTTCGCGCACGGCTCGACGGTCCACGCCGTTGTGCTCGAAGGTGTCGCCGGCAACCACGATGAGGTCAACCCGATGCTCGGCAGCCAACCGGGGAATTTCGCGCGCGGCATCGAGACGGGCCTCGCGGGCACGCCACGCCGCTACGCCCAGATGCGCGGCCTTCATGCCGATTTGCCAATCCGCGGTGTGGAGCAGCCGCATTACACGCAGACCGAGTCAGCCGTGGTTAGGCGGCCACCCTGCGATTCGAGCCATGCGAGGAATTCACGGGCCGCTTCGCCATTCAATGCCATTACCGCATCGGTTACCAGTTCCACGCTCACACCTGGCAGGGCGTGGAGCAGGCCGCGGACGGCGCCGGCCACGCAAATCTCGGTGACCACGCCGTAAACCACCACGCGTTGCGGCGAGAGACCCGCCACCCAACGCGCGAGGTCCGGATTTTGGAAGGCATCGAAAGTGTTCTTCTCGAACAGGGTCTGGCCAACCATGGTCGCCGACGGCTTGTTCCACCCGGCGGTGCCGCGGACGCAGTGCGCCGGAAACCCGTGGGCCGCGAATTCGGGATCGTTCTCGGTGTGTGTGTCGAGGGTGGAAAGCAGCGGGATGCCGCGCTCCTTCGCATAGCGGTTCAACCGAGCGATCGCCGGCACGATGAACTCGGCGCCCGGCACATACAACGCTCCTGCCGGGTAGAGAAAATCGATTTGCGTGTCGACGTCAAAAAATAGCGTGCTCATCATCATCAGGCGTGGTGCTCCCGGGCGGCTACCTTCGCGTACAGATCGCGCAACTCCGCCGTATACTCGACACGATACTCCGTCTTGCTCTGCGCGAGGGACCGGACCATGGCCGGCAGCGCCGCCAGCGACTCGGCCGCATACGAGCGTATCTGCCCGGGCTCCGGGAGCGGCGCAACGAGACGCCCGTTCACCACAACTGGACGAAGCAGCGGCTTCATTGCGGGTTCGGCGTCGTTGCTCCCGCACGACGGGCATTCCCACGCACAGCCTACTTCGTCGTGGCCGGCATAGCGGAAGATTTGTTTTGGACCGGGAAAGGTCGCCTTGTCGGTGCTGAACTTGGCCGTATAGCGCGTCCCCGTTTCACCGCGCATTTCGACGAGTTTGTACACCACGCCCAGCTTAGGGGCGTCCGACGACGTCGAAAGATCGGTGCCGACGCCGAGCGCGTCGATCGGCAGATTGGCCGCTGTCATCTCGAGGATCTTGTACTCGTCGAGATCGCCGCTGGCCATGATGCGCGCATCGTGCAACCCGGCGTCGTTCAGAATGCGGCGCACCGCGCGCGACAGCACGGCCAAGTTGCCGCTATCGAGCCGCACGCCCCACAACGGGCGCCCGAGCGCCGCGGCATGGCGTGCTCCTTCGAGCGTGTCGAAGGTGTCGATCAACTGCACCGTGTCCGGACCCAGCAGTTCCTGCAGCCGGCGAAACGCTTCCGGCTCGGTTTCGAATGACTGCACCCAAGAATGCGCCGAGGTGCCGAACACCGGAATGCCATAGCGGTAGCCGGACTCGGTATTGCTCGAGCCGATGCATCCGCCTATGTAGGCCGCCCGCGCGGCGAGCGTTCCGGCCTCGGGGGAGTGCGCGCGCCGGGTTCCGAACTCGACGACCGAGCGTCCGCCCGCGGATTCCACGATGCGGGCGGCCTTCGATGCGATCATCGATTGGAATCCGATCATCGAGAGCAGATACGTTTCCGGAATTTGCGCTTCGAGCATCGGCGCGCGCAGAGTCAGGATCGGCTCATTGGGAAACACCGGCGTGCCTTCCGGAACTGCCCACACGTCTCCGGTAAAGCGAAACTCGTGCAGCCGCCGCCAGAATTCCTCGGGGGCGTTGCGGAACTGCGACAGCGTCCGCAAATAGGCGATTTCCTCATTGGAGTAACTCACCGAAAGTAGATAGTCGACGGCTTGGGCGAGCCCGGCGGCGATCACGAAGTTGCGATTGCGCGGCAGGCGCCGGAAGAACAGCTCGAAGGTGGCGCGCTCATCGGCCTTCCCGGCGGCGACGTAGCCGGCGGCCATGGTGAGTTCGTAGAGATCGGTGAGCAGGCCGTGCATGGAACGGGCGGAATCCTCCAGCTTAACGCACCGGTCATTTGCTCCGTCGCGGCGAACACGCGCCCTCGCTGCAATCCTGGGGCCGCTCGACCGGCCCGGGCACGCGGCCGCACCACGGGACTATCGATCCCGCAACCCGTAAATATGGTAGTGTTGAAGCAGTGAAAACTACCCTCGATATCTCCGACGAGACTCTACGGGCTGTGAAGGCGCTGGCGGCAAAGCAAGGAGTCCCCATGCGCGAGGTCGTAGAACGCGCAGTCCGCCCGGGCCTCGCCGGGGCCAGGTCCGAGCGGACATTCCGCCTCAAGACGATCACCACAAAAGGCCAGGGAGTGGCGAAATCGCCCGGCTGGGACGAGATTGGTGAGCTTGTTTACGAAGGCCGCGGGGGTGTCCCGGTTGATCGCGGTTGATACGAACATCCTTGTCTATTCCGTCCGCGAGGATTCCCCGTTTCACAAACAGGCCAGCGCGTGCGTCCGCGCGTTGGCCGAAGGAGCGGCGCCATGGGCGATCCCTTGGCCGTGCCTCCACGAGTTCGTCGCGGTGGTGACCCACCCGAAGATCTACCGCCCTCCCACTGCAGTTGTCGATGCGCTGCGGCAAGTTGAGTTCTGGCTCGAGAGCCCAAGCTTGCGGACGCTCGGCGAGTCCAGCGAAGGGGGTGGGCTTCACTACTGGAAGCATTTGCGCGCCGTCGCCGAAACCGGCGCGATTGCGGGCGCCCGGGTGCATGACGCCCGGATCGCCGCGATTTGCCGCGCCTGCGGAGTCCGCGAGATCTGGTCCGCCGATCGCGACTTCTCCCGCATCCCAGGCCTCCTCGTTCGGAATCCTTTGGCCTGAAGCGACTATAATCCAAGGTATGCAGCGCAGGACCTTCCTGGCCGCCTCCCCCGCAGCCGCCATGCCACCGCCATCCACCGCTCCCGTGAAATTCGGCATTGACCTGTTCTCCATCCGATCCTCCGGCTGGACGCCTTTTCAATATCTCGATTACTGCGCAAAGTGGAAAGCCAAGGTTGTCCATTTTTCCGAGATTCGCTTCATTGGGAACCTCGAACCCGAGCACCTGAAGAAGGTCCGCGCACACGCGGAAAAGCTGGGCATCGAGCTCGAGATCGGGATGCGCTCCATTTGCCCGACGTCGAAAGCGTTCGACCCCAAGCAGGGCACCGCCGAACAGCAGTTGACGCGGATGATCGGGGCCGCGGAAGTGGCTGGGTCGCACCTCGTGCGCGCATTCCTTGGGACCATGGCGGACCGCACCGGCGACATCCCCATCGAAGGACACATCGAAAACGCAGTGAAGGTGCTCCGCAAGGTCCGTTCCCGCGCCATGGACGCCAATGTCAAGATCGCCATCGAGAACCATGCGGGCGACATGCAGGGCCGCGAATTGAAGACTCTCATCGAAGGCGCTGGCAAGGACTTCGTCGGCGCCTGCATCGATTCCGGCAATCCGCTCTGGACCATCGAGGATCCGCACGTCACACTCGACATCCTGCACCCCTACGTCCTCACCAGCCATATTCGCGATTCCGTGGTTTGGCGTACTCCCGAAGGCGCCGCCATGCGTTGGACGCGAATGGGCGAGGGCAACGTCGATATCGACGGCTACGTTGGCAAGTTCCAGCAGTTGTGCTCCGGAAAGGCATTGTCGCTCGAGATCATCGTTACCCCTCCGCGCGCGTTCCCCTACCTCGACCCGAAGTTTTGGGACGGCTATCGCAACGTCCCCGCATGGCAGTTTGCGCGATTCACCGCCATCGCCGAGCGAGGACAGCCGTCGCCGGCGCCTTCCAAGCCCGAAGATGCCGCCGCGCGCGAACGCGAGGATCTCGAGGCGAGCATTCACTACACGCATCGGTTGTTGGGTCTATGAAGACTGCGCTCTTGATGGCGTTGTTTGCGATCGCGCTGCAAGCGGATCTGGTCACCGACGTTCGCGCCGACATCGGCAAGGGCGACTTTAGCGCCGGTGAGCAGCGCGTCGCAGCTTTTCAGAAGGCGAATGGCCGGACGCCGGAATCGATCCTCGCGCTGTCGTGGCTGGGGCGTGGCGCCCAGGCGGCCAAGCAATGGGGCGCCGCCGAACGCTACGCGGCGCAGACTCGCGAGCAGTGCCTGGAAGCCTTGAAGTCCCGCAAGCTCGATGCCGAGCCGCAATTGCCGCTCGCGTTGGGCGCGTCGATCGAAGTGGCGGCGCACACGATGGCCGCGCGCGGAGAACGGTCCGAGGCCGTCGCATTTCTGCAAGGCGAAGTGATGCGCTGGTACGCCACTTCCATCCGCGCGCGCACGCAGAAGAATCTGCATCAGCTGAGCCTGGAGGGCAAGCCCGCCCCGCGCCTGGAGATGGCGCAGTACCTCGGCGAAAAGCCCCGGACTTTCGCGCAGCTCAAGGGCAAGCCAGTGATTCTGTTCTTCTGGGCGCACTGGTGCTCCGATTGCAAATTGCAGGGGCCGGTGTTGGAACGGCTGCAGCGGGAGTTCGGACCCAAAGGCCTGGTCGTCGTCGGGCCCACGCGGCACTACGGCTATATCGGATCGGAGGACGTGAGCCCAGAGCAGGAGTTGCGGTTTATCGAACGGATCCGGACCGAGCGCTATGGGACGCTCCAGATGGCCTGCCCGGTGAGCGTGGAGAACTTCATGGCGTACGGATCGAGCAGCTCGCCGACTCTGGTGGTGATCGACAAGGCTGGCATCGTGCGCCTCTATCATCCCGGCCGCATGACCTATGAAGAGCTGCTGCCGGTGATCCGCCGCGTGATGGGATGAAACCTGCCGGCCCCGGGGGACATCTACGTCTAGCGATAGGCGTGTGGAAAGGATTCCGATTGTGAAGACGGCGGTGATCGTGATCGTCACCGCATTCCTTTTGGTCGCTCTCTACCAGGGAGCCGGACTGGCGCTTCGCGCCTGGAGGAGTCGAATGAACATTCGCGCTGTGATTGCCGCCGTAATGACCGCCGCCTATGCGGTGAGCCCCATCGATATCGTCCCGGACGTCCTGTTCGGCATTGGTTGGATCGACGACCTGATCGTCATCGCGATGGCGTTCCTCTATATCCGGCGCTTGCTCCAGCAGGATGGGGCAGCCAAGGCTCCGGCGCAGGCCCATCATGCTCGCTCCGGGCACGGCTCATCGGCCGCGTCGCGAGCCACGATCGAAGTAGTTCCGGACGCCAAGTAGAAGGCCTGGCCAAGGCTTAGCCGGTCTCACGTACCGCCGCATCCACGGCCCGTACACGCCGCCACAAATCCGCCAGCCGGTCGAGCGGTAGCGCATTCGCCCCATCCGATAACGCCCGCTCGGGCGCCTCGTGCACTTCCACGAACAGCCCGTCGATCCCCGCGCCGGCTGCCGCGCGCGCAAGCGTCCCGATGTGCTCGGGCTGCCCGGACGACGCCGTCCCCGCGCCGCCCGGAAGTTGCACGCTGTGGGTGGCGTCGAACACCACCGGCCATCCGAAGGCGCGCATCAACGCCAGCCCCCGCATGTCGACGACGAGATTGTTGTAGCCGAAGCTTGTTCCGCGTTCGGTGAGGATCACGCGATCGTTGCCGGTGGAGGTCACTTTCTCGGCGGCCAACCGGATATCGTGCGGCGCCACGAATTGCCCCTTTTTGATGTTCACCGTGCGTCCAGTGCGGCCGGCGGCGATCAGAAGGTCTGTCTGGCGGCACAGAAATGCCGGGATTTGCAGAATATCGCACACCTCGGCGGCGGGTTCGGCCTGCGAGACGTCGTGAATGTCGGTGAGGATGCGGTAGCCTTCGCGCTTCAGTCCGCCGAGGATCCGCAACCCCTCCCTCAGCCCCGGGCCGCGATAGGACGAAACGCTGGAACGGTTGGCCTTGTCGAAGGATGCTTTGAAGATAAAATCGCCGACGATCTCGCGGATTCGCCCGGCCAGAAAGTGCCCGTGCGCCTCGCTTTCGATTACGCACGGTCCGGCGATGAGAAACAGTGGCTCAGTCGGCATGGGCCAGGCGGCCGGCGCCGGACACGCGGCGTTCGCGCTGGTTGAGCGACGCACCCACGAAAGCGCTGAACAAAGGATGCGGTTCCATCGGTTTGGACTTGAACTCGGGATGGAACTGGCAGCCGAGGAACCACGGGTGATCCGGAATCTCGCAGATTTCCACGTAGACGCCGTCGGGTGTCTGGCCCGAAAGCCGCAGCCCATGCCCGGTGAGCACGGATTCGAACTCGCGGTTGAATTCGAACCGGTGCCGATGCCGCTCGCTGATCAGTTCCTCGCCGTAGGCCTCGCGGGCGAAACTGCCTTCGGAAAGCCTGCAGGGATAGGCGCCGAGGCGCATCGTACCGCCGAGCTCATCCACGCCCTTCAATTCGCGCAGTTTGTAGATCACGCGATAGGGAGGATCCGGGTTGAATTCGGTGGAATCGGCGCTGTCGAGGCCGCACACGTTGCGCGCGAATTCGATCACCAAGCTTTGCATGCCCAGGCAGATGCCGAAGTACGGCACCTTGTTTTCGCGCGCGTAGCGGATGGCGTGGAGCATTCCCTCGATGCCTCGTTTCCCGAAGCCGCCGGGCACCAGGATGCCGTCAAACCGATCCAGGCGGCGGCTGCATCCCGGCCAGGTGAGATCCTCGGCCTCCACCCAGGTGATGTTCACCCGCGCGTTGTGGGCCAGTCCGCCGTGCAGAAGCGCTTCCTTCAAGCTCTTGTAGGAATCCTCGTATTCCACGTATTTGCCCACGATCCCGATGTCGACGACACGGGCGGGTTTCTTCAGACGCGAGAGCATATCGGTCCAGCGGGTGAGGTCGCGCTCGGCGGCCGGCTGGCGGAGCATCTTCAGAATAATCTCGTCGGTGCGCTGCGCGGCGAGTTCGAGTGGGACCTCATACACGGAGTCTACGTCCCGCACCTCGATCACGGCTTCGGCGTCCACGTCGCAAAACAGCGCGATCTTTTCCTTGAGATCCTGCGAGATATGCTTCTCGCTGCGGCACAGCAGCACGTCGGGCTGGATACCGATGGCTCGCAGTTCTTTCACACTGTGCTGAGTAGGCTTGGTTTTCAGTTCCTGCGCCGCCGCAATCCAAGGGACCAGCGTCACGTGTACGAAGCAGGTATTCTCGCGGCCCAGTTCGTGGCGCAATTGGCGGATGGCTTCCAGAAACGGCAGCGATTCGATGTCGCCCACGGTTCCTCCGATTTCCACAATCACCACGTCGACGCCTGTGGAAACCTTGCGTGCCGTCGCCTTGATCTCGTTGGTGACGTGCGGGATCACCTGCACGGTATTGCCGAGATAGTCGCCACGGCGTTCTCGCGCGATGATTTGCTCGTAGAGCCTGCCGGAAGTAAGGTTGTTGGCTTGGGTGAGATGCGCGTGGGTGAAGCGCTCGTAGTGGCCGAGGTCGAGATCGGTTTCCGCGCCATCATCGGTGACGAAGACCTCGCCGTGCTGGAACGGGCTCATCGTTCCGGGGTCGACGTTCAGATACGGGTCGAACTTCTGGAGGGTCACTCGCAACCCGCGGCTTTCGAGAAGACACCCGATCGACGCCGCCGCGATCCCTTTCCCGAGCGAACTCACCACTCCGCCTGTCACGAAAATGTACTTGGCCATTCCCCTCCTTCCGTTCCTTAGCTCATCGCCGCGCCGCGGGCGCGCCGAACAGCCGCGCAACCGCCTCCAGGTCTTCTGGCGTATCCACGCCGATCGATTCGTATCCTGTCTCCACCACCCGAATGCGCCAGCCGTTTTCGAGCGCGCGCATCTGCTCGAGGCACTCTACTTTCTCGAGCGGACCAACCGGGAGGGTAGAGTAGCCGAGCAGGAACTCCCGGCGGTAAACATAAAGTCCAATGTGCTTGAAGTACACAGCGCCCCCGGCCCGGTCATACGGAATCGGATTGCGCGAAAAATAGATCGCGTCGCCATTGCGCGCGGAAACCACTTTCACCACGTTGGGGTTGGTGATTTCATCCGGGTTCTCGATGCGCTTCTTGAGTGTGGCCATCGGCAGCCCACGGTCTTCGATCAGACACTGGGCGGCGGCGTCGATGGCGGCGGGATCGATGAGCGGTTCATCGCCCTGAATGTTGACGATGATCCCGGCCTCTCCGGCCTCGGCGGCTTCCGCCACGCGATCGGTTCCCGAGGGGTGATCGGCGCGGGTCATCACAACCGTTGCGCCAAAAGCCCGCGCCGCGTCGCGAATTCGTTCGTCGTCGGTGGCCACCACCAGCTCGCTTAAAAGTCCCGATTGGGATGCTTTCTCATAGACGTGCTGGATGAGGGGTTTACCGGCGATTTTAGCGAGAGCTTTGCCAGGGAATCGAGAGGATTGGAACCGGGCGGGAATCACACCCAGAACTCGATCAGGCACGTTCGATCATACCATAGCGTCGTCCCGGAGTCGCCCTGTTTTTTCGATGCTGATTACCCAGCCAGAAAGTCGATTGGGGCCTCGATGGCCCCAATCAGACTCGTGAACTGCGCGAGGCAGGTTAACGCCGATACCCGTGGCCGCGAACCGGACCGCGTGTCGTGACCCTGCCGCGATCGTGCCGGTTGGCGCGGCTTCCCGCCCAAAAGCCGGCGAAGAAGCGCCCGCTCGTGTACCGGGGCGCCACCCAGTAGCTGCCTACGAACGGTGGCCGCATCCAATAGCCGCTCACCCAGATGTAACGGCCGCGATGGAAGTTCCAGAACCCGTCCACCCAGACGAAGCCCGGTCCCGGCATCGGGGGCCGGCGGAACGCGGGCCCGTAGACCGGCGCCCGGGGAGGCGCGACAGCTACGTATCCACTTTGGCTGTAGCCCTGGTTGTAGCCGTCGTTGTAAGGGCTGTCGTACCGGGGATCATAGGGCTGGTCGCGGTAGTCCGGTCGGCCGTAGCCACCGCCATACTGCGCGAACAGTCCGCCGGCCGCCAGCAACATGGTCGCAATCAGATTCCGCTTCATATTCTTTCTCCTTCTGCCCGGCTCTGTTCGGGCTCCGGCTCGAAACTGCCTGCCGGCTTACGCATCCCAGGAGTGCAAGCGGAGAGCCAATCCGGAAATACTTGTAAACACGGGATTTCTGCAACGGAGCCGGCGCGAGGAGATGGTTGCTTCCGAGCGCGGCGGTGGTATTCAGCCACAACCGCGCTCGAATCTTGCCTGTTCGGCCGTCTGAAATCAGAAATACAGGCGGAGAACCACCTCGGTTTGACGATTGAGATTCGCCTGGCTGAAAATCCGGCCGAACGAACCCGCCGCGCCGAGGGTCGTATTCGGTCCTGCGAAAACCGGGTGGTTCATCAAGTTGAACGACGACGCCCGTAGATTCAGCTTGAATCGCTCGGTGATGACGAACTGTTTGGTCAGCGTCAGATTGAAGTTGTTCATCCCGGGATTGCGCAGCCACCCCACCCGCGGACCGGTGTTGCCGAAGGTGAAATCCGCCGGTTGCGTGAACGCCGCGGTATTGAAGTAACGCGTGAGGCGGTCCGTGATGGAGCCGGAGATGCCGCTATTGGGATCCCCTGTCGCGTCAGGGCGTTGGCCGCCCGCGCCGGCAAGGAAGAGCGTATTTTGGTTGACGCCGAAACTGAGCGGGAATCCGGACTGAAACGTGTTGAACATGGCGATGTTCCAATGCCCAATCGCGAGATCGGCGGCTCTGGATGCGCCGCCGAAAAACTTGCGTCCGCGTCCGGCGGGAACATCCCACGAGATCGTCGTGGTAAGCCGGTGCGGGACGTCGAACGCCATTGGGGCGCGTTCGTTGCGGCGGTTGCCGTAGTCTTGCGTAGGGCCGAGGTCCCCGATGTTCTTCGAGTAGGTGTAGGAGATGAGCGAGGTGAGCCCGCGCCACATCCGCTGCTCGAACTTCGTCTGCAGCGAGTGATAGACGGAGTTGCCGAAGGTAGGGAGGTTGCGCGTGATGTTCTGGAACTGCGGGAACGGCCGCAGCAATTGCTGCCGCTGCACGTTGCGTCCGGCCAGAGGACCGGCGGTGATCACGCCGAAAAACGGATTCGGAATCACTTCGAGCAGACTTCGGCCCAATCGCAGATTCTCGCTCGGAACCTGATTGATGTTCTCGACGATATTGTTGCCGATCGAGACTTCACTGGCGAGGTTGATACCGCGGCTCCCGATGTAGCCGATCTGAAAGAGACTGCGCGCGAACACCTCCCGCTGAATGTTGAAGTTCCATGTGTGCAGTTTCGGGGTTACGTCACCGGGCTCGACGAAGGAAATGTTCTGGCCTACCAGCGTGGCCAAACCGAGCGAGTTTCCAGCAGCGGGAAGCAATCCGGCGGGAAAGGGATTGCTCAATCGGTCCTTGGGCGTAATGCCGTCCTCGGAAGTGACGACGGTGGTGGTGGTGGAGTAGCCGACCGAATCCACCGATCCGACCACAGGAATGTAGTGGAGCGCGTAGCCGCCGCGGAGAATAGTCCTGGAGTTCAGCGAATAAGCGAACCCGATCCGGGGTGCGAAGTTGTTGCGGTCCGGAGCGTAGATTCCGCGAGGAAGGCCGTTTTGCGCCGCGTACACCAATCCGCCCTTCAGGTTGAAGCCAGGCACCTGAATCGGACTGGTTGCGCCGCGGTCGAAGCCGCGTGTGGTGCGATCGTAGCGTTCGGTGCGCGGTGTTTCGTACTCGTACCGTAGGCCGAGGTTCAGGGTGAGCTTGCTCGTCACTCGCCAGTCGTCTTGCAGAAAGAATCCGTAGTATTTGTTGAGAATCGAAACGCCCGTGTTGTTGTCGAGCGATCCGCTCCCGAGTCCCATCAGGAACGAAGCCATCGGAAAGCCCGTGCCGTTGGTGGGGGTGTCCGCCCGCGGACCGTTGGACCATGCGTTCGAATAGGAAAACGTTCCGCTCGGATTGGTGTTGCGGAAAAAGTTACCGTAGAGCAACCGGAAGTCGATGCCGGCTTTCATCACATGGCGGCCGCGCTGTTGAGAGACGTTGGTCTGAAGGCTGTAGGTCTGGCCAGGATCGAAGATGAGAGGCGATCCGGCCAAGCCCTGAAACCCGGATACGCGCACGGTTGGAAACGCCTGCATCTGCGTGAGCCCCACGAAGCTTGCCGGGAACCCGAGCGAAGTCAGATCGAAGCCGGCCGAGAAGGGCTGGTTGTCTTCCTTGGCGCGGGAGAATCCCAGCCGGACGTCGAATGTTGTGCGGCTGTTGACGAGTAAGGTCGTCCCCCAACTTACTCCGAAGTGCGGGCGGTTGACGATATTACGGCCCGGCGACGCGATGCCATCGAACTCGTGCGGGAATACCAGTAGCGCCGTGCCGTAGTTGATCCGGAAGAAAGTATTCAGGCTCTCGGAGAAGCGATGGTCGATCTTGGTGACGAACATGTTGTAGTTGCGCGGCCACTTGGCGGAGAAGCCGAAATTCTGCACCCAGGGTTGAGTAGCGGAAGGGCCGGTACGGTTCGGCTCCGGGAAGAACTTCATCATGTTTCGCGCCACGGCATCCTGCCTCGTGGCCGGAATGATGTTTCCGGCAAACGGAGTCCGGGTGGGCGCGCCGTTTTGCGTGGCTACCGAGAACGGATCGTAGATCGCGGCCGCCACTTCGGAGTAGTCACCGGCCCGCATTTTGGCCGATGGAACCGACGCGGTGCGGTTGAGTCCATTGCCTTCCCGCGCGCCTTCGTAGCTGGCGAACCAGAATGTCCGGTCCCGGCCGTTGTAGAGCCCGGGGACATAGACCGGACCGCCCACCGAGACGCCGAAAGTATTGGCCGAGAATGCGGCTAGCGGCGTACCTTGCCCACGGGCGAAATACTGATTGGCGTCGAGCGCCGAGTTGCGCAGGAAGTTATACAGCGTTCCGTTGAACCGGTTAGTGCCGGACTTGATCACCATGTTCGTTGCGCTCCCGCCGGATCGCCCGAATTCGGCAGGCACCGTCCCGACCTCCAGCTTGTACTCGGCGATTGAATCAACGGCCGGCACCCACTGCGATATGTTGACCCCGCGATTGACGTTCACCGTGTTCGACGCTCCGTCCACGAACACGTCGGTGGCGGCCACCGGTGCGCCATTGGCGGAAAACAGCACGTTGGTGATGGTGTCGTTCGGCCGTGTGTCCTCGCCGTAGCGATTGTTCACCACGCCCGGCGTGAGTGTGAACATGAACAGGGAACTGCGGCCCTTCAGCGGAAGGTTGTCGCGAATTTCCTGGCGGATGGCCGTGCCCAGGGCCGTGGAGTCAGGCTCCACCAGGGCGACATCGGCCACTACGGACACCGTTTCCGCGGTATCGCCCAGTTGTAGTGTCACGTCCTCGCGCACTGTCTGCGTCAGGGCGACAACCAGCCCCTTGCGCTCCTGGGAGCGGAACCCGGGCGCGGCAATGGTGAGCGTGTATTCGCCGGGAGGCAGGAATTGAAAGGCATAGAAGCCGTCTTCGCCGGCCGAAGCTGTGCGCGTCGCTCCCGTGCCGGAGTTCTTGAGTGTGATCGAGGCGGCAGTCACGACGGCCCCGGTCGGGTCGGTCACAGTGCCTTGAATGGTCGATCGAAAATCCTGGCCCCGCACCAGAATGGCAAGCGAGACAAACAACAAACCCACTTTTTTCATCTTCGGACCCCTGAAAGAATTTCCCGAATTCGGGCGCTGGGGATCATATCAAGGATGGAGGCCGCGCGAAAGGGGGGGCTCCGACAGGGGGTTCCGGTCGCGTGAGCCCCCCTTTACAATTCACACGCCCACCTTTACGTTTCCCCTGCCGCCGCACATCCTCTCCTAACGTTTGCCCCGCATGCTGGTTTCAGGCCGGCAGACACCGGACCGGAACCAAAGATCGAGCAAAAGAGGAGATGAGGGAAATGGATGAACGAGGACTGGAAATCGCGAGCACCGCCTGCGGCGTGCTCTGCATCGTCTTTTTTGGAGTATTGGTACTGTTTAGGGAATACTTCCTGCCCCAGGTGGACTCCGCGACCACCTATTCCGGCTCCACCCTGATCGGGCTGGGTGGATTCGTCCTGGTTGTCGTGGGCGCCCTACATCGGAGCCTCCGCGACGGATTCTAGCCCCTGGTGCGTTCACCGGAAAGCGATGGTTGCAGACATGGAAAACACCGGATGGGAGTTTGCCGGCGCCGTGTGGGGCTTGCTGAGCATCATTCTGTTAGCCGCGGTAGTGCTGCTCCAGGAACACGCGCTCGAAGCCGCCGACGACAAAGAAAAATCGGCTCAATCCAACGGCGCCGGACACCCGGCTGAGCCGGCGCACTCCTGGGTTGCCTTGGGACCGGGGTGCGGTTGGGACCCGCATGCCGGCATCGACCGGCTAATGAATCACCCTCGTATGACCGATAGGTCTGGCATCCGCGGAAGACAATGCCGAACCTGGGCCGACACCGATTGCTGATGGTAGACGACGACGTGAAGTTGTGTGAACTGATCCGCGACTACTTCGAGCCCATGGGCTTCGATCTCGAATTCGCGCACACCGGTCCGGAAGGGTTGCAATGCGCCGCGACGGACCGCTTTGACGCCATCATCCTCGACGTCATGCTGCCTGGGCTCGACGGATTTCAACTTTTGGGACGGCTGCGCACCACATCCACCGCCCCGGTGGTGATGCTCACCGCCAGGGGCGAAGACACGGACCGCGTGGTGGGTCTCGAAATGGGTGCGGATGACTATGTGCCGAAGACATCGTCCACGCGGGAATTGTTGGCGAGAATCCGCGCCGTTCTCCGCCGGGCGGCGCCCTCGGAGCCGCGCAACGGGGAACCTACGGGAGCTGGCTCTCCGATCGAAATCAATGGCCTGCGGGTGGATCCGAGCACCCACACCGTGCACATCGACGGAGCGTTGGTGCCGCTGACGCCTGTAGAATTCGGGCTGTTGCAGGCCCTGGTCCGGGGCCGGGGAAGGGTTTTGAGCCGCGAGAGCCTGCTAGCCCAGGTGTCGGATCGGGAACTCGACGTATTTGACCGGTCCATCGACGTGCATGTCAGCTCCCTCCGCCGAAAGCTGGGTGACGATAGCCGCAATCCGCGGTTCATACAGACGGTCCGCGCTGCCGGGTACCGACTCGTTTGCGGGGATGCGTAGGTGCGCATCCGAACTCGCGTCGTTGTTGCCGCGGCGGCCAATCTCGTCCTGGTTTTGGCGGCGCTACTCGTATTCGTTCGTGTCGAGTTCCGGGCCGGCATGGCCTCTATCCTGCTGGCTCCGGGCGAGGCGCGGTTGCGGAGAGTTGCCCACAACGTAGCTGCCAGGACACGCGGAAAAGCCGCCTCCGAGCAAGCGAGGGTTGTAAAGGAAGCCGAACGCCGGCACGGCGTCGAAATCGGGATATTTATCGGGCGCGACATGAGACCAATCGGTGGGTCTCTGCTCGCGGTGCCCGCCGAAGTCCGCGCGATGCTCACGAAAGGCGATGACGGCAGGCCTCGCCACCCTCCGCCGTCGGGAAAGGCCGGGCCGGGGCCGCCGCGCTCTCTACCGCACGGCCCGGCGATTCTCCCAGGCCAGATAGGTCCGGACGATCCGATCCCCGGACCGCAACACGCCGTGGAGTTCTACGCTGATCCCGGTTCCTCCGGCTATTGGTTCGCCGTGCGCGCCCCCATTTTTCTCCCGGGTGAAGATACGCCCAGGGTTGGCGGAATCTTCGTGGTCCGCTCGTCCAACTTGATCTTTACTCCGCTGATTTTCGACCTGCGGCCATGGCTGTTTTGCTTTCTGGCAATCGCCGGCATAACCCTGCTTTGCTGGGGCCCGCTGATCCATCGCCTCACCAGCGCGGTGCGGCAGATCCATGTCGCCACCGAGCGTTTCGCGCAGGGCCAGCTGCAAGACCGGCTCCCGATTTCGAACGACGGCGGTGAGATCCAGGAAGTGGCCGAATCGTTGAATCGCATGGCCGCCCAACTCGGCGGACACCTTCATGGCCAGAAGCGATTTCTCGGAGACATCGCCCACGAACTGGCGGCGCCAATCTCCCGAACGCAGGCGGCTCTTTGCATTCTGGAAGAACGGGTAGACCGGCAGCCGGAGCGCCGCTACCTCGACGGATTGCGCGACGAAGTGGAGCAAATGTCCGGTCTTGTCCGTGAGCTGCTGGATTTTTCGAAAGCAGGCCTGACCGAAAAACGCGTCGAACCCTCGCCGGTGGACGTGCGTACTCTGGCTGCCGCGGTGATCGCGCGCGAAGCCGCGGGCGCCCGGGTCCGGCTCGTGGGTGGGGAGCCTCTCACCGCTCTCGCGGACCCGGCCGGATTGGAGAGAGCTCTCGGCAACGTGATCCGCAACGCCATTCGCTACGCCGGGCACGCCGGCGAAATCACGGTATCGGCACAACGCAAGCAACAGCACGTACACCTGGTGATTGCTGACCGGGGTCCGGGCGTCCCCGAGGATGTTCTCGAACACCTATTCCAGCCTTTCTATCGTGTCGACGACTCGCGATCGCGGCAATCGGGCGGCGCGGGTTTGGGCCTTGCCATCGTCAAAGCGGCGGTTACTTCGAGCGGCGGCACGGTCGCCTGCCGGAACCGGCCGGAAGGGGGCCTGGAGGTCACCATCCGGCTGCGGTGTTGCCCGGAAATCACGGCGGAGCCGGACGCAGGCAGCAAGGATGTAAAACCTTGTACTTAGGCCCGTATCGGGGCTTTTCCCGAGGGGGTTCGCGAAACACGCATGATATACTGAAGGCGGTTTGGGGCGGGGCTGTGTACCCGTCTTTTACTGGCGGCGCACCATTCGAGGAGCTGGCGAAATGGTCCCAATGAATCGCCGGTCATTTCCGGCATTGGCAACGGCGGTCATGATCCCGATCCTATTCGGAATCGGATCGAGAGCCGAAGATGCGCCCAAGGACCCTCCCGCCGCCGGGGCGGCGCAAACTGGCGGGGCTCAGCCGCGGGTGGAGATCCGATCCCGCGCACCCCGGAAGACAGAGGAGTCCAACGAAGCAGGCCGCCCAGCCAACATCCGCGTCGAAACTCAGTTGGTTCAGATCAACGTGACCGTCACGACCCCGTTGAATCAGGTGGTGACCGGCATGGAAAAGGAACATTTCCGCCTCTTCGAAGATAAGGTGGAGCAGGAGATCGTGACGTTCTCCTCCGAGGAAGCTCCTCTTTCCGTGGGGCTGGTGTTCGACATCAGCGGCAGCATGGGATCCAAGCTCCACAAGTCCCGGCAGGCCGCGGCGCAGTTTTTCAAGACAGCCAATCCCACCGATGAGTTTTTTCTGATCCAATTCAACGAGCGTCCCGAGATGGTGGTGCCCTGGACCACGAACACCGAAGAAGTGCAGAACCGTCTTGCCTTTACCCAAGCCAAGGGCCGGACGGCGCTGCTCGATGGATTGTATCTGGCGATGAACCAGATGAAGAAAGCCAGGAACCCGCGCAAGGCTGTTCTGGTCTTGTCGGACGGCGGCGACAATTCAAGCCGCTACACGGAGAGCGAAATCAAGAACCTGGTGCGCGAAGCAGACGTCCAAGTCTATGCGATGGGAATTTTCGAGGCGATCGCCGGCCGCGGCCGGACCGCGGAAGAAATGGCCGGGCCGGGCCTGCTCACCGAAATGGCGGAGCAGACCGGCGGACGCCACTTCCCCATCGACAACCTGAACGAGCTGCCCGATGTGGCGGCCAAGATCGGTGTGGAACTCCGCAGCCAATATGTGCTGGGCTACTCGCCGAAAAACTCCGCCAAGGACGGGAAATATCGCAAAGTGGAGGTGAAGCTGGTGCAGCCGCGCGGGCTTCCACCGCTCCGCGCCTATTTCCGAACGGGATACTATGCACCAGCTCAGTAGTCGAAACAGCATTCTGATAGCCTCCTCCGTTGCCCTTCTCGCTGGAGCCGCTTGGGCGTACGCGCAGCAGCCCGCGGGCCAGAAGGGCGGCGAAGAAGATCCAGTGTTCCGCTCCGATACGCGTCTGGTGGTGTTGCACGCCACCGTCGTCGACAACAAAGGCCGTCTCGTCGATAAGCTCCCCCGCACTGCCTTCACCGTTCTCGAGAACGGCGCGCCGCAAGAGGTGAAAATCTTCCGGCGTGAAGACGTTCCGGTTTCCCTCGGCCTGATCATCGACAACTCCGGATCCATGCGCGACAAACGCCAGAAGGTGAACGCCGCCGCGCTCGCGCTCGTCAAGGCTTCGAACCCTCAGGACGAGGTCTTCATCGTCAACTTCAACGACGAGGCCTTTCTGGACCAGCCCTTCACCGCCGACGAAAAGAAACTCGAGGAAGCGCTGACCAAGATCGACACACGCGGCGGAACCGCCATGCGCGACGCCGTCACCATGTCGATCGACTATCTCAAGGAAAAGGGCAAGCGCGATAAGCGCGTCCTGTTGGTGGTGACCGATGGCGATGACAACACCAGTTCGGAAAACAACACGCTGGAGAAGCTGGTGGCCAAGGCGCAGCAGCAGGAAGTGCTGGTCTATTGCATCGGTCTGCTCAACGATGAGGAACGCCGCAAAGCGAAACGAGCTCAGCGGGCGCTCAACGCGCTAGCCACCGCTTCCGGCGGTTTGTCCTACTTCCCCAAGGAGGCCGACGAAGTCCAGGCGCTCGCGGTCCAAGTGGCGCACGAGATCCGCAATCAGTACATCATCGGATACTCGCCCGCCGTCCAGGCGCTCGACGGATCCTACCGCCGGATCCAGGTGACCGCCAAGGGCCCCAATCGCCCCGTGGTCCGCACCCGTTCCGGATACTACGCTACTCCAAGCAAGCAGACGGCTCCCAAGCCGGCGTCGGCGACATCGCTCCGCTAAACGCAGATGCTCGCTTTCCTCTGGCAAGCTTCCCGGGGCTTCCGCCTCACACCCTGGCGCAGCCCCTACTTGCGCTGGCGTATGGAGACCTACTGGGGCATGCACGCCGAGACCATCGGCGCGCGTGACTTTTTCCTGTTCCTGTGGCAGCGCCGCCGTGAGCTCTGGCGCTTCCTCCAATGGGCGGAGCGCATGCGTGAATCCACAACCTGACGCAGTCACGGCGCTGCTGGCGGGCGCCACAGGCCTCACCGGAAGCCACTTGCTCCGTGCGTTGATCGACTCGCCGCGATATGGCCGCGTCGTACCTATTGTTCGACGGCCCATCGCTCAACTGTCAGTCGGCACTTTCTCGCCTCGCGTCACCCCGATTCAGGTCGACTTTGACCTCATCCCGCCGCTTCCTCCGGCGGCGGACTTCTTTTGCGCGCTGGGAACCACGATTCGAAAAGCAGGGTCACGCGAGCAGTTCCGGCGCGTCGACTACGGTATTCCGCTCGATCTGGCGCGCAACGCGAAGTCCGCGGGCGCGCGCCAATTCCTACTCGTATCTTCGGTGGGTGCCGATGCACGCTCGGCCAACTTCTATTTGAAGGTCAAGGAGAACTCGAAGAAGCGCTGGCCGGGCTCGGCTTCGGCGCGTTGCACATCTTCCGCCCCGGCGTCCTTCTGGGCGATCGTGCCGAATCCCGGCCCGGCGAATCCGTGGGCAAGGCGGTATCGGTGGCGCTCGGCGCGCTGCTGTTGGGTCCGCTGCGGCGCTACCGGGGGATGCCGGCTGCGCGTCTCGCGCAGGCGATGGTCAACGCGGCGTCGCGCGGTGGTTCCGGACGGCTCGTCTATCACTACGACGAAATCATGAACCTGACATAACCGGCTTCCGGCAAAAGACTCACCCAACGGGCTTTCGGCAAAAAAAGGTTCGGCTTTCGAATCCATCGCCCAGGCCGCCGTCACCCACGTCGTCCACCATTTCCACGCCGCCTTCGGCAAGCAATTCGAGCACCCGCGCGCGCGGAATCGCGTGCATCTCCATGAACCATGGGTTGCGCCCCGCCACCGATAGCAGAAAGGACCACCACTGGCTGAAAGGACCCAGACGCCCGGGACGCTTTCCTTGCGGCATCGCCGCCTGAAACACCATCACTCCACCGGGCGCCATGGCCGCGCACCAGCGGGCGATGATTGCCTCCATCGCCCGCACCGGATTGTGCTGCAGCACCAGCCGAGAATAGAGAAACGTCACGCTGCCGGTTCCCGCCCCGTCGAACTCGGCTTCGAACTCCGGCACGTCGAGCAGACGCGTCGACGGGCGGACCCTCTTCCTCGCCCTCGCCAGCATCTCCCGGGAGATGTCCACGCCCACGAATTTCTCGAAATGCGTTTCGAGCCAAACCGTGCACCGTCCGATCCCACACCCGTACTCCAAGCCAAGCTGAGGGGAAAACGTGAGCCCCAGGTTCTGCAATTGGAGCAGAATTGTTTCCACTTCCCGCCGTCCGAATTCCAGGAATTCCGCCTCATCCCAGCCGTGCTCGATTTTCGTGGGATCGGTGAGGATGGCGTAGGTGGCGTTTCGCCGCGCCAACCGCTCCCAGGTGTACTGGACGATCCTCCGCCGAATAGCCAGGAATTCGCCCACGGCCGGGTTAGATCTTGTTGCCGGCGATATAGACCGAGGCAATCGACCGGCAGTTCCGGATGTCGGCCATCGGGTCTTTTTCGAGCACGATCAGGTCCGCCCAGTGGCCCGGTTCGAGCGTGCCGAGATCCTTCGAAACGCCCAGAAATTCCGCCGCGTTCTTGCTGAAGCTCGAGATAATCTGGCGGGGCGTGAGCCCGGCATCGGCCATCAATTCCATTTCCCAGTGCTCGAAGTATCCCGGGAAACGGGTGGGCGGGCCCGAATCTGTCCCAAACGCGTACTTCACGTCGGCTTCCGCCAGCCGCCGCAGGTTCTGCTGGGCGGTTTTGAGGAACTCCGGAAATACCTGCGTATCGGGGTTGGCGGCGGCCTTCTTCTGGAAGTCCTCGCTCTTCAATGTGGCGAGCGTCTCTGCCGATATCGATCGGGTAAAGAACGGATCGTTCAACATTCCGCTCGGCTTGGCGTAGATGAACGTGGAGGCCTCGCGAGTAAACGTCGCCGCGGCTTGCCACGCGCCGCGATTCTTCATCAGGTTGATCAGTTCCGCATCCACCGGCTTGTCGCGAACGCTATGCACGAGTCCGTCCAGGCCGGCGTCCACCAGTTGCTTGGCGTCGTCGAGATAAAAAACGTGCGCGGCGACCTTGAGACCGTGCTTGTGCGCCTCCGAGATGATCACCTTGCACAGCTCGATGGGGATCTTCTTCTCCTTGCCCAGATGGTCGTCCACCCAGATCTTCACCAGATCCACCTTGTGCTCCGCCAGTTCCTTGACCGCCGCTTCCACTTCCTCCGGTCTCGAGACTTCGAACGGAACGCCGGCCATCCCGGGCGCTTTCGTGGGGTATCCGTCCTTGCCCGTGAACCCGCGGAACGCGGTGAAGATACGTGTGGTGCGCGGACGGCCGGCGCGCTGCTGATCTCTGAACTGAAAAATCAGCGGCTGGTCGCTGCCCATGCTTACGACGCTGGTGACGCCGTAGCTGGCGTAGGTGCTCAACTGCGCCGTGAGATTCTCGGCTGTGAAATTTTTCGGATCCTGGACGAGACCCACGACATTGCCCAAATGCCCGTGAATGTTGATAATGCCGGGTATGATGAACTTGCCCGAAAGGTCCGTCTTCTCCACGTTCGGCGGCACGGCCATGCCGCTCGCGGGCCCAGCGTAACGGATACGCCCATCCACCACTACTAGACGCGAGTTCGGCGCCGGCCCAGATCCGCTACCGTCGATGAGCGTCGCGTTGTCGAGCACCTTGACTTCGGCCCCTTGGGGAGCCAACGCCTGGAATGCCGTGTAGTCCGCTTCGCTCGAGCAACTCTGGAGCATCGCGAGACCGGCCATGAGACCGGTTGCCGCCGTGATTGAGTGTCTGCGTGTAAAAACCATTCTCAGTCGCGGATTGTACCAGATACGAGCCGCCGAGCGTGTCGGCCTCTGGATTTGATATAAGGAAGTCAACTCTGCTGATCAATGCGAATTCACAGCTTGATTCCAAACTTCCGCGTTATCATCGCCCTTGCCATGTTGGTTGCTCTGTGGTCCTGTTCCGGGTCCAATCACGACGGCGCGGCCAAGGACTCCGCCGGCCGCGAACCGCAAACGCGTTCCGGCGCCGCCGAGCCGCGCATGGTAGCCACCGAGCCCGCCGTCAAGCTGCCGCTTTCCGATGAGATCAGCGTCAGTGCCGAGTTCCGGCCCTACCAGGAAATCGACGTCATGGCCAAAGTGGCCGGTTACGTCAACGAGATCCACTTCGACGTGGGGACGCGGGTGTCGGAGGGTCAACTCCTCGCCGTGCTCGAAATCCCGGAGATGCCGGATGAGATCGTAAAGTTGAATGCCGCGGCCGAGCGCGGCCAATCGGAAGTGGCGCGCGCGAAAGAAGATCTGCACCGCGCTGAAACCGCCCACGAAATTTCGCACCTCAACTACACTCGCCTGCAATCGGTTCTCACCGCCCGGCCGGGATTGGTGGCGCAGCAGGAAATCGACACGGCCCAGAATCGCGACATGATGAGCGAATCGCAGATCTCATCGGCGCGGACCGCGCTGGCTTCGGCCGAGCAGGCTGTCAAGGTTCTGAAAGCGGAAGTCGCCAAGTCGGAAACTCTTTTCAACTACTCGCGCATCACCGCGCCTTTCAGCGGCGTCATCTCGCGCCGCTACGTCGACATGGGTTCCATGGTCCAGGCCGGCACGGCGTCGCAGGCAAAGCCGGTGGCCCGGCTTTCCCAAACCAGCACGTTGCGCCTGATCCTTCCCATTCCGGAATCCGTGATTCCGCGGCTGAAGGTCGGGTCGCCGGTGGAAGTACGCGTGGGTACACTCGGCCGCACGTTTCGCGGGAAGTTGGCGCGCGAAACCGGCCGCATCGTTTCCGCCACGAGGACGATGGAGACCGAAGTGGACGTCCCCAATCCGGGCGGCGCGCTCGTTCCCGGTATGTTCGCTGAAGCGCGGCTGAAACTGGAGGAGCGCACCGTGCTCTCGATTCCGATCTCCGCGGTGGACCAGACAAGCGAATCGGCAAGCGTCATGGTGGTGACCGACAAAGACACCGTCGAGCGCCGGACGATCGTCGCTGGACTGGAAACCTCCGATCGCGTCGAGGTCCAGTCCGGCCTTGCGCCGGGCGAGCGCGTCGTTGTCTCGGGCCGGACGCAATTGGAACCGGGCCAAAAAGTCCTGGTCCGGCAAATGGGGGCCAAGCTGTAGATGTGGCGCTTTGCCATTCGCGCGCCTCACTTCATCATTGTTTGCTGCCTGATGGTGTCGGTCATCGGCGTCACCGTGCTGACCCGGATGCCGGTCGACATGTTTCCGGAAATCAAAATCCCGGTGGTCGTCGTCGCGACGTTCTTCAACGGGATGGCTCCGGAGCAGATCGAAGCCGATATCACCGGCCGGTATGAGCGGTTCTTCACTCTCGCGAGCGGCATCGAGCATATAGAGTCCCGGTCGCTGCCGGGCGTGAGTCTGATCAAAGTTTACTTCCAGCCAGGCGTCGACGCGGACGCGGCGGTCTCGACCATCTCCAATCTCTCCGTGGCCAACCTGCGCCGGCTGCCGCAAGGAACGTTGCCGCCGGTGGTGTTGAAGATGGATGCCTCGAGCACGCCGGTGTGCCTGATTGCTCTGCGCGGCGAAGGCTTGGGCGAGGCGAAACTGCGGGACGTGGCGCGCTATGCGGTGCGCAATCAGGTCGCGACGGTCCAAGGCACGTCTGTGCCGCAGCCTTTCGGCGGCAAGTACCGCCAGATCATGATCTACACCGATCCGATGAAGCTCGAGGCGCATGGCCTTTCGCTGATGGACGTGGTGCGATCGATGAACGAGGCGAACCTCATTCTTCCCGGCGGCAGCGTGGGAATTGGGGCGCGCGAGTACAGCGTCTACACCAACAGCCAATTGGATTCAGTGGAAGAGATGAATCAGGTGCCGCTGCGGATGCTCAACGGCGCGCCCGTGCGCGTGGCTGACATCGGCGAAGCCAAGGACGCGGCGCAGATCCAGACGAGCATCGTGCGGGTGGATGGAGCGCGGTCGGTTTATACACCGGTGCTGCGGCAGGGCGGCGATTCCAATACGATCGCGATCGTCGACGGTGTGCGGGAAGCGATCAAGAACCTGCTCGACGTTCCCGAGACGCTGCAGGCGAGCGTGGTGTTCGATCAGTCGCGGTTCATCAAGACGGCCATCGAGACGCTCATCGACGAGGGCGTGTTGGGGTTGCTGCTCACATCGGTGATGATCCTCGTTTTTCTCGGAAGCTTCCGGTCCACGTTAGCCGTTTTCTTCTCGATTCCCCTGTCGGTGCTCGTCACCTTCATCCTGCTGGGCGTAACCGGCGGTACGGTGAACAGCATGGTGCTGGCCGGCCTGGCGCTCGCGTTTTCGCGTCTGATCGACAATTCTGTTGTCGTGCTCGAGAACATCCATCGCCATCTGGAATTGGGCACTCCGCCGGCCGAAGCAGCCGAAAAAGGCGCGGCCGAAGTAGCACTGCCCGTACTGGCTGCCACTCTCACCACGGTGGTCGTCTTTTTTCCCGTGACCTTTTTGTTCGGCGTGAGCCGGTTTCTCTTCACCGCGCTCGCCATCGCCGTGGCGATCGCGATGTTCGCGTCCTATGCGGTGGCGCTGACGGTAGTTCCGCTATTTTGCTCGCGGTATCTCAAAGCCCATGCCGTAGCTGGCCAGGCGGGTGGCCACAAGGAGATCGGCGGCGGATGGAGCCATTGGTTCAACAAATGGTTTGACCGCTTTCTCGACGGCTACGAGTTCCTCGTGCGCGGCGCACTGCGGCTTCCCGCGGTGACGATCCTGCTGATCCTCGGCGTCTGCTCGCTATCGGTGTTTTGGCTGCCGGGCTTGGGCGTGGCGTTTTTCCCGCGTACTGACTCCGGCCAGTTCATTATCAACGTGAAAGCACCATCGGGAACACGCATTGACTCCATGGAAGACCTCGTGGAGCAGGCCGAGAACATCATCCGCTCCGAGATTCCGAAGAAGGATCTCGACATGATCGTATCCAACATCGGCGTCACGCCCGGCTTTTCGTCCATCTACACCAGCAACTCGGCCTCTCATACGGCCTTTCTGCAGGTGAGTCTTCAGGAAGAGCACGAGACCGGCAGCTACGAGTATATGGAGCGGATCCGGCGGCGGCTGAACCAGGAGATGCCGCTGCTGACCGCATTCTTCCGTTCCGGCGGCATTGTGGACGCGGTGCTCAATCTCGGCATGCCCGCTCCGATCGACGTGCAGGTGAGCGGGTCCGATCTCCACAAGGATTTCGAGATCGCCGCCCAGTTGTCGGCGCGGATCCGGTCGCTTCCCGGAGTGAGCGACGTCTACACGCCGCAGGACGTGGACTACCCGGCCCTACAGGTGGACGTGGACCGGCTGCGCGCGAGCAAGCTCGGCCTCAACGCCAAGGAAGTAATCCACAACCTGATCACCGCGTTGACGTCGAATCAGATGATCGCACCAAGCTACTGGGTGGATCCGCGCAGCGGCGACGACTACATGGTGACCGTGCAATATCCCGAACGGCATGTCAACAGCTTGCGCGATTTCCGCGCGATTCCCATACGGTCGCTGGCATCGCCGCAATCGACGCGGCTCGACGCCGTCACCGACATCCGCCGCTTTCAAGCGCCCACCGAAGTGGACCGGTACCAGTTCCGGCGCGTGATCGACGTCTTCGTGCAACCGGATGGCGAAGATCTGGGGCGTCTCGCCGCCGACATCGAGAAGGTGGTGGCCGAGACAAAGGTGCCCCCCAACGTTCGCGTGAATCTCCGCGGCATGGTGCAAGGCATGCGCGACTCGTTCCTGAGCTTCGGCTACGGCCTGCTGCTTTCCGTGTTGCTGCTTTACCTGATTCTGGTGGCCCAATTCCGCTCGTTCACCGATCCGCTGCTCATTCTTCTCGCGGTGCCGCCGGGTCTCGCCGGTGTGCTGGTCACGCTCACCGCCACAGGGACCACGCTCAACGTGATGTCGCTGATGGGTGTTGTGATGCTGGTCGGCATCGTCGCCTCCAACAGCATCCTGATTATCGAATTCGCCAACCATTTGCGGACCCTCGGTGGCGGCGAAGACACGCTCGGCGTCATCGTGGGCGCATGCCGCATCCGTCTTCGTCCCGTGCTGATGACCTCGTTCGCCACCTTGGTGGGCCTGCTCCCCATGGCGCTGAAACTGGGCGCCGGGAGCGAGGCCTACGCACCGCTGGCCCGCGCCATTCTCGGCGGACTCACCCTCTCGCTGATCACCACCGTCTTTCTCGTGCCGGCTGCTTATCTGATGCTGTACCGGCGCAGGGCGTAAGGAGCCTTCTCAAACAAGATGTTCGTTCGCATTATCCTCGTCCTAGTTTGCTGGCTGACGTCCGCCGCCGCCGCGGAGCGGCTGACGCTCGAGGAAGCCGTCGCCACCGCGCTCCGCACCCATCCACGCATCGCCGCCGATACCGCCCTATCACTGGCCGCCGGGGAGAACGTGACCGCGGTCCGGTCCGGGCTGTATCCCACCGTGGGCGCCCACGTTTCCGGCGTAGGTGCGGTGAACGATAGCCGCATCGCAGCCGGAAATCTCAACAATCCGATCATCCTCAGCCGGCTTGGCATGGGAACCTCGGTATCGCAGTTGATCACCGATTTCGGCCGGACTCAGGATCTCACCGAGAGCAGCCGCCTGCGCGCCGGTTCCTCCCGCGAGGGCATCAATGCGACGCGCGCGGCGATCGTGTTGGCCGTCCACCGTGCGTTCCTCGCCGGCTTGCGGACGCGGAACCTTCTCGAAGTGGCGCAGCAGACCATCGAGGCGCGCCAACTGGTGCTCGATCAGGTCTCCGCGCTGGCGTCGGCGAACATGAAGTCGACCCTCGACGTGAGCTTTGCCGAGGTTAATATTTCCGAGGCGCGCCTGTTGCTTTCCGCGGCCGAAAACCAGCATCGCGCCGCATTGGCAGACCTTTCCTCCGCGATTGGCTACCGCGAGCCGCGTGACTTCGACCTGGTGGATGTGCCCGCCATCGATCAGCCGCCGCCCCCTTCGCACGACTTGATTACCGAGGCGCTCACCAACCGTCCGGAATTGGCCGCTTTGCGCATGGAGCATCAGGCCGCGCTCCGGTTCGTGGAAGCCGAGAAGAAACTGGCGCGCCCCACTGTGACCGCCCTCGGCGCGGCGGGCGTAGCTCCAGCCCATAGTGACCGTATGCGCGGCCGCTACGGCGCGGTGGGCGTGAACCTGAATATGCCTGTGTTCAACGGGCATCTGTTCGACGCCCGGCAGCGTGAGGCGGCGTATCGGGCGCAAGCGATCGGCAAGCGGATCGAGGATCTCGAAAACGGGATCGCGCGCGAGATCTCGGTGGCGTGGCTGAACGCGGACACCGCGTTTCAGCGGATCGCCTTGACGGCGCAGTTGTTGAAGCAATCCAGACTGGCGCTCGATCTGGCGCAAGAGCGGTACAAACTGGGCTTGAGCTCGATCGTGGAACTGAGCCAGGCCCAATTGAACGAGACCGGGGCGCTGATTCGCGACACCGCGGCGCGGTATGACTATTCGATCGAGACGGCGATTCTGAATTTTCAGGCTGGGCGGCTGCAGTAGTTCTCGCAATCGGCAAAGCCGAACCAGCGCAAGTCCCACACATCTCCCAACTCTTCCGCGATTCACGCGGGCCTGCGAAACGAAAATTTCCGTACGCCAGGAATAACACGCTTGACATATTCCTATATGGGAATATACTGATCCTAGTGCCACGCGCTGCAACCACTTCCGACGTATTCAACGCAATCGCCGAAACGAGCCGGCGGAGCATACTCGCCTATCTCGCCGAACGTGAGCGGCCGGTGAACGACGTCTGCGCGGACCTCAACCTGCCACAGCCATCGGTGTCCAAGCACCTCAAGGTTCTACGCGAAGTTGGACTGGTGCAAACGCGGCGGGAAGGACGCCAGGTTTTTTATCGGACCAACGCCAGCGCCCTGAGGCCGGTGCACGAGTGGAGCAGTTTATTTGAGCGCTATTGGCTCCGGCAACTGACGCGAGTGAAGGAACGGGCCGAGCGTGGCGCCGGGATACGGTAATTAGGTCGAAAGGAGAAGCTTGTAATGACAGCGGCAACACCATCGCTGGATAACCTGACGCTCGAGATCGCTTACGAGATCCTCGTCCGCGCCACACCCGAGGCAACCTTTGAGGCGCTGCTCGAACAGATGGGTCCGGGCAATGAAGGCCCGGACGGAAATCCGCTCCCCATGAAGCTCGAGGCATGGCCGGGAGGACGCTGGTACCGTGACCTCGGTGACGGCAATGGCCACTACTGGGGCGCCGTGCAGGCGATCAAGCGGCCTTCGCTGCTCGAGATCACCGGCCCGCTGTTCATGTCGAGTCCGGTTGTATCGAACGTGCAGTACCGGTTGAAGGAAGTGGACAGTGGAACGATGATGGCGTTCCGGCACTCGGCATTCGGCTTGGTGCCGGAAGGCTACCGGGAGGGTGTTTCTCGCGGTTGGGCGCCGCTACTCGAGCGGATTCGCCTGCATGCGGAAGCAACGAGAGTCAGACAGTAAAGGAGAACGGACCATGAGTGCGATTCAAGCTTTGATACAGGAGTTGGAACAGGAAGCGGCTACCACGCGGCGCGTTCTGGAGCGCGTGCCGGACGCACATCTGGCGTGGCGGCCTCACGCCAAGTCGATGTCGATGGGACAACTGAGCCTCCATATCGCGTCCACCCCGGGCAACGTGGCGGAGATGTCGCGGCGGTCGCCGTTCGAGATGCCGGACTTCACTCAGCCCGCCGCCGCCACCAACGCCGAGTTGCTGCGGACTCACGATGAGAGCGTTGCCCGAGCCCGCGAGATCCTCAGCGGGATGAGCGATTCCGATCTCGGCCAGCCGTGGCGCGTCGTGGCTGGGGGCAAGGAGGTGATGACCATGCCGGTGGGCGCCGTACTGCGAACCATCATGCTGAATCACTGGTATCACCATCGCGGACAGCTTTCGGTGTACTTGCGCGAGGTGGGTGTCCCTCTGCCGTCGATTTATGGGCCGAGCGCTGATGAGAATCCGTTTGCCGCGCGCGAGGCCGTCGCAACCGCCTGAAATCCCCGGCATGCAGGGAAGAGGCCGCGCTGGGAGCGCGGCCGTCCCCGCTATCGATCAGCCGCCGGAACGCTGCACAAGAGAATCGCTGGAAATAAGGGAGTTGCCGGCGATTCACGAAATTTCACGGCGTTTCACATGATCGCCATTGTTTGATGGGAGTGCTGTCCACAAACTGAGTGGATGAACCCTGGCCGCGTCATGATCGCGCTGTCGCTCTGGGGGCTCGGAGTGGCCCACGGCCAAACGCCGATCACGCTCACCGCGTCGTCCGATCCCATCCGTTTTGTGGCGGGCCTCTTCGGCCAGTCGACGATCGGCGCAACCGGAGGCACTCGGCCCGCGACCGGTTCGCTCTGCTACACCTTCTCCCAGTCCGGGTTTAGCGTCCCCGGCTTGGTGATCTTCACCGACCCTCCCTGCCGCCCGGCGGTGGTAATCAACGGGACCGCCACCACCCCGGGAACGTACACTTTCAGTGTTACGGCAACCGATGGTCAGGGTGGGAGCAAGACGCAGCCGTTCACCCTGATCGTGTACCCGCCGCTGCGAATCGTCACTCAGACCCTTCCGGACGTCACCGTCTTCGCCCCTTATTCGGCGCGGGTTGTCGTTGAGGGCGGAATCGCGCCCTACCGCATCTTCCATTGCGACGTTGGGCTGCCGGGCCTGACCTGTAACAGCCAGGGACAGATCTCGGGGACCTACGCTCTCAACACGGGACGCGATCAAACGTTCTCCTGCGCCGTGGATGTGCGTGTGGAAGACCTATCCTCCACGGTTGTCCAGAGGTGCTTCAACCTGACCGTAAAGGCGCCCGTCACACCTACCAACGTTCTCAAGATCACCACCACCTCGCTCCCGGCTGCCACCATCGGGCAGGCCTATAGCTTCCAGGCCACGGCCATCAACGTGAATGGCGCGCCGCGGTGGTCCGCCATCGGTCTGCCGGCCGGCCTCACGATTTCGCTGGGCGGCCTGATTTCGGGAGTCCCCTTGGGCCCCGCCGGCACGGCTTCGGTCAAGCTGGGCGTCGGCGACAGCACCGCTCTCACCGACAGCGTCACCATCGCCATGCTGGTTGCGCCGCAATCCACGAATCCACCACCGACCGATCCGCCCACTGATCCGCCAACAGATCCAAAGCCCGGGGGGGACTCCACGCAAAAGGTATCGTTGACCACGCCGACCACGTTGGACTCGCTCGTGCTCGGCAAGTTCGCTACCGGCCGCTTCGCGGCCAAGGATGGAGCCCTTCCGTACCGCTTCTCCGCGCCGATTCTAACCCTGCCGCCAGGCATGACGCTCAATCCCGACGGCTCCTACATCGGCGCGCCCACCAGGGCCGGGGAGTACCAGTTTCAAGTAACAGTCACGGATTCGCGTGGGGACACCGACACGAAAACTTACACCCAAAAGGTCGTCGACGCTCCCAGGATCAGCAACACGCTGCCGCGCGGCGAGCCGGGCAAGCTCTACAGCGTCCAACTGCAGATCGAGGGTGGATCGCCGCCCTACCGGATCACCGCCAATCTGCCTCCATGGCTCACCTACCTACCGGCCACACGGACCCTAACCGGCACTCCGCCTGCTGCGGGCGCCTTCGAGGTGACAATTCAGATCGTCGACGCGCTCGACACCACGGTCACCGAAACGCTGCCGCTCCTGATCGGCTCCGATCCCGGCCCCCAGCCCCAGCCTTCCGGAATGGCCAAGGATGCACCCGGTGGCTTCGTGGGCGAGGCCTACTCGTGGAAGTTCGCCGGCACTGACCAGATCGAGGTTGTGAGCAAGCCGGACTGGTTGACCTTTGATTCGGCGTCCCGGCTATTTGCCGGCATACCGCGTCAGGAAGGGACCTATGACGTCAAGGTCCGGATTCGCGTGAGCCCGTTCACCACTGTGGAAGAGACGTGGCGCATCCGCATCGTCGCAAAGACCGTCACGCCGCTCGAGATCACGACGCTGAGTGCTCCTGGAAATCTGGTCCGCGGGCAAGCGTCCGATTACCGCTTCGAGGCAAGGGGCGGTGAAGGAACGCGCACGTTCTCGCAGAAGGGCACAGGGATTCCAGGCATGACGCTGCAGCCCGACGGCTTGCTGATCGGCTCGCCCACGCAGACAGGAACGTTCACGCTGGTGGTAGTGGCCACCGATACGGCCGGCAAGACCGCCGAGCGGACCTATCAGATAACCGTGACGGCGCCGGGCCAGTTGCGGTCTTCGATCCAGCAGATCTCCATCGATAAGCCGTTTGGCAGTCCGCCGCTGACGCTGCCCGTGATCCTGTTCGGTCCGGGCACCAGCCCGCTGAAGCTGCAAGTGATGGTGATGCCGGACGGCGGCGGCTCTCCGTTCGAAGCGGTAACCGAAGCCTGGACCACCGGTACGCTGAACCTGAAAACACGCTCGGACCTGATCCCAGGCACGACACTCAAGGGCAAGGTGATCGTCAAAGGAACTGGCGTGGATCCGCTCGAGATTCCGTACTCGGTCGGCTGCCAGCAAGCCGGCGAAGGGTGGCACGTAAACTTCCTTTTCGGCCTGGATGCAAACAGTTTCTCGGCATCGAGAAAATCGGGTAGTTTCACGTACGGAAAGCCTGGCGTCGAGGCGGTGGGCTGGAAGCTGGTCAAGATCGATCCCAGAGCCCCCAATCTGCTCACGAAGATGACTCTGGGCCGGTTGGCAGTCCCTTACTTCACTACCCAATTCGACCGGCAGGGCGTTCCTCCGGGGTCCTACTGCTACACGGTTCGGATCGAAGGAAACGACGGCACCTTCGTCGATGTGCCGTTCAATGTCATCGTGGACTCGCTACACGAGATCGCCGCCACAGGCTTGTCGAAAGATGCAACCGGGCTTACCAAAGCAACCGCCATTGGATCCCCGGCGGAGGCTGGCCCGCCAGTCGTGGATATGCGCAGCGGTTCCCAAGTGGTGACGCCACCGGTGATTCGATCGGCGGACGCATTCACCGCGAGCGCCCAAACGCCGCCGGATGCTCCGGTAGAAGTCGAATGGAGCCGGGAATTCCGCGGCGTGGTTCGAGTCAGCCGGGCGATGTTCGGCGGCAAACCGATCGTTCAGATTCCCGATGTCGTGGGTGGCAGATTCGAGGTCACCAACGAGACGGGTGCACGGATTCGACTGCGGATCACCACTCCGTCCGGCGCCAGCGTCGAACTGTTTGCCGAGCCCGGAACCAGCGAGTTGACGCTTCCCGAAGACGTCCGGGGATCCCTCCAGAATGGAGACCGGCTCATCATTACCGGCGACGAGTACAAGTCCATCATCGGTTTCGAGGATCAAAAGAACGTGAATCCTGCCTCCGCCAAGCAACCTCGGCAGGCGGACACCTGTCAGCCAACCCGACTGAGCGTCTTCTTTGGCCGCCCGCAACCTCTCGATACTCTGGCCGCCGGTGAGCCCGGCTCGCTGCGGCTTTCCGTCTACGACAACTGCGGCAACCCGGTGACCGGCGCCTCCGTGGATGTCTCCTTCGCCAATGGGGACTACGGATTGCATCTTTTCGACATGGGAGCCGGACGCTACGCGGGAACTTGGACACCCCAGCGCGGCGGTAGTGGGCTGGTCGAAATGACGGCCCTGGTTGCCAGCGGCGACCTCTTCGCCGTCGAGAGCACAGCGATCGTCATCGTGCCCAGCTCCACCGCCGCGATCCTCGATGCTGCCGGAGTTGTGAACGGCGCCAGCTTCCAGGCCGGCCGCGTCCGGGCACCTGGAGAGTTTGTCGCGGTTTTTGGCGCCAACCTGGCGCCTCGGACCGTGGCCGCGCAAGGGCTTCCCCTTCCCACCAGCCTGGGAGGTGTCTCGTTGAACTTCAACGGGAAGCCCGTCCCGCTGCTGTTCGTGAGCCCGGGGCAGATCAACGCGATCCTGCCCTACGGCATTCCCGAACACAACGGCATCGAGCTATTCCATGCTCGCGATGGCGTTCGCCTGGGACCGATCCGTGTTGCAATGGGAGCCGCCCAACCGGCCGTGTTCACACGCGATCAATCCGGCAAAGGCCAGGGCATCATCGTCGACCCGCGGTTCCGCTACTACGATTCGGCCAACCCGGGGTCGGCTGGGAACAGTTTCGTGATTTACGCTGCCGGACTCGGTGAAGTGGACCCGCCCGCCGTCGCGGGGGAGCCCGCTTCTACGACGACCTTGCACCGATTGAAGCACTCAGTGAAGGTTGCGATCGGTGGAGTGGATGTCTCCGACATCGCCTTCGCCGGGCTGGCGCCTGGTCTGGCGGGTGTCTACCAGGTCAACGGCCTGATTCCGAATGGAGTAGCTCCGGGGAACGCCGTCCCGTTAACGGTCACTGTGGACGGCCAGGAAAGCCCGCCGGTGACGATGGCGGTCCAGTAGTTCGCTCCTTTACCAGACTCCTGGACTGCCCCAGAAAACCTAGGACTGCGCATCCAATGACTCTCTAGGCGAGTCTACGGACCACCGCCGGTAATCCGACGATCCTTACTGGCATCCCCAACGCCCGCTGGGCGCGAGATCGAAGTCAGCCGAAAAAGCACCCGCCACCCCCGAAGATCGGACCACGGGCAGATACAATAGGGAACACTGTGCGCTACACCAAGCTCGCCCTCCCTCTGCTCTTTGCGATGATCGCCGCTGCCGCGTTGGCCCAACAGCCGCGGCCGATCCCCGTCGACAACGAATTCGTCCGCGTGGTGGTTGCCGAAAACTCCCCGGGCCAAAAGAGCCGCCTGCATAAGCATGACCGGAACCGCGTCATGGTTCACTTGAGCCCGGGCGTGATGCAGCTTGCCTTTGAAGGCGGTCCGGTGAAAGACGTCAAGTTCGATGCAGGAACCGTGCGTTGGGACCCGGCCGACGGTATGCACACCAGCGAGAATATCGGTGGGACGCGCTACAAGATCGTCGAGGTGGAATTGAAGCACAAGGGAGCCCCGGTCGCATGGCCCGCGCTTGACCCGGTCAAAGTAGCACCGTCGATCTACCGCACGGAATTCGAGAACGAACAGGTGCGCGTGCTACGCGTGCGGGTGCGGCCGGGCGAATCCATCCCGCGCCACCAGCACTCGGTCAATCGCGTGACCGTGGCGCTCACCCCGGCCCGTATCAAACTGACCAACGTCGATGGATCGGTGGCCGATGCCAGCTTCGAGGCCGGCGAAGCGCGTTGGGGTACGCCCGGCACGCATTCGGAAAAGAGCGACATGACTACGCCTTTCGAGTTGATCCTTATCGACCTCAAGTCGAAATAGCTCCCGGGCCGCCACCCTCGCGTGGCAGGTTAACGAGAAGTAAATCACTGCCGCCGGACTCTCCGCTACACTGGGGGCAAGCCCATGCGCCTCACGGCTCGATACCTACTGCCTTCGTTCGTTCTCATTCTTCTGGCCGCCTGTTCTCGCGGTCCCACGGCCGCGCGGGAAGCGCAGGAACAGCCGGACCCGACGCTCCGTTCCGATCGCGTCTTCGACGACACAGCCCGCTTCCTGGCAGGGCTCGCCGGCCGCGACGGCAGCCTGTTTTCCGCCGCCGAAACCGATCCGGCCTGGCAGGCGCACCGCGCGGCGATGGACGAATTGTGGTCCAAAACCAGCCGCTTCCGCCTGCCCGGCTACGAACGCTTCCAGCAGGCTGAACTCGCGGATTCGCCGTTTGCCGGCGGCGCGTTGTTCTATCCGTTTGGAGGTCCCGACGCGTTGACCGCTTCGCTGTTATTTCCGCGCAAAGATCGCTACGTGCTCCTTGGATTGGAGCCGCCGGGATCCATGCCGCGCGAGGAACTGCTCGCGCCGGGAGAGCGGGATCGCTGGCTCGCGGGGATCCGCTTCGCTCTGCGTTCGGTGGTGCGCTCGAGCTTCTTCATCACCAGCCAGATGCGCCGGGATCTGCGCGGCCGCGCCGCCGACGGCGTGCTCCCTCTCATGCTGGTGGAATTGGTGCGAACCGGCCACCGCATTTCCGGCGTGGGCGACATCGAGATCGACGCCACGGGCAAAGCCGTTCCGCGGGTTGGCGCCGGGTCGGGATCGAACGCCGGAGTGATGGTCGAGTTCACGCGGGAAGGCGAATCGCGCCGCCGCCGCATCACCTATGTCTCGGCGGACCTTTCCTCTCCGAACTTCGACGGGAACATGGGCCTGCGAAGCCACCTGCAGTCGCTCGGCGTGGTGACCACTTTCCTGAAGGCTGCTTCCTACCTGCCTCACCGCAACGGCTTCAGCGGCATCCGCCAGCACATCCTGGCGCAAAGCGACGCCATTGTGCAGGACGACACCGGAATCCCGTACCGGTTTCTGGCTGAAGGCTCTTGGCAGGTGCGCCTGTACGGCGGCTATGACCGGCCGATTCCCTCATTTCGCTCCATGGCGCAGCCGGATCTGCGTGAAGCTTACTCGCGGGTTGATGCAAAGCCCTTGGGCTTCCACATCGGCTATGGGTCAGGCCGCAAGCCGTCCAACCTCTTGGTGGCCACACGGCGCGTGACGCAGGGCGGGTGACGTCGCTATAGCGGCTCGGCGTTGGCCTTGACGTATTCTTCTTCTGAAGATGAATCCGGGCCGACGTAGTGAAACAGCTCCGCGTAGTCGAGACCATGGCCGCGTCCCCGGACTCGGTCATGCTCGAGCGCGAAGTACTTCGTGTAGGCGCGGTTGGCCTCCTCATCGGTATTCCCCAGCAGCGCGAGCTTCTTCCCCTCCGCCGCCAGACGCCGCCGTAGCGCCGCGCCGCGCGTTCCAGCCGGACCCTGTGTAACGTTGGCCATATTGGCGTAAACTTTGCGATCGATGAAATCACCGATATCCACCGCGCGATTCACCAATTGCGGACCACGCGCGAAATAATACGCTTCGCGCGGGCCGTGCGGTGTCATCCCAACCTTGAAGTGCTCCGGATAGTCCCACTCCGATTTCGACATCCAGAACGCCGATTCCGCCGCTCGCGCCAGAATGTAGTGGTCCGGGTTGCGCTCGTAGAGGCCAGACGGGTCATACACCAGAATCGTATCGATCTTGTACGCGCGAAAAAGAAAGATCAGCCGGGCGCGCATCTCGACGATCGGCCATGCGTCCATGTTGTGATTCGGGTAGTTCAGGAAAACGGCTTCCTTCAAGCCGAGGCGGCGGCTCATTTCCTGCGTGTCGCGCTCGTTGGCCAATACGATCTGCCCGTAGGTGGCGTCGCCCCGGCGCGTCTGAGCGAGGTTCGGATTCAGGTTGCCGGCCATCGAATCGTCGGACGCGGTGATCAGGATGCCCTCATAGCCCTCGTCGATAAGCTTGAGAACCGTCCCGCCCGCGTAGATGGGAATGTCGTCGCAGTGCGGCTGGATCGCGGCCAGCATCTTGCCCTTGTGGGGCTTACCTTGCACGCGCCGTTCCACGGTCACGTCTACCTGATACGAATTGCTGCCGCCCCCGCCGCTGGCGCGTTCGCGCGGAGCCGGAGGCTGCTGCGCGGCGGCCATGCTGCCGGCGATCGAGTTCGAAAGGAAATTTCTTCGATGCATGCTCTGCATTGTACGCCCCGCCAAGGCGTTTCACCGGCTAGGCCCGCGGCGGCACTTCGAAAAGATACACCGGATAGTGGTGCTTGCGGATCACCCGCTTGGGCTTCCAGTCCCCCATGCCGTTGAACTGGTACAAAACCACGCGCGAGCCCGCTTTCAACTCGCGCAACAATCGCGGCTTCAAACGCTCGTTGATCTTGGAGAACAAATACAATGCCACCACGGTGGCTTCGGATACATCGGTTTTGAAAAAATCCTGCTCGACGAAGCGGACCCGGCCGGCGACGCCCGCGGCGCGCGCCGCCTCATTGGCTTCGCGAATCCGTTCCGGCTCGATGTCGACGCCCACGCCGCGGGCTCCATACTTGCGTGCCGCTGCGATCACAATTCGACCGTCGCCGCAGCCGAGATCGTACACCACGTCTCCCGGACCTACGCGCGCCATCTCGAGCATCGTCTCCACCACTTCTTCCGGCGTCGGCACCCAGGGGACCTCGCCGCGGCTCTCCTCGTATTGCGCTCCGGAGATTGCGGCGCCCGGCAAGCATGCCAGCGGCAGCGAGTACAGAAAGTCGCGACGGATCATCGCTCTTCATTATGACGCGCGCCGCCGAAAGTGGGATGCTAGCAGGGATGAGTGCAAACGCCGCTGCCATTGGCCTGCCCTTGAACGATCTCGAGACTCCCGCCTTGTGTCTCGACATCGACGCCTACGGGCGTAACGTAACGCGGATGCTCGAGTTTCTCTCTCCGCATGGCCTCGCTTGGCGGCCGCATATGAAGGGGCAGAAAGCGCCCGAGCTAGCCCGGGAAGCCGTAGCGCGGGGCGCCATCGGAGTTACCTGCGCGACGCTCTATGAAGCGGAAGCGATGGCGGAAGCCGGCGTTTCCGGCATCCTGATCGCCCACCAGATCGCCGGTGAGCGGAAGCTGCGGCGGCTCGCCCGCCTGGCCCGCTCGGCGAGCGTCATCGCCGCCACCGACAGTCCGCAGCATGCCGCCGCCCTCGATGCCGCCGCGATCGCCGAAGGCGCTGTCATCCCCCTGCTGATCGAAGTGGACGTCGGGATGCACCGCTGCGGTGTGCAGCCGGGCGAGGCCGCCGCCGCGCTGGCCGCCCAGGTTCAGTCGTCGGCCGGTCTCCGATTGGAAGGATTGATGGGTTGGGAGGGCCATACGGTGCCGATGGAGGGCGCCGCCAAGACCGGCGAAGTGGCCGCGGCCTGCCGGCTGCTGACGGAAACGGCCGAGATGTGCCGTGCGGCCGGGATTGTGATTGGAATCGTGTCCGCATCCGGCAGCGGGACGTTCCATGAGTCCGCCGGGCACGCGGGACTCACCGAGGTGCAAGCCGGCGGTGGCGTTTTCTGCGACCTCAGCTACCGGAAGTGGGGGCTTGACCATGAATTCGCACTCACCGTGCTAACGCGCATCGTGAGCCGCCCGTCCCCGCACCGGATCATCGTGGACGCCGGCTTCAAGACGATGAGCGTCCAGCACGGCGCACCCGCTCCGATCGGTTTGCCCGGAGTCGCCAAGCTGTCGCTTTCGGCCGAGCATGGCACAATCGAGCTCACCGGGCCGGATGAATCGCGCCGCGTGGGAGATACGATTTCGTTCGTGCCGGGCTACACCGATAGCACAGTCTGCCTGCACGACGAAATGTGTGTGCTGCGTGAAGGGGTGCTCGAGGCCGTCTGGGCGATTCCCGGCCGCACGGGACGGCGTTGACGGGACTTCCCCTGCGATCCCGGGCTAGCGGACATCTACGGTTTTGGACGAGGTGACCGAGAAATACTCGAGGAACTTTTTCTTCCGGCCCTTCATCGGGCGCTGCTCCAAGGGCTTCTCGAGCATATCGTGAGCTAGTTGGGTGAACTGGCGGCCGAGTTCGGTCTCCTGCTGAATTTCCTTGCCGTTGGTGAGGGCGTCGTGAACGCCCCGGTAATCGTTGGGAAATTCCTGGTAGACCGGTACGCCCAGCAGTTGCTCGATGTGCGTGGTGGAAATGATCGGGCGCTTCTGGGATCGGTTCAGCAGGACAGCGACGCGATCGCCGAGGTCCATCGCTTGCAGCAGATTGAACTTCTGGCGCGCCAAGTGGAGCGAGGGGATCTCCGGCGTGCAGACCAGGAAGATTCGCTTGGACTCCTGCATCACTTCCAGGGAGAACTTCTCCATGTTGCCGCTCAGGTCGATGCAGATGCCTTTGTAGAAACGCCGCGCAAAGGCGATCAACTGCCGGATCTGCAGTGGATCCACCCGGATCTGCGGGTCCAAACGGCCCGCGGGCAACACATCCAACTGGCCGCGGCTGGCCACCAGTTGGGGCCAGAGATGCTCATCCAGCTTGGTTGCGTTTTCCGCTGCTTCGTAGATCGTATAGACGTTGTCGAGCTTCATCATGAAGCCGATCAGACCCTGGTTCAGATCGAGGTCCATCAGCAGCACGTGAGTATCGGTGAGACGCGAAAGCGCCACCGCGGCGTTCAAACACAGCGTCGAGGTGCCGGCGCCGGTCTTCGACGGCAGGAATGAGAAGACGTTGTCACTGATGTCGATATGAGCCGGGCGCTTCTCGAGAACTTCCTCCAGGCGCGCCACAGCCGCCATGAAACTGGCGCCGTCGAACGGGTAGGCCAGGAACTCCCGGACGCCGATGTGCATCAGGTCCAACAGCACGGCGGGATCGCAGCTTCGATCCACCGATACGACTTGGATGCCCGGCAGTGTCTGTTCAATACCCCGAAGCACTTCCATGGCTTGGCTGAGCTGCTCGATACTCAGGAACACCACTTGCGGAGCGTTCGCCCGCAGGAAGCGCTCCAGGTCGAATTCCCGGAGATACTTGTCCGATGTCTTGACCAGGCCTACGCGTCCGGACTTGGAGATCATGTCTCCCAGCCGTGAACTGAGTTCGGTATCCGGCGAAATAATGACGGCTCGCAGCATCTATCGTTCTTCCTGCCCGGCGGCTTTTCGCCCCGCGGCCTCTGGATGCACGGGTTGTTCTCTACTCGCTGGGTAGTTCATCACTGTTCGTTCCGTCGCTTCGTGCTTCACAGCTTCGTGCCTCATCGCTTTCCGGCTGACTCCCGGCGCTTGCGGAACCGGCGCAGTTCCAGACGGGTGTTTGGCCCTTCGTCAAACTGTATATCGGCAGAAGGAAGAATAACTACAGACAGCGTGGCGGGTTTGTTTGTAGCGATCCGGGTGCAGGAACCCTATCGCTTCTTGCGGGGCGACCTTAGTGCCCCACCCGGACTGCGCCGGGCATCGCAGGGGCAAGTCTTTGTTTTTAAGCCGCTTAGCCGAGTACCGCTCGCGAGCGCGCGGGCGCTACGATAATGAGGTGGCTCGATCCACCCTGCCCCTACTGCTGGTCCTGGCGAGTTGTGCTCCGCAGCCCCCGCTTCCCCCCCTGCCGGACGTCGATCTCAATCTGTTCCTGCCCGCTGTGCGGGAGTTGGTGTCCACGGCCCTTGCCGACGCTCGCCGGAAGCCGAACGATCCCAGCGTGAACGGCCGCCTCGGGATGCTCCTGCATGCCCATGACCAGGTGGCGGCTGCTACCGTGGCCTACCGGCGCGCTCACCGGCTCGATGGCGCCAACTTTGCATGGCCCTACTATCTGGCCTACACGGAGAGCTCACAAGGCAACTACGCCGCCGCGCTCGATGCGATCGCCGCCGCGCTCCGGATCGATCCCTCCTACTTCCCCGCCTCCCTCAAGAAGGCAGAGATCCTGTTCGAAAAGGGAGACCTCGGCGCCGCGGCCGCGATCTACTCGGCCGCCGCCCCGGCCCATCCCGGCTCGGCGGCCGTCTGGTACGGGCTCGGCCGCGTCGAGGCCGCTCGCGGCGAAACCGCGAAGGCCGTCGAATCGCTCCGTAAAGCCGTCAAGCTCTTCCCCCAGTACGGCGGGGCGCACTACGCCCTGGCCCAGGCACTGCGGCAATTGGGGCGCACCGCGGAGGCCCAGGCCCATCTCGAGCCCTACCAGCGCTTCCGGACATGGACTCCCAATGCCGGCGACCATTATCTGCGCGAACTCGGCGAGTTGACCATCTCCGCGATCCAGTTCATCCGGCGCGGCTCGGAACTCGAGGCAGCCGGCCAACTCGACGGCGCCATCGAAATGCATCGTAAAGCCGCGGAGGTGGATCCGCGCTCGGCGCAGGCGCATGCGAATCTGATTTCGCTCTACGGGCGTGCCGGCCGCGCGGCCGAGTCCGAGGCCGCCTACCGGGCGGCCATCGCTATCGAACCCGGCCTGGCCGAGGCGCACTACAACTATGGGGTCCTTCTGTTCCAACAACGGCGTCTTCCGGAAGCGCGCCAGGCGTTCGAACGGGCGCTCGTCTCCAACCCCAACCACGCCGAAGCGCACAACAACATCGCTTTCATCCTCGAAACCGAAGGCCGGCAGGCCGCCGCGATCGAGCACTACCGCGCCGCTATCGCCGCGCAGCCGGGTTTCCGCCTCGCGCATTTCCACCTGGGGCGGATCCTCACCAACCAGCGCCGCTACGACGAGGCTATCCGAGAGTTCGAGAGCACCCTCGAGCCGGTGGATGACCAGACACCCGGCTTCGTCTACGCGATGGGCGCCGCATACGGACGCTCCGGCAGGCGCGCGAAGGCAATCGAACTTCTCACGCGTGCCCACCGGATGGCCGGCGAGCGAGGACAGGCGGATCTCGCCGCTAGCATCGAGCGCGATCTTCGCACATTGCAACGATAGCGGCCTTTCCCCACACCTGATCGCTGACGGCGTCGCGGCCGTTACTTCATAGTTACTAATTAAAACATCGTTATGTCTCTGCCGTTTCCGCCTTCGTGGACGCACGCTTAAAAGTTATCAACTACTAACATTACTCAATTTGACCTTGGTCCAAGCGCGGAGTATCCTTATTACCAGTCCCGCGCGGTTTAGCGGGAGATGGGAGTTAAGAATGCTCAACGTTTTTCGCCTCGCAGCGATAACTGTGTCCGCGGCAATGTTACTTGTCCCGAACGCGGCTCATGCACAAACCCTTTACGGTTCGATCGTCGGCACCGTCAACGATCCTTCCGGCGCCGCCGTCCCCAACGCAGCGGTCACAGCCACAAATACCCAGACCGGGCAGGTCCGCCAGGCCACCACCAACGAAGCCGGCGGCTATGTATTCGCCGCGGTCCAGCCGGGTAACTACGAGGTGAAGTTCGCCAAGGATGGCTTCCGCCCGTCGGCGGAAGGCGGTATCGATGTCACCGCGAACAACACCACTCGCGTGGATGTCGCTCTACAGATCGGCAACGTCGCCGAATCGGTCACCGTCGAAGCCGCGGCGGCTGTCCTGCAAACCGACAGCGCCACCGTCCGGTCCCAAGTGCAGGGGCGGGACTTGGTGAACCTTCCGGTGCCGGTGGGGCGCAACTATCAGAATGTGCTGGTGACCATACCCGGCTTCAGTCCGCCATCGAACGCGCACTCGGTGCCCACCAATCCGTCGCGCGCGCTGCAGTCCAACGTTAACGGAACCCCCACCGCCGGCGTTCTGGTGCGCATCGACGGCGCCGCCAGCCAACAGACATGGCTGCCGCACATCGCCGCTTACGTGCCGGCGCTCGAATCCATTGAGACGGTGGACGTCGTTACCAACAGCTTTTCCGCCGAGCAGGGTCAGGCCGGCGGCGCCGCGGTGAACGTGCAGGTGCGCAGCGGCACCAACGAGATTCACGGTTCCGCGTTCGAGTATCACCTGAGCAACAAACTGCTGGCGAAGCCGTTCTCTTATGCGCTGCTCAATCAGGGCAACCGGCGCAATCCCAAATACATCTTCAATCAGTTCGGCGGCACCATCGGTGGGCCGATCGTGAAGAATAAGCTCTTCTACTTCGCCTCCTACGAAGGTTCGCCGCGACGCGAATTCGCCAACAATACGGCGACGCTCGCAACCGAGGGCATGCGGAACGGCGACTTCAGCGATGGCACGTCGATCTACGGCACGCGCGGGCTCATCTATGATCCCGCCACCGGCAACGCCGACACCGGCGCCGGCCGTACCCTGTTCCCCGGCAACATCATTCCCGCCGCGAGGATCTCGGAGGTGGCCAAGCGCATTCAAAGCTTCATTCCCGCGGTGGGCGCCACCACGTTCGCCGACAACAACTACTTTGCCACGGGCGGATTCCTGTTTGACCGCCACACGCTCGACACCAAGGTCAACTACAACATCAACGACAAGTGGACCGTATACGGCCGCTTCAGCTTCCTGAAGTACAAGATGAACAATCCCGGTATGCTCGGCGACATCGTCGGACCGGGCATCTCGTCCAACGGCGGCAACACCGGCGACGCTTCCGGGTTCACCAATTCCACTACCGTTGCCACCACCTACGTGCTCACCCCGCACCTGGTCCTCGATGCCAATTTCGGCTACACCCGCTACAACACCAAGGTGGAACAGCCGCTCGATGGCAACATCGGGCTCGACGTGCTCAAGATCCCTGGCACCAACGGGAAGCGCCGTTTCGAAGGCGGATGGCCGCGCTTCACCTTCTCCGGCTTCACCACGCTCGGCGTACCGGACTCGTTCATGCCCTATGAACGCAAGGATCCCCAGTTCTCTTACGTGGCCAACATGAACTGGACCCACGGATCGCACCAGATTCGCTTTGGCGTCGACCTGTTCAAACAGGACCTCAACCACCTCCAGGCTGAGTTCGCCGGCCAGAATCACGGCGCCCAAGGCGGCTTTAGCTTTACCGGTGGTTCCACGCAAATCGCTGGCGGACCGTCGGCTTCGTCCTACAACACGTGGGCTGCGTTCCTGCTCGGTTTGCCCAACAACTACGGCACCACATACCAGGTTCCCGATGTGTACGGCACCCGTACGCGCCTGTTCTCAGGCTACCTGCAGGACACCTGGCAGGCCCGCCCGAGGCTCACTCTCAACTACGGCGTCCGTTACACCAATATCCCGATGCCACGCCGCGAGGATCGCGGCATGGAGCGGTATGACTTCGCGAACAACAAAATGCTGGTGTGCGGCCTTGGGTCGGTGCCCGCCGATTGCGGCACCAAGAACTCGAACCTGCTGTTTGCGCCGAGCGTCGGCATCGCCTACCGGCCCAACGACAAGACCGTCATTCGCACCGGATTCGGCATCAATTACGACCCGCTCAACCTGATTCGCGCCCTCCGGACGAACTTCCCGCTTCTGCTCATCCTCAACGGTAACGCCCCGAACAGCTTCGTCCCAGTGAGCCGTATCGAGCAGGGAATCCCGATCCCGCAGATCCCCGACGTCAGCGGCGGCGTGATCGACCTGCCCAATACCTACGCCGTAGCCTCCACCGGAGACCAGTTCCGACGCGCCTACATCATGAGCTGGAACTTCACCATTCAGCGTGAACTATGGAAGGGCTTCACCGGCCAGGCGGGCTACGTCGCCAGCCGCACCGTACGCCAGACCCAGTTCCTGGACCTCAACGCCGGTCAGGTGATCGGGGCCGGGCGCGATGGCCGTCCCTTCTACCCCAACTTCGGACGCCAGACCACCACCTCGCTGGTCGACTCGCTCGGCCACAGCGTCTACGACAGCCTCCAAACCAAACTCGACCGCCGGATGGCCGGAGGGTTGACCCTCGGCTTCGCCTACACATGGTCAAAGGCCATCGGCGTCTGCTGCAATTCGAGCAACGATGGCGGCCCGGCGATTCAGGCGCTCCCGTACCTCGGCCTCGCCCGCTCCCTGCTGAGCTTTGACAGGCCCCACAACTTCCAGAGCACGTTCACATGGGCGGTTCCGTTCGGCAAGGGCAAGTCGATGCTGACCAGCGGTCCGGCGGCCATGATCGCCGGCGGCTGGCAGATCAACGGTCTGCTCTCGCTCTATTCCGGTTCGCCGTTCTCGGTGAGTTCCGACGGGGCCTCCCTCAACCTGCCGGGCAGTTCCCAGCGCGCCGATCTCACCGGCGAACCCAACCAGCTCGGCGGCTACGGGCGCGGCCAGGCCTGGTATGACTGGCGCACATTCGCCACCGTGCGCAGTCCTCGTTTCGGCACGGCTGGCTACAACATCCTGCGCAATCCCGGCATCCGCAATATGGATCTCGGCATCTTCCGCAGCTTCCATATCAGCGAGCGCTTCAATATGCAGTTCCGCGGTGAGGCCCTCAACATCAGCAATACCCCGCAGCTCGGTGGTGCCTCGAACAATATCTCGAGCCTCCGCACCGATCCCAACGGGAACTTCCTCGGCGGGGTGTTCGAGGTGACCGGCACCGCCAACACGGGCCGTGACGGCTTGGTGCAGCGCGCTTTCCGGCTCGGGCTGCGGCTGAGCTTCTGAGAAAGTCGCGCACAACAGACACGCCGGGCGCTTTGAAATGCGCGAGTTTCCGTACAGGATCGGTGCCGCGCCCGGCGGCTTGTGCGCTTTTCAGGCAAAATCACCCTTCCCTGGACGCCGGAGAGTCACGGGCCTCTCCGGCGTCTTCGCTCAGCCCTCGGCCTGTCGCGTTTTAACCATTGTTGACGCCAGCCCAGGCAACGGACCCCGGTTTGTCCGCGTCCCAGCACTTGTATGGCGAGCAACTTCGTATCCCGGTCGAATGCATTGAGGCCGCCCCTCACCCGGCGCGCGCTGCTCGGAGTCCTGGGTGCGTCCGGCATTGCATGGGGCCGCGATTGGGAAAAGCCCGCGTTTCCAGACTGGAGCGGCGAGTTTACCGATCGCCTTCTCACCGACTCTCCCTGGGCCCGGCCCGTCGATGTTCCCTTCGTCTACCAGCCACGAGGAAGTAAACTCCGTAGCGACTTCTCACAAATCGGATTGCCAGGCTCGTCCCGCCTACCCCTTCCCGGACGTTCCGCCGGCCCGAGGGGAAACGTGGGCGTACACACCGAGATCTACCTGACCGTTCGCTGGTCCAGCGCGCTCCCCATCCGACAAGCGCTTGCCCTCGAACAATGGGGCAGAAAAGGTCTGTCGTCCCCCGAGGCGCAGGAGTTCCTCGCCGCGCAAACAGAGGAGCATCTGTTGGAAGTGTTCGGCATTCCGGCCACCCAGTTTCCGGACGGCACGGCCCAGCTCGAGAAGGATATGGAACGGTCCGGATCCTTGCTGGTGAAGGACCGCATGCCGGTCCGGGCCTCTTCCGCCGCTGCACCCGCGCCCGGCATGCATCTGTCGGTGGCGCTCCGTTTCCCGCGCCTGGAAGGCTTGTCGGAGACCGACAACGCCATCGATTTCGAGGCCAAAGCGGGGCCGATGCGCATCGCCGCGAGGTTCAAGCTGAAGGACATGGTCTACGGCGGCCGGCTAGCGGTTTGACTACCGCCGCGGCCAGACAAGTTGTCCGCCTTTTCAGACTTTTTGTCTGGCGCGCACAGCCCAGCCGTGTGGAGAGAGCCTTTCTAACCAATTGATTCTAAATCCACAACGGCCTTCGAATCCGTTCGGAATCCGGCGTGCATCCTTCCGGCTGACATGAAGAATCGCATTGTCGCTGCTACCCTCGTCCTGCTGGTTTCGGCAATGCCGGCCCTGGCCGGGCGCAAGAAAGCCCGGGACCTCGACAACGTACCCGGCGGATCCGATGTCGACGTTATCGTGCGCTACCGTGGTTCGGTCGATACCGGCAAAGTCAACCGGACCCGGGGTAAAGGGGGGTCGCTCAAGGATAGTCTTTCGTCGGCGCGCAGCGCGACTTTCCGCGTCAAAGGACGAGACCTCGACAGCATCGCCGACGACCCCGATGTCGAATATGTTGCGCCAGACCGCAAGGTCCACGGCGTACTCGACTATGCCGCGCGAGCCGCCGCCACCGAAGTAATCACCGGCGGCGATGAAGCGGGAAAGGGCATCGGCGTCGCGGTCATCGACAGTGGTATCGGCGATTCAAACAAGGATTTTTCCGTCGAAGTCGACGAGGAGTCGAGATTTCGCCGGAACCGCGTGGTCTATGCCGAGGACTTCACCGGCGACAGGATCGATGACCGCTATGGCCACGGCAGCCACGTCGCGGGCATCATCGCCGGGAATGGAGCGAATTCCTCGGGCCGCGGTATGACTGGGATCCGCGGAATCGCCCCAAACGTGAGCCTCATTAGCCTCAAGGTGCTCGATGACAAGGGTGTCGGGTCTGACAGTTGGACCATCGCAGCCATTGACCGCGCCGTGGAACTCAAGAGCCGCTACAACATCCGGGTGATCAACTTGTCGCTCGGACGGCCTGTGTTTGAAAGCTACACGGAAGATCCGCTCTGCATGGCTGTCGAGCGCGCCTGGAAGGCCGGCATCGTCGTGGTGGTGGCCGCCGGCAATATGGGCCGGGACAACATCTTCGGCGCGGATGGATACGGCACCATCACCTCGCCCGGCAACAGCCCTTACGTGATCACCGTGGGAGCCATGAAGACCATGGATACCGAAACCCTGGCCGATGACACAATCGCCACCTACAGCTCGAAGGGTCCTACGCTGATCGACCATATCGTCAAGCCCGACATCGTCGCCCCTGGCAACCTGATTGTGTCGGTGGCCGGCTCTCCCAACACCGAACTGTTCAAGCTCTATCGCAAGGACGTTCGTGTCCAGGAGAAAGAATACAATCCCAAGGGAAAAGGCGATTCCACCGACTATATGCGCCTCAGCGGCACCAGCATGGCCGCGCCGATGGTCTCCGGTGTGGTGGCGCTCATGCTCGACAAAGACAGGTCCTTGACGCCCGATGCCGTGAAAGCACGGCTCATGAAGACGGCGTCCAAGAACATGGCTCCCGTCTCAGTCTGGCAGGATCCCAAAACCAGGCAGACATTTTTCACCACCCACGATCTGTTCACCGTGGGTGCCGGATACATGAATGCCCGCGCCGCGCTTTCGAGCAACGACAGGGTCAGCGGCAATGCGATCTCTCCGCGCGTGGTGGTGGACGCAAAGGGTCGCGTGACCCTCTCTTTCGATTCCGTCCAGGGGGTGAACGTAATCTGGGGCACCAACCTCGTCTGGGGAACCAACCTCGTTTGGGGAACCAACGTCGTCCAGGGCACCAACCTGGTCTGGGGGACCAACCTCGTCTGGGGCACCGCCTCCATGCAAGGGTTCAACCTCGTCTGGGGTACGGACTCGCCCTGGAGCAACAACCTGGTTTGGGGCACGTCCACCGTGCCGCCGGTAGCGGCCATGAGCGTCCTGACCGCCGGGGAGAACTAGAGCCGCGCAGCTACCTCTATCGGGTGAGCGGCGCCGTGCAAGCCGCCTGCATCGCGTGCGCGCGAGACCCGTCCGATCCCTCCCCCGTCAGCAACTCGCGGAACGTCTGGAGCGGAACCCCGTTGCCTCCGGCGCCTACCGCCGGCACCGCCAGCAGCCGCTCCGACGCTGCCGCCGGGAACTCCGCCGAGCCCGCCCGCGCCAACACGCCCGGCGCCGCCTCGGGATGGCCCGACGGTACGCACAACTCGGGATGATCGAACGGCGCCCGTTCGAACCGCACACGGTCGTCGGTAAGGGCGCGCAGGAACGCCGCTAGCGCCGCTTGCTGCGTGGCGTTGGCGTTGAAAGCCCGCAGGCTGGTCGGCGTGAAATCGCCGCCGCGCGAATAGAACGCGACCACTTGCTCGAGCGTCGCCTGCCCGCCGTTGTGGAAGTAGGGCCCTGTGAGCTCCACGTTCCGCAAGCTCGATGACTTGAAAGCCCCGTTCCCTCGGCCCGTGTCCTCCACGGTGGCGCGTACCCCGGTCCGCTGGAAGGCTCGGCCCGCGTTACCACCCCGCCGTCCACCGCGATTCAGCGCCGTGAAACTGGCCGCGGTGAACTCCGGCCCGCCGTGACATTGCGTGCATCGTCCGTTCTGCTGGAACAAACGCATGCCGGTCTGCTCTTCGGCGGTGAGCGCGCCGCTGTCGCCTTCCATGAAACGGTCGAAGGGGGTCTCGGCCGAAACCAAAGTCGTCTCGTAGGCTTGGATCGCTAATCCCCAGAACAAGGGAAAGTTGTATTCGGCCTGGCTGTACGGGCCGTTCGCCTCGCCCGTGGCCGACACCGTCTGGGCTGACTGCCAGAACCTGGGCTGGAATGCAGCCTCTATCATGCCCCGGTAGGTCACATCGTCGCGCAGTCCGCGGCCCTCGGCCTTCGCCATCGGTCCCAACACACTGTCATCGGCCGCCACTTTCTGATACGCCAACGGAGCCAGCGAAAGAACTTTCCGTCCGAGATGAACCCACCCGCGGCCCTCGTACGACATTTCGAGCGGGTCGAGAATCGGGCCCATCGCCTGCGACGCCAGGCTCGACTGGTCGAGCCGCACGTCGTGCCGAACCAGTTGGCCGTCCACTGCCTCGAGTACTGGCCGCGGCGATGCCGTGTTGCCGCCGAATGGGTCCGACGCATTGAAGATCCGCTCCGCGCGCCCATCCCAGAAATTGCGGACGTGGAAAACAGCGTTGATCACGGTAGGCGCATTCCGCACGGTGACCCGGCGCACCTGCACTCCGCCAACGGAAAACTCCGGTTTGTCCAAGGACTCAGAACCCTGCTCGGGCGCGGCGCCTGGAACCACGGCCCCGAACAGACGGCGAAATAACCCCGCCGAACCCACGCGCATCTCCGTGTCCCAAACCACGTCCGAGTTTCGATTCCCAGGGTCGGCCAGTTTCCGCAGCGGGAAACTGCCGTAGTCGAGCCGCGTGTTGACCGGAAAGGCATGGTTCGGGTCCACGAGTTGGTTGTGCAGCCTGTGGTCGGCTCCCGCGTGGAAATGGCAGGTGGCGCAAGCCGTTCGCCCGTCGCTCGACGCTTGCATATCCCAGAAAAGCGCCTTCCCCAGCGCGACCAGTGCCTCCTGGTTGCGCACATAGAATTCCGAACCGGCCGGGGCGGGCACGGGGACATCCCTTAGCGTGCCCAGCGGCTGCGCTTGGATCAGTGGAGTGGCGAAGAAGCCAGCGGCGAGCAATGCTTTGGTGAATCCCCTCATGACGTTGAGTGAACCCAGCCCACCGCCGTTAGTTTCGATGAGGGTTACAACAGTTAACGAATGTGATGTGACGGTTACTTCAACTTCTCTAGATCATGCGGCAGTATGAACCGTTCGGGCGACACCCCTTGATTCACCGCCACGGACTCGAAAAACAGCTCGCTCACCAACTCGCCGTTGATCAAATGCGCCACGTGCCGAGGCCATTGCACGCCTCCGGCGTCGGCATAGCGTGAAAAAACCGTCGTGGTTTCCACACGTTCCGACGTCACTGGATCCCGCTCGATGCGCGTTTGCCGAATTGGCAGCCCGGTCATTTGTGAGAAGCAAACCGTGAGGAGTGGATCGTCCGGCCCGGCCGCGATATCCACTAGGTATCCCGATTGCTTCTCGCACACATCCATCCCCCGGTAGTTGGCCTGAAATCCAGGATCGGCGGCGTGGAAGCGCAGGATCTGGAGTATGTTGTCGTCGCGGGAGTCCCGTAGGATTGCGGCGCGCTCTGCGGGGAGTGGCCTGTACCCCCGATAGGTCACCTCATGAGCCCCTTTGGCGTCGAAAAGGTACCAGTGCGTGTCCTTCTTGTCGAAGGTGTGGCGCTCCGCCGCCGAGCCACCGTCGTATCTGGTCTCGACGCGAGTGGCCGCGTGACGCGCCACCCCGTTCCGCCATAATCCGGACCAGCCGCGTGCGACGCGATCCTGCATGGCGAGAAAACCCGGTCCGCCGAGTGCGTCAATGGCGCCGGAGACGATCGCGCCGCCGTTGGGATGTTCCGGATCGACAATCGGGGGAGCGGCGGTGGCGATGGCGGCAAGCGCGGCGAAAAGCAGGATACTGCGGCGAACGAGGCTCTTTTTCATGGCTATGGGTGGGACGCGCCCTTCTCGTCCCCTGTTGCAACCGCACGGTAAAGAAGTGCAAAGCGCCGGTTTGTTACTTCCTTTCCCGTCCGATCCGATACCGCCGATGCTATCCTGAGTGTTTCGCTTCCGCGAAATCGGTTCTTTTGCGATCAAACATGCGACGCCGTATCGTCTTCCTAGCAGCCCTCGCCGCCGCCGGCGCCGGGGTAGTGTCCGCACAGAGCAGTTCCCGTAGAGACAGCACCATCGACAATATCCAGTGGGTGCGGCGGATTTCGCTCGGGGGTACTTTTTCCGTCCTGCCGCGGTTTCCTCTCCGTAACGGAAGCGTGAGCCAGGACCATCCGAACGTCGCCATCGACGCAAGCACAACCGCCCAGGGTCACCGTGTGGGTGGCGGCGGTTTGGTTCAGGTCGCGTTGCCGCGGCGGCTCGCCGTGGCCGGCAGCCTTATTATGCACCGGTCCTCCCATAGTTCGATCTCCGACACCTACATCGGAATCGATCGTCCCACCACGCCGCAGGACGAGCGCATACTCACCACGCGTACCTCCACTACCGACGCACGGCTGTGGGACATCAACATCCTCGTCAGGCGATACAGTAAGGAACACTTCGAACCCGGGCCGCGATGGTTCTACGAGGCGGGTCCGGTGCTCCGGAGAGCGTCCCGTGTGCGCACGTCCGGTGAATTTTCCGTGGAAGGCGCTGACTTTGAACCGGATCCGAATCCGGCCAATCCCGTGGCGCACAGAACGGCCCGCGGACTCACGGTCGGAATCGGTGCGCAGTTTGTCGACGATGTCGGCATCCGCGTTGTTCCCGAGTTTCGCTACACACGGTTCGTCACCCGGACCTTTGACAGTCTCGCCGCGCGTTCCCGGCCGGACCAGTTGCAGGCGCTAATCTCAATTACCTTCTAAGCCCAAGGCCGTACTGGCCCGTGCCTACGCGGCCGCCTCAGGCGACTGCGGAATCGCGATTCAATCCGTAGCGCCGCAACTTGTTGTAGAGCGTCGTCCGGTCGATATCCAAAATCCGGGCGGCCCGGGAGACGTTGAAACCTGTCTCCTGCACCACCCGCTCGATGTACAGGCGCTCCACTTCCTCGAGCGGGGGTAAGCCCTGCGCGGCCGCACTGGATGGCGCGGCGGGGCTCGCCGGCTGCGTCTGTTCCGGGGGTGTTTCGGTTGTGACCAGGATGCCGGACGGTAGCTGAGATCCGTGTGTGGAATACCCAGCTTCCTCGAGCAGGCGGGCCAGGGAAGCTCGCACGTCGGCGTGCGGGCTGAGGATGATAACAGCTTCGTTCCTCATAAATCCGCTCCCAGCCCCATTGTAACCGAATTCCGTTCGCAGGCACCCGAGAAATCCTACAGTGTGAGCGGTAGTGTGGATAGTTAACACGGCGCTCCCCGCGTCCGCCTGCACCCGGACCCGCCCTGCAAGGCATCTGCTATAGTGGCGATTCTTGGAATGAAGACACGGTTCCCAGCGGCGGCCATACTCACCGTAACGGTGGCCATCGCCACCGCCGCGCCGCCGTCCACCCTCCACCGTGCACGCCAACTCTATAGAAACACAGATTATCGTGCTGCCTTGGCGCTCCTCGAGCCCGGCAAAAGTCGCGATCCCGAAACCCTCCTCCTCGCCGGCCAAGCCGCCTACGGACTCGGCCAGCCCAAACAGGCAAGCGATTATCTCGAAAAAGCCGCCGCGCTGGACCCTCGCAACCCCGCCATCCATCACTGGCTCGGCAGAAGCTATGGCCGCCGCGCCGAGACCGCCAGCTTCCTCACCGCTCCCGGCCTCGCATCCAAATGCCGCCGCGAATTTGAACAGGCCGTCGACCTGGGACACAGCCCCGGCAACCTCGAGGCCATGGCAGACCTGATGGAATACTACCTCGAAGCCCCGGGCTTCCTCGGCGGCGGCAGGGACAAAGCCGCCGCCATGGCCAACCGCATCGCCCAGGCGGACCCCGCCGAAGGCGAATTCGCCTGGGCCCGCATCGCTGAAAAAGACAAGAATCTGCCGGAAGCCGAAAAGCACTGGCGTCGCGCCGTCGAACTCGAGCCGGATAAACCCGAACGCATCGCGGACTTGGCTCGCTTCCTCGCCCGCAATGGCCGCTTCGACGAGAGCGATGCGCAATTCGACAAAGCTCTCCGCATCGCGCCGGATAAACCCGCGCTCTGGTTCGCCCGCGCTGAAACCTGGATCGAGTCCAGCCGCAATCCGGAACCAGCACGCCGGCTGCTCGAACTCTACATCGCCAGCCATGCCCTTACCCCCGACGATCCTCCGCGTGACCAAGCCCGCCGCCTCATCGGGAAAATCAAATGAAACTCGGCGAGTCGCTCCGCTTCGGCCTCCAGGCTCTGGCCGCCAACCGCACCCGGACCATCCTCACCGCCCTCGGCCTCCTCATCGGAAACGCCTCGGTGATCCTCGTCGTCACCATCTCCCTTACCAGCCGCGAACTCATCCTCGAACAGATCCGTGGCATCGGCTCCAACATGATCTACGCCTACTACGAGAGCGGCGGCATGACGGCTCGCAACGTCGATAGCGACTATCTCAAGTTCGCCGACGTCGAAGCCGTGCGCCGCGAGTTGGGCGATCGCATCGTCGCCGCCACGGGCGTGATCACCAATTCCGATCGCATGGTGATCGCCGGCCGCGAAGAGGATGTCAAGGTCATCGGGTCCGACCAGGACTACGCTCGCGTCCGCAATCTCGTTCTCCTCGCCGGCCGCTTCCTCGACGCCTCCGATATCGCCTCGCGCCAAAAGGTCGTGCTGCTTACCGAGAAACTGTCGACAAAGCTCTACGGATCCCCGCGCCAGGCCGTAGGGCAAGTGATGAAGCTCTATGGACTCCAGTTCACCGTCGCCGGCGTCTTTCGTGAAAAGACCGACAGCTATGGCCAGACGGAACTGGCCGGTGAAACTGCTCTGATTCCCGTCTCCGTGATCCGTTACTTCACCCCGGTGGAGCGCGTGGATCCGCTCTACGTGCAAGCGCGGACGCTCGAGGACGTCCGTCCGGTAACCGCGCGCGTGAAACAGATCGTCGAGAGCCGGCATCGCCCCGGCGCCAAGTACACCGTCGAGAATCTGGCCGCGATCCTCGACACCGCCTCCCAAATCACGGCGATCCTCACACTCGTCCTGATCCTGGTGGCGGCGATTGCGCTCGTGATTTCCGGTATCGGGATCATGAATATCATGCTTGTCACGGTGACCGAACGCACCCGCGAGATCGGCTTGCGGATGGCGGTGGGCGCATCGCGCAAGGAGGTGCTGGTGCAGTTCCTCCTCGAAGCCATCCTCATCAGCGTCGCCGGCGGATTGCTCGGAATCGTGGTCGGCATTGCGATTCCCGCCGCCGCCCGTGTTTTCGTCGAGGGAATCGCGATTCCCGTGTCATGGCTCGCCGTGACGGTGGCCTTCGGCGTATCGTTCGCTGTGGGGCTTATCTTCGGCATGATTCCCGCCAACCGGGCGTCGCGGTTGAACCCGACC
>JAWKHI010000007.1:0-195717 GCA_041394885.1 Bryobacteraceae bacterium | reverse complement strand
CCGCCACCGATCTCCCCATCGGCGACACCGCCCTCAATCTGAAAGCCGCCATCGCCGGCGAAACTCACGAGTATACCGACATGTATCCGGGTATGGCCAAGACGGCGCGCGAAGAAGGCTTCGCCGAAATCGCGGACTGGTTTGAAACGCTCGCCAAGGCCGAAAAATCCCACGCGGGCCGCTTCGGACAAGGGCTCGATTCAATCAGCTAGCTTTCCGCGAGGCGGGCCCGGGCGCTTCCACCGTCCTGGCCCTGCCTCACCCAACCACGAAGAGGAAACGAATGTCCGTCATCAAAGGCGAACCCACACCCGGCTTGACCTACAACCCCAACGATCCCAGGTACTGGGATCGCTCGGCGATGGAAGGCGAACTCGAGCGCGTCTTCGAGATCTGCCATGGTTGCCGCCTGTGCTTCAATCTCTGCCCGTCGTTCCCCGCACTGCTCAATGCCGTCGACGGCCACGACGGTGACGTCCGCAAGATCACTGCCGCCGAGACCGATCGCGTCATCGACACCTGCTATCAGTGCAAGCTCTGCTACGTCAAATGTCCCTACACCCCCGATGACGGGCATTCCTTTCAACTCGATTTTCCTCGGCTCCTCCTCCGCGCCAACGCCATCCGCAAGAAAGAACGGGGCATCGATCTCCGCGGCCGTGTGCTCTCGCGTCCGGAAGCCGCTGGCTCCGTCGCCGGTCTCACCGCCGATATGGCCAACTGGGGAAATCGCCAGCCCCTGGTGCGCATCGCGATGGAGAAGACGATGGGCATCCATCGCGAAAAGCTGCTGCCCGATTTCCACGCCGAAACCTTCGAGGAATGGCGCGGCAATCTCGGCGCGCCCGCCGGTGATCCGAACGCGGCCGTGCTCTTTCACACCTGCTTCATCAATCACAACAACCCGCAAATCGGCAAGGACGCCGTCGACGTCTTTTCCCGCAACGGCGTCTCGCTCGGCTGCCCGAAACAGAACTGCTGCGGGATGCCCGCGCTCGAGGCGGGCGACTTTGACCTTGCCCGGAAAAACGCCGAGTCCAACGTGGCCTCGTTGTTTCCCCACGCCGCGGCCGGCAAGAAGATTGTCGCCATCAACCCCACCTGTTCCTACATGCTCAAGAAAGAGTACGCCGAACTCGTCGGTACGCCGCAGGCGGGCGTCGTGGCCGGCGCCACCATGGATCTGTGCGAGTTCCTTTGGCAGCGCAAACAAGCGGGTCTGCTCAATCGCGATTTCAAGTCCACGCCGGGCAAGGTGGCTTATCACGTCCCCTGCCATTTGAAAGCCCAGAATATTGGCTTCCGCTCGCGCGACCTGATGCGGCTGATTCCGGGCGCGCAGGTAAGAATGGTGGAACAGTGCTCGGGGCACGACGGCACCTGGGCGATGAAGAAAGAGTTCTTCCCTCTCTCGATGCTCGCCGGCAAGAAGGCCTTCGACGAAATGACGGAAGCGCCCTCGGAAGTAATGGCTAGCGATTGTCCCCTCGCCGCGATCCACTTCGATCAGGCCATCGGGACAAGGCCCGTTCATCCCATTCAGGTAATCGCGCGCGCTTATCGAACCGGCGGCTTTCCAAACAATATCGAATCAGAAGGATAACCATGGTCCATCCCGTAGAGTTCAACGAGATTCGCAACATAGCCGACTACGAAGTGGAACGCGAGCAATGGCGGCCGGGAGTGCTTGCTCTCAAGGAGCGCCGCCGGATTCGTGTCGGCGATCATCTCACGTTTCTGTTTGAAAACCACGACACGGTCCGATACCAGGTTCAGGAGATGATGCGGATCGAGCGCATCGTGAAGGAGAAGGACATCCGCCACGAACTTGAGACTTACAACGAACTCATCCCCTCCCGCCACGGGCTCTCCGCCACCCTGCTCATCGAATACGAAACGCCCGAGGCGCGCGCGGTCTGGCTGAAAGCGCTGTTGGGCTTGGAAAACCACGTCTGGTTCCAGGCCGGCGACCGTGGGCCGGTGCGCGGCTACTTCGATACCCGCCAGATCGCCAGCGACCGTATCTCGAGCGTACAGTACGTGAAGTTCGATCTCGGTGCGGACGGGGCCGCGGACCTCATTCGACGCGCGCGCATCTTCATCGACCACCCGCGCTATGCGGCGTCCACTGAGTTGGATGACGGTCAGCGCGCCGCGCTGGCCGCCGACGTCGCCTGAAGACGGTCCGAGCCATGGCCCGGCGGTTGTGACCGGAAATATTCGATCGTAGCCCGCAGGCCCGCGTCCAACGACACCCGCGGCTCCCAATTCAGCAGGCGCTTGGCCTTGGAGATATCCGGTTTGCGCCGCCGCGGATCGTCCTGCGGCAATGGCTTGAAGTCGATCGGCGCGTCACTCCCCGCTGCCCTTTTTATGCGCTCGGCGAACTCGAGTATCGTCATCTCCACCGGATTGCCCAGGTTCACCGGATACGGCTCGTTGGACCACAGCAGCCGGTAGAGTCCATCCACCAGGTCGCTCACATAGCAGAAGCTCCGCGTCTGCTCCCCGGACCCGAATACCGTCAGCGGCTCACCACGCAGCGCCTGATCGACGAATGCAGGCACCACCCGCCCGTCATCCAACTGCATGCGCGGTCCGTACGTGTTGAAGATCCGCGCGATTCGAGTCGCCATCCCGTATCGGCGATGGTAAGCCATCGTGATCGCTTCGGCGAACCGCTTGCTCTCGTCATAACACGACCGCGGACCCACCGGATTCACGTTGCCCCAGTATGTCTCCACTTGCGGGTGCTCGAGCGGGTCGCCATAACACTCCGATGTGCTCGTCAGCAGGAACCGCGCACTCTTGCGCCGCGCCAGTTCCAGCATGTTCTGCGTGCCGATCGATCCCACTTCGAGCGTCTCGATGGGATGCTCCAGATAGTCCACCGGACTGGCCGGTGACGCCAGGTTCATCACCGCGTCCACTTCGCCTGTCAGGTCAAACGGCTTGGTGATGTCGTGTTCCTCGAACCGGAACTGGGAGTGGCCGGCGAGATGCTCGAGGTTCCGCCACGATCCGGTGATGAAGTTATCCAGACCGTGGACGTCGTGTCCTTCGTGTATCAGGCGATCACAAAGATGAGAGCCGACGAATCCGGCGGCCCCGGCAACAACAATGCGCAACGCATCCCTCCTAGCGGATAAGTTCCAGTGTAACGGATGGGCTGCGGACCGCAAAGTGACGGTATCGCCGATTCGCAGGGGCAAATGCCAGTATTCGTGCCCGGGTGAAACTCTTAGATATTGCTCCCCGTCAGAAACCTTAGTTTGACGACCGCGCCCTCCGCACTCCCGGGCTACAATCGTTCGAATGGATCGACCGCACTGGCTGGAGTCCCTTGTCATGATCGCTTTGCTGGCCGCCTCGGCCGCGGCGTTCTGGCGGCGCTTCGGTTCGGTGGCCGCCGCCATTCGCACCGCCCGTCCCGATCCCGGCTTCACGCTTGCTCCCATCTCCAAGCGTATCGGAGACGTGATTGCCGAGGTCTTCCTGCAGTCCCGCGTCATTCGTGAACGTCCCGCTGCCGGCCTCGCTCACGCCTTCGTCTTCTGGGGCTTTTGCGCTTTTTCCCTCGTCACCCTCGATCATCTAGCCGCCGGGCTCGGATTCCGCCTGCTCCACAAGAGCGGCGCCTTCGGACGGGTCTACTTCGCCATCGCCGCGTGCTTCGCAGTGGCCGTCTCGATCTCCATCACCGGCCTTGCCGTCCGCCGGTTCCTCGTACGCCCCAAATGGCTGGGCGACAAGGTCTCGTTCGAGTCCGGCTGGATCGCGCTGCTCATCCTCTCCTTGATGCTCACCTATCTGGCTGACTACTGGTTCCACACCGGCCGCGCTGTATGGTGGCTTCATACCCTTACGCTCGCCGTGTTCCTGCCGTTGGTTCCCCACACCAAGCACCTGCACCTCATTCTGTCGCCCCTCACGATCTTCCTTTCCCGAGGCGGCTTCAGCCGCATCCCGCCGCTCGATGGCGACGAGGATTTCGGACTCGACACCGGCAAGGACATCACCCAACTCGCCGCTCTCCAGGCGTTCTCCTGCGTCGAGTGCGGCCGTTGCACGGAACACTGTCCCGCCAACCTCACCGGAAAGGAACTCAATCCCAAAGAGATCATTCTCGGGATGCGCGGGTACCTCAATGAGTTCGGCAACCGCGCCGAAGAGCCGCTCCTTGGCAAATACATCTCGCAAGAGGCCGCGTTCCAGTGCACCACCTGCGGTTCCTGCGAATACCAGTGTCCGGTGGGAATCGAGCATCTCCCGGTCATCGTCGGTCTCCGCCGGGGCGCGGTGAACACCGGCAAATGGGAAGACGATCACGGCGGCAAGCTCTTCCTGAATCTGGAACGCTACGGCAACCCGCTCGGCATGCCCTCTTCCGAACGGGACAAGTTCATCAGGAAGGCGGACTTGCCCCTCTTCGACGGCACCCAGGAATACTGCCTCTGGCTCGGCTGCATGGGCGCCTACGATCCCAAGGGCCGCGAAATCGTGGAATCCCTGGTGCGCGTGCTGCGCCATCTCGACGTCACCTTCGGCGTGCTCAGCAAGGAACGGTGCACCGGCGATTCGGCCCGGCGGCTCGGCAATGACCTCGCTTTCGGCGAACTGGCCCAAACCAATCTCGACGCCATCGCCGGCGCCGGCGTGAAAAAGATGCTTTCCATCTGTCCGCACTGTGTCCGTACCATTGGCGAGGATTGGAAGGAGTACGGCGAAGCTCCCCCCATCGAGCACCACAGCGAGTTTCTCGCCCGCCACAAAGCCAGGTTGCCCGCCGCCGCCCAACCCGCCAAAGTCGTCTACCACGACCCTTGCTACATCGGACGCTACCGCGGCGTCTATGACCCTCCGCGCGAAGTGGCCGCTCTCGCCGGGCCGCTCGCCGAGGCCGATCGCACCCGCGAACGATCCTTCTGTTGCGGCGCTGGCGGCGGGCTCGCTTTTCTCGGCGAGGAGAAAGGCCAACGCGTCAGCGTCGAACGCGCCACGCAACTGGAAGCCACCGGCGCATCCGTCGTCGCCGCCGCCTGTCCGTTCTGCAACACCATGTTTCGCGACGCCTTCGCCGGCAAGGAATCCGCGCCTCGCCTCCTCGACATTGCTCAGATCGCCGCCGCCGGTATCGACACCCCACAGGCCAAGTGAGGGACAATAAGCGGATGTTCCGCAGGCTCCTTTGGGCAGGGTTGTTCTGTCCGGTCGCCGCCATCATGGCGCAGAGCACCATCCGCGAAGCTGTCGACAGCGCCCTGGCCCGCTATCCCGCCATCCGCATCCCCGTCGAGCAAAAGGCCGCTGCCGAGGCCGGAATTACGCTCGCGCGCACCGCCTATCTCCCGCGCGTCGACTTTCACACCCAGCTCAATCGCGCCACACGAAACAACATCTATGGCATGATCTTTCCTCAAACCGTGATTCCCCCCATCTCGGGGCCGCCCAATCCGGAAAACAGTATGACCAACGTCTGGGGATCGGCGGTCGGTATCCTCGTCTCCTGGGAGCCCTTTGATTTCGGCTTCCGCCAGGCCCGCGTCGGCGAAGCCGAAGCCGGACGCCGCCGCGCCGAATCCGCTCTCGAACGCACCCGGCTGGAGGTGGCCACCCGTACCGCGGACTCCTTCCTCACCATCCTCGCCGCCCAGCAGACCGTGAAAGCCGCCGCTGCCGGCGTCGAACGCGCCCGCGTCTTCTCCAACGTCGTCGAAGCGCTCGTCAAAGCCGACCTTCGCCCCGGAGCCGAACTCTCCCGCGCCCGCGCCGAAGCGGCCATGGCCCTGGCCGCCCAGATTCAAGCCGAGCAGGCCGTCGCCGTCGCTAAGGCGGACCTGATCCAATTCACCGGCGCCGATCCCGCTTCCGTTTCGGTCGCCGCCGGGCCCCTGCTCGGAGAAACCACCGGCCTCGAGACCATGTCCGCCATCGCCGACGCCCATCCCGTGCTCCGGGAGCAGGACTCGGTGATCGGCGAATCCCAAGCCCGCCAAAAGACGCTCGACCGGTCTTTCTTCCCTAAGTTCCAGATCCAGGGCGCGCAGTACGCACGTGGCACCGGAGCCCGGCCGGACTTCACCACCGGCGGCGCTGCTTCCGGCCTCGGTCCCAATATCTACAACTGGGGAGTCGCCGTCGGCATGACGATGCCGCTCATGGACTTTGCCTCCATCCGCGCCAAAAAGCAAATCGAGTCCGCCGGTGAACGCACCGAGAGGGCTCGCTACGATCAACTCAGAGCCGACCTCACCGCCCGCCTGGAGCGGGCTCGTGCCATGCTCGACGGCGCTCGCCGCGTCGCCCAGGTCGTCCCCGTTCAACTCGAAGCCGCCCGCGCCGCGGAAACGCAAGCTTCGGCCCGCTACAAAGCCGGTCTCGGAACACTGGTCGAAGTAGCCGAAGCCCAGCGGCTGCTCACCCAAACCGAGATTGACTATTCCCTTGCGCGATTAGCCATCTGGCGCGGACTTCTCGCCGTGGCCGCCGCCCAAGGCGATCTCGAACCTTTTCTGAAACAGGCGGGCAACTGACAAATGTGGCTGGTAGTCTCCGCTCTTCGCCGCCCTCTGACTGTGGTGGTCGCCGTTCTCGCCGTTCTTCTCGCATCCTGGCTCGGCATCCAGCGTATGAAGAAGGACATTTTCCCCGCCGTGGGCTCTCCCACCATCTACGTGTCCCAGCCCTACAGCGGCATGGACCCCACACAGATGGAAGGCTTCCTCACCCACTACTACGAGTACCACTTCCTCTACATCAGCGGCATCGAACACGTCGAATCCAAAAGCATCCAGGGCGTCGCGCTGATGAAGCTCGTCTTCCACGGCGACACCGACATGGATCAGGCCACCGCCGAGGTGGTCGGCTACGTCAACCGCTCCCGAGCCTTCATGCCTCCCGGCGCGGTGCCACCCTTCATCACTCGTTTTGACGCCGGTTCCATCCCCGTCGGTCAGCTCGTTTTCTCGAGCGCCATCCGCACCCCGGCGGAAATGCAGGACTTCGCCATCAATCGCGTCCGCCCGCTGTTTGCCACCCTCCCGGGCGTTTCCGCCCCTCCTCCCTTCGGCGGCAACCAGCGCTCCATCGTCGTGCGCGTCAATCCCGACAAGCTTCGCCAATATGATCTATCGCCGGAAGAGGTGATCGCTGCGGTCAACAAGGCTTCTGTGGTCATGCCTTCCGGCAACATCCGCATCGGAGACCTCAATCGCATCGCCAACACCAACGGCGTAATCGGCGGCAATCTCGATGAACTCGCCGACGCCCCCGTCCGCACCGGCTCCGGACCCACCATCTTCCTCCGCGATCTCGGCGTGGTCGAAAACGGCACCGACATCGTCACCGGCTACGCCCACGTCAACGGCAAGCGCACCGTCTACATTCAAGTCACCAAGCGCAGCGACGCTTCCACCCTCGACGTGATCCGCGCCGTCCGCGAAAACTTGCCCGCCATGCGCAACGTGCTTCCCGAGGACGTGGAACTCCGGCTCGAATTTGACCAGACCGGCTATGTCACCAGCGCGCTGGGTAGCCTCGCTAATGAAGCCGTCCTCGGCGCTCTGCTCACCGGCCTCATGGTCCTGCTGTTTCTCCGCGATTGGCGCAGCGCTCTAATCGTCATGGCCACCATCCCGTTCGCGCTCCTGGGCGCCGTTGTCGGACTGTGGGCCACCGGCCAGACGCTCAACATCATGACGCTTGCGGGTCTCGCGCTCGCCGTCGGCGTTCTCGTCGATGAGGCAACCGTCGAGATCGAGAACATCCATTCCCACATGGCCGGTGGGCTCTCGAAACCGCGATCGGTGCTGGACGCCTGCCACAAGACTGCCGTCCCCAGGCTGCTCTCCATGATGTCGATCCTCGCCGTATTCGTGCCGTCGTTCTTCATGGCCGGCGTCGCCCGCCAATTGTTCGTACCCCTCGCTCTGGCTGTCGCCTTCGCGATGGTTTCGTCCTACCTGCTTTCCAGCACACTCGTTCCCGTGCTTTCGGTTTGGGTGATGAAGCAGGGACACGGTGACCAGGAACAGGCCGGGCTTCGACGCCTCTACGGCCGATACCTCGAGCTCATTACCGGGATGCGTTGGATCGTCGCGGCCGCCTATCTTGCCGGCGCCGCTGCCATCTTCGTCCTGATCTTGCCCCGCATCGGCACCGAGTTCTTCCCCACCGTCGAATCGGGACAGTTTCAGATCCGGCTCCGCGCCCCCACCGGCACCCGCATCGAGAAGACCGAACTCGTTGCCCTCGACGCTCTGGGCGTCATTGAGCAGACCGTTGGTAGGGATCAGGTCGCCATCAGCACCGCCTTCATCGGCGTCCAGCCGGCCAGCTATCCCATCAACACCGTGCACTTGTGGACCGGTGGTCCGCACGAGATTGTCATGAAGGTCGCCCTCAAGCCCACCGCCACCCTGATCGGGGAGCCCCTTCGTGAACGCCTCCGCGCCGAGTTGTCCAAGAAACTCCCCGGCGTCACCTTCTCCTTCGAAGCCGCCGACATCATCGGCCAGGTGATGTCGTTCGGTTCGCCTACTCCCATCGAAGTGGCGGTGCAAGGCCCGGCCATGGCCGACAATCGCGCTCACGCCGCCAAGGTACGGGAAGAACTGGCAAAGCTCCCCTTCCTCCGCGATCTTCAGCAGGCCCAACCCTTGGACTATCCCACCATCGACGTCGCCATTGACCGCGAACGCGCCGGCCAGTACGGCCTCACCACCGCCAACGTCCTGAAATCGGTTGTCACCGCCACCTCATCCAGCCGCTTCACCGATCCCAACTACTGGCGCGACCCCCGCAGCGGCAATGCCTTCCAGATTCAAGTCGAGATTCCTCAGCATCGTATGCGCTCGGTCGACGATCTGCGCAAGGTGCCCGTCACCGTCCCGGGCGGTCCGCGCACCCTGCTCGGCGATGTCGCCAGCTTCAAGGAAGGCACTGCCTTCGGATTGGTGGAGCGCTACAACATGCAGCGCGTGGTGAGCTTCACCGCCAACCTGCACGGCCCGCCGCTCGGAGAAGTCACCGGCGCGGTTCGTGCAGCCATCGACAGGGCAGGGAAGCCTCCGCGTGGCGTTTCGGTCCAGATCCGCGGCCAGATTCCGCCGCTCGAAGAATCGCTCGCTGGTTTGCAGCGCGGGCTCTTGCTCTCGATCGCCGTGATCTTCCTGCTCCTCACCGCCAACTTCCAATCGTTCCGCCTCGCCGCCGCCATCGTGCTCACCGTCCCCGCCGTGCTGTGCGGCGTGATCCTCGCCCTCTGGTTCACAGGGTCCACGCTCAACGTCCAGTCTTTCATCGGCGCGATCATGGCCGTCGGTATCGCCGTCGCCAACTCGATCCTGATGGTCACCTTCATGGAGATTGAGCGCCGCGCCGGATCCGAAGTCATCCAGGCTGCCGTGGACGGCGGGCGCGGACGCCTTCGTGCCATTCTCATGACCGCTTTCGCGATGATCGCCGGCATGACGCCCATCGCCATCGGCGCCGATCAGACCGCGCCGCTCGGTAAAGCCGTCATCGGCGGATTGGCGCTGGCCACCGTCGCCACCCTCACCGTCCTGCCCGCTCTCTATGCCATCCTCCAATCCGGGGCCAGCCGCCATTCCCGATCCCTCGATCCAACCGATCCTGCGAGTTCCTACTATGAAGCTTCTTAGCCTGCTGATTTCCATCCTTGCCGTCGTCGCGGCGTCGGCCCAGTCGATTGAGACGGCCACGGTTGTCTCGCAAGCCACCGGCCGCATCTCGCGCCTGCCCGCGGAAATCTACCCCTTTCAACGCACCGAAGTCCGCGCCCGTCTCACCGCCTTCGTGGAAGAAGTCCTCGTCGATCGTGGCAGCTACGTCAAATCGGGCGACGTGCTCGTAAAGCTCTCCGCCCCCGAGATCGCCGCCCAGATCGCCGAGGCCCGTAGTAAAGTGAGCGCGGTTGAGGCCCGCCGCGCCGAGGCGGAGGCCAAACTCGCCGCCGCTGAGGTTTCGCGCAATCACCTCGAAGCGGCCGCCGCTACCCCCGGCGTCGTCACCGGGCAGGAAGTCGAACTCTCCCGCAAGAGCGTCGATTCGGCCCGGGGCGTCCTCGAGGCCCTGGACGCTCAGGCCGCAGCCGCGCGCGCCGCCATCGCTCCGCTCGAACAGATGCAGGAGTATCTGGAGATCAAAGCCCCCTACGACGCCATCGTCACCGAGCGCATCGTCCACCCGGGCGCCTTGGCCGCCCCCGATCGCAACAGCCCCCCACTGCTCGTGATCGAACAGCAAAGCCGCCTGCGCGTTGTCGTCGCCGTTCCCGAGGCCGACGTGGCATCGATGGCCCGCGGCGCCCGCGTGAACTTCCGCGTCCCTGCCTACCCCGGCGCCAACTTCTCCGGCGCCATCGCGCGGATACCCAACACAATCGATCCGAAGACCCGCACCATGCCCGTCGAGTTGGACGCGGTCAACGCCGGTGGGCGTCTCGCGCCAGGAATGTACGCCGAAGCCGATTGGCCAATCCGGCGCCGCGGCGCCTCACTGCTTGTTCCGTCCACCGCGGTCACAACTACCACCGACCGTAGCTTCGTCATTCGCGTCACCGGCGGACGCGCCGAATGGGTCGACGTCGCCAAGGGACAGGCAACCGGCGACTTGGTGGAAGTATTCGGTAATCTGCGGGCTGGTGACGTCGTCGTCAAACGGGCGAGCGATGAAATCCGCGATGGCGGAGTGCTCGGCCGGTAGCCGCCTACTGGAATGGAAAAATCTGGCGGCGAACGCCAAACGGCGGCGCACTCGTTTCGATCCCGTGGCGAATCAGCGACAGGTCGAAATCCGTTGGCTTGTACAGCGCTTCGAGCCGCCCCACTACCACCTTGGGCCGGAACTGGCGCTCGGCGACCATACCGATCAGCCGGTTGAGCGGATAGCATACCGAATAATGGCCCGCCGTCCGGACGAGTGTGAACTCGATGGGAGTGCGGTTCGCCGGAAGCGGCTTCCACCGGTCCGCCAGACGGGCCACCCACCCCTCGTAGAACTCCGCCAAACACGATGTGAGTCCGGCTTCGGTGCCCGGTGGACCCTGCCAGCAGAAGTCACGCCAGCATCGCTCCTCGATACTCAGTGCTTCCCGCTCGAACCCAGCCAGTTCTGCCAGTGATCCGCTGATCGGCGTGAGACCGGTTCGCAGCACGTCGCGCGCCAATCCCGCCTCCACCGCCAGTTGTGCGATCGAGGCACGGCCGGTGGCCAGGAGCAGGAAGTCCTGAATGGCTCCGTCACCGCCGCCGGATATCAGCACCCGGACCGGACGTCCGAGTTCAGCCGCTTTCCCCGCTACGATCCGGCGCGGGTCCATGCCGCTCCAAAACGGAATTGTTTCGAAATCGCCGCACGATCGCTCCTTGCCTGCCCCCCGGCAATCCACCACCAATGCGAATTCTTCCACCAAGCCGGCATTCGTTGCCACTCGAATCCTGTCCTTTTCCTGTGCAAGCCCGGTGACATTCTCCCGCACGTAGCGGATGTTTTTCTCTTTCCTCAGTAGGCTCGCAAACTGAAAAGCAAGAGTGCGCCCCTCGCCTGCCTCCAATCGAAGCGGCCAGCGCCCGCCGTGATCCCAAACCATCTCTCCGCTACCCCACCACGGGTGCGGCCAGTCGTACGCCGCCGGGTCCACCCATCGGAATGACCGGCTCTGTGCCGCGGCAGGCTTGTCTTTCTCGAAGATGGTGACGCTTACACCGGCCGTTCGCGCCACCACGGCAGCGGTGATTCCGGCGATGCCAGCGCCCAGGACGGCCACCGGACGCTGCGGTGAAATCCATCCATTTGCCAACGCGCGGTCCACAACCATCCGGGCGCGCAGAATCTGATCGCGGATGCTGCCCGGCCGCCACGGACCGGATATGTCGGCAATCTGCCGGGAGAGAAAAAAGTCGCGAACCACTGGATCCGAGGAAGTCACCCTCTGAATGGTAGTTCGACGACCCGAAAAATCTACAAGTACTTAGTCGATCCGCTCGTGTAGCGGAACCGCGCGTACAATTCGGGCCGCCGCCCGCTCGAAATCATCGGCCGACTCGGCCCCGAATATCGAATAGTCGGGCTCGGGAGACAACTCCCGCTCTCCTCCCTCTTGGTTCATGTCCGGCAATAGCCCGCGGACGTAGCCCAGAAGGTCGACGTCACCGTCCGGCCGTGCCAGCGGATACGCCCACAGCGACGCAAGCGCCGCCTCGAACCCCTCCGCGTCCGCCACCGTCATTGCCTGGTCTGGCTTCGGAGCGATGACCGCCACCAGCGGAACTGGCTCGCAGGGGACCGCGCCCAGCCACTGCCGTACGGATGGAAGCCCATCCTCATCCTCCCGCGCATCGAACACATATACCGTGTCGGGGTCCGCGGACGCCGGCGCGCACGAGTGGCCCCACACCACCCTTCTGCTGAACGCGACTGCCGGACCGCTCGCCATGGATCGTTTCCAGACTAAGGCCCCGCCCCCAGGCCTGTCAACACATCCGAAGTTCCAGCACCCAAACGGCAGAACCGGAACCACCTGCTCAAACACTGCTTCCACCTCCATCTTATCGGCCACCTTCACCCCCTCCACGAGCCCCCCTCTTCCCTATCACCCTCCCCCATCCCACCTACACCCTTGCCACCCCCCCGCCGCATAATGGAAGTATGAGCCCATGTCGCTCCCTCCTGCTCCTCGCCACCCTCCTCCCCCAAGCCCTGCCGCAGGCCAACAATACAGATCCCGCCTTTCCCATTCACTCCCTCCAGGTCACCGGCAGCAAGCTCTACCCGGCCGCCGCGCTCGCCAAGCTCACCGGACTCACACCCGGAACCAAGCTCGCCGAATCACAGCTCGAGCCCGAACTCGACAAGGCTCAAAAGCGCCTCCTCGCCTCCGGCGCCCTGTCCAACGTCAGTTACCGTTACGGTCCATCCGGTAAGGGCGGCTTTGACATCGCCTTCGAAGTGACGGACTTCGAGCAGCGCATTCCTTACCGGTTCGAGGGGCTCGACATCGACGAAACCAAAGCCCGTGCCTTCCTGAAGCAGAAGGAGCCCCTGTTCGACGATCGCATCCCCGCCAGCGAGGCCATGGTTGAGCGCTTCCGCTCCCTTGTCGCCGAATTCGCCAGCGCCGCCGTCAAATCCAAGGTCGAATCGGACCGTGACGGTCAGCTCTTCGCTCTGTTTCTGCCAGCGGCCGGTTTGCCCTCGGTGGCCGAAATCTCCTTCACCGGCAACGAAGCTCTCACGACAACCGCCCTTCGCAACGCCATCCACGGCGTCGCCGTGGGAACCATCTATCGCGAAGACACCTTCCGCGAGATCCTACGGACGAGCATCCTGCCGCTGTACGAAAACAGGGGCCGCCTGCGGGTGAAGTTTCCCAAGATCGAAGCCAAGCCCGTCGAAGGTAGCGACGTCCGCGGGCTGGCGGTCTCGGTCACCATCGACGAAGGCCCCAGCTTCACCATCGGCCGCGTGCTCGTCACGGGTACCCCGGCCAATGACGACATCGCCGGTGCATCCGGGCTCAAGCCGGGCAACGTCGCCAATTTCGAGGAGATCCGGGAGGGCCAGCGGCGCGTCCACGCCGCCATTAAACGCGGTGGTTTCATGAAAGTAAGCTCGAAGATCGAGCCCAAAATCGATGACAAGGCGAAAGAAGCCGACATCCTCTACCGCGTCGCGATGGGGCCCCGCTACTCCTTTGCCAGGATGGAAACCCGTGGTCTGGACCTTCACGGAGAGCATGAAGTAAAGCGCCTTTGGACGATGAAGCCAGGAGAGCCCTTCAATGCCGAATATCCCGGCCTCTTCCTCACCCGCCTCCGCGAAGACGGCATCTTCGACAACCTCCAGAACACCAAAGCCGTTCTCGACACCAACGAGGACAACCTCACCGTTACTGTTACACTCGTGTTTAACGAAAAGCGCGAGAAGGCGCCCGCTGCGCGGTGAACGGCAGCCCCTCTGTGCTACTTTAGAAAACGGTGTCGGCTTCGCCCATCAACGTCCACCTGGAGGCATACGACGGCCCCCTTGATCTGCTGTTGGACCTCATCCGCAAGCAGCAGATCAACATCTACGATATCCCCATCGCCAAGATTACATCTCAGTACCTCCAGTACATGCAGAAGGCGGCGGAGTTGAGCATCGAACTCAGCGCCGAGTTCGTCTACATGGCCGCGACTTTGATCCAGATCAAGTCGAAGATGTTGTTGCCCAAGGATCCGGAGCTCGAAAAGATCTCCCCCGATGAAGATCCGCGCAAAGAGCTCGTTGACCGTCTGGTGGAACACGAGCGGTTCAAAAACGCCGCCGAAATGCTCCACCAGAAACGCCAGATCGAGGAGGCCATCTGGTCCAACCCGCAGATCGGCCATTTCGCCTCCGACGACGAGGAGGCTGGCGGACTTTCCGTTTCCTTGTTTGACCTCGTTCAGACCCTCCAGAAAATCCTCGAACGGGCCAAGGCCCGTCCGGTTTATGGGCTTACAAAAGAGGACGTTACGGTTCCGGATATGATCAAGTACTTGAGCTCCGTGCTCAAGGCCGAGGTTCGTGGCTCGGAGACCGTTTCAGCCACCCGGCTGTTCGGGGAGCAGCGGAGCCGCCGTGCCATGATCTGTCTGTTCCTGGCGATCCTCGAAATGGTCCGCATGCAGGCTGTCGTCCTGGTGCAGCAGGAGGCCTTCTCCGACATCGGTATTCAGCGTCACAAAAGTTTCGATGAGGTCTTCGCCACCGATCAGGCGCTGGCCGCAATTCAAGAGGAATACAGCTAAAGCAAGATGGAAGATTCCATGACGACCCCGCGGGAACAGGACACTGCCTCCGCGGAGGAAACAATGTTGGAGCTGGACCCGGAACAATTGGGTGTGGAGGCGGCCGAGTCCGCCGGTGAACAGGAGGCCGACCATCTGCGCGCACTGGTCGAGGCCATCGTCTATGTGCTCGAAGAGCCCATGTCGGCCGCGCAGATCGCCCAGGTCCTCAATCGCCCAAAAGAAACGGTGCAAGCCGCGCTCGATGCCTTGGTCGCGGACGCCGCGCTCCCAAATCGCGGCGTCGCCGTCCGCGAAGTCGCCGGCGGCTACAAGATGAGCACCAAACCGGAGTTCCACGATGAGATTCGCGGCTTCGTCAAAAGGCTCAAGCCGCCTTTGAAGCTCTCCCTGGCTGCCCTTGAGACGCTCGCCGTCATCGCCTACAAGCAGCCCATCACCTCGCCCGAGATCCAGGAAATCCGCGGCGTTCAGGGTGCCGGCGTGCTCAAGACCCTTCTCGAGCGCAAGCTCATCACTGCCGCCGGTCGCAAACAGGTGGTCGGCCGGCCTGTGCTCTACAAGACCACCAAGGATTTCCTCGTTCAATTCGGGCTCAAGGATCTCGCCGAGTTGCCCACCCTGAAGGAGTTCGAGGAGTGGAGTCGCCTCGCCCTCGGCGACACCGAAGACGACACGCCCGAACAACAATCGCTCCCCGGTGCCCAGGATTCGGCCGGCGGCCAGAGCGAACCGGACCCTTCAGCCGAAAACGACCAGAGCGAGACGCTCTCGCCCGAGGCCTCCGGCGATCCGGATCCGGACACCACCCAGTCCCAACCCGTCTCACACGAAGCTGCCTCAGACGAAGCTGCCTCCAACGAAGCCACCTCCAGCGACGCCGAGCCACTCTCCGCGCCGGACGCATCAGCCGCCCAGCAGCCTCCTTCCGCCGACGCCGATAGCGACGCAGATTCCGGCGCACCGAATGCCTGAAGAGCGTCTCCAGAAGATCCTGTCACGGCTCGGTGTGGCCAGCCGCCGCAAAGCCGAAGAACTCATCGTCCAGGGGAAGGTGCAGGTCAACGGCAAGACCGTCGTCGAACTCGGCTCCAAAGCCGACCCGGACCGCGACGAAATTCGCGTCATCGGCAAGCACATCCGTCCCCCCAGCCAGAAGCTCTACATCCTGCTCCACAAGCCCAAAGGCTGCGTCTGCACCACCTCCGATCCCGAGCGCCGCGAGACCGTCATGGACCTGCTCAAACCGATCCGCGAGCGCGTCTACCCCATCGGACGCCTGGACTACAACAGCGAAGGCGCACTCCTGCTCACCAACGATGGCGACTTCACCAACGCCATCCTTTCGGCCAAGAATAAGGTCAAAAAGATCTACGAGGTCAAGGTGAACGGCTATCTCAAGCCCGAGCAAGAGGTCCAGTTCCGTACCGGGCTCCCCATTCACGGCCGCCGCACCGGCCCATGCGGACTCCGCATTCAACGCCGCGCCACCAATCCCTGGTACGAGGTCACCCTCGAAGAAGGGCGGAACCATCAGATTCGCGACATGTTCGCTCACTTTGGACTGCTGGTCGAAAAGCTCCGCCGCATTCAGATCGGTCCTCTCAAACTCGGAAAGCTGCCGCCCGCCGATTATCGGATGCTCACCGCCGAAGAAGTGAAGCAGTTTCAGAAGCTGCTGCATCTATCCAGCTGATCGCACCATGAACACCGTGGAACAGGTGCTGCGCATCGGGCGGACCATCGCCGTCGTCGGGCTCTCCGGTAGTCCATTCCGCCCCAGCTTCGGCGTCAGCCATTACATGCAATCCCAGGGATACCGGATCATCCCCGTCAATCCCAACGAATCCACCATCCTTGACCAGACCTGCTACCCGGACCTCGATTCCGTACCTGAGCCCGTCGACATCGTGAACATCTTCCGCCGGTCCGAGCACGTGATGCCGATCGTCGAAGCCGCCATCCGCATCGGCGCCAAAGCGATCTGGATGCAGGAGGGCGTGGTCGACGAGCGAGCCGCGCAACTAGCCCGCGACGCCGGTCTGTTGGTGGTGATGGATCGGTGCATTCTCAAGGATCATCGCCGCCTTCCCCGCGCCTAGCCCGCAACAATGCCCAGTCGGCGCGTTCAGGCGTCCCCGGCGTTGTTTTGTTCCGCCGCCATCCGTACGCCTTCCTCCTGTTTTCTCAATTCGGGAGTGAAATCCGCACCGAAATCGCTCGCCTCGAACACCGGACGAATCTCCACTTCGGTCTCTTCGCGATGCGGATTGGGGCACCGCTTCAGCCACTCGACCGCCTCTTCCATCGTGTCCACCTGCCACAGCCAGAATCCCGCGATCAGTTCCTTCGTTTCCGTGAACGGACCGTCGATCACGATTCGCTTCTCACCGGAGAAGCGCACCCGCGCTCCGTGCGATGTCGCCTTCAAGCCCTCGCCCGCCAACAAAACGCCCGCCTTCACTAGTTCTTCGTTGTATTTGCCCATCGCCGCCAGCATCTCCGTGCTCGGCATGACACCGGCTTCGGACTCTTTGCTGGCCTTCACAATCACCATCACTCGCATGTTCTTCGTCTCCTTGCATCGCTAGTCAGGAGCCCCGCACACCGGCGCGGGATCTCCTCATGGTGACGTCGAACGACGAGAGCCGGGATCGACAAAACCCGCACTTCTTTTTTCGTGCGTTTTGCCCGTTCGGTTCTACGCCCGCCTGTACACCCGCTCGCCGTCCAGGTAGACCGCGTCCACTTCTACCTCCCCCTTCGCCGCGTCGAACTGGAACTGAACCAGATCGGCCCGGTCGCCCGCCTGCAATCCGCGCTGCCGTCCCGGGATCCGGCAGACTCGCGCCGGATTCCTCGCCGCCATCGCAATCGCCTCGAACAACTGCAGCCCGGCCAGTTTGGTCAGGTTCCCCACGCCGCGATGCATTCGCAGCGATGAGCCCGCCAGCCGCGGAAGCCCCACCAGCGTCACCCGGTCGTCGGCATGCAACTCCACGTCCACCTCGCCCAGCCGGTACCGTCCGGGTTCGCAACCCGCCGGCATCACCGCGTCGGTCACCAGGATCGAACGCTCCACGCCCTTGGCCCGGATCGCGGACTTCACGAACGACGCCGGCAAATGGATCCCATCCACAATGAAGCTCGCCGCCAGGCGGTCGTCCGCCAACTGATCCCAGATGTAGTTCGGATGCCGCCGCATCACGCTGTGCGCTCCGTTGCCCAGATGCGTGGAAATCGTCGCGCCCGCACGCACCGCCTCGTCAATCTGCTCCGCCGTCGCCTTGGTATGCCCGATCGCGATCACCACGCCTGCCGTCACCGCATGCTCGATATAGGCTGCGATTCCGGGCCACTCCGGCGACACCGTTACCATCTTCACCGCGCCGTCGGATAGTTCCATCCAACGGTCGAACTCGCCCGTCTCCGGCGCGCGCACGCAACTGACCGGATGCGCTCCACGCGGACCGTCCTCCGGCGAAATGTGCGGACCTTCGATATGAAACCCCGCCATCGCGCGCCCCTCGATGTCCAACTCCGCCTTCGCCTTCGCCAGATTCCGGATCGCGCCCGCCATGTTCTCCCGCGATCCCGTGATCACCGTCGGGAACAGCCGCGTGACCCCCGTGGCAAACTGCGCATGAATGGATCGCGCAATCTCTTCCACCGGCGCCTCCGGTGAACAATAATCCACACCCGCAAACCCGTTCACCTGTACGTCGATCCACCCCGGACTCACATACCCTTCTGCCTTGTCCGGCGACAGGATCGGCTCCACCCCGGCGATCAATTCTCCAAAACGAACCTCCACGCCTTGCCCGCTGGAGGGATCCACACCAAAACAGGATTTTAAATTCATGTTTTATTCACAACTTTGACACAGGGGGCCGACTGTAAGTGATTGAAAAAAAATGAGATATATCTGTGTGAAACGGTCCCGAACGGGCAGTTTTCGCTGGCGTCCGGCCGCTCGAACTGGTACAAACGTAGACGATCCGAAGCGAGCGCGACAAAATGCCGGGAAATCTCGGGGGAGGTGACCGGTGGTGAGTCGCGCTCGCCGATCCACTCCCTCTTCTTCATTGGCCGCCGGACTCCTGCTTTTAGGCGGTTACCGTTTGCGGAACCGGCGTCAGCCATCCATACCGGTCTTCTGCCTTACCTTCCACGATTCCGAAAAAGTCTTCTTGCAGCTGTTGTGTGATCGGGCCTCGACGCCCGCCGCCGATCTGCATCCGGTCAATCGAACGCACGGGCGTCACCTCGGCGGCCGTGCCCGTAAAGAAGATCTCATCGGCGATGTAGAGGAACTCGCGCAGCAGATTGGTCTCCACGATCGGGATCTTTCGGTCTCGCGCTAGCGTGAGCACCGAATCCCGCGTGATCCCCGCCAGCACGGACGCCGACAGTGGCGGCGTGTAGATCTTGCCGTCCCGGATCACGAAGATGTTCTCGCCGGACCCTTCGCTGACGAACCCCGACGTATCCAGTGCGATTCCCTCGGCGTACCCGTTCACGTCGGCTTCCATGCGGATCAACTGCGAGCTCAAATAGTTTCCGCCCGCTTTCGACAACGTCGGCATCGTATTCGGCGCGTTGCGATTCCAACTCGAAATGCACACGTCCACACCTTCCGCCAGCGCTTCCGGACCAAGGTACTTGCCCCACTCCCAGCAAGCCACATACACCTCGATCGGATTGTTGCGCGGCATCACGCCGATGTCGCCATATCCGCGCAGCACAATCGGCCGGATGTAACAGCTCTTCAGTTTGTTCAGAGCCACCAGATCCACCATCGCCTGCGACAATTCGTCCAGGCTGAATCCCAGGCCATCGATCCTGTAAATTCGCGCGGACTCGATCAGGCGCCGAACGTGCTCGCGCAGCCGGAAGATCGCCGGCCCGGAAGCTGTCTCGTAGCAACGTATTCCCTCGAATACGGAGCTTCCGTAGCTCACCACATGCGAGAGGACGTGGATCGTTGCGTCCTGCCAGGGAATAAATTTTCCGTTATGCCAAATCCGCTCGGTCGGCTTCATTTCGCTATTATAGCTTTTGATGGCCGCGCCAAGAAGTTGGAAACAAAAACACAGCGCCGGACATCTCTCCAACTGATACCCCCAAGGAGGCTGACGCGATGAGACTGTCCCTGTTGATCCTGATGGCTGCGCTGGCTGGCGGTTCTTTTTCAAGCGTCGCCGCGCAAGAGAAAGCCAAGAAGCCGCGCACGCTCAAACCGGGGTTCAACCTGTTCAGCAAAGAGCAGGACGTCCAGATGGGACAGGAATACGCCAAACAGGTCGAGCAGGAAATGGTGGTCATCACCAACCCCACCATTCATGGCTTCATCGAGAACATCGGCAAGAAACTCGCCGCCTCCCCTGACGCCGGCGGCTTCCCCTACACCTTCAAGGTCGTGCAAGAAGACTCCATCAACGCCTTCGCTCTGCCCGGCGGACCCAGCTTCACCCACACCGGACTCATCATGGCCGCCGACAACGAGGGCCAGATCGCGGGCGTACTCGCGCACGAGATTTCACACGCCGCTCTCCGCCACGGCACCAATCAAGCCTCCAAAGCCAACCTCATCCAGCTTCCCGCCATGATCGGCGCGCAAATGGCTGGCGGCGGCATTACAGGCATGTTGGCCCAGTTGGGCGTAGGATTGGGCGCCAATTCGCTGCTCATGAAGTTCTCCCGTAACGCCGAACGCGACGCCGATCTTCTTGGCACTCGCATCATGTCGCAAGCCGGCTACAACCCCATCGAAATGGCGCGCTTCTTCGAAAAATTGCAGGCCCAGGGCGGGAAAGAGAGCCGGCTTTCGGAGTTCATGGCCAGCCACCCCAATCCGGGCAACCGCGTCAAAGCGGTTTCGGAGGAAATTCTCCTCCTGCCCAAGCGGGACTACATGCCGGACTCTGGCCGCCTGCCCGCCGTCAAACAGGAAATCCAGAAGCTCCCCAAAGTAGAGAAACCCAAGCCCGGACAAGGCGCGGCGCCCACCGGGGATCCCAAGAACATCTCCGCCGCCCGGCCCGGTCGACAGTTGAAGGAATTCAAGAGCCAGGAAGTGGTCTTCGGCTATCCCGATAACTGGCAGATCTTCCAGCAGCAGGAAGGCGGATCCATCACCATTTCCTCGCCCGCTGGCATGTTCCAAAACGGCGCACTCGCCTATGGCGTCATCGCCGACGCCGTAAAGGTCCAGCAGCGCGATCTCAAGAAAAACACCCAGGAATTGCTCGCCAAGTTCCAACAGCAGGATCAGAACGTCAAACTCGCCGGCAACATGCAAAGCTTCCGCGTCAACGGCCTGAATGCCATGGCTGCCCGCATGCAGGGCCAGTCGGCCTTTCAAGGCCAGACGGAAGCCCTCGTCCTGGTTACCGCCGATATCCCCGCGGGCATGCTCTACATGCTCTTCGTTGCTCCGCAGGGCGATATGAATTACGCCCAGCCCATCTTCGATCAGATGATCAATTCCATCCAGGTCCCCCGCTAGTGGCGGGCCCCTACGACGCGGTCCTGTTCGATTTCGATGGCGTCCTGGTCGACAGCGAGCCGCTTCACTTCGAATGTTGGAACCAGATCCTTCATCCCTACGGCTTTCAGCTCTCCTGGGAGGAATACGAGGCCAACTGCATCGGCGTGTCAGACCGCGCCATGATCTCCGCCCTGTGCCGCGTCGCCGGCCGCGATGATTGGTTCGACGGCATCTGGCAGCAGTATCCGCGCAAAAAGGAGATCTTCCGCTCCCGCATGGCCGCCGATCTTCCCATGCCCGCCGATACACGCGAACTCCTGCTCGAACTGGCCGCGCAAATGCCCATTGCCCTGGTCAGCTCCAGCGGACGCCTCGAGATCGAACCCGCTCTCGAGGCCGCTGGTGTCCGTTCCGCCTTTACCGCCATCGTCACCGGCGACGACGTCCGCCAACTCAAGCCGTCTCCGGAGCCCTACCAGACGGCGGCCGCGCGGCTCGGCATCCGCACCGCCCTCGTCGTCGAAGATTCCGAGGCTGGCATGGAATCCGGCCGCGCTGCCGGCTTCGATGTGCTGGCCATCCGCCACGCCACCCAAACCGCATCGCTCGTCCGCCAACGCTTGGCCGAACCCATGCCGCGGCTGGGCGATCTCCGGAAAACTCACGCGGAGAAGAGAAAATGAAGAACGGCCAGCCCCAACACCCCATTCACTCGCTCCTCAGCACCCGCTGGAGTCCCTATGCGTTTTCCCCGCGCACGGTCTCCGATCACGATCTCCAGTCGCTGTTCACCGCCGCGTCCTGGGCCGCGTCGTCTTTCAATGAACAGCCCTGGAGGTACATCGTCGAACGCCAATCCGGCGGCCCCGCCTTCCAGGCCGTGCTCGAATGTCTCTCTCCGCCCAACCAGGATTGGGCCCGCTACGCCCCCGTGCTCGCCATCGGACTCTTCAAAACCGCCTTCACCCGCAACGGCAAACTCAACCGCGTCGCCCTCCATGACCTCGGCCAAGCCGCCGCCAACATGGCCACCGAAGCCACTGCGCGCGGCCTCGTCATCCATCAGATGGCCGGCGTAGACCTTGACCGTGTCCGCACTCTTTACGCCGTTCCCGCTGACTTTGAGCCCGCCACCGCCATCGCCATCGGCTACCCCGCCAGTCCCGGCGATCCCTCCCACGCCTCCCTGTCCGGCCGCGATGCGGGTACCCGCACACGGCGTCCACTCGCCGAATTCGTTTTCGCCGGCAAGTTCGGTGACGCCGCTTCCTTTTAGCGCCTGTGTCCCTCCTCCTGTGCCGCTTCCTAATGCGGCGGGCCGTTCCCGCCGATGATCCGAATAGCGACTCCAATGACCGACGACGTCCGTCGCGCCTACGACCTCCTCGAACTCCACATCTCGGCCAGTCCCGACGAAGTGAAGTCCGCCTATCGCGATCTCGTCAAAATCTGGCATCCGGACCGCTATCAGAACGATTCCCCCGGCCTCCGCTCCCGCGCCGAACAAAAGCTCAAGGAAATCACTTCCGCATACGAACGCCTCCAGCGCTTTCAGCAGGATCCGTCACAGAGGCTCCTGATTCCGATGGATTTCGGCGCCACCTGGGGCTACGTCGACGATGCCGGACGCACCGTGATCGCACCCGAGTATCTCGCTGCCCGCGAATTCGTCGAAGGCCTCGCCGCCGTCCTCGCCATCAACCGTTGGGGCTTCATCGATCCCACCGGCGCCTATCGCGTCACGCCGCTCTACGAGGATTGTTCCAACTTCTCCGAAGCTGTGGCCGCCGTCAAGTGGTACAACCGCTGGGGCTATATCGATCGCGACGGTGCATTCGTGATCCAGCCGCGCTTCCAATACGCCGGCGACTTTCGCGACGGCTGGGCCGAGGTCAAACTCGGTGCCCGCGCCGGCCGTGTCAGCCGCAAGGGCGAAGTCGTGTTTGACGCCGCCACCGCCGGCCGCCACATCGAAAGCTGACCCCTATTTTCGTTTCTCGAGGAATCCCAGCGGGTTATCGAACTCGAATCCGAACAGCCGCGGATCCTCCCCGATCACCGCCGCCGACGCAATGTAGAAAACGTACTTGTACGTCTCCTCCGGAAGCCGCTCTTTCCCCATCGCCAGCAGTCTCCAAAAATTCCGCTCCTTCGGATTCGGCGGCATCTTCCTCACCAGTGGCAGTACCCGGTCTTCGCCCCAGTTGTAGCAAGCCATCACCAGAAATCCCGAACCCTGCGCCTCGGTCCGGTACAGATCCTGCAGGTACGCCGCCGCCGCCGTCGTCGCTCGATCCCAATGATGCCGGTCATCGGAGGGGTCTGGCCGCGGCAGATCCGCCAGCGGACCGATATGGAGACCGTATTTCAACGCCGTCTCCGGTACGAACTGCCACATCCCCTTCGCGATCCCACTCCGCGTCTCCGGACCACTGATAAAAGGATCGAAATTGCTTTCCTGCATCGCCAGATACAAAAACTGCGGCGGCAGACCCTGCGCCAGCAATTCGTTCGCGATCGCCTCCACATACCCGTTGTCCTGCGCCCTCCGGATCGCCTTCGCCATCCGGTCGGACCCTTGCCACGCCCGTATGTAGTTCTCCACCTCCGACACGAACTCCGGCGGCATCGCCAGTTCGGACTCTCCGAAAATCCGCGCCACCCGCAGAATCAAACGCTTCTGTGGGGTCAGGCTCTTGTCGTACACCTGCAGCGTACTCAGAAAATTGTCGTAGTTGCGGCCCATCGTCTCCCGGCGGCTTCGGTACTTGCGCAACTCCTCCTCCCCTTGCGGCGTTCCCGATGCCTTCACCAGCTTCTGCAGACCCGCGATATCCACATCCAGCGATTTCATCGTGTAGAACAATTCCAACGCCAGCGCTGTCTGCTGACCCACCTGCCGGTGCAGATACCACGCATACGCCGCCGCGCCCAGAATGCAGACCGCCAACGCCGCGAAGATCCCGTGATATTTCCGCTTTTGCTTTTGTTGCACCTGCGCGTAGGCTTTGCGCATCACCATCGTGTGGTCGCCCGCCGGACCGTCGCCCGCGCCCCCAAAATAGCGACTGATGGCCCGCGCCACTTCCTCATTCGATGGCGCCGCCGCTCCCGTCCGGATCGTCGCCTCCGCCGGCGGCGCTGAAGCACGCGGAGGAGGCGGTGGTGAAGGAGGAGGTGGTGGTGGAGGCGGCGCCTCGAGGTCGAAATAAACCCACGGCCCCTCCGATCCCAGCCGCACCGCCGTCGGTCCGGTCACCGGCGCCGACGCCACCCGCTCCCCATTCACGAAGATCCCATTGGCGCTCCGCATGTCCCGCACCCACCATGCGCCATTCTCCATGCTCACCTCGCAGTGAACACGGCTCACCACCTCGCTCTGGATCGAAACTTCCACATCGTCCCGCCGCCCGATCCGGAATGTTCGATCGAACAGCCATTGGCCGTCGCCGCCGGCGTTCATCCCCACGCGAATCCGCCGCGGCGCGTAGGCTGCGCCGGTGCCACGAGTCATCGTTAGGATGATAGCGCGACGCCCTCCTCCACCGGGCCCGCTCCCATCGGAACTCCGGTTACGGATTGCGCGCGTGCGCGATCAGGTGGTGGGTGCCGATCGCTTGGATCTTCACCGCCGCGGCCGACGATTGCCGGTACGCGATCTGGTTGCCCAGCATGCTCTTCAGCGTCCCCACCGGTTTCCGCGGAGACCACGACGCCAGCCCCCAGGCCTGATGCTTGCTGTCGCGGACGGCATATTCCACCCTTACCTCGGAAAAATGCTGCTTCAACAACTCTTCCAATTGCAACCGCGTATAGTGCCGCTTGTGGTCCGGGTTGTTGTTGACGATCGACTCTCCGTTCGGCGTCGTCATCAGGAAGAACCCTCCCGGCTTCAACACCCGGCTCACTTCCCGGACGAAGTCGCCGTCCCGCTCCACATGCTCGAGCACTTCCACTGAAACCACCCCATCGAACGTGCCGGAGCGAATCGACGAGTTAGTCATATCGTCGTAAAGAAGGTGACGAACATTGGTCCGCCGGGACTTGATCTGCCCGATGATCGAGTCGCTCGTTCCCAGATGAAGCTGATGCTGCACGGCGCTTTTCCGAGGGATATCGGAAACCCAGACGTCCGCCGGCACCCCAACCGTATAGTGGGACTTTCGGCCCCCCACGTCCAGGATCCGAGGCCTGTGCCCGTTCGATCCCGCGTACCGCCTAAGTTCCTTGCGCACGATGCGCCAGAGGGGAACCATGAAAGGTTCCGAACAAAGGTAGAAGTATTCGAAAGGTTTCATTCGCTTTGCCGTCCGATTACAATTCTCAGATCCTATCACGACCTGTTTCGCACGTCCAACATTACAAAAGTACGTCCTTTATCCAGTACTCGCAGCCGGATCTACCCTTGGTGCGTGCGGCAAAACGTCACCCGCAATAGGACTTCACCGCCCTCTTCCGTGCTTCTGCCACCACACATCCGGACGCCGGTCCGGACCCAGGTTCGGGTTCGGCTCCACCATCCCCCCGTACAACTCCGGACGCCGCGCCCGGATGTAACTCTCCCCTGACGCCAATCGCCGGTTCTCCGGGACCAGTGTCGCTACTGCTACCTCGTCTCCCAGGCTCCGGCACTCGGCCGCGATCTCCCCAAACGGATCGATAACCATCGACCCTCCTGGTTTCACCGTGCCGCCATCCAGTCCTATTACGTTGGCATAGACCACGTAGACGCCGTTCTCCCACGCCCGTGCCGGCAGCCACTTCGTGATCCAACCCCGTCCCTTCGGTCCGTCGAATTCCATCCGGCACCGCACCGGGTCCCGATGCCGCTCGTTCCAAACCGCCGCGTCCACCGTCCCGCGCCCAGGGGCAGGGGAGGGAAGACAACCGGTCACGTGGGGCGCCAGGATCACATCGGCGCCCAGCATCGCCGTCATCCGGCCGTTCTCCGGCAGGTTGTTGTCATAACAAATCAAGATGCCCCACTTCCATCCCTGCGCCTCGAAGACCGTGTAGCCGTTCCCGCAACTGAGATGCTGGCTCACGAACGCATGCAGCTTCCGGTGCCGCGCGATCAACCCTTCGGCTGACACAACAGCGTAGGTGTTGTACAGGCGATCCCCCTCGCGCTCCACCAGTCCCGCGCCCACCATCAGATCATGCCGCCGCGCGATACTCCGCAGCTTTTCGATCGAAGGCCCGTCCGGTAACGGCTCCGCCAGGGCCTCCACTTCACTCCGCGTCAGCCCCCCAAGAAACGTGTACCCCGGAATGCAGCACTCGTGGAAACACACCATTGCTGCTCCCCCAGAGGCTGCTTGCGCCGACAGCCCATCGATGGCGGAGAGGTTGTATGGTTTGTCGCCATCCCGCGCCTCGAACTGCGCGGTGGCGACTCGGATCTCGTTCATGGCCATGAAAGGTAGACTCCAGAATACTCGACCCAACCCAGCCCAGGACACATCGCAACAAGCACTGCCATACACTGGTGAGATGGAAATCGCCCGGCGAGCCCTCCTCCAGTCTCCCCTCGCCCTGGCCTTGCCTCCGTCACCGGACCTCATACGCCGCGAAAACGCCAAGCCTGGCGCCGATTGGCAGCTCACCAACATCTACACCAATAGCCCCAAGCGCTTTCGGACTTCGTTGATCGAAGGCTATTGTTCCAACCAAAGCGTGGAAGCCGGCGATACGCTCCGTATCTTCGTCAGCGTCAACCCCGCCCGCCGATTCTCCATCGACGTATTTCGCCTGGGCTACTACGGCGGTGCCGGCGCGCGCCGCATCACCCGTTTGGGCCCGTTCCGTGGCAAGCCCCAGCCTGACCCCACCATCGGCCCCAATCGACTCCGTGAGTGCCGATGGGAACCATCCACCGAAATCACCATTCCCGCCGATTGGCCCAGCGGCGTCTACCTCGGGCGGCTCGAATGCGTCGCCGAATCTCCCAGCGAGCACGGCTGGCAAAGCTACGTCGTCTTCGTCGTGCGGGACCGCCGCCGCGCCGGCATCCTGTTTCAGGTCTCCGACAACACCTGGGCCGCCTACAATCGCTGGCCCGACGACTATTCCCTCTACACCGATCCGCGGCATCCCTGGGCTCCGGGCGTCGCCGCCAGCTTCGATCGCCCCTACGGCAAGTACGCCCAGATCTACGATCATCCCCAGTCGGTCGGCTCCGGAGAGTTTCTGCTCTGGGAATTTCCACTCGCCTACTGGCTCGAACAGCACGGTTACGACGTTACTTACTGCAGTAACTCCGACATGATCGACCCCGATCAGTTCCTGCGCACGAAGATTTTTCTCAGCGTAGGGCACGACGAGTATTGGGACCCCCGCCAATACGACGGTGCCCTCGCCTCCGTTCGCGCCGGAACGACGCATCTCTATCTCTGTGGCAACGCGGTCATGGGAGTTACTCCCTTTCAACCCTCCTATGATGGCCGCAACAACCGCATCCTTTCGCGCGAGGGCGTCTTCGGCGGAATCTACGGCGATTTCGGAAGCTGGTTCAAGGAGCCTTTTCCCACCGAAGGTCCCAAGGCGAACAAACTGATCGGCGCCCATAGCGTCTATCCGTTCAACAGCGGCGGGGACTGGATCTGCTCCAGTCCCCGCCATTGGATGTTCGACGGGACCGGTATGAAGCAGGGTGACTCCATTCCCGGCCTCGTGGGCTGGGAGTTCCACGGTGACCCGCCGACATTCCCGGTCTCGAAGTGGTGGCCCGCGGCAATGCCCTCCGCGGCGGCGTCACTCCTGTCGAATGGACGTCCACCATCTATCCCGGCGATCGCGGTAACTTCGTCTTCAACGCCTCCACCATCTGGTGGGCGCAAGGCCTTTCCTCCCCGCCCGGACACATGCTGCCTTGGTCGCACTGGGTGCGTCCTCATGGGCCGGATCCGCGCGTACAACGCATCACGCGAAATCTCATCGAACGCGGCTTGCGAGCAATGCCGCCAAAAAGGAACTGACTCACGATGCATCGCTACCAGCAACTCTACGTCGACGGCGCTTGGCAGACGCCCACCGGACCCGGTCTGATCGACGTCCTTTCGGCTTCCACCGGGGAATCCATCGGATGCGTGCCGGAAGGTACGCCCGAAGATGTGGACCGCGCGGCCGAAGCCGCCCGTCGCGCTCTGCCCGCCTGGCGCGCTACACCGCCCACGACACGCGCCGAATGGCTCGACAAGATCGCTGCCGGACTCGAGGCCCGCGCCGCCGACATTGCCCGCACCATCGCCATGGAAGTCGGCACCCCAATCTCCGTGGCTACCCCTATTCAAGCCGGACTGCCCGTGGTCGTCACCCGTTCGTTTGCCAAGCGTGCCGCCGACGCGGTGCGCGAGGAGGAAGTCGGCAATTCGCTCATTGTCCGCGAATCCGCTGGCGTCGTCGCCGCCATCACGCCCTGGAACTATCCACTCCACCAGATCATGGCCAAGGTGGCGGCCGCCCTCGCCGCCGGATGCACGGTCGTGCTCAAGCCTTCCGAGGTGGCCCCACTCAATGCCTGTATCCTCGCCGAAGTCTGCGAACAAATCGCACTCCCACAAGGACTGCTCAATATTGTGCATGGAGCAGGTGCCGTGGTGGGAGAAGCGATGGCCACCCATCCCCTGGTCGACGTGGTGAGCTTCACCGGATCGCTCCGTGCCGGTCGCCGCGTCATGGCGCTGGCGGCCGACACCGTCAAGCGCGTCACGCTCGAGTTGGGCGGTAAGTCTGCAAATGTCATCCTCGACGATGCGCCCTTGGAAAAAGCCGTCGGCGTCGGTGTCAAAAACGCGATGCTCAACTCCGGCCAGACCTGTTCCGCCTGGACGCGCATGATCGTGCCCCGCGCGAAACACGACGAAGCCATCCAGATCGCCGTGAACACTCTCGCCGGACTCAAACTCGGCGACCCCATGGACCCCGCCACCCGCCTCGGTCCCCTCGTTTCCGCTGCCCAGCGCGAACGCGTCGAAGGCTACATCCAGGTTGGCAAGGACGAAGGAGCCACCATCGCCGCCGGCGGATCCCGCCCCGGCTTCGATCGCGGCTACTTCGTCGCGCCTACCATCTTCGCCGGCGTCGATCGCGCAATGCGCATCGCCCAGGAGGAAATCTTCGGGCCCGTGCTGTCTATCCTCCCCTACGATTCCGACGACGATGCCGTCGCCATCGCCAACGACAGCATTTACGGTTTGGCCGGCGGAGTATGGTCGGCCGATGCCGATCGCGCGTTGGCCGTCGCACGCCAGATCCGCACCGGTCAAGTGGATATCAACGGCGGACGCTTCAACCCCCTCGCGCCTTTCGGCGGCTACAAACAGTCGGGTGTGGGCCGCGAACTTGGGGCCTTCGGTCTGGACGAATACCTCCAGATCAAATCCATCCAGCGCTAGCGCGCCGCCTCTGCGCCCATGCCCGAATCCGGCTCCGGCATCCGTCCGCGCACCGCCTCCAGCCACTCCCCCATCGTCAAAAGTAGTTCCTCTTCCCACGGGCGTCCAATCAACTGCACGCCCACCGGCAGCCCCGCCGCAGTGGTCATCAGGGGAACCGTTAGCGACGGCAGCCCCAGCAGGTTCACCCACACCAGGGGCATGTTTGCCTGAAATAGCCCGATCGTTTTCGCGCCCGTTTCGAAACGCCGCGTACGGTGCGGGAATGCCGCCATCGCGCACACAGGCGACAAGATCACCGGCGTCCTCTCCATCTGGGCCAGGACGGAAGCGCGCATCGCGTCCCGCGCCGCCAGATTCTCCACCACCTGCTTCCCGGTTGGCTCTGGCTTGTCCTTAAGCGCGTTGTAGAACTCGGTTCCCGTCCAATGCGTTTCCTCCTCCCGCCCAGCGATCAACTCGCGCGTGAACGGAGCCGCCAGCTCCGAGAAGAAAAACGACCACAAGTTCGGCGCGCGGCCAATGCCTTCCAGCGGTCGATCCTCCATCCGGAATCCCAACCCGCGCAGCATCTCGGCGGCCGCCAGCACCGCCGCCTCCGCGTCCCCATCCACCGGGACCTCACCGAACCCTGGCATCATGCGCACCGTGATTCCTTCCGGCGATCGTTCGCATGGCCCCACCGGCGCCGAAAACGGATCCGAGCAGTCATAGCCCTTCACTACGTCGAACAGTAGCCGCACGTCACCCACCGTGCGTGCCATCGGACCCGCTACGCCCAGCAGCCCGCCCGGATGGTGGATCGCCGGATAGTGCCCCGTCGCAGGCACCCGGCCCGGCGTCGGTTTCAAGCCCGCAATCCCGCAGAAATGCGCCGGCTGCCGGATCGATCCGCCTCCGTCGCTACCAATGCCGCCTGCCGAACACCCCGACGCGATCGCCGCCGCCTCGCCCCCGCTCGATCCGCCCGACGTCCTTTCGAGGTCGTACGGATTGTTTGTCCGCCCGATGATGTCGTTGTCGCTCTCGTAGTTGGCCAGAAATTCCGGGCAGTTCGTCTTGCCCAGCACGATCGCTCCCGCCGCCTTTAACCGCGCCACTGCCGTCGCGTCCTGCTCCGCCCGATGCCCCAATCGCAGCCGGCTTCCGCACAGCGTCGGATACCCGGCCATGTCGAAGCTGTCCTTCACGGTCACCGGAACCCCACGCAACGGACCCTCCAACGCGTGTTCGGCCTGCTCAAGCGCCTCGTCCGCGAAGACCGAAACGAACGCGTTGATCCGCGGATTCACCGCCTCGATCCGCTCCAGATGCGCCCGTACCAACTCGGCCGCGGTGAACGTTCCGGCAGCCACTCCCGCCGCCATCTCGCGCAAACAAATCCGAGTCAACATGTTTCCAGGTTAGAATAACAATGTCGGTTCCATCCTCCCATGGCCACTTGCACGTTCCGCGAAGCCCGCGCCGCCGTGCTGGACCGCGCCGTCTCCGCGCGCCGTCTCGAGCGCGAACAAATCTCTCTCGACGCCGCCCTCGGCCGCGTCCTTGCCGGCATCGTCTCCGCCGACCGTGACTACCCGCCCGTGGCCCGCTCCATCCGCGACGGTTTCGCCGTGCGCGCCGCGGACCTTCCCGGTTCCCTCACCCTCATCGGAGAAGTGCGCGCCGGAGGTGTCTTCGAAGGCGAAACCGGTCCTGGACAATGCGTCGAGATCATGACCGGCGCGCCGATGCCAAACGGCGCCGACGCGGTCGTCATGGTCGAACATGTGCAACGCCTGGAGGGCCGCATAGCAACCACGCGCTCGCCCGCGCCGGGCGAATTCGTCAATCTGCAGGGCGCCGAAGCCCGCCAAGGCCAGCCCCTGCTGCCTGCGGGTACCGTCCTCGACTTTCCTCAAATCGCCCTGCTCGCGCAAATCGGGCTCGCCTCCGTGAGCGTCTATCGGCGTCCCACCGTGGCCATCCTTTCCACGGGCGATGAGGTGGTCCCCATCACAGGAACACCCTCGCCCAGCCAGGTGCGCAACTCCAACGCGTGGTCGATTGCTGCCCAGGTCCTCCGCGCCGGTGGCATTCCGGACATCCTACCCATTGCCCGTGACAACGAGGAAGAGACCCGCCGGCTCATTGCCGAAGGCCTCGAGCGTGATCTCCTTCTCCTTTCCGGTGGCGTCTCCGCCGGTAAGTATGACTTCGTCGAGCCCGCCCTCGCCGAGTGCAACGCCGAGTTCTTCTTTGACCGTGTCTTGATCCAACCCGGACAGCCCCTCGTTTTCGGCCGGGCCAACAACCGCCTTTTCTTCGGGCTCCCCGGCAATCCCGCGTCCACCATGGTTACCTTCGAACTGTTCGCCCGCGCCGCGCTCGAGTTGCTCGCCGGACATCAATCGCCGGAACTGCGGATGCCCCGCATGCGGCTCACCGAGCCCTTCCGCCACAAGACCGGCCTCACTCGTTTTCTTCCCGCCCGCGCCTCCGCCGAGCACTCCGCCGTAACACCCATCCACTGGCAAGGCTCGAGCGACGTGGCCGCGCTCGCCCGCTCCAACGCTTTCCTGGTGGCTGATGACGATCGCGAGTCCTGGGATCTGGGCGACGAGATTGGAGTCTTGCTTCCATGAGTGAACTTTCGCATTTCGATGAGCACGGCGCGGCGCGCATGGTGGATGTTTCCGGCAAATCGTCCACGCCGCGCACCGCCCGCGCGCATGCCTTCGTGAAGATGCGTGCCGAGGTGCTCGCCGCGCTGCCGTCCAATCCCAAGGGCGATCCACTCGAAACCGCCCGCATCGCCGGAATCATGGCCGCCAAGAACACCGCCGGGCTCATTCCGATGTGCCACCCGCTTCCCATCAGCCACTGCGACGTCCGGATGACCGTGGAATCGCTGGGTATCCGGATCGAGACCACGGCTTCCACCACCGCCGGCACTGGCGTCGAGATGGAAGCGCTCACCGCCGCTGCCGTCGCCGCGCTCACCGTCTACGACATGACCAAAGCCATGGACAAGGGAATCGAGATCACCGACCTTTTCTTGCTCGAGAAAACCGGCGGCAAGAGCGGCCACTTTTTGCGCGCCGCGTGCCGCCCCTAGCTTGGCTATGAAACTCGCCGTCCTCACCATTAGCGACGCGTCGTATATGAAGATGCGCCGCGACGAATCCGGACCCGCCGTGCGAGCCCGCCTCCAGGAACAGGGATGGGACGTCCCCTTGCTGGAAGTGCTTCCCGACGAACGTCCGCTCATTGCCGAACGCCTGCGCGCGCTCGCCGACGGCGGCGACTACGACGTCGTGTTCACCACCGGCGGCACCGGCGCCGCGCTCCGCGATGTCACTCCCGAGGCCACCCTCGATGTTGTGGAACGCCAAATGCCTGGATTGGGAGAACTGATGCGCGCCGAAGGCCGCAAACATACGCCGCTGTCGTATTTGTCCCGTGCCACTGCGGGATTAAGGGGAAAAACGTTGATCGTGAACCTTCCCGGTTCACCCAAAGGAGCTGTGCAGTCTTTGGACACACTGTTGCCGCTCGTGCCACACATTGTCGATCTCCTCCATGGCAGAACCGGCCACTGAAACACGACGCCGTCAAACCGCGTCCGATACACTGTAGGTGAAAATGTTATCTCGACGCCAATTGCTGTTATCGGGAGCCGTCGCCGGTCCCGCGCTCGCGCAGGAAGATCTTACCATCTCCACCGATGTGGTCAACGTAGTCGCACCGGTCACCGTCATCGGCAAGGATGGCCGCTATGTCAGTGGCCTCGAAGCCAAGGACTTCCGGCTCGACGACAACAAACTTCCGCAAGCCGTCAAAGTGGATGTCAGCTTCGTCCCCATTTCGATGGTGGTGGCCATCCAGGCCAACAACGTCGTGGAACCGTTCCTGCCTACCATCAAGCGCATCGGCCCGCTGCTTGAAGGCCTCATCCTCGGCACCGAGGGCGAGGCGGCGCTCCTCAAATTCGACCACCGCATTCAAGAGATACAACCCTTCACCAACGACGCCAAATTATTTACCAAGGCGCTCGATAAGATCATTCCCGGCAGCACCACCAGCGCCATGATCGACACCGTATTTCAGGCCACCCGCATGTTGCGCAACCGCACCGGCGAGCGCCGCAAGATCCTCCTGCTGATTTCGGAAACGCAGGACAAAGGCAGCGAAGGACGCATCCGCGAAGCGCTCCTTTCCGCCCAGATCCACAACATCCAGGTCTATTCGATCAACCTCAACCGCCTCATCAACAAGCTCAGCGCCAAGATGCCCGCGCCGCGTCAGAGCAATTTCCCCCCAGCCTCCAGACCCATGCCCGGCGGTATGCCGCAAACGCCGCATACCCAGGCGCAGATGACCGGCTACGGCGGCGAAGGCACCACCTTCGTTCCCATCGTTCAGGAAATCATGAAGCAGGTGAAGTACGTCTTCGTTCCGAATCCGCTCGAAGTCTTCACCCGCCACACCGGGGGCAGGGAATTCTCCTTCCTCACTCTGCGCGACATGGAAGAGACCATGACCCAACTCGGCGAAGAGCTCCACGCACAATATCTGCTCTCCTACAACCCGTCTGCCGATGCGCAGGCCCAGGCCGGCTGGCACGACATCAAGGTCACCGTCATGCGGCCCAACATCAAAGAAGTCCGCACACGGCCAGGCTACTGGCGCGCCGCCAAATTCTGAATCGCGCCTCAATCAGGATTTGGCGAAAATGTCCTTGAGCGTCGCTTCCCTGACAATGGCCCGAGCTCATCGATCGATCTCGGCGGGCTTGGCCTTCAACACCCGGGCGCGAATCCGATTGGGAACAGCACCGAACTTGGCTTCGAGCTGATCCACAAGAAGCTGGGCCCTGCCCCTGCTTCGCCCCTTGCCTCGCCTCTCTTCTCGCCCTCGATCTGACCGGTCTCGTACGCGTTCTTCAGGAACACGTTCTCCCGTCTCTCGACGCTGATTCCCATAGCTCTGAACTCCATTATCGGCAGTTCCGACGCGCCGCGCAGACCCGAAAGCAAAGCCATTTGCGTGAGCACCCTCGCCCGGCGTGGTTCCGCCAGCCGGCTGGCGCGCGCGATGATTTTGCGAATCTTCTTCACCCCGCCGCGGGCAAGCAGGGCCAACGCACAGTCGGCGGGATTGCGGCTTTCGACCAGCGTTTCGGCATCCAGTTCGCGGATGTCCATAAGCCGGTATGCCGCCTGCACCACGCCGATGTCCGTACGGTCCGGCATGCTCATCCTGGCCTTGCCCATATAGACTACGATCTGCTCCACCCGGCGATGCCCGTACTTCTCTGACGCCAGCAACGCGTAGATTTCCTCGCGATGCGCCATCCCTCGATGATTGGAGCTTTGGAAATCAAGGTGCAGACTGGTCTCGTCTTCGAGCAGCACGAGCAGATCCGCCACTCGCTTCTCCACCACCGCGAATTCGGGATTCAGGAACGACTGTGCCTGCCGCCCGCCCATCAGGGTATCCAACAAACTCGGGCGATCCTTCTGGAATAGATCGTTCAGGACGGCGTCGTAGCCGGCACAGGGCGGGGCGCCCTCGAGGCAGCAAAGGATCCGCCGCCCCAGCTCCGTTGTGCCGGCGAGTCCTCAGTAGCGCAAAGGCCGCTCCGGCGCGGCTCCAAGCATCGAGGAACTCGCCGTGTATCGAAAGCCGGAGCGAGTCCGTTTTGCGCGTGTTCCTCAAAAGTGGAAGGCGGGTGTCATGGGGCGCTGCTACGGTTGTGCCCGCGCCCCGGCGTTTTTCTCCGCCCGAAGCTATCGCACCGTCACCTGATGCGTTTCGAGCGTCGTCCCTAAAGCCACGTGCAGCCGCGCGACGGCCTTGTTGTAATCCAGCCGGCTCACCACCAAGCGACGCAGAGAGTCCGCATACTCATTCTGGCGCGTCAGCACGAAGAAATTCGTCGACTCCCCGGATTGATACAGCCGCGTTTCGCTATCCAGCTTCTCCTTGGCCGCCTTCACGCTCGCCTCCGACGCCTGGATTCGCTGCCGCGCCGTCTCGAGCGCCTGTAGCGAGTTCCGCACTTGCGCCTCGATTCCCTGCTCCATTTGCGCCCTCTGCAGCTTCAGCCGCCGTTCGGCAACCGCCGTTTGCCCAAGCGTCGCCTCCGCCGTCCGGTTGCGGACGTTCCAGTCAATCGACAATCCCACCTGCACCGATTGATAGCTCCCGCCGAACAGGTTGCTCACCGCCGACCCGTATCCGCCCACCAGGCTCGCCGGCACGCCCGTCCCTCCGGCCGGAGGCAGCGGCGCCAGCCCCGCCAGTTGCGACAATTCGTTCAGCCGCGCCGCCGTCACCAGGCTCGACGCCGTGAACGGATTCACCGTCGAGCTCTGTGATCCCGCCAGTCCCGTGCTTACGTACCCGCCCACCAGGTTCACCTGCGGACGCAACTGGTCCTTCGCCAGATCCGCCTGCACGTCGTTCACCTGTTTCCGCAGCGCGTTCTGCCGCAACTCAGGACGTTTCGAGATCGCACGCGTAACCGCCTCGCCCAGATCGCGCTCGGGAGTTTCCGACGTGTTCTCGTCCACGGGAATGATCACGTCTTTCCAAATCGGATCCTCCCGGCCGGACGCGATCAATGTCTTGAGCGCGTTCTCGGTCTCGGTCACCACCCCGATCGCTGCATGGTAGGTGTCCAGACGCCGCTCGAGTTCCGCTACGGACGCCGATTGCTCCACCGGCGCCAGCGTCCCGCTCTCGATCATCCGGCGGTTCCGCGCATCCTGCTCGCGGGCCACTGCCACGCTGTCTGCTTTCACCGTCACGTCCTGGCGCGCCGCCACCAGATCCCAATACGCCATCTCGGTGCGCACCACTACGTCCACAACCCGCAGTTCCAGATCCACTCCCGTTACTTCCGCGTTCTTCGATCGAACCACGATCTCCGCCCGTTCCCGGTCGATCAGCCGGTTGCGCATTAGCGGCTGCGTGTACAGCAGCGAAAATTGCGATGTCACCGTCGGATTCAATCCCACGAACGGATTCGTCGTCGCCGTGCGATTGTTGAGAAACGACGCTTGCACCTGTCCGCCATGCCAAGGCGTTCTCTGCACGAACGTGAAGTTCTGATTGTGGAAGTTCTCCGCCAGCTTCCCGTCGGCGCCGAAAAGCAACGAACTGGTCGGCGTATTCCGCCGCTCGTATCCAGGCTGCCACCGGAACACCCCGTCGAAGGCGCCGCGCGCGGCGTCCACCGCCAATTGCGCGTTGCTCACGTTCGTCCGTTCGATATCCAGTTCGATATTGTTCCGCAGCGCCAGTTGGAGCGCTTCATCCAAGCGCAAGCGCCTCTCGATGATCCCAACGCCCACCCGCTCGGGCGCTGTCTGCTGCGCCCATGCCGACGCCGTCAGTACCGCGGCCAGTATTCGTCTTTTCATGAGATTCAGTCTCCGGTTACTTCCGCCGGACCCGCGCTCCGCCCGCGGAACGGCCTTGCCAATCGCGACCACAGCGGCAGATGCACCAGATCGTCGAACAGCGAATACGCCACCGGTGTCACCAGCAGTGTCAACAGCAGGCACAACGTCTGCCCGCCGATCACCATGATCGCCACCGTGCGCCTGCTTCCCGATCCTGCTCCGCCCCCCAGCGCCAGCGGGATCATGCCCGCCACCAGCGCCGCCGTCGTCATCAGAATCGGACGCAGCCGGTCCTCGCAGCCCTGATAGATCGCCTCCAGCCGCTCCACGCCCTCGCGGCGCAGATTCTTGATGTGATCGATCTGCAGAATCGAATTCTTTTTCACGATCCCGAACAACACCAGGATGCCCACGGAACTATAGATGATCGAGAAGTTCTCTTTCGCCAACATCAGGGAGATCACCGCGAACGGTATCGATAGCGGCAGGCTCAACAGAATCGTCACCGGATCGATGAAGCTCTCAAACTGCGCCGCCAGAATCATGTACATCAGTGCGATCGAGAGAATCAACGCGAACAGGTACGCCTTCGCCGCCCGTCCGAATTCCTTGGTCCGGCCGATCGTTCCCGTCCGGTACTCGAGCGGCATGTTCTGGTCGCGAACCGTCTGCTCCAGGATCTCCAATACATTGGAAAGCGATTGCCCCGGCGCGATATTGGCCAGCATCAGCACCTGACGCTGCCGGTTGTAGCGGTTGATCTGCGCCGGGCCCGTCGAAGGCTGGAGTGCCGCCAGATTCGCCATCGGAACGTTGCCCAGCGTCGCCGACGGTACATACAACCGCTCCAGCGCCCGCGGCGAATTCCGGTATTCTTCCTTCACCCGCAACTGTACGTCGTAGCGGTCGTCGCCCTCCCGGTACGTCGTCGCCTGTTGATCTCCCGCCACCAGCGTCCGCACCGCCGTCGCGATCGACGATACGCTCACGTTTAGGTCCGCCGCCTTGTCCCGGTTGATCACCACGCGATACTCGGGCTTCCCCGGTTCGTAATTGGTGTCGAAGTCCACCAGCCCGGGAACCGTCACCAGCTTCTCCTTGATCGCTCGCGCGTACTTATCGAGCTGCTCCAGGTCCGGGCCCTGGATGAAGAACATCAGTTCCCGGTTGTCGGCGCCTTGAATCAGCGATGGCAACTGCACCCCGATCACGGCGTTTTCGATCTTCGCCAGACGTTGCCGCGATTCCGTCATCAGCTCGTCCTGGCTCTGTTTGCGTTCCTCCGGCTGCACCAGTTCCACGATCACGGACCCACGGTCCACCTGGCGCCGGATGTCGGCTCCGATCGTTGTCAGCAGATTCCGCACACCCGGCACCTGCTTCAACTCCGCTTCCACTTTCGCCATCACCTTCTCGGTGCCCTCGAGCGAACTCCCCGGAGGCATCTTCACCGTCACCTCGAACTCGCTCTGATCGTCGGTGGGTAGGAACGATTTTCCGATCCGTGAAAAGATCGGCCCCGTCGACAGCATCACCAGCCCGCACAACGTCACAATCGCCCACCGGTGGCGCATGGACCATTCGAGCATCGCCCGGTAAGGTACTGCGAACGCCTTGTACAACCACGTTTCTTTCGTTGAATGTCCGCCGCCCGGTGCAATCCGCAGGAACCGCGAACACAGCATCGGCGTCAGCGTGAAACTCACCAGTAAACTCACCCCCACCGCGAACGCCGCCGTGAAACCGAAGCTCGACATGAACTTGCCCACGATCCCTTCCATGAACGCCACCGGGAGAAAGATGATAATCAAGCTCAGCGTCGTCGCCATCACCGCCAGCCCGATGTCCCGCGTCCCCTCGATCGCCGCCTCCACCGGACCCATCCCCTTTTCTTCCATGAACCGGAACACGTTCTCCAACACCACGATGGCGTCATCGATCACGATGCCCACCATCAGCACCAGGCCCAACATCGTAATCTGGTTCAGCGTGAAGTCCATCATGTACATCAGCGTGTACGTCGCGATGATCGAGGTCGGAATCGCCACCGCCGCAATCAGCGTCGAACGCCAGTTGCGCATGAACAGCAGCACGATCAGCCCCGCCAGCACGCCGCCCAGCACCAGATGCTCCTGCACCGCGTGAAACGCTTCGTCGATGAATAAGGATTGGTCCCGCGTATAGGCGAATTCGAAATCGCCCGGCAGCAGCGGCTTCAGTTCATCCACCCGCCCCTTCACCGCGTTGATCACCGCCAGCGTGTTCGTACCCGCCTGCTTGCGGATCTCGAGCACCACCGCCGGCTTACCATCCAGCCGCGCCAACGACCGGGGCTCTTCGTACCCGTCCACCACCTCCGCCACATCGCTCAACCGCACCGGGGACCCGTTCCGCGTTCCCACGATCACCTTGCCGAAATCCGATGGCTTCTCGATCCGGCCCAGCGTCCGGATCGACGTCTCCACCGATCCCTGCTGCACCCGTCCGCCCGGGATCTCCACGTTTTGCGTGGCCAGCGCCGTTCGGATCTGGTCCACGTTCAAAAAGTAGGCGAACATCCGGCTCGGGTCCAGGTTCACCTGGATCTGCCGGATCCGCTCCCCGAGAAAACGCACTTGGCCCACTCCCGGTAGCGACTCCAAATTCTTCTTGATCCGGTCGTCCACCAGCTTCGTCGTCTCGCGCAGATCGCGCGGGCTCGATACCACCAGATTCAACACCGGCGATGCGTCGGTTGCCAGCTTGTCCACCACTGGTGGGTCCGCGTCTTCCGGAAGCTGCCCAACGATGCGCGCCACTTTATCCCGGATCTCCTGCGCCGCCACGTCCGGATCCTTTTCGAGCACGAACTGCACCGTCACCAGCGACGTGCCTTCCGCCGACACCGACGAAAGATCGTCGATGCCGCTCACCGTGTTCACTGCCTCCTCGATCCGCTTGGTGACCTGCGATTCCACTTCCTCCGGCGCCGCGCCGCGCAGCGTCGTCGTGATTGTCACCATCGGGAATTCTACTTTGGGGAAGAAGTCCACTCCCAGTTTCCGGTACGAGTCGAGCCCCAGCACCACCAGAAACAGAACCAGCATGGTGGCGAACACCGGCCGCTCTACGCAGATTCGTGCGAGTTTTTGCATGGCTGGTTGCTACCTCGTGGCGACGGACAATCCGTCGGTGAGTTGCGGCAGGTTGCTCGTCGCCACCGCCGCGCCTTCTGGAATCACTCCTCCCGACACCTCGGTCCAGCCGTCCAACTGTGTCCCGGGCTGAAACCGCACCTCGGATGCTTTTCCATCCCGGATCACGAACGCCTTGCTGAGTCCTGCCACCGTGTCGACGGCCTGATCGGGGATCACCGTCACCATCTCGCCGCGCGCCACCACCAGACTCACATCCGCGAACATCCCCGGCCGCAGCGCCGCATCGCCCACCGTGATCCGCGCCTCCGCCGTCAACGAGCGCGACACCTCGCTCAAGCCTGGATTCAACTCCGTCACTACCGCCTGAAATGTGTGCCCCGGAACCGCCTCGGTCGTGAACGCCAGCCGCGTTCCCGGACGCACCGCTGCCGCCGCTGTCTCCGGCACATTGATTCGCAGCCGCAGCGGCCAAGTCTTCACTAGTTTCAAAATCGGTGTGTTGTCTTTGATGTACTGGCCCGGCGACATCATTCGCTCGGAGACCTCGCCGTCAAACGGCGCCCGCAGCGTCGCGTCGCGAAGCCGCTTCATCGCTAGGTCCCGCTCGGCCTTCAATGCCTGGATGTTGGCCAGCAGCGTGCCCATCTCGAACTCGGCCGATTCTACCGCTGCCTTACGCCCCTTCACGGCGTGCTCGAGCTCGTTGAAACGCTCTCGCGCGATGTCGCCCGACGCCACCAGCTTCTTTCCGCTTTCGTATTTTGAGAGTGCGTCTTCATACTGTGACCGTGCGCTCCGGATCGCCGGCGTATTCTCCGGTGTCACGTTCTCCTGGTCCGGTCCCAGCCCGAGCCGCGCCAGTGCCTGCGCGAGCGATGCCGTCGCCCGGTCAACCTGAAGTTGAAATTCTGTCTTGTCCAACTCCGCCAACACCTGGCCTTTCTTGACCCTCTGTCCGAAATCGGTCCGGATCGCCGCGATCCGCCCCGCCACTTCCGCGCTTACCGTCACCGTCTCGTCCGGATACAACGTGCCGGTGGCGTGTACCTCGCGATCCACCGGTTTTCGCTCTGCTGCCGCTGTCGTCACCACAACCGGCGCCGGCTTGGATGCCGCTTCCGTCTTGATCTGTGCCGCCGGCCCGCTGCCTGAGCATCCGGCGAAAATCAGCGCGGCCGCAGCCGCAAGGAGCATTGCTCTGTTCATGGCTTCGTTCATGCCTCGATACCGTCCAGAAAAAGATTGACGATCGTTGTGACCACGTGGTCCCGGGTTCCGGCCAATTCACCCGGCTGGTAAATCGCGAAGATCATCCCCTGGTGAACCACCATTCCCGTGAAAGCTCGTGCCGCGAGCAATGGAGCCACGTTCTTCATCCGGCCCGCTGCAATTTGCCGTTCGATATGCCGCGTCACCCACTCGTAGAAAATCGCGACCCGCTGCTCGTAAAAAATCTCGGACAGTTCGTGCCCCTCCAGGCTGCTGAACAACAGCAGCCGCGCATACCGGGGATCTTCGAGATACCAATCGAGAAGCGCGCCGGCCAGAGTGCGGAAGAACTCCCGGCTGTCGTCTCCCGTGCTCAGACGCTCCATCTGTTCGATGAACTGCGCCGCCTCTCCGTCGCAGTTTCCTTGAATGATCGCGTCATACAAGGCCCGCTTGGTTGCGAAATGCTGGTAAAGCACCGGCTCGCTCACTTGGCATTCCGCCGCTAGTTGCTTCGTCGTCGTGCCTCCGAAGCCGTGCTTCGAAAACAGCTCCACTGCGGAATCCACGATGGCCGCCCGCCGCTGCGCCGCCGGAAGTCTATGTTTGGTGACTACACTCATACGTATCTTGCTAGTGTCTACTAGGCTAGCGATCACTAGCATAGCAGGCGCTAACTTGCTAGTCAATTTGGAACCGGCCCCCCAAATCTTGTATTGCCCAAGCCAGGCCGCACAACCTTCCACGTGAAACGCCGATCCGCCACTTCCAACCCGTCTGTGGAGGCTTGCAGCTACGCATCGTTCATTCCACAATGAAGGTCATGCGGAACACGTGTGCCCTCTTCGCCCTCCTCTCTGGAATCGCCTTCGCCCAACTTCCCGTATCGGAGGTGCGGATCCACTCCGATCCCAGCCCCGCCCGCGTGCGTCCCTTCGAGAATCTCGTCCTCCAGGTACGCGCCTACGGCTCGGTGTCCAAAGCCGATGGCGGCGCCGACACCGTCCGCCTACAACGTGGCAACGCCCAAATGACCGTCATCAGTCCCAACGGCGGCTGGGTCTCGAAACCTTTCAAATTCCAGGGCACAGACGGCGAAAGCTTCTACCAGGAAAGCTCCTCGCGCTTCGGTAGCATCTTCGGGATGATCACCAAGGACTATGTCCTTCAGGACGCCTTCACCTACACCGCCCCCGAGGCGCCCGGCAAATACGAAGTCGAGGCGACCGTCGACAACAAGACCGCACGCCTCACCGTCGAAGTTGATCCCGGCGCCCCATCCAACCGGCCCGCCGAACAGGCTAACTTCGGCCCCGAACCCCCTTCGCTTGACCCCTATCGCAAAATCGCCGAGTTCTGGGCGCCTATGCTGGCCCAGGAAACCTGGTGGCAGCCCAAGTCCGATATGCCAGCCCGGTTCGACTATGACAATGATTGGGCCGGCGACAACAACTGGGACAATCTCGACAAAGGTTCCTCCCAAGCCTACGTCCACTACGCCGCCGTCGAAACCGCCTCCCACTGGTTCCTCATCTACAACGTCTTCCACCCCCGCGACTACTCCGACAAATGCGTGGCCGGATCCTGCCACGAAAACGACAACGAAGGGCTCATTCTCACCATCCGCAAGGATGGCTCCGAGTTCGGCAAAATCGAAGTCATGGAAACCCTGGCCCACAACAACGTCTACTCCTGGGTCGCCGACAATCGGATCCGTGGCGGTGTTCACAATATCGACGGTCCTATCGAGTTCTACGCGGACCATCACCCCATCGTCTTCATCGAGTCCGGCGGGCACGGCATTCAGGGTTCCGCCAGCTCTCATTCCACGTATTCCAAGGCCGACGATAACTTCAAGTCTGGCACAGGGATAACGTTTATATATAAAGGAGTAGCTGAACGGCCGCGCCACGCCAATGACCGCAATGTCGGCTACGAGCTACTCTCCATCAAAGACCAGTGGTGGGCCAAGGCCGTCGAAGGCCAGTGGGACCAAAAGACCTTCGACGAATACTACGTCTACCAGCCCTTCGGCGGACGGCCCGCCGGCAACCGCGCCCGGATCGGCAGCACTTTTCTCGGCCGCAAGCAGTCCTCCAATAAAGCAAAACCCTTTTGGGGTTGGCACGACAACAACACCCGCAAGAAGAACGTCCTCAATACCGGCCAATGGGGCCTCGATCCCGCCTACGCCGTCAGCCGCGATGTCACATTCCCGCCCGGGGAAGCACCCTCGCTCGAGTACACCTACAACCCGTACCTTGGGGTCGAGTAGGCAACGGGGGCACTACTGGTTGTAGTATTTCTTCAAGATGTACAGTCTGATGTGGTGGACATGCTTTACTTTCCCGTTCGCCCAGGGTACTATGGTGATCACTCCCCCGAGCCGGTTTCGACCGGCTAAACACTCTCTTCCGGGAGGTTCCAAAGAACCCCGTGTTGCACCTCAAGCGCGTAGAAATTCAGGGCTTCAAATCGTTTTGTGACCGCACTGAAATGCGGTTCAACGGCGTCGGCATCGCCGCCGTCGTCGGCCCCAACGGCTGTGGCAAGTCGAACCTCAGCGACGCCATCAGCTGGGTCCTCGGCGAGCAGTCCGCCAAGAGCCTCCGCGGCGTCCGCATGGAAGACGTGATCTTCGCCGGCACACGAGATCGAAAGCCACTCAGCATGGCGCAGGTCACCATGACGCTTTCCGATCCCGACGGCAAGCTCTTCGGTCAAATGGCGGAACGCGCTCAGGCCGCCGCCGCTCAGGTCATCGAAGTGTCGCCTGACGCCGACGGCGAGCCCCACGTCAATGGCAATGGTCATAAGCCTAACGGTGTCAACAAAAATGGGAAGACATCCAATGCGCCGCATGATGTCACCATCACCCGCCGCCTCTATCGCGACGGCAATAGCGAATATCTCATCGATGGCCGCCTCGCACGCCTCCGCGATATACAGGACCTGTTCATGGGCACCGGCCTCGGACCCGAAAGCTACGCCATCATCGAACAGGGCCGTATCGGCCAGTTGCTCAGCTCCAAGCCCCATGACCGCCGCGCCGTCATCGAAGAAGCCGCCGGCATCGGCAAGTTCAAAACCAAGCGCCGTCTCTCGGAAGCCAAGCTCGAAAACGCCAAGCAGAACCTCTCCCGCGTCTTCGACATACTCGAAGAGGTCGGTCGTCAGGCCAACTCCCTCAAGCGCCAGGCTGCCAAGGCGAAGCGCTATCAGGAGCTCCATGAAGAACTGGTCGTCCAGTTGCGCCTCATGCTCGCCGGCAAGTACCACGTGCTCGAGCGCGAGACCACCAAGATCGCACTCGAACTCAACAAGGCGAACAGCGAGTATCAGACCCTTGCCTCGCAGGTAGCGGAAAAGGAGCGCCAGCAGCACCAGTTCCTCGAAGAGGGCTACGCCGTCGAGGCAGAGCTCACCGCCACCCGCGAGAAGCTCTCGCAGTTGCGGCTGGAGAGTGAGCGCACTCGCGGACGCATCGACAGCCAGGGCAGGGAAATCGCCTCCATCGAGAGCCGCGTCACACAGGGCGAAACCGAAGCCCAGACTCTCGAACTGCGCTTGGCGCAGTTGGCCGAAGAGGTCCAGGCCCACGCTGCGCGCCTCGGCGAACTGGAACAGCAGGGTGAGGAATCCCGCGCCCGGCTCGATGAGAAGGCTCGCCAGCGCGACGCTCTCCAGACCGGGCTTCGCGAACGGCAGCAGGCCATCGAGAGTGGCCGCCAGGCGGCGTTGCGCATGTTGGGCGAAGTGTCGTCGCTCAAAAACCAGCTCGCCCAGATGGAGGGCTACTTCCAATCCCTCGATCGCGATCGCGCCCGCCTCCAGCGTGAAGAGCAAATGGCCGCGGCCGATCTCGAGCGCCTCGAGCTCTCCAAAAAGGAGATTTCGGACCAACTCGCCTCGCGCCAAACCGAACTGGAGTCGCTCGGCGATCGCCGCCGCCGCATCGAAGACGATCTCCAGTCACGCAAGAACAGCGCCAACGAAACCCGCCGCGCCCTGGATGCCGCCCGCCATGAAGCCTCCCGCCTCAAGGCGCGCAAGGACTCGCTGGAAGAAATCCTTTCCCATCGCGCCTATACCACCGAATCCGTCAAGCGCCTCTTCACCGCCTTCGAACATGGCCAGACACACGATCTGAAACCCCTCGGCGTCCTGGCGGACTTCGTCGAAGTCGACGCCGCCCACGAAAAGGCCGCCGAAGAGTTCCTCCACGAGGAACTCGAATACGTCCTCGTCAAGAGCTGGGAGCAGGCCGAGGCCGGGATTGACCTTATGCGGACGGACCTCGACGGCCGCGCCTCGTTCCTCGTCCACCCCGAACCCGGTGACCCTTATGCCGCCGCCCCCGCCAATGAACCTGCGATCGGCCCGGAAACCGGAATCGTCGCGCGGCTGAGCGACGTGCTTCGCCTTACCAACGGTCTTACCCAGGCTCCCGCCACCCTCCTCCCGCGTCTCGCCCGCTGCTTTGTGGCTGAAGATCGCGGCGCCGCCCAACGGCTCGCTCGCCATTATCCTGACTTCTACTTCCTGCTGCCCGATGGCGTCTGCTATCACGGCCACGCCGTCAGCGGAGGCCGCAAAACCGGTAGCGGTCCTCTTGCCCTCAAGCGCGAACTTCGTGAACTGAACTCGCAGTGGAAGACCCGGCAAGCCGAGTTGGAGGCCACCACCACCCGTCTCGAAGAACTCGAAATCGGAATCGCCGCCCTTTCCCAGGAACTCGAGCAGGTCCGCGGCCAGCAGCAGGGTGAGGAGCGGCAGGTGCTCGCGCTTGACCATGAAGTGCGCCGCGTTTCCGAGGAGTTCTCCCGCGCCAATTCGCGCATTTCCGTCTCTCGTCTCGAACTCGACCGGCTCACCAAGGAGGGCGAGCGTGCCGAACAGCAGCGCGCCGATAACCTCCGCCTCGTCGAAGAAAAGGAAGTCGCCCGCGCCGCCCAGGAGGAGTCGCTCGGCGAAGCCCGTAGCCTTTTCGAAGACCTCCAGCATCAGGTGGCCGGTCTCGCCGAAGAGCATTCCGTGCTCCGTGTCGAAATGGCCGAGCTCGAGGAACGCCGCCGTTCGGAAAGGAACGCACAGTTGCGCCTGGAAGCGCAGGTCGGCGAACTCACCCGGCGCCGCGCCGAGATTGCCTCGATGATCGAGAATCTCGGCGCCGCCCGTGCCCGACTGCTCGCCGATAACGTTGGCCTCGACGAGACTTTCGCTCGCCTTTCGGGCGAGATCGAGAAGACGGAGATCCTGGTCGCCGAATACGCCCGTCAGGAGCAGGCTTCGCGCGAAAGGCTGGCGGCCATGGAAGAAGAACTCAAGGTCGCCCGCGGCGAAGCGCAGTCCCTCCAGGAGCGTCGCTCGCAAATCGAGCTGTCATTGGTGGAACGCCGCGCCGAACGTAAGTATCTCGACGAGACCTGCCACAAGGAACTCAAGATCCCCCTCGAGGAATTGGCCTCGGCCGAACCTGCCGAGATGGATGAGATCGCGCTCGTCGAGGCAGAGGAGAAATACCAGGCGCTCAAGACCAAGATCGAGAACCTGGGCCCCGTCAATGCGGACGCTCTGCAGGAGTATGAGGAAGCGCAGCAGCGCTATGACTTCCTCAATACCCAACGGCAGGATCTTCTCGATTCCATCCGCGACACCGAAAAAGCCATCCAGGAAATCGATGTCGAATCGCGCCGCCGGTTCGCCGATGCCTTCGGTGTCATCAACAGGAATTTCAGCGAGACTTTCACCAAACTGTTCGGCGGAGGCATGGCTGAGATGCGTCTCACCGACGAGACCAATCTCAACGATTCCGGCATCGACATCGTCGCCTCGCCTCCCGGCAAGCGCCTCCAGAACGTCCTCCTCCTATCCGGTGGAGAGAAGGCGCTCACGGCTCTCTCGCTCCTGATGGCGATCTTCCGCTACACGCCTAGCCCCTTCTGTATTCTCGACGAGGTGGACGCCCCGCTCGACGAACCCAACATTCAGCGCCTCATGGGGCTGCTCAAGGAGATGTCGGACCAAACGCAGTTCGTCATCATTACACACGCCAAACGCACCATGGAAGCCGCGCAATCCCTCTACGGCGTCACCATGCAGGAGCCCGGTGTCTCGCGCCTGGTGTCGGTGCGGTTCGGCGCGCAGCCGGTCCCCGGAGGAGCGCAGCCCCAGGTTCTGGCCGCTCGCGCCTGATCGCCGGCTTGACTCGGCGTGCGACAATGAGTGGAGAATTTCTCCGAGTAATCGGCGCCGCTTATTTTTTGAAAAACGGAACAAAGCCAATCCAAACGTGGCCTAAATAGCCGTATCCAAACGGTGAACCACGCCGCGTCCATCGGCTCTGTTCCCCCGGACAAACCCAATCCCGCTCTCCCGGCCGGTTGCCGCTATCCTGAAGAAGGAACGATGCCAGCACCAACCCCGGACAGCGCCACCCCGGAACGAGCCGCCGGTACGTTCGGAGAGATCCGGCTCGCTGGCGTGCCCGTCCGGTTTCACTTCACCTTCTACCTCGCCCTCACCCTCCTTACCGCGGCCGGACTCAGCGGCGGCCCCGGTTGGGCGCTCGACGCCCTATTCGTTCTCCTCCTGTTCGTCTCCATACTCCTCCACGAGCTTGCCCACGCCATCGTGGCCCGGCACCGCGGCATCCCTGCCAGCGGCATCGTCATGTATCCGGTGGGCGGCGTCGCTCATATGCCGCGGCGTCCGCCCCCGCGCGACGATCTCTGGATCGCGCTGGCCGGTCCCTTTGCCAATCTCGCCGCCGGCAGCGCCCTGCTGTGGGGGGCCGGACACTCCGAACCTGCCGTGTCGGACCTTCTTTCGCGAACCGGTTTGGCCAACGTCGCCTTCGGTGCCTTCAATCTGCTTCCAGCCGCTCCCATGGATGGTGGCCGTATCTTCCGCGCCGCCGTCACTCTCTGGAAAGGCGAGCGCACCGCCACCCTGGCCTCCACCCGTGTTGCCCGCACCATCGCCATTCTCCTCGGCATCGGCGGCATCGCCGCGGGCCAGGTGATTCTCCTCGTCGTCGCTTTCCTTGTCTATGTCTCTGCCTATCACGAAGGCGTCGCCTCGTTGAGCCTGTTTCTCACTCGCGGGCTTCCCGTCCGGTCCGCGATGATGACCGATTTCCGCACCCTCCCCCACGGAGCCACTTTTCGCGAGGCGGCCCAAGTCGTCCTCGCCTCCGCCCAGCAGGATCTTCCGGTTCTGCACGGCGATCAAGTGGTCGGGCTGCTCGGTCGTGAGGCGTTCCTCCGCGGACTCGGCGATCTTGGCCCCGACGCCTATGTATCCGCCGCCATGGATCGCGAGTTTATGCGGCTCGGCCCCGACACCGACCTGAGCGAAGCCTTCGAGCGACTCGCCCGTGATGGCGCCTGCGGTCTCGTGATGGAGGGGGATCGCCTCAATGGAATCCTCACTCGCGACAACATCTCCGAGTTCGTGATGCTGCGGCGCATGGGTGTGTTGGCCGATGGCTAACCATACCCCGCGCATCGTGATTCTCGGCGGCGGCTTCGCCGGCATGAACGCGGCTCGCTCATTGGCGCACCTGCCGGTCGACATCACCCTCGTTGACCGCCGCAACTTTCATCTGTTTCAGCCGCTGCTTTATCAGGTGGCCACCGGGGGCCTCTCGCCCGGGGACATCACCGCCCCGCTTCGCGGCGTCCTGCGCCAATGCAAGAACGTCCGCGTCCTTCTCGGCGAAGCGATCGACATCCGAACGGACGAGCGCCAGGTCCTGCTGGCCGGAGGCGCCTCACTCCCTTACGACATGTTGTTCGCCGCCACCGGCGCCGAGAACTTCTACTTCGGCAACGACGCTTGGCGCCCGCACGCGCCAGGGCTCAAGACCCTGGAGGACGCCACCGAAATACGCGCCCGGATCCTCGGCGCCTTCGAGCAAGCCGAGAAGGAGCCCGATCGCGAACGCCGTAAAGCCTGGCTCCGCTTCGTCGTCGTAGGCGCAGGACCCACCGGCGTTGAACTCGCCGGCGCCATCAGCGAAATCGCCAACGACACCCTCCGCGATGACTTTCGGACCATTCGTCCCGAAGAGTCCGAGATCCTGCTCATCGAAGGGGCCGAGCGCGTTCTCCCCCCGTTTCCGCCGGACCTTTCCGATAAGGCCGAACGCGCCCTGCTCCGCATCGGTGTCCGTTCCCGCACCGGCGTACGTGTCACCAACGTGGACCGCGAAGGCGTCACCATCGAGACTGCGCAGGGCTCGCAGCGCATCGAGTCCCGCACCGTGATCTGGGCGGCCGGCATTCGTTCCTCGCCGTTGGGAGCGCGGTTGGCCGAAAGAACCGGCGCCGCCGTTGACCGCGGCGGCCGCGTCCACGTCGAGCCGGACCTGAGCGTCGCCGGACACCCCGAGGTGTTCGTGCTCGGGGACCTCGCCCATTTCGTGCAGGACGGCAAACCCCTCGCCGGTGTTTGTCCGGTGGCGATGCAGGAGGGCTGGCACGTCGCGCGCGTCGTCAAGGCCAGACTGGCAGGCCGTCCCGCTCCTCCGTTTCACTACCGTGACAAAGGAGTGATGGCCACCATCGGACGCCACGCCGCGGTGGCGGACCTCGGCTTCATCCGCTTCGGCGGCATCCTCGCCTGGCTCGCCTGGTTGTTCGTGCACATCTTGTACTTGGTCGGTTTTCGAAACCGCCTCCTGGTCATGATCCAATGGGGCTTTCAGTACGTAACATTCAACCGCGGTGCGCGTCTCATCACGGGAAAATCGGAAGGAGATACATCGTGTCCATAAGACCGGTAAAACGCATCATCGAGTCCGCGCCGACCCGCGAAGGAGCCGGCGTTCATTTGCGCCGTGCCTTCGGCTTCGGCAACACCACGGATTTCGATCCCTTTCTGCTGCTGGATGACTTCCGCAACGACACTCCGGCGGACTACCTCGCCGGATTTCCGTGGCACCCGCACCGCGGCATCGAGACCATCACCTACGTCCTTGCCGGCACCGTCGAGCATGGTGACAGCATGGGGAACCAGGGCGCCATCGGTCCCGGCGACGTTCAATGGATGACTGCTGGACGCGGCATCATCCATCAGGAAATGCCCAAGGGCGATGGCCAGGGCCGCATGCATGGCTTTCAGTTATGGGCCAACCTTCCCGCTTCGCTCAAGATGACCGAACCCCGCTACCAGGAAGTGAAATCGGTCGATATTCCCGTCGTGGTCGACGACGACGCCACTGCCGTGCGCATCGTTTGCGGATCGTTCTGGGGCAAGTCCGGCCCCGTCGATGGAATCGCCGCCGAACCCGTTTACATCGATGTTTCGGTGGCGCCCGGCAGGCGCAAAAGCCTCCCTGTCGAAACCACCCGCCATGCTTTCGCGTATGTGTTCGCCGGCAGCGCCCGCTTCGAGAACGCCTCCGATCCGCAAGCCGTCAAGACCGATATCGTCGGTGGCGAGGCCGGTAGCCAGATCGGGAATCGATCCCTGGTTCTGTTCGATCGCGGCGATGAGGTCGTGGTTCAGGCCGGCCCCGAAGGAGTCCGCTTTCTTCTCGTCTCCGGGAAGCCGCTCGGGGAGCCCGTCGCCTGGCACGGGCCGATCGTCATGAACACCCAGGACCAGTTGCGCGAAGCCTTTCGCCAGCTGAACGACGGAACGTTTCTCGACTCCGGGCAACGGTAGCCGCCTCGCATCTATAATCAGAGGGTGATTCGGCAATTCGCGATTTCCCTGACGCTGTTGACTTTGCTCGGCTGTGGCTCCGACATCAATAACAAAGAAGCCATCCGCCAAGGCGTTGTGGATCACCTCGGTGCGCGCAAGGGACTCGACCTCGACATGTCCGCCATGGAAGTGGATGTCGCCTCGGTCACCTTCCGCGGCAATGAAGCCGACGCCGATGTCTCTTTCCGCGCCCGCGGCTCGCAGCAATCCATGATGCAGATGAAGTACACACTCGAGCGCGACGGCAGCCGCTGGAAAGTGAAGGCGAAGAAAGACTCCGGGGCGGGCCATGGAGCCGGCGCGGCCAACCCGCACGGCGGAGCCATGCCTGGCGCCGCCCCGCAAGGCGCGCTGCCGCAGGGGCATCCGCCCATGGATCCGGGAGAGCCGAAAAAGTGAAGGCGGGACGCCCCGTATGAAACACGTGGCCGTTCTCGGTGGCGGACCCGCCGGGTCTCACGCCGCCGAGTGCATGGCCCGGGCAGGTTTGCGCGTCACCCTGCTCGACGAGAAGCTCGCCTGGGAAAAACCCTGCGGCGGCGGCATCACCTTCAAGGCCTACGACAAGTATCCGTTTCTGCGCGACAACGGCGCCCCGAAACAATTCGTCCACCAGACATGGCTCGGCGCGCACGGCGCGGGCCGCGTGAAGATGGACTTGAACCAGCCCCTCATCATCTACTCCAGGCGGGACCTGAATCAACTGCTTCTGGACCGGGCCGAACGCGCCGGCGCTCAGCTTGAAAAGACCCGCGTGCTCGGGTTCGAGCGCCTCGAGCACGGCTGGGACATCCGCACCCGCGAGGGCGTGCTCCGCGCCGACTTCTGCGTGGTGGCCACCGGCGCACGCAATCCCCTGCGTGAGGCCGGCACCGCCTGGAAACCCGCCGACACCATGGTGGCGCTAGGCTACTTCGTCGACTCCCGACAGGAGCACATCGACATTCAGTTTCTCGAGGAACTCGAAGGCTACATTTGGGTGTTCCCCCGCAGCGGCCACCTCTCGGTGGGCATCTGCGGTAAGGGAGAGTCCGCCCGTCAGCTGCGGGCGCGCCTGGAGCGCTACATGGAGCAGAACGGGATCCCGATCAAGGACAGCCGTTTCTATGCGCATGTGTTGCCGTCGCTCGAAAGGCAGTCCTGGCGCGACAACCGCGTCTCTGGCGACGGATGGCTGGCGGTGGGCGATTCGGCTGGTTTCGTGGATCCGATTACCGGCGAGGGCTTGTACTATGCGATCCGTTCGGGTGACCTGGCCGCGCAATGCGTTCTGGATGAGACCACCGCGCCTGAAGCCAAGCCCGCCGCCTACCGGGCTCTCACCGATCGCGACTTTGCCCGCGACCTCTATCTCGGCTCCATGATCGCCCGCAACGTCTACATGGGCCGCTTCCTGTTCGACACCGTACCCGCCCGCATGATCCACTTCATCCGCCGTAGCCCGCGCTTCCGCGCCCTCATGCAGGATTTGTTCGCCGGCACCCAGGATTACGAAACACTCCGCGAACGGCTGTTCCGCAATTTGAACGGAACGCTCCAGGAAGTAATGCTGAGCTTCTTTTGCCGCCGGGTGGTTCCCGAATTATCCAACCCCTGAGACAAGCACTTTTTCGATCGCCATGAAAGAACTACCCCAATCAAAAGCGCTGCTCGAGCGCGGCCGCGGGATCATTCCCGGCGGCGTCAACTCTCCCGTACGCGCCTTTCGCAGTGTGGGGGGCACCCCTCCCTTCATCCTGCGCGGCGAAGGTTCCCGCATTTACGACGTGGACGGCAACTCCTATATCGACTATGTCGGCTCCTGGGGTCCGCTGCTGTTGGGGCACCGCAATCCAGCCGTGCTCGCCGCCATCGAGTCGGTGCTCGCCATCGGCACCAGTTTCGGCGCGCCCACCGAACGCGAAATCGTGCTGGCCGAAAAGATCCGGGCTGCCATGCCGTCGATGGAAATGCTGCGCCTGGTGAACTCCGGCACCGAAGCCACCATGAGCGCCATTCGCGTCGCGCGTGGATTCACCGGCCGCGACATCACCATCAAGTTCGAGGGCTGCTATCACGGCCACGTCGACTCGCTGTTGGTGAAGGCCGGCTCGGGCCTCGCCACGCTCGGTATCGCCGACACGGCTGGCGTCCCCGAGGCTTTCGCGGCAACCACGATGGCGCTCCCTTACAACTCGATCCCGGCGCTCGAAGCGGCCTTCGCCTCCCACGGCGATCGCATCGCGAGCGTGATCGTCGAGCCCGTGGCAGGCAACATGGGATGCATTCCGCCTGCCCCCGGCTTCCTCGAAGCAATGCGCGACCTCTGCACCCGCCACGGCGCGCTGCTGATTCTCGACGAAGTGATGACCGGTTTTCGTGTGGCCTTCGGCGGCGCGCAGGCGCGGTTCGGCATCAAGCCGGACCTCACCACCATCGGCAAGGTGATCGGCGGCGGGCTTCCTATTGCCGCCTATGGCGGCCGCGCGGACGTGATGAACAAGGTGGCGCCCGTTGGGCCGATCTACCAGGCCGGCACTCTCAGCGGAAACCCGCTCGCCGTCTCGGCCGGCATCGCCATGCTCGATCAACTGGCGGGCAATCCGGGCCTGTACGATCAACTCGAGGCCCGCGCGGCCGCGCTGTGCGCCGATGTTCCGCCCGGTGTCACCGTGAATCGCGTCGGGAGCATGTTCACCTTCTTCTTCACCGATCAACCGGTCACCGACTACGAATCCGCCAAGCGCGCCGACGCCGCACGCTTCGCACAGTTCTTCCACCACATGCTCGACCGCGGCGTCTATCTCGCGCCGTCGCAGTTCGAAGCCGGATTCGTTTCCGCCGCTCACTCGGAAGCCGACATCGCCGCCACCAAGGCCGCGGCGGCGGAATTCTTCAGGTCCTGATATGCGCCTCACACTCCTGCTGTTTACCCTTGCCGCCATCGGCCAGCACGCCGCCTTCGGGCAAAGCTATGACATCGTGATTCGCGGTGGGCGCGTCATGGACCCCGAGTCCGGCCTCGACGCAGTCCGCAACATAGGCATCCGGGGCAAGACAATCGAGGAGGTTAGCGCGCGCCCGCTGGAGGGCAAACGTGAGATCGATGCGTCCGGACTCGTGGTCTCGCCCGGCTTCATTGACCTCCATCAGCACGGCCAGACCGAGGAGAACTACCGTCTCAAAGCGCTCGATGGCGTCACCACGGCGCTCGAACTCGAGATCGGCGTGAGCCCGGCGCGCCCTTGGTACGAGCAGCGCCGCGGCAAGGCCCATATCAACTTCGGCGCCAGCGCCGGCCACATTCCCGCGCGCATGATCGTGATGAAAGACACCGGCGAGTGGCTTCCGCGCGATGAAGCCATCAACCGCTACGCCACCAAGGATGAACGCAACGCCATCGCCGCGCTTATCGAGGCCGATCTTCGCGACGGCGGCCTCGGCGTCGGTTTCGGCTTCAACTACACACCCAAGGCGCTGAACGAAGAGTTGCAGCAGATGTTCGACGTGGCGGCCAAATGGAAACGTCCGGCCTTCATCCACATGCGCTATGGATCGATGGGCGAGCCCGGCGTCCTCGCCTCAATCCACGAGGTGATCGCCTATTGCGTCACCACGGGAGCTTCGGCCCATATCGTGCATCTCGGCGCTTCTTCCACCGTGAATTTCGACATCGCCATCGACGCCGTCGCGCGTGCCCGCAAGCGCGGAATCGATCTCACTGTCGAGTCCTATCCCTACATCGCCGGAATGACGCGCATCGAGACCTCCATCTTCGCCCCGGGATTTCAGGAACGTCTCGGACTCAAATACTCGGACATGATGTGGGTGGAGACCGGTGAACGCCTGACCGAGGAAAGCTTCAACCGCTACCGCAAGACCGGCGGACTGGTGGCCACGTTCACCAACACCGAGGAGATGATCGAGCGCAATATGGCCCATCCGCTGGTGATGGTGGCGAGCGATGGCATCCTCGAAAACGGCAAGGGACATCCGCGCGCGGCCGGCACCTCGGCGCGCGTGTTGGGGCGCTACGTCCGCCAGAAGAATGCGCTCACGCTGATGGAAGCGATCCGCAAGCTAAGCCTGATGCCGGCGCAGAGGCTGGAGGCGATGTCGCCGCAGATGCGCGTCAAGGGAAGGATCCGCAAGGGCGCGGACGCAGATCTGGCCGTTTTCGACGCAGGGAAAGTGATCGACAAGGCGACCTTCGACAAACCGGGCGTGGCGTCGGAGGGTTTCTCCTACGTGCTGGTGCAGGGCACGCCCGTGGTGGACGGCGGCGCGATTGTCGAAGACGTCCATCCGGGGCAGGGAATCGTCGGCGTCCCTGACGTCCGGAATTAGCCTCGGGTCTGCGGCACCATCACCGCCATCTCCTCGATGCGCTGGGAGGCTTCGGCGGCTTGCCCGTCGTATGCGGTCGGGCTACCACCTGGAACCGAGCGGTGGGGTACTGTCAACAGCTTGAGCAGGCTGAGCCGGAACTGTAGCTCCTGCTGTACGAGCGGCTGGACTGGCGGTTGCGATGGAGTCTGGTTGGAGGCGCTGGTATGAGTTCTCATTATTGTTGTCTCGAAAGAAACTAGTTCTCGGAGCTAATCGGTTGTCTCGCTAAAATTCTTTAGGGCGCTGGTTCGATATCGTCGGCGCGGACAGGTTTGGCTCAAGGAAACTCCGGTTGGGTGGGACGTAAGAGAAGTGACAGTAGCAGATAGTTGGAGTTTGGAGAGAGTCTGGTAGGACCACGGTCGGGGAGCAACCCTGTGTTCCTTGAGCCTGCCTATCATTCATCGCTATCTGGAAAAGCAAGCGGCTGGCCAAACCGTCCGAAACAGATTTCTCGTTTACTTTCAGATAGATGTGAAATGCGACGCTCAGGGAAGGGTGACAACATCTCGCCGCTCACCGGCGAAAGTGTTTCACTTTGAAACAGGCGGGACCGCAATGGGCCCCGCTACGGGACCCACTACGAGAAAAGCTACTTCTTGGTTGCCCTGCGCCGCCGCGCGGGAGCCCGTTCCGCCAATAATTTTTCGGCCCACTCCTTCGTGCTCGCTTCCACGTTGTTGAAGAACGTATCGTTGCCGGTGAACTGGGCGCGGATGGTCCCCGTGCGGTCGATGAACACCAGCCACGGCACGTAGGCGTTTTGCACCACCGAAAACTGCATGAAGTCACGTGCCTTCTGGTAGTCGCTGGTGCCCACCGGAAACGGGACGCCGTACTTGTTCACGAAACCAGGCACGTTCGGATTGTTCGGATTGATGGCCGACAACAGAAACTCGAACCCGCGCGCCTGCAAACTCGGAGCGACGCGGCCCAGGACCTGGGCCGCATTTTGGCAGTGCGGTCAAGTGGTAAGAATAAAACCGAACATCAACGGCTTGCCGCGGTAGCCGGACAAGTTGACCTTGCCGCCGTTGGGCAGGTCCACGATGAACTCCGGGGCGGGGCGCGGCACGTCAGCCGCGCTGAGGGTGGCGGCGGTCCAACCGGCGCCTGCGATGGTCAGAAGGGCGTTGCGTCGATTCATGATGACCTTTCCCTCATCATACAGGCTCAGACCAGTTTTCGAGCACCGATTTGATCTTCTGGCAGAACTGATCGGCGAGTGCGCCGTCGATCAAACGGTGATCGAAGGTGAGCGCCAGATAGGCGATGGAGCGAATCGCGATGGCGTCGTCGATGACCACGGGGGTCTTTTCCACCGATCCGATACCGAGGATGGCCACTTGCGGCTGATTGATCACCGGAGTGGCGAACACGCTGCCGAAGCTGCCGAAATTGGTGATCGAGAAAGTGCCGCCCTGGACTTCGTCCGGCTTCAACTGCTTGGAGCGAGCCCGTCCGGCAAGATCCACCACCGCGCGCTGGATGCCCACGATGTTGCGCTCGTCGGCGTTCTTGATCACCGGTACGATCAACCCGTTGCCGCCATCGAGCGCGACGGCGATGCCGAGCTTGATGTCGTGGTGGTAGAGAACGTTGGTTCCATCGATGGATGCGTTGACGATCGGGAACGCCCGGAGCGCGTCGCAGGTGGCGCGCAGCACGAACGGCAGATAGGTAAGGCTGAAGCCGTAGCGCTCCTGGAAAGCGCCTTTAGCCTTTTCACGAAGCTTCGCGACCTTGGTCATATCCACCTTGTGCACGGTTGTGACGTGGGCTGAGGTTCGCTTGGAGAAGACCATGTGCTCGGCAATCTTTTGCCGCATGGTGCTCATTGCTTCCACACGTGTGTTCGGCGGCGCGGTACGCGGCACCGGGGCGACGCTGGCGGCTGGTTTGGCGGCCGCGGGGGCAGATGGAGCGGGCGGAGGAGGCGCCACAGCGGCTGGTGCTGGCGCCGCAACCGGGGCCTGAGCGGCCGGGGGGGGAGCGGCCGTGGGCGGAGCGCCTGCGGCGTGGCGTTCGACGTCTTGCTTGGTGATACGACCACCGGCGCCTGTGCCCTGCACCTGGCTGAGGTCGACGCTGAGTTCGCGCGCCATGCGGCGCACTAGAGGAGAGAGGGGCCCTAAATCAGTAGCGGCGGCGAGCGGCACCGTGGCCTCCGGCGGGGGAGGAGGCTCTGCGGACGCCGTCGCCGCCATCGGCAAGGGGGCCACTACAGGAGTGACCTGTGCATCAGCCGGTGCTGGGGGTGGTGGCGGAGCAGCAACCGACAATGTAGCAGGTATCTCTGTAACGACTTCCCCGCCTTCGCCTATTCTACCAACAACTGTGTTAATAGCAACTGTTGTTCCTTCTTGAATCAAAATTTCTTTTAGGACGCCCGTTGCCGGCGCCGGGATCTCGCTGTCGACCTTGTCTGTGGAAATCTCAAACAGTGGCTCATCGCGCTCCACGTGGTCCCCGGGCTGCTTCAGCCACTTCGTCAAAGTCCCTTCGACAATGCTTTCGCCCATCTGGGGCATTACGACGTCAGTCATGCGATTCTCTCCCGTAGTGTTTGCGGCTTAACTATATTGAAATCAAAAACTTCCGCGAATCGAGCGACGATCGCGGCCTGGATATTTCCGTAGCCTGCCTCGCATCCGAATTCGCGGATCGCGCCCACCGGCCTGGTTAATCCGCAGGGTACGATGTAGCGAAAGTAGTCCAAATCGGTGTCCACGTTGAGCGCGAACCCGTGCGAAGTGACCCATCGGCTGAGGTGCACCCCGATGGCGGCCACTTTCCGGCCCTGGACCCAGACGCCGGTCATTCCTTGCTCCCGGCCGGCTGCGATCCCGAAATCTGCCAGTGCATCGATCAGAACCTGCTCGATCGCGCGGAGGTAAGCGCCAACGTCTCGCTTCCAGGCTTTAAGGTCCAGAATCGGATAGCCGACGATCTGGCCGGGGCCGTGGTAGGTGACGTCGCCGCCGCGATCAGTCTCAACGACGTCGACGCCGGCTCGCGAGAGCACGGCAGGCGTGGCGAGTATATTGGCCTCGCGGGCGTTCCTTCCGAGCGTGATCACGTGTGGATGTTCCACGAACAGGAGCTGATCGGGGATCGCGTTCGCCTTCCGGCGTTCCACCAGATCCTTCTGAAGGCGCACAGACTCCCGGTAGGGCACACGCCCCAAGTCCCGGACCTCGCACACTCGTTGAGCAGCACTATGCATTGATCGCTTGGCCGTAGACGGCGTTGAACGCTTCGCCGAGCGCCTCGTAGAGCGTCGGGTGGGCGTGAATAGTCGAGATCATGGTGTCGACGGTGGCCTCGGCTTCCATGGCGGCGACGGCTTCGGCGATCAGCTCATAGGCATGGGGGCCGATGATGTGGACGCCGAGAATCTCCCCATAGGTCTCGTCGCTCACCACTTTGACGAAACCGTCGTGCTGGCCCAGAATTGTGGCTTTGCTGTTGGCGAGGAACGGGAACTTGCCCACGCGCACTTTGTAGCCTTGCGCCTTGGCTTGCGCCTCGGTCAACCCTACGCTGCCGATGCCGGGCTCGGTGTAGGTGGCACCGGGGATCCGGTACTTGTTGATCGGACGGACAGGGCGGCCGGCGATGTGGGCCACCGCCACCATCCCTTCCATCGTGGCCACGTGAGCCAGTTGCGGCGTGCCAGCGACGATGTCGCCGATGGCGTAGACGTTCGGCTCCGCGGTCTGCTGCCACTCGTTCACTTTGACGAAGCCGCGCTCGGTTTCGACGCGGGTGTTCTCCAGGCCAATACGATCGGTGTTGGGCCGGCGTCCCACCGCCACCAGGAGTTTTTCGGCGTCGATAGTCTCCTGTTTGCCGGTGCCGAGCGTCACTTGCAGGCGCACGCCGCCTTCGGTTCGCTGCACCTGCTCCACGCGCGCTCCGGTTTCGCACCGGATGCCCTGCTTCTTGAATGACCGCTCGAGCTCTTTGGAGACGTCCTCGTCTTCCACCGGCACCAGGCGCGGCAGCATCTCGAGGACGACGCACTGCGAGCCGAAGCGCTGGAAAATCGACGCAAACTCGACACCGACCGCACCGGCCCCGATGATCGCCAGCGTCTTGGGCACGGCGGGCATATTCAGGATCTCGACATTGGTGAGAATGCGGTCGTCGGGCTGGAGACCGGGCAGCATACGGGCTTCCGAGCCGGTGGCGAGGATTATGTTCTTAGCCTCGATGATGCGCGAACCGCGGTCCGAGGTAACTTCCACGCGCCCGCCGCCCTTCAGCGTGCCGTAGCCGGGGATGACCTCCACCTTGTTCTTTTTCATCAGGAACTCGACGCCCTTGGCGTGCTTGGAGACGATCTTGTTCTTGCGGTCTAACACCAGGGGAACGTCGAGCACGGGGTTATCGCAATGAATGCCCTGTTCGGCGGAGTGCTGGAAATAGTGCCAGACTTCGGCCGTCTGCAGCAGCGCCTTGGTGGGGATGCACCCCACATGCAAACAAGTGCCGCCCAGTTTGGCATCTTTTTCAATAATGGCGGCTTTGAGCCCGTACTGTCCGGCGCGCACCGCCGCCGAGTAGCCGCCGGGACCGCTACCGATCACGACAAGATCAAATTGCATGGATACTCACCATCATAGCGAAGAAGCGCCGCTCTCATTGAAGATGCGATAATGCGCCAAGCCATGCGACTTACCATCCTGTTGCTTGCCATCGCCACGGCCGCGCCGTCTCAACTGATCGAGGAGTTCAACCCCGCGCGGACCAATTGTTGCCTGCCCGGCGCGGCTCAAAATCTGGCCGATCAACTCAAGGACTGGAATCAACTGGGCCGCTACCATGCCGACAATCAGCGGCTGCTCGGGCGACCCGCCCCGGCGGGCCGGGTGGTGTTCATGGGCGATTCGATCACCGACGGGTGGAAGCTCGACCGTTCGTTTCCCGGCAAGCCTTATGTGAACCGCGGCATCAGCGGCCAGACGACGCCGCAAATGCTGGTCCGGATGTACCCGGACGTGATTGACCTGAAGCCGGCCGCCATGGTGGTGCTGGCGGGCACCAACGACATTGCGGGAAACACGGGGCCGGAAACGCTGAAGATGATCGCCGACAACATTCGCGCGATGACCGAACTCGCGCAAGGACATGGGATCAAAGTAGTGCTTTGCGGTCTTTTGCCGGTGAGCGATTACACGGCGCGTCCGCAGACGGCGCGGCGCCCGCCCGCCGATGTGCTGAAGCTCAACGCATGGCTGAAGCAGTACGCGGCTGAGCGCAAGGCGGTGTATTGCGACTACCATGGCGCGCTGGCCGATTCCAAGGGGATGTTGACGGATGGGATGTCGAGGGACGGGCTGCATCCGAACGAGCAGGGGTACGAGAAGATGGTCCCGGTGGTGGCGGCGGCGATTCGCCAGGCGCTGGGCAAATAGACGCCGCCGGACCGGTGGGCCCGCTTCGCTCGAACGGCAGTATACTGCCCAATATGGCAAACGCACTTTTTGCGCGGCGCGCCCGGCTCCAATCGATTGCCGCGCTCCAGGTGAGGCCGGCATCGTCCGGCGACCCACTGGCGGTCACGGGCATCCGGGCATGGGCGCTTCGGGAACCGGGATCCGGCCGGCGGTACACGGTGGTGCGCCTGGAAACCCGCACCGGGATGCGCGGGTATGGAGAGTGCGGCGAGGCTCCGGCGCATGAGCTCGCGCTGGTGCGGGAAGCGATCGTGGGCCAGCCGGCGTCGGCGTATGAGACGGCGTGGGAGCGCATGGCCGCGGCGCCACGGCTCCGTGCGGCCATTAACATGGCGCAGCTGGATCTGCTGGGGCAGGCGGCGAAGGCTCCGGTCTTTCAGGTGCTTGGCGGACCCACGCGGGCCAAGGCGCGCGCATTGGCGCCGCTCGACGGGCCGGCAGCGCTCGAGCGGGCGCAGAATCGTGGGTTTCGCGCCTTCTCGGCGGCCGCGCCCGTGAATGAATTCCGGAACGCGGGCAAGTCCTATGTAGCGAGCGTCGCCCTGATGATGCAGCGGCTGCGGGGAGCGGCGGGGGAAGGGAATGACTTCGTTCTCGACGGCGGAGGACGTCTGGTGGCGGGGGATGCGCAAAGCCTGGCGGCCGAACTCGAATCCTTTCATATGCTGTGGTTCGACGAGCCGTGCCGCCTGTCGGGGTTGGGCGCGGTGAAGAAGATTGCCCGCGAGAGCGTCACTCCGCTGGGCTTCGGGCGCGATATCGCCGATGCCGGCGGATTCCAGGATCTGCTTCGCGAAGATGCCGTGGATATCCTTCGTCCGAGCCTGGCCACGCACGGTATCAGTGCGATCCGGCGCATCGCGGCATTGGCGGAGACTTACTATATTGCGGTGGCGCCCTATCATGACGGCGGACCCATCGCCACCGCGGCCGCGCTGCATCTGGCTGCCTCCATTCCCAATTTCTTCATTCAGCAGATTCCGTTTCCCGCATCGCCCGCCGACGTCGAGATGCGTCAGCAGATCGCGAACGTCGAAACGGTCCGAGAGGGATTTCTGGCGTTGCCGGACCTGCCGGGTCTGGGTCTTCGAATTAACGAAGCGATTCTCGATCGCTACCAGGAGCGTGCATAATGCGCAGGCGGCACTTTCTCTCCGGACTGATGGCGGCGCCGGCCGGCGCGGCGGGGGCTGCGGGCATCGATTGCGGCTGCGCTCCGTTCGCACAGGCAGCGGCAGGGCCGAGGCCATTGGGCGCAGCGGCGTTCGACAATGTGGGCACGCGCATCCGCATTACGGACGTGAAGGCCTTCGGCGTTTCGTTGACGCCCGATTCCGACCGCCCTTACGTTTTCGTGAAGATCGAAACCAACCAGGGCGTGATCGGCTGGGGCGAGGGTACGCTCGAAGGCAAGGCGGGGGCGGTGATCGCGTGCATCAACGACTTTCGCGAGTTCCTCATCGGGGCCGATCCGATGCAGGTGGAGCATCACTGGCAGTCGATGTACGTCCACAGCTTTTATCGCGCCGGGCCGGTGATGGGTTCGGCGATTGCCGGGATCGATCAGGCTCTGTGGGATGTGCGCGGCAAGATTCTCGGCATGCCGGTGTACAAGCTGCTAGGCGGGCCGATCGATCCGCGCGGCGTCCGCGGATACTATCACTTGCGGGGGCGGACGCCGGATGAATTGAAGAAGGTGAGCGAGACGGCCAAGAGCCAGGGGATCACTTGTTTCAAGTCCGGAATTCCGGGCTATTACGAGTGGATCGAGACGAACGCCAAGATCACCGCGGCGGTGAAGAGCATGCAGGCGCTGCGGGAGTACATCGGTCCCGATATCGATATCGGGGTGGACTTCCATGCCAAGACGAGCCCGTCGGTGGCGGCGATTCTGGTGAAGGAGGTGGAGCCGCTGAATCTGTTGTTTATCGAAGAGCCGTGCCCGCCGGAGAACGTCCGTGCGATGGCGAGAATCGCGGCAAGGTCGACGACGCCGATTGCAACCGGGGAGCGGCTCATCGCGTCCTACTCGTGCAGGGAACTGATCGAGATGGGCGTGATCGACATTCTGCAATGCGACATCAACCACGTGGGCGGGATCACGGCGCTGTGGAAGGCGGGCGCGGTGGCCGGCGCATCGGGTGTTTCGATGGCGCCGCACGCGTGTGAGGGGCCCATCGGTGGATTGGCGACGGTGCATGTGGATGCGGCGACGCCGAATTTTCTGGTCCAGGAAATCTGCTCAGGCGTGGAACCGGAGATGAAAGAGAAAGTCTGGGAAGAGTGGCTCGGATTCCCGGCGATGCGCATGGTGAACGGGCGATTCCCGCTGCCGGAAAAACCCGGGCTCGGTTTCGATCTATCCGAAGACGCGCTGAGGAAGTATCCGTTCGGGGGGACGCGCCCGATGGCGCGCGTATTCCACGCGGACGGGTCCGTGGCCGAGTGGTAGGTGGCCTTGACCGCCGCGCGCGAGAAACTGCTGGTTACCATCCGTGAAAGGATTCTCGCTTACGCGGCATCTCGTATAGGGAAGGATTCGGCTGAAGATCTGACCCAGGACGCGCTCATGCTGCTGGAACAAAAATATGCGCACGTGGAACCGCTCGAAGAGCTGTTGCCGCTGGCGTTCCAGATCGTGCGCTTCAAGATGGTGGATCACCGGCGGAAAAGCCATCGGCGGGGCGAGCACAATTCGCTCCCGGTGGATGAGATGCCGATCGCCGACGGACATCCGGACCCTGCCGCGGTGGCGCAGCGAAGAGAACTGGAGCAGCGTCTGGCTGAAGCCTTGTCGCACCTGGAGGGGCGCTGCCGTAAGATATTCCGGATGAAGCTCGACGGCCGCAGTTTCGCCGAGATCCAGAAGGAACTGGGTGCTGCTTCGATCAACACCGTCTATACCTGGGACTTCCGCTGCCGGAAGCAATTGCTGGACCGGTTGGGGGACGACTGGCGATGAACCGCGACCAGGCACAACTTCTGTTGGGCGGCTACGCCACCGGGACGCTTACCGAGGCGGAGCGGAAGCTGTTGTTCGAAGCCTCGCTCGACGATCAGCAACTGTTCGACGCACTGGCCGATGAGGAGGCGCTGCGCGAGTTGCTGGCCGATCCAGAGGCGCGGCGCCGATTGGCGGCGGTGCTGGCGCGCCCGCGTGCGGATGAGCGGGAGTCGCCTATGGTGGGCTGGCTCGCCTGGCTGTGGCGGCCGATTCCGGTGGCGGCGCTGGCGGTGTTCGCCATCAGCGTGATTGGCGTGGGTATCCTGCTGCAGAGGCAGAACGCAGAATTCCAGATGGCGAAAGTGAAGACGATGCAAGAGGGTTCGCCTGCATTCGGGCTCGAGCGCGAGTCTTCTCCGGCTCCCCTTCGCAACGAATCGCCGGCAGGAGCCGCCGGTGCGGGCGGTGGCGAGCGGAGACCGGCGGCGGGACGGAGCAATCCGGCGCCGGCGGGGCCGGGACGGCAGGAGGCCAAGGAAACCGTGGTGGCGGATCCGCCGGCGGCGGAGTTATCGGCGAGCAGCCGCCGGGACGCGCCGTCGGCCGATTCCGCCCCGAGCGCCGCTGCGCCGGCTCCAGCGCCACCTGGCATCGTGATTGGGCCCGAGAGTGAGCCCGCGTCGAGTGAGATGCCGGCGTTGGAGGGTGTGATGGCCCTGAGTAAGAAAGCCGAAGCGGCCCCGGCCAAGCCGGCGGCCCAGCCGCCGCCGTTCCGCTATTGGATCGAGCGGCGCCGTGCGGATGGGACTTGGACCGAGTATGGCGCGGAGCTATCGGTGGGCGATGAGGTCCGGCTTCGAGTGCTTGCAAGCCAAGCCGGATACCTCGCGGTGGGTGGAACGGGGTCCCAACTCGTCGAAGTGAAGCCGGGCGGCACGTACTACATCCCGGCGCCAAAGGCGACAGCGGCTGGTGAACGAACGTTGCTGCTGAGCCTGCTCGATCGCGTGCCGACTGCGGCTGCTCCGGGCGCGTCTCTGATGCGGCTGCGCCAAGCAGCTCCGGTTGGCCGGGCAGCGCGGAAAGAAACCGATGAGAAACGCGCCGCCAAGGCAGACGGGGAGCGCGGTGGATTGGCCGATATGGCTACGCCGGCGGTGATCCACCGCGTCCAGGTTCGACTGCAGTACCGTTGAGTGGCTAGAAAATCAGCTTCATCGTGACAAAGATGCGGCGCTCTTCCTGGCCGGTCTGCGTGCGCGTGACCTGTCCGAACAGGGTGCTGGAAGGCACGGTGTTGGGCGGCGAGAACATCGGATGGTTGAGCGCGCCTTCGGCTTCACCGCGCAGTTGGACTTTGAGGCGCTCCCAGATGCGGAAGTTCTTCAGCACGGAAAGATCCCAGACGTTGATGCCATCGGCCCGGACGCCGGAGATGCGGCCCGGGAAGGCGCGGATGTTGCTGGCCAACTGCGCTCGGGCGTTGCGCTCGAAGCCGGAGGTGTCGAACCAGCGCTGAATGGTTTGCTGATCGCCGGAAAGGCGAAGCCCCTGGTAGGAATCTCCGGTGAAGATCACGTTGCCGAAAGCGAGCGCCGGTCCGCTTTGCGCCTGGTAGATCGCCTGGAGTTGCCAGCCACCGAGCCAGCGATTGTCCTTGAGGAAGGGCACTTCCCAAAGGGTGGAGAAAGTGAACCGATGCGGACGGTCGAGATCGGAGACCACGTGATGCGGGATGGAGTCTGTCTCATTGAGATAGGCGACCGCTTCGAGTGTTTTCGACCATGTGTAGTTGGCCTGGAACAGGAACCCTTTGTGCATACGGCGTTCAAAACGCGCAGTGAAGGCGTGGTACCAGGAGGACCCGGCCGGGAGCGCGGTGATCAGATTGGTGAAGTGTGGATACGGCTTCAGGAGTTGAGAGCGTGTGGTGTTGGCGCCGCCGAAAAACGCGGTGCCCTCGAAGCCTTGAATGCCGCGGAACGGATTGGCGGCGCGCGCCGATAGTGCGTCGATCGTGGGTTGATCGCGCACCGGCGACGTGCTGAGGTATTCGCGCGGGATGGGATTGAATTGGCGGTTGACGCGGAGCCGCGTACCGCGATTGCCGATGTAGCCGACCTCCATCACGGTTCGTTCCATCGGCTCCCATTGCATGGAGTAGCTCCAGCGCTGGGTGTAGGGACGGCGGCCGTCGTCGGAGAAAAATCCGGGCTGACGGCCGAGGAAAGTCCGGAGGCCGCCCGCGGCGCCTTGCGGCAGATTGATGCCGTTGGGCAGCGGGTTGGAAATAGAGGCGACATAGGTCTGGCCGTTGTCGAGCGTGGGCACGATGCCGGTGCGGAGATTGAAGCCGGGCTGGGAGACATCGTCGAACTCGGCGCCGATCAATGAGAAGTAGATGCCGTAGCCGCCGCGAATCACCATGCGGTCCCGCGGCTGGAATGCGAAGCCGATGCGAGGCATGAAAGCCTTGTGGAATGGGTTCCGGACAGTTTCCGGCTGACCGCCGGCGCCGAGGAAGGTGACGCCGCCGAGGGTGGAGAACTGGCTGACGGGCAAACCGGAAATGGGCGCGCGGGCGTAGGCGGCAGTGGCCTGGTCCTGGATCGGGTTGGGTGTGGTGAAGTCGAAATCGCGCGAGGAACGATTGTAGCGCTCTGTGAGCGGACCTTCGTATTCCCAGCGCATGCCGGCGTTCAGGGTGAACTTGCGGGTGACGCGCCAGTCGTCCTGGAAGAAGACCGAGTAGAATGGCGAGCGTTCCGCGCGGGAGTCATTGAAATCGACGCCGCCTCCGGTGGGGATGCCGTAGAGGAAGCTGGCGAACGATTGTCCGTTGGGGGCCACGGGCGAGTTGTCGAGCGGGCCACGGGTGTAGTTCTGGGCGAATTGGAGCAGCGGCGAGACGTTGCCGTAGGTGCGGTTGGTTTCCAGAAGCAGGCGTCCATCGAAGCCATATTTGATGCTGTGATTGCCGCGGGACCAATTCATGACGCCGAGGAGGGTATGCGAGTAGTTCTGGCGGGCGAAACCGCCGTCGTTGCCCAACTGCAACATACCTGTGACCGAGATTTGCGGGAACGAAATGCCGGCCGGATCGAGTTGAGAAACGAGGCTCTGCGGGAAGCCGAATTCGCTGAGGTTCCAACCATTGTTGTCGTAGGCCTGGAATTCCTGGAACCATGTGAAGCCATAGCGGACGTCGAGCACCATGGCGGGATTGATGACCACTACGTTGTCGAGCGCGATGCCGCGATGGGGCCGCCGGCGGATGCGGCCGCGGACGTCGCTGCCTTCCACGAGCCGGTCAAAGTGACCGAAGAAATCGGAATGTGAGTAACGGGCGAACATGCGATGGCGTTCGGAGAAGTTGTGATCGATGCGGGCGACGGGTTGGTAGAGGTCCTGGGTGTCCTGGCGGGTGCGGGAGTAGTTGTTGGAGAAGTCGCGGGTGCCGGCGGTGTTGGGCAGGGGATAGTATTGCAGCAGGGCGCGGGCGGTAGGATCGATGCGGCTGGCGGGCACGATGTTGTTGGGCAGGGGCGAACGTTGAAACCGGGCGGAACCGGAGGGCCGGGTGGAGTATGGGTCGTAAATTTGATAGGCCGGCCCGAGTGCGAGTAGGGCGGAGAAATCTCCGCCGCGCTGGGCCTCGGTGGGGACGCCCTGCAGGGTATTGACGGGGCGGCGCCGGTTGTGGCTCTGATAGCCGAACATCCAGAAGGTCTTGTTGCGGCCATCGTAGAGCTTGGGGATGTAGACGGGGCCGCCGACGGCGGCGGAGTAGCGGAGCCAGCGGAGAGATGGAGTGTTTGCCTTGATCTTGGCCGGGGTGACGGGACCGGTGGACGGATTGAAGATGAAGCCGTTGGTGAAGAAATTGCGGGTCATCATGGGGCCGCTCGATACCGATGTGGTGAGGGTGCCGTGGAGCGCATTGGTGCCGGATTTGAGCGAGACGTCGATGGAAGCGCCGGAGGTGTGGCCGACCGAGGCGTCGAAGCTGGTGGTGGAGACGCGAACTTCCTGGACCATGTCAGGCGGCGGGACGAAGGCGGTTTGTCCGTTGTAGGAATTGTTGCTGACGCCGTCGACGTTGAAGTCCACACCGCGGGTTCCGGCGACGGCCATGCCGGAACTTTGCGCGATGTTCCAAGGGCCGTCGTAGGGAAGCGCGGTCAGCACTGTTCCGGGCGACATGGAGTAGAGCCAGGCGATGGAGCCGGAGCGCAGCGGCATATCGGAGAACTGCTTGCCGTCGATCACCTGGCCGATGGAGCCCGTGGTGGCTTCGAGCACCGGGGCCTGCGCGGTGACGTCGACGGTTTCGGTGACGGCGCCAACTTCAAGGCGAATGTCGAGCTGGAGACGTGTGCCGATGCGGACCTGGAGATCAGAGCGGGTGAAGCTCTTGAATCCGGGCATCTCGACGGCGGACTGATAGAAGCCGATGGGAAGGTACGGCATCTCATACGCGCCCTGCTGATTGGTGACGGCGGAGTTGGCGACGCCGGTTTCGATGTGGGTGAACCGCACGGTGACGTTGGGGATGGGTGCGCCGGATTCGTCGGTGACGAGGCCGGCGATCGCGCCCCGGGGATCCTGGGCGAAGAGGGCGGCACAGACGGCCGCTAGGCTAAAGACCCTTAGTAGATTGAGCATTGTTAAGACTAACCTCGCTACGGAGTGTATCAAAAAAAAACGTGAAAGGATCGCCCCCCTGGCGCCATACCCGGACAGGAGGTTATCCATGAAGGATCCGAATCAGAAGAATCAGTTTCACCGCGTGGCGGTGGCGCTCACAATCACCGCCGGGGCTACGCTTTTATGGGCCGCGGCGCGTCCGGCTCCGGCGACTCCGTCGCCCGAGCCGAGCCGTCCGGAAGCGCGGCAGCCGGCTTACCCGGCCGAAGGCGCCGGTGTTCTCACCGCGATTGGCCGCGATGATCGCCCCGGCGCGGTCTGCCCGCTGAAGCACACCGATGTGAAGGCGAACATTTCCGGGTTCCTGGCACGGGTGACCGTGACGCAGGAATTCGAGAACCCGCTGGCGGAAAAGATCGAGGCGGTCTATACGTTTCCGCTGCCCAACAAGGCGGCCGTCGATGACATGACGATGCACGTCGCCGGGCGGACGGTGCGCGGCAAGATCAAGGAACGGGACGAGGCGCGCAAGATTTACGAAGACGCGCGTAATCGCGGCCATGTGGCGTCGCTGCTCGATCAGGAACGGCCGAACATCTTCACGCAAGCGGTGACCAACATCCCTCCCGGCGAGAAGGTGAAGATCGTGATCAGCTATGTGGAGACGCTCCCTTACGAGGCGGGCACCTATGAGTTTGTCTTTCCGACGGTTGTGGGGCCGCGGTACATTCCGGGCAACGCGACGGGCCGCAGCGGCGGCGGCTGGGCGCCGGACACGGATCGGGTGCCGGACGCGTCGAAGATCACGCCGCCGGTGACGCCTCCGGGAACGCGCGCCGGGCACGACATCTCGATCGAGGTGAAGCTCGACGCGGGCCTGCCGATCCAATCGCTCGAATCAAAGCTGCTTCCGGTGAAGATTGACCGGCCGTCGCCGAGCCAGCCGTGGTCCGGCTGAAGAACCAGGCCGACCGCCCAATCGCGATTTCATCCTCCGCTACGACGTTGCCGGGCGGAAGGTGGAAGACGCGGTGCTGGCGCATCACGATCGCCGGGCGCGGCGGATTCTTCACGATGGTGCTGCAGCCGCCGGACCGGATCAGCAGCGCCGACACGATGCCGAAGGAACTGGTGTTCGTAGTGGACACGTCGGGATCGATGTCGGCCTCAATCGAGAAGACGAAGGAAGTGATCAAGCTTGCCCTTGACGGACTGTATCCCCGCGACACGTTCAACCTGATTACGTTCGCCGGCGATACGCATGTGCTGTTCCCGCAGCCGGTTCCGGCCACACCGCAGAACGTCCGTGCGGCGCAGCAGTTCCTTTTGGGGCGGCGCGGCGGCGGTGGAACCGAGATGATGAAGGCGATTCGCGCCGCGCTCGACCCGAGCGATCAGCAGGACCATGCGGATCGTGTGCTTCATGACCGATGGCTATGTGGGCAACGATATGGAAGTGATCGGCGAGGTGAAGCGGCATCCCAACGCACGTGTGTTTTCCTTCGGCGTGGGCAATTCGGTGAACCGCTTCCTGCTGGACAAGATGGCCGAGGAGGGGCGCGGCGAGGTGGAGTATGTAACGCTCAACGACGACGGATCGGCGGCGGCGAAGCGGTTCCATGACCGTGTCCGCAATCCGCTGCTCACCGATATCGAGGTGGAGTGGAACGGGCTTCCGGTGTCGGATGTCTATCCCAAGCGCATCCCGGATCTATTCGCATGGGAAGCCGCTGGTGATCACGGGGCCGTTATGATGGCTCCGCGCGCGGCGAGAATCCGATTGCGCGGGCGGCAGCAGGGCAGGGATATCGTACGCCGGATCGCTGTGGATTTTCCGGCTGACCAGCCGCGTCACGACGTGCTGGCGACGCTTTGGGCGCGCACCAAGGTGGAGGACCTGATGTCGAGTGACTGGCGGGGTATTCAGAACGGCAACGCACGGGCGGAGGTGAAGACCGCCATCACGCACTGGGGATCAATTTTTGGTTGATGACGCAGTTCAAGAATAAGTTCGTGGCAGTGGAGGAACTGACTGTGACCGAGAACGGACAGCCGCGGCGGATCGAGGTTCCCCGGTGAGATGCCGCACGGGGAGCTACGAAGTTGGTGTGTTCGGCAATGAGGAAGAAGGAGATGGCGGGTGTCGTGGACGCATGATGGCGATGGCGTCGGCCCCGCCGCCGGCGATCGCGTACGCGCGGCGGCCCTATTGCGCAAAGCGAACCCGCGACGGCTGGTTCGGGCGGAAGGGAGACGGCCCTGCGCCGCAACAGGCAGGACGCTACAGGATCGCGCCAAGCTGAGCGAGGAGCGGGATGAGAAGTCCGCGGGCGAAGGTGGATCCGGCGATTGGGATCGATGGCCGGCAATCAGACGGTGAAGGTGAAGCTGTGGTTGTCGGACAGTTCGGCGGCGACGCTCGAAAAGCTGCGCAAGCTGGGCTTCCGGGTGACCAAGGTGCTGCCGGGCCACATCGTGCTGGGCGAGACGGCGGGCACGCGGCTTCGAGCGCTGGCAGCACTGGATGAGGTGACGTTCGTGTCGCGGGATCTGGGGCAGCCGGAGTAAAGCGGTCCGAAGCGTGAAACCAATGCCTCCCGGTCTTCGGGCCGGGGGGCGTTGTCTGTTCTGGAGATCAGACGGCGGTGGCCGCGGTGAGCGGGCGCTGGCGGATCTCCATGCAGCCACGGCCGGTGGGCAGGACCTTGCCGGGATTCAAGCGGCAATCGGGATCGAACAGCGATTTCATCCGCGCGATCATGTCGAGGGTTTCGGCGGGGAACAGGTGTCCCATCAACTCCATCTTCTCCATGCCGACACCGTGTTCGCCGGTGATGGACCCGCCGGCCTGAATGCAAAATTCGAGAATCTCGTCACCGGCTTTTTGGGCCGCTTCCAACTGGCCGGGCTTGCGGGCGTCGAACAGGATCAGGGGATGGAGATTGCCGTCGCCGGCGTGAAAGATATTGCTGATGATGAGCGAGTATTTTTCGGCGACGCCGCGAATGTGTTCGAGGGCGGGTGCGATCTTGGTGCGGGGCACCACGCCATCCTGGACGTAGTAGAAAGGCGAAACGCGGCCGACGGCGCCGAAGGCGTTCTTGCGGGCTTTCCACAGCAGTTCGCGCTCTTCGGCGGAGCGTGCGACGCGGAACTCGCGGGCGCTGCAATCGGTGCAAACCTGGCGAATCACTTCCACCTGTTCTTCCACTTGCTCGATGAGGCCCTCGAGCTCGATGAGCAGCACGGCCTCGGCATCCATGGGGAAGCCGGCGTGGGTGGCCTCTTCGGCCATGCGCATCATGACACCGTCGAGCATCTCGACCGCGACGGGCGTGATGGCGCGTTCGGTGATCGCGGCGACGGTCTTGCCGCAGTCGGCGGCCGAATCGTAAATAACGAGAATCGTCTTGACGACTTCTGGCTGGCGCATCAGGCGGACGGTGACCTTGGTGACGAAGGCCATGGTGCCTTCCGAGCCGGTGAACAGACCGGCGAGATCATAGCCGGGCATGTCCGTGGCTTTGCCGCCGGTGGTTACCACGGAGCCATCCATGAGCACCATCTCGAGGCCGAGCACGTGATTGGTGGTGACGCCATAGGCGAGGGTATGGGGACCGCCGGCGTTCTCGCTGACGTTGCCGCCGATGGTGCAGGCCTTCTGGCTCGAAGGATCGGGCGCGTAGAAGAAGCCGTCGCCCTGGACGGCGAGGGTCATATCGAGATTGACGACGCCTGGTTCGACGACCATGCGTTCGTTGGCGAGGTCGATTTCGAGGATCCGGTTCATGCGGGCGAACGACATGGTGATGCCGCCGGCGCGTGGGATGGATCCGCCGCTGAGTCCAGTGCCGGCGCCGCGTCCGACGATGGGGAGGCCGTACTGGCGGGCGATGTTGACGATGGTGACGACGTCGGCGGTGGAAAGGGGAAAGACAACGACGTCGGGGCGGGCTTTGTCGACGCCGCCGTCGTACTCGTAGAGGGTGAGGTCTTCGGGACGGTCCAGGACGCGGGAAGGTCCGAATGCGGATCGAAGGGCTTCGGCGGCGGCTGCGACCGGGGCGGCTGCGGGAGTTGTGGCGGGGCCTACCCCTGTCATCCGAGCATCCCCAGGATGGTGCGCACGGTTTCCTGATCCATTACGCCGATCTTTTTGAGAAGGACATTCCCGGCGGTGTCGATCACGTAGGTTTCCGGATAGCGGTAGGTGCCGTAGAGATCATTGACGCGCTGGGCAGGATCGTGAGCGGTGAGGAAGCCGATCTTGTGGCGATCGAGGAAACGGCGATAGCTCTTTTCGTTTTTGTCGACGCTGACGCCGAGGAGCACGAGGCCGCGATCCTTGCCGGCGCGGTGGAGAGCGTCGAGTGTCGGTATTTCCTGAACGCAAGGCCCGCACCAGGAGGCCCAGAAGTTGAGCACGAGGATCTTGCCACCGAACGCGGAACGGGACAGCGACTTGCCGCCCTCGGTGGTGACGGTGAACTCCGGGGCGGCGTCGCCCACGCCGATGACGCGATTGCGGGTGGCGTCCCAGATGACCACTCCGAGAACGGTCATGGCGCCGACGAGCAGATATTGCAGGATGCGATCGGTTGAGCGGGAAGTCATAGCTTGATCCTACAATTCTAGTATGAGGGCGGAGGCGCGCGATTTCACACCGGTAATCGGATGAATCGCTTCCGCTGATCCGAGCATCGAAATTTTAGGCGTCTTCATGTACATCACCCGACGCGCCGAGTTCTCGGCGTCCCATGCCTGTTATCGACCTGATTGGAGCGAGGAACGCAACCGTGAGGTATTCGGCGAAGCGGCCAACCCGCGCGGGCACGGGCACAACTATGCGGTTGAGGTGACGCTCGAGGGTGAACCGGACCCGGTGACGGGAATGATCATCGATTTGAAGGAAGTGAAAACGATCCTCGAGCGCGAAGTGATCGCTCCTTTCGATCACCGGTTCTTGAATCACGAGGTTCCGCCGTTCGAGACTGTGGTGCCGACGCCGGAGAACATCGCGCGCGATATTTGGCGAAGGCTCGCTCCATCGTTTACCGGCGGGCGAGCGCGGTTGGCAAATGTGCGCCTGTTCGAGACCGAGGATCTGTTCGTCGACTACGCGGAATGACTCGAGTGACCCGGCAGTATCGATTTTCCGCGTCGCACCGGTTGCATGCGCCGATGTTGAGCGAGGAGGCCAACCGGGCCACGTACGGCAAATGCAACAACCCGTACGGGCACGGGCACGATTATGTTTTGCAGGTGTGCGTCGGCGGGCCCATTGACAGCGAGACGGGGATGGTGATGGATCCGCGGAAGCTGGACGAACTGGTGGAGACCGCGGTGATGCCGCATCTGCGGATGCGCAATCTGAATGATCTGTCCGCGTTCTCCGAAAAGGTTCCGACCACGGAAAACCTGGCGATGCTGGCCGAGCGTATGTTGAGCGAAAGCTGGCTCCCGGCGCCGTTCCCCGAACTGGTGGGCGTAAGAATTTTGGAAACGAAACGGAATATTTTTGAGACTCCTGGGCTTAGAGCCAACTGAAATCGCATATGAAGAAACCTGCCGCCGTAGCAGTCAGTGAGCGCAATCCGGATTCCATTGCCGCCCATGTGGACGGGATCGTTCGCCAATTGGGTGAAGATCCGAATCGCGAGGGACTGGTCCGTACGCCCGAACGGGCGGAGAAAGCACTACTCTACCTGACTTCGGGCTATCAGGCCGACATCAAACAGATCGTCAACGGCGCTTTGTTCGACGTCGCCTACGATGAAATGGTGATCGTGAAGGACATCGAATTCTACAGCCTTTGCGAGCACCACATGCTGCCGTTTTTCGGCAAGATCCACGTGGCCTACATTCCCAAGGGGCGCGTGGTGGGGCTGAGCAAGATCCCGCGTATCGTGGATGTGTTCGCTCGCCGTCTGCAGGTGCAGGAGCGGCTGACGGCGCAGGTGGCCGAGGCGATACGGAGTATCACCAACCCGCGCGGCGTGGGTGTGGTTTGCGAGGCGCGCCACTTCTGCATGATGATGCGGGGGGTGGAAAAGCAGGAGTCATCGACGGTGACCTCGAGCATGCTGGGTGTGTTCCGGAGACAGAGGGAGACTCGCAACGAGTTTCTATCGCTGATCCGGTGCGTGGGGCACTGACACGGCCCGGGCGGGGTCTATCGCGACTGCTTGTATGCCTGACGGGCATCCATGATCTGGCGGACGTGCCCTTCGGCATGTTCGGCGTAGATGCGGAGAAGGTCCAGCAGGGATAGCGGGCCGCGTGCGGTGTGGACGCCGGTGCGGGCGAAGGTCTGTTCCGGAAGGTCCTTCAAGAGCTCGTAGTTGTCGGCGCGGACGCGGCGGAACGATTCCACGATTTGGGAAATCTTGCGGGTGCGATGGTTGAGCCGCTCGGCCCAGGCCTTTTCGTCCCAGGCCACGATGGTGGGGTTGTCCTCGGCGATCACCTGGCGGATACGCATGGCGCCGACGCATTCCGAGTCCGCCAAGTGCGCGGCGATCTGCCGGGCGGACCACCTGCCGGGCGCCGGAACATGATCGAGCTCGGGGTTACTCGCGCCCGTGGTGGCCACCGATAGCAATTCCGCGCCGCGGCGGAACCGCTCGAGAAGATCGGGAAGGGCGGACATCTCAGTAGTAATCAGCGCAGCTCAGGTAATAGCCGCACTGGCTGCAAAAGAGTTTGCATTTGAGCTCCTGGAGACGGAGGCTGCAGACGGGACAATGGAGCATGGGCTCGAGACTGGCGTCATCTTCGCGTACCAGAAGCTGTTGGGAGGATGGGGTTTCGCAGTGCAAGGTTCAATTATACTTGGGCTAGAGTCGCTCATGCGTTTTACTGCAATCCTTTTACTCGTTGCCGTGAGCGGGCTATGCGCCCAGGAACGCGAGCCTCTGGCGCGGCGCCCATCGCGTGGAATCAGGGGCGGAGTGGCGGCAGGCACCGATCACGGAACCGAAGTGGGGCTGCGGTTGTTTCACGAGGGCGGCAGCGCGGTGGACGCCGGCGTTGCGATGATGCTGGCCGGATCGGTGGCTGAGTATTCGCATTTCGGATTCGGCGGTGAGGCGCCGATACTGATTCGCACCAAAGAAGGCAAAGTCTTTTCGATCGCGGGCATCGGCACGATGCCAAAACTGGCGACGGCGGAATTTTTCCGGAGCCGGCGCATGCAGCCGGGCGAGGTATTCGCGGATTCGATCGAGCCGGACGGGTTGAAGGGAATGGTTCCGGTGGCGGGACTGATGCCGGCGCTGGTGCCGGGGATGGTGGACGGGGCGCTGGTGGCGCTGAAGCATTTCGGCACGAAGTCGTTCGCGGAGGTGGTGGAGCCGGCGATCGAATTGGCGGACGGGATGCCGATCGACGAGATGCGGGCGGGGTCGATCGCGCGGTCCCGCCGGTTTTTCGATCTCTGGCCGACGTCGCTGCGGGTGTTCGTGCCCAACGGCCGGATGGCTTACCCGGGCGAAGTGTTCCGGCAACCGGACCTGGCGCGTACGTTGCGGAAGATGGTGGATGCCGAGTCGCGAGCGCTGAAGGGTGGGGCGTCGCGGGCGGCGGCCATTGACGCGGTGCGCGATTATTTCTACCGTGGCGAGATCGCGCGGAAGATCGATCAATTCGTGAAGGAGCACAACGGGCTGCTCCGTTACGAAGACATGGCGGCGTTCCGGCTGGAGCCGGAGGAAGCCGCCACCACCAACTACCGCGGCTATCAGGTGTATAAGCCGGGATTCTGGAGCCAGGGTCCGACGCTACTCGAAGCGTTGAACATTCTGGAGGGCTGGGATTTGCGGCCTCTGCGCCACAATTCGGCCGAGTATCTGCACCGGGTGGTGGAGGCGCTGAAGCTGGCCTACGCGGATAGGGACACCTACTACGGCGATCCGAAGTTTTCCAAGATTCCGGCGGCACGGTTGTTGTCGAAAGAGTATGCGGCGGAACGGCGCGGCGAGGTAGGGTCGCGCGGGTCAATGGATTTTCGCCCCGGCAAGATCGAGGGGGTGAACGTGGCGCATCCGGCAGAGGGGGAAATGGTCTTCCTGCGAATCGACGATGCGCTGATGGCGCGCGACACCACGTGCGTGGATGCGATCGACAGGGACGGCGTGATGTTTTCGGCGACACCGAGCGGGGCGTGGCTCCCGTCGGTGATCGCGGGCGATACGGGGATTCCGTTGACGCAGCGGGCGCAGAGTTTTCTGTTGGTGCCTGGACATCCGAATGAGTTAGAGGGTGGGAAGCGTCCGCGGATCACTCTGAGTCCTACGCTGGTGACGCTCCAGAATCGTCCGGCGATGGCTCTGTCGACGCCGGGCGGCGACAACCAGGATCAGGCGCTGCTGCAGTTGATTCTGAACATCGTGGAGTTCGGGATGGGCGTGGAGGAGGCGGTGGAAGCGCCACGGTTCCAGACGCGGCATCTGGTTTCGAGCTTCGACAACCATGCGATGGGGCGGGGCGAGCTATTGTTGGACACGCGGATACCGGCGACGGTGGGAAAGGATCTGGCGGCGCGCGGGCACCGGGTTTCGACGCGAACCAAGTGGGCGAGCGGATCGTCGCCGGTGTTGATTTTGTCGCGGCCAACCGGGGTGATCGAATCGGCGGCGGATCCGTTCGGGTTCCGGGCGGCAGCGGCGGCCTGGTAGGAGGGGTAGCGCACAGGAGCGGGCATGGAGAACCTGTGGCTGTTCGAACCGGAGCCTCCCGAGTTCCGGACCAAGCTGGCGGAGAAGCTGCGGCGGGCGGCGTCGCGCGGGATTTACTTCGGCGGGAGTTCGTGGAAATACGAAGGGTGGATGGGACAGATCTACACGCCGGAGCGATATACGACGCGGGGGAAGATCAGCCATCGGCGTTTCGAGGAGAATTGCCTGGCCGAGTACTCGGAAGTTTTTCCCGTAGTGTGCGGCGATTTTTCTTTCTATCAATTTCCGTCGCCCCAGTATTGGCAGAAGCTGTTCGGGTCCTGCCCGGGAAACCTTCGTTTTGCGTTCAAGGCGCCGGAGGAGATCACGGCGGCGGTGTGGCCGTCGCATGCGCGTTATGGGGACAAGGGGGGATCCGGGAATGAGGCCTTCCTGGATGCGGCGATGTTCGAGCGGCTGTTTCTGGATTCGCTCGCGCCGTACCGCGAACGCGTGGCGGTGCTGATTTTCGAGTTCGGCGCTATGTCCAAGAGCGTGTTTCCGGGCTACGAAGCATTCGTCGAGGCGCTCGACCAATTCCTGGGTGCGCTTCCGGCCGATTGGCGCTATGCGGTGGAGATTCGAAATCCGGAGTTTCTGACGCCAGAGTATCTGGCCTGCCTGCGCCGGCACAACGTGTCGCACGTGTTGAATGCGTGGACGCGCATGCCGGAACTGGGCACGCAGATGGAGCTGCCAGGAGCCTTTAGCAGCGACATCGTAGTGACGCGGGCGCTGCTGCGGTTCGGGAGGAACTACGAAGACGCAGTGCGCCGGTTTCAGCCCTACACCGAGGCGAAGGATCCGAATCCGGCGGTGCGGCGAAGCTTGGCGGAGATCGCGAGAAAGGCGGCGCGGGAGGGGCGGCGGGCATTCCTGTTCGTGAACAACCGATTGGAAGGAAATGCGCCGTCGACGATTGACGCGGTGCTGGACGAGTTTCTCGAGTAAAGAACAACAAATGATAGGATAAATAACTCATGGCTGACGAATCACTTCCACAATTGGCGCGCGCGCTTGCCGGAAAAGAACTCATCGGGACGCTATGCACGCTGTCTCGCCGGCATCCGGGTTACCCGTTCGGATCCGTAATGCCCTATGCACTGGACGCGCGGGGCCGCCCGATATTCCTGGTGAGCACGCTGGCGATGCACACCAAGAATCTGCTGGAGGATCCGAAGGCGAGTCTGATGGTGGCCGAGCCGGCGCCAGCGGAACAGGCGCTGGTGGCGGCGCGGGTGACGCTGGTGGGTGAGGTGCGGGAAGTGGACGACGCGTCCGTGCGGGAGCGGTATTTGGCGCGCCATCCGGACGCGCAGCAATGGGTGGACTTCGGCGATTTTTCGTTTTTCCGGCTGGATATTCTGGATATCTATTACGTCGGCGGATTCGGCGTGATGGGGTGGGTGCCGCCGCCCGACTACAGCTCGGCGGGGGAAGACAGCTAACGCCGGTTACAGAAGAGTATGGCCGCCGTTGACGGCGAGCTTCTGGCCGGTAATGAAATTAGCCGAGTCCGAAGCAAGGAACGCGACGGCTTCGCCGATATCGGCGGGAACGCCTTGGCGCTCGAGGGGAACGCGGGCGGCATAGGAGTCCAGGTCGCCCTGATCAGTTCCGGCGTGACGTTCGGTGGGGATCCATCCAGGCGCCACCAGATTGACGGTGATCTGCCACGGCGCCAACTCGCGGGCCCAGGAACGCATCTGGCCCAATTGCGCGCCCTTGGCGGCGACGTAGTTGGCGAAGTGGGGGTGGCCGATCTCGACGACCTCGCTGCCGATCTGGATGATGCGTCCCGACCGGCGCTGCTTCATTTCGGCGAGCGTTTCCCGTACCAACAGGAGCGGCGATTTGACGAAGAACTCCAATTGGTCGAGGTAGGATTGCCAGGTCTGCTCCTCGATGGTGAGAAATGGCTGCGGGCCGGTGGCATTCGGGACGAGGATATCGATGGGGCCGAACGCTTCGCGGGTTTTCGCGACCAGTTCCCGCACCTGAGCGGGCTCACGCACGTCGGCCTTGATGGCGATGGCGCGGCCGCCGGCCGAGCGGATTTCCTCGAGCAACGTTTCCGATAATCCGGGGCTGGCCCAGTAGTTGAGGCCTACGGCGGCTCCGCGCCGCGCGAGGCTGATCGCGATGGCGCGCCCCAGACCGCGCGAAGCTCCCGTGACGATGGCGACGCGCCCATCCAGCCTGCCGTCATGATTCATGTGGACTCTATTCCCCCGGGACGACGGAAGCTTTCTTGATAAAATCCAGCCGCGGAAAGTCGCGTTCCAGGTACGCATTGCCTTCGGTCTTGATCCTCATTTGATCGGGCGCCTCTCCATATTCGTTGTTGATGGCGGCGACGACGGCCATGCCCTCGCTGACCCGGCCAAAGGGAGTAAAGCCCATGGCGTCCAGGCGCTGGTTCTGGCCGAGGTTGATGAAGACCTGGGAACTGCGGGTATTGGGAGTCTGTTTGGCGGCGAAGACGACGGTGGCGGGGAGGTTGGACATTCCGCGCGGGGTGTCGTCTTCGATGGTGGCGTCGTCCCATTTGGCGTCGGCGGCCGGGTCTCCCTTGAGGCCGAATTGAACCACGAAGCCGGGCACGACACGGAAGAAGCGGGCACCGTCGTAGAAGCCGGTGGTGACGAGTTCGTAGAAACGGTCCGCGCCGTTGGGAGACCATTCGCGTACCACGTCGACCAGGAAGTCTCCCTTGGTCGTTTCGAACTTGACGCGGTAGCGGGCGGGGCCTTCGACCTTACTGGAACAGGCCGCGAGGAGAGCGCCAGCGGCGCCGGAGAACAGGTAATCCCGTCTTGTCATAAGTTTCTATTTTGCCTCATTATTCGCGGGCGGGGACCGTGGCGGCTTCTTCGATGACAAGTTGGGCTTTGGTGGCGTCGAGGGTGGCCATGACGCCGAGGGGGAGAGTGGCTTGGTCCGCGGTGTGGCCGATAGTGAGGCCGGCGAGGACGGGAATGTCCAGACGGCCGAGCAGGTGGTCGACGGTTTCGCCGAGCGTGAACGGGGTGGCTGAGGAGGGCTGGAGCGGCTGGGGTCCGCAACCGGCGCATTCGCCCCAGACGATTCCGGCGGCCTGTTGCAGCTTGCCGGCGAGCCACAACTGCATGAGGAGCCGATCGATGGAGTAGGTCTCTTCGCCGACGTCTTCCAGGAAGAGGATGCGGCCCCTGGTTTCGATTTCATAGGGTGTGCCCAGGGTGGCGCAGATGAGAGTGAGGTTACCGCCGGTGAGCGGTCCGCGCGCGCGTCCGGGACGGATGGTGCGCAGCGTGTGCCTGGGGCGGAGCTGGTTGGCCTCGGGCGGGTTTTCGATCGCGCCGAGCGGCTTGGATTCAAACAAAGCTTTACGAAACGCGGCCTGGGTGTACGGAGTGAATTCGGACAGAATCACCGGACTGTGGAAGGTAACCAATCCGGCGCGGCGCTGCAAGGCCAGGTGCATGGCGGTGATGTCGCTATAGCCGGTGAAGATTTTGGGATTGCTGCGGATGAGGGAGTAGTCAATGCGATCGAGAAACTGCATCGTACCGTAGCCGCCGCGAACCGGCATGACGGCTTTCACTTCGGGGTCGCGAAACAACTCGTGCAATTCGTTGACGCGCTGCTCGATCGATTGAGCGAAGTTCCAGGTGCGGCGGCCGAGATAGGATCCGGGTTTGAGCACGAGCCCGAAGAACTCGACGGTGCGCGCCACTTCGGCGAGGCGATCGGGATCGGGGACGTGGGTGGAGGGCATGATCACGCCGACGGTATCGCCCGGCTCGAGGGCTCTGGGTTTGAGGAGGGGCGGGTCCGCGGCCAGCGCCTGGGAGGGCACCCACGCAGGAGCGAGGGCGGCAGGGAGCCGAAGCAGGTGGCGCCGTGTCATGGCGTCACCTCGACGGTAGCGCGTAGGTCGGCCACTCCGGCGGTGTATCGGGGCGCGGCTACGCAGAAGGCTACGGCGTCTTCCATCCAGTCATGCCAAACGCCGTTGGGATCGTGCGAGGCGGCGGTGAGGGTGTACTCCTGCGGGCACAGTGAACAGTGCAAGGCGAAGGTGACGGTTCTGGTTTCGCCGGCGAGGACGGGGCCGAGTTTCACCTGCTCGAGTTCCGTGTTGGTGCCGAAGACCTCAAACCCGATGCGGGTGCGGATCATGATGCCGATGACGGGGTCCTCCACCGGTTGATCGAAAGCCACTGCTACTCGTACCTTGGCGGTGTCGCCGCTTTGCCAAACGGCGGCGGGGTGTCCGGCGGCGTCGAGAGTCTGGATGGATACGATGCGGGCGCGTCCGTCGCCGCGGCGGAGCGACGGGGCGAGTGGAAACTGGATGGTGCGTCCCCAATCGGCGAGTTGGCGCGCGACGTGGGTTTGGTAGGCGTGGACTGTTTGGCGTGGGTCGCCGGAGGCAGCGATGCGGCCCCGGTCCAGCCACCATACTTCGTCGCACAGGTCGCGGAGGAGGTCGAGTTCATGGGTCCACACGAGGACGCTGGCGCCGGCCTTGCGGAGCATCTCGAGGCCGACGCGCGCACGCGCGCGTGCGACAGCGTCCTGCTCGGCGAAGGGGTGGCGGAGGAGGAGTGTCTTCACGGGGGCGAGGTCGAGGGGATCACCAAGGCCGATTGACCGTGAGGGCTGATCGGATTCGACGGCGCCGGATTCGGGAGCAAGCGAGCCGGCGGCGAGATCGAGCAGGACAGGCGCGCCGGAGTTGGCGTCGCCGGCGATGCCGACGATCGCGCCGGCAGGCACCTCGGCCGAAATGGGGGATAGAACACCCGCAGTTGCGGCTTTAAAGGAGATAGGCATCAACGTTAGAATAGCGGGTTGATGGCCATTCGTCTTTCTCTTGCCCATACCGGCCTGCTGATCGCTATTTTGGGTTCGTGCTCGTCCCCGGAGCAATCGGTGCAGCGGCTCTTCGACGTGGAAACCGGGACGATCAAGCTGCCACCCGGCCCACTGGAACTTACACGGCCGCTGCGCATTCGCCCCAACGCGCACGATATCGAGGTGGTGGGCAGCGAGGGCACGCTGCTGCGTCCGTCGGCGGACTTCAATGGCCGCGCGCTGATACTGGTTCAGAACGCGAGCCGGGTGAAGCTGCGGAACTTTGCGATCGACGGCAACCGGAAGGTGCTGGAGCGGGCGATGGACCTGCCGCCGGATTCGTCGGCGTTCATGATGCATTTCGGCAACAACGGGATCTTGATCGATGAGTGCAAGGAGGTCGAAATATCGGGTCTGGAGATCCGGGAGGTGGCCGGGTTCGCGATTCTCGGGCGGGCGGTAAAGAAGATTACGGTGGAGAAGACCAAGGTGGAGGATTCCGGCGGACGCAACGTGGCCGGGCACAACAACACCACCGGCGGGATACTCTTCGAGGAAGGCACCGATGATTTCACGGTTCGGAATTGCGAGTTCCGGCGGGTGCTGGGCAACGGTGTGTGGACGCACTCGACGTTCTTGTCGCCGCGCAACTACACGGGTCTGATCGAGGACAATCAGTTCGACGTGGTGGGCCGGGACGCCATCCAGGTAGGCCACGCCAACCGGGTGCGTGTTCAGAACAATCGCGGACGCTTTATCGGCTACCCGTTCCAGGTGGTGGACATGGCGCGGATGGCGATTCCGGTGGCGGTGGACACGGCGGGCAAGGTGGACGAGGGCGTGTACACGAAGAACCGGTTCGAGGAAGTGAACGGAAAGTGCTTCGATCTGGACGGATTTCATGACGGCGAAGTGAGCGAGAACCAGTGCATCAACCGGGCGCCGCCGGCGATTATCCCAACGGCCAATTCGCGCTGGTGGTGAACAATTCCAATCCAGACATGAAGTCACAAGCCATCACGATCCGCGACAACGTGTTCGACGGGACCAAGTTCGGAGGGATCTTCCTGATCGGGGAAGGGCACAAAGTGCTGCGGAACAAGCTGCTGAATCTGAACAAGTGGCACTGCAACGAGGGGCTGGACAACAAGCCGTGTCCGGTGGAGGCAGGCCAGGAGGATTTGCTCAGCGCGGGCATCTATCTGGGCGAGAAGGCGCAACGGTTGGCGCCTTCCAAAGGCATCACGATCGAGGACAACGAGATCACCGGTTACGGGATGAAGTCCAACTGCGTGGTTACGTCTTTGCACGTGGAGGCGAAGGCCAATACGGTGCGGAACAATCGCTGCTCCGATGCAAACTGACCCGATGGAGCCGGCGGGCGAAGCGCGCGTGGCGGATCGGATGCGCGCGGACTGGAACCAGCGCGCCGGCGAAGATGCGCACTACTACGTGGCGTTCGGGAGACGGCAGCAATCGGAGGACGAGTTTTTCGCCACCGGAGCCGAGCAGGTTAAGACGATCGAGTGGGAGCTGCGGCGTCTGGCTCCCGGGCCTGTGAGGGCGCGCCGGGCGCTCGAGATCGGATGCGGGCCTGGACGGCTGATGCGCCCGCTGTCGCGGCACTTCGGTGAGATCCACGGGGTAGATATTTCCGACCTCATGATCGAGCGCGCGCGTAAGAATCTGGCGGGGATCCCGCACGCGCATCCGCATCACGCGCCGGACTCCGATCTGTCGGCGTTCGCCGATGCTTCCTTTGACCTTGTGTATTCCTACGCCGTGTTCCAACACATCCCGTCGCGGGAAGTGGTGATGGGTTATCTTCGCGAGGCGGTGCGGGTGATGAAGCCGGGTGCGATTCTGCGCTGCCAGATCAATGGCCTTCCGGAATCGGCGAAGAGTTACGACACGTGGGCCGGCGTGCGGATTCCGGCCACCGCCGTTCGGGAGTTCGCAGCGGAACACGGCATGACGCTGCTCGCGCTGGAAGGCGTGTTGACGCAGTATATGTGGGTGACGATGCGAAAGCCGCCGGCGCCGGGCGAGGGCCGAGCGCCGGCAGCCGCGGCGATACGCCGTATCACGAACGCTCATTCCTCTGAGCCGTTCGCGCCTTCGCGAGGCCGTTTCGCGGCGCTCTCGATTTGGGTGGAGGGCGTTCCCGCCGATGCGGGGATCAACACGATCACGGTGCGCGTGGGGGGCAGGGAAGCCGAGGTGACCTACCTGGGCCATCCCGAGCACGACGGGCTCCGCCAGTTGAATGTGCTGCTGCCGCCGGGGCTCGAGACGGGGCTGGCGCCGGTGACGATCGAGGTGGAGGGCGAACTGTTGTGTCCAGCGGCCGCGGTGCGCCTGCTGCCGCCTCCTCCGGTGGTTCCGCGTGTGACGTCGCTGCGGGACGGAATCGATCTGGTATCGGGCGAACGAATCGTATCCGGGGCGGTGAAGGCAACCATTGAAGAACTGCACGATCCGGAATCGCTTTCGATCGCCGTGGGCGAGGCGCCGGCGCGCGAGGTGGAGTGGTTTTGTATCGATCCGCGAGTGCCCACCTACGAGGTGAACTTCCATCTGCCGGAGGGAACGAGGGCGGGGACGGCCAGGGTCCGATTCGCTTTCGGCGGGAAAGTCCGGATTGAATCCTCGGTGGAAGTCATTCCCGAAGCCACTGATCCAGTTGCCGGCTGACCTGCGGGAGACGGTCCGGACTCTGCAACAGGTTGCGAACGCCGGCATGGCCGAGCCTGGCAAACAGCAGATCGATGGCGGATAGCGATGTGGCGTAGGCAGCCTGTGCGTGGGCCGCGCTCATGCGGGACCATCCACCGCCCATTTCCTCGAGAGTTGGAAGCGCCTTTGCCTGGATCATGGCGGCGACGAGGGCGCGCTCCTGCTGTCCGGGACGGCGTCCGCTGAGATGTTGCGCCAAGCCCTCATGCAGCCAGGCAGGCCAGGATCCGGTGCGGGCGAGGCAGGCGTGCACGATCTCATGCGAGAACGACTGTCGTGTCTCTTCGCCGGGAGACGGTTCGAGCAGCGCGACGCGGATGCGGCCATCGTAGAGACCGGCGCTCCATTCGGCGGCTCCGGTGGTGCGGCGGTAGGCGTCGGCGCTTTGCATGATGGCGGTGATGCGCTCCTCGGCTCGGCAACCCAGTTGTTGGGAAACGCGGGTGAACTCGCTATCGAGGACGAGAAGCAACTGGCGAGCCTGATCGGCGGTAATGTCCTGGGTGTCGTAGCGAAACTGGAAGCGGATGCCGGTGAGCTGACGGGTACTGGTGTCGCCGCTGGTTTCGCGGCGGGCACGATCGAGCAGCGCGCGGATGCGAGGATCATCGCGGAGGGCGAGAGAGGCCTCCCAGTAGCGGGCGGCTTGGGTGGCATGGTCACTATGGTACGCGGCGAGTCCGGCCATGGCGAGGATGTTGGCGTCGGCGGGGTGGTCCTGGAGGAGACGCGCGAGGAGTTCGAGCGCTTCGGCCGGCTGGTTGGCCGCCAGCAGCGCGGCGGCCTTCTGCGTGGCGGGTGAGGTTACTGCGGCGGCAACCGGAGCCGGGGAGGGCACAGCGAGGCGGGGCGCCATTGGCGTTGTCGATGCCCTGGGCCGACCGGCGGGAATTTTCGAAGTCAGCGACGCTGGCGAGAGCCGAGGCCGGCAGGTATCCTTTGACGGCGCCGCTTCGGGCCGCGATCTTGTAGCAGGCGCCGAGGTCGCCGTTGATGGCGAAACGCAGTTCGACAGGTTCACCAGCCTTCACCGTCCCGACTGTGGCACGCGCCTCGCAGCCTTCGCGGACCGGGTGATCCGCGGTGGCGACGCTTTGAATGGCGGCTGCGAGCGCGAGAGGAACGACGAGCGCGAGAGCAAGGGCCATACCAGCACTGTACAGGCGCGCACCGGCGGTGTCTCTCGGGTGAAAACCCGGGTCAGCGAGAATCGGGCCAGGCGGCGCGGATCTTGCGGGCGGTCTCTATGACTTCTTCCGGCAGCACGCGCGTTTCGCCGGTGGTGGTGAGGAAATTGGCGTCGCCGGGCCAGCGAGGCAGCATATGCATGTGGATGTGGCCCGCGACGCCAGCGCCCGCGCAAGCGCCGATATTCATGCCGATGTTGAAGCCGGGTGCGCGGTAGACCTCTCGCAGCACGCCTTCTGCGATGCGAACCAACTGCATCATCTCCGCAGCGGTGGCGTCGGGACAATCGGCGAGGGCGCCCACGTGCGAATAGGGAACGACCAGGATATGACCGCTCGCGTAGGGGTAAAGGTTCACGACGACGTAGTTGAGTTCTGCCCGATGGACGATGAGGGCATCCTCAGCCGGGTCATTCACTTTGGCGCAGAAGACGCACCCTTGCGCGGGTGTTTGGCCGGTCACGTACTGGTACCGCCAAGGGCTATAGAGGCGATCCATGAAACAGCAGCTCGAGGGGGCGGCGCGTAAGAAGGGGCGTCAGAATCCGCGCGGCTCTTTGAACTCGCCGTCGCCGTTGACGAGATCCTTGAGTTCCTTGCTCGGCTTGAAATAAGGGATGCGCTTGGCAGGGACTTCGACGCGTGCGCCGGTCTTGGGATTGCGGCCAATGCGGGCTTGACGTTGGCGTGTGCGGAAACTGCCGAATCCGCGGATCTCAATTTTGTCGCCGGTGCGCAGGGAGCGAACGACGCTGTCGAAAATCGCCTCCACGATGACCTCGGAATCCTTGCGGGTCATCTCCACTACGCGGCTTACCTCTTCAATCAGGTCGGCTTTGGTCATCGTAGGTCTCTCAGAAAGTCTTCACCCTTATGCTAGCAGAATCTTCAGCTTAGCGTTCTTCTCGATCCTTGGAGTGAACTGCTTCCTCGATGGTCATGGTAGCGGCGGCGGCTTTGCGGTGGTATTGCTCCAGGCGGTCGCGCTCCTGATCGTCGCCGATGGCTCGCAGGCTCAATCCGATTTTACGCTCCGATTCCACCATACGGATCACTTTGAAATCGCGCTCGTCGCCGATGGGAAGCAGCGGTTCCTCCTTGCCGTGTTCCCCGGCATGAGGAATTTCGCTCTGATGGCACAGGCCTTCGACGCCGGGAGCAAGTTCCACGAAGACGCCAAACGGTGCTGACCGCGTGACTTTTCCGCGTATCAGATCCCCTGGGTTGTGCGCGTGGAAGAACGTCTCCCAGGAATCCGGCTGCAACTGCTTCATGCCGAGCGAGAGGCGCCGGTTGTTGGGATCGATGCCGAGGATCGCGGCCTCGACGATCTGGCCTTTCTTGACTACCTCGGAGGGGTTCTTGATCCGTGTGTCCCAGGACATGTCGGAGATGTGGACCAAGCCATCGATGCCCTCTTCGATTTCGACGAACGCGCCGAAGTCAGTGAGTTTGCGGACACGGCCTTTGACCACCGAACCGACGCTGTAGCGATTGGAAACGGTGGTCCAGGGGTCGGCTTCGAGTTGCTTCATCCCGAGCGAAATACGGTGATCCTCGGGTTTGACCTCGAGAATGACAGTCTGGACCTGGTCGCCTACTTTCACCACCTTGGAAGGATGCCGCATGCGGCGGGACCACGTCATTTCCGAGATATGGATCAGGCCTTCGACGCCTGGTTCCATTTCGACGAAGGCGCCGTAGTCGGTGACGCTGACGACGGTCCCCATGACGATGCCGCCGACCGGGTATCGCTCGATGGCAGTGGCCCAGGGATCGGGCAACACCTGCTTGATGCCGAGCGAGATGCGCTCCCGTTCACGGTCAAACTTGAGGACCTTGACGGTGACCTCCTGACCGACTTCGAGCATCTCGGACGGATGTTGAATCCGGCCGTAGGAAATATCGCTCACGTGGAGGAGCCCATCGATGCCGCCGAGGTCCACGAACACGCCGTAGTCGGTAAGATTCTTGACAACCCCGGTGACGACGGCGCCCTCCGAGAGGGTCTCGAGGGTCACCGATTTCCGGATGTTGCTCTCCTGCTCCAGGGCGGCCTTGCGGGAAACGACAACATTGCCGCGGCGGCGGTTGAGCTTCACCACGCGGACGGCGATATCCTGGCCAACGAGGACATCGGGATCGCGGATGGGGCGGATGTCGATCTGTGAGCCGGGCATGAATGCGACGACTCCGACGTCGACCGACAAGCCGCCTTTGACCTTCTCGATGACGCGACCGGAAATCAGGAGGCCGTCACGGTAGGCGGTTTCGAGCGTGTCCCAGTGACGGAGCTTGGTGGCGCGATCATGGGAGAGCCGTATGTAGCCTTCGACGTATTCGGCTTGGCGATCGACCATGACGTCGATGACGTCGCCGGCCTTCACGGAGACCGATCCGTCGGGTTGGGCGAATTGTTCGAGCGGAACGAGGCCTTCGTTTTTGTAGCCGAAATCGACGATTACGTCGCGATCGGTCACCGAAACCACCGTGCCCTGGATCACCTCGCCGTCGGCGGGTGGGGCGAAGTGCGACGGAAAGTCATCGAGCATGTGCTCGAGCTCCAGCGCCTCCATGGATTGCTGGTCGTCGTCGGGCGGCAAGTTGTCGGGCGGGTAGCCCGGTTTTACGTCGTCATGGCTCGACATAGGATCGAGTCTCCAAAAATGTCCAATCGCGGGCTTCAGTAGAGGCGCAAATTGCCTTCAACTACTTGATAGATTGGTACTTCAGCACTATAGCGGAGCCTCGGCCTGAAGTCAACCGGGGGTAGGGCTGGTTCTGGTACACCTGGGTGTGATTTGCCGCGGCGGGGCAGGTTATAATGATCGGCATCGGAAGAGAGAAGTCAACCTTAACTGCACCTACCACAACCTCAAGAACAGTTTACCACCTTTGTGTCCGCAAAGCGTTGATCGCCGGACCGTCCTGGCCAGAATGCTTCTTTCGTGATACCGGGAGAAGCGCACCTCCTCAAATCGCCGGGGGCGATCGGCGGCATTCAATCCGCGACAGCGAGGCCATGCCGCTGGCTCACGGTGCGGAGCACGCAGAGCGCGCTGATCGGCTAGGTTACCTGCCCGTGGGATTCGACACCGGGGGCTTCGATGCCTTGTCCGAGCGCGCGCTGGTGCGGTTCAAACGGCACGCCCGGCGGACGTACCGTGTGTCGGCGCGGACGGGCCGGCCCGATGACGTGTCGCCGCTGTCGAGCTTTTCCGGCCGATGCGACGCCCGGATCGACACGCACACGGTGATGGAGCTTCGATCGTGGCTCGAGCGGGGGTGGTCCTTGCCGATTGGGCGATTCCGCCTGACGGCCATTCCACCCACCCGAACGCGATTAAACCGGCGCGCGTTACTGCGGGAGGATGTGGCGGGAATCTGGCTGCGGCTCATCGAATCCGTCCGGCGCCGCGGCGGCACCATCGACGGACCCTATGGCGACACATGGAGACCGTTGGGCTTTCACGCAAAAAACGGTGTGAGCCCGCGGAGTTTTCATATTGCCGGACGCGCGATCGACCTCAATCAGTTTCTGGCCCAACCGCCCCATCAGCGCTATTTTCTGGCGGCGGAACCGCTTGGAGGGAACACCTACTTCCGGATCTGGTGCCGCACCACGCGGCAGGACGGATCGCAAGGCGTCTTCCTCCGCGGCGGTTCGTTCCCGTGCTGGCGATACGGGATGGCGGACTTCCCCAATCCCGGAGGCTGGTATTTGGACCTGACCTCGATACTCGAGCGCGAGGGTGGTTTTGAACGCATCCCCGCACAGCCGGGATGGGAGACCAGCTACCTGCGCAGCGAGTGGTGGCACTATCAATACGGGCCGGGCAAGCAGGAAACGTTTCTCGACGAGTGCGAACTGGTGGGCATCGGCGAAGAGCGGTTGGCTGGCGCGGGATATAGCGTGGAGGAGATGGATGGTCCTCCGGGCTGAGGCGCAGTCAGGAAAAGCGAGCCGCTATTCCCATTCAATGGTGGCGGGCGGTTTGTGGGTCAAGTCATAGAAGACGGCCGCGACGCCTTCCACCTCCAGCAACTCCCGCGAAATCGCTGTCAACAGATCCGCGTCCATCACCACTGCTTGTGCGGTCATGCCATCCACGGAATGGATGGGCCGCAGGACCACGGAATCGGGCCGGGCGCCGCCGCCGGCCGGAATGAGCGCGACCGGGAACTGCCAGACCTGGCGATCGAATCCTGACTCATGGCTGTGGCGGCGGACGATGGCGTCGGCCTTGCGCAGCCGGTCCAGGCGTTGGGCGGTGAGGGCGGCCCGATAGACACGCATTCCCCCGAGCGGGGCGTGCCCGGCGACAAGGCCGATTACGCGGTTAGCCCGGGCGTTGCGATTGATCAGCTCGGTAGCCTGCTCGAGATTCCACGGAGCGTCGATGGCCAACACCGGCCGGTAGCTGCGCAGATCGCCCTGTACGCCCACCGAGTGAACCGGCACCAGCCATCCGTCGGCGGTCTTCTCGATCGGTTCGTCGCGATGAGAGCAGAGCAGGCGAATGGCGAGCCCGGGGCCGGGGAAGGGGTGCCGGTCCAGGAGTTCCGCTGGAAGGCCGAGTTCGCGGCCGATCTGGCGCACTTCGTCTTTGTAGAACGACGAGAGTGGCTCGATGATCCGGTTCTCGTCGATCAGCTTTTGGATGCCGGGAACGCGGTTATGATGTGTCTTGATGACGTCGGCCCGCGCGGTTCCGCCGGATTCGATGGTATCGGGGTAAATCGTTCCCTGGCCGAGAATCCAGTCGCGGTCCAGGTAATGGCCTTGCTCGAGAATCCGGCTCTGGACGGCGACGAACTCTTCGCCGATGATGTGGCGTTTTGCTTCCGGATCCACTGAGCCGGCGAGGGCTTCGAGAAACTCGCCGCGAGCGTCGACGATGTCGACCTGGAGGGCTTCCCGCACAAAATCGGTTTCGCCCTCGCGCATGAGGCCGGTGTCGACGTAGGCGCCGCGCACGCGGTCCGGGCCGAGAGCGTCGAGGCAGAGCCTGTAGGCCACCGAGGAATCGACGCCGCCACTGACGAAGAAGAAAACGTGGCGATCCCCGGCCACTTCGCGGATGATCGATTCGAGGAGAGGAATGCGGCCGCTGGGATCCCAATCGGGCTTGCAGCCGGCGATGCTGAAGACGAAGTTCTCGAGCATCCGTTGGCCGTTGGGTGTGTGGACCACTTCGGGATGAAACTGCACTCCGTATCGCCGTCCCGCTACGTTCCCGATCGCCGCCACGGGGCAGGTGCCTGTGGAGGCGAACACCTCGAATCCGGGGGGGAGGCCTTCCACCTGGTCGCGATGGCTCATCCACACCTGTTCGCGCGCCGACACTCCGGCCAGTACGCCTTCGGGCTTCGCCACTTCGAGAGTGGCTTGGCCGTACTCGCCGAGGGTCCCTTTGCGGACGTGGCCGTGGAGAAGGTGAGCCATCAACTGCTGGCCGTAGCAGATGCCGAGGATGGCGGCATCGAGATCGAATACGGCGGGGTCCATGGTGGGGCTGCCGGGTTCATAGACACTACTGGGGCCACCGGAAATAATGATGCCCTTGCGCCCGGCCAGTAGCGCGGCTGGCGTTTCCGAGGCGCACACTTCGGCGAAGACGCCCAACTCCCGGACACGGCGAGCAATCAGGTGGCAGTACTGACCACCTGCGTCGAGCACGGTGATTTGTGGATTCGGAGTATCGTGAGTCAAGTCTTGCCGACGGTCAAGGTGAATCGATGTGCGCCGCGGCTTTAGCGGCGGGGCGTGCGGCGCTGCACCAGCATGCTTCTCGCCTTGTCGAGTAATTCCTTCGCCTTCGGCATGGATTCGATGGCGTGCTGCACCATCGGATCGTTCTGGATGCTGATCTTGCGGGACTCCTCGATGTCGAACACCGACACGAACAGTTCGCGGCGAAGCTGCTGGCGGATCCACTCCAGGTTCTCCTCGAATTCGGCTTCGGTGAACTCGATGCCGTCCTTCCGGACCTTGGCCTTGAATTCCTGAATGACGTTGTCGGTGGCGGTCCAATCCTTCGAGATCGAGTTGGCCTGGTGAGTGGTGAGGTACTGCGTGGTAAAGTTCAGGAACGCATAGCCACGGATCAGTTGGGCCTGGAGCTTGTTGCCTTTGGGCTCTTCCCACTTTTCGTCGGGCGCGATGCCGCCGCCGCCGTACACCTTACGGCCGGTGTCGGTGAGGCCGACGTCGTTCATGTTCTTGCCCTCGAGGTTCTTCCGATAGTAGTAGTCGAAGAACGACGTGTTCTGGTAGTCGCGCTGGATGAGGCGGTTGCTGGGAGTGTAGTAGCGCGCGGTGGTGAGCGCCAGACCGGTGTTTTCCGTCATGGGATAGACGGTCTGCACCAATCCCTTGCCGAAGGTGTTTTCGCCGAGGATCCAGGCGCGATCATGATCCTGGAGCGCACCGGCGACGATTTCGGCGGCCGAGGCCGAGTAGCGATTGACGAGCACTACGATCGGATAGGTGCGTCCGACATCGCCGTGGCGGGCTTCGTATTTCTTTTCCGGTGAGGCGCGGCCGCTGTGCTTCACCACGGTCTGGCCGCGTTCGAGGTAGCGGTCGGCGACGGCGACGCCTTCGTTGAGGAGCCCTCCCGGGTTGCTGCGGAGGTCAAGGACCAATCCGCGAATATTGCGTTCGCCGAGCTGCTTGAGGGTGGCCTCGACTTCCGACGAGGTATTTTCGTTGAACTGCTCCACGTCGATGTAGGCGATTCCCGGCTTGAGCCAGAAGGCATCCTGAACGCTCTTGCGCTCGATCTCGTCGCGAATGATATTGAAGGTGAGCTGATCGGGCACGCCTTCCCGCGCCACAACCACCTGCACCGGTGTGCCCTTGGGACCCTTCAGCAGGTCCGCCACTTCGTCGGTGCGGAGGTTCTCCGTGGTCTTGTCATTCACCAGCATGATCACGTCGCCGGGCCGGATTCCGGCTTTGTAGGCGGGGGAACCGGGGAAGGGCGCGATCACCATTGTGCGGTTGTTCTTCGGCGCCACCGTCATGCCGACGCCATAATAGTGCCCGCGCTGGTCTTCGCGAAGTTGCTGAAAGTCCTTGGGGTCGAAAAAGCTCGAATGGGGATCGAGGGTGCGGAGCATGCCGGGAATCGCGCCGCGGTAAATGGCCTTGTCGGCCGCCACTTTTTCGGCGAAGTTCTGTTCCACGAGGTCATAGACCTTGCTGAACGTCTTGATGGCGCTGTTGACTTCGGTCTCACTGGAAGCGGCGGAAACGTCCGCCAATCCAGGGCCGAGAACGCCACCCAGCATCGCGCACAGGGTAAGCGTACCCGGGACAAAAACATACGGCCGCCAATTATGACTCACTCGTCGCCTCCCGGGCGCATCGAAGCATAAAAGTGCCCTACGGGCTTCCGATACGCTGCCCTTAGTATACATCACGCTTTGCCGGCTCGAACGGTCCAATTTGGACGGTCCGCGCAGGATGTCCAACGCGCTCGAGCGGCCGTTAGCAAGGGTACGGGTCCCGGTACTCTCAGGATGGCGGCGCTGGGCGGCGAGGGGGCGGCTGGATTGGCGGCAGGCGTGGGCGATATGCTAGTGGATTCCAACAGGCTTGCAAGCACATGAACGAAGGAAGCAGCATATTTGTAGCGGGGCATCGGGGACTGGTTGGGTCCGCGATCCTGCGGCGGCTGGAGGCCGGCGGTTTCCGCAACCTGATCACAAGAACGCGGGAGGAACTGGACCTGACCGACCGCGCCGCGGTGGATCTCTTCCTGGCCGAGACACGCCCGGAATTCATCTTTCTGGCGGCGGCCCGCGTGGGCGGCATCATGGCCAACAGCACGCAGCCGGCCGACTTCATCCGTGACAACCTGCTCATCCAGGTGAATGTCATCGACGCCGCCTATCGATCCGGTGTGAAGAAACTGCTGTGTCTGGGGTCGTCCTGCATCTACCCGAAACTGGCGCCGCAACCGATACGCGAGGAGTTTTTCCTGACCGGACCGCTCGAGCCTACCAACGAGGCGTATGCGGTATCCAAGATCGCCGGCATCGTGATGGCACAGTCCTACCGGAAGCAGTACGGCTTTCACACCATTAACCTGATGCCGACCAATCTTTACGGGCCAGGCGACAACTTCGACCTCCAGACATCGCACGTGTTACCGGCGCTCATACGCCGTTTTCACGAGGCGAAGGTGTCGAACGCGGGCGCAGTGACTTTGTGGGGCACCGGCACAGCGCGCCGGGAGTTTCTTCACGTGGACGATTTCGCCGACGCGGCGGTTTTTCTGATGGAGCAATATGACAGCGGCGAGATCGTCAACGTTGGCTCCGGAGAGGACATCCGAGTCGCCGAACTCGCGGAAATGGTGCGGGAGGCGGTGGGATACGGTGGCGCGATAGAGTTCGATTCCAGCAAGCCCGACGGCACTCCGCGGAAGCTGCTGGAAGTGAGCAAGCTGCGCGCGATGGGGTGGCGTCCGCGGCGGAAACTTCGAGAGGGCATCCGCGACACCTACGAATGGTACTTTGCGCACGAGGGCCAGCGCGGACCGTGTATGAATGCGATAAGCTGAAGGTCTAAATAGATGCAGTTCGGCAGCCAGGGCAAACCCCCGGTGGGTGTGATCGTCGACACCGACATGGGCAACAGCATTGACGATGTACTCGCTCTTGCCCTGCTCTACGGATTGGAAGGAAAAGACGAGACACGGTTGATCTCGGTGTCGGTGAGCAAATCGAGCCTCGACGCCGCCGCGCTGTGCGAGGTGATCGGCCAATTCTACGCGGGATCGGTGAATGCCGGGTTCGCCTCGATTCGCAGAACGCTTCCGGTGGGGCTCTCGGTGGAAGGCAGGATGCCGGAAACCACGCCGATGATGAAAGCCGTGCTCGAGCGCAAGAATGACGATGGCTCCCTGGCGTACAAGCACGGCATCGCCAATCTGAACGACACAGCCGAAGTTCCCGCGCTGCTTCGCAATGCGCTCACGGCGCAGCACGATCAGAACGCAGTTGTCGTCCTGCTCGGTCCGGCGACCAATCTGGCGCGACTGCTGGAGGTTCATGGCGCGCGCGAGCTGATCGCGAAGAAGGTGCGATTTCTGAGCTTGATGGGCGGGGCGTATCCGACGGGCGAGCCGGAATTCAACATCAAGGCCGATATTGCCGCGGCCAGGAAGGTGTTCGCCGAATGGCCGACGCCGATAGTGGCATCGGGGTTCGAAGTCGGCAACGCGATTCCGTACCCGGGCTCGGCCATCGAGACCGGCTTCGGGTGGGCCACGGCGCCGCATCCGGTGGTGGACGCATACCGCGGCTATCAGGCGATGCCCTACGACACACCGTCGTGGGACTTGACGGCGGCGCTGCACGCGGTGCGTCCCGAGGGCGGTTTCTTCCAATTTTCCGAACCCGGTACGATCACCGTGGAAAACGACGGCCGCACACGATTCCGCGCCTCCGCCGACGGCAAACATCGCTACCTCATCGTGGATCCCGCGCAAACGGAACGCATCGTGAAGACCTACGTGCAATTGACAACGGCCAAGCCGGTTGTGAAGCAGAGGCGGTTCCGCCGTCCGCCGGTGGAGGATCCCGCGAAACCGCCAGCCAAGCCAGCCGACGCGCCCAAGACGGAATCGGTGAAGCCGGCCGCCACCAATCCGCGGGAGGTGCAGTAACCTTGCTCCTGAACCGATCGTTTCAACTAAAGATGCACTCGCGCTGGAAGCATTTGCGATGGGTTTGCCTGGCCGCCGCCTTGCCGCTGCTCGGCCAAACTCCGGACTTCGACAGCGCCGTGAAGCCGGTGCTGTCGTCGAGTTGTCTGCCTTGCCACAATGCCAAGTCAGCGGCGGGCGGGCTCAACATCGGCGGGTTTTTGAGCCGAGATTCCGTGGCGGCCGAACGCGACGGGTGGGAGAAACTACTCGCGAAGATTCGCTCCGGGGAAATGCCTCCGCGCGGGGTTCCCCGACCGCCGGATGCAAAGATCGCGGCGTTGCGGCAGAGCATCGAAGCCGAGTTCGACCGGATTGACCGCTCGACGAAGACCGATCCGGGCCGGGTGACGGCGCGGCGTCTGAACCGCAACGAGTACACGAATACGATTCGGGATCTGCTCGCGGTGGATTTCCGGGCTGACCGCAATTTTCCCACCGACGACTCCGGCCATGGCTTCGACAACATCGGCGAGATACTGACGGTTTCGCCCATCCTGATGGAGAAGTATGTGGTGGCGGCCGAGCGCATCGCCGCCCGCGCGATTGGCGCCGATCCGCTGCCTAAGCCCCTCGAGGTGGAGTATCACTCGAAGACGAAAACGATCCGGAAACCGGACGTGAGCACGATCGAGGCGACGCATCGGGTGGAGTGGGATGGCGACTACACAATCCGCATCGGTTTGCCGGGCCAGCGCGCCGAGGACGCCCCTCCGGTGATGATGGGATTCTGGATGGATGGAAAGTTACTCCACACCATGCCCGTGGAAACCAAACCATCGAAGCTTGTCTACTTCAATCCTTACTCGGAAGAGGAATTCCGGGTGTATCTTCCGGAGGGCGATCACGTGTTCCGTGCTGGCTTCATCGACGATCCCTTCGTGAAGGGGCTTTCGGCGAAGGACGCCTACAGCGACAAGAAGAACAAGTTTCTGAATATGATCACCTTCGTCGGGCCGTTTCCGTCGAAGGTGGAAAAGCCAAGCCGGAAAAAGATCCTGACATGCGATCCGAAATCGGGGCGGGCTTGTGTCGACAGGATTCTCACGTCGCTGGCAACGCGGGCCTACCGTCGTCCGGTGACCCGGGCCGAGGTGAGTGCGCTCGTGTCGTTCGTGGATATGGCCATGAAGGAGGGCGGATCCGCCGAGCGCGGTGTGCAACTCGCCATCCAGGCAATGCTGGTTTCGCCCCACTTTCTGTATAGAATCGAGCGGGACCCCAAGCCCACCGATCCTACGGCGGCGCATCCGGTGAATGGCTACGAGTTGGCGTCGCGGCTGAGTTACTTCCTGTGGAGCTCGATGCCGGACGATGAATTGATGCAATTGGCGGGCGCGGGGAAGTTGAGCAAGCCGGAAGTGCTTACCGCGCAGGTGAACCGTCTGCTCGCCGATCCGCGGTCGGCTTCGTTCGCCGATAACTTCGCGGGGCAATGGCTCGAGACGAGGAATCTCGATTCAGTGAAGCCGGATCCGCAGAAGTTTCCCGAGTGGGGTCCGGAGCTGCGGGAGTCCATGAAGCAGGAGACTAGCCTGTTCTTCGATGCAATGTTGCGCGAGAATCGTCCGCTTGGCGATTTTCTGGACGCGCGCTTCACATTCCTCAACGAGACCCTCGCCAAACACTATGGCATCGAAGGCGTGAAGGGACCCGATTTCCGCCGCGTCGAATTAACGTCGGACCAACGGGGCGGCGTGCTTGGCCAAGCCAGCGTACTGACGGTTACGAGTTATCCCACGCGCACGTCTCCGGTGATTCGCGGCAAGTATCTTCTGCAGAATATCCTCGGCGCGCCTCCGCCGGCGCCTCCTCCCGATGTTCCCGCGCTCGAGGAGGAATCCGTGGGTAACGCCGGCTCGCTGCGCCAGCAATTGGAGAAGCACCGGACCAACCCTTCCTGTGCGGCCTGCCACAGCCGCATGGACGTGCTCGGATTTGGGCTCGAGAACTTCGATGCCACGGGCAAGTGGCGCACGATGGACGGTAAGTTTCCAATCGACGTGAGCGGGACCTTCCCGAATGGAAAGTCATTCACATCGCCCGCGGCCATGCGGACGATGCTGAAGGATGAGCTTCCGGAGTTCGCGCGGTGCATCACCGAGAAGATGATGGTGTACGCGCTCGGACGTGGGCTCGAATTCTACGATCGCAAGACGGTCACCGCGATCACGCGGGAACTCGCCGCTTCCGATTATCGTTTTCAGACATTGATTCACGCCGTTGTGCAAAGCCCGCCGTTCCTGGAGCGGCGCGGCGAAGGTGTATCGCGGAACTCATCGCAACCGAGAGAGGTAGCTCGCCAATGACCAAGAAAGCCCTTCCAAGAAGAACATTCCTGCGCGGCGTGGGTGGCGCGGTCGCCCTGCCGTTTCTTGACGCGATGGCGCCGGCGTTATCGGCTGCTCCCAAAGCTCCGGTGCGCATGGGATTCGTGTATGTGCCCAACGGCATCGACATGCGCCACTGGACGCCGAAAGAAGAAGGCGCCCTTGCCGTGGAACTCCCGCGTATCTTGAAGCCTCTGGAACCGTTCCGGAAAGACATCACCGTTCTGAGCAACCTGACGCATAACAATGGCCGCGCGCTGCTGGACGGCGCAGGCGACCATGGACGTTGCTGCGGCGCGTATCTCACGGGGATGCAGCCACGCAAGTCCACCGTGGATATCAAGGCGGGTATTTCGTGTGACCAGATCGTGGCCAACGAAGTGGGCAAGCAGACGCGGTTCCAGTCATTGGAACTCGGCATCGAAGATGCGCGGCAGGCGGGCGATTGCGACTCCGGTTATTCGTGCGCCTACACGAACAACCTCGCCTGGCGAAGCGAATCGCAGCCCCTTCCGCCGATTCTCGATCCACGTGCTTTGTTCGAACGCCTGTTTGGCGTGGATGCCGGGCTCACCCCGGAACAGAGGGCGCAGCGCAACCGGTTCCGCAAGAGCATCCTGGATTTCGTCGGCGAGGATGCCCGCAAGCTGAAAGGCGATCTTGGCCCCACCGACAATCGCAAACTCGACGAGTATCTTTCGTCGATTCGCGAAGTGGAGCGCCAAATCGAGCGCGCCGAAAAGGACAACGCCCAGATCGATCCGAAGATGCCGAAGCCATATGGTGTCCCGGCCGATTTCGCGGAGCATTTCAAGCTGATGTCGGATATGCTGACCATCGCGCTGCAGGCCGACATGAGCCGCGTGTTCACGTTCCTGGTGACGCGGGAAGGGACGTCGCGGGCATACCGTGAAATCGGGATTCCGGATGGACATCACCCGCTGACTCATCACCGGAGCGATCCGGCGATGATGGAGAAAGTGGCGCGGATCAATACCTACCACGTGACCCAGTTCGCTGCCTGGGTGGAAAAAATGAAGTCCATTCAGGAGGGGGACCGGAACCTTCTCGACAACTGCATGATCGTGTACGGCGCTGGCCTGTCCGACGGAAACCGCCACACGCACGAGGATCTGCCCACCCTGATCGTTGGCTCCGGTGGCGGCTATGTTCGCGGCGGACGGCGGATCGTGTACCGGCGCGAGACTCCCATGTCTAATCTCTTCCTCACGATGATGGATCGCATGGGCGTGCGAGCGGAGCATTTCGGCGATTCCACAGGGCGGTTGAACGGTCTCGATCTTTCGTGATGTGGCCGCGATCTTCGCGGGCTACCTATTCACGACGTTTTCGATCTTTGGCGCCGGACTATGGCTGGTTCGCCGGCTTAGGATCGAGGTAAGTCCGGCCGAGACCGCTGGCATCGCGTGGGTGACTGGCGCGTCCCTCTACAGCCTTCTCGTGCTCGCGCTATGCGTCTTGCACGCGATTCAAGTTCCTGTTCTGCTGCTGTTGGGCTGCGTCGGGATTGTCTTGGGTTGGAGCGCGCGTCCCAGGCAATTCGCGCTTCCCGGGGCTGGGTTCGCCGCCGTCGCCGTCTTTCTCACCGTCTACTTCGTGGCCGCCATGGCGCCAAGTTTGGACTCCGACGGATACCGCTACCATCTGGGTTTCCCCCGTCTCTACATCGACGCTGGCGGCCTGATCCCGATCCGAGAGGACTTCTACTCCGCGTTTCCGCAGGGCATGGAGATGCTCTATTTGTTCGGACTGCGGCTTGGCGGGTTCTCCGTGGCGAATTTACTGCACTGGAACTTTCTTGCCGCGCTCACGGCCGGTATCTACGGCACCGGCATCCGCTACTCGTCGCCGTTGGCGGCTCTGTGCGCATCGCTCGCCGTGGCCGCCTCGCCGGTTATGGGAACAACGGCGGCTTCGGCCAGCGTGGACGTCGCGCTCGCCGCCGCCATCTGGATCAGCTTTCACGGCTGGTTGCGATGGCTGGACACGGTGCGGTGGGAGTGGCTCGTGATCGGTTCGATCGGCGCGGGATTCGCCTGCGCGATCAAGTACACGGGCGTGACCGCACTCTGCGTTTCCGGTGCGTTCGTCCTCTCCTGCTCGTCAGCGCGCCGGCGCAACTTACTGCTTAGCGGACTCGTGAGCGCCGTCTGGATTCTGCCATGGCTCGCTCGTAACTGGATCTACTTCGATAATCCGTTCCACCCATTTCTGAGCGCGTGGTTTCCTAACCCGTATCTGCTGCCCTCTTCCGAAAAGGCATGGCTCACGGTTGTGCGCAGTTACAACGGAGCAGCTTTCGACTCGGGATATCCATGGGAGGCAGCGATTCGGGGCACGACAACAGCGGGCATTGCCGGGCCCTTCTTCCTGCTGGCTCCATTGGCGGTGCTCGGTGTTGCAACGAGAGTGGGAGGGTGGACGGTGGCGGCGGGCGTGATTACGGCGCTTGCCTGGGTCGCAGGCAATCCTATCGTCCGGTTCGCCATCCCAACAATGCCGTTCGCGGCGTTGGCTGTATCGGAGGCACTTGCGCGTCACCGCTGGACGCGGCCGATACTGATCGGCGCGGTAGCACTCCACGCCGCCATGTGCTTTCCCCCGTGGATCGAGCGTTGGAATAAGCAGTGGATTCCGACTGTGAAGCAAATTCCCTGGCGGGAGGCGTTTCGTTTCACGCCGCCTGAACTCTTCTGGCAACGAGAGATTCCAGCCTATCCGGCGGTGCGATACCTCGACGCTCACTCGGGCGTTGGGGCCCGCGTGCTGGCGTTCGATGAGCAACCCCAATTCTTCACATCCCGCCTGCTCGCAAACTTCTATTCCTCGGAGGAAGCAATCTCGGCGGAACAGCTACTCCGTCGAGCCGCGGACCCGGCTTCGTGGCCCTCGCTCTCATGCGCCGCGACCATCGCAGCCGCGCCTTACCGTTGGATGCGTATCACCCAACAGGAGCCGGATCGCTACGCCGAGTGGTCTATCTTCGAGGCCGAGGCTGAGGGAGAGAACGCGGCGTCGCTGCAAGCCTTTCCGAACGTGTGGGAGGCGCCGTCGGCGGGCGATGGCAGCGACGTGACGCCATGGTCATCCAAGGAGCCCCGTGTCGCCGGAATGTGGTTCCAGATGGAGTGGCGGCAGGCGCGCGCGTTGCGAAACATCCGGCTGGTAAGCAGTCCGGCGCATGCCGGTGTCATGACATTCGCCGTATCGTCGGACGGCCGGGAATGGCGGCCGGTGGCGGCCGGATTCGAATGCCAGCCGAGGCCGGTGAACGAATTTCGCAAGCGATCCGCCGGTGAACTGAAGAGGCGCGGATGGACACATGTGATGACGGGCCGTAGTTACCCCTGGCTCACACAGGCCCTTCAGGACCCGGATGGATGGGGCATCCGCGAACGCTTTCGCAACGGAGACGTCCGGTTACTCGAGCTCGATGCGGGTCCTTAGCTGTGTGCTACGTATCGCGCTGCGTAAGCACGATATATCGAATTTCGGCCACTTGTTTGCCCGCAAGATCCAGGGCGCGCAGCGTAAGTTTCCCGCGCCCTTTGGCGAGGCGGATGGAACCCATGCGATACGGACGGAAATCCTTGACATAGGATTCTACCCTCTCCACTCGTTGGAACTCGCTGCCCTCGAGCGGAGGATCGTGCGGCTGATCCAGCTTGCAGCGAACGCTCGCGCCGAGGAACGACAGTTCGATGGTCGACCCGGCCTCCTGGCAGGTGTAGTACACTTCCGCGTCAAAGTCTCGGTCGGCAGGCACTTCGATGTCCCAGGTCATGGCGTCAGTCGGCTTGATCCAGTTAGTGAAATACGAACAGTTCGGTGGCCGGGCACTGCGTTTGATGTTACCGGCCGGCACGCCATCGCGAGCTGGGAGATAAGTAATTCGTGAGTAGCCCACCGGGAAGGGGCGTGTATCTTCGCCCACAAGAGGAAGCACTTCGCGCGACCATCGATCGGCGGCTGCGCGGAGGCGTGCCGCGTCATCGGGGAATTGCGCCGCAGCGTCACGATTTTGTCCGGGGTCCTTCTCCATATCGAACAGGGCGCCGGCAGGGTCCAAACGGAAGCGCTGCGTTCTCACGCTGACACGCTTTTGCTGGAGTGAAAAGATCATCCGGTCCGGCCACGCATTCGCGGGCGCCTCGAGCAGCGGCCGGATGCTCTTGCCATCGAGAGGCTTCTTCGAAATGGTTGGGATGGCGGCGAGATCCGTAAGTGTGGGCAGCATATCGATGGCGCCCGCGATTTGCGGGACAACTGCCCCTGGGCGGATGTGACCGGGCCAGCGAATCAGGAACGGCACGCGCAGGCCGCCTTCATCCACGGAACCTTTCCGGCCCTTCATGCCGTCGTTCCATCGCCAGCTATTGGGGCCATTGTCGGAAAAATAAATGACGATGGTGTCGCGCGTGAGGGCAAGGCCGTCCAACTGCTGGAGGACGCGGCCGACGTTCCAATCGATGTTCTCGCAGAGGGCGAGAGCGGCCCGGGTCATGGGAATCTCTTCCTTTTCCGGATCGCGGTTCCGCATGCCAATGGCGGCGTCGGCGAACTTGGCGAAGTAGCGATCCGGCACCTGCATGGGCGAGTGCGGCGTGTTCATGGGCAGATAGCAGAAGAATGGCCGTTGGCGGTTTTCCTCGATGAAGCGGAGGGCATGATCGGTAAGATCGTCGATGATGAATCCACGGCCGCGAACCAGGCGTCCGTTGTGATCCATCTCGGCGTTGAAGTACTGCCCCCAGTGACCTTCCGTGAAACCGTAATATTCGTCGAAACCCCTGGCATTGGGATGGTATGGATGTTGCGACCCATTGTGCCATTTGCCGAATGCGCCGGTGGAGTAACCGGCGGCTCGGAAGGTGTCGGCGATCGTAACTTCGTCGGTATTCAGCCGTTCCTGTCCGGTGGAAACGCCGCGCACACCGCCTCGCGCATGATAGCGTCCGGTTAGGAACTCGGCACGGGTGGGCGCGCAGACCGAGCACACGAAGAATCTTTCGAAACGCGTGCCATCACGGCCTAGAGAATCGATGTTGGGCGTGGAGAGGTTCTTGTTGCCGTGGATGCTGAGGTCGCCCCACCCTTGATCGTCGGCGAGTACGACGACGATGTTGGGTTGCCTGACGGGAGCGGCGGCGGAGCGTGAGCCCAGCGCGGCCGCGAGACCGCCCAGTTGCAGCAGGCGGCGTCGCGAGGGGGACTGCGGGGGGAAAGCGTTGCGTCGTTCGTCCACCGTTACAGCGTATCAGGACGGTCGATTCCGTGCGTGCCTTGTTATGGTGAAAGTATGACCTTGGCCACCGCAACGACGCTACGCGCACAGCTCGAGGAGGCGCGAAGGCGGAGCGATCAGATCTTCGGTTTGCTCGCGCCGGGCGCGCTCTATGATCGCGCGGTTGACGAGCGGCACCGCTTTCTTTTTTACCTGGGCCACCTCGAGGCATTCGATTGGAATCTGCTGTGTAAGCACGCGATGGCGATGCCGCCTTTCCAAGCCTCTTTTGACCAGTTGTTCGCATTTGGGATTGACCCCGATGCGAGCGGGTTGCCCACCGACGGTCCTGGCGATTGGCCAACGGAGGAAGAGGTGCAATCCTATTGCTCCCGGGTGCGCGGCACGGTGGATCGGATCCTCGATCAGGCGCCCGAGCAGCTAGTTCATGTGGCGATCGAGCATCGGTTGATGCACGCGGAAACGTTGGCCTATCTGCTGCACAACATGCCGCTTGACCGCATGATCCCGCATGAGGCACCGACTGGAGGTTCTCCGGAGACGGCGGCGGACAACCGGTGGTGCGTGGTCCGGGCCGGAGTTGCTTCGCTCGGCATGGAGCGCGGCAGCGGGTTCGGGTGGGACAACGAATTTCCACTTACTCGCGTTTCGGTTCCGGAATTCGCGATAGCCAAGTACAAGGTCAGCAACGGGGACTACCTTCGATTTGTAATGGATGGAGGGACCCCATCGCACTTCTGGCGCTATGACGACGGAGACTGGAAGCTGCGTACGATGTTCGCCGAGATTGCGCTGCCGCTCGATTGGCCAGTGTATGTGACGCAGGCGCAGGCTCGCGATTACGCCGCATGGTCCGGCGGTCGCCTCGCTACGGAAGCGCAGTATCATCGAGCAGCGGAAGGCGCACCGGAAAGTGCGTGCGGGAATGTCGATTTCCGGGGCTGGGATCCGGTGTCGGTTCAAGCGGACGCGGAAGGAGATAGCCACTGGGGAGTGTCGCAACTGGTGGGCAACGGCTGGGAATGGACACGTGACCTCTTCCGGCCCTTTCCCGGATTCGAACCGTTCGAGTTCTATCCCGGATACTCGGCGAACTTCTTCGATGAGGACCACTATGTGATGAAGGGCGGATCACCGAGGACGGCAGAGAAGATGCTGCGGCGCTCGTTCCGCAACTGGTTTCGCGACGACTACAAATACGTCTTCGCGACGTTTCGCTGCGTGGACGAGTAACGGCGGAACCCTATTTCCGCAGGAGCTCGCGGACGAGGGTATGTTCGGCTCCGGTTCCGATCGCTTGCATCCTCTGGCGTTCTCGCGTGAGCCTCCCGGTGTGTTGGAGGCAACGCAGAGGCTGACGGCGGAAAAAGTCGAGAGATACCGTGCGAGCCAGACCCAGGGTGTGAGCCCGATGACGAATCTGCTCCACCTGCCATTGGCCGGCCTCTTCCACCAGGAGCAGCGGGACGCGATGGGCGATGGCGTCGCTGACGGTGCCGCCGCCGGCGCGTGTCACAACGAGGTCCGCCGCGGCGGTCAGCGCATGATGGGTCTCACCGCGCATCGCACCCACGAACAGAATACGCCCGAAGCCGGCGCATTGCACTTTCCACCCGGCGGCAGCGCGTACCCATCGCATACGGAGGCCGAGGCGGGCGATTTCGGTGGGGCTGAAGACTACTGTGTATAAGTCGGGCTGCTCGCGCACGGACTGATCGACAAGGCGGCGGAGCATGCCGTCCCAAACTGGCGAACCGGCGCCCGAAACAAATACGGCGCGGGCACCGCGTGGGATCTCGAGGGCGCGGCGGGCCACGGCACGGGCCTGAGCGTCACCTCCGCCAAAGCAGCCTGCGATGCGGGTGGGTGTCCTGCCGTTGTCTTTCCAGAAGTCCGCGAAGTTATCTGGAGTTACCGGTTCCGGAAAGAGATGGACTGCTCTTGTCTGATGCTCGTCCCGCGCGATAGCGGCGAGCGCCGGGTCCGGACCAATCGACCTGCGAAGTGTGAGGCTCCACGCATGATCGAAGACCGTTACTGCCCGTACGGAGTTGCGGGCGGCGGCCGCCATCGGGGGAACGCCCATTTCGATAACGAGATCGGTGTGATCCAGTAACTTCCGGGATCGGATCGCTTCCATGTAGGTTTGGCGGTAGACGTCGTACTGCGCGACGCGCTCGCGTGTGGCCTCCACGGCGACGCCACCGCGCGCTTTCGCCATCTCAATCCATCCCGACACACCCTGAAGCTGGACGACCGGGGCATCGGAGCCTTCGAGCGAGTGGTTGAGGAATCGGACGGTGGACGGTTTGATTGCCGCGATTCGAACGGTGGTACCGGGCCTGGCGAGGAATGCCCGCGCCAGCCGCACCGCCCAGGAAGCCGTCCCCAGCCCATCCTCATTGGGCGCGATGAGTATCCGCATGCCTCAGGGGACCGCCACGTCGCGGACTTTCGTCCACTGCGACTTGCCTTTCGGCCCTTCCACATAGAGTGTCACGATATACTCGCCCGCCTTTGAATAGGTGTGGATCGGGGAGGCTTCGGTGGAACTGGATCCGTCGCCGAAGTCCCATCGCCATGATCGGATCTCGCCATCTGAGTCGTCATGAAACGCGATGACGCGGCGTTTGAAGTCCAGCACTTGATACGACCATCGGGATTGAATGGCCTTGCGAAACTCCTTCTCGAGCGGCATCAGGCGAAAGGCCACGAGGTCATCGGCGTTGCCATACATCATCGTCTTGTGAGAGAGATTCCAGAAGCCGGTATAGTCGGACTTATTCTCGTCGTCATAGTCGAGAATGGACCAGGACATGCCGATCACCTTCTCCTCCCATAACTTTGACTCAACGGCTCTGGCGGGTCCTTCGTAGGGCGCATAGTCGAAAGGCGTGATCCAGAACTCGAGCGTCAGCTTACCGGACTCGCCATGTTTGAAGTGATAGTCATAGGCCGCGTTCGAATAGGGCAGGTGCTTGATCCATTGCTGGCAGCCCCAGACAAACGCCCAATCGCGATCGGGCGCGGGAGTAAGAATATGGTAGTTCTGGGCATGGACGCCGTGAAACTGAAAGTAGGCCTCGTCTTTGTTGAGCACGCCGTTTTCCTGCGCGGCGGGATGGAGGTTGGCGATGAAAGGTCCGCCGGAGAGATCGCCGTCCACCACAAGCTCGAAGATATCGTTGTGACGATCGGCGCGGCGGAAGTCCCAGTAATCGTCATAGGCCTCGTATAGAAAGTACAGGCGATTGAGACCTTTCACCCAGCCTACTTTCACCTTGACGTCGAGGTTCTTGCGATCGAATTTGAAGTCGAGCCCGCGGACGGTCTCTTTCAACTGGTCGGTTCCGATCGAGTAAGAGTCCGGCACAATGGCCCAGTCGTCCGTCTTGGCGTCGATGCGTGGAATCTTGTCGGCGGGGAATTGGAAAACCTTGTATTCGACGCCGGGCCGGACGAGCGCGCAGACCGGTGCCACGAGGACGGCGGCGAGGAGGAAGCGCAAAAGCATGTTGTCCATCGTAAACCAAGCGGCCTAGATCAGACCGGTCCATTGCTGGGGCGAGATCAGCGGGTGGCTGCTCAGATCGAATTCCTTCATTCGTTCGAGAAGGCCGTCGGGGAGTGGCTCCATGGTTGCGGCCGAGAGCGTATCGTCGAGTTCGGCGCGGGAGCGCACGCCGACGATCACGGAATGAATGTGGGGATTGGAAAGGCAGTAGCGAAGGGCGAAACGCGCGGCATCGGATATGGGGCATCCGGCCGCGGCGAGTGCGCGGTGAGCGGTCTGGCGGATCGGGTACAACTGCGGCGGCGTGTCGTCGATGCGGGGTGTGAGGATGCCACGGAGAAAGGCGGAGCGCACCAGGACGCCGCGGCCGGCCGCCACCGCCGAGGAAAACAGGCTTCGCGCCAGTTGCTGGTCGAGCAGATTGTAGGGAGCCTGGATCACGGCGATCCCGGGATTCGCGATCGCGTCGCGGGCGAGATCTTCTCCATAGACACTGGCGCCGCAGCAGTGCACTTTGCCGGAGGCGACGAGCCGGGTGAGGGAATCGGCGACGTCGGATCTGGCGAGAATTGCGTGATTGGAGTTGTGGATCTGGAGGAGATCGATGCGGTGCACACCGAGGACACGGAGGCTGGCCTCGACGGTGGATTCGATGGCGGCATGGAGCGCGGATCCCACGGCGTCTTCGGGAATGGTGACTTTGGTGGCGATGCGCGGTTTGCTGGCGCGGCCGGCGATGGCCGCGCCCACGATGGCTTCGGCACGGCCGTAGGAAGGCGCCGTATCGATGAGGGAGATACCGGCGTCGAGCGCCGCTTTGACGATGGCGATGGCTTCCGATTCGCTGGGTTTGCGGTAGTGTGTGCTGCCGCGGAAACCATAGTCGGCGCCCAATTCCACGGGTGCCCAAGGCGATGCGGGAGACAGTGAGCCCGGTCTTACCGAGCGTGCTTTGGGAGAGCGCAAAGGTACGGTCAGGAGCGTTCCTACGTGGGCGGTGGGCAATGCCGCGGTCGCGATCGTTCACCTGGTCGAGGTGCAATTCGTTGGTTGTGCCGAGACCCTCGTTGTAGTAGCTGACGAGTCCGCGCCTCACGTGGTCCTCGAGAAACGCAGGCCTTTCAGCTGTTCGGCCCTGGTCAGCGGCGGGCTCGTTCGTAGCGGTACGAAACACCTTCTGGTAGCCGACATCCACCAGGAAGCTCCGACCTCGTCGCCGATCTGAATGCCTGCGGCAGCAATTTTCGGCGTGGCCTTCTCCCCAGCTTCGCACGTCGGCGGCGTAGCCGTCTCGTGACGCGGGTGGCGCTGCGCGGCTGGTGCTCTGAAGCCGGCGGAGGCGGCTTGTGAGATGCGATCGGAGAAGATGTCTCCGTGGGTTTCTGATGGCGGAAGAACATAGATCCTATCTTGCTATAGAATGCCGTGCGCTTCAAGTACATTACTCGCCCTTCTTGGATGAGGGAACCACCAGCGCGCGAGCGTTTACAGCCGATCCGGACAGCGGATCGCCATGGAGTCCAACCCGGTGCCTTGCCACTATCCGGCGGAGGGCTGGGTAGAACAAGATGCGCGCGAGATCTGGCGCGCGCAACTGGATGCCGCGCGGCGAACGCTCGCGAGCGCCGGTGTCTCCGCCAGCCAGGTAAGCGCCATCGGCATCACCAATCAGCGCGAGACCACGATCGCTCTGGGACCGCGCCACGGAGCCCGTGGCGCCCGCCATCGTTTGGCAGTGCCGCCGAACGGCCCCGTTTTGCGCGGGACTGGCGCGATCGGCCGACGCGGAAACGATCGTCGCGCGGACTGGGCTGGTGATCGACGCCTATTTTTCGGCGAGCAAGATTCGCTGGATTCTGGACCATGTGGAAGACGCGCGCAATCGCGATCTGGTATTTGGGACCGTTGATATGCGGGCTGATCTGGAAGCTCACCGGTGGGCGGTGCAATGCGACGGACCCTTCCAACGCGTCGCGCACGATGCTGTTCAACCTGCGCGACGGCTTGTGGGATCCGGCCTTGACTTCGATTTTCGACATTCCCCCGCGGATGCTGCCGGCGGTGATGCCATCGAGCGGCGTGTTCGGGGAATGCGACGCCGAGCATCTGGGTGCGGCGATTCCGTGGCGGGTGTCGCGGGGGATCAGCAGGCGGCATTGTTCGGACAGGCCTGTTTCCGCGAAGGGCTTTCCAAGAACACATACGGCACAGGCTGTTTTGCGCTCATCCACACCGGGGGCAACGCGCCGGTTTCGGCCAATAAGCTGGTGACGACGCGGGCGGTGTCGGCGAACGAGGAGCCGCAGTTCGCGATGGAAGGCGTGTTTGTGGCGGGCGCGGCGGTGCAGTGGTTCGAGACGAGCTGGAAGACCGATCCGCCGCCGAGTCTGAGGCGGTCATGGCGTCGGTGGCCGACAACGGTGGCGTCTATTTCGTGCCGGCGTTTGTGGGCCTGGGGGCGCCGCACTGGAACATGGACGCGCGAGGAACCACTGCCGGACGGACGCGCGGATCCACGGGCGCGGCTATCGTGCGGGCCGCACTCGAATCGATCGCCTACCAGACGCGCGAGTTGGTGGAAGCGATGGAAGCCGACGCGGGCACCCGCTGCGCGAGCTCATGCGGATGGCGGCGCAACGGCCAACGACTTCCTCATGCAGTTCCAAGCCGACATACTGGGCAAGCCGATCGTGCGTCCAGCCGACATCGAGACCACCGCTCTCGGGGCAGCGTATCTGGCCGGGCTCGCCACCGGGTACTGGAGTTCCGCCGATGAGGTGGAATCTTTCTGGCGGGTGGACCGGCGCTTCGAGCCGTCGATAACGGAATCCCGCCGCGATGCGCTCTACGCCGGGTGGAAGGATTCGGTGGCGCGCGCGGTGCTGCGCTAGCGCTTGCCGCTCAGGTAGAAGGTTCTCACCAGATCCATCGCGGGCTTGCGCCAAGGCGTCATGGAGCTGTTTTGCGGACCGCCGTAGCCGTTGGTTCCCACCTTCCACCAATAGACGCCGTAGAACCAGTCCTTGTGATAAAAGGAATCGAGCAGGGCGCGATAGCAGCGCTCTTGTTCGGCGAGGGAGAGCGGCTTTTCAGTCTCGTCTTCCCAGGGAGCCCGGTGTGCGTTCTCCACGGCCGAATATCCGGCTTCCGTGAACACAACCGGTTTTGCGAATTTCTCATGCACGGCGGTGATGCGCCGCTCCATGTCGGCGGTGGAGTAGTCGTCCGGCAGTGGATAGTAGTTGTCGATGCCAATGTAGTCAAGTGCGTCCCAGAAGGCCACGGACTCGAACTCGGGCCCGTGGTTGGCCGCGTAGGTCAGCGGACCTTTGTAGAGGGTCCGCACTTCGGCGATGATTCGCCGCCACTCCTGTTCGTAGGCTGTGGCGGCGGCGAGTTCGGTGCCGACGCAAAAAAGATCCGCGTGAATTTTGGCGGCGAGTTTGGCGTAGTGGGCTAGAAAGGCGCGGTACTGGTCAAACCACTCCCGGCGGAAATCGGGGTTCTTCAATTCTTCGGTGCGGCCTCGCCAGACGTGGGGCTTGAGCAGGACTTTCATTCCCTTGTTGTGGGCCATGGCGGCCAGAATCTCGATACCCTGGTCATTCTCCCAACTGCGCGCGCCTGCCGGGCGGAGGCGCCACGAACCCTCGCGGGAAGAGAATCCATACGGAATGAGCGCGATCGAATTCACACCATAGCCGGGCAGACGCAGCAGCATGTCACGCGCGGCGGGGGAATCGTAGGCAGCGCCGCCCTCGGCGGTGAAACTGACGCCGCGCTGGAAAAAACGGGTGACGTAGGGCAGGTTCTGTTGCCGGGGGATTGCGGCGAGCAGACGGGCATTGCCGGCTTGGCGGGCTTGCTCGCGATAGCGCGGCAGCCACCAGGAGAAGCTGGCGAGCACGAGCGAAACGGCGATGCCGGCGACGGCGGGGCGCCAGGTAAGGGCTTCCGGAGCAAGGGCCGGGTTTCGCCATCGCGCGGCGAGAAACGCCACGAGGATCACCGCAGCCGCAACGAACCAGAGCCGCGCCGGAATCTGCCGCGCTATGGCGATGAAAGGCAGTGTGGCGGCGGGGACAAGCAATCCGGCGGCGAGCCAAGGCAAGGAGAATCGAGTGCGGCGCAAGGCGGGCAGCAGCAGGGACATCGAAATGGCCAGGCCCGCCCATGGTATCCAGATGCGCCGCGGCCCGAGTGCGAAGGCCAGCCAGAAGGCTGCGGGCGCAAGGGCCGCGATGGTTCCGACGTATCCCGCCCAGCGTCCGGCACGCCACAGCAGCAGGCCCGCCATCGTCGAGATGCCGGCCTGGATCCAGACCGCCTGCTGAAGGTTCATCATGCGGAAGGCGCCGAGGGGTGCGAGGGCGATTGCTGACAGCACGATCCAGGCGATGGGATAGCACCACGCCGCGCACGCAACCCAGGTCCAGAAGCGGCTCATATGCTCTTATCCGTCAGAGTAGCAATGTTAACGCCAACGCGGGACGCATCCGCGTTAGAATGTAGAGGTTTTACATGAAGGCACGCTCCCCGCTTCCAATCGTGATCGCCGCGCTCGCCGGGCTTGTGGCGGTATCCTGCAAAGGACCCGTGTCGGCCACAGTCGCTGCCGAGGTCAACGGCCGGCCCGTCTCCTATGACGATCTGGATAAGCAGTACAAACTGCAGTTCCAGTCGCCGAGTCCGGAGACCAGCGAGGATCAGGTCTCCATTCAGAAGCTGGAGATCCTGCGCAGCATGATCGATAACGAAATCATGTTGCAGCGGGCGGAGAAGCTGAGTCTGGTGGCGCTCGATAGCGATGTGGAAGCCCGCTTCAACGACATCAAGGCGCCTTACACGCAGGAAGAGTTTCAGCGGCAGTTGAACACGCGGAAAATAACGGCGGAGGAGTTCAAGGCGCAGCTTCGGCGGGACCTCAGCATCCAGAAGCTATTCAACAAGGAGATCACGTCGAAGATCTCGATTACCGATAAAGACGTGGCCGACTTCTACAACACCAACAAGGCGAGCTTCAATCTGGCCGAGCCGCAAGTGCATCTGGCGCAGATCCTCGTGACGCCGACTCCGGACCCCAACGTGCGGAATCTGAAGAGCGACAAAGCCATCAATGACGACCAAGCCCGGCAAAAGATCCAGATGATCGAGGCGCGCCTGAAGCAGGGCGAGGATTTCGCCATGCTCGCGCAGGCGTTCTCGGAAGACGCCAACACGGCGTCCAATGGCGGCGATCTCGGTTTCGTCCCCGAGTCCTCACTCGAACAAGCCCACCCGGAATTGCGAAAGATGGTGATGGCGCTGCAACCGGGGCAGAGCTCCCCGATCGTTCGAACGCCGGAAGGCTACCGCATCCTGCGTGTGGTGTCCAAGGAGCCGGCGGGGCAACGCGAACTCACCGATCCGCGGGTGCAGCAGACCATCCGTGAGACGCTCATCAACCGCAAGGATCAGTTGCTCAAGGCCGTCTACTACGAGGTGTCGCGCAATGAGGCCAAGGTGGTGAACCACTACGCCACGGGCGTGTTCACCAAGTTCAGCGAAGGGAAATAGCTCAGGCTGGATTGGCGCGAGAGACGGGGCGGCCGGAATATAGCCGGTGCTCGACGGCGTATCGATACACCGCGGGGGGCAGCCCTACTGGTATTTTTCCGGCGGCGATGGCTTCGCGGATTGCCGACGAGGAAACCTCCATCGACACCGTGTCCAAGCCGTGAACCACAGCCCCGGCCGGCACGTCATATGCGTGGCCAGGACGCGTAACCACGATGAAATCCACCGCGGCGATCACGTCGCGCCAGCGGTGCCATGTCTCAATGTCCGCGAAGGCATCCGCTCCGATCAAGAAGAAGAACCGGTCACCGGGGCGTTCCCGTTTCAGGCGTTCGATCGTGGTGATCGAATAGCTTCGCTGCTGCCCTTCTTCAATCCGGGAGGGGGCGAATCCCTCATGGCCCTGGCAGGCGAGCTCGACCATCCGGTAGCGGTCCTCGTAGCCCGCGCCGTTGCGTTCGCGTTTGTGCGGTGGGTTTGACGCGGGGATGAACAACACTTCGTCTAAGTGAAACCGCCGCGCTGCTTCCCGTGCGATCGCCAGATGCGCTTCGTGAATCGGATCGAAGGTGCCGCCGAGAATGCGGCTCTCGCCTCATGGCGTACCGAAGTGGAGGGACTCGGGCAGGAAGTCCGGCACCTCGAACAGGTCCCGCCGAAACACGGGTCGCACAAGCCCGTTGGCGTCCGGCACCTCGTCGCGGCCGCTGGCCAGGAACTCGATCACCTGTTGTAGCGCGGAAAGCCCGATCACTTGCTGCTGCAATGTGCCGAGGGGGATCAGGAAAGCGTGCGGATTATCGGGCAGCGAGGGCACGGCCTGGCGGGCCAGATCGTGCCGGTAGACCACGGTTCGCTCGCGCAGATTCGCGGCGCGTGCCAAGGCCGAAGTGGATGGGTTGACGACCGTCCGATCTCCCGAAGCCATCTGAATCAATACGCGTTTCAGGGGATTGGCGCCAAGGGTGGCCTGCTTGAAATGCGGCCCATAGACGGCGGGTTCCGCGCTGGCGCTGAGCCATTCCAGACGCTCGAGAAAGTCCTGGATCGCGGCCGCGCCCGGCGTGGTGCGGAGCTTCACTGCCTCGTAGCGAAGCGGCATCTGCTCGTCGAAGCCGGCTCCGAGGTTGAGTAGAGAGGGTTGGCGCGATCCCATCACGGACGCGAGCGTTCGCCGAAAGTCCGGACCCAGCCGCAGCGTCATCAACTGATTGCCGGGCGCGGCGTTGAGCACCGCGGCCGTGACCTCCGGCATCAGGGCCGTCACCAGGGACCCATACCATCCGCCGAGCGACTGCCCGATGAAATGGATATCCGTTCCGCGCAACTCGGCCCGGCCGTCGCCGTCGAAGTCGACGCCGGCGGCGATCGTATTGAGCAGCTGGCGGTAGTCCACCACGGTTTGCAGGATGCAATCCCGAAGCGCCAGCGCCGTACCGGACGAGCTGACCGTACATCCTTCCGATGCCTCAATCTTTCCGTCGCCGTTGGCGTCGACGCCGCGCCCCGGGGTGGCGATCCGGAGCTGGGATCCGTCGGCGAGCGTGAACTCGACGTTCGACAGGGGCCCGAAACCGTGGCCGACGGCATTCATCGCCACCACGGCGTAGCCTTGGGCGGTGGCCACCGCCATCACGGTCGGCATGCCGAAGCGGCTATCGCCGAGGCCGTGTCCGGCCAGCAGTACGGGGTAGCCTTGTGGCGGGCGCGCGGTGTTGGGAAGAAAGACGTGAAAGTAGATCCGTTCGGTATCGCCGCCACCGAGCCGGGGCGATTCGAACGAGCCGAACGCCATACGGTCCACCCCAAGCTGTGCGATCAATGCGGGCGTTGCCGGCAGCACGTTCTCTTCAATGGCGCCGTCGACGCCGGCCTGCTGCCGTAGCGAGATCGCGATGGCGTCGCGCAGGGACACGATCGCCCCTTCGGTGCGGGGTTGGAATCGCGGTGGCGTTGCCGCCGCGGTTTGCGCGGCCCGAGTGAACCAGTCAATGGCGGCCATTGTCGTGTACAGGCTGGCGCCGGCGATGCGTCTTCCCGGAAACAAGGGCCGCGCCCGTGTGACGGCCGCGCTCAACGCGGTGCAGTAGTTTGCCGGAAGCTTGCCGTTGACGCAATCCTCGAATCCTGGTTCCGGCTCCACGCCCGCACCCATGGCGTCACGGACGGCGTCCGTCACCACGATCAGGTACCTACGCCCGCTTTCGAGCATCTGGTCCGGCTTGGCGTGCGCGGTGTTGTTGGCGGGATCGTACACCACTTCGTTCACCGGCGTGACGGCGCCGGGTGGTTCAATTAGAAAGCGCCGCGTGTGCGTGGCATCCAACCACACGAAAAAGATGCCGTCGCGGAGGGTATCGGGATCCACTGGGCCGCTGAATTTCACGGTGAGCCGTGCGTTTACGTTGAACCCGTCGAGTTGATTGATCAGGGCGATTTCGGCGCAGTCGCTTGGAAGCGCGGCGCAATCGGGCAGAGGCATGGCGACGCGCAGTCCGGTGGACCGGGTCTCATCGGGCGTTGTCAGAAAGTCGGTGGGAAACGGGCCTACGGTCGGGAGCCTGGGATCGAACTCCACGCGGACGGCCGCTTGGAGGGTAATCGTCAGGAGAACGGCCGCCAAGGCTCCGGGAGTTCTCATCCGGCTACCGGCTGGCCACCTGCTCGACGGCGGCCATCTGCGCCAGTTCGTCGCAGCGATTGTTTTCGGCGTCGTTGGCATGCCCTTTGGTCCACACCCAGGTAGTTGTGTGACGTGTCACTTCGCGGTCGAGTTGTTCCCACAACTCACGGTTGGCCACCGGTTTCTTGTCGCCGGTCTTCCATCCGTTGCGCTTCCAACCCTTGATCCACGAGGTGATGCCGTTGCGCATGTATTCGGAGTCGGTTTTGATCTCCACCTCGCATGGTTCATTGAGCGCCTGCAGACCGCGGATGGCGGCCGTCAATTCCATCTTGTTGTTGGTGGTGTGCGGCTCGAATCCGTAGAGCTCCTTGGTGTGCTCGTTGTACTTGAGAATGCACGCCCACCCTCCTTTTCCGGGGTTGCCCTTGCAGGCCCCGTCTGTGATCAGCCGGATCTTCTTCATGCGGCGGCGGTAGCCTCGGCGTCGCGCGCGGAGAAGAATTCATCCACCTGATCGAGAATTTCGGCCGGCTCTTTGGCATGATAGACGGCGACGCGCAACTGCGCACCGTTGCGGATGCCGTGGGTGAAGTAGGTGGCGAACTGTTTCATTTTGCCCACCGTTTCCGGATCTCCCCGCCCATTCTCCTTGCCCATCAGCATCGTGTAGTATTCGCGCATCAGCCGATAGCGGTCCTGATCGCCCGGCGTTTCGTAGGCGCCGGTACGCAGGTAGTCCTCGATTTGGCGGAAGATCCAAGGGTTCGACGCCGCGGTCCGGCCGATCATTACCGCGTCGCACCCGGTTTCCGCAACCATCTTCACGGCGTCTTCCGGCGTGACGATATCGCCGTTGCCGATCACAGGGATCTTGACGGCGGCCTTCACTTCCGCGATCCGCGTCCAATCGGCCTTGCCCGCATAGCCTTGCTCCCGCGTGCGCGGGTGCAGCGCGATCGCTTCCACTCCGCAATCCTCGGCCATTTTCGCCATCGCCACGTGGACCAGTTCCTGGTCATTCCATCCCGCGCGGAACTTCATCGTGAGAGGAATCCGGATGGATGCCCGCACGCGCCGCAGCAGCGTTTCCACTAACGGCAGGTCACGCAGCAGGCCGGATCCGCCGTTGCAACGCACCACCTTTTTCACCGGGCATCCGAAGTTGATATCCACGGCGTCGAAGCCCAGATCCTCGCAGACCTTGGCCGCGTCGCCCATCACATCGGGGTCCGCACCGAACAACTGCGCGGAAATGGGATGCTCATCGGGATCGAAGTAGAGGTAACGCATGATGCGGGCGAACTTGTTGGCGCGCTGGGCGGCGGTGACCCCATGAGAACTCGTGAACTCGGTCATGATGAGGCCGCATCCGCCCTGCGCCCGGATCAAGCGCCGGAAAACGGTGTCGGTTACGCCCGCCATCGGCGCGAGCACGGTAGCCGGGCGCACGCCAATATCGCGAATCTTCAGTTCGGTGGGGAACACCTTTTTATTCTAACTTCCACGGGCGAAGCCTTTCCAGGGATGCCAACATCGGCCGAAACTTCTTCTCTCCGGTTCGCGTTTATCTATACAGGTATGAACGACAACTGGAAACCAATTCTGGGCGCGTTCGCCCTTGGAATCGCCGTGGCCGCTGGAGTTCTGTGGATCGCCGGCCGGGGCGGCGAGACCGCGGTCCCGGATGCATCGCGCGCCGCGGCGCCCGCTCCTCCGGCGGTTTCGGAGGTGAGAGAGATCGCGCGCGCGGACGCGATACCGGAAGAGCCCGAACCCGCGCCGGTCCGGCCCGCTCGCACCCCCGAACGCACCCGCACTGCTCCCAAGGTTGCCGCGAAGCCCGCGCCGAGAGCCGTTCCAGTGCCTGCGGCCCCCGCGCCGCGACCGGAACCCGAGCCTGCTCCGCGACCGGATCCTGAGCCCGCACCGGTGGCAAAACCCGCGCCCTCTCCGGTGGCCAGCGCCCCCGCGCCTGCTCCGAAGCCCGTGCTCGATCCGCCGTCCGCCACCCGCACCGAAGAACCCAAGCCGCGCGTGCCGCGTTCGGTATCGATCCCCGACGGTACGCTCATCGCCGTTTCCCTGAACGAACGCATCTCGAGCGAGACGCACGCCCAGGGCGATTCTTTCTCCGCTGTGCTGGCTGAGCCCATCGTGGTGGAAGGCCTCGTGATCGCCGAAAAAAACTCTCGCGTCACCGGCAGAATCTTCGACGCGCAGCGTTCCGGCAAGGTGAAAGGTTTGGCGCACCTTTCGCTCGAGCTCACCTCCATCACCACGTCTGACAAGCAGGTGGTGCCCATCCGCACCGCGCAGTTTGTCAAGCAGGCGGAAGACTCGAAGAAGGAAGACGCCAAGAAGGTCGGCATCGGAGCCGCCATCGGAGCCGCGATCGGGGCCATCGCGGGCGGCGGCAAAGGAGCCGCCATCGGAGCGGGCGCCGGCGCGGGAGCGGGCGCGGGTTCGGTGGTGCTTACCCGCGGCAACGAGGCCGAACTTCCCATCGAAACTCGACTCTCGTTCCGGCTCACCGAACCGGTGAAGATCACCGAGAAGCTGAACTGACGCACCCCGGGACGGACCATCGACGTCCAGCCCTTGCCCAAATGCTAGACTGAGCTTTTCCCAGTCGCATGTCAGATCACTCCGATTCCTTCGCCGGGGATCACCGGGCCGGGGATGAATTCAACCGCTTGGTATCCATCATGGGCCGTCTGCGCGCGCCCGATGGCTGCCCGTGGGACCGCGACCAGGATTTCCGCACCCTCCGCAGATACCTTCTCGAGGAAGCCTACGAAGTGCTCGATTCCATCGACGCCGAGGACTGGCCCGGTCTCGAAGAGGAACTGGGCGACCTCATGCTACAGCCCGTCTTCCTGGCTCAGATGGCCCGGGAACGCGGTCTATTCTCCATTGCCGATTCCATCGCCGCCATCAACGCCAAACTCGTGCGGCGGCATCCGCATGTGTTCGGCGACGCCGAGGCGCGGACCGCTGCCGACGTCAAAACCCGTTGGGATGAGATCAAGGCCGAAGAGAAACGCGAGAAGGGCCGCACGGAGGCGGTGATGCTCGACGCTGTTTCCCGTGCCCAGCCCGCGTTGGCCGAAGCGCAGCAGATCAGCGCTAGGGTGGCCAAACACGGATTCGACTGGCCCGGCGTGCCGCAGGTGCTCGACAAGCTTCGCGAGGAACTCGACGAGTTGGCCGAAGCCAGCGACCCGCGGTCTCGGGAAGAGGAATTGGGCGACGTGCTGTTCGTTGTGGTGAACCTGGCGCGGAAGCTCGACGTCGACGCCGAACAGGCGCTGCGGAGTGCGAACGCGAAGTTCCGGTCCCGTTTCGGGCACGTCGAAAAGACGCTGGCGGCGGAAGGCAACCCTGTCGGTACGGCGACGCTCGAAGAAATGGAATCGAAATGGCAGGAGGCGAAGCGAGTTCCGTGATTGGCATCCGGGCCCTGGCCACTACCGCCGACTTCCGGGAAGCCGTGCGTCTGCAAAAGGAAATCTGGTCGTTCTCCGATGAAGACGCCTTGCCGGTGCGTTTGTTCGTGGTCGCCACCAAGATCGGCGGTCAGGCGTTCGGCGCCTTCGAGGAAGACGGCCGCATGATCGGTTTTTGTGTGGCCCTGCCGGGCATCAAGCCCGGGGGCGGTCAGTTCCTCCACAGCAATATGTTGGGCGTGGTGGATGGCTACCGCGACCGCGGCGTGGGACGCATGCTCAAACTCGCTCAACGTGAGGACGCGCTGGCCCGCGGGGTCACCATGATGGAGTGGACCTTCGATCCGCTCGAGATCAAGAACGCCTATTTCAACATGCAGCGGCTCGGGGCCGTGGTTCGCCGCTACGTGCTCAATCAGTACGGCGTCACGTCGAGCCATCTGCACGGCGGGCTGCCCACCGATCGCTGCGCGGCCGAATGGCACATGGCGGACCCTCGCGTGGATCGAGCGCTCGCCGGATCGCCGGCCCCCGGCGCGCCGATTGAAGCGCGCATCGAAGTACCCGGCGGCATCGCCCGTATCAAAGCCAGCGAACCGGGCCGCGCCCGCGAGATCCAGTCCCGCGTGAGCGACGAGTTCCTTCGCCATCTTGGCGGCGGGCTGACGGTGATCGGCGTGGAGAAGAACGAAGACGGCGGTGGAGCCTATCTGCTCGGCCGCTGGGAGCCCTGAATGCCGTACACCGTCGATCGAATCGTACTGCGCCAGATTCGCATGCCTCTGGTCCACTTCTTCGAGACCAGCTTCGGCCGCACCTACGAGCGGCAGATGGTGCTCGTCGAAGCGATTTCCTCCGAGGGCGTCTCCGGATGGGGAGAAGTCACCGCCGGGGAGAATCCGTTCTACAACGAAGAGTGGACCGAGTCCGTCTGGCAGATCCTGCTCCACTACGCCGGGCCGCGCGTAGCCGGGCGCCAGTTCGAAAGCGCGGAGGAAGTGTCACCGCGGCTCGAGCACATCCGGGGTCATATGATGGCGCGAGGCGGGCTCGAAGCGGCCGTCTGGGACCTGCAGGCCCGGCTCCACGGGCAGCCTCTCTGGAAGGAGATCGGCGGAGGAGCGCGGCGCGAAATCCCCTGCGGCGTCTCCATCGGCATTCAAAACTCCGTGGACGAACTGCTTGGCAAGATCGACGCGGAGCTGGCGGTCGGCTATCAACGGATCAAGATGAAGATCAAGCCGGGGTGGGATGTGGAGGTGGTCGGCGAGGTACGGAAACGATTCCCGGCCATCAAGCTGATGGCCGACGCCAATTCGGCCTATCGGTTGGAGGACGCCGATCGTCTCGCCGAACTCGACGCGTTTTATCTGATGATGATCGAGCAGCCGCTGGCTCATGACGAGATCATTGACCACGCCGCGCTGCAAGCACGCCTACAAACGCCCATCTGCCTGGATGAGTGCATCCGTTCGGCGCATCAGGCCGAGCAGGCGCTCCGGATGAACGCGGGCAAGATCATCAACATCAAGCTCGGGCGGGTGGGTGGTTTCGCCGAGGCCAAACGCGTCCACGACGTGGCCCAGGCGCGCGGAGTGCCCGTGTGGTGCGGGGGAATGCTCGAGGCCGGCATCGGGCGCGCCCACAACATTGCGCTGGCCACGCTGCCGAATTTCGTGCTCCCCGGCGATGTTTCGGCGAGCAAACGATATTGGAGCCGCGACATCATCCAGCCGCCGGTGGAAACCACGCCGCGCGGCACCATCGAGATCCGCGACGAGCCTGGTTTCGGATACGCCCTGGACCACGATTTCATACGGTCCGTCACAGTCCGCACGGAAACGATCCGGCCCCAAAACGACATTGTCCGGTGAATCCGACACATCCGCGAAAACACCAGCCAGCGTCTATTTCCTGCTGGCGTTCATGGTTTTCGTGTGGTCGATCAATTTCATCGTCGCCAAGCATGCGCTGCGGGAGTTCCCCAGCCTGCTTCTCGGAACATTGCGCTTCACCCTGGCCGGACTCATGCTGGTTCCCTACTATGTGTGGGAGCGGCGCCGGCACAGGGTGCCGTTGTGGGAGACCGGAGGGCTTGTCAAACTGCTCGCCGTTGGACTGGTGGGCGTGGGCGCGAATCAGTTGTGCTTCCTTCTCGGGCTGGCCCGCACCAGCGTCTCGCACGCGGCCATCCTGTTCGCCCTCACTCCGATGACGGTGTTACTGCTATCGTCGGCGGCCGGGCATGAACGCATCACGCGATCGAAGGTGGCTGGCATCCTGTTGGCGATCGCGGGCGTGGGGCTGCTGCAACTGCGCGGGCAGGACCAGCGTGGCGCCACTCTGTCCGGTGACTTGTTCATTCTCATGGCGATGCTCACCTTCGCTCTGTTCACCGTCGGCGGCAAAAGCCTCCGCAAGGATTTCGACGGCGTCACCATCAATTCGTTCGCCTATGGGGGCAGCGCTCTGGTGCTTTCGCCGGTGACGTTGTGGGCGGCGCACCGGTTCGACTTTTCCACCGTATCCGCCGGCGCGTGGGCGGCGTTGTTCTACATGGCGCTATTTCCCTCGATCATTGCCTATCTCATCTACTACCATGCGCTGCGCTACCTCGGCGCGACGCGGCTTTCCACGCTCGCCTACCTGCAGCCGGTGATCGCAACGGCCTTCGCTGTCACGCTGCTCGGCGAGACCATTACGCCGTCACTAATGAGCGGCGGCGCGCTGATTCTGGCCGGAGTGTTCGCCGCGGAGCGATCCTGACATGTCCGGATTCGTTCAACTCCTGCGGGAAAACCGGAACTACCGGAACTTGTGGTCCGGACAAGTGGTGAGCGAAGTGGGGGACCATTTCAACAACATCGCCGTGTTCAGCCTGGTGCTCGAGACCACCGGGAGCGGCCTGATCGTGAGCGGCGTGCTGTTGGCCCGAGGGGTGGCGATGATGATCGCGGGTCCGCTGGCCGGCGTGGCGCTGGACCGCATGGACCGGCGCAAGCTGATGATCGCGAGCGACGCTATTCGTGCCGTCATCGCGGTCGGGTTCGGCCTCTGTCTGCTCTACCCCAAGCCGTGGCTGCTCTACGTCCTGAGCGCGATGCTGATGTTCTGCTCGCCGTTTTTCACCAGCGGCCGCGCCGCGATCCTGCCGCGGATCGCCAGCCGCGAACAGCTACACACCGCCAACACGCTCACTCAAACCACCCAGTGGACCAATCTCGCCATCGGCATGGTCCTCGGCGGCACCAGCGTTCATTCGCTCGGTTACGAAGCCGCATTTGCGTTGAATGCTCTTTCGTTCGTCGTGTCGGCATTCTGCATTTCGCGCCTGCGCCTGGAAGGCGGCTTTCGTCCGGCCGGGCTGCCGCGGGAACGGATGATGGCGCGGCCGTTTCACGAGTATCGTGAGGGGCTGCGCTACATGCGGAGCGTGCCGCTGGTATTCGGGCTGGCGTTGCTCGGAGTGGGATGGGCCACCGGCGGCGGCGCGGCGCAGGTGCTTTTCTCGTTGTTCGGCGAGAAGGTGTTCCACAAGGGCGCCGCCGGAATCGGCATCATATGGGGCTGCGCCGCGATCGGCCTGATCGTGGGCGGCGCCACCGCGCACCGGCTGATGCCGCGGCTCAGCTTTCGCGCGTACCTGTGGCTGGTGGCGGCGTGCTACCTCTTGCACGGCGTCGCCTACGCGATCTTCAGCCAGATGGAAAATTTCGGATGGGCGTTGTTCTTCATCGCGCTCTCGCGCGCGGCGGTGGGCATGACCTCCACCATGAACATGACGCAGTTGCTGCGCACCATCGACGACGCCTACCGCGGGCGCGTCTTCTCCACCTTCGAATCGATGAACTGGGGGATGATGATGATTTCGATGACCCTCGCCGGATTTGCTTCCGACTATTACAGCATCCGCACGATCGGCTTGCTTTCGGGAATCGTTTCGGGCAGCGTATCGATATTCTGGGTCTGGGCCGTGCTGGCCGGAAAGCTCGTCGAGCCGGGGACGGAGTCGAGAACATGAATCCTGGGGAAACAATGCCGCTGGCCGGCAAAGTGATCGTCGTCACTGGCGCGGCCAAGAGAATCGGGCGCGGCATCGCGCTGCGGTTGGCTGCCGAGGGCGCCCGCGTGGCGATCCACTACTCAACCTCGGAACGGGAAGCGCTTCAAACCGCGGCCGACTGCGGCGGCGCACCCGTGTTTCGCGCCGACCTCGAGCAGGTGCCGCAGATCGAACTGCTGTTCCGCGACGTGGCGGCGCACTTCGGGCGCATCGATGGACTGGTGAACAACGCCGCGCGCTTCACCCGCTTCGATCCGCTCTCGATCACCGAGCGCGATTGGGACTTCATCCACAGCGTGAACCTGAAGGCCGTGTTTTTTTGCTGCCAGCAGGCCGCGATTCACATGCGGAAGGGCGGGGAAGGCCGCATCGTCAACATCAGTTCTCTGGGCGGGATCCGTCCGTGGGCCGAGCATGTGCACTACTGTGCCTCCAAGGCCGGCGTGATCCATATGACGCGGGCGCTTGCCAAGGCGCTGGCGCCCACCATCACGGTGAACTCGGTGGCCCCGGGAGTGATCCCCTTCGACGATCTGGACGAGCGAAGCATCCCGATGGTGGAGGCGACACCGGCCCGGCGTCCCGGGACGCCCGGCGAGATCGCCGATGCGGTGGTCTATTTTCTCTCGGCCGGCAACTTCGTCACCGGACAACTCCTCGCCGTCGACGGCGGGCTCTCGCTTCGGTAATAGCTCCCATCGGCCAACCGAGTTCCGTAGCGGCGGTGGCGGGGCGATGTTAGTTTGATGAGTATGCTCGAATCCCTCCAATCCCTCTTCAACGTACAGGCCCTACTCACGGCCATTCTTGCCTGGCTGCCGAATTTGATCACGGCGCTCCTCATTTTCATCGCATTCCGCGTGGCGATCCATCTTCTCTCGCCCCATCTCGAAAGGGCATTCCAACGAATGCAACTCGAAGCGGCCATCACCGGCATGATGCTGAGCCTGTTCCGGACCGTAATGCTGGTTCTCGCCGTGGTCATGTCGCTGGGGCAACTCGGGGTGGATGTGGCCGCCGCGCTCGCCGGAATCGGCGTGCTGGGTCTCTCCATCGGTTTCGCTGCCCAGGATTCGCTCAGCAACGTGATAGCGGGGTTCCTGATCCTGATGGACAAGCCGTTCACCACCAACGACTGGATCACCGTGGGCGACCAAAAAGGACGCGTCGTGGAGATATCCATGCGGACCACGCGGCTCCGCACGCGCTCCAACACCTACGTCATCATTCCCAACAAAACCCTGCTCGATCAGGTGCTGGTGAACCATTCCCGGCACGGCGCAACCAGAATCGAGGTGCCGGTAGGCATTGCCTATAAGGAGTCCATCTCCAATGCCCGCGCGGTGCTGCTGGCGGCGGTGGCCAAGCTCCCGGACGTGCTCACAGAGCCCGCGGCGCGCGTGGATGTCCTGAGCCTGGATGATTCGGCCGTATCGCTCGAAGTGGAGGTGTGGATCGCCAACGCAGAGGACGAAGAAGACATCTCGGCCGCGGTGGTGGAGGTCTGCAAGCTGGCCCTCGACGAAGCCGGGATTCAGATTCCGTTCCCGCATTTGCAGCTTTTTGTGGATGCCGTGGAAGCCGGCGTTTGGGACCAGGCGCGGAGACTCGTGGGAAAGGCGTAACCGGGCTACGGCTCGCGACCCCCGATCGCGAACAGCGTCCCGTCGCTGCGCAGGAAAATACGGCCGCTCGAGATGGCGGGAGAAGCGAGAAACCGCCCGTCGATCCGGTTGGTGGCGAGGAGTTCCGCTTCGCGTCCGGCGCGGAGCACATAGGTTTCGCCGGTTTCGCTCAGCAGGTACACGCGGCCCGCCGCGCCCACCGGCGACGCAAAGAAGATGCCTCCCAGCCGCGAGCGCCAAAGACGTTCGCCCGTGGAGGCGTCGGCGCAGGTGACCACCCCCACTTCGTTGGTCATATAGAGCAGGCCCTGATAGTGCAAGATCGACGGCACGTAGGATCCGCCATTGGGGATCCGGTATTGAATGTGGGTTTCCGATACGTCTCCACGGCCGCCGGAACGAATGGCCAGGATGTCCGAATTCCGATATCCGCGCGCCATGTAGATCGTTCCGCCGTGCGAAACCGCCGTGGGTATGGGCGTTTGGCGTTGGCTTCCGGCATGCCAGAGTAGCTCGCCTGTGGTGGGGTCATAGGCATCGACGCGCTCGGTGGAATTGACGATCATTTCGTCGCCGTTCGGCCCGGCCACCACAACCGGGGTGCTGTGCGAGACCCGATTCTGGCCGCGGTCCACCTTCCAGCGCTGTTTGCCGGTTCGTTTGTCCAGGGAGAGGAGGTAGGAGACGGGCCGGTGGTCCACCAGCAGAATCAGGGAGTCCTTGTAGAGCAGCGGAGAGCTGCCGTGTCCCCATTGGTTGAGGAAGGACCCGTGCTCGAGCCCCAGGTGATGCCGCCAGACGGGCTTCCCGTCGAGGTCCAACGCCGCCAACTGGCCGTTGCCGAACCACGCGTAGATCCGTTCGCCGTCGGAGACGGGCGTGGGGGTGGCGAGGTTGTGCTTCTCATGCAGATCCGGACGCGGCCCCGTGGCGGGCATCCGGAACGTCCACGCCGGCTTGCCGGTGTCGATACGGAATGCCTCCACGGCCAGTTCGAGCGGCTTGCCGGAAGTGGATGCGATCCCCGCGCCGATGGCGTTCTCGCGGCTCGCCAGAGAACGGTCGTCGCGAGCCAGCCGCGGATCTTCGCCGGTCGCCGATTGATAGCTGCCCACCTGAGATGTGGTGACAATGAGCCCGTCAACTACGATCGGCGAAGAGGCCCCGAATCCGGCGAGCGGCGCCTTCCAGGCGACGTTGCTGCTGTCACTCCAGGTGGTGGGCAGCGCGGTCTCGGTGGAAACGCCCTGGCTCGCGGGGCCGCGCCACTGGGGCCAGTCCGCCGCGGTGGCCGCCGGCGCAGCCCCAGACAGGATGAGCATCAGTGTGGTGTGGATCGGAAAGGGGCGGGGAAGGATCTGCATCCCTCAATTATGAAGCTTCCGCTCTTGGTCGCACCTGTGCGGAGAGAACGCACAAAAGAAGAAAGGCGCGGACCATATTGGAGTCCGCGCCATACAGTTCGTTCACGGAGGAGTGGACGAAATTCGAAAAAAACGATCAGTCGTTCAACTGGAAGTCAGCAACGAAGGCGCTGCGCTTGTCCGGACTCGACCATTTGGTGCCCAGACCGTCGCCCTTGAAAGTGTGCGCGATCGCCACCGCCGGCATATAGTGCCCGACCTTGGTCAACGGCAGGTACCAGACTTCTTCGTTGCTGCAAATATGATCTTTACCGCCGATGGCGCGGGTTTGGATTGTCGCCAGGTTGCCGGCGTTCAGGGTCGCAGTGGCGCCATGGACGTTGCCGCCCTCCACCGTCAGGTCGACGGGGGCGTAGTTCACCTTCACCACATCCTGCAACAGGTCGCCGCTCATCCTCTTAGCGAAGGCCTGCAAGGCCAGCCGCTGTTCGGCATTGGCGCGCTCATCCACGATGAGAACCGCCTTCACCGGATACGCCGTGTTGTGGATGTCGCCGAGCGTTGCACTCGCCTTTACCACGCCGACGACGCTGAGGCCATCGAGATTGACGCCCTCGAAGTCACCCTTGGAAATCTTCCAGCCCATCACGGCCAGATCGCCTACCAGGCCGACTTCGGAGTTCGCGAAACACGCGCCCGTGTAAATATCGGTGGTGCGCGCTTCCACGTATGAGCCATGAACGGAATTGGCTCCCAGTGCCATTCCGGCGGCCGAAAGCAAGAGAAAAGAAACAGTCGTGATCTTCATCCCAAGGCCTCCTCAGCCTTCAGTTTACCATAGCGATCCCGCTGATTACAGAGCTTTGTAACAGGACCGTGTTTCGTTGCACTCGTACTCATCCACCGTCCTGCCGTCCGGCCCGATGCAGTTCTGCGTGTTGTGACACCAGAACAAACGGTCGCCCGAGTGGGGAACGGTGGGGTCCCACTCGGCCTCGATGAACATGCCCTTCCACCGCAGACGGTCACACCGGTCGGTGTCGATCGCGACTTGACTCGATTGTTCGCCTGTGATCATGACTTACACCCTCTGAGCTTGGCCCTCGGAACTTGGCCCTCGGAACCCGGAAAAGGGGCGGCCACTTCTTTGCAAGTGGACCCGCCCCCTCCGTACTCCAACCTTACTGCTAGGCGCCTACCGCAGCCAGTAGAGCGCGTTTCACGGCTACCTTCACCAGGTCCACCTTGTAGGTGTTCCCGCTCAAAGGCGTAGCGCCCTGGGCCGCCGCGGCACCAGCTTGCGCCGCCACGTCCTCGGTGATCGATTTGCCCGACAGCATGGAAGCCGCCGCGGACGCCATGTGTGGCGTTGGAGCCACATGGCCCAGTACCACCATCGCCGATCCTACCGAGTTGCCCTTCATCGTCAGCGCCACCGAAGCGGCCACCAGAGGCCAATCGAGAGCCTGCTTCTGGCGGACCTCATAGGTGGCGTTTTTCACGCCGCGGGCCGACGGGACCAGGATTTCGGTGATGATCTCGTTCGATTTCAGCACCGTCTCCCGTTCGCCGCGTTCCTTGGGCGTATGGAACAGGTCCGCCACTTTCATGGACCGTGAGCCGGACGGCGACACTACGGTCACGGTCGCGCCCAATGCCACCAGCGCCGGTCCGAAGCTCGAAGCGCTCACGAACTTTGCCGGGCCGCTGTTGCCGAAGATCGCGTGGTATTCGTTCTGTCCTTCGGCGACCAGGCTCTTGCCATCCTTCATGGCCAGCAAGCCCAGGTGATTGCGGTAGTACCAGCACCGGGTGCGCTGGCACAGATCGCCGCCCATGGTGCCCATGTTACGGATCTGCGGACTGGCGATGCCGCGCGCGGCCTGCACCAGGGACGGATACTCGGCGCGCACCAGTGAACTCTCCATCACTTCGTCGACGGTGGCCATCGCGCCGATCCGGATGCCGCCGCCGGTCTTTTTGATCCCGTGCAGCTCCTTCACGTTGCGAAGGCTCACCACCCGCTTGGGATGATGGAGCCGTTCCTTCAGGAGGCTGATCTGATCGGTGCCTCCGGCGAGCAATTGCGCGTCGGAAAACTGGGCGCCCAGCAATCCGAGCGCTTCTTTCACACTCGTTGGAGATGCGAATTCGAAGGCTTGCATTTAGGCCATCCTCCTTCCCGCCAGCGCATCCAGAACGTTGCGCGGGGTCAGCGGCAATGTTGGAACCCGGACGCCGATCGCATTGGCCGCCGCATTGGCGATCGCCGCGATGGTCGGAATCGTGGAAGGTTCACCCAATCCGATCACGCCGCGGCTGTCGTGATCCGGCGTGATGTCCATTTTTACTTCGATCTCGCCGATGTCGGCGATCCCGGCCAGCTTGTAGAATTCCATGTCCGCGTTCAGGCACTTGCCCGACATCTCGTCCATGACTCTTTCTTCCATCAGCGCGCCGCATACGCCCATGATGATGCCGCCGTGCACCTGGCTGTCGGCCAGTTTCGGATTCACCACCAAGCCGACGTCCTGCACCGCCACCACCTTATTGATGCGGACCACGCCCGTTTCCACGTCCACGGAAACGTCCGCCATTTGGATGCCGCCCACTCCGAGGGTCGACAGCCCGCGCGGGTTGCGCGGATCGTGCCGGCCTTCTTCGGAAATGGTGGTCACGCCCAGCTTGGCGCACGCCTGCTTCCAGGTGAGGCTCTTGGAGGGATTGCCCTTCACCTGGATCTTGCCGTCCACCGCTTCCAGGCCGTCCTTGTCGGAGCCCAGACCCGGCGCCACGGCCTCGAACAGTTTCTCGAGCGCGTTCGACGTCGCGATTCGCGTCGATGCCGAAACACCGCCCACCGTCGTCGATCCGCCGGAGGCGCCCGACCGGGGCAGGCTATTGTCGCCGATGGTCAGTTTCACGGCGTTGAACGGCAGGCCCAACGTTTCCGCCGCCACCTGCATGATCACCGTCCGCGTACCCGTTCCGAGGTCTTGCGTGCCCAATTCCACTTCCACGCTGCCGTCGGGATGGATCTTGGCCCGGCACTGCGACGCATGGCCCGCGCCGCCCCATGTCCCGATGCCCAGTCCGAGACCGCGCTTGATCGGGCCCTTTGTCTTGTCGCCGCGCGGATGCCAGTTCTTCTTCCAGCCGATCATGTCGGCGGCTTGCGACAACTGCGACTTATAGACTTCGGGACGCGCCGTCAACTCGAGGTTCTTCATGAACAGGTCGTAGGGATCCATGTCCAACTTGGCCGCCAGATCTTCCAGCGCCGCGCACGTCACATACGATACCTGCGGGTGATTGGGAGCGCGCCAGGCACGCGACCCACCCGAGTTCACCGAAACGGCGGTGTGATTGATGCGCCGGTTGGGGACGTTCCGGAATACGTAGGGCAGCAGATCGGCGTTCAAGCCGCCGCCGCCGAATCCGCCCGTCATCCAGGTGAGCGAATCCCACGCGACGAGGGTTCCGTCTTTCTTTGCCGCCAGTTTCACCTTGGCGTAGACCGAGGGCCTCACGCCCGCGATGGTCAGCTCAGGAGCCCGGTCCAGGTACAACTTCACCGGCTTGCCGCCGCTTTCCTTGGAGAGCCTAGCCGCTTCCTGGCCCCACAGATCGCTCTGGAATTTGCTGCCAAATCCACCGCCGATGTAGTCCATGTGCGTGTGAACGTTCGCGGCGGGGATCTCGAGCCCCTTGGCCAGGTCGTCGCCCACCGCCGACACGTTCTGCGTTGACGGCCAGAACTCCACCTTGTCACCGCTCCAGGCCACGGTCTGGCCGTGCGGTTCCAGGCAGCAGTGCGTGATCACGGGGATACCGTAGTCGCCTTCGTGGGTGACGTCGGCCATCTTGAATGCTTCTTCCGGGTCGCCGGTGACGACTTCGCCGGCCGGTTTGGCTCGGCTGCCCACCTTGTCCAGGCGGTCTTCGCGCACCAGGTGCGGCAGGATCTCGTATTCCACCTTGATGGCGCGCACGGCGTCGCGGGCAATTTCTTCGGTGCGCGCAGCCACGGAGGCGATTTCCTGATTGGTCCACTGGATCTCGGTGCCGGGCTTGGCGATGACGCGGACGGCGGTGACGCCGGCGATCTTCTGCGCATCCGCGGTGTCGATGCTCTTGATCCGGCAATGGGCGTGCGGGGAGTGCAGGATCGCGCCATGCACTGTGCCTGCCGGGCGCACGTCGGAGTTGTACTTTGCTTTGCCCGCGGCCTTCTGAGGGCCGTCGACACGCGAAATGCGCCGGCCCATCAGCTTCCGCGATTCCATCGGTGGGTATTTGTAATCAGGCATTGCGGCCCCCTTTCAGGTCCTTGGCCGCCTGCAAAACGGCCTTGCGAACGCCCACATAGGTGCCGCAGCGGCATAGGTTGCCGCCCAGCCCTTCCTTCACCTGGTCATATGTCGGGTTCGGGTTGCGATCGAGGAATCCCTTGGACGCCATCACGAACCCGGGCGTGCAGTAGCCGCACTGCATGCCGTCGTTGTCCACAAAGGCCTGGATCAGAGGATGGGGCTTGCTGCCCATGCTCAGGCTTTCCATGGTCTCGATTTTCCGGCCCTGCGCGTCAATGGCGAGCACGGTGCATCCGTACATCACCTTGCCGTCCACCATCACGGTGCACGCGCCGCAGGTGCCGCGGTCACACACGCGCTTGGCGCCGGTGATCTCTAGGCGTTCGCGAAGGGCGTCCAATAGAGTCGTTCTCGGCTCCACGGTCACCTTCACTGCCTTGCCGTTCACATTCAAACTGATGGTGGTTTCGCCCGGACCAATGACGCTTGGCGGCGGAGCCGCTTCCGCTTCTTGTTGTTCCAGCAATCCGCCGCCCAGTACGCCGCTGGTGACTCCCGCGCCGCGGAGAAAACCGCGCCGCGAAAAGCCGCCCCGGGACTCGTTCCCGGAAGCCGCACCGCGCGTGGAGTGGACTTCAGGTTCTTTTTTGGAACTCACGCCACACCGTCCTTTCAAAGAGTTGGGTTTTGTTGTGATTGCACTCGTAGCCGTTTGGGGGCTCTCGCCACTGACTATACCAACCCTGGCCAGTCAATTCAACTTGCGGCGCCGACCGCACGGCGTTTGGATTCTTCCTGCATCGCATCCTCGATGTCCTCATAATGGACGGTTCGATGCAGCGCGAAATAGACGCCGAGGGCCACCAGCGCCACCAGTCCGGCGAAGATGAACAGGAAGAACAGCCGGACGATCCCCGCGAGCGGCGCGAGCGCCTCGCGCGCGTTCTGGCTCACCAGCACCGCCCAGGAAAGATTCCGGTAGTCCGAGCCCAATCCCGTGTCGGCGAAGGCCACCACTTCTTCCCCCTGGGTGAGGGACGCCAACATGCTTCCGGATGCTCCCCCGGCCAGTTGCGCGTCCACCAGGGCCGCCCACTCCGGTGCTTTCACTTTCATGGAGAGTGTGGTGCCCGGACCGGTGATCACGGTGCCGTCTTTCTTCACCAGCATCATCTGCATCGAACTGCCCGGACGCCGCGTGGCCGCTTCCGGGAAGATCGTCGACAAGTCCATCAGCACATCCAGCGCGCCGATGAAACGGTTGGTGTCCGGTTCCATCACTGGCACGCCGATCCCGATGTAGTTGGAATGCGTCACCTCGTCGTACAGGATGTCGGTGAGGTTCACGGCGCCGCGGCCCTGGGCGCTGATCGCCTGCCAGAACTCTTCGTCGGCCTGATAGTAGTCGAGAGTCTTGTGAGTGGCTGCGATCGCCGCTCCCCGCGCATCGGTGAGCGTGATGCGCAGCAGCCTCGGATCGGCGGCCAATTGCGCCCGCAGCATCCGCGCCGCCGGCGACCCGAGCAGATCGCGGACGGTGGAGTCCGCCGCGGGAGTGTTCCATATCTTCTCGAGACGCGTGACTTTTTCCTGAAACGCGGTGTCGCTCAGCCCCGCTTGCTCCCGATTCGACGCGCCAACGGCATCCAGCACCGCCGGCATACGCGCCAGGGCTCCGATTTGGATCACACGGTCGTGGACGTAGCTCGAAACCCGATCGCACCCGAGACGGCAATCGTCTCGAAGTTTTGCTCCACGGCGGCTCGCAGGTCGCGATTGGCCCGGGTGGCCATATACAGCCCGAAGAGACTGAGCGGAACCACTGTGAGGCCCAGTCCGATCAGGAGCTTCTTCAAGGACACTCGCACGTTGAGGTCGTCGGCTCGCATAACAGGACTCCTTTCATCGGCAGTGGCTAAACTTCGCCGCCCCGATGGTAAGGCAATCCTCCGCCGAACACAAGGGTTGTATTGGAACTAACTCGCCTGGGAACTACCCGATCTCGGTGACGCGCGATCCCTGGACGACCGATGCCTCGAGCGTACCCACGCCTTCGATGCGCGCCCTCACCCGGTCCCCCGGCTTGATCCGCGCGCCTTTGGGACACCCCGTCGAAATCAGGTCGCCTGGGTACAGCGTTTGGAAGTCACTATGGAAGCGCACCAGTTCATAAGGCCGGTGGTGCATGTGATGCACGAAGTCCCGCGAGCATACACCGCCGTTGTGCTCCGTGATTACTTCGAGCTGATCGACATCGGCGATCTCGTCGGCGGTGACGATTACCGGACCGAAACTGAAGAACGTATCGATACTCTTGGATCGCGTGAGATACCGCGGATTCTTCCGCAGAACGTCGAGCGCCGTCAGGTCAAGCGTTGTCGTGTACCCGAAGATCACTTCGCGCACCCGGTCCGCCGGCACGAAACGGCAGCGCCGTCCGATGATCACACCGAGTTCACCCTCGGCGTCCACATCGTTGGAAACATCCGGCGGCGGCAGCACCAGTTCGCCGCCCGGCTCCACCATGCACGAGGCCGGCTTCATAAAACTGCCCGGCTCCTCCGGCTGCACCGCGTCGATATCTTCCGCGTGGGACTTGTAGTTTAGCCCGATGCACCAGATTTTCGGCGGCGAGTAGGGCAGCCGCGGACGCACCTCGCTGAACGGGATCGCCGGCACGCCGCTGACGTCGGCCAGTTGCGCGGTGGCGCCGGTTTGGATCACCGCCAACAGATCGTCGGGAACCTGCGTCCCCTTGGCGGCGTTGATCGCGGCAATCGGCGCGATGCCTTCCGCGGTGACGACGCCGCATTGGGTAGCGCCGCGATAGTCGAATCGGATGAGCTTCAATCAGAACTCCAGTTTCTCGATGAGGGAATTGAGTTCCGATTCTAGCGCAGCCTTCCGCTTGCGGGCCTCGGCCGTTTTGTCCCGCAGCCCGGCCAACTGACTCTCGATCGCCGCCAGTTGCTGCGAGTAACGCTGCACCTGATCCTGCTGCCCGCTCACCCGCGACAATGTCGAAATGTTCTCGCGAACGCGCTGCTGATCGGCGGCCTGCTCGCGGGACTCCTGATCGAACTGCGCCAGCGCGCGGTCATTGCCGGCGATCTCCCGTTTCTTCGACGCGATCTGCTCGAGCCCCTGCCGTCCGCTCGCGCTGAGCGTCTTGTTCTGAATCAGGCTGACGAGGAAATCCGGATTGATGTTGGTAACCATGTACGTGCGATCGAGTTGCCGCTCCTCGTCCAGAACGAACTTCGACTCGCCCGCCGCCGGGAGGTTAACCTCGAAGCGATACGCGGACGCGGTGGTCTCCGCCGGCTTGGCCGGAGCCAGCAACTTGTACATCGGCCGCACCGGATGCTCGATGATCAGTGTCTTCGCCTTCGCATCTACATTCTTGATCGTGAACGTCTTCTTCTCCTCGATCGCCGCCCGCGCCGTGATCACCCCGCGCCGCATATGGATCTCGCGCACCACCTCCTGGCTCGAGTCGAACTTCGTCGTCACCCGCGTGCCGAGATCCACGCCGTAGCTCAGTAGCCGCTTATCGCCCGTCTTCACCGTCTCCGTGAGTGACTCGCCCGCGTACGCGCCCGCGTCGTAGACCGTCACCGGACCGCCGTCCAGCGTCTTGCCCGAGCTATTCGTAAGTTCCACCGCGTTTGTGGGGTGCACCGAGTTCTCGCTCGAATAGATCAGCAGCTTGCGACCCGGAATTTTTTGCTGCAAGAACGGCAGCATCGCGGACTCGTTCTTGCGCACCGTGACCGGCTGGCTGAAATGATACTCGAACAACTCGCCCGCTTCCTTGGCTTCCGCCTGCGTCTCCACGCTGCTGAAGTCGGCGGCGGGCGCGGCGGCAACCATTACGGACTCAGCGGCTGCCATCGATCGTCCAGCCTTTGTCATTCGCTGCGCCATCATCGCCGGTGCAGGCGGCGGCGGCGCTCCGGCCACACCCCCGATCACGCCCCCCACGACCCCGCCGATCGCGCCTTCATGTAGCACCGGACCCGCCGGCTGATCCTCCGGCAATTCCACTTCACGCCGATTTACAAACTTCGGCTCGTAAAGCTTGCTGATAAACGAGATCGGCCGGCCGGACACCACGCTCAGCGACACATTCGTCCAATCGTCGCCCGAGGTGTTGTCCACCACCGCCCAACCCTCCAGCATCAGTTCACCACTCGCCGGTAACACCAGGCGATAACTGGACTTCCACACCGGCGTCGGAACCATGTAGGCCGCCGTCACCTGCCGCGGCCCCTCTGTTCCTGACTCGATCAGCACCCCGCGCCGATCCGTGCTCCGCGCCTGCGTGAGAGTCTTCAAGTAGTCCTTGAGCTGCTGCTGAAGCTGCGCTTCAGGAAATCGTAGCGTACTGTATGAACCCACTTCGAATGTCCGAATTTCGCCTGAGTCGAGTAACAGCGTCACTTCCTCACTTTCCTTGGCCGTCTCCACCGCCGGTAGCCGCCGCGCGCCCACGATGATCCCACTCACCGTTTGAGCGTCCCGTTTCAACTCCACTTGCGACCCTTTCAACTGATCGAGCAGCGCGGAGATGGGCATCTGGTCGCCGAGCTTGATCGAAAACCGGTCCAGCTTCCGCTCCACCGGCTCCTGCGAATCGTAGCGGATGGAACGTACGCCGCCGGTTCCCGCAATCGACACTGTCAACGACTTCAACACGTCGTTCATCTCTGTGGCGGCGAACTCCAGGCGGGCCCCCTCGCCGGCCGCGAGTTGCGCGCCGCGCTCGAAGTATCCAACACCGTTCTTATAAAGGACGACTTTCTTGATCGGCAGTTCAGCAGCTTGGGTCATGGCGGTGGTCAGCAATCCAGAACTGAGTATTAGCGCAGCGAAGGGTCTCCGAATTTGCATCTTGCCTCCATTGTCCACCATCTGGAACCGTATAGGACAATAGATTCATGCCCTGGTACCAGACCTCCTTCGCTGTCATCGGCGCCAGCCTCCTGTTTCCGCCCCTCGGTTTGGTGCTCCTTTGGACGCGCCGCGGCAAGCTCGGCATCAAGATACTCGCTTCGCTCGCCATCGCCCTCCTCGGCATCGTCCAACTGTTCAAAATCTATGGGCTCCGGGCCGAGATGGGGGGGAGCGGCGTACCCACGTTCCTCACCTTCCAAAGTCCGGAAGACCGTGCCAAGGCCGTCGAGCGAAGCCGTGTCGCCCAACCGCCCCCGCCGATAACGCCTGACGCTGCCCCCGCTGCAACCGTGGCGCCTGAGGTGGCTGCCAAGGCATCGGCGGAATCCGGCGATGCTCAGCCGGGCGCCGAACCGGTCGCCGCACCTCTCCGGGACTATTGGACCGATTATCGCGGACCTGACCGTCTTGGCATCTACGCCGAAACGCCCATACTTACCCAATGGCCTGCTGCCGGTTTGCAGCAATTGTGGAAGCAACCCGTCGGCGGCGGCTATGCGGGTTTCGTCGCCGCTGGCGGCATGCTCTACACCATCGAACAGCGTCGCGACCAGGAAGTAGTGGCCGCCTACGACGCCGCCACGGGTCGCGAAAAGTGGACCAATTCCTGGAAAGCGCTTTTTCAGGAATCGATGGGTGGCGATGGACCGCGCACCACACCGGTCTACGACGACGGCCGTGTCTACGCTCTGGGCGCCGAAGGCGAACTCCGCTGCATCCACGCCGCCACCGGCAAGACGGTATGGCGCAAGAACATACTCTCCGAAAATGGTGCGTCGAACCCGATGTGGGCGCAAGCGGCGTCGCCGCTGGTGGTGGATGGCAAGCTGATCGTGCTGCCGGGAGGTCCGGGGAAATCCGTGGTCGCCTACGACAAGGCCACCGGCGAGACGATCTGGTCCTCGCAGGACGACGAACAGTCCTATACGGCGCCGATGGTGATGACGCTCGCAGGCAAACGTCAGTTGATCGTGGTAAGTGCCCTGCGCGCCATGGGGCTCAGCATCGACGAAGGCAAGCTCCTATGGTCAGTCCCCTGGGTGACTGAATACCATATCAACGCCTCGCAGCCGCTCAAGATCGCCGACAATCGCCTGATGCTCAACGCCGGTTACGGACACGGATCGGCGCTGGTGGAATTGACCGCCGATGGCGGCGCCTTTGACGCCAAGGTCCTTTGGCAGAACAATCGCATGAAGGCCAAATTCAATTCGCCGGTGCTCTACGAGGGCAACGTTTACGGATTGGACGAAGGTATCCTTCAATGCATCGACGCCTCGTCGGGCGAACAAAAATGGAAGGGTGGCCGCTATGGCTACGGTCAGGTGCTCCTGGCTTCGGGCCATCTCATCGTCCTCAGCGAACGAGGGGAACTCGCACTCGTCAAAGCCACTCCCGCCGGACACCAGGAACTGGCGCAGTTCCAGGCCATCGAAGGCAAGACCTGGAACAATCACGCCATCGCCGGCGGTGTCGTCTATGTTCGTAACGCCTCTGAAATGGCCGCCTTCCGGCTGAAATAGAATGCACTGCATCAATCTCCGCGCCAAGTTGGGCCTGTTCGAAGATCGCTGGGCTCCCAGGATCGTCGCGGCGATGAATGACTACCAATTCAAGCTGGTGAAAGTGCAGGGCGACTTCGTTTGGCACAAGCATGACGAGACCGACGAAGTGTTCCTGGTGATCGAAGGCCGCCTCGCCATCGCTTTCCGCGATCGCGAAGTCATCTTGCACGCCGGGGAGATGTGCGTGGTCCCCAAAGGCGTCGAGCACAAGCCGTTCGCCGAACACGAGTGCCATATTCTGCTGGTGGAGCCGGCCGGGACGGTCAACACCGGTGACACCGGAGGCGATAGGACCGCCGAACCGGTGTGGATCTGAGCAGCCGTCCGCGACTCAGACCTCGACGCGCGACGCCTGCGCATTCCAGCGCTGCCGCCGGCCCGAACGCAGCGAAAGATTCGCCATCTGAACCACGATTGCCGCCTGAAACCCGAGCCGCATCGGAGCCGTCGGCGTCTTCCGCGTCCGTACGCACTCGAGAAAATTCGCCACGTGAAGATCCGCCGCGTACCCGAAGCCGCGGGCGGACTTCCCGCTCATCGCCGCCGTGTCCTCCGCCCCCGCCATGTAGACGCGGTACTCCTCACGGCCGATGTCCATCCGCGCCTTGTCCCCATCGAGTTGATTGAGTTGATCGTTCCGCGACTGATACCGCATCGCCGCGTAGTTGATGCTGAACACTCCCAGAAAGTCTTCCGCGTATTCCGCCGTCACCACCACTGATTCCGGAGTGTCGACGCCCTCTTTGTGCGGCCGCCCCGCCGCCGCAGTCACCGCCAGCGGATACCCAGCGTTCATCAGCAAGTGAATGCCATCGAACACGTGCGCTCCTTGATCGGCGACGATGCCTCCCGCGTAGTCTGAGTACAGACGCCAGTTTCGAAACCGGTCCGGATCCATCGGCTTCCGCGCCGCCGGTCCCTGCCATTGCTCCCAATCGAGCGGACCGTCGAGCTTCGTCGCCCGCGCACCCTTCAGATAGTTATTCAGCCACCAGGACCGCACCATGCGCACCGTTCCGAGCGTGCCCCTGGCAATTACCCCGCGCGCTTCCAGGTACAAATCGTAGCTGCGGCGCTGCATTCCAACCTGTATGATCTGCTTCGATCGCTTCTCCGCTTCCACCAGTTCCACGCCCTGCTCCGGCGTCTGGCACAGCGGCTTTTCCACGTAGATGTCCTTGCCGGCCGCCAACGCGTCCAACACCATTCGGTGATGCCAGTGCTCGGGCGTCGCAATCAGCACCGCGTGGATCGAGGGATCGGCCAGCAGTTCTTTGTAATTCCGCACGGCCTTCGCCGCGGGCGCGGAAGGTTGCCGCTTGCGCGCCTCCGACAAGGCGCGCTCGAGATTGGGCTCATAGACGTCGCAGATCGAAGTCACCCGCACCGCGGGATCTTTCTGAAAGACCGTCATCACGAATGTGCCGCGGCCGCCCGATCCGATTACGCCCAGATTGATCTCGGTCTGTTGCAGCAGGGCGGCGCCTGCGGAAGTGGCGGTGGCAAAGAAGGAACGGCGTCGCATGAGGTTGATAATAACCCTATGCTGACTCCCCAGGGCTGCGCGCGCCGCCGCGAGCGTCTGCTCACCGAAATGCAGGCCAACGGCTGGGACCTCTTCCTCACCGGCAACTACCGCACGGCATATTACTTCACCGGCGTCCTCGCGCCCTCCGAATCCCCCGTGCTGTTTCTGCAATGGCCCGACGGCAGCCATTGCCTCCTGCAGACCGAAACGTATTCGCCTGACCGATGCGTCACGCATCCGTTTCACGACCTCGGTCTGAAACTCGCCGAAGTGTTGCGATCGAACCCGCCACGCAACCCGGGCATGGAAGGTCCGGGCGCCCTGGCCATGCACGCACTGCTTCTGAATGGCTACTCCGACGCGACCACCGCTGTCCTCGAAATGCGGCGCACCAAGGAGCCCGACGAGATCGACGAGATCCGGGCGAGCCTCGCGCTGTGCCGCGTCGCCTACGACGCCGCCCGCGCCACCATTCAGCCCGGCGTCACCGAACTCGACGTCTATCTCGCCATGCATGCGGCCATTCAGAAGACCGCCGGCGCCGTCGTCCCGTTTCCCGGCGACTTCGCGTGCGGCAAGCGGTGTATTCGTGGCGGAGGTCCCCCAACCACCCGTGTGTTGGAACAGGGCGACCTCTACATCCTGGATCTGTTTCCCGCGCCCGCACTCTATTTCGGCGATACCTGCCGTACATTCGCGGTGGGTGGCGAGCCCACAGGCACGCAGCGCCGCGCGTGGGAACTGGTGATGGAAGCGCGCTCGATGGCCGAGCACCTGGTTCGCCCCGGCGTCCCGGCGCGCAGCGTCCATGCGCGGGTCCAACAATTCCTCGACGTTCATCCCGTCACCCGGGGCAGCTTCTGGCATCACCTTGGCCACGGCATCGGACACCATGGCCATGAAGCCCCGCGGATCATGCCACCCTCCGATGACGTCTTCCGCGAGGGCGACGTGATCACGCTGGAGCCCGGAGTCTACGGCGAGGCCCTGCAAGGCGGCATCCGGCTCGAAGACAACTACATCGTCCGTGAAGGTGGGCTCGAAAACCTATTCGACTATCCCCTTGAACTCTGAACGCCAGACGCGAACGCGCATCCCCTGCGCGCGCCGGTCACGGCAGCGGCCATCCAGCCGGCTGCTTCCCGCCTGAATATGGTAACCTCGCCTCATGAACCGTAGGCATCTCATTCTCATGGGAGCCGGCGCCCTTGCCTTGCAGGCTCAGAGCGGGAAGACGCATCTGAAGGTGGGCGACATGGCTCCGGATTTCACTCTGCCATCCACGCTGGGCAAGACCGCCACGCTTTCCGCGCTCCGCGGCAAGACGGTGGTGTTGGCGTTCTTCCCGGCCGCCTTTACCGGTGGTTGAACGAAGGAAATGACGGCGTACCAGGCTGGTCTCGCCAAATTCAAAGATGCGGGCGCGGAAGTGTTCTCGATCTCCACCGACAACGCTCCGACGCTCAAACACTGGTCCGAGGAACTCAAAGCCGAATTCGCGATGCTCAGTGACTTCATGCGCAAGACATCGAAAGCCTACGGCGTGCTGATGGAAGAGCGCGGCATTGCGAACCGGACAACGTTCGTCGTCGACGGTGACGGTAAGATTCAGCACATTGACGAAGGATCCGGCGCCATCGATATCACCGGCGCCGCAACCGCGTGCAGCCGTCTGAAACATTAGCCGATCCGCCAGTTCCCACCGAGAAGCTCACCGCCGCTGACCGGCGCCTGATGGCGTTGGCCGCGGCGGTGATTCTCTTTTCCGCCTCTTTCCTCTGGTACAACTACCGCGCTGCTTTCCCCCAAGCGTCCCTGGATCTGAAGCTCGGACGGGACGACATCACCGCAAACGCAAAGGCGTTTCTCGAAACCCGAGGCTGGCATACCGCCGGGTTCTACAACCTGACCCTGTTTGAGCCCGACGACCAAGCGCGCCTGTTTCTCGAACGCGAGCTCGGGCTCGAACAGGCCAACGCCATGATGCGCCGCGGCGATGTTCCCGTCTGGCAATGGCGGGCCCGCTGGTACAAGCCTCCCGGACGCGAAGAGTTCCGCGTCTGGCTGACCCCCGATGGACGCGTCGCGGGTTTCGATCACGTGCTCTCTGAAGACGCTCCGGGCCAAAGTCTGACAGCGGATCAGGCCCGCGCCCTGGCCGAGGCTTTCCTCGAGCGCCAGCCCACGGGGAAGAGTCATCTTGTGGAGCAGGAATCGGAAAAGCGGCCCCATCGCGTGGACCACGTTTTCACCTACCAACTCGACGCCTTCGACGCTCACGGCGCCACCATCCGCCGCAGCGTCAGCGTTCGAGGCGGGGAAGTAGCCGCCTATTCGGAATTTCTCAAAATACCCGAACAATGGCAGCGCGATTTTGCGGCAATGCGTTCCAAAAACCAGCTCTACGGGCAAGCCGCCCAAGCTCTCTACATGGTTCTGATCGCCGCCGCGCTCGTTCTGCTCATCCAGACCCTTCGCCGTAGCGCTGCGGATTGGCGCCCGTTGTTCGTCATCTGTGCCGTGGTCGGTGGGTTGATGGTCATCGCCCAATGGAATCTACTGCCATTCCTGCTGGATGCCCGGTCCACCAGTCTGCCGGTGTACGAGAGCGTCGCCTTGGCGATCCTCGAAGGTCTGGGGGCGGGCGTCGGCGTGTTTATCTATGTTGTGCTGGCCGCCGTCCCTGGCGAAACGGCCTACCGCCGTCAATGGCCGGACAAACTACGCCTCGGCGCCGCCTTCACTCCCGCCGGAATGCGGACAAGGGAGTTCTTCCGGGGCTGCGTCTCCGGTTACGCCATGGCGGCCGGGCACCTCGTCTTTGTGACGGCGTTCTATCTACTCGGGCAGAGGGCCGGCGTTTGGGCGCCCCAGGACGTCGATTACTCGAATCTCCTCTCCACCGCTCTACCTTGGATCTATCCGCTCACCATATCCGCGCAAGCGGCCTCGGCCGAAGAGTTTTGGTTCCGTCTGCTGGCGATTCCGCTGCTGCTGCAGCTTACCCGCCGGTGGCGCGGATCCATCGTCATTTCCATCGTTGTGCCCGCGTTGGTTTGGGGCTTCCTTCACTCGAGCTACCCACAGCAACCGGCCTGGATCCGCGGCGTGGAGGTGGGCGCCATCGGCATTGTCGCAGGAATGGTTTTGTTGCGATTTGGAATCGTCGCCACGCTCGTCTGGCATTACACCGTGGATGCGGTTCTGATCGGTTCGTACCTGCTGCAAAGCAGCAGCGCGTATTTCCGCATGAGCGGGGTCCTGGTGGCCGGAGTGGTCCTGCTTCCCTTGGCGATCGCGTCGGTGGCGTACCGCCGTCGTGGAGGCTTCGTCCGTGGGGACGATTTGGCGAACGCCGCCAAGCCCATCCCAGCCCTCCCGGCACACCCGGCCGCGCCAGTGCTCGTTCCTCCCTGGACGCCCCCCTGGCCGGTGTGGCGGCTGCATGCCGCCGCTGCCGTGGTGACTCTCGGCGCCACGCTTGTCACTGTGCGCCCATATGGCGATTTTGTCCGGGTCACTCTCACGCGCGGCCAAGCCATCGCCGCGGCCGGTCCCGCCCTGCCGGAGGAACGAGTGGTAGCCTCGTTTGAGGAGAATCTCGACGACGCCGTCTTCGAATACCTCCGCCGTCAAGTGGGTCCGGCGGAGTGCCGGCAACTCGTCGAGCGCTACACCGCCACGGGAATCTGGCGCGTTCGCTTCTTCCGTCCAGGGAAGAAGGAGGAGCGATGGGTCTTTGTCGATCGCCAGGGACGCCCGTATCGCACGGATTGGATTCTCGAGGAAACGTCGCCTGGCGCCGACCTCGCCAAGTCGGACGCTCTCGCTGCCGCCCAAGCCTACCTGCGTGCAGCCGGGCTCGACCTCGACCGGTACTCCCTGCTCGACTATTCGTCTGAAAAACGAGAGCACCGGACCGATCATTTCTTCGTCTGGGAACACGCCAGTGTCCATCCCGGCGAGGCGCGGGCCCGAGTCTCGCTGCGCATCCTGGGTGAAAGGCCATCGGAATACCGGCGTTATTTGTTCATTCCGGAGGCGTTTCTCCGTGATTTCCGGCGTCCCAGGCTCAGTGGTTACTTGCTTCCTTCCCTGGCCGGAGGTCTGGCCGTTCTCGTTGTGCTCGGCTTTTTCCGGAACCTGCGCCGAGCTCGCGTTCAGTGGCGAATCTGCTTTTGGTGGGCGGCTGCGGGGTTGGCGGCATTCCTGGTTACCTCGCTGAACAACATCCCGTCTTTCTACCTCTCCTACGACACCTCTCAACCGTTGACGGACTACACCGGCGACCGCCTGCTCTCGCTCGGGATGTGGGGCATTTTGAGCGGGTTGTTGTTCTTCCTCGGGGCGCTGGCTGTTCAGGTTGTTGTTCCTCTCGCGCACGGCGAAAGGCGGCTGCCGGCGCCATCGCTGCCGCTATCTGCCGCGTTTGCTGCCCTGATCGCCGGCCTGCCGCGTCTCTTTGCTGCCGCCGAAGCCCTGCTGCCCGGAGACCGCAAGTCCCTGACTGTTTGGCAAGCGCCTGGGGTAGAAAACTGGATGCCGGCCGTGGGGGCACTGGCATCCGGGTTTGCCGGAGCCTTCGCCGCGGCGGCCATTGCCGCGGTCGCAATCGCCGCCGTAATTCATTCCTACCAGCCTCGCGCCCGAGTCTATCTGGCTTTGGCGGCCGCTGTCGCCGTCGCCCTGTCGCGAGGTTCGAATCTGCCGCAATACTTGTTCCATGCCGGGGCGGCGCTCGTGTTCCTGGCGGGAGTGTCGTTGGCCGTTCGTACGTCCGGTGCTGCGGTACTCTCGCTCGGGCTTGCCCTGGCAGCTCTTTCGTGGATGCGGCAGGGATGGGAACTGGCGGAGCAGGCGCCGGGGCCACTTCGCCTCCAGGTCTGGGCGGCAGGTGGCGTTGCGCTGTTGCTGGCCGGAGCGTGGGTGTTTGCGGTCCGGCGCTCAACCGCGTTCGAGTCTCCGGGCGGCTCTGGCTGATGCCGAGGTCTCGAGCCGGGCGCCTCAACCCTGGCGCATGGACGGAGACCAGTGACCTCGCCGCGCTGGCCGCGTTCTAGTCGTGAGGGTCCGCCTTTTCCACCAACGTGATCCAGAAAGTGCCACATCCGGAGTCGAACGCCGCCCGTGTCACCACGTCCCCGGTCCGAAATCGCAGAGCATAATCGGCTCCCTCGACAACGGTGGGCGCAGACAACTCCACGCCGCGGGGCATCACCGATTTCACGTTGCCCCCGACCATGTTCGCGATTTCCCCCATGGCGTCGAGGACGTCTTCGTCCACCTCTGTCGGCCGGGGGATGCTCATCAACCGTGCCGTCACATCGAGCGCCTGCTCACGCCGGCACTCCACATACACGCCGCCCTTCCACTGCCCGGCGAAATGCACCGCGGCTGTGAGCGTGTCGGCAACCTTTGACCACGACCGATCGACCGGCGTCACGTCGAGTCCTAGCATCGTTCGGAAGACCATCACCACGATTCGCTCGAGGTCGGTCCGATACACTTCCGTTGCGAGGTCCAAAGCCATTTCGGTGTACTCCTTCAGGTCACTTGGTAGAGGACGGCCGAACCGATCTCGGTCCTCTTGAACTGTTCGTCCAAATGGAGGGCCGTCTCGGCTCCTCCGAGCAGTAAGTATCCGCCCCGGTTCAACGCAGCGCGAATGTTGGAAAGTATCATCTTCTTCGTCTCGGTGTCGAAATAGATGAGAACGTTGCGGCAGAAGACGATATCGAATGGGCCTTTGTGCAGCATGCCCTGGCGCAGATCGAATCGCTGCCAGTGCACCATCCGGCGTACTTCGTCCTTCAATTGCCAATCGAGGCCCTGCCGGTGGAAGTACTTCAGCAGGTAGGCGACCGGCAGCCCCCGGTTCACTTCGATTTGCATGTACCGGCCCTCTCTCCCCCGTTCGAGAATGCTTTCGTTCAGATCGGTGCCCAGAATCTGAATGTTCCAGTCCCGGAGCCCCATCTCGAGCAGCATCATCGCCAGACTGTAGGCCTCCTGCCCGGAACTGGCCGCTGCCGACCAGAAGCTGAGTCGCTTGGTGGCGGACCGGGCCTGCACCAAACGCGGGATCACCGTCGCACGGAGAGCCTCATACTGCGACAACTCACGGAAGAACAGCGTTTCGTTGGTGGTCATCGCCTCCACCACGTCGCGCCGCAAATGCGGCCGCTGTACCGACCGAAGTAGATTGCAGAGGTCGGGGATGGCGCCCAGTCCCTCACGGCGAAGGATCGGCATGAGCCGTGCCTCGAGCAGGTACTGTTTGTCGGAGTCCAGCACGATGCCAGACTCCCGGTAGACGTAGTCCTGCAGATACTTGTAGTCCTGCGGCGGAATGGTCGCGGGCCGCTCGACGGCCGCCGGTTTGACCGTTCCTGGCTTCAACCCAACCTTGGCGGCTTCCGCAAGTTTGGCCACCCCGATTGGCCCAGGTTGTTTCGACAGCGAATCAGTCGGCATTCGCGCACCTCTTTCTCTTCATTGCTTACCCTCTTTACGCGGCTTACCTTGTTCTCGACAGATCCATCCAGCCCGACGGCCCACCCGGCACTTATTTCCTACACGCCCTCAAACTGGCGCGCGATCTCGGCGGCCACGTCTCTCAGCGGCACAACCTTGTCGGCGAGCCCTGCGCCCACTACCGCTCCCGGCATGCCCCACACCACACTGCTCGCCTCGTCCTGTGCAATCACCCACGCGCCGCCTGCGCGCATCTGTTCGAGCCCTCGGAGCCCATCGTGGCCCATGCCGGTCAGGATCACCCCCACCGCGGACGCGCCATAGGTCTCGGCCACCGAACGAAACAGCACGTCGGCGGCGGGGCGGCAGGAGTTTTCCGGTGTTCCGCGATTGAGCGCTGTAACCACCTTGTCGTGCATTCGCCGGACGGTCATGTGGAAGTCCCCCGGCGCCACCAGCACCTTCCCGGCCTCCACCACGCTGCCCTCCTTGGCTTCTTCTACATGCAGGGTTGTCTGCGTGTCCAACCGCTCGGCCAGTAACCGAGTGAACATCGGAGGCATATGCTGGACAATGAGAACCGGGGCTCGGAATCCGCGTGGTAAGGCCGAAATCAGGCTCGACAGCGCCACTGGACCACCCGTGGAGCAGCCGATCGCGACGATCTCCCTCCGTTTAGTTCTAACCGCGGTGCGCGCCGATGGCTGCGTAAGCACCTGAGAGGCCGAGGTTTTTGCCGGCGGACGAAATGCCAAAGGTGTGGACGGCGGCCGTCGCAGGAACTGCTGCAACTTTGGCACCAACTGTTGCTTGAGGGCCTCCAGCGATTGGCCAGCCGAGTCCTCCGAGGACGGTTTCGTGACGTAGTCGTCGGCCCCCGACGAAAGAGCCTCCAGTGTCACCGCCGCACCCCGTTGCGTCAACGTGCTGCACATGACGATTCGGATCTGGGGATGGGCACTTCGAACCCGGCGGGCCGTCTCCAGACCGTCCATCTCCGGCATTTCAATGTCCAGCGTCAGCACGTCGGGGTTGACCTGCGGGATCCGGTCCAGCGCGATGCGGCCATTGGCGGCGGTTCCGACGATTTCCATCTCCGCGATTCCCTCCAGGGCTTTGGTGACCAGGCGGCGCATCACCACCGAATCGTCAACCACGAGCACGCGTAAACGCGACCCAGGGCTTGCCGGCGGCGCGGTTAGAGGTCTGAAGTTTCGAGTTTGTCTTGGAAGCATGACAGTTCTATTCGTTGCCGCAGGTCCATCTGCTGCACAGGCCGACAGCATGAGGCCGGCTACACGAGGCCGAGTACGCGCAACTTCTCTTCGATAACCTCCGGCGTGAAGGGCTTCATGACATACTCATCGGCTCCGGCTTCCAATGCGGCTGCCATTTGTTCAACCTGAGTTTCGGTGGTCACCATCATCAGGCGCGTCTGCCGGTACCGTTCCTGGGCCCGTACGTTCCGGACAAAGTCGATCCCGTTCATCTCCGGCATGTTCCAGTCCACCAGGATCAGGGAGACCGGCGTCGGATGATCGCCCTGCTCGAGAACCTCGAGCGCCTCCCTGCCGTTACGAGCCTGGCGAACGCTCCAGCCGAGTTCCCCCAGGGTTCGGGACAGGATGGTGCGGATGGCCCTCGAGTCGTCGACGACCATCGCGGAGCGGTCGAGATTCTGGTCCCCGGACCGGGCCTGTGATTCTGGCATTGTCTGTGTCATGATTTCCTTGGTTCTCCGTCCCTTTGTTTCGCTAGGATTCCCATCCGCCGTCGGGCGCGGCCGGATGCCTGGCCGCGCCCGGTGAGCACAGCAACCAGGCGGCCATGGCGGCGCGCTCGGCGCCGGAAGGCTGGAGAGCGGCGGCGCACCCGCCGGACTTGCCCGTGAAGCAGCCGCCGTAAAAGTAGGTGGGTTGCGCGCTCCACGTCTCCCCGGCCGATCGAACCGAGGAGTTCGGCCCGGATCCGCGCGGCTTCGATGTACAGGTTCTTGATCGCCGGTTCCACCACCGCCAGATTCCTGCGGTCACTCCACCGCATGAGCTCCGCGTCGAGGATCGCCTCCGCGACCGGTATGTGTCGCTCCCGTTCGGCGAGCGCCCGGCCCTGTTCCCGGGCCAATTGATCCAACCCGACCAGTGTGACTCCGGCTATCTCCCCGATCTTCGGGTCTGCATTCGCTGGAACCCCTGCATCGATGACGAGCAACGGAGCCCGGCGGGCTGCCGCGGCCGCGGTCAGGGTGGCGACGCCGAGGATATCGAGCCGGGACGAGGTCGCGGCCACAACCACATCGACCGCTGTGAGCAGTCCCTGAACCTCACTCCATGAAGCGACGCGAGCACCCGTCGGACGGCTGCGGCGTCGGCTTGTTCGGCGCGCCTTGCCGATACGGTCAGTTCGAAACGGCCCGTCTTTGCCAGATGATTGGCGATGTCGTTGGCGGCCTGCCCCGCGCCGAGCACCAGGGCCGTCAGTCTCGCCCCAGGTCCTCTGGCGTCGGCAATCGATCGGACCACCGCACCTCTATGCCCGCCGAGCCCGGCACAAACCCGTGTCGCGGCGTACCCGCCGCGAAGCCCGCAGCGCTGACTCGAACAAGGTCCGCAAGGGAGGCACCGTTCCTGCCGCCTGCGCCGCCTGGAGCGCCCTCCGCCTGCATGAAATCTGGGTGTCACCGAGCAACCGGGACTCCAGTCTGCCGTTACTCGGAACAGATGCATGGCGGCCTCCGATCCCGCGGTCTGATAACGCAGGCAGTTGCGGTCGAGTGCGCGCGCGTGGCCGCAATCGCCGTAGCAGGGACATTAGCGCAGCCATCGGCCGGGAAGACGCTGAATCGGACGGAGCGCCTTGCCAAGCAGGACCGTCTGCCGGTGCCAAATAGAATTCGGTCCGGTTGCACGTGCACAGCACGACCAGTTCGGTCTGTGGTTCGCTACGCCGGAATCGATCCAGAAATTCCCCCAAGTCGGTTTCTCCGAAGCTCAGTTCGGCCCGAATGCCGGCATCGGCGTCGCGATAGTCGATTCCAGCCAACGATACCGCCGGCGCCGAATGGACTGAAGTTGGGAAAGGGGTGCTCATCGTATCTCGTGGGTGCGGCCTAGCGCCGGGAGACGGGTTTGAGCCGCGCCCGGCGCTGCCGCTGGCACTTGTGGCCTCAGACCTTGAATCGGCCCACCAGGCCTTGCAGTTCGGCGGCCATCTGGCTGAGTGCGCGGGCTGCCGACTGTGTGTCGGACGCGCCCTCGGTGGTGCTGCGTGCTGCCACGGCCACACCGCTGATGTTGCGCGCAATCTCCCCGACGCCTTTGGAAGCTTCGCTGAGGTTTCGCCCGATCTCATTGGTGGTCGCCGTTTGCTCTTCCACCGCCGAGGCGATTGTGTTGGAGATGTCATTCACCTGATTGATAATCTGTCCGATGTTCGCAATCGCTTCCACGGCTCCCTTGGTGTCGCCTTGGATGGCCTCGATCTTCTGACTGATCTCTTCGGTCGCTTTGGCCGTTTCTTTTGCCAGTTCTTTCACCTCGTTGGCGACCACGGCGAAACCCTTGCCTGCTTCACCGGCACGCGCCGCTTCGATGGTGGCATTCAGCGCCAGCAAGTTCGTCTGCTGGGCGATCGGGTGATGACTTTGATCACCTTCCCGATTTCCAGGCTCCAGTCACCCAACTTGAATCGGTATTGTTCCTTCGGCAACCGTCACCGCGTTCTGAGCGATTCTGGCGCTCTCGGCTGCGCTCTTGGAGATTTCGCGGATCGAAGCCAGCATCTCCTCTGACCCGGTCGCCACGATGCCGACGTTGCTCGACACCTGTTCGCTGGCTGCCGAGACCACGTTGGCCTGGCTGGCTGTTTCCTCCGAGTTCGAAGTCATCTGTTGGCTGATGGCAGACAACTGCTCGGCCGAGGCGCTCAGTTGCTGCGCGTTCTGAGTGATTTGAGTCATGCTGTCGCGGAGGTTGGACAGAAATACCGTAAGCCCCTCGCCCATTTTGCCGATCGCGTCGGTACCACGGATGGGGAGTTCCCGGGTCAGATCGCCATCGGCGGCCGCCTCGACTACGGCCAAAATCTGCGAGACTTTGTCCTGCAGTTCCTGTTGCTGGACGCGCTCGCGCTCCTGCATCTCCTTCTCCATTCGGCGGCGGCAACGCGTTCGGTGATCACTTCCCAGGTGACCATCGGACCCATGTAGTTGCGCTTTTCGTCGTAGATTGGACTCACCAGCAGATCGAGCGTCTCATCTCCCAGTTTGATGTTGGCCCGATGCGGCAGGTTTTTCGGATCGGCCAGGAGCCGCCGTTGATGTTCGGGGCGCTTGTGGAAGATATCGATGTTGCTGCCGATCACTTCTTCGGCCCGGCACGGCAGCAGGTTTTCGATCTTTTTGAGAGTGGCTAGGCTTGCCGGATTCATTGACCGGATGAAGAAATCGCGATCGGCCAGCATGATGTTGATCGGAGCGTTGTCGACCATCGACTTCGCCTGTGCGGCTTCGCGGGCCAGGCGCAGCTTCTCGGTAACGATCTCCCAGGTCAGCATCGTGCCGGCGAAATTCTTTTTCTCGTCGTAGACGGCGCTCACTAGCAGATCGAGGGAGTCCTCGCCGAGACGGATCGTTGCCCGGTGCGGCAGATTCTTCGGGTCGCCGATGATTCGGCGCTGGTGCTCGGGATGTTTGTGAAAGATGTCGACCGACCGGCCCACCAGTTCCGTGGCTTTGCAGGGAAGCAGGCTTTCGAGCCTGCGAAGCGTCTCGACAGAGGTGGGGTTGACGTATTGGATCGTGCCGTCCGGCGACGCCAGAATCATATTGATGGGCGCGTTCTCCACCATCGACTGGGAACGGGCTGCGTTGCGTTCCAGCCGCTTCTTTTCGCTGATCTCCTCCCAGTTCACAACCAGACCGCAATATTCACCCCGATCATCGACAATCGGGTTGACGTTCAGGTCCAGGATCAGTTCTCCCAGCCGGATCTCGCTCCGGATCGGAAGGTTGTCGAGGTCGGACAGAACGCGGCGGATCTGTTTGGCCCGTGAGCCGTGGAAACGGTCGATCTGAGTGCCGATCATCTCCTCGACCGAGATCCCGAACGACTGCTGCAGCTGATCTCGCATGGAGCCGAGCACCCGGCGTGCCCGCTCGTTCATGTAGACCAGGCGGAGGTCGCGGTCGGCGATGAACACATTGGTCCCCAACGCCTCCAAAGCCCCTCGCATGCCAGCGAGGGTTGTAGTCAGGTCCGGAGCGGCGGTGGCGGCGCTACGGTCCGATTGCTGAAAATTGGACATAGGTGAATCCTTTCTGGATACGTTTGCCGGGACGGTGACGATGTCGCCGGCCAAGGAGGCCGCAATCGCGACCACTTCGTCAATGAGGGAGGAGGGAACCGCAAGTTCGGCCAGGGTGTCGATCAGGTGCGCCGCCACCGCGTCGAATTGCGTCTGGTTGATGGCCAGGTTGGCATGCGCCGAGCGCATGTCGGCGCCGCGATAGTTCCGCGGGCCGCCCAAAGCCTGTGCCAGGAACGCCCGCTGCTGCGACTTCAGTTTGTCGATCGCGGTGTGTTCGAACAGGCCCATCAGACCTGGGTCGGCAAGGATGCGCCGGTACAATCCGTCCACGGCGGCGCCTATGGCGGATGCTCCGCCGAGGCGGGAATATAGAGTCGCCGTCCGGCGGGATGGCGCCTTCGGCGCGGCTCGCCGGTCAGTGGCGGCCTTTGCCGTCTTCGGCCTGGACTTCGATTTCGTTTTTGTCGGCATGGAAGTGATGGTCTCCAACGTCTCTGGTATCCCCGCTAGCTATCCCATTGCGTTTGCAGTACGCGGTCCCGGTTGAGCACCAGGAGCAGGCGGCTGTCGAGCTTGTAAACGGCTTCAATCAGGGCCCTATGCTCGGCCGGTAGATTCTCGGGCGGAGCTTCGTAGGTGTCCGGACCCACGCTCAGCACGTCGCCGATCTCGTCCACCAACAGGCTCACCGCACCGTCGTCGGACCGCACCACCATGTTCATGGGCGTGGCTTCGCCCGGCCGCGCCGGCAGCTTCAGGCGCCGCCGCATGTCGATGGCCGTTACGATCTGTCCCCGCAGGTTGATCAAGCCCTCGATCACGTCCGGAGCCAGCGCCACGCGAGTCATCTCCTGGGTGCGAAGCACCTCCTGCACCTCGGTGACGTCGATTCCGAAATAGAGATTGTCAACGAAAAACGTCGAGTATTGACGGCTGGTTCCCGGATTCTGCTCAATCATTTCCATGGTTCCTTTCTCCCGAGCCTTCTTATGGCCCGCACCGGTGCAGCTCGCTGCTCCCGGCTCGTCCTCGCCCCAAAGGGGGCCTCCGCCGCCGGCTGACTGACTAGGCCAAGGCGGCGGTCTCGATCCGTTCCGCACTCCCACCCGGCTTTACCGCCTGCGCCAGCTGGTCGAGCGATGCCAGCATGCCATCCCGGTCATACTTGGACAGTTGGCCGGCCAGCCAATCCTGGGTGGGGCTTTGTCCGCCATCGGGCTCGGTGAGCGCGATCACTGGGATCGGCTGGGTCCCTTGCGCGTGCCGCAGCCGTTCGAGGAAGCGGTCTGCTTTGCCCCCGGCCAGCACTCGCGTCGACACCAACGCCGCGTCGAGCAAGTGGGCGTTGGCGATCGCTATCGCGTCGGACTCCGAACCCGCTTCCAACGTGTGGTGCCCGGCCATATCCAGGTAGCTGCGGACGACGCCGCGCCCAAACGGCGATGGATCGAATACGAGTACTCGCAGTCGGCGGGACTGGCTGCCGCCCGTCAACAGGTTGTCGCCGCTTTGGGCAAGAATGCCCGGCAGGTCGACGAAGTCGGTGATCTTGCCGCCCACCACCGCCGAGCCCAGCAGCCCCGGATGCCGCGTCTCGGTACGAACCGAAACTTGATCCTCGACGATGTCGAGAATGCGGTCCACCACGAGCCCGACCTGTTGGTCACCCTCTGAGAAGACAATCGCCTGAACCAGCGTCTCGGTGTCCTGTCCCGGATCTTCGGCCGAATGGCGGACCGGCGATGGATACGAATTGCCGAAGTCAATGAGCGGCAGAATGTTACCCCGGTATTGGATCACATTGCGTCCGGATGCCTGTTCGATGCGCGACTGGGGGAACTCCTCCAGTCGCGCCACCAGTGAGAGAGGCACTGCGAGCCGCTCGAAGGACCCGGCACGGAACAGCAGCACGGCCTGTTTGGGCTCGCCGCCGCGCTCTTCGTGAGTGTCGCGGGTCGAGGCGCCGGTCCGGTGTTCGGCCAAAACTCCGCTCCGCAGACCGATGCCCACCACGTCGAGTATCAACGCCACGCGCCCGTCGCCCATGATTGTGGCCCCGGCGTAGCACGTCAGTCCTTTTAGCTGTTTGCCGAGCGGCTTGACCACGATCTCTTGCGTGTCCGAGATCGAGTCCACCACCAGCCCGAACTGGCGATCTTCGGCCTGAAGCACCACGATGTTGATGACATGGTCGTCGAGGTCTCCATCGGGAGGGGCGGTGGAGCCCGATCCGGGAAGCCGGAGCACCTCATTCAAATAGGCGATCGGCAGCAGCGAACCGCGCCGCCGGTATACAGGCGCCCCGTGAATGGCTTCGATCATCTTGCGCCCCGCGGCGCCCTCCAGGCGCAGCAGTTCGAGCAGGCTGACCTGCGGAATCACGAACCGCTCCCCACCGCTCGACACCACCAGGCCGGGGATGATGGCGAGGGTAAGCGGAATCTTCAGTTTCACCGTGGTGCCCTCGCCGGGCTTGGACTGCAGGTCCACGGACCCGCCAATCTTTTCGATGTTGGTCTTGACCACATCCATACCCACGCCCCGGCCGCTGATGTTGGTAACTTTTTCGGCCGTCGAAAAACCCGGTGCGAAGATCAGGTGCAGCGCTTCCCGCTCGCTCATCCGCTCGGCCTGCTCAGGCCGGATGAGACCCTTCTGGACCGCTCGCGCCTTCAACTTCTCAGGGTCGATTCCGCCGCCGTCGTCGAGAATCTCGATGATGACCTGGCCGCCTTCATGGAAAGCGCGCAGACTCAGCGTGCCGGTGGCGTGTTTGCCTCGTCCCTGCCGGACCGCGGGCGTTTCGATTCCGTGATCGCAGCAGTTGCGAACGATATGGGTGAGCGGGTCCTTGATCGCCTCGATGATGCTCTTATCCAGTTCCGTGTCGGCGCCGTCCATCTCGAGTTGGATCTGCTTGCCACATGACGAAGCCAGATCGCGGACCACCCGTGGCAGCTTGTTCCAAACCATCCCGATCGGCTGCATCCGGGTCTTCATCACGCCTTCCTGCAATTGTGTGGTGATGAGGTTCAGGCGTTGGGTGGTGGCGCTGAATTGCGTGTCTTCGAGCCGGCTGCCGTACTGCAGGATCTGGTTGCGCGCCAGCACAAGCTCTCCAACCAGATTCATCAGGCGGTCCAGCAGCCCGATGTCCACCCGGATGGTCGCATCGGCCACCGACGGTCCCCGTCCGCCGGCCTGCGCCTCGCTCTGGTTGTCGGGGTGCGGCGGGCGTTCTGATAGCTCGGGCGCCGGATCCATCGAGGCCACCACGGCCGATATCTCGTCGTGCGGCGCTTCCGCCGGCTGCGCGGCTTCCGGCTTCGTGGCTTCCACCGGCTGCGCGGCTTCCGCCGGCCCGGCGGCCATCGCGCAAGCACGTTCCAATCGGTTCCGCAGTTCCTGATGCGGGTCACCGCTTTCCTGCCCCGACTGCTCGATGCTCAGCAACTCCTGTTTGGTGGCATCCACAGTCTCGAGAACCAGCGAGACCAGTTCCGCCGTCAGAGGACGTTCTCCGTTCCGCACCTGACTGAGCAGGTTCTCAGCGTGGTGCGTCACGGCCTCCAGAATGTGAAACCCGAGGAAGCCGCAAGTGCCCTTGATTGTGTGGATCGTGCGGAAGATGCTCGCCAGCAGCTGCCCGTCCGCAGGCCTCTGCTCCAACTCGACCATTTCCTGGTCCAACCGCGCCAGATTCTCGCTGCTCTCGATAAGGAACTCGTTGACTATTTCCTGGTCTTCCATTTTGGCTTTCCTTGCGATCGGTGTTCCGTCCGGCGTGCAAAGGCGTCTCGCTCGTTGAACGGTTGCAGGCGGCCGGGCGGCGCTTGCCTGCCGTCTGTCTTGATATCGGAGTAAAAACGATCAATCGTTAGATAGAATTAGGTATATATTCTGTCTTAAATTAGGCAAACAAGTGTTATCGTCGCTCCCCGCCTTGCAATCGCTGTCCAGCGGGTTCGAAGAACAGAGTAGTCTGGAGGAGAAGTGTTGATTCTTCAAAAGCTTTCCAAGCGCTACATGCTCTATGATCGCCCCTGGGAACGGCTTCTCGGCCGCCCCGGGCGCGAGTTCTGGGCCATTCGCGACGTTTCGCTCCGTGCCGAACGCGGCGAGTTTCTCGCGATCGTCGGCCCCAATGGTTCCGGCAAAAGCACCCTCCTGCAACTCATCAGCGGTATTCTTCAGCCCACGCGAGGCCGTGTTCTCGCACAAGGCCGCATCGCCGCCTTGCTCGAACTCGGCGCCGGATTCAACCCGGAAGTCTCTGGCCGCGAGAACATCCTGCTCAACAGCGAAGTGCTCGGTATCCCGAGGCACGACATGCAATCGCGGCTACCTCAAATCGAAGCCTTCGCCGGCATTGGCCAGTACATGGACCGCCCGGTAAAGGAATACTCCAGTGGGATGTACGTCCGGCTCGCCTTCGCCGGCGCCATTCATGTCGACCCCGACATCCTCATCGTCGACGAGGCACTCGCCGTCGGCGACGCCATCTTTGCCGGGCGTTGCCTGCGGAAATTCGAAGAACTGAAGAACAGTGGGACCACGGTTCTATTCGTCTCCCATGACCTTGGCCTCGTGAAGCGTCTCGCCGACCGCGCGGTCCTCATGCTCAACGGGGCCGTTGAGGCCGACGGCAAGCCCGAAGATATCGTCAATCGATATATTGGCCTCGTCCACCAGTGGCAGGGTCACCAGGACTCTCGCGCCGCCGGCAATCTCCCCGCCTCCTACCGCCATGGCGACGGCACCAGCCGTATTCTCGGTGTGCATCTCCTGGACTCGGGCGGCGCCACCACAGACGCGATCCAACGCGGCCGCCGTATCACCGTGCGCGTCGAGGCCGAGTTCGCACATCCGACCCAGGATCCCATCGTCGGTATACTGATCAGGAACCGCTTGGGGATGGATGTGTTCGGGACCAATACGAGAGTGGAGGGCCGCACGTTGGGAAAGTTCGAGCCGGGGGAAGTCGTTCAAGTTGATTTCGATCTCGAATGCCTCCTCACCCAGCAGGAATACACCATCACCGCCGCGGTGCAGAACTGGGATGGATCGAGCCAGGAGTGGTTGGACGGTGTGCTCGCCTTCACCGTCGTTGATGATCGCGCCACCGCGGGCGTTGTGAGCCTGCCCGTCTCCATCGCGGTCCGGCGAAAAGAGAAAGCAAGGGTATGATCTACGCCGTAGTGTTGGGAATGGTAGTGCTGGCGCTGGCCAGCGTCACCCTGTACAAGACGCTCACCATCCGCAACCGGACGGACTTCCTCCTCGCTGGACGCTCCCTGCCTTGGCCGGTGCTCGTGTTCACGTTGTTGTCATCCTGGATCGGCGCAGGCAGTCTGTTCGCTGGCGGAGAGAATGCCTATAAGAATGGCTTTGCCGCGCTATGGCAGCCCGCCGGCGGATGGCTCGGGCTCGTCCTCATTTATTTCATCGCCGGCCGCGCACGCCGTTTTGCCCAGTTCACCGTGCCGGACCTGCTGGAGAACCGGTACAATTCAGTGGCTCGTCTGCTCGGCACCATTGCCATCGTGATCTCCTACACCGTCATCACAAGCTATCAGTTCAAGGGCGGCGGTGACATATTGCACTTGATTTTCCCAGAATTAGACAGAACTTTAGGGATGTATATCATCGCCGGGTTTGTCATCACCTTCACCGCCGCGGCCGGCATGGCCTCGGTAGCCTACATGGATCTGTTGATCGGCGCGATGGTCACCTTGATCGTGATCGTCTCGCTGCCGCTGCTGCTTTCCGACGTCGGCGGATGGGAGCACGTGCGCAATACTCTGCCGGCGAACCATTTCACGGTGTTCGGGCCCCTCTCCGTCCATGAGGCTCTCGGCTACTTGCTCCCCACCGCGCTGCTGCTGGTTGGCAATCAGGGCATGTACCAGAAGTTCTTTTCCGCCCGTTCCGAGCGCGACGCGAACCTCGCCGTGGTCGGCTGGATCGCCGGCACGCTGTTGCTCGAGACGTTGCTGATCACGGTGGCCGTGGTTGGTTCCAGCAAGTTCACCATCGACAATCCGCGTGAGATCCTTCCCGTCACGGCCCGGCTCGGTCTGCCGCCGCTCGTTGGCGCGATCCTTCTCGGCGGCATTTTCGCCAAAGTCATCTCTACCGCGAACAACTATCTTTTCTCTCCGGCCACCAACCTCATCCATGACGTCTATGTGCGCTTCCTCAATCCAGGGGCCGGTGAGCGAACCACGCTGTTGGCCTCCCGGTTGATCATCGTCGGGTTGGGTCTTTTCGCGTTGCTGCAGGCGTCGCACTTTGAATCGATTCTCAAGGCCGCGCTCTATGCTTACACGGTTTACGGCGCCGCGGTGACACCGGCGGTCTTGGCTGTCTTCTTCTGGCGGCGCGCCAATACAGCCGGCGCCATCGCGTCCATCGCCCTCGGCACAGTGGTTACCGTAGGATGGCAGTTGTCTGGCCATTGGCTGGATGCCGTCTATCCGGCCTTGGCCGCGTCATTGATCGGCTTGGTGGGTGTGAGCCTGGCCACGGCTCCGCCACCGCCGGAAAAGGTAAACCCCTTCTTTGAGGAGTCCCATGCAGGTAACTGAGATTCAGAAAGCGCTCCGCGATTTTGGCCTGGACGGATGGTTGTTCTATGACCATCATGTGCGGGACCCGCTCGCCTACCGGATCCTCGGCTTTTCCGCCGCTCGCATTCCCACCCGGCGCTGGTACTACCTGATTCCCGCCACTGGAGAACCTCTTGCCCTCGTCCACCGCATCGAGCCCAACATGCTCGACGCGGTTCCTGGCGTGCATGCCGTCTACTCCAGCTGGCAAACGCAGCTCGACGGATTGCGGACCATGCTCGATGGATGCCGCCGCGTCGCCATGCAGTATTCAGCCAACAACGCCGTGCCCTACGTTTCCATGGTGGATGCAGGGACGGTCGAACTCATCCGCGGCCTCGGTGTGGACGTGGTCACCTCGGCGGACCTGATCCAGCTCTTTGAAGCCCGCTGGACCGCTCACCAGCTCGAAACCCATCGCGAGGCGGGCCGCCGCGTGGACGCCATTCGCCGCGCCGCTTTCCGTGAGGTCGGCGCGCGCCTCGCCGGAGGCCATGCCGTCACCGAGTTCGATATCAAGAACTTCATCCTCCAGGCGTTCGAGAGAGACGGCCTGTTTACCGATCACGGCCCTATCGTCGGCGTCAACGAGAATGCCGCCAATCCCCACTATGAGCCCACCGCGGATCGTCATCGCGCCATCCAACGCGGCGATGTCGTGCTCATTGATCTTTGGGCCAAACTCGCTACGGATCCCGATGCCGTCTTCTACGACATCACCTGGACGGGCTTCACTGGCGATGTTCCCACCGATGTCAACAACGTTTTCTCGATTGTCGCCGGAGCCCGGGACGCGGCCATAGCGTTTGTGGAACAGGGCGCCGCCGCCGGGACGCCGATGGCCGGCTTTCAGGTGGACGATGCCGCTCGTTCGCACATCGCCGCTGCCGGCTACGGCGAATGGTTCGTCCATCGCACCGGTCATTCCATTGGCCGCGATGTGCATGGCACCGGCGCGAACATGGATAATCTCGAAACCCACGACGAGCGCAGTCTCATCCCGGGCACCTGCTTCTCCATCGAACCCGGTATCTATCTGGACCGGTTCGGAATTCGGAGCGAAGTCGACATGTACGTGGGAGAGGGGCAGGCCTTCGTCACCGGTGAAATGCAGCAGGAATTGGTCCGCATCCTCTAGCCGTTCAGGGATCTTCTGCCGGTCCGTGCGCCGATCCGTTATCCTGGAAGTTCACAAACATGTTTCGTTTTGAGACTGCAGGGGAATCGCACGGCCAGTGTCTGGTGGCGACGTTGACGGGCGTCCCGGCCGGCGTTCCCATCTCCGTCGACAAGATCAATCGTGAGCTTTGGCGCCGCCAGCAGGGCTTCGGCCGTGGCGGCCGAATGAAGATCGAGACCGACAAAGTGGATATCGTCGCCGGTGTCCGGCATTCCCAGTCCATAGGCGCCCCGATCGCCATGCTGATTGAAAACAAGGACTGGAAAAATTGGACCGCGATCCTCCCGGTGGAAGACTACGAAGGCAGTGACGGGAACAAGAAGAGTCTGACCCGTCCCAGGCCTGGCCACGCAGACCTCGCCGGCTGCATCAAGTACGGCTATCACGACGCACGCTACATTCTCGAACGCGCCAGCGCTCGTGAAACCACAGCCCGTGTCGCCATCGGCGCTATCGCCAAGGCCCTCCTCGGCGAGTTCGGCATTCATGTGTTGAGCCACGTGATCGCCGTTGGTCCGGAATGGTTGGGACGCGCCGCTTCCTGGGAGGAACTCGTTGCTCTCAGCGAGAAGGACGAAGTGCTGCTCGGCTGTGTCGACGACGCAGCCGAACAGCGCATGAAGCTGGTTGTCGACGAGGCCTATCGCACCGGTGATACCGTCGGCGGTGTCTTTGAAGTGGTTGCGCGCGGGCTTCCTGTCGGCTTAGGCTCGCACATCACGTGGGACTCCCGGCTCGACGGGCGCCTGGCCCAAGCCATCGTCTCCATGCAGGCCGTCAAAGGCGTCGAAATCGGATTCGCCGCCGACGGAGCCGCCAGCTTCGGATCCAAGGTTCAGGACACCATTCACTACGACAAAGGCGAGCGTAGCTTCACGCGTGGCGCCAATCGCGCCGGCGGAGTGGAAGGCGGTATGACTAACGGGCAGGACCTTCTGGTGCGCGGCATGTTGAAACCCATTTCCACTCTCCGCCGTCCATTGGAATCGGTGGACCTCGATACCCGCGAGCCGTCCGCGGCCGCCTACGAGCGCAGCGACGTGTGCGTGGTGCCCGCCGCCGGTGTCATCGGGGAGGCGATGGTGGCGATCGTGCTCGCGCAGGCGTTCCTCGAAAAATTCGGCGGCGATTCTATTGGCGAAACTCGCCGTAACTACGACGGTTACCTCGCGCAGGTGCGCGCATTTTAGATCAGGAAGTTTGCAGAGATGATTCGTCACATTGTCAAATACGGTGACCCGGTCCTCGAAACCCCATGCGCTCCGGTGGAACAATTTGACACTCCGGAGATCCACCAACTCGTGGCCGACATGTTCGAGACCATGTATGCCAACAAGGGCGTGGGTCTCGCCGCGCCGCAAGTCGGTGTCAGCCAGCGTCTCACTGTCATCGATTGCTCGCTCGGCGAGGATGAATCGCAGAAACTCGTTCTTGTCAACCCGGAGATCGTCTCGCTCGAAGGCGCGCAGATCGGTGAAGAAGGCTGTCTCAGCATTCCTGGCTTCCGCGAGGATGTGCGCCGCGCCCAGATCGCTAAGGTCCGCGCCTGCGACGCTGCTGGCGCGCCGTTCGAGGTCACCGGCGAAGAACTGCTTGCCCGCGCGCTTCAGCATGAGATCGATCATCTGAATGGAGTCCTGTTTATCAAACACCTCAGCATGTTGAAGCGAGACCTGATCAAGCGGCGCATCCGCAAGCTCGTGAAGTCCGGCGAGTGGGATTGAAACTCGTCTACCTGGGCACGCCGTCGTTTGCGGTTCCACCGCTCGAGGCTTTGCTCGCCGCCGGCCATGAGATAGCCGCGGTGTACACGCAGCCGGACCGGCCCAAGGGCCGGGGCAGGGAAATGGCTGCTTCGCCCGTGAAGGAATGCGCCCTCCGGCATGGCCTCACCGTTCACCAGCCGGAGCGCGTACGCCGTCCCGAAGTGGCGGAACAACTACGCGCCTTCCAGCCGGACGCCATGGCCATCGTCGGATACGGCCAGATCATTCCCCAGTCCATCATCGACATTCCCAGGCTCGGCATCGTGAACGTGCACGCCTCTCTGCTGCCGTTGTATCGCGGAGCCGCGCCCATTCAGTGGTCGATCGCCAACGGCGAGACGCGCACCGGCGTCACCACCATGCGTATCGACGCCGGTCTCGACACTGGTGACATCCTGCTGCAGTGGGACACGGCGATCGGCCCGCGCGAAACAGCGCCTGAACTCGGGGCCAGGCTTGCTCAGGCGGGGGCCACGCTGCTGGTGCAGTCTCTCGACGGGCTCGATCGCGGCGCCATCGTCCCGCGGCCGCAGGACCACGCCTGCGCCACCCTTGCACCCATTCTCAAGAAGGAAGACGGACGCGTCGATTGGACTTGGCCGGCCGCCCGCATCGACGCTCGCTGCCGTGGCTTTCAACCCTGGCCGGGCGCCTACGCCGAGTTCCGCGGACAAGTCCTCCAGATATTCGAGTGCCGCCCCGCCGAGGGCCGTGGCGAGCCCGGCGTCATCCTCCCCGATCGCAAGCGTCTCCTGGTCGCCTGCGGCGATGGCGCTATCGAACTCGAGCAAGTGCAGTTGCAGGGAAGAAAAAGAATTAACGGTGAGGCCTTTCGAAACGGGCAGCGACTGTTGGACAATGATCGTTTGTCATGACGCTACCTCTCGGATTTCGCTACGCGTCCACATACGCCCGCATTCGCAAAGTCAAGAAAGACGATCTGGCTCTGATCGTTGCCGATCAGCCCGCCGCCTCCGCCGCTGTTTTCACCCAGAACCGGATCAAGGCGGCCCCGGTCCTGCTCGCGCAGAAGCACCTCAAGGCTTCGCGCGGTAAGACACGCGCCGTTCTCATCAACGCCGGAAACGCCAATTGCGCCACCCGCACCGGCGCCGCTGTCGCCGCCGCTTCCTGCCAGGCCGTCGCCAAGGCGCTCTCGGTGCCGGTGAACTCCGTCCTCCCGGTGTCCACCGGCGTCATCGGTGTCGAATTGAACCCGGCTCTCATCACGCGCAACGTCCCTGCGCTGTGCGCCAAACTCGGCCCCGACAACTTCCACGACGTCGCCGAAGCCATCATGACCACGGACCTTGTTCCCAAGGTCTCCTACGCCGAAGTTGCCATTGGAGCCGGTACGGTTTGCATCGCCGGCATGACCAAGGGCTCCGGTATGATCCAGCCCAACATGGCCACCACGCTCGGGTTTCTCATGACCGACGCTGCCATCGGGTCCGCCGACCTGCGTCAGGTTCTCACAGCCGCCGCCAACGCCAGCTTCAACCGCCTGTCGGTGGACGGGGATACCTCCACCAATGACATGCTCGCCATCCTCGCCAGCGGAGCATCGGGCGTCGTCATTGGGAACGATGACCTGTGGGCTTTCACCGAAGCCGTCACCAAAGTTTCCCAGCATCTCGCCGAACAGATCGCCCGCGATGGCGAAGGCGCCACCAAGCTGATCACGATCCTCGTGCGCGGCGCGAAAGATGACGCCGCGGCCGCCACCATCGCGCGCGCCATCGCCAATTCGCCGCTCGTCAAAACCGCGGTCGCCGGCGCCGATCCCAACTGGGGACGCATCCTCTCCGCCGCCGGGAACTCCGGCGTCGAATTCGATCCCGCCAAGACGGATATCTTCCTCCAGGGCGCGATCGTGTGCGAAGGTGGCTTCGCCGCCCCCTTCAGCGAGCGCGACATGAAGCGGAAGCTCGACACCAAAGATTGCGAGATCCACTTTGTGATCCGCGGCAAGGGCAAGGGGCAGGCGCGTTTCTGGACCTGCGATTTCACCGAAGGCTACATCCGCATCAACGCCAGCTACCGCACGTAGGACCGTGTGGTGCAGGAATCGAGCCTGTGGCATCGGTAGTTCTGTGCATGGGTCGCAGTTGGAGGATAATTGCCTCGGCTCGGGACCCGGGCCGAAAGTGGAAGATTCGCTGACTATCGGATCTTCGGGCCCTTCTCCAGATTGTGACGCGCACACAACAGCTGCACGTTGGCTGCCGTCATCGACGTACCACCTTTCGAAAAATGGCAAATCGTGGTCAAAGTGGAGCTCGTCGGTGGCGCCACACTCAACGCACTTGCCTTCGTCGCGCTTCCACACTTCGAGCTTTACTGCCGTTGGGATAATTCGCCGGCCCGGCCGCAACGGCGATGGATGTTCGATATCCTCTGCTTCATCGCCGATCGCTTCAAGGCGGAACTTGAACACGAGTCGAGAACGATCTGGCTCAGTCCCAGCGCATCGATCAAACGAAACTCTCCGTTGTATGACCACACTCCGCAGTGATCTTCTCATATACGAACACGCTCTGGGGGCTTTCCGGAACTGTATTCCAATCGCAGCGGCTTCGAACTGACCATTCGTCAAGCGGCCAGGCGACGTGACTCTCGGCTAGTCAATCAATTTTAGGTCCGTAATGCCCCGCACGCGGTTCGTCGTGCCCTTCGTAGATGAGAACCGTTCCATCTGACTCGATACGATCCTTGTACGGGCGTTCGGTCTGAGGGACATCAATAAACGGAATGCCGGCCGCCGAGTCTAAAATTCATGCCGCGCTGCAGACTCGCGTTCGCGGCGGCACAGCTTCGACGTAGGAGATGATGTCGCCATTAGGAAGTACCTCCCGACTATTGCTCAGCGGCTGAGGCAGGGAAGCTATCGTCCCTTGTTTGAATCGCTGGCCCTTCGTCACCGCGCGAGCCAACCTCGAATTCCGAGCCGATCCGGGCGAACTTTCTGCCAATCCCTCCCCCCCCGACCCCTACCAACTCAACCATCGACATCCCGAAACGTCCGTCCATCATTCAAAGTATTCGTAATCGCCCCAAAATTCAGTTCGTCAACTCCACCCCAGGCTCGGCAAATTGCGGCGTGTTCAGAAAGTCGCCTCCGCCGAATCGCGATCTTACGGTCCCCGCCACCGCGAACTCCCGGCCCTATCGACGCGTTTACGTTGTAGATCCCGCCCTTCCGAAACGTGTCCCGGCCCAGGTTCCCCCCGTACTCCTCCCGCGGACCCGGAAACGAAAACGCGCTCCGCGGCAACTGCGCCGCCGACGTGTCCGGATGCCCCACCGTCCGCCCCAGAATCGCGGGATCCAAAAGATTCGGCCGGTCCCCGCCATTGCCGTCTACGTTGCCGAACCCCGGACCGTCGGAGCCCAACACCGTGAACGGCGTCCCCGACTTCAACAACGTCACCGTCGAGATCGTCCATGCCCACAGTTGATACGACGCACGCACCAGAAACGCTGCGGCTGGTCGAACGTCGACAGCGCCTTCATGTCTCGATGTTGCTCATACTCGGACTGGCTCCGCGACAAACGGGAGTCCGCATCATCGTACGCCGTGTTCATTGGCCAGCTCGACCCCAAATCCATCATACCTTGGAGAACCAGTACGACGCGTCCACCGACAGATTCTTCCATCGCGGCTTTGATCACCGTCGCCCGCGCCGCGTCGAAGTACCCGCGCGATCCGTTGATCACAAGCCGCTTCTCCGCGAAATCCGGATCCGGCCTTCGTAAATTTGATCGTCGCCGTCGTTTGTGGGATCGTCGGTGCGCCCGGTTGGTGTACCACATCAGCAACAGCTTGTGGATGGCACCCACATACCCGAACTGGATCCGCCACGCGCCCGGCGTCTCCGGTTCCCAACTGAAGTTGTATTGATGAGAGTACGGCGTCGCCGTTTCGCGATCCATCAAGTACAGGTTAGGCAGCGATCGCGGCCGATCGCCCGCCGGCGTGAAGTCGGAATAAGCGGATTCAGCAGGTCCGGCGCCGTCACCACCTGCCCGGAGGCGTGAATCACCTGCTGGAAGGTAACCGGAAAGATCTGCCCGTAGTGCTGCAGCCCCGTAGGACGCGCACTACGCCGAGTGCGCCACCAGGCCAATCCCAACTGCGGAGCCACGTTGTTGCAGTCGCAGTCATAGGCGATCGTGTTCCGGCCATTCACGTTGGGACGTCACCGGCGATACCGCAAGCCCCAATTGATCTGCATCCGGCACTCGCCCGCCAAGATCGCCCACGTAATACTGCATGTCCCAGTTTCGAAATCCCCGGAGCGTCGCCCAGCGACACGATGTCACGGTTCGGCGAAGCCCCAGCCGCAGATTCGTGATCGAATCCCCGCCAAAGTCGTTGGCGAAGGACGGGAACCCGCGGTTCGTCGTCTCGATGCCTGCCGCCATCTGCCGCCTGAGCCTCACGAATCCCGTCACCGGGGTGTGATTCATAGCCGCCACGCGCACGTGGCCATACGGAACAGGTTCTGCGCACGGTCGATCCGGACGTCGATCCCAGCGGACCGAGCGTCGATCAGCCCGAGATCGACACCATCGGACCCACTGCGTTCGGCTCCGGCAACAACAGCAGTCGATCCGGTCGAAAGCCAGCGTAAAGTCGCTCACCGTCGCTGCGGACCATGCCCGGCGCCACGTCATCCGCCCCCGGTGATTCTTCGTGTCCGTGTCCGGATTCTGCCCAGACACCAGTTGAAACGCGTCCACGCTCTGCAGGCGAACGGAAATAGCTCATCGCCACGCGGTCCCGCGCGGACGCCGTGTAGGTCAATACCGCCGACGCATTGTTGGTATCGATCACCTGAGGCGCGTTCGTATTCAGCGCCGCACGTTGATATCGGTCCGGTTCGGCGCCGTCAGCGGATAGGCCGCGAAGAAGCGCGTGATCAGCGCCCGCACCGCCGGATCGGTGGCTAGCGGTGTGCGCTCGTCCGCGGTCAGCACCAGCGTTTCGTTGACGTTGCCCCGCAGCCTGTTGGCTCCAGGTGCGATCGGCGTGCCGTCACGGAAACGCATCGCCCCACCGGCGATGCCGTAGTCGTTACTACCGCGCCGGCTGCACCGCTGCTGGAAGAAAGACCGTGCGCTCAGCGCGCTGTTCTGATGCGCCCAGTGCATCCGGCCGTGGAATCCCGCCCGCGCCGAAGGTGTCAAGTGCACAATCGCCGACGGTGGATTGCCGAACTCGGCGCCGAAATAGTTGCGTTCCGGACGGAACTCCTCCACGATCGTGGCACTCGTCCCCAGCCGGACGTTCAGTTCCTTCAACGCGCGATGGCTTGTCCACCAGGTTGAACTGGACGTTTTCGTTCCGCCGGCTCTCCCCCGCCGTCGTGTCCGTCCGCCCCAGCACATTCAGTTCGATCCGCCGTGCGGCTTCGCTGTTTGCCCCGGGCCCGTCCGTGTTGGCCGCGGCAGGAGCCGGAGCCGAAGACGGGATTCGCGCCACCTGCGCCGCGCCCGCCTCCAACAGTATCAGTAGTAGTGCGCCTGTCCTAAGCACGCGGGCGCCGGTCATTCCGCTTCCTCAGAATCCACCCGGCCGGATCCAGAAGCTCTCCCGCCACTCGCCGCCCGCGGGTACGCTCTGCAGCGGGAACTTCCCCTCGTGGCTCAAATTGAAAACGTTGGTCACCCCGGCCATCGGCTCAAAGCAAATAAAGCCGCGCCCGGGCGGAGCATAGATCACCCCGACCGGATACGCCGGACCGAACTCCACCGTGATCCGTTGCGACTTACCCTGCACCGAGAAACGTGACCGTCCATCCGCGTCCCGCTTCAAATTGGTGAAGACGTCGTCCAACTGCCCGCCCGCCAGAGGCGTCGGATCGGCTCGGCCGGCTTTGTCTCGCCGGTCGGAATCAGCACGTTCGAAAGCGACGCGATCCCCGCCTTTTCGATGTGGACCTTCCATGCGTCGCGCGGAGCGTCGGTGTAGAGTTGATAGTGAGTGTATTACCCGAAATCGGCATTGGCTCAACAAACAGGTTTTCGAGCACATCTCCACTTCCAGGACGCCGCCCCTCAGGCGGTGCGTCATCACCACGTTGTGCGCCCATGGGAACTGCGCCAGCCAGTCCGGATGACGCGAAAATTCCAGCCGGCTCGTCGTCACCGCCTCGTCGCCACCGCCCGACAGGTCCGTCACCTCCCACCCGTTCGCGAAAACCACCAGCCCGTGGATCGGCTTGCCGTTGCCGTCTCTCCGGTAGTTGTTCAACCCCGCGTTTAATAGATACTTCTTCCCGTTCGCGAAATACGCGTCCTGGTCGATCCGGTTGCACCACGGGTGCAGTAATGGATTGCCACCCTGCGCCGGCTTCGCCATCCAGTCCCGCAGCCCCGCCGCCGGACGCCAGAAAATCTCCTGGCCCTTCACCTTCATCGAATACGCGTTGTTGCCGAACCCGGGCGCGATCCAGACCTCGGTCTGCGCCCCCGCATCGGCCAGATGAATTACGTCGACGCCCTCGACCGTCGTTCGTTCCGCGGTGTAGTTAGCAGCTTGCAGCATCATTGGTAGCAGTAAGAGTAGGAGCATCGGCTTCAGTTCTGGCCCGTCGTCGCGGAGGTCTTTCGCGTCCATTCCGTCACCCAGTCGAGGAAGGTCTGGTACCACAACATCGAGTTTTGCGGTTTCAGGATCCAGTGGCCTTCATCGGGATACACCAGCAGTTTCGACGGTACGTTCTGCATCTGCAGACCCGTGAACAACTGCAAGCCTTGGCCGTAAGGCACCCGGTAGTCTTGCTCGCCGTGGATCACCAGCGTCGGCGTCCGGAAGTCCCGCACGAAGTTACTCGGCGACCATCGCTCGTAAACGTCCGGACTCTCCCACGGCATCCCGCCGAATTCCCACCGCGTGAACCACAGTTCTTCCGTTTCCCCGCCCATGCTCTTCAGGTCATACACGCCCGCATGAGACACGAACGCCTTGAAGCGCTGCGTATGCCCCAACAGCCAGTTCACCATGTAGCCGCCATAGGATCCGCCGGCCGCCGCGATCCGCTCCGCGTCGGCGTACGCCATCTTCGTCGACACATGATCCACCACCGCCATGATGTCGTCGTACACCTTCCCGCCCCAGTCTCCCGATATCTCATCGGTGAACCGCTGCCCGTACCCGGTGGACCCGCGAGGATTCGGCATCACCACCACAAAACCCGCCGCCGCGAAAACCTGCGGGTTCCACCGATAGCTCCAACTCTCGCCCCACGAACCCTGCGGACCGCCATGAAGCAACAGCAGCACCGGATACTTCCGCGTTGCCGAGAATCCCGGCGGCTTCGCCACAAAGCTGTGCACCTGCGCCCGCTCGGCGCCTTCCACCCAGAATTCTTCGAGCGGCGTCAACTCGTAACTTTCGAGAACATAGTCGTTCAATCGCGTCAACGCTTCCGGTGTCCCGCCCGATGAACTCGCCCTGTACAGCTCCAGCGGCTTCGATCCGCTGTGCTCGCTGTAGATCATCGTCTTGCCATCCGGCGTGAATTGCGGTTCGTCCAGCGTGCTGCTGCCCGCCACAACGGGGCGGCTCGCTCCACCCGTCACCGGAACCATATGGATCGCCGTCCGCCCCCGGTCCTCAACCGTGTAGAAAATCCGGCGCGAATCGGGTGACCACGTGATCGTACCCACGGAGCGGTCCACGTTCTCGGTCAGCGACGTCTGGCGTCCGCTTGCCCGGTCAATCACGTACAACTGCCAGCGATCGCTCTCGAACCCGGCCCGGCTCTGCGCGCGATAAGCGAGGTATCGCCCGTCTGGCGAGTAGACCGGCGCGTTGTCGGCCGCCATGTTCTCGGTGATCTTCCGCGGCTCTCCCGGTTCGTTTAACGGCGCCACCCAAAGATCGGAATTCGTCGACGTCGCCAGGTTTGCGTCTCCGTTCATCACGAAGCACACCTCGTTTCCATCGGCTGCAATGGCGTAGTCGTCCTGCCCGCCCAGCGAGAAAGGCGGAACATCCCGGTTCCCCGGCGTCAGGTCCCGGATCGCGCCCCCCTCGGCCGGCATCGCCATCAAATGCTTCCGCCGCGGACTCTGCCACGTGTCCCAGTGCCGGTAGAGCAGGGAAGTGTAGATCCGCGCTTTTACCTTCGACGCTTTCTCTTTCTCCAGCCGCTCCCGGTTGCAATCGGCGTCCGCGCAATCGGGATATACCTCGCTCACGAATACCAGCCACCGCCCGTCGGCGGACCACACTACGCCATCGGCCTCGGTCGCGATCGACGTCACTGCCCGCGCGTCCCCTCCGTCCGAGTTCATCATCCATATCTGTTGAGACCCGCCGCGGTTGGATAGAAACGCGATCCGCTTGGAATCTGGGGACCACCGCGGACGCATATTCACCGTCCCGTCCCGTGTGATCTGCCGCGGAGTGCCGCCCATCAATGGCGTTACGTAAATCTGCTTCGGTTTGGTGTTCGCCTCCACATCGATCTTCTGCACCGTGAACGCCACTTGCGTACCGTCGGGAGAAATCTGATGTTCCGAGATCCTCACCAGCCGCATCATCGCCTGGGCGTCGAAAGGCAATTTCTGCGCCGGCAGCAGGCTCCATCCGGAGCTAGCGAGGAGGATAACGGAGGAGAAGGCGCATCGCATGGTCTACCTGCGATTGTATCCTGCCGGAATGGCCAAGCCTCCGCACCCTCCCCTTTTGCTGACGGTGTTTTAAACCATGCGGCGGCGTCGCAAAAATCCTAACCCGGCCAAGCCCAATCCAAGAAGCCCCAGCGTCGATGGCTCGGGGCTGTCCACGCCCGACGTCCCGACAAACGCCCGGCTCGCCAGGGACAAGGGTCTCGTTGGGTCGCCATTGAAGAAATCCACCGGCGTCATCCCTCCCGTCGACGAAAAGAAGTTGTGCGAGAAATTGCCATTCACGTCCGAGTTGGCAAGCCCCAGCGACGCTCCGAATGCCGTCACCGTGTTGGCCACCTCCGGCGACTGAAAGTTCACGCTCGAAACCAGAAACGGCAGAAACTGGAAGCTCGGTATCGCGCCAAGCAGCCCTTTTTCGTTGCTCTCGGCGAAGGCCGCCAAGCCGCCTCCAGCGTTGATGTAGTCGATGATCGCCGCCGCGTTGCCATTCAGAAAGCCTAACTCCGACGATGTCAGCATGCCGCCGTGATCGCTCGCCACCACGATGGCGCTGTAGTTGCTAAGCGCGGCGCGAAAGTCCGGTATGCCGCTGAGCACCGCGATATCGGCTACCGAAAAATCCGCGGCGGCGTAACCCAGTTGGCTGATCAGGAATGGAGCCTCGTTCGCATTGCCAACCGGAGCGGCGACACTCGTCGATTCGATAAACAGGAACGGCAGCGTGGACCCGTTCCTCGCAAACTCGATCGCCGTCCTCGCCAGATTCGTCGCTCCCGCCGTATTCGATCCAAAGCTCGAATGCCAGACAGGATCGTGTCCCGTTACGAAGATCGAACCCGCAAACGCTCCGGGCGGCGCTAGCGCCGCGCCCATCGTCACCGTCATCAATGCTTTCGCCAAACCGTGTGTCATTAAGTTGCTCCTTGCTCCTGATTCGGGTCTTGTTCCGGTTCTTGGTCGTCGCCACGAGAACGGCACGCATCACCGGCTCGTCGTGGCCGCGCAGCGCAGATTTTGATTTACACCGTTTCTTCCCGGTGGTACTCACGGTCCAGTACTATATCACACAAGTAGGGGCAATCCTAGCCCGTTTGAGGTAGACCCGTTTGAGGTATGGAGCTGGGACTCAGAGGAGGTATCACTCCCTCCCTCCAGTATTCCTGACCCCCTTGTCGCGGGCACTATTGGACTCCCTTCGGGCCGGCCTCGACCAACTCTTGCGATTTGCCCTCCGGACTTCCCACCAGCTCTGCCGGCGAGTCTTTGACGCCCGCCGCGGCGCGCAAGTTCTTGCAGGCAATCCCTACCGATTGGCCGAACCGCCGCATTGGGCCAACTCGAGCAGCCAAGCACCCAATCCCGCCGCCTTCGCGCGATAATACGATGGTGCCCACCAGGGTTTCTCTTTTCGTCACCTGCATCGTCGACCAGCTCTTTCCCAACGTCGGCATCGCCGTCGCCGACGTCCTCGAGCGCCTCGGATACGATGTCCACTTCCCCGAAGATCAAACTTGCTGCGGCCAGCCAGCCTTCAATAGCGGCTATCGCGAGGAAGCCCGCAAAGTCGCAGCCCATTTCCTCCGCGTCTTCGAAAAGGCCGACCACATCGTCGTCCCTTCCGGCTCCTGCACCTCCATGGCCGGCCACCACTTCGCGGACCTCTACGAAGACGATCCCGCCATGCTCGATCGCATCCACCACTTCGAAAGCCGCGTGCACGAGTTCTCGTCGTTCCTCACCGACATCGCCAAGGTCGACGACGTCGGTGCGTTCTTCCCCCACACCGTCACCTATCACGACTCCTGCCACGCCCTCCGCGAGCTCGGCATCAAGAAAGGTCCCCGCGCCCTGCTCGATCGCGTCGAAGGTCTCACCCTGAAGGAAATGGACGCCGCGCAGGAGTGTTGCGGCTTTGGCGGCACCTTCTCGGTCAAGTTTGCCGAAGTCTCCGGCGGCATGGCCGGCGCGAAAATCGAATCCATCCTCCGCACCGGCGCCAGCCACGTCGTTTCCATCGATTCCAGTTGTCTGATGCAGCTACAAGGTGCTCTCGCGCGGCGCGCCGTCCCCGTTCGCACCATCCACCTCGCCGAGGTTCTCGCCCAAACCAAACCGTCCTGATCACCGCCAATGAAACTCATTCCCGTTGAAGAAATTCACGAGGCGCTCGCCAATCCACGCCTGCAGACTGCCATCTACGATTCCACCGCCCGCCTCATGGAAAAGCGCAGGGTGGCCATCGGTCCCGTCCCCGATTTCGAGGCGTACCGCGATCAGGCTAACGCCATCAAACGCCATACCATCGAGCATCTGGACCACTACCTCGAGCAACTCGAAGCCAACGTCACCGCCAACGGCGGCAAGGTGGTTTGGTGCCGGAACGCCGAAGAAGCCGCCTCGTTCGTGCGTGGTCTGTGCCGCGATAATGGCGTCCGGCGCATCGTCAAATCCAAGTCGATGACGACCGAGGAAATCGAGCTCAACCACGAAGTCGAAAAGGACGGCATTGACGTCGTCGAAACCGACCTCGGCGAATACATCCTCCAACTCGCCCATGAGCGCCCCTATCACATCGTCGCTCCCGCCCTTCACAAGACCCGGTACGACGTTGCGGACATTTTCACCGAAAAGCTCGGTGTCGAGCGTGAAGAGGTCATCGAAAAGCAGACGATGATCGCACGCCGCGTTCTCCGCGAAAAGTTCCTTACCGCTGGCCTCGGCATCACCGGCGCCAACTTCCTGATCGCCGATTCCGGCGCCGTCGTCATCGTGGAGAACGAAGGCAATGCCCGTCTGTCCTCGTCGGCCCCGCGCATCCAGATCGCTGTCGCCGGTTTCGAGAAAGTGATCCCCCGCGCGCAGGATCTTGCCACCTTCCTCAAGATCCTCGGACGCAGCGCCACCGGCCAGCCCCTCACCGTCTACACCTCGTTCCTCTCCGGTCCACGGCGCCCCGGTGAAATCGACGGCCCCGAGGAGTTCTATCTCCTGCTGCTTGACAACGGACGCACCAAGGTACTGGCTGACCCGGAGAAACGCCAGTCCCTTTACTGCATCCGCTGCGGCGCTTGCCTGAACCATTGCCCCGTCTACCGCAAAATCGGCGGCCACAATTATCCGTGGGTCTACTCCGGACCCATCGGCGCCATTCTCTCCCCGCAATTCCACGGCGTCCACCAGGATCCCTGGCTCCCCTTCGCGTCCTCCCTGTGCGGCGCTTGCGGCGAAGTCTGCCCCGTCAAAATCGAGATTCCCAAGATTCTTCTTTCCCTCCGGGCCAGTGTCGTCGACATGAAACGGGACCGTCCCGAAGGCCAGTACGAACGCATTGCATTCTCGCTGTATGCGCGCGTGATGTCCCGCCCGTGGCTCTATCGGCTCGCCACCCGTGCCGCTTCCTTGCTCTTCCCCGGCGAGCGCGGACGTTGGGTCACCTCCGCCCCCGCGCTTCTACGCGACTCCCCGCTCGGCCAATGGCTCAGCCAGCGCGACCTTCCTCCCCCTGCCGCCAAGCCCTTCCGGACTCTGTGGCGCGAGCGCCAGGCTGCCGCCCGGAAAGCCAGCCAAAAGGGAGCCCGCTGATGTCTTCCGCATCCCGCGAAATCATGCTCGGTGGAATTCGCGCCGCCCTCGGCCGCACTTCCGGACAGGCCGTCGCCCCAGTGCCTCCGCCGCGCATCCACGTGCCCGAGGTCTCCCTCGACGAACGCGTCCGCCAGTTCAGCCAGGCTTTCGAGAAGCTCAACGGCAAGCCCTACGCCGCTCAATCCCCCGACGACGCGAGGGCCTACGTTGCCCGGCTTCTCCAAGGCAAGTCCGCCGTGGCCTCGGGTGCTCCTTTTCTCGTCGAGTGCGGCATCGCGAATCTTCCCGGCGTCGAAGCCCCGGGTGATGACCGCGCCGTACTGCGCGAGCTATGCGCCACCCGCGACATCGGAATCACTTCCGCCGATTACGCCCTCGCCGACACCGGTTCTCTCGTCATGATCTCTTCCCGCCAGGAAGCCCGGCTCGTGTCTCTGCTGCCGCCCTGTCACGTCGCGGTCGTGCCGCGGGATCGCCTCCTCACCGGGCTCGACGAACTTCTCACCATCCTCCCCAAGCCGGCTGGCCTTTCCAGTTCCATGGTGCTCATCACCGGCCCCAGCCGCACCGCCGACATCGAGCAGATCCTCGTGCGCGGCGTGCACGGTCCCGGTGAGATTCATGTTGTACTGGTATAGATGAAGCTGAAAATCCTGCTATCCGCCCTCGCGGTTTCGGCCGCGATCTTGCCAGCCTCCGCGCAGGTTTTCGAAGTCGGTCCACACGGCGGCGTCAGCCGTCTGTCCGGCCGCGACATCGGCACCTTCACCGTCGGCGGCGTCGATCGCGTCACCCTCGAAGACGGCTTTCGTTTCGGTTTTCGGATGACGCTGAACAATTGGACGTTTTTCGGCCATGAAATGGGGTATGCTTACAACCGCACTACCCTCCGCGTCAATTCCGATCCTGTCGAGGAAGCAGGCACCGCCATCCATCAAGGCATCTACAATTTCCTCGCCTACGCCACCCCGGAAGGCAGTCGCGTCCGGCCTTTCGCTGCCGGAGGCGCTCACTTCAGCAACTTCATTTTTCCCGGCGGATCCGTCACACAGGGCTCCGGCTCCAATAAACTCGGCATCAACTACGGCGGCGGGATAAAGGTCCGCGTCGCCGAGCAGTGGCTCATCCGCATGGATGTGCGCCAGTATCTCACCGGCAAGCCCTTCGATCTCCCCAACCAGTCAGGAAAGATCAAGCAGTTGGAGATTTCCCTCGGCGTGTCTTTTGTGATGTGAGCCACCATCAAGAATCTTAGAATGACACTTAACGATCTCCGCAAGTACGCCGTCCGCAACCAGACCCAAATTCGCTACCGTCTCGCCAATGGCCTTGATTGCCTTGTCGATTCCTCCGGCATCGCTCGCGTTCCTGGCTTCCAGGGCCTACCCGATTTCAACCTGGAACAGGAACTCGCCAACGCCGCCCACTTCGCCGTGGAAGCGCCCCCGGCTTCGCCCAAGCGATTAACCCGCCTGGAACTCGAGACCTTGACCACCGGCTCAGGTGCGGCAACCGCCGCGCCCGCCCCCGAAGAGGACGAGTAACGAAACTCCGATAACCCTAAGCCTCGCAGTGGTGTAGAATCGATAAGAGCCGCCAGGGACCCGGGCCAGACACCGGCCTTCGAGCGGTGGGATTTTCCGAGGGCGAAAGGAATTCACATGGAAAAGGCAGCCCAGAACATCCAGGAAGCTTTTCTCAACAGCGCTCGTAAGGAACGGATCTTCCTCACCATCTATCTGATGAGTGGTGTGAAGTTATCCGGCAGAATCAAGAGCTTTGATAAATACTCGCTGATCCTGGAGTCCAACAACCAGGAGCAGCTGATTTTTAAGCACGCCATCTCCACCGTCGTCGTCTCCCGTTCTGGACACGCCGGTCCCGGTGGCCACTCCATGCCTGGGCCGGTTGGTGGCGGACATGCCGCCGCCGCGGCCGCCGGCGATTCGACGGATTCGTAGGCAGGGATTGCCAATCCCCGGATTCGGAAGCATTTGACACCGCCAGTCCGCGAAAAAGCCATTCTCGTCGGCCTCGAGCTTACCGGTAAGCGTGCGGTTGCCCGTCCCGAGCTCCCCTTCGAGGAAGACGACGCCGAAGCTCGCCTGGAGGAACTCGAAGTGCTCGCCTCCAGCGCCGGCGCCGACGTCATCGACCGTGTCGTTCAGTCCCGCCCCGCGCAGGACTCCGCCACTCTCATCGGCAGCGGCAAACTCCAGGAGATTGCCGCCCTCGCCGCGGCGTCCGAAGCCGACGTCGTCCTGTTTGACCGCGATCTCAGCCCGACCCAGCTTCGCAACCTCGAGAAGGCGCTTCCGTGCAAGATCATCGATCGCACACAGCTCATCCTCGACATCTTCGCCTTCCGGGCCCGTACCCGCGAGGGCAAGCTCCAAGTCGAACTGGCGCAGCTGAACTATCTCCTGCCCAGGCTCACCGGACACGGCGCCGCCATGTCACGCCTCGGCGGCGGCATCGGCACTCGCGGACCCGGTGAGACCAAGCTCGAGACTGATCGCCGCCGCATTCACGTTCGCATCCAGAAATTAGAGATGCAGTTGGACTCGGTACGCTCCCATCGTGGCGTCCAGCGTCTCCAACGCCAGTCGGTGCCGCTCGCCACCGTCGCCCTCGCCGGTTACACCAACGCCGGCAAGTCGACCCTGTTCAACCGCCTCACCGGCGCCGGCGTCCTCGCCGACGCCAAGATGTTCGCCACCCTCGATCCCACCGTACGCACCATCGTGCTGCCCAGCCGCCGCCGCATTCTGCTCTCCGATACCGTGGGGTTCATTCGCAATCTGCCCACTACGCTCGTGAAAGCCTTCCGCGCCACGCTCGAGGAAGTGGCCGAAGCCGCGCTCATTCTCCATTTGGTCGACGCTTCTTCGCCGCATGCGCCCGCGCTGATCGCGCACGTCCGCAAAGTCCTCGAGGAAATCGACGCCCACTCTACCCCTCAACTGCTGGTCCTCACCAAGCTGGACCTGCTACCGCCCGATACCGATCCGCACCGTTTCGGCGAACGGCTCCTCCTCGATGCTGGGCTCAAGCCCGAGTCGGTAGCCGGCGTCGTCGCCGTTTCCGCACGCGACGGTCTCGGCCTCGACACCCTGTTCCAACGCATCGACGATCTGCTCCAGGTGGATCCCATCCGCCGCATCCGCCTTCGTCTCACAGGGGGCGAGGGCGCGCCGCGTCACCTCCTCCACGAACATGGCCGCGTGATGAAAGAGACCTGGGACGACGACATCTGCCTCATCGATGCCGAGGTTCCAGAGTCCCTCCTGCGCCGTCTTACCCCCTTCCTCGTCGATCCTGTCACTGACCTGTTATAGTCTTAAAAACGGGATGAATCTGCCCAACGTCCTAACGCTTCTGCGTATTTTTTTCGTGCCGCTCCTGGTAGCTGCGCTCGTTCAGGAGAGCCTTACCCTGCGCCTGGGCCACGTCCTCGTCACGAACGAACTCCTCGCTCTCGGCATCTTCCTCGCCGCCGCCGCCACCGATCTGCTGGATGGCTACGTCGCCCGCCGTTGGGGCCAGATCACCACCGTCGGCACACTCCTCGATCCTATTGCCGACAAACTCCTGATCTCCGCCGCCCTCATTTCTTTGGTGCAAGTCCGCGTCCTGGCCGGATGGATGGCGATCCTCCTCATCAGCCGCGAATTCGCCGTCACCGGGCTCCGGTCTATCGCCGCCTCGGCCGGCTACACCATTCAGGCCAACGATCTCGGCAAAACCAAAATGGTGGCGCAAGTCCTGGCCGTATCCATGCTGATGATCAGCATTCGCTGGCCGGCCATGCACGGCGCCGCCATGATCTGCCTATGGGTGGTCGTCTTCTTCAGCATCGTTTCCGCGCTTACCTACTTCGCCAAGTTCTGGCGTCGCGTCGACGAAGGAGTGAAGATCCGCCGCCGGCGTGAAATCCTGCTCGAAGAACGTCTCCTCCAGCGCGAAGCCCGCAAACGCGCCGCCGCCGCGCGACGCGCCTCGGCCTCTTCCATCGTGCGGGACCCAGTCGGCTCCCCACTCACCGAGCGCTAGCCGTCGAAGCTTCCGCGCCCTTACTCCGTCCGCTTCACTCGTTCCAGCTCCGTCTCCACCACCACTTCCACGCCGGTATCCAGCCGTGTCAACTCCGTCGTCGCCACCTGCTCCCCGGCCCGTAGACCCTCCAAAATCTCCAGATCCCCGTCCAGCCGGTCCCCCGTCTTCACTTCCCGGACCTCCACCCGCGAACCCTCGCCCACCACATACGCCTTGTTCGACCCCAGCACGTAGGCGATCGCATCCGCCGGCGCCGTCACGATCTCATCCGTCTTTTGCGTTGTCAGTCGCGCCCGCGCATAAGACCCCGGCTTCAACGCCTGATCCGGATTGTCGATCAACACCTCTACAACGAATGTCCGCTTCGTCTGGTCCACCGTGGGCGAAATGCGCCATACCCGGCCCCGGAATATCCTGTCCTGGTAGGCTTCCATCGATACCTGCGCCGTTTGCCCGACCTTGGTCCACGGAGCCAAACGCTCCGGCACCTCGAGCCGCAGCCGCAGCGGGTTAATCTTCACCAGCGCGAACAGAGGCGCGTTCGGCCTCACATACTGGCCCGTGTTCACCTGGCGCTCGTTCACGATTCCATCGAACGGCGCCCGCACCGTCGTGTCACGCAGCTTCTTCCGCTGCAAATCCACCAGCGCCTTGAAACGCTCCACTTCCTGGATCAGGTTCCGCGCCTGATTGCGCGATCCGTCCACGGCTGCCTGCATCGCCTGAAACCGCGACGCCGCTGCGTCCAGATCCGCCTGTGCTCCGATTCGCTGATCCACCAGCGAGCGGATCCGCTTGAATCGCATCTCCGCTTCCCGCAGGTCCGCCCGTGCCTGCCTCACCTCCGGCGTCTCATCGATGTCGGCTACCCGGTCGGTCTCGTTGCGTAGACCCAGCCGCTCCATCGATTGGCGCAATTGCGCCTCGTTTTGCGCCAGGATGTACCGCTGCTCTTCGTCGGAAATGCGCACCAGGACGTCACCCTTGCGGACCGCGTCGCCCAAGTCGTTCCGAACCTCATCCACCCGTCCCTCGATCTCCGCGCTCACCACCACTTCTTCGTACGGAAACAGCGTACCCACTGAATCGACAATTCTCTGGATCTGCCGCGTGCTCACCGGCGCCACGCGAACCTTTACCGGCCCGGCCGCCTTCGCCGCTTTCGGCGGAGCCTGCTTTGCGCAGCCCGCGAGTAGGACGCCGATGGCGGCGAGCGTCGACGCCAGTGCCCAATGGTTTCCATTCGGCGTCGCGGACGCGGGACGCCGTCTGGTTGGGGGGGCGGTCGGAGGGAGGGACAGCGGGGGCGTTGTCATGTTTGCTGGAGCAGTCCCCATTGTAATCCAGCGCCCCGGCGTCAACGGCCGGCGCATCTACAGGAAACGCCCGATTGAACCGATTGATGCTCGGGAAAGCCTTTTCCCTCTAAAGTATGTCAAACGCTTCGGATCAGAGCATGCACGGTCCCCACCGGTTGTTCGTGTGGGCGGTTATCCTACTGGGCTTGGCCATGTTGGGGGTGGGGCTCGTTTCCTGGAGCGCCGCGGACCCCCTCAAGACCGCCTTCTACCTCTTATTGGCCCTGCTGGCCTCGGGGTGGCGATTCCGGCTGCCCCAGATCGTCGGGGCCATGTCGATTAATTTTGTCTTCATTCTGCTCGCCATCGTGGAACTGAGCCTGAGCGAGGCGCTCGTCATGGCCTGCGCCGCTACCGCCGTCCAAGTGCTGGTCCATCGGGAACAAGGGCGCGTCCCCGCGCCCGCCGTCTTCCACGTCGCCAACTCTGCCATCGCCGTCACCCTCGCCCACCATGTTTATCGTGCGCCCTGGGCCCAGGAGTCTGTTCTTTCGCTCGCCATGGCTGCCTCGGTCCTCTATGCGACCAATACTTTCCCGGTCGCCGTCGTCGTGGCGCTTTCCAAGAAGCGCAGCCTCGCCTGGGTTTGGCGCGAATGCAATTTCCGGATCTTTCCTTACTATCTTGCCGGCGCCGTCGTGGCCGGCCTGTTCCATTTCTCTTCGAGCTTCGTCGGCGCCGGATCTCCGCTGCTCCTGGTGCCGGTTGCCTTCCTCGTCTATTGTCTGTATTACTCCTACACCGCGCGCCTCACCGAACATAAGTCCGGCACCGAAGGCCGCGCCAGTCTCCACGCGCGCACCGTCGAGGCTCTCGCCATGGCGATCGAAGCCAAGGACATGACCGGGCATGACCACTTGCGCCGCCTCCAGTTCTATTGCCTTGACATCGGCCGCCAACTCGGCCTGTCGGAAACCGATCTCGAAGCGCTGCGCACCGCCGCCGTCCTGCACGATATCGGGAAACTGGCCGTCCCCGAACATATCCTTTCCAAGCCCGGAAAGCTGACTCGCGAAGAGTTCGAAAAGGTCAAAATCCATCCCACCGTCGGCGCCCAGATTCTCGAGCGCGTCGATTTCGACGGCCCCGTGGTCGAGATTGTCCGCTGCCATCACGAAAAGTGGAACGGCGGCGGCTACCCCAACGGACTTCGCGGAGAGGCGATCCCGATGGGCGCCCGGATTCTCGCCGTGGCGGACTGCTTCGACGCACTCATATCGGAGCGGCCCTATCGCGGCGCCATGCCCTTCGAGCAGGCCCTCAGCCGTGTCTCGGCTGAGGCCGGCGTCAGTTTCGATCCCAGAGTCACAGAGATCCTGCAAGCCTCCGCGGCTGACCTGGAATCCCGCTTCCGCTCCGAAGCCCCCAAAGTGGCCTGGGCGCCCGTGTTCCCGCGCTGGGAAGCCGTCCTTGCGCCCGCGCCCCCGCAGACCGGCCCTCCCCCTCCCGCGGAAAAGCAAAACTCCGCCTACCTCGACACCATCGCCGCCGCTCGCCAGGAGGCCCAGGTGGTGCTCGAACTCACCCAACAGCTCGGCAATTCCCTCCATCTCGAAGAGACCTTCTCCGTGTTGTCGTCCGGGCTCCGCCGTCTGGTCGCCTTCGAGACCATGACCATCTACATCCTCCGCGATGAGACCCTCGTCCCGCGTTATTCGTCCGGCGAGTGTACTTCGCTGTTCATGTCCCGCCATGTCCCTCTGGGGCAGGGCATCGCCGGATGGGTGGCTCAGCAGAAAAAGGCCATCCTCAATGGAAACCCCACTCTCGAAATGGGCGGCGGCGGCGAATCGATGCGCGGCCTGCTCCTCAACTCGGCGCTCTCGGTGCCCCTCGGCGGCCATGACGGGCGCGTGATCGGTGTGCTGCTGCTTTGCCGCCGCAACTACGAGGCCTTCACCCGGGACGACCTCCGCATCATCCTCGGCCTCAGCGCCAAGCTCGCCACCGGCATCGAAAACGCTCTCAAGTTCGAACAGGTGACCGCGTCGGCATCCACGGACTTCCTGACCGGCCTTCCCAACGCCCGCGCCCTCCATGCCCAACTCGAAAGTGAGCTCGCCCGCGGTCGCCGCCTCGGCGGCGCCTTGACCGTCCTCGTCACAGACCTCGACGGCTTCAAGGAAGTGAATGACCGGCATGGTCACCTTGTCGGCAACGAGGTGCTCAAGGCCGTCGCCGCGGCTCTCAAACAGTCCTGCCGCGAGTATGACTATGTCGCCCGCATGGGCGGTGACGAGTTCGTTATCCTCCTCCCTGGTCTCGCCGACCAGGACGTTCAGCTCAAGATCGCCCAATTGAACCAGGCCGTCATCGCCGCTGGCCGCGCTACCGCCAAGGGATCCCATCTCTCGCTCAGCGTCGGCCAGGCGCGCTTCCCGGAAGAAGGCGAAGATCCCGAACGCCTGCTCGGGGAAGCCGACCAGCGCATGTACCAGGCCAAGACCGCGCGCAAGTTGAAGCAACATCGCGCCGGTCCCCGCGGTTTCGAAGTCGATTGGGTCGAAACCTCCTCCGGGGCTTGACCCTCCGGCCCTGGCGGACGCATCCTCCAACGCGCCACGGCATTTCCACCGGCGTCCGATTTCATCTATGATGGAAATCCACGTTGGAATCCGCCATGCCGCTCACCACTCGACGATCCTTCCTCGCCTCCTCGGCCGCTTCCCTGTTCGCCGCTCCTGCCAAGCCGCGAAACGTGCTCTTCATCGCTTCTGACGACCTCAATCATTCCTTCAGCACCTACGGCCAATCCATCGTTCCCACACCCAATCTGGATCGTATCGCCAAGGCCGGCGTCCGTTTCGATCGCGCATACTGCCAATATCCCCTCTGCAGCCCCTCCCGAACCTCCGTGCTCACCGGACTGGCCCCGGACGCCACAGGCGTCTACAACCTCACCAAGCACTTCCGCGAGTCCGTTCCCGACGTCGTCACCCTTCCCCAATTGTTCCAGCGCAACGGCTACTTCGCCGGCCGCGTCGGCAAGATGTATCACTACGGCAATCCCGGAGACATCGGGACCGACGGGCTCGACGACAAGCCTTCCTGGAACACGCGTGTCAATCCCAAGGGCATCGATAAGCAGGAGGAGCCCCTCCTCACCAATCACACACCCAAACGCGGCGTCGGCAGTTCGCTCTCGTTCTATGCCTCCCCGGCCCGCGACGAACAACACACCGATGGCATGGTAGCCAATGAATCCATCCGCCTCATTGAGGAAAATCGCGGGCGTCCCTGGTTCCTCGGCGCTGGCTTCTATCGCCCCCACTGCCCCTACATCGCTCCTGCCAAATACTTCGACATGGTTCCCGAGGACCGCGTCAAACTCGTTCCCTTCGAAGAGTGGGAAATGAATATCGCGCCCAAGTGGGCCTACTTCACCAGACCCGCCAATTGGGGACTCACGCCCAAACAGCGCCTCGAAGCCATGCGAGCCTACTATGCTTCGATCCTGTTCCTCGACGCCAATGTCGGCCGCCTCCTCGACGGGCTCGAGCGCCTCGGCCAAACCGAAAACACCACCATCTTCTTCTGGAGCGACCACGGCTACCAACTCGGCGAACACGGACAGTGGATGAAGAGGACCGTCTTCGAACCCGCCGCCCGCAGCCCTCTCCTCATTGCCGGCGCCGGGGTCCGCGCCCGCGGTAAGTCCTGCGCCCGTACCGTCGAGTTCCTCGATCTCTACCCAACCGCCGCTGCCCTCGCCGGGTTGCAGTCGCCCATGCCCGCCAGACCCGGCGTCAGCCTCGCCCCGCTGCTTGACAATCCCGGTAGTGCCTGGGATCGTCCCGCCGTCACTCAGGTCGAGAATCAGAAGGTGATGGGCTACTCCATCCGCACCGAGCGGTATCGCTATAGCATGTGGAACAACGGGAGTGAGGGGGAAGAACTCTACGATTACGACAAGGATCCGCGGGAACTTCGCAATCTGGCCACTGATTCCGCCAGCGCCTCCCGCAAGGCCGCCCTCAAGGCGAAGCTAACCGCGATCGTCGAAAAGCGCCGCCACGCCACAACGCCCTAACGGATCACTTCCACCTGCACCCCGACCGGAGGGAGGTGAATCCATTTCCGGTCCGCGGTCAAAGCCACCAGTTTCTTGTGCCTCGCGGTCGCGAGACAAATCCGGTCGCCCAGGGACAATCCATGGGTCCACGCCAGCGGACTCAGGTCCGCCGCCGCGGATGCCATCTCCGCGTCCCACTCGATCACCGGCAGATCGATCCGCTCCAGATTCGCCACCGCCGCCTCGGCCTTGGCGCCCATGCGGATCTGCCTGCTGATCACTTCGGAATAGTTGGCCGATGAAATTGCGCTCCGCTCCAGCACTTCCATCACCCGCTCATGCCCGCGCTCGGCAAATAACCCGGCCAGCAGCGCCGATGCGTCCAAGAGAAACTCGACTCTCACTCTCAGTCCTGCTGGGCTTCCTTGAGTCGCTCCGCGATGAAATCGTCCACCACGCTTTGTCCCGGCCGTTTCAGGTCAGCCAGAGCCCGCTGCGCACGCCGCAACGCCTCGGCACGCGTCGAAAGTCTCAGTTCGCCGTCTTCGATCCGCACCACGAGTTCCATCCCTTCAGAAATATTGAGACGCTCCCGAAATTCCCGCGGAACCATCACCCTTCCCGCCCGATCCAATTTTGCAACCAAGCTCATCTCATTCCCAATATACCATGCTCCTCCCAAATTTCAACCACCTTTTCAATCCTCTCGCCCGTCGCCACTTTTGGCACATCGGAAACCGATGGTCGAACTGCGCTCCCCAGGACGCGCCCAACTCCGATACGCGGTCGTCAAGAACAGCGGCGGCTCGTCGAACCACGATCCGCCCCGTAGCACCCGATACATCCCTTCTTTGGGCCCAGCCGGGTTCCGAGCCGGTGCCTCCGCATAGTACTCCCTGCCGTATCGGTCCGCCGTCCACTCCCACACATTTCCAATCATGTCACATAATCCAAAAGAGTTAGGCTTGGCACTGCAAACCGGAGACGTATCCGCGGAGCCGTATCGTGCATCCTCGATCGTCGGACCGCGATTTCCCCACGGATACATCTGCTTCTCGGCCATTCCGCGCGCCGCCCGTTCCCATTCTGCCTCTGTTGGCAGCCGCTTACCTGCCCAAGCACAGTAGGCAGCGGCGTCGTCCCAACTCACATTCACCACCGGGTGCGCGTCCTTGCCCTCGGCCGGAATCCCCTTGCGCCAATGAAAGGGCCGCCGGTGGCCGGTCGATTTTAAGAACTGATCGTATTGTTTATTGGTGACCTCGGTCTGGTCCAGGTAGAATGGGTCCACGTAAATCGCCCGCACCGGACGGTCATCCTGATTCGCCCGCGGATAGTAGGCCACCTTGTAGTCGTCCCATTCGTAGCTGCGGCCACGCTGGAACTCGCCGCCGGGGATCCGGACCATGCCGGGTTCGGCCGCGCTCGCCAGCGCAACCAGCGTCCATAGAAATCCCCTAGCCATAGCCCCTAGCCGTAAATGGATGTGAGGTCGTCGGTCGGGATGAAACCGTTCGCCCCCAGCGGATCCACGTACACGTATGTTCGGCCCGAAGGCAGATTGTGTATCTGGCGGGACCAGTCGATGCCCAACGCCGAATAGATCGTCGCCACCACGTTCTCGATGCGGGGCTGCTCTTTATGCGCCCATCCGGTGTCCACGCAAAGGCGCCCGTCGGCGTCGCTCGCGCCGGCCACAACGCCGCCCTTTACGCCAGCCCCGGCGAACATGGCCGGAAAGACGTACTTGTGATGATCGCGGCCCCGGATGTGGTTCAGCGCCCCGGGCGTGCGCCCGAACTCACTCATGAACACCACCAGCGTCTCATCGAGGAGTGTCTTTCCCGCGCCTGTTTTCGACGGGGTTGCCGCCAGATCCTCGATCAGCGAAGCCAGCGCCGGGTCGAAGTCCCCAATCAGCTTGTAGTGGTTGTCGGCTGCCTCGCGATTCCAGATGTCGCGATGGTGATCCCACCCGTGTTGGCACACGTGGATGTAACGCGTGCCGCCATCCTCGCGCAGCAGGTTTCGCGCCAGCGCGCAAGCCAGTCCCGGACCGGAATTCCCGTACCGCTTGCGGTCGCCGTCGGAAAGCTGGAATGCCTTGGGCCATCGCGGATCGGTAAGAAGGCGCTTGGCGGTGCTGGAAAACTTCTCGAAAGCGTCCACGTTTCGCCCGAACCCGCTCATACGCTCCCGGTTGATGTCGCGGAGTCCGCTCAGAACGCGCCATCGCTCTTCGATTAGTTCCACCGCCTTCTGGTCGAGCGACATGCCCGAGAGCGCCTGTTGCGCGTTGAGGTCGAAGACGGAGAACTCCGGCGGAAGGAAACCGGTGGCAAGAGCGCCCACCTGATTGGTCTCCAGGTTGAAAGAGACGTAGGTGGGAAAGGTGTCGGCGTCCCGGCGATGCGGCTCCAACTCCGCGGCCACCACGGATCCGATCGACGGGATCTCCTTCGCGAAGGCCACATTCAAGGGCCGGCCCGCTTGTACGTAATACTGGCCGCGCAGGTGCACTTCTTCGTGGCTGACGAATGACCGTATAATCGCCACGCGGTCCATGATACGCGCGATGTTCGGAAAAAAGTTCACCGGAAAGTAGATGCCAGTCGATAGCTTGCTTACTTCGAAATCCTTCGGCGTCCCCGGATTGTCCTTGAAATCGAATGACTCGAGATGGCTGATCGCGCCGGAGATCTCATAGAAGATCACGTTGCGCGCACTGCCCCGCGGACGCGCCTTCGAGACCGTGTTGGCGGCGGAAACCGGCAGCGGCCACAGCGACGATGCCGCCGCCCCGGCCAAGCCGAGTCCGCCAAACTGCAATAGCTCCCGGCGGGTGGGAATCAGGTCGGCTACTTTCGTTCGTGGGGACATGGCGTGTCTCAGAAGTTATACAGGAATTCCACCAGGTTGAGAAGCGCCCACTGTACGTTCTGCGCCCCCTGCACCCGGTCACGTTCCATCACAGAGATCCCGAGCGCTCTCTCCTCCGGCAGTGGAGGCCGTGACAATGTGGCGGCGAACAACTCGTCCACAACCTTGCCGTTGTCGGAGTAGGAGTCGAGCAGGCGCTGGACACGGCTGTCCTTGGCGGCCAGGACCCGGTCGTTGATCACTGGCGAACGCATCAGCATGATTGGCTGCAGCGGCGACGGTTGCGGAGGCCGCGCTGGAGTGCCGCGGTTGGCTTGTCCGAACGCCTGCATGAAGCTCTTCAACTCGCCCGAGTTCCGCGGCACCGCGATCTGCATCGCCATTGGGACCGGTTCCGCCGGCGGTGGCTGCGACACGCCGGCGGCCTTCTTCTTCGATCCGCCGAACTTGCCCGGACGCCCGGTGGCCAACGCGATCGAATCATGCAGTTCTTCCGCCGTCAACATACGCGCGAACTTGCGCGCGTAGTAAGGCGTGTAGCTCTCCTTCCACTCGCCCGGGAACCGCGCGGAAAGCTGATACGCGTTCGAGTTGCAAATGAGCGCGAACAACTTCTGGATGCTGTGATTGTTCTCGCGGAAGTAAGCGGCCAGATCCTCGAGCAGTTCCGGGTGCGTGGGCTGCAACTGCCACCCCTCGGGAAGATGGTTCGGGTCCTGCCGGGCGAGGTCGAATTCGTCGTACGGATCCACGATACCCGTACCCATCAGCTTCGCCCAGAACATGTTGACGGTGGCCCGCGCGAACTGGGGATGCGAGGTCAACATGCGCGCCAGTTCGTCGCGCGGATCCTCGCCTTCGCGCGCCGGCTCGCCGGTGAGAATAAATGCTGGTTGTGTCGATCCGCCGAACCGCTTGATGCGCAGCATGCTGTCGGCCTTGGTGTCGTAGCCGCCGCCAAAGTCGTCCACCGTGAAATGGCCCATTTTCGCTTCGGCCTTTTCAACGTGGGGCATATACCGCGTGTGGCCCATGAAAGCCGACTGCTGGAAGAACTCGCCGCGCTTCCGTGTGCTCAGATAAACATTCACCTTCTCGAGATGATTCTTACCGTCATGGCATGCGATGCAGGAGAGGTTGATACCGAGAAAAACCTTGCCGAAAAGAATCGAAACTTCGTCATGAGTGTCCATCTGGTGGACTTTGCTCAAGTCATCGGGATGCGCTGCCTCGCCCGGTTTTCCCTCCACATGTTCGCGCACGATCGGATTGACGTGCGCGGCCACGTTGTTGCTCTTCGCCGACGAGGCGATGATCGAGCGCGCCAGATCGTCATACGGCCTGTCGCCGGCCAGGCTCTCGCGGAACATTCGATGGAACAACTCCACGCCGCGGCTCATCTTGCCGTTGGCGCGAAACACGTCCATGAAGAAGTAGGCCCATTTGTCGGCGAAGGCGTCGCTGGCCAGCAGCCGGTCGATCAGCCGGGCGCGCTTGTCGGGCGTGCGATCGGCCAGGAACTCCCGCATCTCGGCCGGCGCCGGAATCCGGCCCGTGAGGTCGAGCGTGACCCGGCGTAGGAATTCCTGATCGCCCGACAACGGCGCATGCGGGATCTGGTCGCGGCGCATCTTGCCGAAGATAGGAGGGTCGATCCGGTTGCCCGCGGGCAGGGACGCCCCGGCCTCAGCCTGCGGTAGGGAGCCGGTGAGCCGTTGCGTTTCCGTGCCCTTTGGTGTCTCCTTGGGCGCGCGGAACAACGGTGCATGAATCTCGGCGGGCATGTTCGAAATGTCTTTCGGCTTGTCGCCGCCGAAACACACAGAAATCGCGGCGCCGCCCAAAAAAGCGATTCCGAGCATACGATACACGGTCACAGGGTACACGCTGACCTCCAACTTGCGGACGCCGGATCGTTCGAGCGTCCACTAACAAAGTACACCCTTTCTCGGCTCGATGGAATGTGACTATGATGGACTTCATCATGATCCGTCAATCGATCGGCCTGTTGACCCTCACCATCGGCATCGTCCACGCCCAACCGGGAGCGGAGCAACTCCGTTGGCGCAACATCCACGACACCGCGTGGGAAGGGCAGGGTTGGACCGAGACGAAGCACCCGTTTGACCGTCTGCCCGCCCGCGCGGAAGGAGTGGTGAGAGCGGCCGTCTGGAATCTTCAGAAGGATTCCGCCGGCATGGCCGGGCGCTTCATTTCCAACGCGAAGTCGTTTCGCATTCGCTGGACTTTGCGCAAGGAGAGACTCGCACTGCCTCACATGCCCGCCACCGGCGTGAGCGGCGTCGACGTGTACGTCAAGGACAACGGCCGCTGGCACTGGCTGGCGGCGGGACGCCCTGAGAAGTTCCCTGGCAATGAGATGACCGTCTCCGGGCTCGACGGCGCAACGCGTCAATACATGGTCTACCTTCCGCTCTACAATGGCGTCGAGTCGCTCGAGATCGGTCTTCCCGAAGACGCCTCCTACGCCGCCGGACCCGCCCGCGCGCCGGGCGCCAAGCCGATCGTCTTCTACGGAACATCCATCCTGCATGGCGGCTGTGCCTCGCGGCCGGGGATGGCGTATCCGTCGATCGCCGGGCGGCTTCTCGATTGGCCGATCATAAATCTCGGTTTCTCCGGCAATGGCAAGACCGAGCCCGAAGTGTCGGAGTTGCTCGCCAGTCTGGACCCGGCTGTCTATGTGCTCGACAGCCTGCCCAACCTTTCCGCCACCGAGACAGCGGCGCTGGTTCCGCCCTTTTATAGGAAACTGCGCGAGGCGCATCCCGCCACGCCGATCGTGCTGGTGGAGAACGTCATCTACACCCAAGCCGAGTTTGTCGCCGATCGCAAGAAAAGCTACACGGCCAAGAATGCAGCCTTACGCGCTTTCTACGAAAAGTTGCGCACGGCGGGAGAGCAGAACGTTTACTACGTCCGGGCTGAGGAGTTACTCGGAGCCGATGGCGAAGATACGGTGGATGGTACCCATCCCACCGATCTCGGGTTCATGCGAATGGGCCATTCCATGGCTCGCGTTCTCACTCCGCTGTTGGCGAGGTAGGTGTAGATGGCGAGGTCAGTGTAGAATCGAGATAGTCTCGCCTCACTCTTGCAACGACCATCGAGGCGGCCCCCGGGCATACGCCGGGCGGCTGGTTCGGACGCCGATCCTTACTATGCCGTCATCGGCCGGGGCTTCGCCGGAACAGTAAACCTGACTACTCTCTTTGCCACTTCCTGGGGGCGCCGGCGCCGCGTCGGTGGAAGGCCCATCTTGTGGATCGGTCCGCCGGATCCCTGGTCGCTGACGCGTGACATCGAAATGGGACAGTGGCCTTATCTGCTGCGGTTGCCCGGGTTCGCCCATCAACCCCCACTCGAACCCAAAGACCGGTTTCTGCTCGCGTCGCGGTTCGCTGCCGCGGTGGCGGCCCAAGGCGCGGCGCTTGTCGCCAGCGGACGTGTTCGGGTAGTGGATGCCATGCTTACGGCCGTGGTTCCCGGCGATGGTGTCTATCGTCTCGAGGCTGGTGGGAAGTTCCTGGCCGATCGCGTTGACATCTGCACGGGAGGCGGACCCTCCCGGATGTTCGATCGCGCCACCATCGAGGATCCGGAATTGGTTCAAGAGTATGCCGGCAGGTTAACCGGCGGCCTTGCGTATCGGCGGATCCTGACCGGTGAGCAGTACCTGGAACGGCAGTCCGTTCATTGCACCAACGATATCGTCTGCGTAGCCGGAGACGGCCCGACTTCGGCGTGGTGCGTCGAATCGGCGCTGACGGAGGGCAACGCGGTCCGATGGCTGTCCCGAACGAAACTGGGCATACAGGCTTTCCCGGGCAGCGGCCGCAATCAGCGGCTGCGGGAAGAAGCCGAACGGCCCGGCGGGCGGCTTTCGATCCTGGAGGGATACGAGGTCAGATCGATCGCGCCAGACTCGCCGGGGAGAGTCCGGGTGGGCGTGGCGCCCACGATGGGCGGACCTCCTCTGGAGCCAATCTCATGCGCGCAGATGGTGGGCGCAATCGGGCAGACCAACGAGTTCGACGATCCCCGTGCGATGGCGGCGATACTGTCCAGGATCATCCCGCCCGGCTCCCCCGACGGTGCTGCGATTCGAAGCCGCACCGCGGATCGCCGCTTCCTCGGGCTCCAGTCCAGCGGGTTCGACGGCAACGAAAGGGGCGCTTTGCGTGTGCTGGGCGCCGCCGCGATGAAGCATCCGGAGCGCTGGCAATTCACAGGGCCCTTCGTGGCTCCTCGAGACGGGCCCTTCTACGATTACTTCGCCCATCTGTGCCATCAAGCGAAAGGACTGCCGTCCATCCCCATGGCGGCGCACAACATCGCCGAGGCCAATGGATGGTTCTCGTGGCGGCGCTCGGTAAACCTCAACACGGCTCCTCACGCCCGGTTGGCGGCCGCCGCTTCCGGTTCCACGGCGAACCGTATGTGCGAGGCCCGGTCCGTCTGCTTGGCGCCGTATCTCGACCTGCCCAGCCAATGGAGCGAGGAGAATCTCGAGCTTTTCTATAGCGGGGACGCGTAGTCAAGCAGGCCGTCTTCGGTGACCTGACGATGCAGCCATGGCAAGTGTCCGTAGGCGGCTTCGAGTTCGCGCCCGCCCGGAGGTTGTTCGAGGTCCACCACCAGATCCTGGTCCCAGACGGGACGATCGCACGGATTGAACGGATTGCCACCCCAGTCGACGTAGCCCAAGTGACGGAGCCCGCCGCTCTTGGTGGCAACCGCGAGCGCCTCCGCGCCGTGCCGTGTGATTCGATTTCCGGCGAGGGACAACCACCGCAGCCCGGCCAGGTTCGGGGACGAGCAGAGCAATTCGAGGTCGCTATCTTCCAGATCGCACCGGGTCAGATCCAAAGCGAGTATCGATCGCATAGCCGGCAACCCGGCCAGTACGGGAAGGTGCTTTTTGGCGCCGGTGAGGATCAGATAGCGAATCGGAGCCGAACGAAACAGCTCCCCGGCGTCCGCCAGCAGACGGGAAGCAGCGGTCTCGATCGTCTCGACGAATCCGGACCGGTACGCGATGCGAGGATACCTTCGTTTCGACCGGAGCACCGGAGGGGCCCACTCGCGGCCATGCCGCAATTCCGCCTCCGCGGTGGAGCGGCTGCGTTGGAGCCAGTCGGCGTTGCCCGGTTGCCGGCCGCGTTGTGCAAGCCAGATCTGGTCACGGATGAATGCGGCGTAGGCGGGATTGGCCGGCTCCACCAATGAGGCGTACTCGCGCCGGAGCGCGATCTCATCGGGACGTTGAATGATCCTCTGCACCAAGTCTTGCAGCAACAGCAAGTTTCCATGCCCCGGCCGTTCAAACGAGAACAACCGAAGTCCTTCCACGGTTTTCGCCTCTGATATCTCATTCGGCATCACTGCGGGAGACTGTGAGTAGCTAAGACGCTTTCCTGTCTTGACTACGTCTGCCGCAAGGCCGACCTCAGGAGAATCAAGTGGGGACGCTGATGAGATCGATCTTGGCATATTCGGGAGTGGAGGGAAACAGGACTCCCGAATTAGGCCGATCGGGACTGGACTTCCACCTCTGGCGAGGTACGTTCCAGACTCGCTTTTATGGTACTAGTACTTATCCAGGTTCGCAAGGCCCGCCGAAGGGGGAGTCGGCCGGGCGGCGGCGCGAAGGATGCGCCAGCCGATCCACGCTCCGGCGATGTATGGCGGGAAGTCCTGCCAAGCGAAGGTGGTTCCGAGAACCAGCCTTCCCGGGAGGGTAGCACGGAGCGCCTCGAGCCAGGGAGGTCGCCAGAGTTGGAGGAACTCGACCGCGCATGTAGCCATTAGCGCGAACAACGCGAGCCGGAACGGGGCAGCCTCTGTAAATACGATGGCTGCCGCGAGGATCCAGAAGACGACGTAGGCGGCGCCGCCGGAGGCGTCTCGCAGCCATTCCGGTGCTGGAGCGTGGAAGCGGACGGCGTATCCGAGGGTAGCCGTCAGCAAACAGGCGGCCGCCAGGCTGAGGCGCTTAGCGGAGTTGGTCGAGAAGGTCAATGGCGGGCTTGTGTCCGGGGTGCTGTTCGAGCAATTGACGCAGCAGGGCGCGGGCGCGGGCGGTGTTGCCGGCTTGCGCGTGGTAAAGCGCCAGGTTGACGCCGGCGGCGGGGTCGGTCGGATCGGCGGCGACAGCTCTTTCGAAGGCGCGGAGCGCGTCGCCGGGCCGGTTTTCCTGCATGTGGCCGATGCCGAGATCATTGTAGTAGGACGACAGCGCGCGCCGGGAGCGAGCGTCGTCCGGCTGCAGGGCGACGGCCTTCTCGAGAAGCGGAACGGCTTCCTGGGCCCGATTGGTCTCCATCAGCAGTAGGCCCAAGTTGGCGTTGGATCCGGGTTGATTCGGATTGTCTTGGATGGAGGCGCGCAGCAGCTTCTCGGCCTGGGCGAACTTGCCCGTGGCGATCAGCATTCCGGCGTAGTTGTTGTAGATCTCGTACCCGCCTTGGCCGCGGGCAAGCGCGGCGGCAAACAGCGCGCCGGCCTGGTCATGGAATCCGCGCTCGGCCATCGCCGTCGCCAGGTCGTTGAAGTTGCGCGCCGGGGCGGGGAAGTAGCGCGTGCCGGAGAAAGGCAAGGACGGATGGACGGTTGCGGAGGCGTCCGCGAGCAAATCGTCCACTGCCACGGGGCCTTGATAGATCTTGCGAATCGCGCCCTGTTCATCGATCAGGAAACTGGTGGGCAGGGCGAGGTCGCGGCGATAGTCGAACAGATAGCGGTAGAGGGTCGAGTAGACGCCGATGGTGCGATTGTCTGACTGGAGCACCGGGAAGGGAGAGCCGGAGGGAGCCGGCTTATCCTCTTCGACGGAGAGCAAAACGGGGTGCAGGGCGGCTTTGGCTAAGTCAGCCTTGCGACGGGTGAACTCTTCGAGTTCCTGACGGCAGGGAGGGCACCATGAGGCCCATAAGGTGAGCAGCAACTTCTTGTCGCGGTGCGACGTAAGCTGCGGGTCGGGCAGCGGGAGCGGGTCTGCGAGCCAGGGACGTTCCACGAACGACTCGGCGGGCGAAGCGACTTTGGATCGTGCGGGCGGCGTCGGTCCAAGCCGTACCAGGCCGGACTCGGGCAACCGGTCAAGCGTCTGGCGCTTGCCGCCGGGCCAGACGATTTCGAGCGAACGGGGATGATCGCCGCGGGCGATGCCGAAGTGCGGACGGCGGCTGGGTTGGGAGAGAAAGCCTGAGCCGGACCGGACGACGCGCGTGATGCGCTTGCCGGTCGCCGTGACCAGGGTGGCCGTGGCGCCAACGCTTTCCAGGTCCACGATGAGGCCATGATTGCCGGCGGGTGCGTCGTTGCGCAGCAGGCGCAACTGCGGCGCGGTGCGGGACTTGGCGACGATGTCGAGGTCGCCATCGCCATCGATGTCGAGCGTCACCCAGGCGCGGCCATCGTCAGGGAAGTCAAGCCCGGAGACGAAGCTCGCGTCTTCGAAACGGCCCTCCCCGAGGTTGCGATAACAGACGTTACGCTCGCGGCCCGACCACGACCCCCCGGCGCGGATCTGTTCGTTGACGGCCCGCCAGCCTTCTTCGTAGGCCGCGGATCCGGAGGCTTTGGCTGGGCTTTGCGGCACGACCTGCCGCCAGAAGAAGCTTCATAAATCGCGGAGGTCAGGCCCGGTGATATAGCCGTTTTGGATATAGAGATCGAGGTTCCCGTCGTTATCGAGGTCCGCGAAATCGCTCGCCCAGGCCCAGCGTCCCATCTCGACGCCGGCTTGCGTCTGCTCCTCGAATCGTCCGTTTCCGGCATTGCGGAACAGGGAATTGCCCTTGGCCTGACGCTGGAACGCGGCGAGGGTCTCTCCCGTTGCGAGGGCCGAGAACTGGCGATTGCCGGTGACGCGCTGGCCGGCGGAAGACCACATGTTGCCGGTGTAAAGATCGAGTCGGCCGTCGTTGTCGTAGTCGCCCCAGGCGGCCGACATTCCGGCGCCCAGATCGCCGACTCCGGCCTCGGCGGCGACGTCGGTAAAGGTTCCATCCGGACGGTTCAAGTAGAGGTTGTTGCGACCGAAGTCATTGGCGACGTAGAGATCGGGGCGGCCGTCGGCATTGAAGTCTCCCCAGGCGGCGGCGAAGCTGTAGCGGTTATTGTTTTGCGAGAGCCCGGCGGCGCGGGTGGCATTGACGAACTTTCCGCGGCCGGTGTTGCGGAACAGAAAGTTGGGTGGACCGTTGGTGGCGTCGTAGTAGGGGGTGGGCGAGTTGTAGGTGCGCCCGGGACGCCAGAAGTCGTAGGAGCAGACGTAGACGTCGAGCCAGCCGTCGTTGTCGTAGTCGGCGATGGCGGCGGAGGTGAGACTGCCGGCTTCGGCCGCGGGAATGGTGAGGCCGGATTGGCGGTCGACTGCGAAGCGCCCGCCGCCGTCGTTGCGGAACAATAGCGGCTGAGAGGCGGTGACGGCAAACAGGTCCTGATCGCCGTCGTTGTCGAAGTCGGCGAACAGGATGGCGCGGGTATCGTCGAGAATGGCCAGGGGCGCGGCGCCGGGCGTGTAGGTGACGTCGGTGAAGGTGGAATCGCCGTTGTTGCGGTAGAGGCGATTCGGTAGGCCACTGGGCTGGGCGATGTAGAGGTCTTCGAGGCCGTCGCCGTCATAGTCGCCGACGGCGAGTCCATTGTGCCCGTAGATGTCGACGCCGGTGGATTCGTCGAGCAGGCCGCGCCAATGGTCGACGGACTTGGAAAGCTGGCGTGCATAGCTCGCGTTGGCGCCGAAGGCGGCCGTGGAGATGTCGGTGAATCGGATGGCTCCGGCGTGGACTTCGCGCAGTTGGGCCGGAGCGATAGAGGCGAGTGACCAATGATCGCCGGTCCTTTGCCAGCGGGTGTCCCAATGGCCTTGGAGGGAGAGCGGGGAACCATCGGAGGCGGCGCCGGCGACTTCAACGCGGATACCGATGGCGGCGTCCGGATCGCTCGCGGAAGCGCGGGCGGAAGAGACGACTTTGAGCTGGACGACGGCGATAGCTCGGAAGCGGGCCGCGAGAGCATCGAGGGCGGGGAAGGCGGGTTCGCCTTTTTTAAAACGCTGAGCGGCGGCTTCGAGCTCTTCGTGAATCGACTCGTAGTCCTGCTCGCCGATCCAGGTGTCTTTCCTGGCGTCGATCTTGGCGAGGACTTCTTCGATGGGGAGGGACTTTTCGAACTTCGGTTCGACGCGGTAGGAGGCTTGTTGGGAGAAGGCGGCGACGGCCAGGAGAAGCCCGATGCGGATTCGGGGCGGCCGTGGGGGAGACACGAACATGATTTTAGCAGCCCGGCCGCAGAGGCGGTGCAATGGCTTTGTTCTTGGGTTTGTTTCCTCAACAACCCCTTTGGCTGTCGTGAGATACGTGGCTTTGTTCCGCCACATTCCCTGTCGGGGCGGGGAACCTCTGTGAAGTTCCCCGCAGCCCGGGGGGATGCTTACCAGGCCAGGCGGAGGCTGAGCTGGATTTCGCGGGCGGTGGAGCCGGTGGCGATGGCGCCGATGCGGCCGAAGGCACCGTTGCCGTTGTTCTGATTGGGCGCGCCGAAGGCGGGGACGTTCGGCGCGTTGACGATGTCGGTGCGGAAGGTGAGGCCGAATCGTTCGTTGAGCTGGAACAGCTTCTGGATGGAAGCGTCGAAACCGAAGAAACCCGGTCCAAGGCCGTTGGTCTTACCGGCGGTGCCGAGGATGCCGACGCCGGGCGATTGGAATGCAGAGGTATCGAAGTACATCGCGACCTTATCGCCACGCGAGCGGCCCGGGTCGAGATTCGGATCGCGGATCAGGTTGGGGCGCTGCGCGTCGGAGAAGGTGTTGAGGCGATTGGTCTGTTCGACGACGCCGTAGGGTGCGCCGGAGCGGGCTTCGAGGATACCGCCGACCGTCCAGCCGCCGATGACGTGATTCAAGACCGCATTGTCGATGGCGATGTTGCGTCCCTTGCCGATGGGGAGGTCATAGAGCGAGCTGAAGGCGACGCGGTGTCGAATGTCGCTGCCGGAGAGGCCTTTGTTCAGGCGGCGCGCTTCGATGTGTGTATAGCCGTTGTTGGTGGCTCCGCCGAGTTCACTGCCGCTCTCGACGTCGTCGATGAACTTGGCCCAGGTGTAGTTACCGAGGAAGCTCAGGCCGCGCGAGTAGCGCTTCTCGAGTTTGATGTTGGTGGAGTGATAGGTGGAGTTGCCCCATGGAGGACTCACTTGCGAAACGCTGTTGAACTGCGGGAAGGGGCGGAGAGCCTGGCTCTGAGAGGCGGGGCCGCGTCCGTTGACGAGAGGAATCTGGTTGATGTTGACGCCGGGTCCACCGAGCTTGTGGCCGACGTTGGCAATGTAGGCGGCTTCGAGCAGGACGCTGGAGGGCAATTCCTGCTGGACGGTGAAGTTCCACTGCTGGGCGTAGCCGCTGACCATGTTCTGCTGGATGAAGTCCGGCGAGGTGGTGACGGCGCGGCCGACCGGAACGGCGCCGAAGGAGGAGTTGCGTTCGACGCGCGCGATGGCGGGCATGCCGTCGCGGAGCAGGAAGGCGGGAGCGAATCCGCCGTTGGGCGAAGAGAAGGATCCGTTGATGGAGAAACCCTGGTTGAAGGCATTGGGAACCGCGCCCTGATAGGTGCCGTTATAGGAAATGCCGTAGCCGCCGCGAAGGACGAGCTTGTTGTTGGCGCGGAAAGCGAACCCGAACCGGGGACCGAAGTTGTTCTTGTCGAACTGGTGGGCGTATTTGCTGACACCATCGATACCGGCGAAGGTGACGACGCCGGGGGTGCCGGAGACGGGATTGATCTGCGAGCCGTCGAAGCCGCTCTGCCGGTTGTTGCGCTCCCACCGGGGCGTGTCCATTTCCCAACGAAGACCGATGTTGAGAGTGAAGCGCGAGGTGACTTTCCAATCGTCCTGGACGTAGGCGCCATAGTAGTCGGTTCGGGTGTCTAGGATGTCGGTGTTGACGAGAGCACCGCTGGTGGTCCAACCAAGGAGGAGTTCGGCGAGACCGTCGCCGGTGGCTCGATTGCCGAACCCGAAGACGCCCCCGCTGGTGCCGTTGAAGTCGTCCTTGTTGCGGGAGTAGCGCAACTCGAAGCCGGTCTTGATGGAATGGTTGCCGCGGGCGATGATCAGGTTATCGGTGAACTGCTGGGTGAGGATGGGCTGCTGAATGCGCTCGTGGGTGCCCTGGCCGAGGGAGGCGTAGCCGGTGACGTTGACGCGGGCGAAAGCATCGGGATCGACGGGGCCGCCGATGCCCAGTTTGCCGTTGAGCCCGGAACCGGTGCCGGCGCCGCGGTTGATATGCATGCGGTTGCCGTACATGTACTTGAACTCGTTGATGACGGTGGGCTTGATGGAACGCTGCCAACTGGCGAGGAGATTGCCGTGGCGGTTGGAACGGGGACCGGCGCGATCATCGGCGGCGGCGGTGGCGAAGACGGCGGAAACGTACTCGGGAGAGGTGACGTAGGCGAGGCGGCCGTAGATGCGATCCTTGGCGGAGATCTCATGATCGATGCGAACCGTGTGGTAGTTCTGCGTCAGTTTGTCACTGCCGTTGGCCAGGAAGTTGTTGGCGGGGGCGCGCGTGACGTTGGCGGTGGAGACGTTGGCGGGATCATAGAGGGCGGCGATGGCGCGGCCCAAAGGATCGATGCGGCTTTGGGGGATGATGTTGTTGGGGAAGGGCTGCGCGGAGCCGGTGCCGACGCGAGTGGCGGGGTCCAGGAGGGAGAAGTTGGCTCGGCGTGAAAAGTCGCCGTTGACTTCGCCGGGATTGGGGACGTTGCGGTTCACGGTGACGCCGGTGCGGCGGCGGCCACCCTCGAAGTTGTAGAAGAAGAACGTCTTGTTTTTGATGACGGGGCCGCCGATGGAAGCGCCGAAGATGTTGTAGCGGAGGGGGGCCTTATCGCGGGCGAAAAAGG
>JAWKHI010000006.1:0-196099 GCA_041394885.1 Bryobacteraceae bacterium | reverse complement strand
GGATACGCTCCGCGCGCTGATCTTTTCAAAGAAGGGCGATCGCCTCGATCCCGAGATGCTCCACCGGGATTTCATGGCTTTGTGGAACACCGGCCGCTTCGACGACATCACCCTCGAGCGCGAAGCCGGCCAAGCGGGGTGGATCATCCGTTTCCGCGTCGTCGAACGCCGCGTGATCCGCTCCATCAAGTACGACGGCATGAAATCGATCACCGTGTCGGAAATCCTGGACCGGTTCAAGGAGCGCCGCGTCGGCCTATCGGTGGAGCAACAATACGACCCCAACCGCGTCCAGCGCGCCGCCATCGTGCTGAAGGAGTACCTGTCGGAGCGCGGCCGGCAATTCGCGTCGGTGGAACCCGATATCCGCCAGATTCCACCTTCGTCGCTCGAGGTGACCTTCAAGGTGAAGGAAGGTCCGAAGGTGAAGGTGGGCGATATCGAGATCGAAGGCAACAAGACGTTCAAGGATCGCGTAGTGATCCGCGCGATGCGCAACTCGCGGCCGATCGGCATTCCGTACTCGATCCTGTTCGAGAACCTGTTCGCGAAGTCTTTCGATTCCACCAAGCTAGAGATGGACAAAGACATGATCCGCGACTTTTACCAGCAGCGCGGCTACTTCACCGCGCGCGTGCTGGAGCATCAAGTGACCATGCGCGATGTGGGCGGCAATGGCTTGCGCATTCCCTTGTTCAAGCCCAACCGGCCGGGCAAACGCGCGGACCTCAAGCTCACTCTCGAGGAAGGGCGTCTATACCGGCTGAACAAGATGAACTTCACCGGCGTGAAGCTGTTCCGGACGCCGGAGACGATCTTCCCCAACGTGTTCCAGTTGAACGAAGGCGACATCTTTTCGACCGCCAAGCTTCGCAAGGGCCTGGAGCAGATGCGCAAGATCTACGGCGAGTTCGGCTACATCGATTTCGTGCCGGAGCCCGAGTTCGAGCCGCTGCCGGCGAGCGACAAGATCAACCTGACCCTGAACGTGGACGAAGGCAAGCAGTTCTTCGTGCGCCGCATTGACTTCGTGGGCAACACCACCACGCGCGACAAAGTGATCCGCCGCGAGATCCTGCTCGACGAAGGCCAGATCTACAACACGCGCTACTGGGAACTGTCGCTGCTGCGCCTGAATCAGCTCGGTTACTTCGAAGTGCTCAAGGAGAACGAGGCGGCCGACATCAAGCGCGACACCAAGACCAACACCGTCGACATCGCGCTGAAGGTGAAAGAGCGGGGCAAGAACTCGGTGCAGTTGAACGGAGGCGTGTCGGGCATCGCCGGCAGCTTCGTCGGCTTCGGGTATTCCACCAACAACTTCCTGGGGCTGGGCGAGACGCTGTCGATCGACGCGCAGTTGGGAGACCGCATCCGCAACGTCACCTTCGGATTCACCGAGCCGTACTTTTTGGACCGTCCGATCACGGTGGGCTTCACCGTGTACACGACGCGGTTCAACTACGACCAGGGCCGCGAAGTCTCGCTGCTCACCGGACGCAATCTTCTGCCGTTGTTCAACCAACTGGGCACCGACAACCTGCTCAATTACGTTTCCAACGGCGGCGGCTTCACGTCGTTTATCAGCGCCCCCACGCGTAAGCTGGGCGGATTGTTCGCCCGCGTCGGCCTGACCTATAGCTACGGGGTGCAGAACATCCGGACCGAATCGTCGGCGACGCGGCAGTACTTCGAGTTCACCAACTTCCAGGGGCTTGACGGGCAGAACTCGTTGAGCGGGATCAAGACGAGCGCGCTGATTCCGTCCTACAGCTTCAATTCGGTCGATCACCCGATCACCCCTTCGCGCGGCAAGAGCCTGTACGTTTCGACGCAATTCGCCACCGTCGGCGGAAACGTCCGGATGATCGAACCGACGGTGGACTTCAAGATGTTCCGCGCCGGGTTCAAGAAGGGCCACGTCATCGGCGTCCACGGGCTGTCGCGGTTCGTCACCGGTTATAGCGGCCGCGTGGCGCCTCCCTTCAACCGCTTCTACATGGGCGGTGAGAACGACATTCGCGGATTCGAGATCTGGGGCATCAGCCCGGTGGCATTCATTCCGAGCGAAGCGTCGGTGCCGCTGCTCAACGCCGATGGGTCAGCGCGCCAGCAAAAGCTGGTGGACCCGAGCAACGGGGCGGAATTCTTCGCTCCGGTGACCACGCAGGTGCCCATCTATCAGATGATCTTCCCGGGCGGCGATACGCAGGTGGTGACCAATTTCGAGTACCGCATTCCGATCGCCGGGCCTGTCACTCTCGCTCTGTTCGCCGACGGGGGCTTCAACAAGATCACGCGGACCACACAGTTGCGCGTCAACCCCGGCCGGCTTGTGGAACTGAACGCGAAGTTCCCCCAGGCGGCGTTCGAGAACCAGATCCCGATTGCGCCCGGAACGCAAAAGTTCCGGAGTTCGGTGGGCGTCGAGTTCCAGATCATGATGCCGGTGGTGAACGCTCCGTTCCGTCTCTACTGGGCCTACAACCCGACCATCCTGCAGGATTTCCTGGTGCCGCCGATCGTGGTCGATCAATCCTACTTCCCCAATGCGGCTTCGTTTGCCAACGCCGTGGCCTCGGTGGGCCAGGCATTCCCCTTCTTCGAACGCAAGAAACTGTGGCGATTCACTATCAGCCGCACCTTCTGACGCGCAACCCCTATGCTAGGATCAAAAGTACAATTTTTGGAGTCAAGAGTTTGAGTATGAAATTCGCCACCATCGCGGCTGCTGTTCTGTCGCTGGCCTCGGTAGCCGCCGCCCAGAACAAGATCGCCGTCATTCACATTCAGCAGGCCATGGTCACGACCGACGAGGGGCAGAAAGCAGCCACCGGACTCCAGGCCAAGTTCGAACCGCGCAAGAAGGAACTCGAGGAAAAGCAGCGCCAGTTGCAACAGAAGCAAGCCGAGCTCAGCAAGGGCAGCAACACGATGGCCGAGGCCAAACGGCTCAGCCTGACGCGGGACATCGACTCGATGACGAAGTCCCTGCAGCGCGACAGCCAGGACGCCCAGGACGAGTTCGAGCAGGAACAAAACAGGATCCTCGGCGATTTGGGCCAGAAGATGATGGTGGTTATCGACAAATACGCCAAGGACAACGGCTACGCCGTGGTGATCGACGTGAGTTCGCAGCAGACTCCGGTCCTGTGGGCGGCCTCGAGCGTGGATATCACCAAGGACATCGTCGACCTCTATAACAAGAACTCACCCGGCGCCCCCGCTGCCGCCGCACCCGCTGCTACCCCGAAACCGGCCGCGCCCGCTCCGAAGCCGGCGCCGAAGAAGTAAGTTGCGCTTGTCTGGCGCCACCGATCGATGCCGCTAGAGTTCGCGCTTTTTGTCGCGATCCTCGCCGGAGTCGCCTTCTTCCACCACCGCGCCACGCAGATCGCGGGGGGCGGGGCGCTCGTTGTCGCGCTATACAAAACTTTCGCGCACGGATTCTCGTTCTGGACCCACATCTCGCATGAGTGGGTGATCCTGGTGAACCTGCTCGGCTTGTTGATCGGGTTCGCGGTGCTGGCGCGCCATTTCGAATTCAGCGCGGCGCCGGCGCTGCTTCCCCGCTTTTTGCCGGACAATTGGACGGGTGGGCTGGTACTGCTGGTGTTGGTGTTCGTCTGCTCGGGTTTTCTCGACAACATCGCTTCGGCGCTCATCGGCGGCACCATCGCCAAGGCGGTGTTTCAGTCCCGGGTATCGATCGCTTATCTGGCGGCGATCGTGGCCGCGTCCAATGCCGGCGGCGCGGGCAGCGTCATCGGCGACACCACTACGACACTGATGTGGATCGCGGGTGTTCCCGCGATCGCCGTAGCGCCGGCCTATCTGGGCGCGGCCGTCTCGCTGGTGGTGCTGGGCCTGGTGGGGGCGCATGTCCAGCACAGGTATCAACCGGTGCTGCCGGACCCGCCGCCGGGCGTCCGGTTGGATTGGGTTCGCGTGGGCGTGGTGGGGATCCTGCTTCTATCGGTGGCGGGCACCAACTACCTGGTCAACAGCCACGCTCCGGAGCTTTCGGATCACTTCCCGTTTCTCGGCGTCGCGATCTGGGCAGCGATTCTGTTGACGGCTCCGATCCGGAAACCGGACTGGTCCGCGGTGTCGGAATCGTGGCGGGGTGCGTTCTTTCTTCTGTCGCTGGTTACGTGCGCGTCCATGATGCCGGTGGAGGAGTTGCCGGCGGCCTCCTGGCGCAATACGTTGGCGCTCGGGTTCCTGTCGGCGGTGTTCGACAATATTCCGCTCACGGCTTTGGCCATCAAGCAGGGCGGCTACGATTGGGCATTCCTCGCCTATGCGGTGGGTTTCGGTGGATCGATGATTTGGTTCGGATCCTCGGCCGGGGTGGCGCTGGCGGCGCTATTCCCCGAGATGAAGTCCACCGGGCGCTGGCTGCGGGAGGGATGGTTCGTGCCGGTGGCCTATGTGGCGGGGTTCTTCGCACTGCTGGCGTTGGCCGGCTGGCATCCGCCGGCTGGCTGATGCCTTTGGATCGCAACCGGTACGATAGGAGAACCGTGGTTCGCCGTCCGGTCTTGCCTGTTGCTATGGCGCTGGTTGCCGCCGCTTGTTCGCGCGCGCCGGACCCCGCTCTTTCCAGGACGGAACTGTTCCGCGACGCCGCCGCCGAGACAGGACTCGTGTTCCGCCATGACCCGTGCGTTTCCGGCAAGTACTATCTGCCCGAGATCATGGGATCCGGCGCGGCTCTGTTCGACTACGACAACGACGGCGATCTGGACGTCTTCCTGATCCAGGACCAGCCGCTCGACGCCGCCACCGCCGCTCCGGCCCAGCCAGGCAACCGGCTGTTCCGCAACGAACTGGTCCCTGGGGGGAAATTGCAGTTCACCGACGTGACCGCCGCGTCCGGCCTGGGCGCGTCGATGTACGGCATGGGCGCCGCCACGGGCGATTTCGACAACGACGGCTTCACCGATCTCTACGTCACCGCATACGGGCCCAACGCGCTCTACCGGAACAAAGGCAACGGCACGTTCGAAGACGTGACCTCCGCCTCCGGGGCGCAGGACAGCCGCTGGTCGACGTCGGCGGCGTGGGTGGACTATGACCGCGATGGCGACCTCGACTTGTTCTTCCTCAACTACGTCGACTTCACCACCGGCAACAACAAGCAGTGCATGACCGCTTCGGGCGAGCCGGACTACTGCACACCGAAGGCCTACCATCCCGTACCGGCGCGCCTGTTCCGCAACGATGGAGGCGGGCGGTTCGCCGACGTCACGGTGGCGTCTGGCATCGCCGCCGCGTATGGACCGGGCCTGGGCGCGGTTGTCACAGACACCAACGACGACGGCTGGCCCGACCTGTATGTCGCCAACGACACGCACGCCAATCTCCTATGGGTGAACCAGAAGAACGGGACCTTCCGCGAGCAGGCCCTGCTCACCGGCGCCGCGTATTCCGAGGACGGCCTGGCCAAGGCCGGAATGGGAGTCTCGGCGGGCGATTTCGACAATGACGGCGACGAAGACCTGTTCGTCGCCAACCTGACGCGCGAAGGCGCCACGCTGTTCGTCCATGACGGCGCCGGCGGATTCCAGGACCAGAGCCTCCGCTTCGGTCTACGCCCGGCCACGTTCGCCTTTACGGGTTTCGGGGCCGGGTGGATCGACTACGACAACGACGGGTGGCTCGACATCTTCATTGCGAACGGCGCGGTGACACGCATGGAGACCCAGCGGGGACGTCCGTGGCCGTTTCTACAGGGAAACAACCTGCTCCGGAATGGAGCGGGGAAGGGCTTCACGGACGCCGCGGCGGCGGGCGGAGGAGCGATTGCGCTGGAAGAGGCCTCGCGCGGCGCGGCGTTCGGCGATGTGGACAACGACGGCGACGTCGATATTCTGATCTCCAATAGCAACGGACCGGTCCGCCTGCTGCTGAACCAGGCGGGGAGAGGGAACTCATGGCTCAGCCTGACGCTGGCAGGGCAGCCATGGTCGCGGGCCAAGGTGATCCGCAAGGGCGCCCCGCCGCTGTGGCGGCGCAGCCGGACCGACGCCAGCTATCTTTCGGCGTCCGATCCGCGCGTGCACTTCGGATTGGGGGCCTCGACGGAGATCGAGGCGGTGGAGGTGGAATGGTCCGGGGGACGGCGGGAACGCTATCCGGCGCCTGAGGCGCGGTCGCAGGTCCGGCTTTCGCCTGGCCAGTAATGCCGCAACGGGCCGCCGAGGCAAGTCAGAAGGCGACTTCCTTGGCGGCCCGTTTCGGCCTGATGATTTCTCCTACCGGTCTAGGTGAGCCAGATGATACCGCCGGCGTTCACTTTGGTACGAACTTTCATGATCGTGTGTCTCCTTATTTGTGCTTCATTTCTTGTGATTGCGGTTGAGGGCGGTGTGGTTTAGGTGCCCCAGCTCGCGGCGCCGGCCTTCACTTTGGATCGAATCTTCATGGTGGTGCTCCTCCTGTCTTTGCCTTAGTCTGCTTGCGTCAGACACCTTACATTTGAGCACGGTGGTGGCCAAACTGTGGGGAGACGGTGGGTTTCTCCGTAAGTCATTGTTGGGTAATGAGATATCGATCTTGGTGCCTGCGGCCGAGACCACCCAGACTAGGGTCTTCACCCTAGCGCTTCCGCGTCTTACCTAGCGAAACGGTTAGGTCAGCGTCCGGGGCGAGGGACGCGGGTGGGTGGGACGTCGCATTAAAGATTGGTAAGTAATTGAAATTAAAATACTTACATTTGCCATTGTCGCCGTGGTTAGGTTAAGCTGGATAGGTTCCAGGGCGTCTCCCGTTATCGCGCCACCTTTCCGTTAACCGTTTGATCGTGATCGATCACTCGCTCCTAAAAGGGGGTTCTATGAATCGTTCGAAGGGCTTGGTTTTCCTCGCCTCTTTCCTGCTGCTGGCCACTGTGCCCGCGGCTGCACAGGTTCTCTACGGCTCGCTCGTCGGCGTTGTGGAAGACACCACCGGCAGCGTAATCCCAAATGCTTCGGTAAGCGCCACCAACCGCAACACGGGCCAGACCTACGAAGCGAAGTCGGATTCCACCGGTACATACACCATCACGAACGTGCTGCCCGGCGACTACGACCTCAAGACGTCGGTAGCCGGATTCCGGGTTCAGAACACCACGGGACTTTCCGTCTCGGCCAACACCGTGACGCGGGCCAACTTCCGGATGGAAGTGGGCCAAGTGACCGAGCAGGTAACCGTGGAAGCGGTGGCAACGATCCTGCAGACCGACAAGGCCGACACCCACACGGAAATCAATTCGACGCAGATCGCGAATCTGCCGCTGCCGGGGTTCCGGAACTATCAGAGCCTGATCAACCTGGTGCCGGGCGCGACGCCGGCCGGTTTCCAGAACTCGATCACCGACACCCCTGGGCGTTCGCTCACCACCAACATCAACGGGACCAACCGCAACAACAACACGACGCGCATCGACGGCGCGGCAAGTGTGAACTTGTGGCTGCCGCACCACGCCGGTTACGTAATGCCGGCCGAGATGGTGGACAACGTGAACATCACGACGTCGGCGTCGGATGCCGAGCAGGGGCTGGCGGGCGGCGCGGCGATCTCGGTTTCGACCAAGAGCGGCACCAACGAATTGCATGGCAGCGCGTTCGAGTATCACGACAACCAGCGGTTGTACGCGCGAAACTTCTTCCTGCCCGCCAATCAGGACAAGCCGGTGACCACCTACAACAATTTCGGCGGCACCATCGGCGGACCGATCGTGAAGAACAAGGCGTTCTTCTTCTACTCCTACGACAACACCAAGCAGCGTCAGGGTTCGTTCGGCCGCTACTCGGTACCCTCTGCCGATATCCGGACGGGAGACTTCAGCCGGTTCGCCCCGGGCCGGTTGATCTACGATCCGGCCACATCGAGCGCCGCCAACGGCGTAGGGCGCCAACCGTTTCCGGGCAATCGAATTCCGGCCAACCGGATCAGCCCGATCGCGCAAAAGATCCAGGCGTACTACCCGCTGGCCAATATTGACGGCGCGGGCGACAACAACAATTTCGCCGGAACCGGCTCGCCGCGATTCGACCGGTCTTATCATGACGTGAAGATCAACTTCAACCGGAACGAGAAGCACCAGATCTGGGGCCACTACGGGGTGATGAATGCCCTGGTGAGCGGCCAGCCGATCTTCGGCGACGGCATCGGCCCGGCACCTGGCGCCGACCCCGGCACCGGCGACACGAAGGTGCAGAATACGTCGATCAACCACACCTATGCGTTCTCGGCGACGCTGCTGCTGGACGGCGTATTCGGCTACAACCGGCAGGACCAGACGGTTCGGGGCACGGACTTCGGCAAGGACTTTTCGGCGACACTCGGCATCCCCGGTATTGGCGGTCCCGACCCGCGCGAGAAGGGTTTCCCGAACATCAACATCAGCGGCTTTAACGGATTCGGCGTTCCGGGATGGATGCCGACCGAACGTATCGAGGAAGGCTACACGACCTCGCACAACCTCACATGGACCAAAGGAACGCATCAGTTTCGCTTCGGCTTTGACGGCACCAACTACCGGATGAGCCACTGGCAGCCGGAACTGGGCGCGGGCCCTCGGGGAGCGATCACTTTCAACGGCAGCGCGACAGCGTTGGGACCGTCGGGCACATTCAACTTCTCGAATGCCTACGCGGACTTCTTGCTCGGCCAGTCTTCGCAGATGCAGAAGAGCCTGCAGTACATCCTGATGACGCCGCGCGAATTCCAGTTCGGCTGGTACGGGCAGGATCGCTGGCAGGTGAGCCGCAAGCTCACCTTGACGCTCGGTCTGCGCTATGAGTATTACCCGCTCATGACGCGCGCCGCCGGCAAGGGCATCGAGCGGCTGATTCCGGAGACAAACCAAGTGCTTCTCGGCGGACGCGGCGATGTGCCGCGCAACGCCGGAGTCACGGTGAGCAAGCGGCTGTTCGCGCCGAGCCTGGGTATCGCCTACCGTATCGACGACAAGACGGTCGTGCGGACCGGTTATGGACTGCACTACGATCCGCTGCCGTTCTCGCGCCCGCTACGCGGGTTCTATCCGCTCACGGTGAACTTCGCCTTCAACCAGCCCGACGGGTTCACGCCCGTCCGGACGCTCGAGCAGGGGATTCCGCCGGTAACGGGTCCGGACCTTTCCACCGGTATCGTCGACCTGCCGAACGTGGCCGATATGCGCAGCCCCTATGCCGGGCAGATCAACCGCGGCTACATTCAGAGTTGGAATTTGACCGTGGAACGGCGGCTTCCGATGGACATGATCACCACGGTGGGCTACGTGGGAACGCAGAGCACGCACCTGCTGGCGGACCGTGACATCAACTCGGGGTTCCCCGGATCCGGGCAGGCAGGGCGGCCCTACGCGATCCTGTTCAACAGGCGGGTAAACACGAATATGTGGGACGGCTACCTGAGCTCGAACTACCATTCGCTGCAGACCAGCTTGCGGAAGCGGTTCTCGAAGGGGCTGATGCTGCAGGGATCCTACACGTGGTCCAAGGCCATCAACATGACCGATGACGACGGGTGGGCCGGCGTGGGTTGGAACTGGGGCCCGGTGTTCGACCGCAATCGCGCGCCGGCCGGCTACGACCGCCGGCACATGTTCAACATTGGCTGGGTCTACGAACTGCCGTTCGGCAAGGGCAAGCAGTTCGCCTCGACGGGCATCGCGTCGCACATCATCGGCGGCTGGGCCGTCAATGGCGTGATCCAGGCCTACACGGGCACGCCGTTCACGGTGAGCTCGCCCGGCGGATCGCTCAACGCACCGAGCAACTCGCAGACGGCGGATCAGGTGGGCGCGGTGCAGCAGCTCAGCCAGCCCGGACCCGGGCAGAACTGGTACAGCCCGTCGGCGTTCGCGGCGGTGACCCAGCAACGGTTCGGATCCACGGGCCGCAACATCCTGCGCAATCCCAGCGTCTGGAACACGGACCTGATGATCAACCGCCAGTTCAATATCACTGAGCGGGTGAATCTGAACTTCCGCGGCGAGTTCTACAACCTGCCGAACACTTCGCATTTCGGCGGCATGGCCTCCACCGACGTCACCAATCCGAACTTCCTTCGCGTGCTCAGCGCCTTCGGCGAGCGCAAGATCCGATTCGGGTTGCGGCTCGGCTTCTAGCAGAAACGGTTTCGACCGGCACAAAAAAGGCCGGGATGGTCCGCGAGGGCCATCCCGGCTTTTTTTTGTGTTGTCACTCGCGTCAAGTCCTGGAAATTTCCGATACGAACGGAGCCGCCCGGCGGCGGCATCGCGGTGTTCGGCTGGCGTTTACAGGAATGGGCTTGGCGAATCATTCCACATTGATTGACAAATGCTAATGAATGTCCTATAACCATGAAAGACCCAGTGGTCTGTCCTTATCGATTCGCTGATTGCTAAAGAGGTCATTCCGCATGAAGACAATCATTTCCGTTCTCGCTCTCGGCGCACTTGCGCTCGTTGGCACGAACCGGTCGAACGCCCAGGTGCTTTACGGCTCCATTGTGGGAACGGTCACCGACGCTTCCGGTTCGGTGGTTCCCAACGCCGGCGTGAGCATCTCGAACAGCGCCACGGGGCTAGCCCGCGAAGGTAACACGGACGAACAGGGCCGATACAATATCGCCAACGTTCCCGCGGGGTCCTACGATGTGAAGATCACGGCGCCGGGATTCCGGCAGCAGACGCGCACGGGGGTCAACGTGACGATCAACACGGTGGTCCGTTCCGATTTCGCTCTCGAGATCGGGCAGGTGACCGAGCAGGTGACGGTGGAAGCCGTGGCCACGGTGCTGCAGACCGACAAGGCCGATACGCACACCGAAATCAATTCGGCGCAGATCTCGAATCTGCCGCTGCCTGGATTTCGGAACTATCAGAGTCTCATCATCCTGGTTCCGGGGGCGACGCCGGCCGGTTTCCAGAACTCGATCACCGATACTCCGGGCCGGTCCCTGACCACCAACATCAACGGGACGAACCGCAACAACAACACGACGCGCATCGACGGCGCGGCGAGCGTGAACCTGTGGCTGCCGCATCACGCCGGCTACGTGATGCCGGCCGAGATGGTGGATAACGTGAACATCACGACGTCGGCGTCGGACGCCGAGCAGGGGCTGGCGGGCGGCGCGGCGATCTCGGTTTCGACCAAGAGCGGCACCAACGAGTTGCATGGCAGCGCCTTCGAGTACCACGATAACCAGCGGCTGTATGCCCGCAACTTCTTCCTGCCCGCCAATCAGAACAAGCCGGTGACCACGTACAACAATTTCGGCGGCACCATCGGCGGACCCATCAAGAAGAACAAGGCCTTCTTTTTCTACTCTTACGACAACACCAAGCAGCACGACGGCTCTTTCGGGCGCTATTCCGTGCCGGCGCTGGATCTGCGCAGCGGCGACTTCAGCCGGCTCGCTCCTGGGAGGCTGATTTATGATCCCGCCACGTCGAGCCAAGCCAACGGCGTGGGGCGGCAACCGTTTCCGGGCAATCGGCTGCCGGCCAATCGCATCAGCCCGATCGCGCAGAAGATCCAGTCGTACTACCCGGACCCGAATATCGGCGGCGCCGGCGATAACAATAACTTCGCGGGAAGCGCGTCGCCCACCTTCAACCGCGCCTATCACGACGTCAAGCTGAACTTCAGCCGCAGCGATCGTCACCAGATCTGGGGCCACTACGGGATCATGAACGCGCTGGTGGTGGGCCAGGCCATCTTTGGCGACGGCATCGGACCTGCGCCCGGATCTTCGCCAGGCACCGGCGACACCAAGGTCCAGAACACCTCCATCAATCACTCGTATGCGTTCTCGCCCACTCTGCTGCTCGACGGTGTCTTCGGATACAACCGCCAGGACCAGACTGTGCGAGGAGTCGACTTCGGCAAGGACTTTTCGGCGACGCTCGGCATCCCGGGAATCGGCGGCCCCGACCCGCGCGAGAAGGGATTCCCGAATATCAACGTGAGCGGCTTCAACGGCTTCGGCGTTCCCGGGTGGATGCCTCTCGAGCGTATCGAGGAGGGCTACACGACTTCGCACAACCTGACGTGGTCCAAGGGCGCGCATCAGTTCCGTTTCGGCTTTGACGGCACCAACTACCGGATGAGCCATTGGCAGCCGGAACTGGGCGCGGGGCCGCGCGGCGCGATCACGTTCAATGGCAGCGCCACGGCACTGGGACCGTCGGGCACGTTCAACTTCGCCAACGCCTACGCGGACTTTCTGTTGGGCCAGTCCTCGCAGATGCAGAAGAGCCTGCAGTACATCCTGATGACTCCCCGGGAGTTCCAATTCGGCTGGTACGGGCAGGATCGCTGGCAGGTGAACCGGAAGCTCACCGTGACGCTGGGGCTTCGCTATGAGTACTACCCGCTGATGACGCGCGCCGCAGGCAAGGGCATCGAGCGGCTGATTCCGGAAACCAATCAAGTGCTGCTCGGCGGTCGCGGCGATGTGCCGCGGAACGTCGGCGTCACGGTCAGCAAGCGGCTGTTCGCGCCGAGCGTGGGCATCGCCTACCGGCTGGACGACAAGTCCGTACTGCGCACTGGCTACGGTCTTCACTACGATCCGCTGCCGTTCTCGCGTCCGCTGCGCGGATTCTATCCGTTGACGGTCAACTTCGCTTTCAACCAGCCGGACGGATACACGCCGGTGCGGACGCTGGCGCAGGGCATTCCACCGGTGACTGGTCCCGACCTTTCCACCGGTATCGTGAATCTGCCCAACGTCGCCGACATGCGTAGCCCGTATGCGGGACAGATCGACCGCGGCTACATCCAGAGCTGGAATTTCACGTTGGAACGCCGGCTGCCGCTCGAAATGATTTCCACCATTGGTTACGTGGGAACCCAGAGCACACACCTGCTGGCTGACCGTGACCTCAACTCGGGCTTCCCGGGGTCCGGCCAAGCCGGGCGGCCCTACGCGATTCTGTTCAACCGCCGGGTGAACACAAACATGTGGGACGGCTACCTGAGCTCGAACTACCATTCGCTGCAGATGAGCTTGCGGAAGCAGTTCTCGAAAGGCTTGATGCTGCAGGGTTCCTACACATGGTCCAAGGCGATCAACATGACGGACGACGACGGCTGGGCCGGTGTGAGCTGGAATTGGGGTCCGGCGTTCGATCGCAACCGCGCGGCGGCCGGCTATGACCGCCGTCACATGTTCAACATCGGTTGGGTGTATGAGCTGCCAATGGGGAAAGGCAAACAGTTCGCCAACTCTGGCGTGGCTTCGCACATCCTGGGCGGTTGGGCGGTAAACGGCGTGATTCAGGCGTACACGGGGACGCCGTTCACGGTGAGTGCGCCGTCGGGATCGCTGAACGCGCCGAGCAATGCACAGACGGCGGATCAGGTTGGAGCGGTGACGCGGCTTAGCCAGGTGGGCCCTGGCACCAACTGGTACAATCCGAGCGCGTTCGCGGCGGTGACCGAGCAGCGGTTCGGGTCCGGCGGAAGGAACATCCTGCGCAACCCGAGCGTGTGGAACACGGATGTGATGGTGAACCGGAAATTCGATTTCACTGAGCGTGTGAATCTGAACTTCCGGGCCGAGTTCTACAACTTCCCGAACACGTCGCACTTTGGCGGGATGGCAAGCACGAGTGTCACCAACCCGAACTTCCTGCGGGTGTTGAGCTCGTTTGGCGAACGTAAGATACGGTTCGGGCTGCGACTCGGATTCTAGCCTCGTCCTCGACATGATCAGGGACGCCCCCGGGGGCGTCCCTTTTTCTATCTGGCTCTACCTCCTGGTACAAAGCAGCGTGATCACAGCCAGGCTCCCTCGCCGTACCGATCCGGACGGTCCGCTAGACTAGATGCATCACCATGCGCGTCCGGACACTCGTTTTGCTTATCGCCGCGCTCCCGGCTCTGAGCGCCTCTTGGGACCGAAAGGCGGCGGCCGACTACCTGGACGGCCGGCAGCGCGAGTGGTTCGCGTGGGCGCCGGCGAACAGGCAAGGTACGCCCTGCCTATCCTGCCACACCGGCCTGCCGTATGTGATCGCGCGTCCCGCACTGCGGCGGGCGCTCTCGGAGACGGGGCCAACGACGTTTGAAACCGGATTACGCGACGGCCTGCAGGCCCGTCTCGATCGCGACCGGCATCCGGCGCCGAAGGACGCGCACGCGGCGGAGGCGATTGGCGTCGAGTCCGTGATGGCCGCGCTCCTTCTCCCGAAGCCGGAGGCCGCCTTCGAACGGCTGTGGTTGCTGCAATGGCGGGAGGGGCCAGGGAAAGGCTCTTGGCCATGGTTCGCGCTGGATCTCGATCCGTGGGAAACAGAAGACGCCGCTTTCTTCGGCGCATCGCTTGCCGCTTTGGCCGTGGGCGAGGCGCCACGCGCTATCCGCGCCACTGCGGCCGCGCGCGAGGGCATCGCCGCGCTCACCGCGTATCTACGCGGCGCTGAAGCGGCGCAGCCGCTCCACAATCGTCTGGCGTTGTTGTGGGCGTCGACGAAACTGCCGGCGGTGATGCCAAGGAAGGCCCGCCGTGCATTGCTGGCCGAGGTTGCCCGGGTTCAGCAGCCCGACGGCGGTTGGAGCATCGGCTCGCTGGGGCCGTTCTCCGTTCATGCCGCCGCCCCTGAGCCGGCGCGTGGATCCGATAGCTACGCCACCGCGTTCACGGCATTCGTACTGCAGCGGTCCGGCATAGGATCGAACGATCGCGTGCTCGCCCGGGCTCTATCGTGGCTCGCCGGGCATCAGGACCCGGCGACCGGGGCGTGGCCCGCACCGTCGATGAACAAGCGGTATGAGCCAGGGTCAAACCAGATCCGCTTCATGCAGGACGCGGCAACCGGCTATGCGGTGGCGGCGCTGTTGGAATCGGGCCGTTGAGGGCACACACGATCGGCCGTGCCCTCGAAATAGGAGAACCGGGTGCGAAAGCCGAGGTTTTCGTAGGCGTGGATCGCCGCGGCGTTGGATCGCTCGACGTTCAATCCGATGGTCCGGATCCCGGCGCCGCGCACCGCGGCTACTGTGGCTGAGAGAACCACTTGCGCGAATCCGCGGCCACGCCGGTCCTCGCGCACGAATACGTTGCCTACTCCCGCCACGCCTTCGTTGGCGGACGCCACGTGGATGCCCGCCACCGCCACCAGCGTGCCGTGCTCGCGAACGGCGCGAAAGAAACCGGATTCCATTTGCGAGACGTGGAACGCGATTCCAGAGCCGTTGCCGGTGGCAAACAGCGCCTCCACTTCATCCCGATGCGCCGGAGTGAGCGGTTCCGTGACGCCCGCGCGCGGGGTGAAATCCGCGAGAATCATGCGGTGCATTTCGTAACGCTTCCGGTAGGCGTAGACGCCCGCGGCCGAATTCGCCGTGGCCGATTGCAGGTTCAGATAGCCGCTGTCCACCGGGATCGCCCGCAAGAGTTGGCGCACGCCGGGGGCATCGCCCATGACGAAGATGGGCCGGATGGCAAGCCCGTGAAAAACCAGCGCCAAGGCGTTGCCGCATCCCCACCATTGACAGTGGACGAAGAGGGCATCGTCGAGGTCCGCGAGGGCGTAGAGGGCCCAGTTGCGGTCCGTTTCGAGGAGTCGGCGGATGGTCTGTTTGTCCGTGAGAGGTCGAGCCGTCATTCGGCGGCTGCCCGCAGAATCGCCGCGACGCTGCGCTCCACATCCTCGCGGCGGGTGGCCCAGGACGACACACTGATCCGCATGGCCGTCCGGCCTTGCCAGACAGTGGGGCCGCACCAGCAGGTTCCGTCGAGTTGGACACGTTCGATCACGGCGCGCGTCCGCGCGTCGCCGCCGAACGACACCAGCACCTGATTCAGCACCACTTCGTTCAGAATCTCGCCGCCGCCCTGTTTCAACTGTTCGGCGAACAAGCGCGCCAACTCGCAGTTGCGCTCGATCAGGTCCGCCAGGCCGGCCCGGCCGAGCGACTTCAGGGCCGCCCATATCTCGACGCCTCGGGCGCGGCGGGATAGCTCCGGCGTGTATTGCGATGGCTCGCGATGTTCGCCTTGCGGCAAATAGGCCGCCGACACCGCCATCGCGCTCTTCAAAGCCTGAGAGTCGCGGACGAAGGCGAGTCCGCTATCGTAGGGGACGTTGAGCCACTTGTGGGCGTCGGTCGACCAGGAATCGGCGCCCGCCACTCCTTCCACCAGATGGGCGAATTTCGGGCTTGCCGCCGCCCAGAGCCCGAACGCGCCGTCCACGTGCACCCAGGCTCCATCGGCCTGCGCCCTCGCGCAGATTTCGCTGGCTGGATCGAAACCCCCGGTGTTTACGTTGCCGGCTTGCATACAGACGATCGCGGGTCCGCGCAGTGGCGGCATTTCGCTGGCGCGCATGCGACCCTGCTCATCGACGGGGACGCGCGTCACGCGTGAGCGGCCCAGGCCAAGCATCGCCAGCGCTTTGGTCAGCGATGGATGGACCTCGCCGCCCACCACCACCGTAACCGGCGGCGCACCGAAGAGTCCGTCGGCTTCCACGTCCCATCCGGCGCGCGCGAGCACGGCGTGGCGGGCCGCGGCGAGCGCGGTGAAATTGCCGGCGGTGGCGCCGGTGACGAACGAGCCGCCGGATTCTGGGGGAAGCCGCAGTACGTCGAGCAGCCAGCGGAGGGAAACCTCTTCGAGCACGGTCCCGATGGGAGAGGCGACGAACAGGCCGGGACACTGGTCCCAGGCTCCGGCGAGCCAATTCGCGGCGAGCGCCGCGGGGAGCGAACCGCCGATGACGAAGCCAAAGTAGCGCCTGCCGGCCATGCCCATGGTGGCGGGCGATCCGATGCGGTGGAGCGTCTCGAGCACGCTCGCGGCTTCGGACGGCGATTCCGGCATGGGTTCGTCGAGTTGACGTAATCCCGCGATGGCCTCCGGCGTGGGGGCGACGCTGCGTTCATCCAGATGATCGAGGTATTGGGCCGCCCGGGCAGCGGCCAGATTGAGAAGGTCCCGCATTCACCAGTCGAAGTGCGCGCGGGCTATTTGCGCTGATCCTTCCCTGGCTGGTCATAGGGCGCGCCTGTGCCCGACGAACCCATGAAGAACTTGCGTCCGTCGGCGAGGGTGACATCGCGGCCGTTGGCGCGATTGGAACGATCCTTGGCCTGATAGCCGTCGACGATGATCTGTTCGCCGGGACGAATCGTATCGCGCTTGAGGCCGCGGCGGAGCAGGGAATTGGGCGTCCCGCCCTCCACCATCCAGACTTCCTTCTTACCGTCGGGCTTGGTGGTTTCCAGGTGAATCCAGGTGTGCGGATTGATCCATTCCACGCGCACCACAGGCCCCTTCAGCAGCACGGGCCGGTTGGGGTCAAACTCGGCTCCGAAGGCGTGGTGGGCATAGACTTTTTGCACCTCGACGGAAAGCAGGCCAAGGCCGCACACCGCAGCCGCGCCGAGTAACCATCCAGCCTTGGTATTCATGACTCTCTCCATTTTATCGAGTTGGCTGCCGTGCCGTTCATTTCGCGGGTTGCTTCTTCTGCTTCTCGAGGGTTTCGGCCTCCAGCAGCCGCGCGCCGCGGAGGATCCCCGCGAAGGAATAGTTGCCTTCGTGACACGCGTATTCGTAGATGCGCTGATCGGTGGCGGGCCAGAGGATTTCGCCGCTCCATGGCTTGGTCCAAACGGTGGGGTCTTCGACGGTGAAGGCATAGAGCAGCGACTTTTCGTCGATGCGCGTGAAGCGTTCCACGACGTGGAGATTGCGGGTCGCGTTGCCGAGCGCCGGGGTGTCGTTGAAATTGGCGGTATCCACGACGAGCGTGTCGCCTTCCCAGTGTCCGATCGAGTCACCCAGCCAGCGCCGGATATCCGGCGGCTCATGTTCTCCGCCGATGCGGATCACGCGCGCGTCGTGGACCATTTCGTTGAGAATCAGAACGCGGTCCTTGGTCTGGACGATCTGCTTGAGGTTGTTGTAGAGCACGGGCAGCATCGGGGGGCCGCCGCCGGAGCCGAACGCGAGCAGGCAGCGCTCGGCGGCGGGCCGCAACTCGGGATCGTCATAGGGCCCGGGCGAAAGTCCTTCGGTGATCCAAAACGCATCGCCTTTGTTGGGGCGCGCATATCGGGCCCGCTCGGCCGCGCGCTTCCTGGCTTGGGGCGTCAACGGGGGCATGCGTCCGTTGGCGGGATCGGTGATGATCGAGGTGCGCCACTTTCCGTCGATCTTGAACGCGCCGGAGCCGTTGTCGACCCAGACGGTGTTGTAGCCTCCCACGTTGCCGGCCGCGCCTTCCGAGCCGTCGCCACCCTCGGGAGGAGCTTCGCGATTCGGGTCGCTGGCTTTGCTGGTTGCGGCTTTCACCGCGGCCGCTCTTTTGGCGATCGCCTGTGCCTCGGCGTCTGTGAGGGTGAGCCTGTCACCGAGGCCGGCTGGACGGGTGAGAGGCGTCAAGGTCGCGATGTCGTAGGTCCCGGAGAGATCAGGCAGCCCCTCCGGCGTGCGCGGAATCTCGGCGCCCCAGACAAGCGCCGCCATTACAAGGAGGGTCGCTATGGGGAGGGTCGGCAGAAAGGGTCGCATGATGTCACCTCGGGAGCGGCTTGCGGCGATGTTCTCCGAACACGAGCTCTTCGACGAACTCGACGCACTTGAAGTCCATCAGGCGCGCGTCTTTTTCCATTCGGCGGTAGAGCGGCAAGGAGATCTTCCACGGCCGGGTGAACACTTCCGGATCCGTGATCGTTGCTTCGTACTGAATGTGATGGGGTGTCAGGAACGAATATCGTTCCTCCACGCGCAACTGGTTGCTGTGATGCGTTCCGGAGCGATCGAACCAGGTCTGGTCATTGAATCCGGAGACGTCGATCACCCAGGTGTCGCCGTCCCAGCGTCCCACCGATTGGCCCATCCATGAGTCGGTCTCGGCGGGCCCTGGATCCTTGAAATAGACGTCGCGAACGGCGCCGGCATACTCATAGGCGATGAAGAATTGATTCTGATTCTGGAGGATCTGGAATGGAAACGGCATGTAGGTGGCGCGCGGCACACCGGGCAGATAGCACCTGATTTCGGGATCGCGTTCGAGCCAATGGCGCCGATTCTCATCACGGAGCTTGGCTGCTTCCGGCTTATAGGGAATGGTTCCTCCTTCGACGATGCCCAAGCCGCCGGGAACGGCGCCCACCGCGCCCAGGGCAAGCACAGGCACGGCCGGGAGCGGACCGTGCGGCCCATCGCGCAACATCAATGAGTGCCGCGCCATGTGCCGCTCCACGTCGTAGTGCGCGGAACTCACGGCCTGCCAAACGCCGCTGAAATCGGGCTTCCCGTTGGCCAGCCGGGGCGTCTGGGCGGGCGCCAGATCAGCAATCAACAGGAAGAAAACAAGAATTCGCCTCATTCGCTCAAGGGCTCCGTGGTCCAGACAGCAGTCACCATCGCATGCGATGTGGGCTAGTAGAACGCGATCCAGCGGCCCGAGAATCCGACGCCGAACCAGAGCGCCATCGAGGTGACGGCCGTCAACCCGCGCCAGAGCGGCGCGCAGGGTCCGGCCAACACTCTTTTTCGTACCGTTAGGGCGAAAACGGCTGCCGCGGCGAGCAGCGTCATTTTGTACCAGAACGGCGGGCTGTAGTAGCACTTCAGCGCCTCGGAAAGGAACATGGGGAGGCCGGTGGCGACGATGGCGGCGAGCGATCCAACGAGCCAGGGATGCACTTTGCTCCCGAGGCTTTCGATGGGTTGATCGCGCAGGCCCAGGCCGAGCAAACGCAAGTCCACGACAAGCACGGATCCGCCGAGCATCGCGAGCGCCAGCAGATGGCCGCACTGGATCACGGGGAACATCCACAGGGATTCGCGCACTAGCGTTCCAATCGCCGTTGCTTCTAACCATTGGAACAAGGGAAGCAGATCCATCGGGGCTACCCTCTCGCCTGGTCAAACCAGTTGTAGGCCTGCAGGCGTCCGCAAATCACGACGCCGCACCAAAGCACGAGGGAGAAGAATCCGGCCGCGCGGGCGCGGAGAGGGGGCGTGGGGTCGCGATCCCAATCGGCCACGCGGCGATAGATCGTGAAGTGAAACGAGAGCGCGTTGACGCCGGTGAGCAGGATCATCGCCATCTTGACCTTGAAGAAGATGTTGTTGGACGCCCGCACCGGTCCGGAATAAAACAACAGCGCGCCGCTGATGGCCATGATCACAAATCCCGACAGCGCCCACGGCAGCAGCCTTCCGGCTACTTCCGAGACCGGAACGCCGCGGAGGCCAATGCCGAGCAAGCGCAGATCGAGCATGGCGATCATTCCGAGGAACAGGCAGAGGGTGAGCACGTGCGTGGTCTCGATGACGGGATAGAGCAGAATCGACTCGCGAATCGCGATGCTTCCCGCCGTCCCTTCGAGCCATTGGATAAACGGAGCCATGAGCAACCTGGAACCGAACAGTCTAACAAAGCCGAGGCGGCGGCTCTGCTACAATGCCGTTCGCGAGATGCGAAAAACGATTTGGTTCGCGGCGGCAGCCATGGCGATGACGGGATGCCAGAGCAGCCCTCCCATCAAGGCGGTGGCGACACTCGAACAAGTGATGCACCACATGGTGATCCCGAACGCGCAAATTGTCTGGAAATCGGTGGGCACCATCTATACGGTGGACAAGGTGGAGGAGATCCAGCCTCACACCGACGACGAATGGCTGGACGTAGAGGCGAGCGCCACCGTGCTTACCGAGGCCGGGAACCTGTTGATGATGGAAGGACGCGCCAAGGATAAGGGCCACTGGATCGAGCGGGCGCGAGCGTTGCGCGAGGCCGGCGCGTCACTGGGGGAAGCGGCGCGAGCCCACGACGCGGCGGCGCTGTTCGAACGCGGCGGCCATTTGTTCGATGCCTGCCAGGGGTGCCATTTCGAATACCGGTTCGAGAAGGATCCGAACACGATTCGTACCCACTGACCTGACGCCGTTGCGACCCCAGGCTTCCAAGCTGAGGTCCAGCCGCAAGAACGGTACCATGGAAGCGATGGGGCGTATGTACTCGCGCGCCGAGCTGGTCGAAGCCCGGGCGCGCTGGAAGCGGGACGGGCGGAAGGTGGTTTTCACCAACGGGTGCTACGATCTGTTGCATCCCGGACACGTGCGCCTGCTCGAACGGGCGCGCGCCCTGGGCGACGTGCTGGTTCTCGCGCTGAACACCGATGAGAGCGTCGGGCGGCTCAAGGGGCCTTCGCGGCCTTTGTTGCGCGAGGACGAACGGGCGGAACTGGTTTGCGCGTTGCAGGCCGTGGACGCGGTGACACTTTTCGGTGAGGAAACGCCGCGCGAGTTGATCGCGGCGCTGCTGCCCGATGTATTAGTGAAGGGGGCGGACTGGACGCACTTCATCGCGGGGCGCGAGGAAGTGGAGGCCGCGGGCGGGGAAGTGGTGGCGCTTCCACTCGAGCCGGGATACTCGTCCACCAACATCGAGAAGGAGATCCTGCGGCGGCAGGATTGGACTGCGTGACGCATCCGGCAATTCGAGACCTGTTGCAATCGGTTGGGCGTCATCCCGCGTTTCAGGACCTGGCGCGCCGGCTGCCGGCGTCGCTAGCGCGCGACGAATCGGCGGCCTTTTCCTTGCGCGGATTGAACACGACGGCGAAGGCGTTGTACCTGGCGCTGTTGTGGCAGATTGTGGAGCGCCCGTTGGTGGTGGTGACCGATGGGAGTAAGCAAGCCGAGACGCTGGCCGAGCTGGTGGAAACGTTCTTCGCGATGCTGGTGGTTCACAAAGAGCCGCGGCGTCCGCAGTTGATTCCGGCGCTGGACGTGATTCCGGGACAGAATCTATCGCCGCACACCGAGATCGCCGAGCAGCGGGCGGTAGGGTTGTACCGTCTGGCGAGAGGGACGGCGCCGATTACGGTGACTCCGATCGGATCCGCGTTGCTGCGGACGGGGACGCCGGAATTTCACCGCCAGCTTTCGGTGACGTTGAAGGTGGACGAGGAGATCCCGCTGGCGGATCTGGCGCGGCACCTGGATAGCATCGGCTACGAGCGGCGGGAGCCGGTGGAGATGACGGGCGAGTATTCGATCCGCGGCGGCATTCTCGACGTGTTTCCGGCCGAGGCATCGAAGCCGGTGCGTGTGGAGTTCTTCGGGGATCTCGTCGAGTCGATTCGAGCGTTCGATCCGGCCACGCAGCGGTCCGTGCTGAAGCTGTCGGAAGCGACGCTGCTGCCGTTGTCGGAATGGCCGCGGTCCAAGGCGTTGTTGCGGGAGTTGGGGTCGCCGGAAGGGGAGCCATACGGAGGCTGGGAGTTTCGCGCGCCGCTGGTGCAGGAGCGAGCGGGGTCCGTGCTGACGCAGAGCGCGCGGACGATGGTTGTACTGGACGAGCCGGAACAGATGCGCACCGCGGCCGGGCGATTGTGGAAGCGGTTGGAGCAGGCCGAGAGCGAATGTCCGCTCGAACGGATCTACCTGCCGTGGGACGAGTTCGAGGCACAGGTGGAGCAGATGCCGCGGCTGACGATGCGGCAACTCGATCTGGACCTCTCCACGGCCACGGGCGGCGAAATCGCCACCAAGCCGTCCATGGCGTTTCACGGCAACATGCCGGTGGCAGTAGCCGAATCGCGGACGATGGTGGAACAAGGCTACCGGCAGATATTTTTTGCCGCCACGACCGGTGAAATGGAACGCCTGGCGGACATTTTTCAGGAGTACGCGCTGCCGTTTCAGGTAGGGGTGGATGCCGAGGAAATGGCGGCGGCTCCGTATCTGGCGCAACGGACCTACGCCGGGGAGATGGCGAGCATCCTGCTGGCGCGGGGGGCGGTCCGGCGCGGAGCGGTGTTTCCCGACAGCAAGGTGGTGCTGGTCGGGTCCGAAGACCTGTTCGATCGTGCCGACGGCGGGGCGCAGCCTTCGCGGGGGTTGCAGCCGGGCGTTTTGCCGACGGCGTTCGCGGCCGACATCGGGGACTTGAAAGAGGGCGACTGCGTGGTACACGCCACGCACGGGATTGGGCGGTTTTTGGGGATCCGCGAGATCCCGCAAGGCGACACCAAAGGCGACTTCATGCTGCTCGAGTACAACGGCGGCGCGAAGCTGTATGTTCCGCTCACGCGGATGGATCTGATCCAGAAGTACCGGGGCGCGGGAGACAACGCACCGGGGCTCGACAAGCTTGGCGGAGCGACGTGGGCGAAGACGAAGTCCCGCGTGAAGGCCAAGATGCGCGATATGGCGGAAGAGCTGTTGAAGCTGTACGCCGGGCGGAAAATGGCCGAAGGGTTCTCCTACTCGCCCGATAGCAACTGGCAGCGGGAATTCGAGGATTCTTTCGAGTACACCGAAACCAAAGACCAGCTTGCCGCCATCCAAGACATAAAACGCGACATGGAGAGCCAGCAGCCGATGGACCGGCTGTTGTGCGGCGATGTGGGCTACGGGAAGACCGAAGTGGCGATGCGGGCGGCGTTCAAGGCTTTGGGAGACGGCAAGCAGGTGGCGGTGTTGGCTCCCACGACGGTGTTATGCTTCCAGCACTTCGAGACGCTGAAGCGGCGGTTCGCGGCTTTTCCCGTGCGGATCGAGATGTTCAGCCGGTTCCGGTCCGCCAAGGAGGTCAAAGCACAGCTGGAGGAACTGGCGGCGGGCAAGATCGATATCGCGGTGGGGACGCACCGGCTGCTGTCGCCGGATGTGGAATTTCGCGATTTGGGCTTGATGGTGGTGGACGAGGAGCAGCGTTTCGGCGTGCGGCACAAAGAGAAGCTGAAGCAGATGCGCAAGAACGTGGACGTGCTTACCATGAGTGCGACGCGATTCCGCGCACGCTCCACATGTCGCTGCTGGGGCTGCGCGATTTGTCGGTGATCGAGACGCCGCCGAAAGACCGTTTGGCGATACACACGGTGGTGGCGCGCTACTCGCCGGATCTGGTAAAGACGGCGATCGAGCAGGAACTGGCCCGTGGCGGGCAGGTTTACTATCTGCACAACCGTGTGGACAGTATCTGGAACCGGGCGTCGATGATCCAGGAACTAGCTCCGGAGGCCAAGGTAGGCGTCGGGCACGGCCAGATGGACGAGGCGGCGCTCGAGAAAGTGATTCTCGGATTCATGCGGCACGAGTTCGATGTGTTCGTATGCACGACGATCATCGAGAACGGGATCGACATTCCACTGGCGAACACGATCATCATCGAGAACGCGGAGCGGCACGGGTTGTCGGAGTTGTACCAGTTGCGCGGCCGGGTGGGACGCAGCAACCGGCGCGCCTACGCCTACCTGCTGGTGCCGGAAGACGCCGAATTGACCGAGATCGCCCGCAAACGTCTGGCGGCGCTGCGAGAATTCAGCGACCTGGGAGCGGGTTTCAAGATCGCGGCCCTCGATCTGGAGCTGCGCGGGGCGGGGAACCTGCTGGGCGGCGAGCAGCACGGTCACATCAACAGCGTGGGCTACGACATGTACATGTCGCTGATGGATCAGACGGTGAAGGAACTGCAGGGCGAGCAGCCGGCCCTCGATGTCCGCACCACCATCAACCTGGGGATGGACATGCGGATCCCGGCCGGCTACATTGGCGATGAGCATCAGCGGTTGCGGGCGTACAAGCAGATCGCCGAAACGGCGGACCAGGAACAGGCCCGCCAGGTGCTGGAGGAACTGGCGGATCGCTATGGCGCGCTGCCGGACGCGGTGCGGATGCTGATGCGGTTTGCGTTGGTGAAGAGCTGGGCCGAGCGGGTGGGCGTGGAGTCGATTGACCGCAAGCAAGGGCGGGTGCAGTTGAAGTTTCATCCGGAGTCGCGCGTGGATCCGGTGCGGCTGATGGAATGGGTGGGCCGGACGCCCCAAGTGCAATTCAGTCCGGACGGCGTGTTGAAGCTGGCGCCGGTGGATGGGAGCGCGGGAGCGTTGCTCGAGCAGTTGGAGCAATGTTTGGGTGAGTTGTCTCATAATGGAGAGGATCAGGAGAAGTATGTCGTTCAATGAAGTTTTCGATGGGCGGGCCGCTGTCCGCAAGCTCAAGCTGGCCCCGGTATTGCTGGCCGTCCCCTTTTGCCTGGGCGCGGCCGAGATCGGCGTGGTGGAAGAAATCGTCGCTAAGGTGAACAGTGAGATCGTGACGCGGTCTGAACTCGAGAAATCCAAAGCGGCGATTGCGGCGGAATTGAAGCAGCGGGGCGTTACCGGTCCGCAAGCCGAAGAGGCGCGCAAGGAACGCGAAGCCAACGTGCTGCGGGATCGCATCGATCAACTGCTTCTCATTCAGAAGGGCAAGGAACTGGGCATCAACGTGGACGGCGACGTCAGCCGTCAGATGGCTGAACTGCAAAAGGTGTCGGGAATCGCCGATCCTGAGAAGTTCCAGCAGTATGTGAAAGAGCAGACCGGGATGCTCTATGAGGACTACAAGCTCGAGATGAGCAATCAGCTTCTCACCCAGCGCGTGGTGCGCCAGGAAGTGGGCCGGCTGATCAACATCCCGCGTGCGGACCTGCTGGCCTACTACGAAGAGCACAAGACGGAATTCGTTCGCAAAGACCAGGTGTTTTTGAGCGAGATCTTCCTTTCGACGGCGGGCAAGGACGACGAAGGCGAGGCGGCGATCGCGAAGAAAGCGGCCGACCTGGTGGCGCGCGCGCGGAAAGGCGAGAAGTTCGGCGAGATGGCGTCCGCCAATTCGGACTCCACCACCAAGGAGAGCTACGGGCAGTTGGGCGGGTTCGAGAAGGACGATTTGAAGAAAGAGCTCATCGATCTGGTTTGGGAGCAGGAGCGTGGATTCGTCACCGACCCCGTGAAGCAAACCGACCCGCCGGGGTATTTGATCCTGCGGGTGGACGAGCGGCACCGGCCGGGGCAGGCTCTGTTCGAGGAAGTGGAGAACCAGATCACCGAGCGGCTCTACATGCCGATCTTCCAGCCGAAGATCCGCGAATACCTGACCGCGCTGCGCCAGGACGCGTTTCTCGAGATCAAGGAAGGGTATGTGGACGCGGCGTCGGCGCCTGGGAAGGTGACGGCGTGGAGCGATCCGGCGGCGCTGCGACCGGAAACGGTGACCAAGGAAGAAGTGGCCTTGATGCCGCACCGGCGGCGCCTGTTGTGGATGGTGCCGGTGCCTGGCACGGCTAAGACGGTGAAGGGCGAGTCGTCCAGCCAGTAACGGCGGCGACGCGACATCGATGAAATCCCCCACTGTGACCGATCTGCGGGCGGGTGAGCTCGCCACCGGCACGTTTCTCGTGATGCACAAGGATATACGGCCCAAGAAAGGGTCGGGCGATCCGTATCTGTCGTTGGTGCTGGCGGACCGGACGGGCGAGATCGACGCCAAGATGTGGGACAACGTGGAGAAGGTGATGGACACCTTCGAGCGGGACGACTTCATCCGGGTGAAGGGAATGCCGCAGGTGTTCCAGAACCGGATGCAGTTCACCATCCACACGTTAGGCCGGCTGGCGGAGGCCGATGTGGATTTGGGGGATTTCTTTCCGGCGTCGGCGCGCGACCGCGGGGAAATGATGGCGGAGTTGCGCGGCGTGATCGCCTCGGTGGGCAATCCGCAGCTGCGCGGGCTGCTCGAGGCCGTGTTCGCCGATCCGGAGATCGCGGGCAAGTTCGAGCGCGCGCCGGCGGCTAAGACGATCCACCACGCCTGGCTCGGCGGGCTGGTGGAACACGTGTTGTCACTGTGCGCCTTGTGCCGCCTGGTGGCTCCGCGGTATCCGGACGTGGACGTGGACCTTCTGCTGACGGGCGCGATCCTCCACGATATCGGCAAGATCGAGGAACTGACCTACGAGCGTTCGTTCGGGTACAGCGACGACGGGCAGTTGCTCGGACATATCCTGATCGGGTTGCGAATGGTGGGTGAAAAGCTACGGCTAATGCCGGAATTTCCGCCGCGGCTGCGCGTGCTGGTGGAGCATTTGATCGCCAGCCATCACGGGATGCTGGAGTATGGCTCGCCGAAGCCTCCTTTGTGCGCCGAAGCGATGTTGCTGCATCATCTGGACAATTTGGATTCGAAGATGGAAACGGTCCGCGGCGCGGTGTCGCGCGATAACCGGATCGAGGGATCGTGGACGGGATACGTCGCCTCGCTCGAGCGGAGCCTGTTGAAGAAAGAGCAGTATCTTCATTCACAGCCTGTGGAGAAGAAGGACGTCGATCGGAAGAGTAAGGCTCCGGCCGATGCGGGTTCTCCGGCCGCGCCAAAAACAGCGTCGGTGTTTGCCGAGCAGCTCCAGCAGGCGCTCGGCAAAAAGTAGGGGGCCTATGTCGAGGGGAGTGCGCGCCAGTGAAATACCGCCTCCGCTCGAACTGGACTGCTTGCGGGTGTTGTGGCGGCTGGGTGCGGGATCGGTGGGGGAAATCCGTGCGGAACTGTTGAAGAGCCGGCCGCTGGCCTATACCACGGTAATGACGCTGATGGAGCGTCTGGCCACGCGCGGCGCCGTGGATCGCGAGAAGAAGGGCCGGGCTTTTCTCTACAGACCCAAACTCGAGCGTGACCAGGCACGGCGGGCGGCGGTGCGGGAATTGGTGGAATCGTTTTTCGGCGGATCGGAGGCGGAACTGCGGGCCTATTTGGATCGCGGAGCGGTGTCGCCGCGGGCGGACGGTCCGGAAGTGACCGGCGGGGGTCTGGATCCGACCTTGTTGTGATTATCGATTAAGTATCCTTTATTTTCAATCGAAAACCTTTCTACACCTGGCCGTGGTGGCACGTTGATTGCATACTTCTCCGTGACAGGCTTCGGAAGGTGGAATTCTCCAGGAATTGGTAGAAACAGACTTCCGAGGCGAAGACGGAGTCCGAAAATCCGAAGTTCCCCGAGGAACACGGGGGCTCCGAGGTTCAACGAGGTAAAAGGATCTTAATATGAGAAAAGCGCTGTTGCGAACAATTCTTGTCGCCGCACTAGCAGCGGGACTGGCTCCCGCGCAGACGATTACAGGTTCGATGACGGGCACGGTTACAGATGCGTCGGGAGCCGCGATTCCCAATGTGAAAATCACGGCTACCAATCAGGGCACCAATGTGGTGTTCACAACTACCACGAATGAAGTGGGTCTTTACAACCTGCTGTTCCTGCCGGTGGGCGATTACAACCTGAATGCCGAGGCTGGTGGGTTCAAGAAGTCCGTACTGGGGCCGTTCCGGTTGGACGTGAACCAGACGGCGCGTTTGGACTTCAAACTCGAACTGGGCGAAGTGTCGCAATCGGTCGAGATTACAAGTGTCGCGCCGCTGCTGCAGACCGAGTCGACGCAGACGGGCGATTCGATCGACCGGGATAAACTCACGAGTCTCCCCTTGAATGGGCGGAACTTCGTTTCGTTGACGCTGCTCATCCCCGGCGCGGTCAGTCCGAACCCCAACGGAATGACATCGCGGCTGGGCGCGCGTCCTTATGTCAACGGGAACCGCGAGCAGACCAACAACTTCATGCTGGACGGCGTGGACGTGAATGACTCGATCGACAACCGCGTCGGCTACACCCCGAACGTGGATGCGCTCGAAGAGGTCCAGGTGCTCACCGGAAACGCGGCGGCTGAGTTCGGCAACGCCGGCGGCGCCACCGTCATGCTGCAAATGAAGAGCGGCACCAACGAACTCCACGGGAACGTATTCGAGTTCATGCGGAACAAAGTGCTCGACGCCAATGGCTTTTTCCGGAACCGGAACCTGTCGACGGCGGAGCGGACCGGGTTCAAGCGCAACATCTTCGGCGGCACCCTGGGCGGACCGATCAAGAAGAACAAGCTGTTCTTCTTTGTGGACTATGAAGGCACCAAGCAGCGCGCTGACGGTCCGGCGGCGGCGAGCGTGGCTCCGCAGACCTGGCGGAGCGGCGACCTGAGTTCGTTCACCAACAACATCGTGGACCCCCTGAACGGGCAGCCGTTCGCGGGCAAGCAAATTCCGGTGTCGCGATTCAGCCCCGTGGCGCGGTTCCTTTACTCGAACCCGAGCCTGTATCCTCTGCCCAATCAACCGGGCGTGGGTCCGCAGGGCGTGAGCGGGAACTACGCGTCGTCGACGGCGTCGAAGCTCGACAACAACCAGGGCGACATCAAGATCGACTACCGCATGTCGGACCGGGACAACCTGATGGGCCGCTGGTCGATCGGCAGCTACGAGACGGCGGGCAGCCAGGCGGCGTTGCCGGTGCAGTTGACTTCCGGGACGCGCAATCCGACGCAATCGGCGGTATTGAACTGGAACCGCACGATGAGCAACACGATCGTGAACGAAGCGCGCTTCGCCTTCTCGCGGATCGTGATCCAGGACACTCCGGTGGATTGGAGCGGCCAGTTGGGCGCCGACGGAAACCAGAAGTTCGGGATCCCCGGCGGCCAAGCCATCGCCGGCCTGAGCTCGATCGCCCTGGGCGGCGGTTTGAGCGGCATCGGCTCCTCCGGCGTGACGTCCAACACGGGCGACAACAAGTTCATCCTTTATGACAATCTGACGTGGCAGAACGGGCGTCACCTGTTGAAGATGGGCGGCCAGTTCATGCGCTACCAGCAGAACCGGTATTACTCGGGCAACAACGGCGTGCTCGGGTTGTTCCGCTACACGGGCAACTACACCGGGCTTGACCACTCGGACTTCCTGCTCGATCAGCTCGCCTCGAAAGGGCGCGGCGCGGCAACGGGAACCTGGGGCCATCGCTTCTGGCGTCCGGCCTTGTTCATTCAGGACGACTTCAAGATCACGCAGAGCTTCACCTTGAATCTCGGCATGCGTTGGGAATACATGCAGCCGATTTACGAAGTGAAGGACCGTCAGATCAACGTCAACACCTTCACGGGGCAGTTGATCACTCCGGGCTCGGGCGAGTTCGGCCGCGCGCTCTATCGCGGCTATAACAAGCAGTTCATGCCGCGCGTCGGCTTTGCCTGGACCCCGGGCGGGTTCAACAACAAGCTGGTGATCCGCGCCGGCGCCGCCTACCAGAGCTTCATGGAAGGAACCGGCGCGAACCTCCGGCTCCCGCTGAATCCGCCGTTCTTCATCGAAACCGACTTCAGCTACGACGTCCGCACCCCGGGTTCGATCGCCACCGGATTCGCCGACGTGGTCACCTCCGACGTCCGGTTGGACGGTCCGCGTCCGGCCGGCACCGTCGTGCCGCAGCTCCAGGGCCGCGCCTGGGATCTGGACCTCCGTCCGCAGACGACGTCGCAGTTGAACTTCACGGCCGAATACCAGTTCGACAACTCCACGTCGTTGTCGGCCGGTTACGTCGGCCAGAAGGGTACGCACCTGGTGGCGCCGGTGGAAGCCAATCAGCCGCTGCCGGGCACGGGTGCATTCTCCACCTGGACCAACCTCAACACACGCCGTCCGCTGTACAACCTGTTGCCGAATCTGGGCAACATCGCACGCACCGAATCGTCGGCCACGATGGACTACCATTCGCTGCAGGCCACCGCGCGCCGGCGCTTCCGCGGCGGGCTCGATTTCATCGCCTCCTACACCTGGGGCAAGACGCTCACCGATAACCTCGGCTACTACGGCAGCGGCTTCACCTCGAGCGAAGGCGCCTACTGGCAGAACGCCTATGACCGGCGCAGCAACCGCGGCCCGGCCTTCTTCGACGTCCGCCACAACTTCACCATCGGCGGCAATTGGGCGCTGCCCTACGGCAAGGGCCAGCACTTCGGCTCGAGCGCCGGCAAGGCCGCGGATCTCGCACTCGGCGGCTGGAGCGTGAACTACCTGCTCATGACCCGCACCGGCCTCCCCCTCACCGTTCGCGCGCTGGACCGGACCGGCCAGGCCGTGCGCGGCAATGTCCGGGCCAACTACTACCGCACACTCACCACCAACGAAGGTGCGCGCTCTGTGGACAACTGGTTCGGCCTTAACCGGTCGACCAATCCGTTCTGCGCCGCCGGCGTCGACGACGGTTCCTGCGCGTATGGCCAACCGGCCGATGGATCGTTCGGCAACGCGAGCATCGGGACCGAGCGCGGACCCGGGTTCTTCAACTTCGATTTCTCGATCGGGAAGAAGTTCAGCGTCACCGAGCGTCAATACCTTGACTTCCGTGTGGAGCTGTTCAACGCGTTCAACACCGTAAGCTGGGCTCCTCCCGGATTGAACATCAGCAGCCCGAATACGTTCGGCGCGATCGGATCGCAAGTCCAGTCGCCGCGGAACATTCAGTTCGGTCTGAAGTACGTATTCTAGGTCCCAGACGTACCGGACAAGGCCCTCGGAGCGAACCGGCTCCGGGGGCTTTTTCGGTTTCTGCCGCCGGTCAGGCGCTGCTGCCGGCGGACCGCCGCTTTCGAATCACATGCGCCACGATGGCGGCATGGATGCCCACTGCAAGCGTCAGTCCGCAGACATGCTCCGCGGGAGTGGCCCATCCGCGGCGCACCGCCTCGGCCAGCGTGTGGACGCCGAGCGGGATAAACACAACCAGGCTAGTCCACAGACCCGGGTTGTACCCGCCGCCCATGCGCACCGTGGCGCCCACGTGGCTGAGTGCATTCAGCACCGAAAGGTAGACGGCCGCCAAGCCCGCGCCGGGCCCCATCGTGACAGCCGCTAGAAACGCCGCCAGATCCAGGCCCCAAACGCCTGCTGTATTGATCAGGAAGATAGCCTCGTCGCTCAGCACTTCACGCCCGTTGCCGTAAAGCCGGTTCGCGTATTGCTTGAAGCGACCCTTCCCGTGCTCTTCGTACTGATGGATCAGATAGGCGGGCAACTGCAGCCAGATCAGCGTGACCGCCGGGCCGAACGAAGAATGAACCCAGGGCGCCGCGGCCAGCCCGGCGGCTGCCAATGGCAGCGTGGCCTTTGGCCATCCTCGCGTCATCGATCCGGTCACTGCCTTCTATCGGCAGCCGGGCCGGATCGGATTATTCGAGCGGAATGCGGCTGGCGTTCCGGCTGAGCCACGCGCTGAAATTCTCGAGCGCCGGATTCACCGAACGGGCAAATTCGACGCTGCGAGCGGCGCAGAACGCCGGCGCGAAGTCTCGATTGAACTGGAACATGTTCCCCAGGTCATCGGCTCCCGGAAATCCAAAGCCACGATACACGGCCGGATCGAGCGCGTGGTAGCCCACCTCGACGCCGAGCGCCGTGCTCAGCGCCGCCGCCATCGCGTCGCCGGTCAGGTGCTCACCCGCCACCCCCACCGTTTTGCCGGCGAGGCCCTGCTGGAAGATGCCGTACGCGCAGCGGCCGATATCCTCCACCGAGATACCCGGGAACAACGCGCCACCCAGGGGCAGCGCGATGGCGTACTTGCCATCAGCCCCCTTCTTCGGACCCATCCCGAAATGAATGAAATTATCCCAGTAGAACGACGTCAGAAGAAACGTCGTGGGCAGGCCGGTGGCGCGGAACAATTCATCGGCTTCGCCCTTGGCGTCAAAGTGCGGCACCTTGTACTTGCCCATCAGGGTCGGCATCCGGTCGTCTTCGAGCGGGATGAACTTGCGCGAATCTTCGAGAGTGGACCAGATGACGTGCTCCACCCCGGCGTCCTTGGCCGCCTGCGCCAGGTTCGCCGCCTGCTGGAGTTCCTTTTCCGGCGAGAAGTGCTCCCAATAGTTGGTGACGCAGAAGGCGGCGGCGGCTCCGTCAAAGGCCCTCTTCAGGCTTTCGGCGTCGTCGAGGTCCGCGGCCACTACTTCGGCTCCAGCCGCCGAGAGGGTGCGTGCTTTCTCGGAGGCAGGGTTGCGGGTGATGGCACGGGCCTGATACGCGGACGCCGGGTCCGCGAGGATAGCGCGTGCGAGTCCTCCGCCTTGGGCGCCGGTTGCTCCCACAACGGCGATCGTTTTCTTGCTCATTAATTGGTCCTTTCTAACCGAGTTGCCGCAACACGTAGGGCAGGATCCCGCCGCTGCGATAGTAGTCAGCCTCACGCGGTGTATCCACGCGGACCTTCACGGGGAACTCCACCACGGTTCCGTCCGCGCGCGTTGCCTGCACGAGCGCTTTCTTGGATCCGCCGACGCCGTCCACCACGCCGGTGATGTTGTAACTCTCCGTACCGTCGAGCCTGAGCGTCTCGCGATTCTGCCCGGCCTCGAACTCCATCGGTAGCACGCCCATGCCCACCAGATTGGAACGGTGAATCCGCTCGAAGCTCTCCGCGATCACCGCCTGCACGCCCAACAGGGCCACGCCCTTGGCCGCCCAATCGCGCGAGGAGCCGGATCCGTACTCTTTCCCCGCAACGATGATCAAGCCGATTCCTTCGGCCTGATACTTCATCGCCACGTCATAGATAAACATCTTGTCCGGCGACGAGGGATGCCGGGACCAGCCGCCCTCCACCCCGGGCACCATCAGGTTTTTCAGCCGGATGTTGGCCAGCGTACCGCGCACCATCACTTCATGATTGCCGCGCCGCGCGCCATAGGAATTGAAATCGGCCGGCTTCACGCCCAGGCTCATCAGATAGGCGCCGGCCGGGCTGTCGACGGCGATGTTGCCGGCAGGCGAAATGTGGTCCGGGTGGTGACGGAATCGCCGAGCACCGCCAGCGCGCGCAGACCGGGAGAGGTCGCGCACCCGGGTGGCCGGATCCGCCATGTCGTCGAAATAGGGGGCCGTTTGATGTAGGTGGACGCCTCGTCCCATCAGAGATCGCCCGGGCTTGGCACCTGGATCGCGCTCCAGCGCGTCGCCCGCGAACACGCTGGCGTACTGCTCGGCGAACATCTCGCGACTTCGACAAACTGATCGAGCACGGCGCGGACATCCTTCCGGCGACGGCCATATGTCGCGCAGGTAGACGCCATCGGCGATCGGCTCCGTGGTCAGGTCGATATCCATGCGCCCGGCCAGCGCGTACGCCACCACCAGCGGCGGCGAAGCCAGGTAGTTCGAGCGCACCAGTGGATTCACGCGCCCTCGAAGTTCCGATTGCCCGAAAGCACCGCCGCCACGTTGAGCTTGCCTTCCTTCACAGCCCCCGCCACATCGTCCGGCAGCGGGCCCGAGTTGCCGATACAGCGTGGTGCAGCCGTAGCCTACCAAGTGGAATTTCAGGGCTTCCAGCGGCTTCATCAAACCGGAAGCAGGGAGATACCCGTCACCACCTTGGACTCCGGCGCGAGGGATGTCTTCACCCACGGCTTCGCCAGAGTCCCTGGCCACGGCGTTGCGCGCCAGCAGGCCCAGGGCGGCTACCAGCACAGACGGATTCGAGGTGTTCGTGCAGGATGTGATGGCGGCGATCACCACAGCGCCGTCGCGGAGGCTGTAACCAGTTCACCGGCGCCTCCTCGCGGATCCGCGCCCAGGCCTCCGAGGAAGCTCTGCTTCACGTCGGGTAGGTCAATACGGTCTTGCGGACGCTTGGGTCCGGCGAGACGGAACCACCGCGCTCAAATCCAGCTCCAGCGAGTCGGTAAACACAGGGTCCGGCGTGGCATCGGTCCGGAAGATCCCCTGTTCCTTGGCGTAGGCTTCTACCAACTCGATGGTCTCCTGCGGGCGGTTAGTGAGCCGGAGATAGTCGAGGGTTAGCGAATCAATGGGGAAGAACCTGATGGTGGCGCCGTATTCGGGAGCCATGTTGGCGATGGTGGCGCGGTCGGCGAGCGAGAGCGACGACAGGCCGGGTCCGTAGAACTCACGAATTTTCCGACCACGCCCTTCTTGCGCAGCATCTGCGTCACCATGAGGACGTGAGATCCGTTGCCGTCGCGCCCGCCGCCAGCTTACCGTGGAGCTTGAAGCCCACCACCTGCGGCAGCAGCATCGTGACCGGCTGGCCGAGCATGCACGCCTCGGCTTCGATACCGCCCACGCCCCATCCGACGACGCCGAGTCCATTGATCATCGTGGTGTGGGAATCGGTGCCGACGAGTGTGTCGGGATACGCGTAGGTCTCGCCGTCCTGCTGGTTGGTGAACACCACACGCGCCAGATATTTCGAGGTTGACCTGGCGTACGATGCCGGTTTCCGGCGGCACCACGCTGAAGTTGCGGAACGCGGACTGGCCCCATCGCAGGAACGCGTAGCGCTCGCCGTTGCGCTGGTATTCGATGGCGGAATTGAGGTCGAAGGCGTTGACGGAACCGAAGTGGTCCACCTGGACGGAGTGGTCAATGACGAGGTCGGCGGGGGTGAGCGGATTGGCGAGCTTGGGATCCTTGCCGAGCTTGGTGAGCGCTTCCGCGCATGGCCGCGAGGTCGACGGACGCAGGGACGCCGGTGAAGTCCTGGAGAAGGGTCCGGGCGGGAATAAGCTGATCTCGCGTTCCGGGATTACCGGTCCAGCGGGCGGCGTATTCGATGTCGGCGCGGGTGACCTGTGTGCCGTCCTCCTGGCGGAGGAGATTTTCGATCGATGCGGATCGAGACTGGAATGCGGGACATTGGGCCGAGGCCGGCCTTTTCCAGAGCGTCCAGCCGGTAAATGCGGTACTGGCGGCCACCGGCGTTGAGGGATGCGGCCGCCCCGAACGAGTTCAAGTTGGGCATGGGAAGAAATCATTATTCTACCAGCCCCGCTGTGTGGGGCAATGCCGAGGGTTGGGGATGCTGGTTCTAGGGTCGCGTCTCTGTCGTATCGCCCGTGAGCGTCGTGTCTAGCCAGTCCGCAGTGCCGCTCCCTGGGTGGCCGCCCTGCGGTTGTCCTTGGTGATCCATTGCTGAAGCAATCCCGCCTGGTTCGTAGGTGTATCCACAGCGGCCGCCTCCACCACTCTACTGCCACCAGCGGCGCCGACGCGGATTCGGCTGGAAAGTGTTGGTGTGGGACGGCAGCGCTAGACGCCGCCGGTAGTCAGTTGGGGCAAGATCCGCTGAGTGGCAAGTTCATCGGCTACTTCGCCTGCAGGTTCCGGCCTAGTTCATCATATGCACATATGCACATCATCCAGGCGATGTTCTGCAGCGGCGTTCCCGGGCCGTAGCCAGGCACTTCGGCTCAACAGGGGCTCACCCAGAGGAGGATCCGTTACTATTGATGCCCTCCGGTGACGATGATATCCGAAGGCAGCGCTGATTATCTCCACTGTCCAGAGATCTGAACCGGCAATTCGTTAGGTTCTCGATTCGCGCCATCTCGCGGAACCTTCGCGACTACTATCCATGATCCACCGGATCGATCCGCTCCGATGAAAATGTCTGATCCGTCCCACGTGTCGAAAGGAACCCTAGCCCGGAAAAGTATGAGACTTCTCCACCTTGGGCGCCAGGCCGCACCTTTACGGCGAGATCTTCGCTTATCGAAGCCTACGAGCGCAACGGCCAACTATCGATAGGCCATGAAAGCCCTTTTGATGGGACGACCATCCTTTGTGAGTAATTCGATATCGAACGTCGACCAACCTGTGATATCATACTTCGTCAGAGTGTCACATACTCGGTCAGAAACAATTGCTACGAGGCTTACCCAAATGAAGTCGAAGAGGCGAGTTCCCGATGCTTGCCTGACGGTTATAGGTGTCGCCACCAGCTCGCTCCGCTCCGCCCGCCACAGGTTTCTTAGACACTCCGTACCAACCGATCCATAAAAGGCATTTTTCCTCTGCCCGTCCGCAAGCAGATAGAAAGCGTCGTTGTCATATCCAAGCGAGTCCATATTTCTGTGCCAGTGCCCGTCCATACTCAAACGCTTTCACTCCTGCTGCCGCTGGATCGGCTTCAATCAATGCCCTGTTGTCCCTGAAGAACTGCTGCCAGTCTTTATGATAGTTTGCGCGGTTCCTCAGATGGTCATGGGCTTCCCACCAAGTACCGCTGTGGACCGAATGCACGTCGACACCAATAGCTCTGAAGTCGTCGGCAAACTCAGCCGCCTTCGGAAACAAGGTAGAGCCTAACTCGCCAACCGGCGCATCCTGCTCAACTGTAGCCGTCAATGGGAAAGTCCACGGTAACGGCAATCAAAGCGCTTCACCACGCCTTCAACGAGAATTCCGTCACCCTGATCCTCGCCCTCCGAACGCCAATCCACCGAACTGCTCGGAAAAATCGAAGCCAACCTTCGAACCCTCGACATCCGCGCCCGTCGCGACCCCGCCTCCCGCGCCTCCGTCCGCCTTCCCAACAACGCCCGCATCCTTGCTCCCTCCCATGCTCGGAGTCCACCATCCGCTGCTCTCCGCCACGCCTCACATCACGACGAAGCCGCGCGCGTCTCCGATGATCTCTACCACCCGTCCGTCCAATGCTCGCCACCCACCCCGGCGCAACGTTGTGCCTGCTCTCCACACCCCACGGCCGAAACGGGTTCTTCTACGACACCTGGACCGCGCCGGGCCGGACTTCCTCCGCATCACCGCCCCCGCCACCGAATGCTCCCCGCATCGCTCCTACCTTCCTCGACGAGGAGCGCCGTACCCCCGAAGCTGTCTTCGCGCAGGAGTATCTTTGTCAGTTCTCGCAATCCCAGTCGGCTCTGTTCAATCACGACGATATCCAGGCCGCTCTACCCGTCCCTCACGCCGTTGCCCTCGCCGAACGGTCGCCGTTCGCCCCACCGCCGCAACTTCCCATTATCTTTCCCGACCCCCGGCAGCATTTCTTCATCGACACTGACCTCGGTCAAAAACGCGACTACACCGCCCTCGCCATCGTCGAGTTCATCGGAGTCCTTCGCAGAATCGCAGTGACGCCGCCACCTTCGAGCGCATCGCCGAGATTCGTTACCGGATTCGCCACCTCGAACGAATCCCGCTCGATACGCCCTATCCCCACACCGTCGACCACGTCTGCAAACTGCTCGACACCACCAACCTCGGCGATCAGGCTTCCCTCATCGTCGACACCACTGGCGTCGGCGCCCCGGTCTACGACATGTTGAATAGCGCCCGCACCTTCCAACGCCGTCCACGGCTCTACGCGGTCAACATCACCGCCGGGGACCCGGGCCCACTCCGACGGCAAGACGCACTACGTCCCCAAGCGGACCTCATGATCGGAATGCACTTTGCTCCTCCGGGACCGGAAGATCATGATCGCGTCCGCGATTCCGCACGCCAACACGCTCACCCGCGAACTCGAGCTCATGCAGCGCGAAGTAACTCTAGCCGGGAATGAACGCCATGAGCCCGCCTCCGCCTCCGCGCACGACGATCTCCTCATCGCCATGGCCCTCCTCGGGATCTGGCGCCTGCTTCCACCGCCTCCCCTCCATCATTGACCCCGCCTTGCGAATGCCCATGCTCGAGCAGGTGCTGTGACGGGAAGGGAATTCATCGGTGAAGTTGAATGACTCGAAGCGGAGCTGAACAGAGGACCTTCCCAGGGAAGATAGAAGTTCCGGTTCAAGGAGAAGTCGAAGTTGAAAGTCGGCGGTCCGGTAATCAGATTCCGTCCCGCATTGTCGAACTGGTCGCCGGCCATAACCGCGGAACAAACCCGATTCGCCCCGCATACGATATCCTCGAAACAAGCATGACGCGCATTCACCGACGCCGTTTCCTCCAGTCCGCGCCGGCGCATTCGCCGCCCCGTGGCTCTCCCACCTCCGCGCCGCCACCGAAAAGGCCAAATCGCTCAACCTCAAAGTCACCGGTATCAAGGTTCGTCGTCCACCTCGGCTCCGTCAACTTTCTGGCCTTCTGCAAGGTCTACACCAACCAGGGGCCACCGGCCTCGGCGAAGGCTCCATTACCAGCAAGGAAGCGACGCTTCGCGAAGCCATCCTCGAACAGGAGCGCTACCTCATCGGGCTGGACCCTACCGACATCGAAATGCACTGGCAGGCAATGTTCCGCTGGCCCCGCTGGCGTGGCGGTCCCATCCTCAACTCCGCGATTTCCGCCATCGAAATCGCACTCTGGGATATCCTCGGTAAAGCCCTCGGCGTTCCGATCTATCAACTGCTCGGGGGCAAGGCCCGCAATCGCATCCGGCTCTACAAAGACGTCGGCTCCACGGTGGACGCCTTCCTCGAGGCGAAACAGCAGGGCTACACCGCCGCCAAAAGCGGTTTCATCCGGGTCGACAACGATCTCGTGATTCCTTCCTTCGCCGTTCGGGAAGGCGCCACTCGCCTCGCGGAAGTTCGCAAAGCAGTCGGCGAAGACTTCGACATCTGTATCGACGCGCACGGCAAACTCACCACCACCATGGCCGTCGATTTCTGCACACGCATCGAAGAGCTGCGGCCGCTATTCGTCGAGGAACCGACCCAACTCGAAGACCTCGGTGAACTCGCACACCTCCGCTCCAAAACCAAAGTTCCTCTTGCCACCGGCGAGCGGTCTTTCACCAAATACGGCTTCTCCGAATTTTGCTCGCGCCACCTCGTGGACTTCGTACAGCCTGATGTCTGCCACGCCGGCGGTATTCTCGAAATGAAGAAGATCGGAGTGATCGCGGAAACCTATCGCGTCGAAATGGCGCCTCACAACCCGCAGAGCGAAGTCTCCACTCTCGCGTCGTTCCACGTGGACGCGACAACGCCGGCTTCCACCATCCAGGAATTCAACCCCTCCCGGCTGCCCTGGGTGCAGGATCTGTTTCAGGGCGGCGCGGTCCGCGTCAGCAAGGGTTTCGCCGAACTCCCTGACCGCCCCGGTCTCGGCGTCGACCTCGACGAGAAGGTCGCCGCCCAACACCCCTATCAACCCGTCACGCGCTCCAAATACCGGTTCGCTGACGGCGCCATCGCGGATCATTAGGAGACACCGCATGCGCTTCACCCTCGCCTTCCTGTTCTGCCTGGCCAGTTTCGCGCAGCAATCGGACCGCGCCATCGCCGAGTGGATCGTCCGTCACGGAGGCGGCGTCATCCCGGTCGAGAGCGCCGCTTCGGGCTCCGGACCCATTCGCGAAATCGACAAGCTGCCCAAAGAGGATTTCCGCATCGCTGTCGCCGACTTCACCGGAACCCTCATCACTCCCGACGACCTGCGCCGCATCCGCCACCTCGATCAACTGCGTGAACTTTTCCTCCCCGCGCCCATGTGGAACGAAGGCGCTGGCTCCCGCCGCGATTCCAACGAGGCTTTCGAATATCTGTCCGGTTTGAAGAAGCTGGAACGGCTCCACATCAGCGTTCACTTCCTCACCAACATCAATATCCAGGATAAAGGCATCGCCCTCATCGCACCGCTCAAACAGTTGCGCGAAATTCGTCTCGCCCAGTCCCGCGTCAAAGGCGTCACTCTCGCGCCGCTCGTCAACCTTCGCTCCATCGATCTGAGCTACACCCAGTTCAATGACGACGGGATGAAGTCCGTCGCCGGTATGGCTCACCTCGAGCGATTGATCGCCAAGGACACTCTCGTCACCGACGCCGGCCTCGTCCATTTGGAACCCATCGCCAATCTGACCGAGCTCGACCTGTACGGCTGCCGGATCACCGACGCCGGACTTCCCTCCCTCGCTCACCTCACCAAACTCACGCGGCTCAACCTCCTCGGCGCAGCCGTTTCCGATGAAGGCCTGGACCATCTGTCCGCGATGACGGCCCTCACCGAACTCAACCTCTACCGGAGCAAGGTAACCAACGCCGGCCTGGAGAAGTTGAAGCGATTGAAGAATCTGACCAACCTCGATTTGCGCTATTCCCGCGTCACCCGCTCCGGCGTCGAGGGTCTCCGCGCCGCGCTGCCCCATTGCAAGATCGCCTTCCTCGATTCCTCGCCGCCGCCCGCAGGAAAGCAGATCACGCTGCGGGGTCGCGACGACGAATCGATCGCGGAATGGGCGCGGGCGCTCGGCGGCCAGGCGCTGCTCGAAGGCGGAAGAATCGTCGACTTGTCGCTCGCCCGCACCGCGGTCAACGACGCCCATCTCGGCAATCTCGGCGGGCTCTCGGCGCTGAAACGCCTAGACCTGTCGGCCACCGAAACCGGCGATGTGGGTCTCCGCGCGCTTGCCTCGCTCACCGCGCTCGAGGAACTCGACCTCAGCCACACCACCGTCACCGGCAGCGGCCTTCGCCAACTCGCGCCCCTTACCGGTCTCCGGCGGCTGTACCTCAATGGCTCCGGCGTCCGCGGACCAGGCCTCGAAACCTTCCCCGCCCTCACTGAGCTCGAAGTCGCCGGCTGCCCCATTCGCGACGATGGCGCCGAAGTCATCGGCAAGCTGAAATCGCTCACCACGCTCCGCCTGAGCTATTCTGACATCACCGACGCTGGCCTTGCCCATCTCGCCGGGCTCGACGCCCTTCGCTCGCTCGACGTTTCGAGCAACGACATCTATGACGCCGGGCTCGAAAATCTGTCCAAGCTCACCGGCCTCAGGGACCTCAACGTCAGCTACGGCCGCTTCACCGACGCCGGTCTCCCGCACCTCGCCAAGCTCGCCGGCCTCGAACGGCTCCAACTCGCCCGCACCAAGATCACCGACAAAGGCATCGAAAAAATAACCGTTCTTCCCAACCTCGCGGCCCTCAATCTCAACTACACCGGGCTCACCGAGGCCTTGCTGGACCGGCTCGCCGCCATGCCGAAACTCGAAGAGCTCTACCTCGACACGGCGCTGATCACCGACAAGGGGGCCCAACAACTCGCCGCGATGCCGCGCCTACGCCGCCTCAATCTCTACCACACCCTCGTTTCCGAAGACGCGCAGCAGAAGCTCCAGAAGGCCCTGCCCGATTGCACCATCGTGTTTGACCGCGAATCCTCCCTGCCCAACCGGAGAGGCTCCTGATATGAATCTCATCCTTGCCCTTTTTCTCGCCGCCAACCTCGACTGGGTCTCCGGTCTCGGCGGACGCGTGGAAACGAATTCCGATGGAAAGGTTTCCGCCGTCAACCTCCGCGGAGCCTGGGTCACCGACGCCGATCTCGATCTCCTTGCCTCGGTTCCCACACTGGAAAAGATCGACCTTTCGCTGTCCCGCGTCACGGACCTCGGATTGCTTCGTTTGAAAGACCTGCCCAACGTTCGCGAGCTGAATCTTTTCTTCGCCGAACTCGTCACCGATGAGGGCTTGGCTGCCATGCGTAACTGGAAGCACATCGAACGCCTCAACCTCCGCGGCACCAAGGTCACCGACAACACCCTTGCTCTCCTTGCCGGCAAGGAATCCATCGTCGCGCTGGACATCGGATACGCCGAGGTCACGGACTCCGGCCTCCAGCACTTGCCCAAACTCCCCAACCTCCGCGAGCTCGCTTTCGGCGGCAACAAGATGACTGAGATCGGCCTCGAAGTCCTGCGCGCACTGCCTCACCTCACCCGGCTCGATATCGCGGGCCGGCAGCGCACCGATTCCGGTCTCTGGTACGTCGCCTTCACCGACGTCGGCCTCGATCCCATCCTGACCCTCACAGAACTGCGTGAGCTGAACCTCGCCGGATCGCAGGTCTCCTCCAAGGGCATCCAGCGCCTGAGCGCACTGAAGCATCTCGAGCGCCTCAATCTTTACGGGGCCAATCGGGTGAATGACGAAGCCGCGCAGTACCTCGCCGCCTTGCCGGCGTTGCGTTGGGTGGATCTCAAAGACACCGCCGTTACCGCCAAAGGGTTCGCGTCGCTCCGCACTTCCCGGCCCGGCCTCGCGATCTCCGGCGACCCCGCGCTCGAACCGGTCGAGAGTTTCAAGATCGAGCTCGAGTCGCAGTCTTTCCGCGCCGTCCGCATACGCCTCGGCCCCAACGAAAACCTCTCGCCGGGCGACCATCCCAAGGCGAGCGCCGTCGTCTACGCCGGCCTCGATGGCGCGGTGCGCGTCTCCCCCTCCGTGCCCGACACCACAACCGGCCCCGCGCACTACCTTCGTGTGGAATTGAATGGAAAACTCGCGGAAAAGCCGGAATCAGAAAAGACCTTCGAGCCCGTCACCGTCGCCACCGACAGCAAGACCCGCCACGTGCTTTTCGAGAACACCGCTTTTAGCGTCCTACGGCTCTCCTGCCCCTCGCGCGCCAATTGCCCGCCGAGCCAAGGTAACGCGCTGGATGTCACGCTGGGCACCGGCGCTACGGCCGCCCTCCGCGCGGGGGCGCCGGCAAGGTACAACGAGACGCCGCTGCCTCTGGAACTGATCCGCATCGAATTGAAGTAGGTTCAGCCGCCCGCCGCCGGTTCGCGCTTCACCCAGATCTTCCCCGCCACAGACGCGCCGATCTGGACCGGGTTGCCGTCCACCTTCAACGATAGCGTTTCATCGTAGTTGCGGCCCAGGATGTCCAACTGCGCTCCCGGTTGCACCGAGAGCCCGTCCAGATACTCGAGCAACTGGCGGTCCCGCTCGTAGACGCTCACCACGGTGACTCGACTCGGCGTCGGCACCTGATCGAGTGTCTGCCACCCGCGTTTGCGGCGTTCGCCCGGAGTCGAAATCTCGGCCTGATTGCCATGCGCGCACGGCTGCCCCGCGCCGAGTTTCTGGATTAGCAATTGTTCGAAGTCCTCGCTCACCGCGTGCTCCAACCGCTCGGCTTCGTCGTGGACTTTGAACCATTCCATCCCGAAAATCTCCACCAGCATCCGCTCGATCAGGTGGTGGCGATGCAGGATGCGTTCCGCGATGCGCTTGCCGTCGGCGGTGAGTTCGATGTGCCCGGATTGGTCCACCTCGATGAAGCCGTCGCGCTTCAGGCGGCGTATGGCCATCGTGACGGCCGGGGGCGATACGTTGAGCCAGCGGGCCAGCGTGGCGGCGATGACGGTTTCCCCTTCGGCGTGTGCTTCGGCAATCGCCTTGAGGTAATTCTCCTTGGAGATCGTAATTTTCACGCCGTCTGACCATTGTATCTTCATGGCGATCGCTCTGATATCCTCAGGTCTTAGCAACATGACAACAAGGTTGGGATTGCTACTCGCCGCCTGCCTGCTCGCCGCGGCGCCCCCCGCCCCCACTCCGGCCGGGGACGAACCGGTCGACCTCGACATGGTCCATCGCCTGCGCACGGAATCGTTCGAGCATTCGCGCGTGATGGAACACATGTTCTACCTGACAGACGTGCACGGGCCGCGGGTCACCAATTCACCCGGATTCCGCAAGGCTGGCGAATGGGCGGTGAGCCGTCTGAAGGAATATGGGCTCTCTAACGTGAAACTCGAAAAGTGGGGCCCGTTCGGCCGCGGCTGGTCGTACTCGAAGTTCGAGGCCCATCTGATCGAGCCCGGCTATCAGACCCTGATCGGTTTCCCCATGGCCTGGGCGCCCGGGACCGAGGGGCCTGTGGAGGCGGAGCCGATACTTGCGCCTATGCGCGCCGTCGAGGATTTCGCCCGGTACAAGGGCAAGCTCAAGGGAAAGATCGTCCTGATCGACCTACCGCGCCCGACTCCGGTGATCCGCTACGAACAGGGCCGCCGGCTGAGCGACGCCGAACTCTCCGAGCGCGCGCAGGCTGAGATTCCGGGCGCTCAGGCGGAGGCGACCTCACCCGCCGCGCCTCCGGCCGGCCGCGGCCCGGCCGGCGAGCCCAAGCCAATTGGACCCGTTCCACCCAAGCCGGCCGACCCCAGCGCGGACAGCCGGCGCCGTGACCGTTTCCGCGGCAAGCTCAACGAATTTTTGAAACAGGAAGGAGCGCTGGTGGCGGTCTCCACCGGTTACCGGGGCGACGGCGGCACCGTGTTCGCATCGGCGGCCGGATCCTACAACAGCAAGTACCCCGATCCTCCGCCGTCGATCGCCATCACGCCGGAGCACTACAACCGTATCGTCCGGTTGCTCGAACAGAAGATCCCGGTGAAGGTGCGCGTGGACGTGAAGGCCGAGTTCCACACCGGATCCACGGATTCGTTCAACGTCATCGGCGAACTGCCCGGCAGCTCGAAGAAAGACGAAGTTGTGATGCTCGGCGCGCATTTCGATTCCTGGCATGGCGGTACCGGCGCCACCGACAACGCCGCCGGCAGCGCCGTGATGATGGAAGCGATGCGGCTGCTCAAATCCCTGGACAAGCCGCTGCCGCGCACGGTTCGCATTGCTCTTTGGGGCGCCGAGGAAGTCGGGCTGCTCGGTTCCAAGGCTTACGTGAAGGAGCACTTCGCCGATCCGGAAGTGATGCACCCCACCTCCGCCCATGCGCGCCTGGCCGGCTACTTCAACTACGACAACGGCAGTGGACGCATTCGCGGCGTCTACCTGCAGGGCAACGACATGTGCCGGCCGATTTTCGAATCCTGGCTGAAGCCTTATCACGATCTCGGCGCCACCACCGTCACCATACGCGACACCCGAGGCACAGACCATCTCTCGTTCGACGCCGTCGGGTTGCCCGGCTTTCAGTTCATTCAGGATCCGCTCGAGTACGAGACCAGAACCCATCACTCCAACATGGACGTCTATGACCACGTCCAGCAGGCCGACCTGAAACAGGCAGCGGCCATCATCGCCGGCTTCGCCTACCACGCCGCCACGCGGGACCAGATGTTGCCCCGCAAACCGCTTCCCAAGGCACGTCCGGCCCCCAAGCAAGAGGAGACCTCCGATGCGGACCGCAACTAGCCTCGGGACCATCGGTAGCCTGTTGGCGCTCGCCCTGGTCCCCCCGGTTCTGCATGCCGAAGCCGAGTGGAAAACCGACATCGAGTTTGCCCGCGCCGGCGAGGTGAGCCTGACCCTGGATGCCTGGATCCCGGAAGGCAAGGGGCCGTTCCCGGCCGTGATCGTCGTGCACGGAGGCGGATGGGAAGCCGGCGACAAGCAAACCTACGTCAAGCCGCTGTTTGAGCCGCTGCGGCAAAGTGGATTCGCGTGGTTCACGGTGAACTACCGGCTCGCGCCGCAGTACCCGTTCCCGGCCTGCACCGACGATGTGTTCCGCGCCGTGGAGTGGGTGAAGGCGAACGCCCGCAAGTACAAGGTGGACCCCCGGCGGCTGGCGCTGATGGGCGAATCGGCAGGCGGACACATTGTCGCCTACGTGGGTGCGCGCGGCCGCGGCAAGACCTCGGTTCGCGCGGTGGTGGACTTTTACGGCGTACACGACCTCCTCAAGCGCGAACGGGACCGCGGCCTGTCGAAGAATCTGAAGCAGTTGCTGCATATCGAGCAGCTCGACGCCGAAGCGGAGCGCAAGCTCACCGAAGCGTCGCCCATCCATTACGTCCACGGTGGGATGCCGCCGTTCTTATTCATTCATGGGACCAAGGACGCCGGCGTACCGTTCGAACAATCGCCGATGATGTGCGACAAGATGCGCGCCGCCGGCGCCCGCTGCGAGGTGTATCCGGTGGAGGGCGCCCCGCACGGGGTGGGCGGATGGGAGAAAAACCCGGAGTGGCAGGGCTACAAGCGCAAGATGATCGAATGGCTGAAGCACGAACTGCGCTGAATTCCCCGAGAGAGTTTTGTGGGCTCTCTCACACTTCTAGTCAAAGAAGGGCTTTGGGCGCGGGCGCGCCCGATCACGAGACAGCGGCGAGAGTGCTCTACGGATTGCCCGAGCCAAAGAGAGGAACTATGTCTTCCAGCCATTCGACCGAAACGGCGGCGTCACCCCGCTCCCCATCCAGAGCCGGCGCCTCTCGAGGACAGTGCTGTCCTCGATGCTATTCCAGCGATGTGGCGGATTCGTCCCGGGACCGTTGGTGGCGGCCGATGGTGAGCCTTGCCGGAGGGCGAATGCTACGATGCCGCCAATGCTACCATCGGTTCCTCGACTGGTAGGGGAGCCTCCCTGGATTCGTAGCCTGGACCCAGGCGCTGCAGCGCCCGAGCGCACTCGGCCCGCCAGTGGCGCCAGGCCTGACTGACGGTCCAGAAGATCGATTCCGGCTCGAATGGCTTCTCGAGCAAGTCGTAGCCGCCGGCGTCGAGGACATGCTGCCACAGCGCGTCGTCGGCGAGGCGCGACGCGACGATTACCTTCGGGGGCACGGGCTGGAGGACGGAGGCAGTGCTGAGCACCAACCGCCAGTCTCCACCCGGAAAAGTGGTTTCAGTGACGATGATCGACGGTGTTTGGCGCCGCAGTAACTGCTGCGCTTCCCCGAGACCACTGACAGCGGCAAGGCTCCATCGGGAACGGGTGAAGATGGATGCCATCGCGCGCCGATCCGTTTCGAACGGACTGATCAGCAGAACGGATACGTTGTCCATGGGCGTCTCCCGGTCTTGTTTTTCGAACCGATCTCACGGCCCTCTTTTCCCCGAGTCTACACGCGCCGTTCCCCAAATGGAAGAGAAAACTTTACCGTCTGATGGACAACTGGACGACGGTTTCAAATGTACGCGATTACGTCAATTTCGACGAGCGAGTCGCCGGGAATTCCATCAGCGCAGGCGACGGTGGTGCGCACGGGCGGCTCGGCGCCGAAGCGTCCGCGAAAGGCTTCGTTCATAGCCGCGTAGTCCTCGAGGGTGCGCAGGTAGACGTTGCATTTGAGGACCTTGTCCATGGACGAGCCGGCGTTGACCAGTTCCTTCTCCACCTCGTCGAGCACATGCTTGGTATGGGCTTTGATATCGCCGGGAAAATGAGCTCCCTTGCCGGCGATGAAGAGCAAATTGCCGAAAGAAACGGCGCCGGAGAAGAGGGGCGTCGATTTCGGCTTCTGGCCATTGCGATAGTGGACCTTCTTGCCGGGGACGGCCTGCGCGGCGGCGGCGGCGGTAGCGGCGGTTGTGGCGGCGGCGCCGGCCAAGGCGGCTCCGATCACGTTGCGCCGGGTCTTTCCGGGAGTACCGGAACCATTCTGTTTGGACATGTTTTTCACCTCTCGGCCATCATACACGGTCGCCGATACACGGAACTGTCATAATCGCGATGCTAAGATCGGAGTTAAGCCAATCTCGTGACTGCCCGGATTTTTTTCAAGCTCCTGATCGGCACACTCTGCGTGCTGGTGGTGGCGCTCGCCGCCGTGGATATTCTGGCCTCCCGCGTGGCCGAGACCACGTACCGGGAATCGCTCGAACGCGAGTTGACCGAGAAGGGGCGCATGCTGGCGATCTCGTTCGAAGGCCAAATGCCAGCCTCGGGCCGGTTCCGGCAGTTGGCGCGCTCGGCGAGAGTCCGGCTGACGCTGGTGGCTCCGGACGGGCGTGTGCTGGCGGAGTCCGAGACCAATCCCAACCGCATGGAGAATCACCGCCGGCGTCCGGAAGTGGCGGCGGCGCTCGAAGGGCGCGTGGGATCGAGCGTGCGGCGCAGTGGAACCATCGGGACTGACTTCCTGTATGTGGCGCTGCCTTCCGAACAGGGCGCGCTCCGGCTGGCGGTGCCACTGGCCGACGTCCGTGCCCAGGTGAACATCATCCGGCGCCGGATGCTGGCCTCCACCGCGATCGCATTCCTGCCGGCCATCCTGCTGGCCGCGCTGTTCGCACGGATGGTGTCGGGAAAGCTCGGGGCGATTATCGACTACGCGGGCAAGCTCGCCTCGGGCGACTTCCAGGCGCGGCTTCCCCGGCAAGGCTCGGACGAGTTGGGCTTGTTGGGCCGCAAGTTGAACGAAACCGGCGAGAAGCTCGAGAAGACCGTGCAGGCGCTGCATCACGAGCATCAGGAATTGGAAAAGCTCGAGCGCGTCCGCAAGGATTTCGTGATCAACGTCTCGCATGAGCTGCGAACGCCGCTCGCCTCGATCCAGGGCTACACGGAGACGCTGCTCGAGGGCGCACTCCACGACCCGGGAGTGAATCTTCGGTTTCTGAATATCATCCGGCAGAACGCGGAACGGTTGACCAATCTGGCCGCGGACTTGTTGACGCTGTCGCGCATCGAGTTGAAGTCTCAGAAGTTTCACTTCGCGTCTTACTACGTCAACAGCCTTTTGATGGATTGCATCGACTTCATGCGTCCGCTCGCCGACAAGAAGAGTATCCATCTTCATTTGTCGCCAGCCGCGGAAACGGCCGATGTGTTCTGCGATTCCAAGGCCGTACAGCAGGCATTGGGCAACCTTTTGGACAACGCAATCAAGTATACGCCCGAGGGTGGTTCCATCTACGTGGGATCGGTGCCAGCCGCCGGCGGCACCTCGGATCGGCCTTACTTCGAGTTCTATGTGCGTGACACCGGAGCCGGAATACCGGAAGAAGATCTGCCCCGGCTTTTCGAGCGCTTCTACCGGGTGGATAAGGCCCGTTCGCGCGAACTGGGCGGCACCGGCCTGGGCCTGGCCATCGTCAAGCACATTGCGCGAGCGCACGGCGGCGACGTGAGCGTGACCAGCACGATGGGCAAAGGTTCGCGGTTTGCGTTTACGCTGCCGGTGCATGATCCGACGATCGTGAAGCCGGATCCGGTTCAGACGGAATTCACATTCCAGTCATGATTTTGTCATCGAGAGCGGGTTAAGGTGAGGAGACTATGAAAAAGATATTGCTGGTCGAGGATGACATCGATCTTTACGCCTTGCTCCGGTACAACCTGGAGAAGGAAGGCTTTGCGATGGTGGGCACGCAGACCGGGCGTGGCGCGATCGAGTTGTGCAAGCGGGAGCGGCCGGACCTGATCCTGCTCGACATCATGCTTCCGGATTCCGACGGGCTCGATATCTGCAAGGGGATCCGCGCTCACGCCGACCTCGCGCACATACCGGTGATTTTTCTAACCGCGCGGGCCTCGGAGGCCGACCGTATCGTCGGCTTGGAACTGGGCGCCAACGACTATATCGTGAAGCCGTTTTTCGTTCGGGAACTCATCGCACGGATCAAGATTCAGTTCCGCCCGCAGGCAGCGGCGCCGAAGACGCTCAAGGCCGGAGGGCTGGAGCTCGACCGCAACAGTTGCCGCGTCTGGCTGCAGGGCCAGGAGATTCAGTTGACGGCCACCGAGTTTCGTTTGCTCGAGTATCTGATGAGCCGTCCGGGCGTGGTGTACAGCCGGGAGCAGTTGCTCGATTCGGTGTGGGGGCATGACCGCGCGGTCACCGACCGCACGGTGGATGTATACATCCTGCGGCTTCGCCAGAAAGTAGAGTCCGACCCGGCAAGCCCGAGCTATATCCGGTCCGTGCGTGGGTTCGGGTACAGCTTCAACGACGCGGTTGTGGCCGAGCGGGCCGTGGCGGCGGTCTAGGCCGGATCGATCCAGGGGACGCCGGGGCGCCAACGCCCGAGGGCGTCGAGCCAGGCCTGGCGGCGGGTGCGCATTCGTTCGAGGGTGACCCTGGCATCGGCCGCGGCGGTTAGGTTGCGTTCCTCGCGGGGGTCGGCGGCGAGATCGAACAGCTCCTCGAATTCGGGGTCGGTGGTCACATAGCGGGTGTACTTCCAGCGCTCGGTGCGGACACCTTCGGTCTGGGGAATCCACGCATTGTTGAACCTGTGTTCGTAGAACATTTCCCGCCTCATGGCGCAGCCGCGGAACGGGCGGGGGCATAGAGACTGCGGCCCTGCATGCCTGCCGGCGCAGCGATACCGGCGGCTTCGAGCAGGGTGGGCGCGATGTCGATGTTGAGCGTCATCGCCTGGCGCCGCGCGCCGCGCAACCCGGCTGGCAGGCGCGGATCGTAAAGAATCATCGGCACCCGGATGGACTCCTCATGCATCAGCCACTTGCCGGCCAAGCCGTGCTCGCCGAGGTAGAAGCCGTTGTCGCCGCTGAAGGCGATGACGGTGTTATCTTCGGCTCCGATGCGGCGTAGCTGCTCGCGAATGCGGCCGACGACGGTGTCCACTTCGCTAATCAAACGATAGTAGTTGCGGACCGAGGTTTGGAACAATTCCGGGGTGCCGAACCGCACGGCCCAGCGGCGGCGGTTCTCGGAACGGTGGACTTCCACCGGCAGTTGATCGACAAAGCGGGGATCGGCGGTGGCGGGAGCGGGAAAGCGGGTGTCGCGATAGAGGGCGTCGCTTGCCGGGGAAGGAAGGAACTGGCGCGGGTCTTCGTCCTGCACGTGAGCGGCCTTGAAGCTGATGGAGAGCGAGAAGGGCTTGCCGCGTGGGGCGCCGTCCAGGAAAGCGAGCGCCTGATCGCCCATGCGCTCGGTGAGATGGGGTCCGGGTTCGCCGTCGGGGAAATACTTGCCCTGTCCGGGAAACCCACGCCAGAAGTCGAACTTCTCCACCGGCATTTTGTTGCCGACGCCATATTTGCCGATGAAGCCGGTGTGATACCCTGCGGCGCGCAACAGCGCGGGATAGGTGCGGGCGAACTGGTCTTCGGAAAACGAGCGTGCAAAGTCTGTGACGCCATGGGAACGGGCGTAGAGGCCGGTGAAGATGCTGGCCCGGCTGGTCATGCAGATGGACGTGGTGACGAAGTGGTTTTCAAATGTGACGCCCTGCCGGGAGAGCCCGTCGATGTTCGGCGTACGGATGATGGGGTTGCCCATGCAGCCGAGGGTGTCCCAGCGCTGGTCATCGGTGAGGAGGAAAACGACATTGGGCGCGCTGGACTGGGCACGCAAGCCAGCCCAGGGAGAACAGAGAGTGGCAGCCCCTGGCAGTACGGAACGTACGAAAGTACGGCGGTTACAGAGCATAAAACAGGTTACCCTAAAAGATAGAGCTTACTTCGTTCGACAAACAAAAAAACCAATGGACAGAAGAGAACAGCGGCGCAACGCGCTGATGGATGCGCTGCACCGGCGCATCCTGATTATTGACGGATCGATGGGAGCGTTGCTCCAACAACGGTGCACGATCGAAGATTACGGCGGGCCGCACTACGAAAACTGCCCGGAAATGGTGCTGTTGACGCGGCCGTCGATCATCGAGGGGATTCATCGCGCGTATCTGGACGCCGGGGCCGACATCATCGAGACCGACACATTCAATGCGACGCGAGTGGCGTTGGCCGACTTCGGGATCGAGGACAGGGTGACGGAGATCAACCTGCGGGCGACCGAACTGGCGCGGAAGCTGGCCGATGAGTATTCGACGCCGGAAAAACCGCGCTTCGTGGCCGGATCGATCGGGCCGACGACGAAGGCGATCAGCCTTACGGGCGGGGTGACGTTCGGCGAATTACGGGACTCGTACTATGAGCAGGTAAAAGCGCTGTGGGAAGCCGGCGCCGACATCATCCTTTTCGAAACCTGCAACGACACCCTCAGCGTGAAGGCGGGGCTGATCGCCGCCGAGCGGCTGGGCCGGGAAACGGGACGGCGGATTCCGGTGATGGTATCGGGCACGATCGAACCGTCCGGCACGATGCTGGGCGGGCAAACGGCGGACGCGCTCGTGGCGTCGATCTCGCACGCCGACCTGTTGTCGATCGGGTTGAACTGCGGTACGGGGCCGGAGTTCATGACGGACCATTTGCGGACGATGCACGAGATGGCGCACACGCGGCTATCGTGCTATCCGAATGCGGGACTGCCCAACGAGAAGCTGGAGTTCGACGAAACGCCGGCGAGCCTTTCGGCGCAGATCGAGCGTTTTGTGGAGCACGGCTGGCTCAACTTCGTGGGCGGCTGCTGCGGCACCACGCCGGACCATATTCGCGCCATCGGGAAGATGATCGAGGGCCGGGCGCCGCGGCCGATTCCGGGACGCACGCACAGGGCCTACTATTCCGGCATCGATCTGGTGGAAGCCGATCACAGCAATCGCCCGCTGATCGTGGGGGAGCGGACCAACGTGATCGGATCGCGCGCCTTCAAAAACCTGATCAACGAGGAGAAGTTCGACGAGGCCACCGATATCGCGAAGAAGCAGGTTCGCAACGGGGCGCACATCGTGGACGTCTGCCTGCAGCAGAGCGAGCGGGATGAAAAAGACGACATCGCGCGGTTCTACAGTCTGCTGGTGAAGAAGGTGCATGCGCCGGTGATGATCGACACCACCGATCCGGCGGCGGTGGAATTGTCGCTGCAGTATTGCCAGGGCAAGAGCATCATCAATTCGATCAACCTCGAGGACGGGGAGGAGAAGTTCGAGGCGCTGTGCCCGATCGCGCGATCCTATGGGGCTGCGCTCGTGGTGGGCTGCATCGACGAAGATCCGGTGCAGGCGCAGGCGTTCACCCGGGAGCGGAAGCTGGCCATCGCGCAACGGTCATTCGAGCTGCTGACGGGCAAATACGGGATCCACGCCGAGGATATCGTCTTCGATCCGCTGGTGTTCCCGTGCGCCACCGGCGATGAAAACTACGTGGGCGGCGCTGTGGAGACCATCGAAGGGCTGCGGATGATCAAGGAGCACATTCCGCACGTGAAGACGGTGCTGGGCATCTCGAACATCTCGTTCGGGCTGCCGGCGGCGGCGCGCGAGGTGGTGAACTCGGTGTTCCTGTACTACTGCACGCGCGCGGGTCTGGACATGGCGATCGTGAACGCGGAGAAGCTGGAGCGGTTCGCCTCGATTCCGCCGCATGAGCGGAAGTTGGCCGAGGATCTGCTTTTCAACACGCCGCCGGAGACGATGGCGGATGCGCCGGCCGATTGGCGCGCCCAAACCCGGGAGCAGAAGACCGCGATCAACCAGTATCACATCGGGGCCATCACGGAGCACTTCCGGGGAGCGAAGGCGAAGGACAAGAAAGCCGACGCCGAACTGCCACTCGACGAACGGCTGGGCAACTATATCATCGAGGGCAGCAAGGACGGGCTGGTCGACGATCTGAACAGGAAGCTTGGCGAGGGCGCGGGGCCGCTCGAGATCATCAACGGTCCGCTGATGGCGGGAATGAGCGAGGTGGGCCGGCTGTTCAACAACAACGAGCTGATTGTGGCGGAGGTACTGCAATCGGCCGAGGCGATGAAGGCGGCGGTGGGCCATCTCGAACAGTTCATGCAGAAATCGGAAACGTCGGCGCGCGGCAAGGTCGTGCTGGCGACGGTGAAGGGCGATGTGCATGACATCGGGAAGAACCTGGTGGAGATCATCCTTTCCAACAACGGATACGAGGTGGTGAACCTCGGCATCAAAGTGGCGCCGGACGATTTGATCCGTGCGTGGCGCGAGCACAATCCGAACGCGATCGGCCTATCCGGGCTGTTGGTGAAGAGCGCGCAGCAGATGGTGCATACGGCCAACGATTTCCGCGACGCGGGATTGCGGGTGCCGCTGCTGGTTGGAGGCGCGGCGCTGTCGGAGCGATTCACCTACCGGAATATCGGCCCTGCCTACGCGTCGCCGACGTTTTACTGCAAGGACGCGATGTCGGGCCTGCGGACGTTGAACGAGATCATGGATCCGGCGATGCGGGATCGAGTGCTCGAAGAGCATATTTTCGTGGATATCCCGGCCGAGGCGCCACGAAGCGCCGAGCCGGCGGCGCCTCTGAGCACGGCACGATCGACCAAGGTCCGGGCGGATCTGGCGATTCCGGATGCACCTTATCTTGACAGGCGCGTACGCACGATTCCGAATCTGCAGGAGGTGTGGAGCTACATCAACCCGTTCATGCTCTATGGGCGTCACCTGGGATTCAAGGGCAACTTCGAAAAGATGCTGGCCGATCGGGATCCCAAGGCGCTGGCGCTCTACCACGATGTGGAGCAAGTGAAGGCGGAAGCGGCCGCGTTCATGAAGGTGCGGGCGGTGTGGCAATTCTTCCCCGTGGAGCGGGACGGAAATGCGATCCGGCTGCTCGATGAATCGGCAAGCCGGGTGATCCACACTTTCGAGTTCGGCCGCCAGCCGCGCGAAAACGGGCTGTGCCTGAGCGATTACATTCTCGGCGATGGCGGCAAGCGGGATCACATCGCGTTATTCGTGGTGACGGCGGGCGAGGGGATCCGTGAACGGTCCGAGCAAGCCAAGGAGGCGGGCCAGTACCTGAAGGCGCACGCGCTGCAGGCGCTGGCGATCGAAACGGCGGAAGGCGCGGCGGAGTACGTGCACCGGCGTCTGCGGGAGGAATGGGGATTCCCGGATCCGCCGGAGATGACGATGCAGCAGCGGTTCACCTCGCGCTATCAGGGCAAGCGATACAGCTTCGGGTATCCGGCGTGTCCGAACCTGGACGATCAGGCGGGAATCTGGAAGCTGCTCGAGCCGGGGGAAATCGGGGTGTCGCTGACCGAGGGAATGATGATGGAACCGGAGGCCAGCGTGAGCGCGATCGTGTTCCACCATCCCGATTGCGCGTATTTTACGGCCGCGGAAGCCGAGGAGCCGGTGACGGCGGGCTGACAGCGCGGGCTGGGGAGCCGGCGGATGGCGTCCTTTTAAAGTTTTGTTAAAGGCCGCCTGGAAGTGTCGCGAGATTGCGGACCGGCGGTGCACAATGGGTTCGTGGAGAATTCCCCGTCATTGCTGTTGGTGGACGATGACGAGGAATTGTGCGAGCTGATGCGGGAATTCTTCGCGGGGCAGGGCCTTCCCGTGGAGGTGGCGCACAACGGACGGGCGGGCCTGGAAATGGCGCGTTCGGGGCGGTACGATCTGTTACTGCTGGACGTGATGATGCCGGAAATGGACGGTTTCGCGGTATTGCGCGCCTTGCGTCCCGACAGTGACATTCCGGTGCTGATGTTGACGGCGCGGACGGATGGGCCCAGCCGGATCGAGGGCCTCAATTCCGGCGCCGACGACTACCTGCCGAAACCGTTCGATCCGCATGAATTGGTGGCGCGGGTGCGGGCGATCCTGCGCCGCGCGAAACCCTCCGGGGGGCCAACCACAGGGGTGACGCCAGCCGGCCAGCAGTTGATCGAGATCTCGGGCGTCCGTCTGGACACGGGCGCACGCGGCGTACGGATCGAGGGGCAGGCGGTGGAGTTGACCTCGGTGGAGTTCGAAATTCTGCACACACTGATGACGGCGGCGGGGAGAGTGGTTTCGCGCGATGAGTTGATGCAGCGGCTCTACCAGCGGGAGTCGACGCCGTTTGACCGTTCGATCGACGTGCATGTGAGCCATCTGCGGAAGAAGCTTGACCGGGGCCGTCCGGTGATCGTGACGGTGCGCGGGGTGGGTTATCAGTTCTGCGCGGAGACACAAGGATGACGATCCGGACCACCATATTCGGAAAGGTCCTGGGGTGGTTCGCCGTGACGCTGCTGTTGTCCTCGGTGGCGTTCTTCCTCACCACGGCGTGGTTGATCAGCCGGGCTCCGCAGCGGCCGTTTCCGGGCCGCCTGGTCATGGTGCAACTCGAAGAGGCGCGCCGGGTGTACTCGGAAGGCGGCGCACTCGAGTTGTCGGAAGAACTGCGGATGTTCGAGCAGCAGAGCCCGGGGACGTACAAACTGGCGGACCGGAGCGGGATGGACCTCGTGACGGGACAGGACATCTCGGCGGAGGTGGCGGCGGCGGTGTCGGTTGGGCCGCCATGGCGCCGGAGACCGGGAGGATCGCGGCCGAGTTTCTTTTCGATGCTGAGCGGCCCGCCCGCGCTGCGGGCGGACTCGCCGGACGGAGAGTTCACTCTGCTGGCGAAGCCCCGGGCGACGCTCGATCCGTGGCGGATCCTGCCGTACTACCTTTCGGTGGTGTTTTTGGTGATCCTGTTCAGCTACGGGCTGGCGATGCATTTCGTGAAGCCGATCCGGGAGTTACGGACCGCGGTGGCGCGGTTCGGGGAAGGCGATCTCGACAGCCGGATGCGATCCCGGCGCCGCGATGAGTTGGGCGATCTTTCCCGCGATTTTGACGGCATGGCGGACCGGACGCAGAATCTGCTGGTGGCCGAGCGGCGGTTGCTGCAGGATGTGTCGCACGAACTGCGGTCCCCCCTGGCGCGTCTCGGATTCGCGGTGGAACTGGCGCGGACGAGTCCGGACCCGGGGGCGGCGTTTGACCGGATCCGGAGCGAACTGTCGCGGTTGACGGCGCTGGTGGGCGAATTGCTGCAGGTGACGCGGGTGGAGGGCGACCCGGCGGCGAAGAACTTGGAGCATGTCGCTATCAACGATCTGGCGGGCGCGATCGTAGCCGATTGCACGATCGAGGCCGAGGCGCGGCAGTGCCACATCGAATTCGAGCCGGAAGGCGAACTGGCGGTATTGGGAGACCGGGAGTTGCTCCGGCGGGCGATCGAGAATGTGGTGCGGAACGCGATCCGTCACAGCGAGCCCGGATCGGCGGTGACGGTGACGGTGGGGCGCGGTGAAGGCATGGTGAGGATCGCGGTCCGGGATCGCGGTCCGGGGGTTCCCGCTGCGATGCTGAGCGATATCTTCCGCCCGTTTTTCCGGGTAGAGAGCGACCGGAACCGTTCGAGCGGGGGGACGGGGCTGGGATTGGCGATCGCGGAACGCGCGGTGCGGGCGCACAAGGGGCGCATCGGTGCGGCGAATTCGAATCCGGGGCTGCGGGTAACCATCGAGTTGCCGGTAACGGCGAGCCAACCGATCCTTGATGTTTCTTTACACAACCCGCGGTTACCGGAAGCGGCCGGGAGCGGTCCAAGTATTACAGGAACAGCCTCGTCAGGGCCGGCGGCAGGAGCCAGTTCCCCTAGCAGCGTGGAGATGGAACAGAGTGCAGACTAAAGCGGACACAATGAGCAGTGATACGGAACTGATGCTGCGGGTGCGCGAGGGCGACACCGAATGCATCAAGATGCTTCTGGACAAGCATTGGGACCGCTTGGTGGCGTTCATCCAGCGAATGGTGCACAATCGCGCGGTGGCGGAAGAATTGGCGCAGGAGGCGTTTCTGCGAGTGTATCTATCGCGGGAGCGCTACGAGCCGACGGCGAAATTCACCACATGGCTGTACCGGATCGCGACCAACCGGGCGTTGAACTGGATCCGGGACACGCGGCTCGAGAACGGCCAGGAAAGCCTGGACGCGGTTCCGGCCTCGGGGATCCGGCGGCAGTTGCGGGATCCGGGCACGGGCCTGGACGATGCGCTGGAGGTGAAACAGCGGCGCGGGATTCTGCAGGAGCAGGTACGGGAGGCGCTCGACAGTCTACCGGCGCGGCAGAAGCGGGCTGTTATCATGCACCGGTGGGAAGAGATGGAGTACGCGCGAATCGCGCGAGAGCTGGGATGCACGGTTCCGACGGTAAAATCGCTGTTGTGGCGGGCTTATACGACTCTGCGCGTCCGGCTGCAGTCTGTGTCGGTAGCGAGCTGAGGGCTGCCGGGGCGGTTTACTTCTTCCGGGCTTTCGTCGATCCCTTTTTGTAGGGAGTGACGCTGCGCCTGGCCATCGGCTTCTTCGTGGAGGGTGTCTTGCGCGCCGCGATGTGCCTGGCGGGAGTTCGTTTCGCGGCGATTCGTTTTGTGGCGGTCCGTTTGGCCACCGTCCGGCGCTTGGGCACGGCGCGGTAGCGGGCGCTACGCTTGCGCGAGGCGGCGGCAACCAGTTTGGGCGGGCTGACGGTGTCGCTACTCATCAACTCATCGCCTTGCCGGACGGAATCGAAAAAGTCGAACACGGTGGGCAGCGAGGTGGTGCCGAGCGAGTTGTGCCCGTCGGGAAATTCCTTGTAGACAAAATTCTGGAGGCGGGGTCCGAGGAAATCAACCAGGTTCGCGGCATAGCGGTTGGTGGCCAAGTGATCCTGGCGGCCTTGGACGTAGAGCAGCGGTTTGGCAGGGCTGTCGGCGAGCGGAAGCCGCGACAGTTCCGCCGGCTGGTAGCGGAAGGCCGAACCGACCGCGGCAAGGGCGGCGAACCGCTGCGCGAAGCGAAACCCTATTTTCCAGGTGCCGACGCCGCCCGAGGAATGGCCGGAGAGGAAGATCTGCCGTTCGTCGATAGGGTAGAGAGCGGAGACGCGGTCAATGACGTCGAGCACGTCCTGCTCGGCTTCGTCGGTGTAGCGGCTGCCGGGGCCGCGTCCGCGCGGGGCGACGACGAAATAGCCGCGGTCCTCGGCCAGACGGAGGAGCGTGCGCTCGCCGGTGGCGCGGTCGCGATATTTGTCGAAGTAGGAGTTTTCGTCACCGTGATGGCCGTGGAGCACTACCAAGAGGGGATAGCTGCGCTCGGGTTCGAGGTTTGGCGGGACAAAGACGCGGTAGGGTTGGAGGGTTCCGTCGACGGTGGAGCGATAGGCCTGGCGTAGATCGCCGGTCTGACCGTCAAACGGGTCGCCGCCCGATTCCAACTGGTCGACGAGCGTAGCGATGGCCCCCCACTCGTCCCGTTTGGGCTTTTTGCCGGCGGCCTGGAGCCATTGGCGCGCCGTTTCGACCGCGGCGAGCCGGGACTCGGTTTCCACGGTCAGGTGGTCCAGGCGCCGATGCAACTCGGCCGGATTCGGGGATGTCCCGGTGATCAGCAACAACAAAGCTGGGATCAGCAGCATCGAAGTCTCTTAGTATATGTCAAAAACCCGACTCTCAGAACGTGACCCCGACGAGCATTGTGAGCTGGTTGCCGCGGAGGTTGATGAGATTGCCGACGCGGAACTGGTCTTCGAACCGGTGGGTGTATCGGATTTCGGGCGTGATACGGATGATGGGAACCTTGATCTCCACACCCCCGCCGAATACGACGCCGGTGGTGTAGCTCTTGACGAATTCGGCGGGATCGCGAACGGCCAGGCCGGAGAGCCTGGAAAAGGAAGCGCCAGCGGCGAGGAAGGGTTTGGCGGGGCCGGGCCCGAACTTCTTGCGGAGCATGAGGGGAAACTGCCAGAGGCTGCCGGTGCGGGACTGGCCATTGTCGGCAAACTCCATGCTTCAGTAGAGGATGTCGAAGGTGATGCCGAGGTTGGCTGGGAGGCGGACCTCGAACGTTGGCCCGAAGGTGTAGCGATGCGGGATGCTTTTGAAGCGGGTCTCGACGGTGTCGAAGGCGTCGAGAACGGGCGCGCCGGCGCGGAGGCCGACGGACAGATTCTGCGCGGGTGCCAAAGCAGACGCGGCAAGTAAAAACACGAGGATGCGTATCAAAATCGAGGGCTCCTTTATCGGTGTCTCGGCGTTCCTGCCGCGGCGCCCCGGTCAGGGCTTTCGCGCAGGAACTGTTTGATGGACCGGATGGCCTGCCGGCTCCGGTGCTCGTTTTCAATCAGCGCGAACCGCACGTGACCCTCTCCGTACGGCCCAAATCCGATCCCGGGCGACACGGCCACCAGGGCTTCCTGCAGCAGTTTCTTGGAAAAATCGAGCGATCCCATCTCGCGGAACGGCTCAGGAATGGGCGCCCACACGAACATGGAGCCCTTGGGCGGCTCGATGGGCCATCCGGCGCGGTTGAGACCGTCGATCAGTACGTCGCGGCGCTTGCGATACACCTCGCGGATCCGGACGACGTCGTCCTCACACTCGCGCAGGGCGATGATGCCGGCAATCTGGAGCGGCTGAAAGATGCCGTAATCGAGATAGCTCTTGATGCGGGCAAGCGCCTTGATCATCTTGGGGTTGCCGAGGCAGAAGCCCATGCGCCAGCCGGCCATGTTGTAGGACTTCGACATGGAAAAAATCTCGACGGCGACGTCCTTGGCGCCATCCACTTCGAGAATGCTGGGGGCTTTGTAGCCGTCGAAGCAGAGGTCGGCGTAGGCGAAGTCGTGGACGACCATGGTGCCGTGTTTGTGGGCGAGGGCGACAATCTCTTTCATGAAATCGAGGTCGACGCACATGGTTGTCGGGTTGTGGGGGAACGAGATGAGAATCATGGCCGGTTTCTTGCCGGCCTTTTGTTTGTAGATATCGTGGAGCCGGTTGAGGAACTCGGCGGGCGAGGGCATGGGAATGGTGCAGGCGTGGCCCTCGGCCATGATGACGCCGTACTGATGAATGGGGTAGGCGGGATTGGGAGAGGCGACGATATCGCCGGGGCCGATCACAGCGAACAAGAGATGCGCCAGCGCGTCCTTGGCGCCGATGGTGGCGATGGTTTCGGTTTCGGGATCGAGATCGACGCCGTAGTTCTTGCGATAGCGCTTGCAGATTTCCAGGCGGAGATTGGGGAGCCCGCGCGACATGGAATAGCGATGATTGCGCTTGTCGCGGGCCGCCTCGGCCATCTTGGAAACGATGATGCGGGGAGTGGCGCCGTCGGGGTTTCCCATGCCGAAATCGATCACATCGTACTGGGCTGCCCGGAGGTTAGCCTTCATCTCGTTGACGGAGGCAAACACATATTGGGGCAGCTTTTGGATGCGATAGAACTCGCCGGAAGGGAGCGACATATGCTCCTATTCTACCGTTTGCGCCGTGGCGGCGTTCGTGTCGATTTTCGGGGAGTCCGGATCGATTTCGCTTGACGCGCGATATCTAAGTGATATCATAGTGATATAGGGCGCCAAGGAGGCCCTAACATGTTGAAAGAAAAAGAGATGCATGCTCCGTCGGGCGGTGGAGCTCTGCTGTTGCTGCTGGTCTTGGTCACCTTGACCGTGGTTTCGTTTTTCACAGGTTTCCGGAAGGAATTCGCCTGGATCATGGGCCATATGGTGGCGTTGGTCACGGAACTGATCATCGCGGCTACGGGCCTGTTCGCGGTACAGCCCAACCAGGGCGTGGTGCTACAACTGTTCGGCCGGTACATGGGCACCGTCAAGGCACAGGGCCTGCGGTGGGCCAATCCGCTCTACTCGAAACATCACGTGTCGTTGCGTGTGCGCAACTTCGAGACGGCGCGGCTGAAGGTGAACGATCAGGATGGAAATCCGATCGAGATCGCGGCCGTAGTGGTCTGGAAGGTTGTGGAGACGGCGGAGGCGATGTTCCAGGTGGACAATTACGAGAACTACGTGCATGTGCAAAGCGAGGCAGCGCTGCGCAATCTGGCGACGAACTATCCCTACGACGCGCACGAGGACCAGCAGGTCTCGCTGCGAGGCAACACGGCGGTCGTGGCGGGGCAACTGAAGGCCGAGGTCCAGGAAAGGCTGGCGGTGGCGGGGGTGGATGTGGTGGAGGCACGCATCAGCCACCTGTCGTACGCGGCGGAGATCGCGGCGGCGATGCTGCGGCGGCAACAGGCGTCGGCGGTGATCGCGGCGCGGTCAAAGATCGTGGAAGGCGCGGTAGGGATGGTGCAGATGGCGCTCGACCAATTGGCGCACCACAAGGTGGTGGACTTGGACGAGGAGCGCCGGGCATCGATGGTGTCGAACCTGCGGGTTGTTCTGTGCAGTGAAACGACGACGCAACCGGTTGTGAATGCCGGCACGATGTATCACTAAAGAGGTGTAGTGGTGAGGAGCGTAGATTGGCCGAACGCAAGTCATTTCTAGTGCGAATCGACGGCGAGGTGATGGAGCACCTGCGCCGTTGGGCCGACGATGACTTGCGTTCACTGAACGGCCAGATCGAGTATCTGCTGCGCCGGGCGCTGGCCGACAGCGGGCGGCTGCGGCGGAGTGGCGGGGAATCGGCGGAAGCGGAGGCGTCGCGGGACAAGACTCAGGATTGATCGCCGAGCCAGCGGCCGATCAACCGATCGTAGATCCAGCCCCCGAGCACGCCGCCGAGGAGGGGACCGGCGATGGGAACCCAGAAGACGGCAGATCCGTCGGTCAGTCCGTTGTTGCGAAAACCAGCGGCGACGGAAAACAGGCGCGGGCCGAAGTCGCGCGCGGGGTTGATGGCATAGCCGTGCATGGTGCCGAAACACATGCCGATGGCGACGACGACGAGCCCGACCAGGATCGGAGTGAGGTTGGCGGGCGGCTGATTGCGCTCGTCGGAGAGGGCGAAGATGAGCATCAACAGGATGGCTGTGCCGATGGTTTGATCGAGGAAGCCAGACCACAAGGACTCGGGAAAAGCGGGAAAGGTGGTGAAGACGCCGGCGGTTTTTTCGAGCATCGGGTCCACTTTGAGGAAAGCGGGCCTGTAGTTGGCGAAAACGAGGGCGGCGGCTGAGAAGGAGGCGAGGGTCTGGACGCCGATGTAGGGGAGCACCTTGGCCCAGGAAAAGCCGCGGAGAACGGCGAGGGCGACGGTGACGGCGGGATTGAGGTGAGCGCCGGAGATCTTGCCGGCGGTGTAGATGCCGAAGGTGACGGCGAGTCCCCAGGCGAGGTTGATGTTGGTGAAGCCGCCTTTGTCGTCAAACAGGACGACGGAGGCGACGACGCCGCAGCCGAGCAGGATCAGGACGAAAGTTCCCAGAAACTCAGCGCAGAGTTCGGCGGCGAGAGAATACGTTCGCATAGAAGGGTATGATTCCATGACCGGCCATCAGGCGGCAACAGGAATCCGAGTAGCCGCCAGCAGCGGAAGCCAATTACAATTAAAATTGGCCGCGTCGCTACCCCTCTCACAATGAATCATCTCGACCTCGCCCGGCGGGCCGCTGAACGCCACGGCATCGAACCCGGATATTGGGATATATTCGGCAATCGGCACGAAACATCGGACGCTCTTCGAGCGGCGATCCTACGGTCATTGGGGGTGGTGCTGGAGGCGCCGCTCGCGCCCGAACCGGAGGTGGATGCGGTGTATGTGGTGACCGCCGGGGGACGGGCTGGAGTGACGGTGCGTCCGGGAGCGTCGTGGGGGAAGCGGATCGAGGGGACGGTAGCGCTCGAACTGGGCGGTGAGGTAGCGTTTGGGGCGGCGCGCGCGGCGAACAAGGAGAGCCAGACCGTGGAACTGCCCGAGGGGCTTCCGCTCGGGTATCACCGGCTGCGACTCCAATCGGGGAAGATGGACCGCGAGACATCCTTGATCGTTTGTCCGGAACGGGCGTGGATGCCGCCGGCGCTCGAGCGCGGAGAGCGGCGCGCGGGGCTGGCCGTTTGCCTGTGGGGCGTGCATGGGGAGCACACGTGGGGCTGCGGCGATTTCACCGCGCTCGAACGGCTGATCGATTGGGTGTCCGATCACATCCATGGCGCCTACATCGCGCTGAACCCGCTGCATGCGATCCACAACCGGGCGCCTTACAACACAAGCCCGTATTTGCCGAACAGCCTGCACTACCGCAATCCGATTTATCTCGATGTGGACCGCGTGGAGGACGCGATGGCGAGCCCGGAATACCGCGCGCTGCGGCAGACGCCGGAAGTGCTGGCCGAGATCGCGAGTCTGAACGGATCGGAATTCGTCGACTATGAAGGCGTCTACCGGTTGAAGCTGCGTCTGCTGCGGCAGGCGTTCGAGTGGTTCGTGCGCGAGCACTGGGAGCGGGATTCCGGCCGCGGGCGCCGGTTGCGTGAATTCATCGAGAGCGACGGCGAACTGCTGAAGCGCTACGCGGCCCATAGCGCGCTGGACGCGGAGATGCACCGGCGGGACCCGGACGTCTGGGTGTGGACGCAGTGGCCGGTGGAGTATCAGGATCCCGAGTCCGGCGCGGTGGACGAATTCCTGGCGCAACATCCGCGGGAGTTCCTGTTTCACCAGTACCTGCAATGGCTGGTGGATGAACAGGTGTCGGCGGCACAGCGCCACGCCATCGCGAAGGGGATGGACATCGGGCTGCTGCATGACTTGCCGTTGGCGACCGATCGTTGCGGCGCGGAGTTGTGGGCAAACCGGCCACTGTATGTGGAAGGCTGCCGGGTGGGAGCGCCGCCGGACGATTTCTCGCCCAATGGGCAGGACTGGTCATTCCCGCCGCCCAACCGCGAAGCGCACCGGGCGAACGCCTACCGCTGCTTCGCGGACTCAATCCGCCACAGCGCGCGCCACGGCGGAGCGCTACGGATCGATCACGTGATGCGGCTGTTCCGGCTGTATTGGATTCCCGACGGGTTCGCTGCCTCGGAGGGGACCTACGTGCGGGATTACCACGATGACCTGCTGCGGGTGCTGGCGCTCGAGAGCGTCCGCGAACAAGTGCTGATCGTGGGGGAGGATCTCGGGACCGTGGAGCCTTGGATGCGTGAGGCGCTGGCGCGGACAGGGATTCTGAGCTATCGCCTGTTCTACTTCGAGAAGCATCCCGATGGAGCGTTCCGGCGGCCGCGCGAATATCCGGCGCAGGCGCTGGTATCGTCGACGACGCACGATTTGCCGACACTGTCGGGCTTTTGGGCGGGCCGGGACATCGACGTGCGGTTCGCGCTGGGACTATTGGGCGACGAGGCCAACCGGGACCGGGTTCGGGAACAGCGCCGGGTGGAAAAGCACCGGATGCTCGATGCTTTGATCGGGGAGGGGTTTCTCCCTGGGAATTTTTCGAGGGCGGCGGCCGACGGCCCGGAACTGAGCGGGGAGTTGCACAACGCGATCACGGGCTACCTGGCCTCGACGCCGAGCCTGCTATTGACGTTGAACCAGGAGGATCTGACCAAGGAAGTGGATCAGCAGAACGTGCCGGCCACTACATGGGAGTATCCGAACTGGCGGCGGAAGATGCGGTTCAGCGTGGAGGATCTGAGTAGGGATCCGAAAGCGGCGGCGTTCGCGCAGATGATGCGGCATTGGCTGGATCGCACGGGCCGTGCGAGCGTCCGGTAAACGGCCTCGCGAACGATCGCGGACTCAACCGGCCGGCAACCTGCGCAAGGCAAGAATCGCGATTCCGGCACCGGCCGATTCGATCGCGAGCAACCAGTAGAGCAGCGAAGGGGCGTCGCCATCGACGGCGATTCCATAGGCGCGGGCAAGTCCGTAGCCGGCGAAGGAAAGCAACTGGAGCACGAGTGCGGGCCGCACGGCATCGCGGCTGCGGGCTGCCAGCGCGAGCGCGATTCCCACACCGAGATTGAATCCGCCGTAGGTGGCGCGGAAATCGATGACGGCGGCGCTGGCGGGTAATTCGATGCCGACGGCGGCGGCGAGCGACCGGGGCGACAGCCAGAACGCGATGCCGGTGACGCCGAACAGGAGCGCGGCGGCCGCGAGTGAGAACCGAGCGAATTTCACCGGCGATTCACTTTCAGGACGCGGCGGAGCGTGTAAAGTTCGGGATGAACATTGGAATCCTCGAGGCGATGCCAGTCATCCTTGACGTGAACGAGTTTACCGCTGACGTGATTGGATCGCTGGGAGGCGAGGAAGCGGGCGAGCTCGGTTTGCCGCGACACCTCGACGCCGCCGGTGACGCGGATGCGGGTGGCATCGTCGATTTCCCGGGTTCCGGCGCGATCGCCGGCGCGAAGGATCTCGTCGGTCATGTGGGTGTAGGCGCCCCCGGGGCCGAGAACGTTGACCTGAATGTTGTAATCCCGCACTTCGGCGGCGAGACATTCGGCGGTGCGGATCAGGGCGGCTTTCGACGCCGCGTAGGCGCTGAAATTGGGTCGTACATGAGCGCCTCCGCCGCCGCCGATGACGATGATCTTGCCGGCGCGACGCTTCATCATGAAGGGAAGGACCGCGGCGCAGCAGTTCACCGTACCCATCAGATTGGTGTTGATGGTGTCGGCCCAGCTGGTCAGGGAGAGCTCCGCGAGCGGCCCGATGGGGCCCTGGACGCCGGCGGCGCAGATGAGGACGTCGACTTCGGACCAATGCGCGCGGAGGCGTTCAACGGCGCCTCGCACCTGCTCGGCCTCGCGCACGTCGGCGCGAAGATGAAGAGCGGATCCGCCACTGTGCTCGATCTCGAGCTTGGTGAGATCGAGTTCGGCTTTGCTGCGCGCAATGAGCCCGATGCGGGCTCCTTCGGCGGCGAAGCTCATGGCGAGCCGCTTGCCGATGCCGCGGCTTCCGCCGGTGATCAGGATCGTTTTTCCTAGAAACTCGCCGTTCAGCGATGCCATTGGTGTATCCGTACCGGACGGGTTTCCGATCAGGCGTTACAACCGTCCGACTCCATAGCGTATTCGACCACAGCTGGGGATGCAAGCGAAAGCACCGCCCCCCGGCTGATATACTATTGTTGGTCTATCAGTGCCTTGGCGACGGCCCAGGCGAGTGAGCCGGGCCATTGTAGCCAATCTGGGAAACCGCTAATTTTTAGGAGGTCAATGAGTAAGGAAGATTGCATCGAAGTAACCGGGACAGTGGTTGAGAAGTTCCCGGCTGGACAATTCAGCGTCCAACTGGATCAGGAACGGCTGGTGCTCGCGCACTTGGCCGGTAAGCTCCGCCGCAACCGGATCCGCGTGCTGGCGGGAGATCGCGTGACGGTGGAGATGTCGCCGTACGATCTGACCAAGGGCCGGATCACGTACCGGCACAAGTAGGGGAGTAGCCGCGGCGCCTCCGCCGGCCGGTCAGTCCTCTTCCGTAGAACCGCCTTTCACCCCTCATCGAGTGACCAACGCGTTATTCATTTTCGGCACGCGGCCGGAGGCCATCAAGCTGTGCCCCGTGGTCGACGCCCTCCGCAAACATCCGGACTATCGAGTGAGTGTGTGCGTGACGGCGCAGCACCGGGCTCTGCTCGACCAAGTGCTCGCGGTTTTCCAGGTGCGTCCCGACCACGATTTGAATGTGATGACCCCGGGGCAGACACTATTCCAGTCGACGAGCCGGATCACGGCGGCGCTCGAGCCGGTGATCGAGCGGGAGCAGCCGGACGTAGTGCTGGTGCAAGGCGACACGACAACGACATTCTGCGGGGCATTGGCCGGATTCTACAAGCGGATTCCGGTGGCGCACATCGAAGCGGGGCTGCGCACCGGAGACCGCTATCAGCCGTTCCCGGAGGAAATGAACCGCCTGCTGGCGGGCCGTCTGGCGTCGATTCACTTCGCAGCCACCCCATGGGCGGCGGACAACCTGCGGCGAGAAGGCGTGGAGGATGGCTCGATTCACGTAACGGGGAACACGGGCATCGACGCGGTGTTGCACGTAGCGCGCGGGCTGGAACGCGGCGCCATCGAGACGCCGGAATTGCCGAAGCCCTTGGACGCCTCGAAAAAGCTAATCGTGGTGACGACGCACCGCCGCGAGAGTTTCGGGGGAGGGCTCGAGAGCACATGCCGCGCGATCCGGAGGTTGGCTTCGCGGCCGGACACGCAGATCGTTTTTCCGGTGCATCCGAATCCGAACGTGAGGGCTACGGTGGACGGCTTGCTGCGCGGCGTCGCGAACGTGACATTGTGCGAGCCGCTGTCCTACGTGCCGTTTGTGGACCTGATGCGGCGGGCCTGGCTGTTGCTGACCGATTCGGGCGGGATACAGGAAGAAGGGCCGTCGCTCGGCAAGCCGATTCTGGTGCTGAGGGAAAAGACCGAGCGTCCGGAGGCGGTGGAAGCGGGAACGGTCCGGCTGGTGGGAACCGGGGAAGAACGGATCGTGGCGCATGCGTCGGAACTGCTCGACGATGCGGCCCTGTACGAATCCATGGCGCAGGCTCACAATCCGTATGGGGATGGAGCGGCAAGTGGGCGGATCGCGGCGATTCTGGCGGGCGCTGTTGCGGGCGGGCGAGCCGGCTAATCCGGCAGTTTGTCGACGCGCGCGGTCTGGTGACCGGCGAGCTTCCAGCTTCCGCCCTCGTTGATCCACACGTGAAGCATCATGATCTTGTCGTCGAACTCACCTTGCGGGTTGGTGCCGGTAACGTGAACCCAGGAGTGAGTGACGGCGGTGGATCCGTGCATCCGCACTTCGAGTTTGCGCTGCTCGAGCGACCGGTAAACCTGGGCGCCGGATTTCAATTTCTCCAAATAGCTGGCTTTGGTATCCAGGACTCCGGAAGCGTGACCGTAGAGGAGATCGGGCGACAGGAGCCTGTCGAGAGCCGGGATGTCTTTGTTCACCACGGCGGACACCCATTGCTTTTCGAGCCCTTCCACTTGCGCAGATTCGACGGTGGCGACGTCGCAGGCGCACGCGGTGAGGACAGCGATCGATACCAGTAAGCGGGTCATGACCCCTGAGTCTATCACTGTGGGAGAGAGGGCCGGCCGGCGGTGCCGGCGTCACAGACCCATTTCGGACTTGACCTCGGCGAACTTGGCAATAGCGAACTCGAGATCGGCCCGAGTGTGGGCGGCCGAGATCTGCGTCCGGATGCGAGCCTTGCCTTGGGGCACCACTGGGTAGGAGAAGCCGATTACGTAGACGCCCTTGGCGAGCATGCGTTCCGCCATTTCCGCGGCAATGCGTGCTTCCCCAAGCATGACGGGCACGATGGGGTGTTCGCCGGGCAGGATCCGGAACCCCAGCCCCTCCATGCCCTGACGAAAGAAACGGGTATTCGATTCGAGGCGATCGCGGAGTCCGGTGGAGGCGGTGAGCAACTCGAGCGCCCGGACCGAAGCGGCGGCGATCATGGGCGCGAGCGAGTTGGAGAACAGGTAGGGCCGTGAACGCTGGCGCAACAGGTCCACGATTTCCTTGCGTCCGGAAGTGTATCCGCCGCTGGCGCCGCCGAGGGCTTTGCCGAGGGTTCCGGTAATGACATCGATGCGGCCCATCACGCCGCGGTACTCATGCGTTCCCCGCCCAGTCCGGCCCATGAAGCCCACCGCGTGGGAGTCGTCCACCATCACCAGCGCCCGGTGACGATCAGCCAGATCGCAGATCTCGTCGAGCCTGGCGACGTAGCCATCCATCGAAAAGACGCCATCGGTGGCGATCATCCGGAAGCGGGCGGCGGACGCTTCGGTGAGTCTGCTCTCGAGATCGGACATATCGTTGTTGCGATAGCGGAGGCGCTGCGCCTTGCACAGCCGGATGCCGTCGATGATGGAGGCGTGGTTGAGTTCATCGCTGATGACGGCGTCCTCAGGCGCGAGCAGGGTTTCGAACAAGCCGCCGTTGGCGTCGAAACAGGAGGAGTAGAGTATGGTGTCCTCGGTTCCGAGAAAAGCGGTGATGGCGTCCTCGAGCTGCTTGTGAATGGACTGGGTGCCGCAGATGAAGCGGACCGAGGCCATGCCGTAGCCCCAGCGTTCGAGCGATTCGCGGGCAGCGGCGGTGACGGAGGGATGGTTGGCGAGCCCGAGGTAATTGTTCGCGCAGAGGTTGAGAACTTCGGCTCCCCCAGCGACGCGGATATGAGCCGACTGGGCGGTGTCGATGACGCGCTCGGGCTTCCAAAGACCGTCGTGTTCAATGGCATCAAGAAGGCCGCGGACGTGGCCGCGATAGTCTCCGTACATGAGGGCTAGCGCTCCTTCCAGGTGAGAATCACTTTGCCGCATTGGCCGGACCGCATCGCTTCGAACCCCTGCTCAAATTCGGTGTAGTGATAGCGATGGGTGATGACGGACCCGATATCGAGACCGCATTCCAGCATGACGCTCATCTTGTACCAGGTCTCGTACATCTCACGGCCGTAGATGCCGCGAATGGTGAGCGAGTTGAAGACCACCTTGCTCCAGTCAATGGCCATCTCCTCGCTCGGAATCCCGAGCATGGCGATGCAGCCGCCGTGGGTCATATTGTCGAGCATTTCGCGAAACGCGTGGGCATTGCCGGACATCTCGAAGCCCACATCGAACCCCTGCAGCATGTGAAGGTGCTTCTGGGCCTGGGCGAAGCGCATGGAACGGGCGTCGATGGCGAGGCTGACGCCGGCCTTGCGGGCAAGGTCGAGCCGGTAGGGATTGACGTCGGAGATGGCGACGTGGCGCGCTCCGGCGTGCCGGGCAACCACGGCGGCCATGATCCCGATGGGGCCGGCGCCGGTGATGAGAACGTCTTCCCCGAGCACGGGGAATTCGAGCGCGGTATGAACGGCGTTGCCGAAGGGATCGAAAATGGCGGCCACGTCGAGGTCGATGCCGTCGTGATGACGCCATATGTTGGACATGGGGAGCGCGATGTACTCGGCGAAGGCGCCGTCGCGGTTGACGCCGACGCCTTGTGTGGAGGCGCAAAGATGGCGGCGGCCTGCCATGCAGTTGCGGCAGCGTCCGCAGACGACGTGACCTTCGCCGCTGACGATCTCGCCAGGACTGAAATCGTTGACATTGGATCCGATCTCGACGATTTCGCCGACGAACTCGTGTCCGATAACCATGGGAACCCGGATGGTCCTGGCGGCCCAGGCATCCCAGTTGTAGATGTGGACGTCGGTGCCGCAAATGCCGGTCTTCAGGACACGAATGAGAACGTCGTTGATGCCGATGACAGGATCAGGGACATCGTCGAGCCAGAGTCCGGGCCTAGCCTGGGATTTCAGGAGAGCTTTCACAGAGACGATTATCGCCTAGCGCGGGTACGTGTCCGCGCTCAGGGGATGCCGGTGTGGGGCCGGCGTCTAGAACCACTCGGACTTGTTGACGAGGTTGCGGAGGGGGTCTCCGGCGGCAAAGCGGCGAACATTATCGAGCAAAAGGGCGAGGTGGCGTTCGGCGATGCGGGTGGAGTTGCCGGCGATGTGAGGGGTAAGAATCACGTTGGGAAAATCCCAGAGGGGATGATCGGCGGGGAGGGGCTCGGTTTCGTAGACGTCGAGCGCGGCGCCGGCGATGGTGCGGCTGCGAAGCGCTTCGACGAGATCGTCGAGCACGACGATGGCGCCGCGCCCGATGTTGATGAGGTACGACGAGGGCTGCATCTGCTCGAACAGGGGGGTGCGGAACATGCGTTCCGTGCGCGGGGTATGGGGCGCGGCGATGACGACAAAGGTGGAGGTGGAAAGCAACTCCGGGAGGCGTTCCATCGGCCACGCATCCGGGTTGATGGGATCGACGGCGGCCACCCGGATGCCGAACGCCTCCGCGCGGCGGCGGATCTCGAGCCCGATGGCGCCGAGGCCGACGACACCCATGGTTTGATCGGCCAAGTGCATATGGGCACGGTCAATGGGGCTCACGGCGCCGGGGCCGAGGATGTATTGCTGCCCGGAGTGGCCGCCGCCTTCGGGCTGGTAGAGATGCTGTATCTGGCGGCGGATGTAGGTGTGAAGGTTGCGGGCGAAGCACAACACGTAGCCCATCACATGATCGGCGATGACGTCGGAGTACAAGCCGCGCATGTTGGTGAGCTGACAGGGATGATCGATGAGCGCGGGGAAGAGGTAGTGTTCGAGGCTGGCGGTGGGGGACTGAATCCAGCGCAGGCCGCCGGCGCGCGCGAGCAAAGCGGGGGTCATCTTGCCGAAGAAGGCTTCCGCGCCGGGCATGGCGGCGGCAGCGTCATCGGGGGACGCGGCGTTGATCACCTCGACGGAATCGCCCGCGGCGTCTTGGACGAGCTTCAGGCGGCGCTCGTCGACGGGAGGATGAATAACGAGTTTCAAAGTTCGGGTTCCGGGTCCAGCACCTGGACGAACTCACCGAGAACGCGAAGTTCGGATTCCTCGCCGAGATCCCAGGGGTCGAAGTCCGGATTGAGCGGTTCCAGGCGAATGCGGGCGTGGGTCCATTCGCCGGTCCCGGCGTCGGTGCGTTTGAGGCTCTTGTATCGTTTGACCGTGTAACGGTGCTCGAAGCTGTCGCGGTTCTCGACGAGCAGGAGGCGATTTTCGCGAGATCCGGTGACCGATCCCCGGAAAACGCACAGGGCGCCATCGGGAATTACGGGCTCCATGGAACGGCCGACGACCTTGGCGACGAACATGCCGTTGGCGACACGGGTGGACTCGGGGACCTCGACCCAGGAGGGATCGCCGGCGGAGGGGTCGCCTTGATCGGCGCTCCAGCCTCCGGCGGCGGCCTGCGCGCCGTAGAGCGGAAGATGGGTGCGGAAGGGGATCACGGTGGCGGGAATCTCACGTTTGTAGATGCGGGCGAGGGTTGCGTCAAATCCGGCCATCAGCACCGGCCGGCGTTCCGAGATGCGAAGCGCGTTGGAAAGGGAATCCTCGAGGCGCGCAAGAAAAGCGGATGGGGAATCCTCGCTGGCCTGCTCGGCGAGGCTGGTGGCGAGCATTTCGAAAACCTCGCGGTCTTCTTCATCGCCGATGATGCGGTCCCAATCGCGGCGAAGACGGATACCGAGGCGAGCCGGTGGGCCGGCGTCGTGCAGCACCACGCCGATGGGAGCGGAGACTCCGCCGGGCAGGTGGGCTTCCAGGATCAGGTATTCGGCTGCCTGGGTTTCGACGAGCATCGCTGTTGATCTTTTCGGAAGGATTGGTTAGGGGTTGTAGGGAAAGTAGCCCTTGCGCGCGCGGACCTTCACGTTGGCCAGATTGACGCGCACCTCGATGTTCCGGAAAACCTTGCCGGAGTCGTTGGTATCGGGCGTATAACGCAGAATGTATTGCGTGGTGATCTCGCCCGAAACCTGCTTGATCGAGTCAAAGATCCCCTTGGCGATCTCCGACGCGTAGCCGCCGGTGCCAACCTTGAGGGCGTAGTTACCCTCATCGGACGGCGTGGAAAGATAGCCGGACACATCCTTGTACAGCTTGTTGAGGGGCGTTTCCACGCGTCCGCCGGTATCGGCGGCGAGCTTGAGAAGGTTGGTCTCACCTTCATTGTTGAAGCCGAAGGCCTTGGTGGAAATTCCGTAGATGGTGACGAGATTCCGCTGGGCGAGCTCAAGCACTTCGTCCCGCGTCTTCTTGCTGGCGGTGTCGTGCCCGTCGCCGATAACCACGATGATGCGGCGCGGCTCAATGGGCTCGCCTTTGACGAGATCGCGCGAAGTACAGGCCATGTAGATGGCGTCGTAGAGCGCGGCGCCGCCGCCGGGCTTGATCTTGCGGATCTTCTGCATCATCCGCTCGGGATCGTGGCTGGTATTGGCCTGCAACTCGGCGTCGGTGGCGTAAGAAATGAGGTACCCGCTGTATTTGGGGTCACCGGGGATGAGGGTGTCGATGAGATCGATAGCCGCTTCCTGAAACACCTTCCAGTGAACGCGAGTGGCGTTGCTCACATCGAGCAGGAAGCCGATCACGACGGGCTGAGCACGGTCACGGCTGAAGTAGGCGATCTTCTGTTTTCGGCCTTCCTCGAAGATCTCGAAATCGTCCTGCTCCAGATTGGACACGAAGCGGTCCTGCTCGTCGGTGACGGTGATGGGCACGATGACTTCGTTCACCGACACGCGAATGTCGGTGACCGGGCCTTCGGCGGCGGGCTGGGAGCCGGGCTCCTGCTTGGCAGCCGCAGTGGTGGAAGGTTCCTGCGCTGAGATCAGCGGGGTCAATAAGACGGGAAAAAACAGCCTTCGTCGCATGGCCACCTCTACTTCTTCCTAAGCACTCGCCGGTACAACCGAACCAGGGCGTGTTCCCGCATACCTTGGGCGCCCCGCTGTTGGGCCGGCTAGCCGTGATTATACAGCCAGCCCTGATTATACCGGTTCACGCGGTGCACTCGCGCGGCATTACCGCTGGACGCGTCCGGATCCGCCACCTTTGATCAAACCTTCCACTTCGTCGCGGGTGAAGCGGCTAAAGTCGCCGGGAATGGAATGTTTCAGGCAGGAGGCGGCGACAGCGAACTCGAGAGCGGCCTGAGGGCCGTCGAGGTGGAGGAGCCCGAAAATGAGTCCGCCGGCGAAGCAGTCGCCACCGCCGACGCGGTCCACGATGTGAGTGATGTCGTAGTGCCGCGAAAGGAGAAATTCCTTGCCGGTGTGGAGACAGGCGGACCAGCCGTTGTGGGACGCCGAGTGCGATTCGCGAAGTGTGATGGCGATGCCTTTGAGGTGCGGGTAGGCGTCCAGCACCCGTTCGGCGAGGGCGCGGTATTGTTCCCGGTCGAGCTTGCCGGAATGGACATCGACGGCGGTGTGGATGCCGAGCGCGGCCTGGCAATCTTCTTCGTTGGCGATGACCCAGTCGGTATGGGCCACCAGGGCCGGCATAACATCCTTGGCGGCTTTGCCGTACTTCCAGAGATTCTTGCGGAAGTTGAGGTCGAGGGAAACGGTGACGCCCTGGGCACGGGCGCGGGCGACGGCCTCCACCGCAAGATCGGCGGCGGACTGGCTGAGCGCGGGCGTGATGCCGGTGGTGTGGAACCATGCCGCACCGTCGAGCGAGCGGGACCAATCGACATCACCGGGTTTGGCGAGCGAGATGGAGGAATGGTCGCGATCGTAAACCACCTTGGATGGGCGCTGGTTGGCGCCGGGTTCGACGAAGTAGATGCCGAACCGTCCCTTGGCGCGGACGATGGCCGAAGCATCCACGCCGAAGCGGCGCATCTCCCCGATGAACGAGTCCACGATGGGGTTGGCGGGCGGCAGGACCGTCACAAAACGAGACGATCCGCCAAAGCCGGCGACGGCGACGGCGACGTTGGCTTCTCCTCCCCCGAAGGTGGCGACAAACTGGGGCGATTGCAGAAAGCGCTCAAAACCGGGAGGCGCAAGCCGGAGCATGATTTCGCCGAAGGTGACGACGGTTTTGGACATGGGAATTCTCCAGTGTAGCGGTGTCTATTGAGGTATGCCGGCGATGACTTCGAGCGCGAAGGTGGAGTCGAGCGACGGCAATCCTTCGAACTCCATCAGAGTGCTGGCGGGTGGATTCGCCTTGTCGTAGTACTCAAACCGCAGCGCGCGCACCTTGCCGGTGATGGCGGCCGACAGAGAGTAGATGCCCGACCAGAAGACGTGCCTTACCGAACTGCCGGACTGCTCGAGCTGGGAATTGAGGCGGTCAAACGCGAGGCGGACATCGGAATCCTGCGCGCGGAACGCAAGCTGCGCGCCGCTGAGAACGAGCTTGCCAGGGCCAACCAGGGCGGCCTGCGAGAAGTTGGGTGAGGCGGCGAGCCCGGGAGGATTCACCACTTTCCAGGCCACGCCAGGATCGACGGCCAGACGCGCCACGGCTTCGCACTCCACCACCTTTTGCGCCGGCGAACGCTGCGTCTGCGCGAAGGCGAGGGCGGCTTGGGGGAATTCCTTGGCCACCAGCGCGTGGACTTGTGCATGGTCCTCGAGGCTGCTCATGAAACAAGTGACGCGCAAAGTGTCGCTCGAAGCGGCCCCCACGCCGGTGAGCGCGGTGCGCAGGTCCGACATGGACCGGGCGGCGAGGGGCATTACCTTCATCGTGGGATTTTCCTGGTCGAACGCAGCGGTGGCGCCCTTGCCGGAGATGAATGCCAAGCCGTGCGGGTTGACCACTTTGCGGTCAACCGCGGTGGACTCCAGGATGACCTGCGCGCCGGTGACGGGCAGAGCGCCCACCTGCACGACGCTGACCACCGGAATGGGCTGGCGCTTATCGCTGAACATTTCGGCCACCAGGGACTGGACGCGCCGCAGATCGCCGGTGCCGGCCACCAGGGCGCGGATCTTCACGATCTGCGCCTTCTTATGACGACGCCACAGGGCTTTGATGGAATCGCGGACCTGCTGCGAGAGGAGTCCTTTAGTGGTGTAAGGCGAAGTGTAGAACACCAGGCGTCCCGCTTCGGCCTGGAGAGCGGACGGCGGATCCGGGATCGTCTCGAGCGTCTGGGTTTCTTCTTCCTCGTCCTTCTTTTTCTTCTTCGCGGCCCAGAGGGTGTCCGCGGCAAGACTTGCGATCAGGACGGTGCAGGTGGCCAGTAGAAAGGGGCTCCTCATCGTTTCGTTTTCGATTGTATCAACGACGTTCCGGCGGCGGGGATTCGATGCGACCCACGGGGCGCCCTAGAGCTTGAATCGGCACACCAAGCCGACGTCGTCGCAGTACCACATCCAGCCGTCCCAGATGGTCATGCCGTGGGGCAGCGGGTCATTGTCGGCGAGTTGAATACGCTCTACCATGGCGCCGGTATCGGGATCGTGTTTGAAGAAAGCGTTCAAGTTCGAATCCGTTACCCAGAGGTATTTTCCTTCCCATCCAATACCGTGCGGGCGGTTGCCGGCGGTGGGGAACTGCTTCTCAACCACCCAGCTTTTTGGATCGATCCGGTAGACGTGCCGCGACGGGGGAACGCAGAACCACAACTTGCCGTCGCGCCACTCCTGTCCGTGGGCCCCGGTTCCGGGCGCGGTGGAACTGTTCTGCCCCATCTGAAATCCCCCGACGCGCGGCGCCGCGCCCGGCTTGGCCGGCCTGGGCGGAGTGACTTGCCGCATATGCTGGGGCACGGGACTCGACCGGGCTGGCGCATCGCCCACCATCTTATAGATTACGCCCGCGCCTGGCGTGAAGTGCCGCTCGATAGCCTTGCCCGTATTGGCGTCGCACTTGACGATTTCGCGACTGTAGGTGGAGCCGATCCAGAGCGCCTGCCCGTCGAAGGTGATGCCGCTCGAGGACTCGGTCTCGGTTTCGAACCCCTTGATGACGTTTCCATCTTTGTACTGCACCAGGTGCGCCTGGTTGCCCGGGCCCTGATCGATGATCCAGAGCCCTTCGCCGGTGGCCTGGAGCCCATTCGGCTTGGTGGCGGGTGACTTGAAAACGACTTCCACCTTGCCGGCTTTGCGCACCAGTACATGCTGTCAGCTTGGCGGCGGGCGGTGCGGAGCGGCTCCGGCCAAAGCGGTTGCGGGCCCGGCCGTGAGCACCGCAGCGAGAAAGGTTTCTTCGATTTCCGTTGTTCATCATCATCACATCCACCTTGTCTTTGCTGTATTCATACGTCGCTGTATTCATACGTCGCTGTATTAATACGTCGGTAACTGGTTCCAGTTGGTTATGCTTGGGCGCCGGCTCCAGCGCCCACCGGCTTAGGCGATCCCCCAGTGAGTCGGTAGGATCGGCTCACGTGGACATTGGCCTTGGATCGTCTGGAATGGATTCGGTCTCCTGATTGAACGTGATATTGCGCCCGGTCCGAGGCGACGATGTTGGCCGGGTGGCAATGGATAATGGCGGAAGTGGCCTTCATGATGTCGGCAGGGGCAGCTTGCATGACGGATGCACTCGATGAAGTTACGCTGGTGCCTGGAGTCGCTGTCGCCGGCATCGTCGTGTTCGACCAGCTTGCCGTCCTTGTCAAAGACGAAGCCCCATCGCCGATTGTAGGGTCCGATGTGGACCATGCCGTCCGTACCGTAGACGCCGACGCCGTTATGCATGCCATTCATCCCGTACGGATTCCAGATGCGCTCTCCCAGATCATGCTCTTGCCGTCGGCATAGTCGAAGTTGGCGAGCATGGTGTCAGGCGTCTGGCTGATCATCCTGGAGAACACCTTGCGGCCCGATCCGCTGCTGACTCGGACAGGATAGCTGACGCCGAGCGCCCATCGCGCCGATGTCGATCCTGATGCGCGCCGTCGTTGCCAGCGTCGCCGGTGCCGAAATGCCAATGCCAGTGCCATTTGTAGTGAAAGCGATTCTCGTTGAAGGGAATCCATGGCGCGGGCCCGAGCCACGTCTCGTAGTCGACACCGGGAGGAACCGGACCGTCTTCTTTGTGCCCGATGTCGGCGCGAAGCTGGACGTTCAAGCCTTGACCATGAGAATCTTGCCGATCCGGCCGGACTGGATCAACTCGATCGCCCGCACCGTCGACGCGCGGCTCCGTGACTGTGTCCCCACCTGCATCAGGCGCCCGTTGCGTCGGGCCGCGTCAATCATCAGGCGGCCCTCGCGGATGTTGTGTGACGCGGGCTTCTCCACGTAGACGTCCTTACCGGCATCGGCGAGGATCGCCGCGGGTGCATGCCAATGATCGGGCGTGGTGATGACCACCGCGTCGAGCTCCTTGTCGTCGAGGAGCCGGCGCATGTCGGTGGCTTCCCCAGGTTTCGGGATGCCCAGCTTCACCGCCACCGCCTGCGCCTTCTCGAGGGAAGCTTTGTCGGCGTCGCACAGCGTCTTCACGTGGACGCCGTCGATGCTGCCGTAGCTCTGCAGAAGCGCCCGCCCACGGCCTCCCACGCCGATGATACCCACCTTCACACGGTCACTAAGCGGCGACGGCCCTTCCTGCTCGCGGCCGCGGCGGCTGCGCCGAGCCTAGGAAATATCTTCTATTCAAACTGGGATACGCCATTCATCCAGATTCCTTTCCCTGCCGCCATTTTGCCGCGCGGAGGCCAGAAGCCGGAGCCGGGAGTGCGGCATCGGGGCCCGGCCATCGATCCTATCAGACCGTTCCGGGCGCGGCAAACCGAACTCGCTTGCGGCCGGGCTGAGTGCTAGTATCCTAAGCGGATGCGGATCCAACGCCGTTTGTTCGTCCCCGCCGCGGTAGCGCGCCGGCGCGGCAGCGTGGTCCGTGGCGACCGCGCCGCCGCATGAGGCGGTGGTGATCGCCGCCATGCCAGGAGTTCGTGGTACGTTTTCGCAGCCACGCTGGCCCAACTCCTGGAACCACAGCTGCCAGGCCGGTCCATGGAGATTTTCGCGCGCGGCGGCGGCACCGGCAATCCGACGCTGGTGGAACGCGGCAAAGCGGCCATCGGGCTCTGCCAGGTTGCGGTGGCGAAATGGGCATGGGAGGGGTTGCCAATCGCCTTTCATGGCGTCCGACACCGGCGAATTCGAGCCCTGGCCGGCGGTCTCAACTCGGTGTGGATGACGGCGGCCGCCCGGGAAGACTACCTCGTCCGCACCGGCCTCGACACTCTGGAGAAGGTGCTGCGTGCCCGCCCCGCCCCACGCATCATTATGAAGCCGCCGGGCAGCACTGTGCCGGTTGTGGCGGATATGATTCTGGACCACTACGGCCTCACGCGCCAACAGATCGCCGCCAATGGCGGGCGCGTGATTCAGGTGGCCGTGAACCAGATTCCGGAGATGCTCGCCGACGGGCGCGCGGATCTGTATTTCGAGTCCGCCGTGAAGGGCCACCCCGCGCTGACCGAAGCCGCGGCGACGGCCGGCATCCGCTTTCTTGATTTCGACCCGGGATTGCTCGACGCCCTGGCTCGCCACGGCATGACGCCGCGGCCTCTTCCGGCGTGGTTCAAGGGCCAGAGCAAACCCACCGCGGCCGCCGACTGCGGCACGGTATTGATCGCGCGCGACGATTTGCCGGAGGAGCTTGCGTACGTCATTACGAAAACCCTCTGCGAACAGCGGGACGCGATGCAACAGGCTCATAAGGCATGGGCGGATTTCGACCCGTCCACCAGCCAGCGCCCGGAATCCACAGGCATCCCGATCCATCCCGGCGCGGCGCGTTACGCCCAGGGACGCGGATGGCTGTAGAGGCGGGCGCGGAACCAGGACACGGCGGCGCGGAGGGCGAACCGCTTTCCGGAACGCTGGTGTTGGCGCTGGCGATCTTCTGGTGCGCGTTCCAGTTCGCGATCATTGTGTGGCCGCAGCAACCGATGGTGGCGCGGCCGCTGCATCTATTTTTCGCCCTGGCGATCCTGTTTCTTACCTCGGCCGGTTCGAAACCCATCAACGCGCTACTGGCGTCGGCCTCGGCCGCTATCGGCGGTTACTACCTGACCAGTGCGCAACGGCTGTCGGAACGTGTGGAGGCGGTGGACCCGATTTTGCCGCTGGACGTGGTGGCGGGCGTGGTCCTGCTTCTCCTTCTTGCTCGAGGGAGGCGGCGGTGCGTGGGATGGTCCCTGTTGGGTTTGCTGCTGTTCACGCCCTACAACTTCGGTGGACGGTGGTTCCCGGGATGGTCACGCTTCAGCGGCTTCGGGCTCGAAGACACGGTGGAAATCATGACGATGACAACCAACGGCGTTCTCGGGGTGACCACGGAAACTTCGGTGCAATTCGTATTCTATTTCCTGGCATTCGGATCGGCGTACGCGGCCATCGGCGGCGGCAGGCTCTTCATCGATATCGGCTTGAAGGCGAGCGGACGGGGGCAGGGAGGCGCGGCCAAAGCGGCCGTCATCTCGAGCAGCCTGATGGGCACCATCAGCGGCAGCGCGGTGGCCAACGTCGTATCGGTGGGCGTGTTCACGATCCCGCTGATGCGCCGCGCGGGGTATTCGAGCGTCCAGGCCGCGGCGATCGAGGCGCTGGCTTCCACGGGGGGCCAACTGATGCCGCCGGTGATGGGCGTGGCCGCGTTCGTGATGGCGGAGATGCTGCAAGTGGACTACGGCCGCATTGCGATGGCTGCGGTCATCCCCGCGGCCGCCTTCTATTTCGCGCTGTTTGCGATGGTGGATTTGGGGGCACGCAAGACCGGTATCGGCACGCTGGATCCGGGACAGTCGGCGCCATCGGGGGACATCGTGCCGCGGCTCTACCTGCTGCTGCCGCCGGTGTTGCTGGTGGCGCTGCTGGCATCGGGCAGGTCCGCCACGCTATCGGTAGTGGCGGCGATCGCCGCGTGCGTGGTGACGGCGTACGTGCGCAGAAGCAGTTGGCTGGGTTGGCGGGATTGGCTGGGAGTGATGGAAGACATCGCACGGCAAGCGGCGCAGGTAGCCATCCCGATTGCGGCGATCGGCATCATGGTGGCGGTTGCGGTTCAATCGAACCTGGCGCTTCGGTTCTCTTCGAAGTTGATCGAGAGCGGCGCCGCCAATATCCACGCAGCCCTGCTGTTGACGATCGCCGGATGTGTGGTGATGGGCATGGGTTTGCCGACGGTGGCGGCCTACATCATCGGCGCGATCCTGTTTGTGCCGACGTTGATCAAGCTCGGGTTGGTGCCGCTGTGCGCGCATTTTTTCGTGATGTACTACTGCGTGCTCTCGATGATCACGCCGCCGGTGGCGTTGGCGTCGTTCGCGGCGGCCGGTCTTGCGAAGGCGGGCGTGATGGAGACGGGTTGGCAGGCATTTCGGATGAGTCTGGTTTTGTTCCTGATCGCCTTCGCGTTCGCGTTCGATCCGCTGCTGCTGGGACAGGGTCCGCTTCCGGCCGTGGTGGCGGCATTCGGTGGCCTGCTGGCGGGCACGGGAGCGTGGGCGGTGGCGCTGGTGGGGTATCTGCGGGGTCCGCTGTGGCGGGTGGAGCGGATACTTTTCGGCGCGGCGGCGGTGGGTTGCATCCTTTTCCCGACGCTGTCGCGGGGGTGGATGGCGGCGCTTGGGGCGACGGGGGTGTTGGGGGTGTGGGTGTTGTTTTTGAGGCGGGGTGAGGTTCGCGATTGAGATGGGTAGGGGCGGCGGCGAGTTGCCAAGATTCGGTCCGAGTTGTTATTCTCGGGTGAGCAAGCCACCCTAGCTCAGTTGGTAGAGCGGCTGATTCGTAATCAGCAGGTCGCCGGTTCGATCCCGGCGGGTGGCTCCAGCAAAAGCAACACTTACGCCGACCGGTTCTGGCTGTACGCCAAACGCGGGGGCCGAGCCATCCCCGGATCAACCACACAATATCTTCGTTCGCATACGGTAGTCTTGGAAGTTGCGAAAGCCGCAGGTCCCGAGTCGCCCTCTCCCTTTTCGGAGAAGGACGGAAATAGGTCCGAACTACGGACCCTGCCTTAAGCATCAGGCAAGCCCTTCCGAACTGCCCCTAGATTTGAGACGCGCTGAATCTGACTAGCCATCCGCGGCAGACGATTTCGTCTTCAGCTCGTCTTTGCTCTGCTCCGCTCTGGCGTAGCCGTGCCACTCCAAACTTGGGAGATGTTGCGGTTGCACTAGGCGCCGAAGGAGAGGGCGTGTGCGCAAAGTTGTTCGAGCAGCGTGAGAGGCTTCGGCATCGGTGCTGGACCATCCCTTCCGGGTTACACTCGGTGTTACCGGCACATGGTTCAGGAACATTCTTACACAATGACGACGACCTGGCGGGGAAATCGGGGCTCGGGGACCAGCGGATATGGGGCGTATTCGCGGGACCACGAAATTGAGGCCGAAGGGAAGTCCGGACCGCTGCCATGCTCCAGCGATGCGGCGTTCCGTGGCGATGGGACGCGGTACAACCCGGAGGAGTTGCTGGTGGGTTCGCTGTCGGCGTGCCACATGCTTTGGTACCTGCATTTGTGCAGCATTGCAGGTATCGTCGTGACGGAGTACCGGGATCGGGCGGCGGGGCGGATGCGGATGAACGAAGACGGGTCCGGGGAGTTCGTGGAAGTGGTTTTGCGGCCGGAGGTGAGACTGGCGGATGAACGGCGCGCGGCTGAGGCGGCGGGGCTGCATGCGAAGGCGCACGCGATGTGTTTCATTGCGCGGTCGGTCCGGTTTCCGGTCCGGGTTTCGCTATAGAACGAGCATCGGGTGATAGAGATGGGGGAGGCGGGCTTCGCCGATGGCGATGAGGTCTCCTTCGGCGGTGACGGCTTTGACGAGCGGCGCTCCTTTGGCGGGCCGGAAGGGCGATACGCGAAAGTCCCGTCCCTGGCGAATCTGGGAGGCAGTGATGGAATCGACGATTTCGCTGGGGAACTGAGGCAGCAGCAAGGCGGGTGGAATGACGGCCTCCCGCAGGCGGCCCTGGTGACTGAGTTCGGCGAGTTGTTCGAGGGTCCGGGCCTGATCGATGGAAAAGTCCCCGGAGCGAAGGCGGCGTAGCCGGCTGAGATGGGCGCCACAGCCGAGGGCCTGGCCAAGGTCATGCGCGATGGCGCGCAGGTAGGTGCCGGCGGTGCAGTGCACCTCGATACGGGCATGGGGTTGTCCGGCGGATTCGAGGTGGACTTCGTGCACGATCAAGTCATGGACGGTGACTTCGACCGGCTGCAGTTGGACGTCGACGTTCTTCCGGGCGAGCTTGTAGGCGGGGACGCCGCCGACCTTTTTCGCCGATACGGGAGGTGGGGTCTGCTGGAATGTCCCACGGAAGCGATTGAGTTCTTCGTCGAGGCGTTCGCGCGTGAACTGGCAGGGGTGAATCTCGCCGGTACGCTCCCCTTGGCTATCGTAGGTGGCGGTGGCGAAGCCGAAGCAGACGATGGCGTCATACACTTTTTCGGCTCGGGTGTAGAACTGGGCGAGCCGAGTGGCGCGGCCGACCACGAGCGGGAGAACACCGGTGGCCATGGGGTCCAGGGTGCCGAGATGACCGACGCGCTTGGTTCCGGCTATGCGGCGGATTTTGTTGACTACGTCGTGACTGGTCCAATCCGCGGGTTTGTCGACGACCACCACCCCCTCGATGGCGCTCTGCTCTTGCATGTTCCAACAATGTAACATCCCGGTCGCGTTGCCCGGAATGCAAGGCCCCCCGGGTGTGTGTAGATACGCGATAAAATATGAAAATCATGAGCGAAAACGAGGCGTTCGCCTTACCGGCGAGTTTCGAGTTTCTAGTGCATCAACTGCGGATGCAGGCGCAGGTGCAGTTGGGCGTGTTGCATCTGGGCGCCGAGGACGAGCGTCCGGAGCCGCAGTTGCCATTGGCCCGGCATGCGATCGACCTGTTGGCGATGCTGGTGGAAAAGACGAAGGGGAACCTGAGTTGGGAAGAGCAGAGGCTGGTTGAGAATTCACTCACCGAGCTGCGGTTTCAGTACATCCAGGCGATGGAGTCCGCGGGCAAGCGGGCGGCTGCTGCGGCGGCGGGATCGACGAGCGCCTTCGAGACGCGGGCGGAGGAGCCAGAAGAGGCCGATGACAGCGCGCAAGGTGGCGACTAGGCGCCTGTGATCGAACGCTTGCAGGTTACAGTGCTGGGGTCAGGCACCAGCGTGGGGGTTCCCACGATCGGGTGTTCGTGCGACGTGTGCCGTTCCACCGATCCACGGGACAACCGGCTGCGTCCGTCGGTGTGGGTGCGATTCGGTGGGCGGTCAATCGTGATCGATACGACGCCGGATTTCCGTTCGCAAGCGCTACGGGCAGGGATTCCGCGGGTCGACGCAATCTTGTTCACGCATTCGCACGCCGATCACATCATGGGGCTCGATGACGTGCGTCCGTTCAATTTCCGTCAGCGGAGCCCGATTCCTATCTACGGGTCCGCCGAGACACTGGGATCGATCCAACGGATCTTTCATTACATCTTTCAGGTAGAGCCGACCGAGAGTTCGGTTCCGAAGCTCGAATCAAATCCATTGAATGGGGCCGCCTTCGATCTTTTCGGGGTGCCGTGCCTTCCGATTCTGCTAAAGCACGGGCGCGGAGAAGTGTATGGATACCGGATCGGCAATCTGGCGTACCTGACCGATCACAGCGAGATACCGGAGGAATCGCTCGAGCGTCTGCAGGGGCTGGACATCCTATTTCTTGACGCGCTGCGGCACAAACCGCATCCGACGCACTCGACGGTAGACCGGTCCCTGGCCTACGTGGAGAGACTGTCTCCGCGGAATGCGTACTTCACGCATATCGGGCATGATTTGCCACATGCGCGGACCGAGCAGTTGCTGCCGTCGAACGTGCGGCTGGCCTACGACGGGTTGGAGATGGAGATCGATCTCGAGACGGCCGGCGTGGAATCGGCATGAAGCTGTTTCGAACACTGGCGGAAGCCGAGCGGGGCGTGGCACTATCGGGGGAGCCGTCGGGGGTATGCATCGGCAACTTCGATGGCGTGCACCTGGGGCATCAGGCGCTGATTGGGCGTTTGCGGGAAGAGTGCGCGGTGCTGGGAGCGAAGCCATCGGTGCTCACCTTCGATCCGCACCCGGCGCGAGTGCTGGCTCCCGAGCGCGCGCCGCGGCTGCTCAGTACGGTGGAACAGCGTCTGGCATGGATGTCGGCGGCGGGAGTGGAACAGGCGCTGGTGCTGCCGTTCACGCCGGAGTTCGCGGCGATGACGCCGGAAGAATTCGTGGAGGGTGTGCTGGTGCGGGCGGCCGGGGCGCGGGTGGTGGTAGTTGGCGCGAACTTCCGTTTTGGGCGGAAGCAATCGGGCGATGCAGCGAGACTCGCCGAACTCGGGGAGCGGCACGGATTCATCACCAGGGTCGTGGAGGGCGTATATGCGCGGGGGCGGCTGGTGTCGAGCACGGAGATCCGGAAGTTGGTAGAAAGCGGCAATGTGCGGATGGCGGGTCGATTGTTGGGACGTTGTTTCGCGGTGGAGGGGGTGGTGGTATCCGGGGCAGGCATCGGATCCCGTCAGACGGTGCCGACGTTGAATCTATCGACAGAGGCGGAGGTGCTGCCGGGAGCGGGCGTGTATGTGACGCGGGCCACCGATATCGGCTCAGGAGCGCAATGGGCGTCGGTTACGAACGCGGGCGTGCGGCCGACCTTCGACGGGGAGCAGTTCGTGATCGAGACGTTCGTGCTGGACGGGCTGCGGGGGGAGGCGCCGCGGCGGCTGCGGGTGGAGTTCCTGTTCCGGCTGCGGGATGAGCGGAGGTTCGCGGACGCGGCCAGTTTGAAGGCGCAGATACTGCGGGATGTGGTGCGGGCGCGGCGGTATCATGCTTGGATCGGTTCCGGGAGTGGGGCGCGGCGGGGCGGTCGGGCTATACTTACAAGGTATCCGTAACGTAAGCAATCCCCAACAAGGACCATCTGATTTCAATGACTCAAGGCAAGATCAAGCATCTTAAAGCTCTTTCCGACGCTCGAGGCGTAATCGCGGCCGCCGCCATGGACCAACGCGGCAGCCTGCAAAAGTCGATCGCCGCCGGCGCCGGCATCTCCCCCTCCCAGGTGACCGATGAGCAGATGCAGGAATTCAAGATTGCAGTGTCGCGCGTGCTCACTCCGCATGCCAGCGCGATTTTGCTCGATCCCGAGTATGGAATTCCCGCATCCAAGGCGCGCTCGTCCAACGCTGGTCTGCTGCTGGCCTACGAAAAGTCCGGGTACGACAACACACAGCCGGGCCGGCTTCCCGATCTTCTCCCGAATGTTTCCGTGAAGCGAATCAAGGACATGGACGGCGACGCGGTGAAGATTCTGATTTACTATACACCCTACGATGACGCGGACGTGAACGATATCAAGCACGCGTTCGTGGAACGGATCGGCGCGGAGTGCGAAGCGGAGGAGATCCCGTTTTTCCTCGAGTTCATCGGGTACGACCCGAAGGGCGGCGACGAGAAGGGGCTGGAGTTCGCAAAGGCGAAGCCGGACATCGTGATCCGGAGCATGGAAGAGTTCTCCAAGCCGCAGTACCGGGTGGACGTGTTGAAGGTGGAAGTGCCGATCAACGCGAACTACGTGGAAGGCAGCAGCGTGTTCAAAGGGCAGGCGGCCTATAGCCGTGAGGAGGCGCTCGATTTGTTCCGCAAGGCAGCCTCGGTGGCGGCCAAGCCGTTCATCTATTTGAGCGCTGGTGTGAGCAATGACCAATTCACCGAGTCGCTGGCGATGGCGGCGGAAGCAGGCACCGACTTTTCTGGCGTGCTCTGCGGCCGCGCGACGTGGAAGGAAGGAATTCCTGTATACGCCAAGCAGGGCGTGAAGGCGCTGGAAGACTGGCTTTCCACCGAAGGGGTGAAGAACATCGAGGCGGTGAACGAGGCGCTGAAGCCTGCCAAGCCGTGGTTCGCCAAGCTGGGCATGGCATCGGTGTAGACGCCGCTCAGGCCAGGGAATTCCATGTCGAAACAGAAGACCATCGCCTCGATGCTCGAGATCGGGATAGTGCCTGTCGTCCGCACCACGTCGGCGGAGGCAGCGATCCTGGCCATCGAGGCGATTCACGCGGGCGGCATCCGCGCCGCCGAGATCACAATGACGGTGCCCGGGGCGGTGCGCGCGCTCGAGAAAGTGGCGGACCGCTTCGGGGACAAGATCGTGCTGGGGGCCGGGACCGTGCTCGATCCGGAAACGGCACGCATCTGCATGTTGGCCGGGGCGGAGTTTTTCGTGACTCCGTCTCTGAACCCGGCGACGATCGCGATGGCGCGCCGGTATTCCAAGACGATCTGCACGGGCGCTCTGACGCCGACCGAGGTGCAGACGGCGTGGGACGCGGGAGCCGATTTCGTGAAGGTGTTCCCGTGCGGCAACGTGGGAGGGCCGAAGTACATCAAGGCGCTGAAGGGTCCGTTTCCGCAAATCGAGATGATCCCGACCGGAGGCGTGAACCTGGAAACGGCCGGCGAGTTTCTGAAGGCCGGCGCCTGCGCGGTGGCGGTGGGTGGGGAACTGGTGAACGCGAAGTTGATCCAGGAAGGCGCCTACGATAAGATCCAGGCACTGGCCGCGGAGTATCTGTCGGCGGTGGCCAAGGCGCGCGCGGAGATGGGCGCGAGGCGTTAGCTGGCCGGGTAAGAAAGGACTCACAGGATATGGCGGTGAGCAAAGAACTTCTCGAGATTTTGGTCTGCCCGGTGTGCAAGACTCCGGTGGAACTGATGCAGGACGAAAACGGCCTGCGGTGTCCGGCGTGCCGTCTCGTCTACCCGATCCGGGATGACATCCCTGTGATGCTGGTGGACGAAGCGCGCAAAGAATAGCGCGTCCCGTGCCGGTTCTGGATACGATCCCCCCGCGATCGCGCGTGCTGATCATCCGGCTGCGTTCGCTGGGCGATTGCGTGCTGACGACGCCGGCGATCCACTTATTGAAGCGCCACCGGCCGGACTTGGAGTTGGGCGTGGTGGTGGAGGACCGTTTCCGCGCGGTGTTCGAGGGAAATCCGGATATCTCGGCGATACTGGAACCGTCGGTTGCCGGGGCGGCGATGTTCCGGGCGGAACTGACGATCAATTTCCATGGTGGAACACGGAGCGCGTTGCTGACGGGTGCGTCGGCGTCGAGTTGGCGCGTGGGGTTCGGTCATTTCAGGAAGGCGGCCGTGTATAACGTCCGAGTACCGCGGGCACAGGCGATTTTCGGCGAGGAGCGAGTAGTGCATACGGCGGAGCACATGGCTTCGGCGATGTTTTTTTTGGGCGTCCCGAAGGGGGAGATCCCGCGGGCGTTTCTCCGTGGCGGGGCAAAGGGCCGGCGCGAGCTGCCGTACGCGGTGATTCATCCGATGGCGTCGAGCGCTGCCAAGACGTGGCCCGCGGAGCGGTTCGTCGAATTGGGCCAGTATTTGCGAGACAGCGCGGGGCTGGATCCGCTTTTCATTGGCGCGGCGGGGGATGACCTCGCGCCATTCGAAGCAGAATCGTTTTGTTGCCTGCGAGGGGCTCCTTTGGGTGAGGTAATGAGTCTGATTTCGGACGCGCGCCTTTTCGTGGGCAACGATAGCGGGCCGGCGCACATGGCGGCGGCATTCGGGGTGCCATCGCTCGTGTTGTTCGGCGATTCGGATCCGCGCATATGGGCCCCGTGGCGAACGCCCAGCGAGACGATCGAAGCGGGTGTGGCGTTACACGCGGTGGGTGTAGACACCGCGATCGCGGCGATTGAGCGATTGCCGGTGCGCATGGAGAACAGCCGGCGATGAGCGATCTGCGGCGGCTGCTTTCCTATACGCGTCCGTACCTGGGTTGGCTGAGCGCGTCGGTGGTGCTGATGGCGATCGCGGGCATCGCGCATGCGCTGATCGCGCTGCTGATCCGGCCGGTGTTCGATCGCGTGCTCGACCCTGGTTCGCCAGACGCGCCTGTGCTGCTGGGTGAGTTTCTGGGCCGGAAGCTTTATCTGCAGCAACTGATGCCGGCGTCGATTCACAACGTCTGGACGATGGTGGCGGCGGGCATCCTCGGTGTATTCGTACTGAAGGGGCTGACTGAGTACGCCGGCAACTACCTGGTGAACCGGGTCGGGTATTCCGCGATCACGGATCTGCGCCAGACGATTTTCGACCGGCTGTTACGGCAGGACGCAGCGTTTTACGAGCAGCACGCCACGGGACGATTGATGTCGTCGATCATGAACGATATCGAAAAAATCCAAGTGGCGGTGTCGCACATGATGGCGGACTGGCTGCGGCAGACGTTTTCCGCGCTGGGGTTGCTGTACGTGGTGCTGCAGACGGATTGGAAGCTGGCGCTGGTGAGCCTGACGCTGCTGCCGTTCGTATTGATACCGACGCTGCGCATCGGGAAGCGGATCCGGCGAACGACGCGCCGGGCGCAGGACGATGCGGCGGAGCTGAATCAGATTCTGCAGGAAACGCTGAGCGGGCATACGATTGTGAAGTCATTCGGCGCGGAAGAACATGAAGGCCGGCGATTCTCGGTGGCACAGGAGAAGTTGAAACGGAGCAACCTGCGGTATGTGGCCCAACAGGCATTGGCGTCGCCGTTGATCGAGTTTTTCGGCGCGATCACGATCGTGGCGCTGCTTACCTATGCGCGGAATCAGATCAAGATCGGCGCGATGACGACGGGCGAGTTCACGAGCTTTCTGGTTGCGCTGCTGATGCTGTACGAGCCCGTGAAGCGGCTCACCGGAATTCACAATATCTTTCAGCAGGCACTGGGCGCGTCGCAAAAAGTGTTCGAGTACCTGGACCAGGTTGAAGCGGTGCGGGACCGGGCTGGGGCGGTGGAATTGCGCGGCTTCCAGAAGTCGATCCGCTTTGAGCGGGTGGGTTTCCGATATCCCAACGCGGCGGCGGATGGCTTTGCGCTGTCGGGTATCAGCTTCGAGGTGGAGGCCGGGCAGGTGGTGGCGCTGGTGGGGCCGAGCGGCGCGGGCAAATCGACATTGTCGATCCTATTGCCGCGTTTCTATGATGTGGAATCGGGTGCGATCACTTTGGATGGCCGGGATATACGGGAATACACGCTGGCGAGCCTGCGGGCGCACATCGCGACGGTGGCGCAGGACACGTTTCTGTTCAATGAGACGGTGGCGAGCAACATCCGTTATGGCCGGCGGGACGCCACCGATGAAGAAGTCCGGGAGGCGGCGCGGAACGCGTTGGCGGATGAGTTCATCCTCGCGCTACCGGATGGATACGATACGGTGATCGGGGAGCGCGGGGTACGTCTGAGCGGGGGCCAGCGGCAGCGGCTGGCTATCGCGCGGGCGCTGCTGAAGAACGCTCCGGTTCTGATTCTGGACGAGGCGACGTCGCATTTGGACACCGAGTCCGAGCGGTTGGTGCAGAAGGCCCTCTCGCACCTGATGGCTGGGCGGACGGTGTTCGTGATTGCGCACCGGCTATCGACGATCCGGCGCGCGGATCGGATCGCGGTGGTGGAGGCCGGCCGGATCAAGGAGTGGGGCACTCACGAGCAATTGCTGCGCGACGGGGGCCTTTACCAGCGGCTGCATGAGCTACAGTTTTTGGAGGCGGATTGAGGCATGGCGAAAGCACCCATCCACAGCATGACGGGGTTCAGCCGGATCCGGCGGCGTGTATCCGGGGACGGCGTGACCGAGGGCGAGGTGATGTTCAGCCTGCGGAGCGTGAACCATCGTGGGCTGGATCTTCATTTTCACTTACCGGCGGAGTTCGATCCGTTCGAATCGGCGCTGCGGCGCGCGCTGGGGGCCAGCGTACGCCGCGGGCATGTAGACGTTCGAGTTCATTTCGAACGGAGCGCGCCGGCTGGGGCGGCGGCATTGAACCGGCCGATGCTGGAGGCATGGATCGCGGCGTTTCGTAGCGCGGCCCAGGAGTTTTCGATCGCGGGTGAGCCGGATCTGAACGTGGCGCTGCGGGTGCCGGGGATGGTGGGCGACGGGGCCGCGGAGGAACCAGGGCAGGAATTCGAGGCGGCGCTGTTGGCGGTGGCGGCGGAAGCGATTGTCGGATTGAACGTGGAGCGGTCCCGCGAGGGGGCGCAGACGGCAGCCGTGCTGGCGTCGCACGGCGCGGCGGTGGAGACGGCGGTGGCGGAGATGGAGTCCATCCGGGCGTCGATCAGCGCGCATCTGAAGACGCGGCTGGAGGATCGGCTGAAGGAACTGTTGTCGGGGGCGAATCTCGAGCCGGCGCGGTTGGCGCAGGAAGCGGCGCTGCTGGCTGACCGGAGCGATGTGAGCGAAGAGACGGCCCGGCTGCGCATCCACTCGGAGCGATTGGCGGAACTGCTGGGAACCGGCGGCGAGGTGGGGAAGAAGATCGAGTTTCTGTCGCAGGAGATGCACAGGGAGGCGAACACGATCCTATCGAAATCGAATGCGGCGGGGGAGCCGGGGCGGCGATTGTCGGAACTGGCGTTGGCGGTAAAATCGGAAGTCGAGAAAATCCGCGAACAGTCGCTGAACCTGGAGTAGGTTACTAGCCACGAATGACAGCCGTATTTATCGTTTCCGCCCCGTCCGGCTCTGGCAAGTCGACGCTGGTGAATCGTCTTTTGCAGCAGGACCCGAAGATCGTGTTTTCGATCTCGTACACGACGCGCGCGCCACGCGGGAAGGAGCAGCCCGGGGAAAGCTATCACTACATCGCGCGGGAAGATTTCGAGGCGATGCTCGGAAGGGACGAGTTTCTGGAGTGGGCGAAGGTATTCGAGAACTACTACGGGACGCACCGGCGGTATCTGGATGAAGCGCGGAGCAGTGGGAAGGATCTGTTGTTGGACATCGATGTGCAGGGTGCGCGACAATTGAGAGAGCGGTTTCCCGACGCAGTTTCGATTTTTATTCTCCCTCCATCGCGAGACGTGTTGGCGCAGCGACTGCGCTCCCGTTCCGAAGACACCGAGGAGGTGATCGAACGGCGATTGCGTGGGGCGGCGGCGGAGATTGGCAATTACGACCAGTACGATTATGTGCTGGTGAATCAGGACGTGAACGAATCGGCGGCGCGGCTGGCCGCGATCGTGGAAGCGGAACGGCAGAGGCGGATCCGGAACGAAGAGCGGATCCGGCCGATTTTGGAAAGTTTCGGAGCGTCGTTAGAACTGGCCGAGAAGGAAAAGAAATGAGCGACACCATCATTCGCAACTTACACTACGCAATTCCAGACGATGAAGAACTGAGCACGTACCGGTTCATCATCGTGGCGGCCAAGCGGGCGCGCCAACTGCAGAGCGGGTCGCGATCGTACCTGCCGACGACCTCGCGCAAGCCGACGGTGACGTCGATGGAGGAAGTGCGGCGCGGACTGATCAGTTATGACGATCCGGTGCTGCGGGAAGAGGCGGCGGCGCTGGCGGAGCTGAACGCGGAAGAGTAGGCAGCCATGAACGTGGTCCTCGGCGCCGGCGGAGGAATCGCGGCCTACAAGTGTGCCGAGTTAGCGCGTCTGCTGGCCGAACGCGGCTGCACGGTGCAGGTGGCGATGACCGCCGCGGCGACACGTTTTATAACACCGCTCACCTTTGCCGCGCTCACGGGGCGCAAGGTGATCACAGGATTGTTCGACAACGCCTCGGCGGAGGATGTGCTGTCGAGTTCGGTGGAGCACATCCGGGTGGCGCAGGAGAATCAAGTGCTTGCGATCGCGCCGGCGACCGCGGATCTGATGGCGCGGATGGCGCACGGGATCGCGGACGACTTTCTCACGACGTTGTATCTGGCATTCACCGGACCGGTGGTTTTGGCTCCGGCGATGAACACGAACATGTGGAATCATGCGGCGACGCGGCGGAACGTGGAAACGCTTGCCGCGCGCGGGCACGTGATCGTGCCCCCAGGCGATGGTGCGCTGGCTTGCGGAATGACAGGTCCGGGGCGGTTGGCTGAACTGGATGCCATTGCCGATGCGGTCGTGGCGGCGGGGAATCCGAGGCGGGATCTGGAAGGGGAGACGGTGCTGATCACGGCGGGCCCGACGCAAGAGGCCCTGGACCCGGTGCGGTACATCTCGAACCGCTCGAGCGGCCGAATGGGATATGCATTGGCGGACGCGGCGGCGTCCCGGGGGGCGCGTGTGATCCTGGTTTCGGGCCCGGTGCATTTGCCGGCGCCGCGCGGTGTGAAGATATTGGGGGTGCGAACGGCGGTTGAGATGCGGCAAGCGGTGCTCGATGAATTGCCGGAGGCGGGAATCATCATCAAGTCCGCGGCGGTGGCGGATTATCAACTCGAAGAAGTGCCGGCGCACAAAGTGAAGAAGACGGCGATGCGCTGGTCATTGGAACTGTCACCGACGCCGGACATCCTGGCCGAGGTGGGGCGGGTGAAAGGCGACCGGCTGCTGGTGGGATTCGCCGCGGAGACGGAGAATCTGGTGGCGGAGGCCCGGCGAAAGATGGAGACGAAGAACTGCGACATGGTGGTGGGGAACCTGGTATCGGGGCGGGGGATCGGGTTCGACGCGGAAGACAATGAAGTGACGTTGGTGCTGCGGTCTGGCGAATCGATCCATTTGGCGAGGGCGTCCAAGCGAGTGATCGCGGATCAGATCTTCGATCAGATTTTGAAACTGCGCCTGCGGGTGCGCGCCTCCACGGTCGAGGCGCGATGACAGCGGAATTGGTACGCCAGTACCTGGCGTTTTATCGCGACCTCGGATTCAAGGAAGTGCGGCTGCGACCGGCGCCGGCGGCCGGGCCAGCGATCGAGGAGGCTCCTCGGAAGATCCCAGAGGCAGTGCAGACTCCGCCGGTGACGCCGGTGGCTCGAGAGCGCCGCGAAGATCCGCCGGTGGCGTCGCGGCCGATTCCGGCCACTGTCTCTGTTCCGGCACCTGTTATGGACACACTGTCTCTCCCCCCACTGGCCCCCGAAGGCGACTCCATGGCCGCCATCCGCAACGACATCGGCGACTGCAAGCGCTGCCGGTTGTGTGAAAAGCGGAACAAGATCGTGTTCGGATCCGGAAACGAGGGATCGGCGCTGGTGTTCGTGGGCGAGGGTCCGGGCGCCGATGAGGACGCGCAGGGGCTGCCATTCGTGGGACGAGCGGGCCAACTGCTGACGCAGATGATCGAGGGCACGGCGTCGAAAGAGGGCATACCGATTCAGCGGCCCGACGTCTACATCTGCAACGTGGTAAAGTGCCGTCCGCCTGAGAACCGGACGCCGCAGCCGGATGAAATGGAGATATGCGGACAGTTTCTGTTCCGGCAGTTGCAAGTCATCCGTCCGAAAGCGATCTGCTGCCTGGGGTCGACGGCGGCGAAGGCGCTGCTTGGAACAAGGGACGGTGTGATGAAGCTGCGGGGGAACTGGCAGCGGTGGCACGACATCCCAGTGATGGTGACGTACCATCCGTCGTATCTACTGCGGCCATACAACCAGAATGCGAAACGAGAGGCATGGGAAGACCTGAAGAAGGTCCTGCACTTCGTATATGACTGAGATGCCGCGAGGATTGTTCATCACCTTCGAGGGAACCGACGGCAGCGGAAAGACGACGCAGATCGGGATGTTCCTTGCGCGGTTGCGTGCGGCGGGATACGATGCGGTGCAGACGGCCGAACCGGGTGGGACGGTGATCGGCAATCAGATTCGGAAAATCCTGTTGGACCCGGCGAACGTGGAACTGGCCCCGCGTGCGGAGATGCTGCTTTATTTCGCCAGCCGCGCGCAAAACGTGGCGGAAGTGATCCGGCCGTCGATCGCCGCGGGCCGGATCGTGGTGTGCGACCGGTTCACCGATTCGACGCTGGCGTATCAGGGCGCGGGGCGAGGGCTGGGCGAAGAGACGGTGCTGGCGCTGCACGAGGTGGCTTGCGGCGAGTTGCAGCCGGACCTGACGTTTTTTCTGGACATCGACCTGAAGACGGGTCTGGAGCGGGCCCGGCGGCGGAATGAGAACGAAGGCACGCACGACCAATCGCGAATGGACGAACAATCGATCGAGTTTCATCGACAGGTGCGGGATGCCTATCTGCGGCTGGCGGCGTCGCATCCTGAGCGGTTCCGGGTGGTCGACGCGAGTCTGGACCCGGAAGGGGTGCACGCGGCGATCTGGCGGCACACCGAAGCGGCGCTGGAGAGCCGGGTGCATGCCTGAACGGGAAGCCTTTCCGGACTTTCTGGGCAATCGGCAGGCGTCGGAAACGCTGGCGCAGATGTCCGGGCGGGAGCGGATCCCGCAGACGATTCTGCTGCATGGGCCGGAAGGAGTGGGGAAGGCGACGTTGGTGCGTCGATTCGCGGCGAGCCTGATCGGCGGGGCGGAGCGGATCGAGCAGGACGATTTGAGCCTCGCGCACAACGTGGACTTTCTTGCGGAGCGGGAAAAGCTGCCGCCGGAGAAGCGCTCCGACGATCCATTGTTGTTTGCGACGCATCCGGATTTCGTGACGTTCGCGCCGGACGGCCCGCTGCGGCAGATCTCCATCCAGCAGATGCGGTTGTTGAAAGAACGGGCGCAATTTCAGCCGCTGGCGGGCCAACACCGGGTGTTCCTGATCGACGGGATTGACCGGGCGAACGAGCAAGCGGCGAATTCGCTTTTGAAGACGCTCGAGGAACCACCGCCGTACCTGATCCTGATGATGACCGCGGAAAACCAGTATGACCTGCTGCCGACGATCCGGTCGCGATCGGTGCCGCTGCGATTGGGTCCGCTGGCGGAGGAGGAGATGAAGCAGTTCGCGCGTGTGCGGAAGCTGGACGATGCGGAACTGCGGATCGCTCTGGCGGCGGGATGTCCGGGTCAGGCGGCGTCGATCGATCTGGCGGCGTACCGGAAGCGGCGGGAAGCGATGCAAGCTCTGTTGGGGGCGGCGTCGGGGCAGCGGCCGTTCGGGGAGTGGGCGCGGCATTCCGAGAAGCTGGCGCAGGCGCGATCGGAGAAGCTGGAGCCTTACTTGAAGGTGCTGTACCTGCTGCTTTCGGATCTGCTGCATATCCGGGAGGGGTTCGGCGATATCCGCAATCCGGATCAACGGGCGGCGCTCGAGCCCGTGGCGCGCGCGGTGCCGTTCGAGTGGCTGCGGGCGGCGGTGCAGAAGACGGGCGAATTGCTGCACCTGGTGCGGCGGAATATCCAGAAGAACATCGCCCTTGATGCGCTGGCGATCGATCTGCAGTCGCTTTTGCCGCGCTGACGTATACTGGCGTCATGCTTTTTTGTTCGCGCGGGGCGTGTACGCTCCTCGTTTTTCTTACCGGCGCCTTCTCTTTGGCTGGGGAGGATTGGCCGCGATTTCGTGGGTCCGACGGTGCGGGCGTGGCAGTGCGAACCAGCGACCTTCCCTCGGAGTTCGGGCCGAACAAGAACGTGGTCTGGAAGACGGAACTGCCGCCGGGACACTCGTCTCCGATCGTGGTTGGGGACCGCATTTTTTTGACGGCGGCGGAGGGGGGCAGCAGCGCCGATGCGGGTCGGGACAAGATCGTGGACAAGGGTGGGAAGCTGTACACGTATTGCCTGCGGCGTTCCGACGGGCGTGTGCTGTGGAGGCGTGAGGTTCCGCGCCCGCGACTCGAGCGGTTTCAGCCGACCAATTCACCGGCGTCGCCGAGTCCGGTTGTGGATGAGTCCCGGGTTTACGTATTTTTCGGGGATTTTGGATTGCTGGCGTATGACTTCGAGGGGAAGGAGCAGTGGCGGGTCCCGCTGGGACCGTTCAACAACGTGAACGGGCACGGGTCGTCGCCGATCCTGGCGGGGGATCTGGTGGTGATGCTTTGCGATCAGGACACCGATTCGTACCTGCTGGCGGTTCGGCGCGATACGGGCAGAGAGGTGTGGAGGACGCCTCGTCCGGAAGTGACAAGGTCTTACTCGACGCCGCTGCTGTATCGATCGCCGACAGGCGGAGACCAAATCGTGGTGCCTGGGGCGTACTACCTGACGAGCTACTCGGCGGAAACGGGCGAGAAGCTGTGGTGGATCCGCGGGATGTCGTGGCAGCCCAAGTCGACGCCGATCGTCCACGACGGATTGATCTACGCGCATTGGTGGGAAGGGGGCGGCGAGGCGGAGGCTCCGACCGAGACACCGTCGTTTGCGGAAACGATTGCCGAACGGGACAAAAACGGAGACGGACTGCTGACGGCGCAGGAGTATTCGGCGGAAGCTCGTGGACAGAGGGCATTTATCAACATCGATCTGAACGCCGATACACTTGTAAACGAGCAGGAATGGGAGAATTATCGGGCGCGGCGGGCGTCGCGTAACGTGCTAATCGCGGTGCGTCCAGAGGGGAAAGGGGATCTGACGAACTCGCCGTCGGTGCAATGGCGGATGCAAAAGTTCCTGCCGAATGTGCCGTCTCCGCTTATCTACATGAATATTCTTTACTTAGTGAAAGACGGCGGCATCTTGAGCAGCCTGGACGCGGCATCGGGCCGAATCCTCAAGCAGGGCCGGTTGACGGGCGCGCTGGGCACCTACTATTCATCGCCGGTTGCGGGCGCGGGCAAGGTATTTCTGATCAGCCAAGAGGGGAAGGCCACGGTGGTGCGGGCCGGAGCGGACTGGGAGATTCTATCTGTGAATGATATGGAAGAGGAGTGTTTCGCTACGCCGGCGCTCCTCGACGATCGAATCTATTTGCGGACGCGCAGCGCGCTCTACTGCTTTGGGAGCCTAAAAGCAAGAGCGAAAGAGTGAATTTACTTTTAGTCTACTTTTGACTTCAGCAGGGTAATCACTTAACATTTACCTAATGCCCCGTCGGAGGCGTACGACGGCCGGGTCACCAAGACCGGTCGTAACAATTAAGGATGTGGCGGAGTTGGCGGGAGTGTCAACGGCAACGGTTTCGCGTGCCCTGACGAGCCCAGATTCGGTGAGTGAGGAACGGGCGGCGAAGGTCCAGGCGGCGGCGCGGGAGTTGAACTACAAGCCGAATCGTGTGGCGCGGAGCTTGCGTTGGCGGGAGTCGCGCACGGTAGGGGTCGTCATTCCGGATATCGAGAACCCATACTTCAGTACGGTTATCTGCGGGATCGAAGACATACTGCTGCCCGCCGACTACTGTCTGTTGTTGGCCCACTACCAGGACTCTCCGAAACGGGAGCAGGTGATGCTCGAGACGCTTTGCGGAGAAGGTGTAGCGGGGCTGATCTTTACCCCGAGTGTGGCCCCCAGCCGGTTGTACCGGGAAATGATCGAGGGGTCTGTTGCATCGGTGGCATTGACGAGGAAGCCCGACGATCTGGCGGTGGACACGGTGTGCGTGGCCAGTTTCGAGGGCGCTTGCCGAGGTGTGAAGCACCTGCTCGATTTGGGACATGAGCGGATTGCGCTGCTGCTAGGCCCGATGGCGTCGAGCACGGGAAGGGAGCGTTTGGCGGGATACAGGGCTGCGTTCGCCGAGCGTGGGCGAAAGGTTCCCGAGGATCTGATCGCGATCGGAGACTGGAAGCAGGAATGGTCCTACCGGGAGGCGGGAGCGTTGCTGGACCGGCCGAACCCGCCTACAGCGGTATTCACGGGGGGCAATATGTTGACGCTGGGGGCTCTGCAAGCGATCCACGAGCGGCGTTTGGACATTCCGAGACAGGTGGCGCTGGTGGGCTTCGACGACTTGCCCTGGGCGGCGTCACTGCGGCCATCGTTGACGGTGGTGGCCTATGACACGAGGGAAATGGGCCGTCGCGCGGCGCGATTGCTGCTGCGGCGGATGGCAGAACCGGAAGGCGAAGTGGTGGTGGAAGAATTCGCGACGCAACTGATCGTACGAGCATCGTGCGGAGCGCAATGGGATTGGTAGAAAGCAGCTAGGATGAGGGGATACAGGCGGACGCGCCTCGGAGGAAATGGGCCGCCCAAGCCCAGCGGTCCGCCTGTAATCGTTTTCAACATATTCAACGAAGTACCCCCTTTGTGTCAAGTACCGGGATAATTTATTTTACATAAATTTTTTGCCACGAGACCTCTGGTCGCGGGTCGTGAGGGGGCGCAGATCTGCTATCATGTTGACTACAATGATCTTTCGTCTGATCGGTACGGCTGGGATGCTGTTGGCCGCGGCGGTTGCGCAAGACGGGGAACCGCGTGTGATTTCTCCCGGCGGCGGGCCGGGGCCCGCGCCGTCAGACGCGATCGTCCTGTTGAATTCCGGGAGTGTGGAGGGGTGGATCGGGCCGTCGGGCGCGCCGGCTGGATGTGAAGTGGAAGGCGGGGTGATGGAGTGCGCGAGCGGGGCCGGCGACATCCGGACCAAGCATGAGTTCCAAAACGCGCAGATTCATTTGGAGTTTGCGACGCCGAGCATGCCCGAGCAGAAGGGCCAACTGCGCGGCAACAGCGGGCTGTACCTCCATGGCCGATATGAGCTTCAGATCCTGGACTCGTACCGCAATTCGACGTACGCGCACGGGCACCTGGGGGCGTTGTACGGGCAGGCTCCGCCGCTGGTGAATGCCGCCCGGCGGCCGGGGGAATGGCAGAGTTACGACATTGTGTTTCACGGTCCGAAGTGCGACGCGAGTGGGAATGTGGTGACGAAGGCGACAGTGACGGCTTTTTTGAACGGGATACTGGTGCAGGACCACGTTTCCATCGATGCGAGTGAGAAGTTGGGGAAAGGGTGTACACCCGGGCCGATCCTGCTGCAGGACCACAGCGGGTTTCCGAATGCTCCGCGAACGGTGATGCGGTTCCGGAACGTGTGGCTGCGGCCGCTGGAGTAGCGGGCGGGTGCGGATCGTCTCCCTGATTGCGAGTGCCACGGAAATCGTGCATGCCCTGGGACTGGGCCGGTTCCAGGTGGGCCGGTCTCACGAATGCGACTATCCGGCGGCCGTGTCCGGTCTGCCCGTTTGCACACGCCCGAAGTTCGCCGTGGATGGTTCGAGCGGCGAGATCGACCGTCTGGTTCGAGCGACCCTGGCCGAGGCCGGGAGCGTCTACGAGGTTTTCGATGACGTTCTGGCGGGGCTTGCGCCGACGCACATCGTCACGCAATCACACTGCCGGGTGTGCGCGGTGAGCCGCGAGGACGTGGAGCGGGCGCTGGGCGATCGATTTCCAAGCAATCCGGCGGTGGTCAGCCTGGAGCCGAACTCGCTCGCCGACGTCTGGGGCGATATTCGGAAAGTGGCGTCTGCCTTCGATGCCGTGCGGGCTGGCGAGCGGCTGATTGCGCGCATGCAGGAGCGCATGGCGGCGGGCGGGACGACCGGTGAGAAACGTCCGAGGGTGGCCTGCATCGAGTGGATGGATCCGCTGATGCCGGCGGGCAACTGGGTGCCGGAACTGGTGGAGCTAGCCGGGGGCGAGAATCTGTTCACGCGCGCGGGAGAGCACTCGCCGTACATGACGTGGGATTCGCTGCGTTCGGCCGATCCGGATGTGATCTTGGTGATGCCGTGCGGATTCGACATTGCGGCGACGCGGCGGGACATCCGGTCATTGACGGGACGCGAGGGGTGGAGGGAACTGACCGCGGTCCGCCAGGGGCAGGTCTATTTGGTGGATGGAAATGCGTACTTCAACCGGCCGGGTCCGCGGTTGGCTGATTCGGTGGAGATCCTGGGGAGGATCTTTTCCCTATGGGCGGACTGGGACGAGGAGAAGGAGTCCGCATTTGACACGGCCGCGTTCCATCGGCTAAGCTCATAGATTGTAATCCCTTCCGGGGAGTCTTCTGTCCTATGAAAACCCTTGTCCCTTCGGCGAATGCGATTGTGCGTAAGTGGCATGTAATTGATGCCAATGGAATGGTGCTAGGCCGTCTTGCCTCTGAGGTTGCACGCCTCCTGATGGGCAAGAACAAGCCGACGTTCACCCCGTTTTTGGATACGGGAGATCATGTGATCGTGGTGAACGCGGAAAAGGTGAAGCTGACCGGGAACAAGGAACGGGACAAGATGTACCGGCGCCACAGCGGGTATCCTGGCGGATTGAAGGAAGTGGCGGCGTTCCGGTTGCGCGCCACGCATCCGATCCGGCTGGTGGAATTCGCGGTGGCGGGGATGCTGCCCAAGACGAAGTTGGGCAAGCAGATGTACCGCAAGCTGAAGGTATACGCGGGGAACAAGCACCCGCACTCGGCGCAGCAGCCCGCTGCGCTCGAAATCCAGGGTTAACGAAGAAGTCAAAGCAGCAAGGAGTTGGTCATCGAGTGCCAGCATTAGTTCAGAATCTGGGAACGGGCCGCCGCAAGAGAGCGGTGGCGCGGGTGTTTTTGCGCCCTGGCCAGGGCAACATCACAATCAACCACCGGCCGTTCGAACAGTACTTCGCGTTGGATTCGGCGCGGAGCATGGTTCGTCAACCGCTAGTGGCCACCGATACCGCGGACAAATTCGACGTGTTGATCACGGCCCACGGCGGGGGCACGGCGGGCCAGGCGGGTGCGATGCGTCTGGGCATTGCGCGCGCGCTGGTAGACTTCAATGCGGAACTGCGTCCGCGGTTGAAGGAGCTGGGATTCCTGACGCGGGATCCGCGTCAGCACGAACGCAAGAAGTACGGGCAGAAGGGCGCGCGCAAGCGCTTCCAGTTCTCCAAGCGCTAAGCGACGTCTTGCCGACAAAGTTCAACCTCTGCGCCGGCCCGCAAATCTCGCTTTGGACCGCGGGCCGGTCGCGCACCCCCTAACCTCGTAACCCGAACAAGGAGGCAATTTGCCATCGATTTCGATGAAAGAATTGCTCGAAGCGGGCGTTCACTTCGGGCACCAGACCAAGCGCTGGAATCCAAAGATGAAAGAGTACATCTTTGGCGAACGCAACGGGATCTACATTATCGATCTGCAGAAGACCTTGAAGCTATTCAAGGACGCGATGCGATTCGTGGCCGAGCAGGCGTCCCAGGGCAAGACGGTGATGTTCGTAGGCACCAAACGCCAAGCGCAGGAAGCGGTGGCTGAAGAAGCGAGCCGGTGCGCCATGTACTACGTCAACCAGCGGTGGCTGGGCGGACTGCTGACCAACTTCACGACCGTGCAGCGCTCGATCAAGCGGCTGAAGGAACTGGATTCGCTGGCGATCGAGAGCCAATGGGAAGGGCGCAGCAAGAAGGAAGTAGGCCGTCTGGAACGCGAGCGGAAGCATCTGCAAGCGAACCTGGCCGGCATTCGCGACATGCCTTCGCTGCCCGACATTTTGTTCGTGATCGACTCGAACAAGGAATCGATCGCGGTGTCTGAGGCGAGGAAGCTGGGTATCCCGGTTGTCGCGATCGTGGACACCAACTGCGATCCGGAATTCGTCGACTACGTGATCCCGGGCAACGACGACGCGTTGCGTGCGATCCGCCTGTTCACCAACAAGATTGCCGAAGCCTGCGTGGAGGGTCGCGCCCTGGCGACCGAGCACGACTTCACGGCGGTGGTGACCGAAGAAGCCGGCATCGAAGAATCCTCGGAGTACAGCCAGTACTTCGAGCCGCAATACGCGGAGAAGCTGATGAGCGAGAGCCTGATCGAAGAAGATCTCTCGAATCTCAATATTCCGAAGAAAGCCCAGATGGAGGCGCTCGAGGACTAAGCCCTCGCGTCCGGACGGGTCTGAATCCAGGGTGCCCCGCGCGGCGCCCCATTTCGACAAGGCAGGAGTGTCATGGCAGAGATCAGTGCAGCACAGGTGAAGCAGCTCCGGGACAAGACCGGGGCTGGAATGATGGATTGCAAGAAGGCCCTGGAAGAGGCCGGGGGCGACCTTGGGGAAGCGGAAGTCGTACTGCGGAAGAAAGGGATCGCTTCGGCGGCCAAGCGCCAATCGCGGGCTGCGCGGCAGGGCGCCATCGGCACCTATATCCATCCGGGCAGCCAACTGGGCGTGATGATCGAAGTGAACTGCGAGACCGATTTCGTGTCGCGCACCGACAAGTTTCAGGACCTGGTCAAGGACCTGGCGATGCAGGTGGCGGCGGCGGATCCGAAGTATCTGCGGCGGGAAGAGGTTCCGGCCGAGGTGCTGGAGAAAGAAAAAGAGATCGCGGCGCAGCGAGCCCGGAACGAAGGCAAGCCAGACAAGGTGATCGATAAGATCGTGGAAGGCCGGCTGGCAAAGTTCTTCGAAGAGACGTGCCTGGTGGACCAGCCGTTCATCAAGGACAATACGATGACGGTGGAACAGTTGCTGAAGTCGCAGATTTCGGCGATGCAGGAGAACATGCAGATCGCACGGTTCGTGCGGTTCAAGGTGGGTGAGGCCGCCGCGGCTGCCGCCGAAGAGCCCGCCGCCGAATAGCGATCGGCATGGCGAAATACGAACGGATCCTGCTGAAGGTCTCCGGTGAGGTATTGGCCGGGGAGAACAAGCTTGGGCTGGACGCGGAACGGGTTCACGCACTGGCGGCGGAAATCAGCGCCGTATCCCGCGCGGGCGTTCAGATCGGGCTGGTGGTGGGCGGCGGCAACTTCTTTCGCGGCGTGGCGGCAGCGGCCAGGAACATGGACCGGGTAGCGGCGGATCACATGGGGATGCTGGCCACTGTGATCAATGCGTTGGCGCTGCAGGACTCGCTCGAGAAGCAGGGCGTGCCGACGCGGGTGATGACGGCCATCGAGATGCATCAGGTGGCTGAGCCCTACATCCGGCGCCGCGCGATCCGGCATCTGGAGAAGGGCCGCATCGTGGTATTCGCGGCGGGCACATCCAACCCCTATTTCTCAACCGATACGGCGGCGACGCTGCGTGGGTTGGAAATCCACGCGCAAGTGGTGGCCAAGGCGACCCGTGTCGATGGCGTTTACGACAAGGATCCCCTGACGCATGCCGACGCGGTGCGGTACGAGGAAGTCAGCTACGACGAGATCCTGGCGAAGTCACTGCGTGTGATGGATGCGTCGGCGGTGGCGATGTGCCGTGACAATCAGATGCCGATCCTTGTTTTCAATCTCAACACGCATGGGAATATAATGCGAATGGCGATGGGGGAAAAGGTCGGAACGCTGATTCACCAGGCTTCCGCCACCCAGCCACACTCTTAAGATCCGGTTTCGGGAGTTCTTCAATGGTCAAAGAAATCGAAACAAACGCAAAAGCTAGAATGGAAAAAGTGATCGAGGACATGCAGCATGCGATTGCTTCGATCCGCACCGGGCGGGCGAACATGAGTCTGCTGGACTCGATTCGGGTGGATTACTACGGCACTCCCACTCCGATCAATCAGGTGGGAACATTGCATGTGCCCGAGCCGAGCATGATCACGGTGCAGCCGTGGGACGCATCCGTTATCGGCGCCATCGAAAAAGCGATCCGTTCGTCCGATCTGGGATTGAATCCGCAAAACGACGGCAAGCTGATCCGGATCCCAATCCCGCCGCTGACGGAAGAGCGCCGGAAGGACATGGTGAAGCATCTGCACCATGTGGCGGAGGATCATCGTGTGGCGCTGCGCAACATCCGGCGGGACGCCAACGACGCGGTGAAGAAGCTGCTGAAGGAGAAGGCGATCAGCGAGGATGAGGACCGGCGGGCCCACGACGAAGTGCAGAAACTCACCGACGCGCAGATCCAGCGGCTGGACCAGGCGGCCAAGGCGAAGGAAAAGGAAATCCTCGAGTTCAAGTAGGGCGAGTTCAAGTAGGGCGAGTTCAGGTAGACATGGTGCGAGCGGCCGGTCCGCTTGCATTCTGGATCCGGAAGCGGAAATCGCACACTGGCGCCCCTCGAGCGATTGTTCCGGATCGCACCAAATCAAGGCCGGCGAATCCCGAAGTGAGTTCATCGACATCGCAGAGAATCGCTGTGTACCGCGCCGCGCCGTGCTTTTGGAACAGCTTACAGATTCCGCACTCCACTACATTGAAGCCGTAGCCCAGCCCAAAGGTTTCGTCCGCGCCCGTGACGATGTGGACGAGGAAGCCATCGGGATGTCCCTTTTTCTGTATCTTTGCCCGTAGGATGCGAACCAGGATACGGCGTAGCGGGGTACGGATCAACGTGACGGGGACCCTCCGAAGCCAACGCTGCCAGGGGCTCTTGGGGCGGACGTATTCGCGTACGATAGCGAGGCAGACGTTTCGAATGGACGCGAAGTCCTCGCCGCGGGCCTCGAGAGTCAGGATGGTGGCGAGGAAGTAGGCGGAGAAATCGAGCCGCCTATCCACGGGGTTTGGCGAGGACCGGGCGAAGGAGACGTCGGGGAGGATCGCCCGATAGCGGCTTTCGAGGTCGCGCCGCAGGGACTCATGATGTCCGGGAAATCGAAGCTGCAATTCCCGGTCGAAGTACTTCCTGAACTTCATCCGCGAGGGCGTCAATCGGAACGGAGGGCCTCGACGGGATCCACGCGCGTGACCCTGCGGGCCGGGAGATAGCTGGCCACCGCGGCGGCCGCGAGCAATCCGAACGCCACAAACGAATAGGTTAGCGGATCCGACGGACTGATCTCGAACAGCAGGGTGGACATCAATCTCGACAGTGCGACGGAAGCGCCAATGCCCGCTGCCGCGCCGAGGCCGCCCCACAACAGGCCGTTGCGGACGAACATCGCTTTCAGGGTCCGTGTGCGCGCTCCCAGAGCCATTCGAATGCCGATCTCACGCCTTCGTTGGGCCACTGTGTAGGAGATCACGGCGTAGATGCCGACGGTGGCCAGGAGCAGGGCCATGCCGCCGCTGAGGGCAAGCAGGGTCAGCAGGAAAGCGGTCCGGGACATGGATTTCTGGTAGACCTGCCGCATGGTCTGCATTTCGGTAATGGGGAGGGTGGCGTTGACGGCCCATACGGACTTGCGGATCTCGGCGGCGAGGGTGTCGGATCCGGCGCGAGCGCCGCGCACGAGGAAGGTCATGGAGTTCGACATTCGCAAGGGCCAGTAGACGGAAGAGGGCGCTTGCTTTTCGACGCCGTCATGGTGGATGTCGGCGACGACGCCGATTACCTCGCTCCATGGGTCGTTTCGATTCGACCGGATCTGTTTGCCAATGGCTTCCCGCGCCGAGCCCCAATATTCACAGGCGAAATTTTCACCGATGATGATGACTTGGCGCTTCTCATGAATGTCGTTCCAGGTGTACTCACGGCCGGCGAGGAGGGGCGCACCGAGGGCCTGGAACGTGTCTGGAGCGGCGGTCAGAAAGCGCCGCAGGGGTGGGATCTGGCTGGCGGCGTAGGTGTGATCGCTGGCGTATATGGGATCTTGCGAACGGGCACCGGTCATCGGAAGGCCTCCGATGAGGCTGACACGGGAGACTCCTGGAATGCCCGCCAGTTTCGTAGCGAGGTCATGATAGAGCTGCTTCATCTCGGGTTCTCCGGCGGCAGCGGTTTTTGGAACGGAGACACGAAGGGTTTGGAGTTGCTCGGGCTGGTTGAATCCGGGATGGACATTGCGCATGGACTGGAACGTGCGGATCATGAGCCCGGATGCGATGAGGAGCACAAAGGCGAGGGCCACCTGGATGACGGTGAGGGTGTTTCGGGCGATGTTGCGGTCTCGCCCGGCGCTCGCGTTGCGGCCACCGGCGCGGAGCCCTTCCGAGACACGAGCGCGGCTCTGCTTCAGCACGGGAATAGCGCCGAATGCCAATCCGGCGAGGAGGGAAACGATGAGGGTGAACCAGAGTCCCGTGGAATCGACGGCGATCTGCTCGAGCCGCGGCAGCCGGGCCGGACTCATGGCCAAAACCAATTTCACGGCGGCCAAGGCGAAGGCGACGCCAGCGGTGCCGCCCATTATCGCCAAGGTGAGACTTTCGATCAGCATGTCCCGGGCGAGCCTGGCGCGCCCGGCCCCAAGGGCAGCGCGAACGGCCAGTTCCTGGGCGCGGCCTTCCGCGCGGACCAACAACAGATTGGCGACGTTGGCGCAGGCGATGAGCAGGACGATACCGATGGTAGCCATGACTACCCAGAGACTTCGTCCGATATCGCCGAGCAGGTCGTCCATGAGCATGCGGACGTTCGGCCCCAGACGCGCGTCTTCCATCATTTGCTTGCTGAAGCCCTTGGGCGGAGGGAACTTCTCGAGTTCGATGGCGATCATGCGCTTGACGTCGGCGTCGGCCTGCGCAAGAGTGACTCCGGGGCGCAGCCGGGCGATCGCCTGGAAATTGTAGGCAGCGAGGCGGACGGCGGCGCGATCGAAGCGGAGTGGCATGACGAGATCGGTCTTCTGGTCCATGAACCAGAATCCTCGCGGCAGTACACCGATGATCTCGCGCGGGGTTCCGTCGGCCATGATCCGGCGGCCGATGACGTTCGGGTCGCCGCCGAAGCGGCGCTGCCAGTAGCCGTAGCCGAGCATGGCGACCTCGGGGCTCCCGGTGTCGTTGTCCTTTTCGGTGAACGGGCGGCCGTGAATCGGGTGTACGCCGAGCATCGGGAGAAGCCGGAACGTGGCGCTGATGCCATCGACACGCTCCGGGTCGGCGAACTCGGTGACGGTGATGGAGCGGCCGTTCCAGATGGCTACGTCGGCGAAGGTTCGGGAATCCTCGCGATAGGTGATGTAGTCGGCCAGGGACGCGTTGAGGTCCTTGATATTGACTCCCGGGGCGGTTTGCCAGACTCCCACCAGCCGGTCCGGCTCGGGGAATGGAAGCGGCCGGAGCAGGACGCTGTCGATGACGGTGAAGATGGCGGTGTTGGCACCGATCCCCAGCGCGAGCGTGACGACGGTGGCGAGTGTGAATCCGGGAGTTCGGCCGAGGCGGCGTAGTGTGTGCTTCCACGAGCGGATCATGTCGATCAAGTGCGATTTCTCCCTGCACAGAGCAATACGCACACGGATCGAAACGGTTCCAGCGGTTTCAGCGTGTTTCCTTTTTCGAGCCCGAGGTGGGAACCAAGCGGTTCGAGCCGGTGTCCATAGCGGCGAGGACAAAAATCAATGTTTGAAACCGCGAATCTGCCGCAAAGTGGGCGTACGGCTCGCGCCGCCATGATCGCCGTGTCGACGTCGATCCAGGTTGCGGCCGCCATTGGCGCAATGCTTTATCCGCTGCTCCACATCGAGCCGCTGCCGAAGGCTCCGGCGCGGCGGGCGCAGTTGCAGGGGGTGGTGGTGGAACTGGCGCCGGTCCGGGCGCGGGCCTCGTCCGCGATGAGTGCGCCGGCGATTCCACGGGATCGACTTCTTGCGCTTGTGGAGGCGCCGCGCGCCGTGCCTGCCGGGCAGCCGGCGATGTTTGACGAAGCGCCCTCGATCGAATTCGCGGCATCGGGATCGGGGGTCGGTCAGGGGCCGGCGCTTCCTTGTGTCGGTGACTGCGTGCCGGTGGCGATTGCTCCGCCGGTGCGTCCGGTTCCGGTGAGGCCGGCGGAACCGGGGCCGGCCGCGGCTGTGCCGAAAGGTCCGGTGGTGGTGGGCGGGGATGTGAAAGCGCCGCGGTTGACTGCGGGGGTGCAGCCTGTGTACCCGCCGCTGGCGCGGCAGGCGCGCATCGAGGGCACGGTGCGCATTCAGGCGGTGATCACGCGGGATGGGATGGTGCGATCGTTGCGGTTGGTGAGCGGGCATCCGCTGCTTGCGCCGGCGGCGATGGAGGCGGTGCGGCAGTGGAGGTATGAGGCGACGCGGCTGAACGGGGTGGCGGTGGAGGTGATTTTACAGGTGGATGTTCATTTCACGCTCGCGCGATAGAAAAGGAATCCGGAAACCTAGCCGAGGTAATCAAACAGGGTTTTTCGCGGGCGGCTGGCTTGCGCCGACAGCGCGGCGTCGCGCTGGAAGCTGGCCTGCTGCATTTCGACGATCGATTTGGTGATGTCGGCGTCTTCCACTTCACTGATGCGGCTGCGAATGCGGACGATCTGTTGTGCGGCGAACTCGGAGGCCTGGTTGACCTGATTCTCGACGCCGCCGTACCAGGCGAGTTGGCTGTTGAGGTGGCGGTTTGCCGACTGTAGATTGTCGAGTGCGGCGCCGATGGCGGCGGTGTCGTTGGAGCGTAAAGCCAGACGCGCGGCGTTCACGGTGTCAAAGACGTTGCCCCGCGGATCGGCGTCGTCAAAGATCTGCTGGGCGGTGCGGGCGAGGCTGAAGCGGGGTCCGCTGGGGTGCTGAATCTGGCGGGTGGCGTCGGTGCCGGCGTAGTCGCTGACGGGGTCGTCGAGCGTGGAATCGTAGGTGTAAGGCGCGGCCTGGTCGGCATTACCGGAAAAAAGATAGCGCCCTTCGAATTGGGTTTGGGACAAGCTGACGAGGCGGCCGAGGAGTTCATCGACTTCATCGGCAAGGATGGCGCGGGATTGGTCGGAAGTGATATCGCTGGCGCCTTCCACCGTCAGAGACTGGATGCGCTCGAGAATATCGACGGCGCTCGAGAGCGTCCCTTCCGCGGTGCCGATTTCGGCTTTGACGCGGCCAAGGTTGGTTTGGACCTGCTCGACCGAGGCCAATTCGCTGCGAAGCGATAACAAGTGTCCTACTTCGTCGGGAGCGTCGGAGATCGTATTGATGCGCTTGCCCGTGGACACTTCGCGCTGCGCCCGTTCGAGGCGCCGCGAGACTTGGGCGAGGTCGTTCAGGAAGCGTTCTGATTGAGAATCCGGGCCACGAATCATCTCTTGTCTCATCGGCGCGGTTGGCGGTTTTGGGTAGGAAATGGGGATGGATTTCTTTTTCGGGTAGGACGGTCTTACTTCTCCGGCGAGGCGGCTCGAAGGAGGAAATTCCGGGCACGAAAGTAAGACTCTCCGTCCTCGGGAAAGCCGGCGGCACACCAGGCGGGCGCATCCTTGGCTCCGAGGGCCTGGGCGATGCCATTGCGGACGAAGATGGCGCCGCGCGATTTTTCGAGATCCCGGGCAACCGCAACGTCCTGTGACGCGTTGCGGCGAATCAGTGCACGCTGTGTCAAGCCGGCGGGCGCGGCCGGCCGGCGGCGGTCGCACAGGTAGGCGGCGAGGGTAGCCCAGGCGGTGTTCGCGGCGGGTTGGGAAGAGGGCGCGAGTTCGCCGGCCTGGGGGAAACCTTTGGGCACGGTTGCGCCGAGCACGCGCAGTTCCAGGGGATAGATGAACCAGCGGTCACCGGCTTGCATCTGCACCTCGTAGCGGATGCGCCGGATGGGGGTGGAGGCGGGAATGAACACGTCCAGCAGAAACACACCGATCCCGCCTTCGAACTGTTCGAAGATGGGCTGCTCCACCCGCTCGAGCCGCTCGGGGAGGCCTTGTTCGTCGAAGAACTGGCGATAGATAGCGGTCCGGACGAGATGTTCGGGATTGGCGGTGACGTAAACGGTGACTTTGTCGGAGGGCTGCGCTCGCAGCACGACGTGGAAAGTGGTGTGTCCGTTGCGGACGACGGCCGGCGACAGCACTTCGCGGATGTCGCCACCGCGATCGGGCATCGAGACCGATCCGGCGGGACCGGGGCGGCGGAATTCGGAAAATAGGTCGACAGACTGCGCGCGAGCCGCCGCGGCGCAGAAGGCCGCGGCGACCAAGGCAGCGGGAAGACCTCGAGGCACGACGTCTTACCCGAGGTCGAATTTCTCGGGGTGGAGGAGGGGATCGCTTTTTACGATCACGGTCTTTCCGAGGATGTCTTCGAGTTCCTGGAGGTAGTTTTGTTCGGCGGCCTTGAGTGTCTTGGCCACCTCCGGGCTGGCGCGTAGCATGACGTCTTTACCTTCGAGTGCAGGCGCGATCTTGTGCGCCTCAGTGAGCACCTCACCGATGATGGTCTGGACGCTCTTCACGTAGCCGGCCCCTTCGCAGGTGGGGCAGGGCATGCACAGGGCGCGTTCGAGGCTTTGTTTGACGCGCCGCCGGGTGATGGCCACCAGTCCGAAATCATTGAACTGGAGGATCTTGTAGGGGGCACGGTCACTGCGCATGGCTTCTTCGAGCGCCTGCATCACTTTTTGGCGGTTGCGGCGCTCGTCCATGTCGATGAAGTCGACCACGATGATGCCGCCGAGATCGCGGAGCCGCACTTGGCGGACGATCTCCTTGACGGCCTCGATGTTGGTCTTGACGATCGTGTCTTCGAGCCGGTTGGACTTGCCGACGTATTTGCCGGTGTTGATGTCGATCGCCACCAGAGCTTCGGTCTGGTTAATGACGATGTATCCGCCGGATTTCAACCACACCTTGGGGCGGAGCGCCTTCTCGAGTTCCAGGGTGACGTTGAAGGTGTCGAACACCGGCGCGTTCCGGGTGTAGAGCTTCACGCGATTGACTAGCGCGGGCTGGAACCGTTCGAGGAAGGCGACGACGGATTCGTAGAGCTCCTCGTTGTCGACCCAGACGGCCTTGAACTGGTCACTGGCCTGATCGCGGAGGGTGCGGGTGACCAGTTCGAGATCATGATGAAGCAGACAAGGGGCGCGGCGCATTTCCGCCTTCTTGCGGATGTCGAGCCACTGATTGTAGAGGAAGGTCATGTCGGCGGCGAGTTCGGCCTCCGGTTTGCCTTCGCCGGCGGTACGGACGATGAAGCCGCCAGTCATGCCCTGGGTGTGCGTCTGGACGATGCGCTTGAGGCGGAGCCGTTCCTGGTCACTGGCGACTTTTCGGGACACGCCCATGTGATCGAGGGTTGGCATGTACACCACGTATCGGCCTGGCATGGCGATGTGGGACGTGATGCGGGCGCCCTTCTGGCCGAGTGGCTCTTTGGCGATCTGAACGATGATCTCCTGGCCTTCCTTGAGCAACTCGCTGATCGAGGGCATGGGCGGACGCTCGGAGCGGCGTTCGCGGCCCCGCTCGCGGCCATCGCGGGCCTGGCGGGGGGCTGGGTCTTCGGTGGCGCGCTGTTCGACGATCGCCTCGCCTTCGGTGGCGGGGGCGGTTGGCGCGAGATCGGTTCGCTCGGGACCACCGGTTCGCTCGCCGCCGCGATCACTCCGTTCGGATCCGCGGTCACCGCCACGGCCGCCACGGCGGCGAATGCGTCGGGGGCCGCGCTGGATGTAGCGGGCGGCAGGGACTTCGTCGCGCACCTGGGCGGTGCGGTCGCCTTCGGCGGCATCGATGTCAGGATCGGCGGCGGCGATTTCCGCGTCGGCATCGGCTGCGATGTCGTCGAGATCTGCGGAACCGGAGGCCTCCTCGTCTTCCGATGCGGCCTCGTCCTCATCGCCGGATTCTTCGGTGGAGGCGGCGGACGATTCGTCGTCGTCATCGCCGTCATCGCGGTAGCTGCCGGCAATCAACTCGGCGACTTCCTGGCGAAGATCTTCGACATCCTCGGGAACGTCGTTATCGATCTCGTCGTCATCCTCGCCGGAGTCAGAGGAATCGGCGACGGCTTCGATGTCGTCGAGGGGATCCGGGATGATATCGTCTTCCGGCTCGGTTTCGCTCTCCAATTCGGGTTCGGTTTCCGATTCGATGTCGTCGGGCGGTGCGTCTTCCGGCTCCGCTGCGAGGGGGGCGGCTGCGACGCGATCCTTTTCCGCAGACGCGCCACGGTATTTTCGAATCGACTCACCGGGCAGAACGAGCGGCTCTTCGTCTTGCGTGGCGGCTTCCACCGCCTGCGGTGCTTCCGCGTCGTCATCGTCGGCTGGGCCGTCCACCGCGGAAGCGTATTTCGAATCGGGGAATCCATTGCCGCGTCCACGGCGGCGCCGGCGGCGGCCCCGTCCACGGCGGCCGTCGCGATCTCCTCCACGATCGGAACCTTGGTCGGCGGCCGGAGCAGCGGCTTCGGCGGCGGGCGGTTCGGCGGGGAGAACGGCGTCGGCGGCGGGCGCCGGTGTTTCTTCGACTAATGGTTCGCCGGCTGGCGCGGCGGCGGTTCGTGGTCCGCGGTCGCGATCTCTGTCGCGGCGTCCACCGTCGCGGTCCCGTCCGCGTCCGCGATCGCCCCGCTCCCCGCGTTCGCCCCTGTCGCCCCGTTCGGAGCGCTCACCGCGCTCGGGGCGTTCGCCGCGTTCGTCAGGGCCGGCGACACGCTCGTAGTCCTCTCCGGACTGTTCAAGAAAATCAGACACATAGAGGAATGCATCCCGTTCGAGGCCGATATCGACGAAGGCCGATTGCATGCCTGGGAGGACGCGTGTGACGCGTCCTTTGTGAACGCTTCCGACCAACGAGTACTCGTTGGAGCGCTGGAAAAAGATCTCAACTAACTGATCGTCTTCGATGACAGCCAGTTTGGTTTCGTGGCGATTGGCAGAAATCACCAACTCTTTGGTCATTACAGGTCTCCGCTTCCGGAGCAGCTTTGGCGGGAGAACAGGGAGAACACCGGGATGGAGCGGCACCGGAGACGGTTCCGCGGGAAACGAGGAGATCACACCGGGACGGCGGCATCAACACGAATACAAGACTCCATCGCGGCGAAACTGGGGCCGCGCACCGCAATCCGGGCGCTCACTGCCACCGTTCAAAGCCGCTACCATTTCTTTTCGTAGGCGCGCCGAGGCGCGCGCAAAACTTCCCATCCGCGCCAGGGGCGCGAACTGACTTCCCACCCGCGCCTTCGACGCGGGGCGATTTTCCGTATGGCCGCCAGCCGCACTTGCGAACGGCCCGCAGGCCGGACCGACACAACGGTCCGCAGAACCTTGACCCGGAAACAACCGGGCCGGGTCAGCTAACAAAACGCCGCAGCCGCACGTTGTTCACCAACCCCAGCATCATGAACATGGACAAAGTGTTGGAACCGCCGTAACTCATCAGCGGAAGCGGGATTCCCGTGACGGGCATCCTGCCGACTACCATACCCACGTTCACCAGCATGTGGAACAGCAACAACGCCGCCACACCCATGCAGATGTACATGCCAGCGCGATCCGGAGCGGACTGGGCGCTTTGCACGACCTGCAACAACAACAACAAATACAATACGAGAACGACCGAGACGCCGACGAAACCGTGCTCTTCGCCGAATGCCGCGAAGATGAAATCGGTATGCGGCACCGGCAAAAACCGGCCTTGCGTCTGCGAGCCCTGCGTCACGCCCCGTCCCCAGAGTCTTCCGGAGCCGACGGCGATCTGCGACTGGATAACCTGATAGCCTTTGCCCTTCGGATCGAGGGCCGGATCGAGGAACGTGTCCACGCGTCCGCGCTGGTAGTCATGCAACACGAAATAGTAGGCCGCGAAGGGAATCACCAAAGCAATGACTCCACAGATAACAACCTGCTGCATGCGCAAACCAGCAAGATAAACACCCATCGCGAAAATCGGCAAATACGTCAACGCCGTTCCGAGATCCGGTTGTCTCATCACCAAAGCCATCGGTATCAACGTCAGAACAAGGACTTTGAGTATCTCCTTGCCCTCCAGTTGCTCCCGCTTCTGGTTTGTCAAATATCTTGCTACCAGCAATACTATCACCAATTTGCCGAACTCGGAGACCTGGAAGTGAAAGCCTCCGAACAGGGGGATCCAACGGCGGGAACCGAACACCTTGGTGCCGGCGACGAGAACCAGGATCATCATCAACAGGAGCAATACGTAGTAGACGGGGACTTGGGCGAGGAGGGTGTGGTAGTCGACGGTGGTGACCAACCACAGGAGCACCAGCCCGGCGCCGATGAACAAAATCTGCCGCCACCAGGCGGTTTCCCAACGCGTTTCGCGGGTGGCGCTGAAAATCTGGAGGACGCCGAGGGCGCAGATCGACAGCGCGATGGCGATCATCAACCAATCGAGGTCCCGGAAGCGGCGGTAGGAGGCGGCCACGCGGCTTACTGCCTCCCCACGGCGGAGGCGGAAAGCACGGCGCCCGGCTGCCGGCGGTTCTTCTTGGCGAAGTGGGCGAGGATGACGTCGCGCACCATAGGAGCGGCGCGATCGCCATGTTCCCCGGCTTCCAGCAGCGAGGCGACGGCGATCTCAGGATTGTCGCAGGGCGCGTAGCCGACAAACCAGGCATTGTCGGTGAAGGCCGGGTCACGGCGGGACTTCGCCAATTTGTTCGATGCGGTTTGGGCGGTGCCGGTCTTTCCGCAAATGGCGATGCCTTCCTGGCGATGGCGCACGGCGGTGCCGCCTGCTTCGTTCATGACGCCATACATGCCGGCCACGATCGGCTTGACGGTTTCCGGCCGGAGCGGGTAGCGGGAGACGGGGACGTCTTTGGGCGCGGGGTCCAGAAGAAGGTGCGGCCGGGGCCACGAACCGCCCATGGCCAAGCCACCGACGGCGCGCGCCAACTGCACAGGCGTGAGTTCGAGGTAGCCTTGGCCAATGGCGATCATAACGGTCTCGCCCGGAAACCAAGGCTGGCGGAAGGTCCGGATTTTCCAGCGTCTGGTGGGAACCAGACCGCCGTACTCCGATGGCAGGTCAATCCCGCTTTTCTCGCCGAGGCCCGTTTTTTCCGCGTATTCGGCCAGCTTGTCGATGCCGAGTTTGTTCCCGAGGTTATAGAAAAGACGTCGCATCGATTGTTGATGGCGCGGTGCAGGTCACCGGTCCGTGCACGGAAACGGCATTTGATGTAGCGCCTGCAGAACGTCGCGCCGCCGGGACAGTGAAACTCCGTGTTCTCGTCGATGATGCCCGATCAGAGGCCGGCCATGGCGACGATGGGCTTGAAGGTGGAGCCTGGCGACAGGTGGACCTGGATAGCGCGATTGAGCATGGGGCGGTCCGGATTGTTACGGATCTCATCCCAATCGGCGCGGCGGATGCGGCCGACGAACTTGTTGGGATCGTAAGTAGGGTTGCTCTCATCAGCGCGAGGACATCGTCAGCGGTGGGATCGAGCGCGACGACAGTAATCAGCGCGTCCGGCCATGGAGACTTTCGGTGACGCCCTGCAGGTCCAGGTCCACGGTGATGCGGATGGTGGTCCGGCGATCAGCTTCTTCTGGCGATGACGGTGATTTCGCGGCCACGGTTGTCGACAATGGCGCGGCGCTGGCCGTCTGCCCATGAGGATGTCGTTGCGCCAGCGCTCGACGCCGGCTTTGCCGATGAGGTCGCCCGAAGTGGACGAACTCGGCGGTTCGGAGTTCATATTGCTGACCTCGCCGATGTAGCCGAGCACATGGGCGAGGAAGGCTTCGCGCGGATAGACGCGGCGATGATCCCGGCAGTATTTCGAGTTCGGGAGAAAGTGGCTTCGTCACGGCGGGCTTCGATGAAGGCGATTTGGGCGGGGGTAGATTTTCGCCCACGGTGACGGTGGTGAGCCGGGGATTGGTCCGGTCAAACCGGCGAGGTCTTGCAACGCGTCGCACCGATGCCGAGCCCCTCGCATATGGCAGGGAGGTGATCCTCTTTGAGCTTTTCGCGGTTGAGGCCGAGGCTGAAAGAGGCCTGGTTTTCAGACGATTACGCGGCCTTCCCGAGCGAGGATCTTGCCTCTGGGGGCGAGGATTGGGGTGGAGCGGATGCGGTTCTTGGCGGCGAGGTCCGCGTAGTAGTCACCCTGCTGGACCTGGATCACCCAAAAGGCAGCGATCAGGTATAGGGCAACGGCCACCGCCACATATTGAAAAAAAGTGATGCGGGTAGAGGCAAAGGTGGTGTCGTCGCGCAGAACGGCGCGGACTTGCTGCTCTTTGTCGCGTTCGAGATCGGGGGGGGGAGGATTTGCGGCCATGGCAAGTGGCTGACTGCCCGAGTCCTTACCAGTGTACCGCTGTGCGAGACGCGGGTGGGCGGTTTCTTGCCCCCGGGCAGGCCCAAGGCCTGTGGAGGGGCCAAGCCAGGGAGCTTGGCCCCTCCAACCGACTGTGGGTCAGAACTGCAGCATGACGGTGAGGTTCATCAGAGGCTGGCCGCCGAGCGAAGCGGTTCGGGGGTCAGCGCCGAGCTTGCCGAAGGTGAGCGGATTGCGGAAATCGACGGTGGTGCTAGGACCGCCGAAATTGTACGTCTTGAGGGCGTTCTGGAAATCCCACCGGAGTTGGGCGTTGAGCTTTTCGGTGACGCGGAAGTTCTTCTGGGCGGACACCTGGGCCCAGACCAAGCGGGGTCCGGTAAGGATGTTGCGGCCGGAGTTGCCGACGGTGAAGGCGGCGGGGTAGGCGAAGGCGTTGATGTCGACCACGGCGGGCAGGGCCTGTTGGGTGAAGCGATTGGGTCCACCGTTGTTCCACTTGCTGAAGTCGTAGACGGGTTGGCGCACCAGATCCGGACGCCGGCTGCCGGCGTAGGTGGGGAAGTAGTTGTTGGGGCTGTTGGCGAAGGAGAAGGTAAGTGGATTGCCGGATTCGATCGTCTGGATCCAGCTCAACTCCCATCCGCCGATCAACGCGTTGGCCACGCGGCCCATCCCGGATCCGATCCGGCGCCCGGTCCCGATCGGCAGTTCCCAATTGATGACGCCGACGAAGCGGTGATTGCGGTCATAGCCGGCGCGTCCTTTTTCGAGGTTGCGGTTCTGGATCGGGGCGACGCCGGTGCCCGAGTTGTCGTTGTCCTGGCTGTCGATGGCTTTCGAAAGGGTATAGAACGCATTGAAGAACATGCCCTTGGAGAAGCGTTTTTCCAGCTTCACGGTGCCGGAGTGGAAGGTGGAATGGCCGAAGTTGGATTGGGTGGCGATGTTGCCAAAGGCGGAATAGGGGCGATAGTTTTGCGAGGCGGCGAAGGCGGCATTGCGGAGTGCCGGATCGTTGGCGCCGAAGTCGATGGGGAAGGTGTTGGACTCCCATCGTTCCACGAGGCCGACGCCGGCCGAGCCCTGATAGCTGAAGTCGATGAGGTAGTCTTTCATGAGCTCATACTGGACGCTCATGTTCCAGTTGGCGGCGTAGGGGTTGCGCAGATTGGGATCGCGGAACTGGACGCTGCGTGCGCTGTAGTTGGTGCCGACGAAGGGGGCGACGCCGTTGACGATGTTGAACGTGGCCGGAGTGCCGCGGCTGATCTGATAGATCGGCGTGGGGTTGCCCGGCGCCGCCTGTTGGTTGGTGACGGCGGTGTATTCGTCGTACTGACCGCGGCCGACGGGGAACTTGAGGTCGACGGTGTAGAAGCCGATGCCGCCACGGAAAACCCACTTCTCGAGGGGATGCCAGGCGAGGCCGGCGCGGGGATTGAAGTTATTGTTGTCGCGTTTGTTCAAGCCGGAGGTGGGATGGATGATGGCGCCGGGGCGTCCGGTGAGGGCGTCGGTGCCATTAGGGTCGAAGTTGCTCATCAAGCCGTACTTGGTGGTGAACGGCGCTTCGTTGGAGTAGCGCAGTCCGATGTTGGCGGTGAGCGTCGGGGTGACTTTCCAGTCGTCCTGGAGATAGAAGCTGTGAATGGAGGACCGGGGGAGCCAACTGGTGAGCTCAGACCGGAACTGCGCCGAGGCGACATAGCCGGTGAGGAAGCCGGCGAAGGTGTTGCCGGTGTTGGGCACGGGCTGGCCGTTGGCCTGGAGGCCGGCGGTGACGTTGGCGAACGAGAAATTGACGGGGTTGGCGGGGATGGCGTTGTTCAACCGGAACCGGAGGAGTTCATAGCCGAACTTCATGGCGTGCCTGCCGCGGATGTAGGAGAGATCGTCGCGGAAGGAGATCGTCTCGTTCACCAGCCGGCTCGGGGTGGCGCCGTAGATGCCGTAGAGGGAACTGGCCGAGTAGCGATTGGTGTCGCCGAAGCCCGGCATGAGAGCTGCACTGACGTTGGGGATGCCGAGCTTCTGGGCCCAGTTCTGATTGAAGGAGGGGACTACCGATTGATTGAGGCGGCGATAGTAGCCGACACGGGCGTCGTTGACCACGGCGGGCGAGACGATCCAGGTCTTACCGATGGAGCCGTTTTTCTGGTTGAACGGATTCCAGTTGCCCTGGGAGGCGTCGAACTCGGGGTTGCTTTCCTTGATGTTGATGGGCCGTCCGAAGCCGCTTTGATCGTTCTGAGTCCAACTGAAGTAGACCTTGAAGGCGGTGCTGAACTGGTGATCGACGCGCATGTTGTAGTCGTTGAAGAAGACCTTGGCGTACTCGGTAGCCAGCAGGTTGCCGTTGGGCCCGGCGGCGTTGGCGCCGCCACGGGTGGGGGCGACCCAGGGATCGATGGCGAGGAGGTTCCGGGCGACGGGATCGAAGCGGCTGGCGGGGACGATGTTGCCGGGGAAGGCGTCGCGGAGCCAGGCGCCATTCACGTTGCGCGTAGTGGCCGGATCGAAGATCGCATTGGAATTGGCCACGCCCTCGAAATTGAAGTTGCCGTTTTTCATGGCAGCTGTCGGCGTGGTGGCGTCCACCTGCGCTGCCTTCTTTTCATGGAGGCGCTGGAATCCGAAAAAGAAGAACGTCTTGTCGCGGCCGTCGTAGACCTTGGGGATGTAGACGGGACCGTTGATGTTGGCGTCCGGCTGCATGAAGAAGACGCCCTGGTTGAGCTGGGAGGTGGTTTCCTTGTCGTAGAACAGGCGGTGCTGCATGCTACGGGTGCGTCCGTAGAACGAGCCCATGCCGTGGAGCTGGTTGGTGCCGCTCTTTTTGACGACGCTGATGACGCCGCCGGCCGAGTGCCCGTATTCGGCGGGAGGGAGCGTGGTGAGCACCTTCACCTCGGCGACGGAGTTCTGAATCGGCTTGATGGTCTCGGTGCCGCTTTGCTGATCGTTGCCGTTGACGCCGTCTTCGAAGATCCCGATGGCGCCGGCGCGCTGGCCGGCCAAATGGTAGGAACCAAGCGAGCCGCCGTAGGCGTATCCGCCGGAGGTCATGCCGGGGACCAGGTTCATGGTGGAGTTGATGTAGCGCTGATAGAGAGGCATGTCATAGAGGACATTGCCGCTCATGACGGTGCCGGTGGCCGACGTTTCGGTTTCGAGCAACTGCGCGCCGCCCTGGACTTCGATCGATTCGGTGACATTGCCGACCTGCATGGCCATGTCGACGGCGAGTGTGTCGCCGGTGCGGAGTTCGACGTTCTCGCGGACGGCCTTCTTGAAGCCTTGCGTTTCGAAAGAAACTCGGTAGATTCCTGGCTGCAGCGAGAGGACGCGATAGAGCCCCTCCTCATTGGTTACGGTTTTCTGGGTGAAATTGGTTGTGGTTTGGACCACCGTCACCTGGACCCCGGGCACGATGGCGCCGGTGGTGTCGGTAACGCGTCCGGTAAGTGTGGATGTGCCGATTTGCGCAAGCGCCGCGGCGCTCGAAAGAACGGCGACAAGCAGTATTCTGCGAGTCATCATAGACCCCCTTTAGCTTCCCTGGCTTCAGACCTGAACTCTCGCGTCCGTTGCGTGAATCGCGAGCAGCTGAATTATATGTCATGAACATACGGGACGCAATGGGGGCATCTTCACATGGAGGCATCTTTACAAGCGAAGAAAAAAAACACCGGCTTGCGTGCGGGGCGGCAAGCCGGTGGTGTGCGGGGTTCGGAACCTGGCTAAAAGACGTATTTCAATCCGAACTGGATGCGGCGCGGCTCGTCGGCGGCATTGATCGTACCCACCGCGGCGGTGCCGAAGGCCCTGTTGGGACGTCCGAATGCGGGCGTATTGGTGAAGTTGAAGGACTCGAACCGGAACTGTACGTAGTGCCCTTCCCAGGGAAGGTAGAAGTTCTTGTCGAGTGAGAAATCGAAATTGTAGGTGGGCGCGCCTGTAATGAGGTTGCGGCCGGCGTTATCGAACTGGCCGCGTTGTCCGGCGACCACGGCGGTGGTGTCGAACCAGCGATCGATGGTGCGCTGGCCTCGCGGGAGGTTGGGGTTGCGGACGAGGTCTCCGCGATTGGCGCCTCCGACGTTGGTGGTGTTCTGGTTGATGGTATGAGCGTCGGGGGTGCCCGCGAGCAGGGAAAGAATACCGCCGATTTGCCATCCGCCGAGGATCCAAGCCCCGGGACCGGAGTTGAGCAGGGCCTTGCCGCGGCCGAAGGGGACTTCGTAGAGCACGCTGGCGACGTAGGCGAGCCGGCGGTCGAGCGAGGCGTTGCCGCGGTCGAAGCTGCGATCGTAGGTGAACAACGAACTGCCGTTGCCTTGTTGGAGGTTCTCGTCGCCGTAGTCGAGATTGTGAGACCACGTGAAAGAGCTAAGGAAAGTGAAGCCGCGATTGAAGCGCCGTTCCGCTTTCAGTGTGAGCGCATTGTAGCTCGTGTTGAGGCCGGCGTTGGTCTGGTTGACGCTGTTGAAGAAGGGACGGCGGAAGCGGCGGTTGTTGGCGATGACGGGATCCGGCGTGAGCGGCTGGTTGATGTTGATGCCGTAGTAGAGCTGCCGCGCGCCGGTGCCCTGATAGCCGATGGTGAGGAGGGTGTCGCCGGGGAGTTCCTGTTGGAGGTCGAGGAACCACTGGTAGGCGTAGGGCTGAGGAATGAAGTCGCGCGAGGTGGTGACGCTGAGGCCGGCGCGGGGGAAGCCCTCCGGGGTAACGGGTGCGAAACCGTTCTTGACGAACAGAGTCGTGAAGTCGCGATTTTGAGGCGCGTTGAACTCGTTGGCGAGGGGCGCGCCGGTAAAGAAACGTCCGGCTTCCGATTGGGCGCTGTCGTGCTCGCCGTAATACATGCCGCCGCCGGCGCGGATGACGGTGCGATCGGTCATGCGGTAGGCGAGGCCGATGCGGGGCGCGATGTTGTTCTTATCCATGCGGCACCCGCAGTCGCCGCCATCGCGTGGGGTGACGAACAGGGGCAGGTAGTCGGATTCACCGAAGCCGCCGGCGGCTGGAGCAAGGCTCTCGCGGGGATCGGTGGCGCGGCCGTTGATTTCGGTGAGGAATCGCGACACGGTTTGCTGCGCGGGGTCCGGAAAGCGCGGGGGATAGAAGAGCTCATAGCGGACGCCGAGATTCATGGTGAGGCGTGCGTTGAGCTTGAAGTCGTCCTGGATGAACACGCCGAAGTACGGTACACGCGTCTTGTCGCCGTTTGGGAATCCCCAGGTTTCGTTCTGCGCCCAGCCGAGCAGCATATCGGCGAGTCCGTTGCCGGTGCGGGCGCGGGAGGCGGAATCGAACGGACGCTGGGTGGTGTAGTCGCCATTGAAGTTGAACTGGCCGCGGCGGAAGCGGGAGGGGTCGCGCGGAATGACCGACTGGCGCCATTCGCCGCCCACCTTGACGGTGTGGCGTCCGGTGACGAAGGTGAAGTTGTCGCCGATTTGGATATTGGTCAGGTCATTGAAATTGGGCCAGAAGCCGCGCGGGCCCACCTGGGAGAATCCGTCGCCGGGAATGAAGAGAGCGAATCCGTTGTCGCGGCCATCGTTGAGAGTGTCGCCCGGGGCACCCTTGATTCCGAATTGGGATTGCAGGTTCTCGGTGATCGGGATATTGAAGACGGTGGGGAAGAACGTGTAGCCGAATCGGATTTCGTTGAACTTGGTGGCCCCGAAGGTGGAGTTGAGCGACCAAGCGAGGTTGTGTCCAGGAAGGTCGACGGTTTGGCCGGTTCCGCCATTGGCGGGAAGCGGGAGGGGGCCGTTCTGAAAGGTGAACTGGTTGCGATGGGAGTAGCGGACGAAGGTGCGCTGGTTATCGTTGATGTTGTAGTCCCACCGGAAATCGTACTGATCGAAGTCGTCGGTGTCGGACGGGGAGAAGAAGAAATTGTTGGGGAGGTTGTCGCGTCCGGGGATGTTGGGGCGGGGATAGACGGCGAGTACGGCGGAAGACACGGGGTCCCATCGGCTGCGGGGAATGGTGAAGTTCGGGAACGGCATGCGTTCGCGGGAGGTGGGGTTGTAGGTCATCGGGTCATAGACTTCGCGCGTGGGATTGGGCTGATTGGAGAAGTTGCCCTGTTCGATGACGGTGGCGCTGGGTACGGTGGAAGTGAAGCTGCGTCCGAGGCGGATGCGAGTGCCCTGAATGCTGGTGAAGAAGAACATCTTGTTACGGATTATGGCCCCGCCGATGGTGCCGCCGAACTGATTCAGGCGATAGGTGGGCTTGGCGGCGCCGGAACGGTTGGCGAAAAAGTTCGTGGCGTCGAGTTTGTCGTTGCGCAGGAAGTGGTAGAGGGATCCATGAAAGTCATTGGTTCCCTGCTTGGTGGAGACAATGACCTTGGCCCCCATGCGGTAGCCGTACTCGGCGGAAGTATTGTTGGTGACGACTTTGAACTCGCCGACGGCGTCGACCGAGGGTTTGGTGGCCTGCTGCTGGAAGCCGAGCGCTCCGCCGGAATTGCGGGATGTGTTGTCGGAGCCGTCAAGGAGGATGTTGTTTTGCGCGGCGTGCATCCCGACGGCGAGGAAGCCGCCTTCACCGCCGCTTTCGCCGTCCTGCCGCGTGCCTTTGCCGAACTGGCGGGATGGCAGCACGCCGACGGTGAATCGGGCCAGTTGCAGGTAGTTGCGGCCGTTGAGCGGCATCTCGACGATGCGCTTGGAGTCAATCACCTGGCCCACTTCGGTCTTCTCGGATTGGATGAGTTGGGCCGCGGCGGAGACCTCGATGGTTTCGGCGACGGTGCCGACGTTCAATCCGCAGTCCACGCGCGCCGTCTGCTGGACTTCGAGCCGCAGATCGGAGAACTCCTTGGGGGCGAAGCCCTGTGCGGTGCAGTTGACGGTGTAGCGGCCGGGATTGAGCGCGGGCACGGTATAGAAGCCGATGGCGTTGGTGGTGCTCGTGTTGGTGACGCCGGTGTCGACATTGGTGACGACGACTGAGGCTCCGGGAATGACGGCGCCCGAATTATCGGAGACAACGCCTTGGATGGTGCCGCTGCTCTGGGCGAGTGCGGACAGAACGAAGGAGGATGCCAACAGGGCGGTTCGTAGCGCAGGCTGCATAGATAGAGACCCTTTCGTGTGTATAAACGTTTATAAATTATATAACATTAATGTTCAGGAGACAAGGATGGATCGTGTTTTGGATGGATCGTGTTTGGGGCGGGAGGATGGCGCCGTTCGGACTAGGGTTGGGCACCGCCGCGAAGCAGCAGGTCTATGATTTCCTGATTCCTGCGGCGGCGTGCGTACTGCAAGGGGGAGGCGCCGGAGGGATCGCGGAGATTGACGCCGGCCTGGGAATCGATGAGGATGCGGACGAGATCGGCGCGGCTTTGCTCGATGGCGGTGAGCAGGGGCGTGAGGCCTTTGGGGCCGGGGTCATCGATGCGCGCGCCGAATGCGAGGAGTTGGTGGATGATCCGGGTGCGTCCGGTTTGCACGGCGGCGTTGAGGGGGGTAATGCCCTGGTGACCGGCCTGATTGGGGTCCGCGCCGGAGGCGAGCAGGAAGCGGACCAGGTCCCCGCGGCCATTGGCTACGGCCCACAGGAGCGGCGTGGCCTCGTTCGCGTCGGCCTGATTGGGGCTTGCGCCGTAGGCAAGGAGCGTTTCGACGATCTCGACGCTGCCGCCGCGTACGGCCGACAGGAGGGGCGTGAAACCTTCCTTGGATGGCTTACGGAGATCGCCGCCGGATTGCATCAGCATCTCGACCATCTCAACCTGATTGGCGGCGATGGCGGTGAACAGGACGGGCACGCCGTTGGGTCCCGCATTGGGATCGGCGCCGTAGCCGATGAGCAGGCGGACGAACGCCGGGTGATTGGCCTGCACGGCCAAGGCAAGGGCCTCATTGACGGCAGTTTCGGGGAGGCGGGTTTCGAGCAGCATGCGGGCGATATCGAGGAACCCGTTGAGCGAGGCCTTTTGCATGGCGCGTTGCCGCGAATCCGTGTTGGGATGCCAGGTGAGGATGGCCGCCACGGTCTCGCTTTGGCCGTACTCAGCGGCAAGGGAGAGGGCCGTATCGCCGTTGGATTCGGGCGCATCGACGTTGACGCCCTTTTCGAGGAGGCGGCGGGCGGCGGCGGTGTCGCCCCATCGCGCGGCCAGACGCAGTTCCTGTTCGGCCTCTTTGGGATCGGCGGCGAGCAGGAACAGCAGCACGGCCAGGGCGGGGTTCATTTGAGTTCCCAGTGATCGTTCCGGAACGCCGCCGCCTGCTCATCCCAGGCGGCAAATTTGCAGGCCATCTGCCCGCCGTCGACCAACAAAGTTGCGCCGGTGATGTAGGAGGCGAGGCTGGAGGCGAGGAAGGCGACGGCGCTCGCGACTTCGGCGGGCTCGCCGCCGCGGCCCAGGGGAATGGCGCGGAAGTAATCGCGGATGACGGATGGATCCTTGTATGTGGCCGCGGTGAGGCGGGTCCGGATCATACCAGGACAGACGGCGTTGACACGGATTCCGTGCACTCCGAGTTCATTGGCGGCGGTGTGCACGATGCCGAGCAATCCGGCTTTCGAGGCGTTGTAGGCCACCAGGCCGGCTTCGCCATCGAAGGAATTGGTGGAGGCGGTGAGGACGATGGCGCCCTGGCGTCGGGGGATCATTCGCGCTGCGGCGGCCTGCACGGTTTCAAACGCGGCGGTGAGGTTGAGCGAGATGGTGCGGTCCCAGACTTCGCGGGAGGTTTCGCCGAGTTGACGGACGATGGCGGTGCCGGCGTTGACGACGGCGATATCGGGGGCGCCGGTTTGGGCGAGGGCGGCTTCGAGCGATTCGCGTCGGGTGACGTCGACGGGAATGCCGCGGACGCCGAAGGAGGCGCCGGCTTCGGCGGGGTTCTCGCGTTCTAGGTCGAGAATCCAGACCGAGGCGCCGCAGGCGGCGAGCAGTTTTGCGCAGGCGAGGCCGATGCCGTTTGCGCCGCCGGTGACGATGGCGTTGTGGCCGGAGAAATCGAAAGACATCGTTTCCAGTGTAGTGCGGCGAGAGGAAAAAGAGTCCGTGGAGGGGGTGGGCGGAGGCGGCCTGCCGGAGAAGGAGGCCGGTCAATCAAATCGGAGTAGAGATGGAAACGGCCACCCAAGCGAGCTACAATAGGAGTTTTGCCAATCGGGTGCGAGGCGCGCCTCCGTGTGCCCCGTCGATGAAACCCGTGAATCTGCCAAATACTCAGAAAGGGAGATCCGGAGGAAATGTTCCTCAGTGCTCAGGACCTCGCAGTTCGAAAGATCCCGGTGCGAACGGTGTTTGCTCCGGGTGACCTCGATTTGCTCGACCCTGCGTTGCGGATCTCTGCGCCGATCGAAGTGGTGGCGGTGGCCGAATTGCGCGCCGGCAACGAGATACGGGTGTCGGGAACTTTAGCGGGCGAAATCGAGGCCGGTTGCGACCGTTGCGCTGAGTTCTTCCGCGTACCGGTGTCGGGCGAATTCGACCTGCGGTACGAACCCTCTGAGAATGAGCCGTCGCAGCCGGAACACGCGATTTCGCCCGGTGACGCCGAGGTGGGGTTCTACGAAGGTGCGGGCGTTGAACTGTCCGCCGTCATCCGGGAGCAGGTCCTGTTGTCGCTCCCCATGCGCCAGTTGTGCGGCGCCGATTGCAAAGGAATTTGCCCGGTCTGCGGGCAGAACAGAAATACGGCCGATTGCCAATGCAGAGTCACACGCACCGATTCCAGGTGGGAAGCGCTCGGCGAATTGGCCGGAACATAGGAGATCGAAAGCAATGCCGAATCCAAAGAGACGCCACTCCAAGCGCCGCAAGAATAGCCGCCGCGCTCATGACTTTCTGTCGAAACCCGCCCTGGCCACATGCCCGGACACGAGCTTACCGGTGGTGCCACACCGGGTGAGCCCGCATACGGGCAAGTACAAGGGAAGAGAGGTCATCGAGGTCGACGAGTCCTAATCGGCGGCCAGGTATGGTAACTATCGCCGTCGACGCCATGGGCGGCGATCACGCGCCGAAATCGGAAGTTTCGGGTGTGATCGATGCCGTCCGGCAATACGACGTCCGCGTCCAGTTGGTTGGCCGGGAGGATCTGGTCACCGCGGAACTGGATCGGCACGCCGGATGGCGGTCACTACCCATCGAAGTGGTTCACGCCAGTGAACACATCACGATGACCGATAGTGCCGCCAAGGCGGTTCGCGGGAAGAAAGATAGTTCGATCCGGATAGCGTCGCGGCTGGTGCGGGACGGCGGCGCGGCAGGCGTCGTGTCGGCCGGCAACACGGGCGCTGTCATGGCCACCGCGAAAATGGTGCAAGGTGTGGTTCCAGGAGTGGAGCGTCCGGGCCTGGCCACGGCCCTGCCCACCATCACCGGCCGCCCAGTGATCGTGCTCGACGTTGGCGCCAATGTCGATTGCACTCCGAAAATGCTGGCCCAGTTCGCCGTGATGGGGGACATTTACTCGCGAGCCATCATGCACGCCGATACACCGCGGGTGGCCTTGCTGTCCATCGGCGAAGAGGAGCACAAAGGCAACGAACTCACTCGCGAGGCGACGCCCCTTCTCAAGAGCCTACCGATTCAATTCGTAGGCAACATCGAGGGCCGCGACCTCTTTCGAGGTACCGTGGATGTCGTCGTCTGCGACGGCTTTGTCGGGAACGTGCTCCTGAAAACCAGCGAAGGCGTGGCCGAGATGATCAAGACGCTGTTGAAGGAATCGCTCTCGGCGACGCTGCTCTCCAAGGCGGGCGCGGCGCTCTCGAGCGGGGCTTTTCACGCCCTGAAAAAGCGCACCGATTATTCCGAGTACGGCGGCGCGCCTCTGCTCGGGGTCAAAGGCGTGTGCCTCATCTGTCACGGCAGCTCCAATGGCAACGCGATCAAGAACGCCGTTCGTGTGGCAGCCGAGTATGCGGCGGCAGGCGTAAATGCCCGTATCGAGCACGAACTGAACTCCCGCCTAGCTTCCTAGCGTGAATCGAGATGAGCGACTGCGGCGGGGCCCGCCGCCGCCGTGATGCCGTCCGAATCTAATGCTTCGGCTCGCGGGACCCATGGCCGTTGGCGGCGGTCACCGGTTCGGCAGCGGGCGCCGACACCGCCTCGCGATACATCTTTTCTCCGCGCCTGCGCTTTACGGACTCCCATATTTCACCGGCCACTTCCCGTCCGCGCGCCAGCGCCTCTCCATAGGCGAGTTTCCGTTCCTCGCGCGTCAGTCCGTATCCCAGCCTGTAGTATCTTTCGAGCGAAATCCCTTCCACATAGGTGGCCGCGAACGCAATGCCAGCCTTCGGCAAGATGCCGCCGCCGAATGGCACCTTGCCCACCAGCGTTCGCGCCAGGGCGCGCCATCCGAACGCCCCGGCGATGATGGATCCGACTTCTTTCTTCTGCTCGCGATATCCCACCGGACGGTCACTCGCCGCGGCCAGTAGAAACGCCATCCGGATCTGATTCACCGTCAGCACGGTAGCATCGGAGGCTGCGGCTGGAATCGCCAGCGGAAGACTGAGGCCGGGGAGCAGATCCGGCATGGAGGTGGCGATGGCGAAAAAAGCGTTTTCCTTGGCGACGTTGAAGATGACCTTGTCGGTGACCGGTCTGCGAAAAGGCGGAAACAGGCGGGCAAGGGGAAGGCCCAGTTCGTCTTTCCTGGTGAGCACGTCTTGAATGAAACGGCCCGGCTGACGCCGATCGAAGGTGAACCCGTCCGGAGGGGCCGGGAGGCCGCGTTCATAGATGTCGAGATCGAGATGCGCCGGCACGCCCGGGTCTCCCGCACGGTAGAGGTAGGTGATCAGCTCGAGGCGTTTTTGGTGGGAAACGGTGCGGGGCGCGAGGAAATCCTCGATCGCCGCATAGCCGGCCGAGGAGGCGGCGGTGAGCTGAATCGCCAGTGGACGCTCCGCCGTTTCTCGGACGTCAGCGGGGTTGAGCTGCTCGATGGCTTCGCGAATCTGCGTAAGAATACGGGTGGACATGAAAGGAACCGGAGCCGGTTAACGGGCGGGTTGGGACCCAGGCAAACGGAACATGACACGAAACTCCTGGAACCATTCTACATGGAGGCCAACGCGCTCTACCTCGATTTGGGGAGAGAAATACCGGATGATCGTTTCCGTGGTGGGGTGGAACGCTAGGGCCGGGGCCACCAGCATCAGCCGGGGAGGCTGCGGCGCCACGGCGTCGCCGCCGAAGTATCCAAGACGGCCGAGGTCGCCCTCCTGCTGATGCCAGCGGACGCGGAGCCAGTAGTCGAGCGCTTGCAGCGGCAGATGAAGGTCGGCGGCGGCTTTCAGCTCGAGGATGGACAGCCGCCCGGAGCCGTCGATGGCGAGCAGGTCGAGAATGCCACGGTCCGCAGCCGCCCACGTGGTGACTTGTCCGTAGAGTTGCCCTGGGCGAAGCTGGGCGTGGATGGCCCGGGGGTCGCGCCGAATGCACGCTTCAAGCCATGCCTCGCGCTGGTCGTCCTTCGCCGGCGTTTTGGAGGGGGGAGGAACCAGTTCGGTGTCGAGGTTGCCGTGGATGGCTGGATCGACGGCTACTTCGCCGTCAGGCGAATCGTAGACGAATACGCAGAAACGCGCCGCTTCCGGATGGAGCCAGCGGATGCGCAAACAGGTGTCGAGTTCGCCGCCGGCTGGTAGCAGAAGGCACAGTCCGTCCAGCAGGAGCGAGCGTTCCCGGCGCCGGAGATAGTCGAGCCAGACCAAGCCGAACGAGAGGGCGTGGGCAGCCGCGGCCGGGTCCGCCGGAGCGGCGAGTGCGGCCAAGGCGCGGCCCGAGCGGCAGATCATCGCGCGAGGGTAGACGGGCGACAGGCTCTGTTCGAGAAACGCCTCGGCGGTGAGCTCGGTGATTTTCCAGTCCGGGAACTGGCGCCGCAGGCACCGCCGGAGTTGCTCGCGAAGCGCCAGCCGCGCGGCGCGCCGGTCAGTAGTGTGCTCGGGGGCTCGGGCGCGGTCGATCAGCAGCACCGACCCTGTGCGCTTGCCGAACCGCTCCACCTCGATCTCCAGCGTCCCTGCGCGTTGTCCCACGATGCGGCGCAGCTTGCGGTTCAGGTGGCGCCTTTCGTCCCAGAGTTGAATGCGGGCGGTGGTCTCGTCGAGAATGTAGCAGTCGCGGACGAGAAGGTACGGCTCTTCGCCGGGCTCGACCAACACTGGGTCCCGCGCCGAGGCAATGAACGCTTCCACGAGGGCAACGAGGACGGCGGACGGAACTGGCTCACCGGCAGTGGATCGAGGCACCTAAGATAAATAGTGCGTGCTCGAGCAAAATATCGCACTCGTGGAACAGAGAATCGGACGTGCTTGCGCGCGCGCCCGGCGGCGCCGTGAGGAAGTCACCCTGATCGCGGTGACCAAAGTCTTTCCTGCCTCTACGATCCAGCAGGCCTGGGCGGAAGGTCTGCGGGAGTTTGGCGAAAACTACGTCCAGGAGTTCGAGGGTAAGGCTGCCGGCGTGCGGAGCCTGGAGGGAGCGCGGTTCCATTTCATCGGGCATCTGCAATCGAACAAGACCCGGCGCGCGGCCGAGCTGTTCGACGTGATTCAGACGATCGACTCGGCGAAAATCGCCCGCCGGTTGGACGAGGCCGCGGCGGAGTCCGGCCGTAGTCTCGATGCGATGATCGAGGTCAAGCTGAGCGCCGAACAGGCGAAGCACGGAGCCAGCCCCGAGGAACTCGGACCACTGGTGGAGGCGGTGCGGGCGTTGCCTCACCTTCGCTTGAGCGGGCTGATTACGATGCCGCCATGGTCGGAAGACCCCGAACAATCGCGTCCCTACTTCGCGCGCCTGCGGGAACTGGCCTTGCAACACGAACTACCGGATCTCTCGATGGGAATGTCGAACGACTTCGAAGTGGCGATCGAGGAAGGCGCCTCCCATATCCGCGTGGGCACCGCCCTGTTCGGAAAGCGGCGAAAACCATGAGGGTGGGTTTCCACTCACCGATGCCTCCGGCGCGGACTGGCGTGGCCGACTACAGCGCCGCTTTGATCCGCGCCGTGCGGGCGCATGAGCCCGCGTTCGCAGGGCGGCTTTCCGTGAATCCGGCCGCCGATTGCGACGTTGAGGTCTATCACAGCGGCAACAACCCGATGCACGGCGCCATCCACGCCCGCGCCCTCCGTCGCCCGGGTGTGGTCATCCTGCACGACGCCGTGCTGCACCACTATCATCTGGGCGCCGCGCTCAACGAGGCCGCCTACTCCGATACCTTCGTGGCCAATTACGGGGAATGGTACCGGGGACTCGCGGCCACGCTGTGGCGCCGTCGTGCCCAATCCGGCGCCGATCCGGAGTATTTCCGCTATCCGATGCTACGCGGGATCGTCGACTCCGCCCTCCGCGTAGTCGTCCACAATCGTGCGGCCGAGCGGGCAGCGCTCCAGCACGGGGCGGACGTGAGCCGTGTCTCCCTGATGCCGCATTTGTTTGAGGCGCCGCCGCTGGTGGACGCCTGGCGCGTGTTCCGTGCGCGGGAACGCTTCGGGGCCGCGGCGTTGGTGTGCGGAGTGTTCGGACACCTGCGCGAATCGAAGCGGCTGATTCCGGTCATCCAGGCGGTGGAGGCTGTGCGCGCGCGCGGGCTGGACGTGCGGCTGGTGGTTGCGGGGGCGTTCGCGTCCGGGGACCTCGAAAGAGCCTCGGAGTCCTGGCTGCGGCGTGAATGGATCTTGCGCTTGCCCTATTTGGAGGAGCGAGAGTTCTGGCTCTGGGCTCACGCGGTGGATGTCTGCGTGAACCTGCGTTATCCTGCCGCCGGGGAGACGTCGGGGATCGGCGTTCGCCTGATGGGGATTGGGAAAACCGTCATCGTCACCGCGGGTGAAGAGACGTCTGGGATTCCCAGGCTCGCTTGCGTGCGCGTGGATGGCGGTTTGGCCGAACGCGAAATGCTCGAGGCCAGTTTGTTGTGGCTCGCGCGCGAGCCCGCCCGCGCCAGGGCGATGGGTGAGGCGGCTCGACGGTATGTGGAGTCTCACCACGGCGCTGCTCTTGTCGCACGGCGGTTCCGCGAACTGGTGGAACAGACTGGTCGGGATGAGAGGAGAAACGAGAAGAGAATGGTGGAAGGGAGAAGGGATGCAGGCGCCGGACAACGCTAAGATAACGTCATCGGTGATGCTCTGGACCCTCGCCGGGACTTTCGAGCAGCGGGTGGAAACAGCGGCCCGCGCGGGCATCCAGTCTCTGGAACTGGTTGGCGAGGCGGCGGCCTGGGACGATACCGCCATCGAACGCGCGCGCCGGCTGGTCCGCTCTTACCGCATGACCATCGACCTGATTTCCGCTGTGCCCGAGTGGAGAACCATGCCGGTGTCGATGGTGAACCCGGCGCATCGCGAGGCTCTGCTGGCGGAGGTGGAGCGTCAACTGGCACGGGCGCGCAAGCTGGATGCTCCGATGGCGCTGCTGATGAGCGGCAACACGGTGGCTGGATTGAGCCCCGAGTCGCAATGGACGAGTCTTGTGGAGAGCGCGAAGCGATGCGGCGACCTCGCCGCGAAGTTCGGTGTCACGTTAATTGTCGAGCCCCTGAACACTCGGGTGGACCACCCGGGTTACTTCCTGAACAATTGCGTGGACGGGTTGCGGCTCATCAGGGAAGTCGATCATCCGCGGGTTCGACTGCTATTCGATCTCTACCATGAGCAGGTGGAGTCCGGGAACGTGACGGCGAGCCTGGAGGAGGCGGCGCCCTGGGTGAAGGTGTTTCACGTGGCCGACAATCCCGGACGTGGCGAGCCTGGCACGGGCGAGATGAACTACCATCACCTCTATCGCGCCATCGCGAAAACCGGATTCTCCGGCATCGTGGCGATGGAGTATCGCCCAACCGGCGATGCGTCGGCGAGCCTGATCCGGGCGGTGGACGGGATGCGGAAGTCGATCCGAAAGGGTGCCTGATCGAGCGGGTGGATGATGTATGATGACTCGAGCAACTTGCCATTGAGGGGGCGCTGTTCGTGTCCAGTTCCACTCCGGTTATTGACCCAGGTCCCATTCTTCAAACCGCCTTTGCCTTCTGGTCGTCGAAGGTTCTGCTTACCGCGGTTGAGTTCGACCTATTCACCAAGCTCGGCGAACGGCGTCTCACCGGCGATGAACTCGGCGGTGAAATAGGTATCCATCCGCGCGCGATCGGCGATTTCTTCGATGCCTTGGTGGCGATGGGTTTCCTTGATCGTCAGGGGGACGGCCCCGCGGGGCGCTATGGCAACACTCCGGCCGGTTCACTCTATCTGGACCGGAGCAGTCCCCGGTATGTGGGCGGCATCCTGGTGATGCTGAACGACCGTCTGTTCAAGTTCTGGCATGACCTTCCCGAGGCCCTTCGCACCGGCAAGCCGCAGAACGAAGCCAAGCACGGGATGAAGGGCGTTTTCGAGGAGTTGTACGAGGAACTCCCCCGGCTCGAGCAGTTCATGGGCGCGATGACGGGTCTCTCGCGGATCAATTTTGAGGCGCTGGCCGCGAAGTTCGATTTCTCCAGGTTCAACACGCTATGCGATGTGGGTGGCGCAACCGGACTGCTCTGTATCGAGGCCGCGAAGGTCCATCCGCACCTCCAGTGTGTCTCTTTCGATCTGCCGCAAGTGGCGCCCATCGCGCAACGGCACATCGCCGCCGCCGGGCTGAGCGGCCGGATCCGGACCGCGGGGGGCGATTTTTTCAAGGATCCCCTTCCCAAGGCCGATGTCATCACCATGGGGATGATTCTTCATGACTGGAACCTCGAGAAAAAGATGCATCTCATCCGCTCCGCCTACGACGCTCTGCCCAAAGGCGGAGCACTTGTGGCCGTGGAGGCTCTCATCGACGACGCACGGCGCGAGAATCTGTTCGGGCTCCTTATGTCCCTGAACATGCTGATCGAGTTCGGCGACGCCTTCGATTTCTCCGGGGCCGATTTCCGCAAATGGTGTGAGGACGCCGGTTTCCGGCGCTTTGAAGTACTCCACCTCGCTGGTCCGTCCAGCGCGGCGATTGCCTACAAGTAGCGGCGGCGTTGTCCCAAGCAGCCGTTCATAGGCCCGCCTTCTTCCACAACTCGTCGATCCGCGCGGTCACTTCCGGCTTCATCTTGATCACGTCCGGCCACGGACGCGTGAAGCCCTCGGCGGGCCATTTCCTGGTCGCGTCAATCCCCATCTTCGATCCGTAGTTGGGCAGGCGGCTGGCGTGGTCGAGCGAATCGATCGGCCCGTGTACGAATTCGATGTCCCGCTCCGGGTCAATGTTGTTGAGGGCTTTCCACGCTACTTCCGACACGTTCTGCACGTTCACGTCGTCGTCCACCACGAGAATGCACTTTGAGAACATGGCTTGGCCGGTTCCCCAGATGCCATGCATCACTTTGCGAGCGTGCCCGGGATAGGTCTTGCGGATCGAAACGATAATCAGGTTGTGGAAGATGCCTTCCGCCGGCATGTGTATGTCGCGTACCTCGGGCAGGTTCAGGCGCATCAGCGGCAGGAAGATTCGTTCGATCGCCTGCCCCATATAGAAATCTTCCATTGGCGGCGGCCCCACGATTGTCGTCGCGTAGACGGGGTTCTTGCGGTGGGTGACGCACTCTACGTGGAATACCGGATAGTCGTCGGCCAGTGAATAGAAGCCGGTATGGTCTCCGAATGGCCCTTCCGTCCGCAACTCGCCCAGTTCGACGAAGCCTTCCAGCACGATCTCGGCGTTGGCTGGCACTTCGATGTCGACGCTTTGGCACTTCACCATTTCCACCGGTTTGGACCGCAGGAAGCCGGCGATCATCATTTCGTCGAGATCGGGCGGCAAGGGAAGGATCGCCGAGTACATCGTGGCCGGGTCGGCGCCGATCGCCACAGCAACTTCCATCCGCTTGGTCTCGCCTTTCTCCCGCAGCCGGCGATAGTGGTCCGCGCCCTGTTTGTGTGTCTGCCAATGCATGCCGGTCGTTCGCTCGTCGTAGACCTGCATGCGGTAGCAGCCGCAGTTGCGCTTGCCCGTCTCCGGGTTCTTCGAGAACACCATTGGCAGCGTGATGTATCGGCCGCCATCGTCGGGCCAGCAGTGCAGGATCGGAAAGTCGAACAAAGAAAACTCGCCCCGCTTGCGGACCACTTCCTGGCACGGCCCACCGTTGACGATTTTCGGAAAGAACGAACCCATTTCCGCCAGCATCGGGAGCATCTTGATCTTGCCGAGTATGCCCTCGGGCATCTTCATCTGCAGATAGTCCGAGATGCGGGCCGCGATCTCATCCACCGAATCCACCCCGAGCGCGATCTCCATCCGGCGCCGGCTCGCAAACGCATTGATCAGCAATGGCACTGGGGACCCCTTGGGCTTTTCAAACAGTAGGGCCGGCCCTTTTTGTTTAACCGAGCGGTCGGCAAACTCGGTAATCTCGAGCTGCGTGTCTACCTCGAAGGGGATGCGCTTCAACTCGCCGGCCTTCTCGAGTGCGGCGATGAATTCGCGCAGGTCTTTATATGGCATGATGTGACTCTGACCTTCTATGATGACAAACCGGACAGCATTGATAACGGGAGCCAGCCGGGGAATCGGCAAGGCGTGCGCGATGGCGTTGGCGGAGGCCGGACACCGTGTGGTGTTGGCCGCGCGGGACCGGTCCCGCCTCGAGGAAGTATCGGCAACGATTCCGGGATCCCTCGTCGTGGAGATGGATCTTTCGCAGCCCGATTCGATCGCGTCCGCATTCCGGTCCGCGATTGAGCAAACCGGCCGCATCGACATTCTGGTGAACAACGCCGCCGTCACGCGGGACGGCTTGGCCCTGCGGATGAAGAAAGACGATTGGGATGCCGTGATCCAGACCAATCTGACCGGGGCATTCCTGTGCATCCAGCATGTACTGCAGGGTATGATGCGCGAACGGTGGGGCCGGATCGTGAATATCAGTTCGGTGGTCGGCGAATGCGGAAACCCCGGGCAGGCTAACTATGTGGCGTCGAAAGCGGGGCTCATTGGGCTAACCAAGGCGATGGCCCAGGAGATGGCGAGCCGCAACATCACCGTAAACGCGGTTGCGCCTGGATTCATCGACACCGATATGACCTCCGGGCTGCCGGGTGAGTGGAAAGACACGATCCTCGGCCGGATTCCTCTGAAGCGCTTCGGATCGCCAGACGATGTCGCGGCGGCGGTGCGGTTTCTGACAAGCGATGGAGCCGGATACATCACCGGTCACGTGTTGGACGTGAACGGTGGCATGTACATGTGACCCACTGTTTCGGGTAGTCTTCGGCTAGTCCGAACTATAGTTGATCTCAAGGCGCGAAACCGCGCGCGAGGCAAGCCACAACACCAGCGCCGTGACCCCTAGCACGCCCAAAACAGCCAACGCCGGGGAGGCTGGCTCGGCCGGTGCAAGCAGTAGCCGGGCGAGCGCGGGGACGTCCTCCTCGATCGGAGGTGGGATAGGGCTCAGTGACTGCACGTAGTAAATTACGCTGAGTTTCTGGAGCATCGCCGGCAGGAAGCCGTTGATGCCTTCCCACAACAGCAGCACCACGGCGGGTACAATCGGGTTCCGAAGAAGAAGCCCCGCGGCGAGGAACACGCTGCCGTAGCCCGCGCAGGCGAGCGCGGCTGCGCCAACGTAGCGTGCCAGGTGTCCCGGCCCCGCCGATGCCCAATAGGCCTGCGCCTCAGCCGGGAACTGAGCCGCCAGCACCAGTACGAAGCATACGGTGACTCCGGTGGAGAAGATGACGATCGCCGCGCCCAAGCCGGCGAGATACTTGCCCGCAAGCAGCACCGGACGCGGAGCGGGGATGAGCATCCAGAAGTGCAGCGTCTTGTCGAGCATCTCGCCGCGGAAAAGATTCATGAAGATCCCCAGGCAGCCGAAGAAAATAGCTACCCGCAGGTAGAAATACTGGAACACTGCCGCGAAGATCTTCTTGTCCTCCTCGATGTTGACCACCGAGCGGATGTTCCGGCTGGTGAGTTCGCCATTCTGAAAGCGGAACTCCGCCCGCCGCTTGCCGTCGGAATATTGAAGACGGTGGTGATCCTCGCCGCGTCTTTTCCAATGGAATTCCCGGATAGGTTCGCCCAGGCGTGACCGGACCGCATCCACGGACTCGGCTTCGGTCACCGAATCGATCAGCGCGGGTGCGATCATGCGGCCCCCCTGCTCCTGGAGTTTGAACCGGACCTCCACTACGTGCCCAAAAAAAATGAGGGCAGGGAAGAAGGCCAGCAGGTAGACCCAGAACGCCCGCTTCGAAAAAAAGGCGCGGCGCAGTTCGAGCCGGGCGATGGTGAGCACTTGGCGCGCGCGGAACGGGAGATTCACTTGTCGCCTCCGATCAGGTAGCCGTAGAGCGAGTCCACGTTCTCGTCCGCGGCGATGATGCTATCGATGCGATGGCCGTCGATGGCGAGTTGTCCCACCAATCGCGTGAATTCCTCGCGGCTCCGCGTGTGAACCAGCAAACCAGCCCGGTCCCCATGCAGCCGGACCTCGGAGACGTGCGGCGCCGCGAACAACTCCGACGCCAATCGCGACGCGTTCTCGCACCGCACCAGGAATTGGCTCGGGTGTTCCTGCATTTCCTCGCGGACGCTGCGAATGCGGCCTTCGGCGAGAATACTGCCTTTGGCGATCAGAATCACCTGATCTGAAATGACGTCCACTTCGCCGAGCACGTGGCTCGAGAGAATGACATGGCGTCCGCGCGCGGCGTACTCGCGGAAGAGCGCGATGGTCTCGGCCCGGACCAGTGGGTCCAGTCCGTTCAGCGGCTCGTCGAGAATCAGAATCTCCGGATTGTGCGCGATCGCCTGAGCCAGACGGATACGCTGGCGCATGCCTTTCGAATAGGCCGCCACTTTGCGATGGGCCGCGTCGCGCAGGCTGACGCGATCGAGCGCCTTCCATGCCAACGCGTCCGTTTCCTCTCGCGTGTAGCCGTAGAGCAACAGTGCCGTGCAGACGAATTCGTACCCGGTGGCGCCGCGCGGAGCCGAATCGAATTGCGTGGCGTAACCCGTGATGCGCATCAGCCGTTCCGGATCGCGCGGTGACAATCCGCGTAACGAGAGGGAGCCTCGATCGGGATGGATGAGCCCGGTCATCAGGTTCATCAGCGTCGTCTTGCCGGAGCCGTTGGGTCCAACTAGGCTCGTGATGCCGGGCGGGATTCGCAGCGATACCCGGTTCACACCCAGCACTTCGCCGTAAAACTTCGACACTTCCTCGAGCACGATCTCCGGGGGCGCTGCCGTCATGACACCACCTCCACCGGGCGCAGCTTCCTCTCGAGAACGAAAAGCAGACCGGCGATCAGAAGGCCGAGCGCGATCAGCGCCGATGGCGTGTCGTAGCCGTCCGGCGGATCCACGCCCAGCATTGCGCACCAAAGCCCAAACATTTGCCGCGCCGGGCTAATCAACGATCCCCAGTTATCGCGGAAAACGGTATTGATCATGGTGGAGGCGCCGGCCGTGACGAAGAAGAAGGCAAGCACGAGTCCGCCCGCCACGATCCGCCACCGGACCCATGCCGAGCACGCCAGCGCCACCAGACTCACCACCAAGTTCCACAACGTGAAGCCTGCCGCCAGTGCGAGCCCGAAGGTCCAGTTCTCGCTGATCCATTCGCTCGGCGCCATCCCGGCTTGCATCGCAAACAGGAGTAGGCCGGGCACTACAGTAATCAGCGACAGCATGCCGAATACCGTCGCCAGGCGCGCCGCCACGTAGCCAGTGCGGCTGATCGGGCGGCTGAAGTAGAGAGGCAGCGCACCGTTGGTAAGATCCGGCGCAACCATCCCCGGTCCGGCGAGTGCGGCCAGGATCACCGCGAAAGTGCACTGCGTGTTGGCGAACAGGCGAAAAAATCGCCCGTCCACCTTGAGTGCTTCGAAGATCGAGGCATTCAGCCCGCCCCACAGCTCCGCATGGTGGGAAACATAAAGGTAGGCGGCGCACAACAGCGGCCAGAACATACCCACGATGAAAACCACCAGGACCAGACGCTGTTCGAACAATCGCCGCCATGCCTGGCGTGGCAGCACCATCAGACGTCTCCACTGCGATGCCACCCGAGGGCCGTCATAACGGCGATAACCGCGTTTATAGACGGCCATGAGCCACCTCCTTGTTCGCGTCACCAGCCATTGGCGGCGCCCCCAGGTGCCCTACCGCTTTCAGGAAAATCTCTTCCAGAGAATCGCGCCGTTGCGTCATTCGGCGGACCAGCAGGCTGCGCTCCTGGGCGATGATCCACAGGGCGCGCACTTCCACTTCCGGCGGCAGCACGATCCTCCACCGGCCCTCCCCTTCGTTGACGCCATCGGCCCCGATGGCGGTGAGCGCCGGTGCGAGCGCTGCATCGTCTCCGCCGACTTCGAGTTCGATGAAGCGGCGATTCAGGCGACGTTCGGCTTCGAGGTCAGCGTGATGAACGACGGCGCCGTCCTTGAGAATGATCACTTCGTCGCAGGTCTCTTCCACGTCTCGCAGCAGGTGCGAGCACAGCAGCACATTCATTCCGTGCTGCGACTTCATCTCCCGGATGAGGTTGAGCATGCGTCCGCGGGCGGAGGGATCGAGCCCATTCGTAGGCTCGTCGAGAATCACGAGTTCCGGGCCGTGAAGAATCGCTTGCGCGAGTTTTGCCATTTGCCTCATGCCGAGTGAGTAAGTGCCCAGGGCGCGATACCGCGCCTCGCCGAGCCCGACGTGAAACAACACCTCATGCGCTTTCTCGAGCGCCGCCTCAGTGGGCAATCCCGAAAGCTCTCCCATCAGCTTCAGAAACGAAACAGCCGACATCCCGGCGATGAAAGCGTCGTTTTCCGGCATATAGCCCAACTTCTCGCGGACCTCCACGTGATGCGAATGGCAATCGAGGCCGAAGAGCCTCGCCGTTCCCGACAGCGGCTTGTGGAAGCCCAGCAGGGTCTGGATCAGCGTGGACTTGCCGGCGCCGTTGGGCCCAAGCAGGCCAATGGCTTTGCCTACGCCAGATACGCCAAGGCGGCACGAGATTCCCTTGAGAACCTCGCGCCGCCCTAACTTGACTCGGAGTTCGGTAGTTTCAATCAGCGGTTCGGGCATGTTGTGTCGCGGCCGTTTGATTTCCGGCGCCGGCTGCCAGGATCAGATCCAGCACCAGACTCGTTAGTCGAGTACGGCTCGCGGCCCGGATTTGTTCCGTTTCACCATCGATTGTCACAAGAACGGGGTCGCGGCTGTCGAGAAGGCTGCGGAGGGCCGTGTTTTGGCCGGCGGGCAGGAGTCCGGAAAGGGCGCCTTTCGTATTCACCCAGAAAAAGGCCGAGTGGTGGGCGCCGGAGCCCTCGGGCAGTTGCTGGCGGAACGACGCCGAGCGCGTGAGGCCAGATCCCGCGCCGCGGATGGCGATGGCCCGTGTGGCGATGGCGCGATCGGTGGAAAGTACCAGGTAGCCGGCGTCCTGCGTCCAGTGGAGCGCCATCGTGCTCCCGGCGCTTTTCACCGAGGTCCAGGATCTGCCGTTGACGGCTTCGCGTGAGAGCGTCAGGCGCATCGATTGCTTGTCGGTGCTCAACTGCTGATTGAAGGCGTCGATAATGCGCTGCGCGGTCGTATCGAGCGAGCCGGGGCGCACCGCTTCGATGACGGCGATCCAGCCCGGGATCGGCACCGTCGGTGTCTCGACCGCGAACGAAAAGTCCGTGCCGAGCGACGCAGCGATATCGGCCGAGACGTTGATGCCGGTTTTCGTTTCGAAATCGCGCAACTCCGTGGCAAACTTCACGTCCGTCGCGGCGACCCGGTTGACCAACTCATCGAATGCCTGCCGCGGATTGCGAGTGGAGGCAGACGCGGCGAAAACGGCGTCTGAGGAAATGTAGTCGGCGGATCCGCCGGCGCCGGGCGCCGCCAGCCAGGACGCGATTCCCTGGCGTGCGCCCTGGAATCGCAGCGATGCTTCGTTCTGCGTCGCCGAGCGTTGCTCGAGGAACAGCCGGCGTGCGCCATCCATGCCGAGGGTGCCGGCGGCGGCCGAGAGGGCGCGGGAGGCCACGATCGCTTCCACGTCGTACCCGATCAGGATTCCTACTCCCCGCTGGTACCGGGCGCGGATGTCGGCGGCGAAGGCGCCCGTGGATCCGGTGCCGAGTTTCGGCGCGATGGCGGCCAGCTTGGCCGGCGTGTCGGCGATGACGAGGATCCCATTCGACGCGCGCCAACTCGCCTTGAAGGTGCCGCCCGCGGCGAGTTGCTGCAAGGCGCGATCGATCGCGGCGGCGTCGCTCTTCATCTCGGCCAGCACCACCGGCATGTCGCCTCCGGCGCGCGTCGGATCCGGCGCGAGCACGAACACCATTTCGTCGCCGAGCAGCGGAGAGATGGTCTGCAACCCTACCAGGTGCGCGCGGATCGCGCGTCCGCCGGCCGAATCCCACCATTCACGCAAGGTGGCGCTCTCGCGGGCGCGCTGTTCCACCATCGCCAGCGCCTGCTCGATCGCGCTCGACGCGTTTGGAATGGCCGCGTAGATGGTGGAGCCGGCCGGGAGATAAGCGGCTAGCTTGCTCTCGGTGCGCGTCCCCGTGTCGATCGAGGCGATTTGCTTTTCAATGTGCGCGAGATCGGTAAGCAAGGCAACATACTTCTCCGCGTTCTCGCTCCATGCGATTGCCACCGGCACGCCGCCGGCGCGCGGCGCCGCGGATCCGTCCTGTTCGCCCCGGCTGAGCAGCCGGCTGGAGCTGCCGTGCTCCACAGCCACCGAGCCTTCCACGACGCTGACTACCGACCCCCCGGATCCCGAGGAAACGGCGAATACCGTTCCTTTCACCGAGGCAAGCGTATCATTGGCGATCACCCGCAAATGCCCGCGGCGCTGTTTCGCGGCTTCCATCAGGATGTCGCCGCGATCGAGCCGGATCGACAACCCGCTCCATGCGGCGCGCAGAGCCAATTGGGTTCGTTCGTTCATTTCGACGCGTGACCCGTCGCGAAGCCGGAGTACGGCATGCGATCCGCCCCCGGTGCGTATGGCCTCGGCTTCGTCGAGTTGGGTGCCCGGCCGGGCGGCTTTGCCGTTCAGCAGGTGAACCTCGCCCGCCACGGTCTCCACCGTCGCGCGCGGACCCGATGCCGCCAGCGCGCGATCGAGAGGATCGCGTCCGAGGTAGAGCATCGCCAGTGCCAATCCGGCGGCCGCCGCGTACGGCTTCCAGAAAACGCGAGGGCGCGATCGGATGGCTATCACGCGCGGCTCAGTGTGCCCGGCGGCCGGAGTGCCATGCAGCGCCTGCCGGCACTCCGCGCATCGGCTCAAGTGATCCTCGAGTAGCATCCGCTTGGCCGGATCCAGGGCTCCGGCCGAATAGGCGGCGAACGACGCTCGAAAGCCGGCGCACAGGCCGCTCGCGGTGGCGGTGGACAGGGAACTCCATACACGATCGCGTGCCTGTTCGAACGCTGCCGTGTCCAGCGGTTCCTCGCGGACCTCGCGCAACAGATTCTCAAATTGGTCGTTCGGTTCGTTGGCCATACCGGGTTCCTTTCCTGGGGTGTTCATCGGATCACGTCCTGTTGCAGGGTTTGGCGGATGCGGTGCAGCCGCGTTGCCACGGTCCCGCGTTCCAGTTGGAACAGGTCCGCCAGTTCGATGTTGCTCAATCCTTCGATATAGCGAAGGATGAATAGTTCGGCGTCCTGGGTCGAAAGGCGGGCGATCGCCTGCCGAAGGCCTTCTTTCAGCAGCAGACTCTCGTTCGGCTGTGCCCGCCGGCCCCAGTCCTTGGCGTCGATGACCGTTTCGGCTTTGCTTGCGCGCTGCCGTAGCAGGTCGATGGCCGCGTTGGACGCGGCTCTCTTCAAGTAGGCTTCCGGGGAGCGGGCGCTGTCCATCGCGTCCCCACGATGCAGCATTCGTAGGAAAACGGTTTGCAGCACGTCTTCGGCGTCAGCGTGACGGCCTGTGATCCGCAGCGCGGTCCGGTAGACGGCTGCGGCATGCTGTCGATATAGATCAGTCAATTCCGGGGACACGGCGGGTACCGGGGGACCCTCTCGAACAAGGATAGCTGGATTCAGTGTTACCACTCGTTTGCGCCTCGTATTCTCATACGAGTCCGCGCCCCCGTTCATTACAGACCGGGTTGTCGACGGCAGCAAAAAACCGGTTAGAGTGCAGAAAAAAGGATCACTATGTCCGGTTTTGAGGAATACTAAAGGTAGCGAGGAACTTGCCCATGCAGCGAATCGACCCCATCGTGATTTTCGTCTCGCTGGCCCTGCTTCAGCCGCTTGCCGGCCAAACGGAACCGTCTGCCGACGACCCCTCCGCGGCCTGTATGGAGTGCCACACCGGGAACGCGGAATCCAAGCGCGGGAGCACCGAAATCGACCCGGAGGCTTGGGGCAAGTCCACGCACGCCAGCATTCTCGGCTGCACCGGATGCCATTCCGAAGGCTTCGGCGATTATCCGCACAAGGGCAAACGAGCCGATGCTCCCGATTGCGTTGTATGCCACAGCGGGGACGACTCGCTTCCATTCAACCGCGCCAAGATCGAAGCGGACGTGAAGGCGAGCGTCCACGTAACGCTGCTTGCGAAGTTGACCGGCAATCACAGCGCCGAGGGGCAACTGCCCGAGTTCCGCTGTACGAATTGCCACTATCCGCATGACTTTCGGCCGGTGCGCGCGATGGAGTCCGTGGCCGAGGCAGTGCGCGTGGGAAACGCGGTTTGCCTGCAATGTCACGGAGCGGCCAATCCGAGGAATGACATCAGCGCGGAGCAGGTTCTGGCGAATCTAACCGACAAGCATGCATTCATTCCGATGTGGGAACTGCATACCAAAGCGGCGCGTTGCGTGGATTGCCACACTCCGGGAAAAGAAGAGACCATCCATCGGATTCTCCCGGCATCTCAGGCGCAGCGCGACTGCGTGCAGTGCCATAGCCGCGATTCGCTGTTGTTGCGCAAGTTGTACAAGCATGCCGCCGAGCGGGAGCGGTCCGAAGGCGGAATCATCAATTCGGTGATCTACAACGATGCCTACATGATCGGCGCCACGAAGTACGAATGGCTGGACCGGCTGAGTCTAGCGGTCTTCGGCATCGCGCTGGTCGCCATCGCTCTCCACGCGCTGGGACGCTGGGCCGGCGCCCGCCGCAGGAGGCCTTAAGCCAGAAGGAGGCACATTGCTATGACTCGACGTATCTATCTTTACCCCGGCTGGCTGCGCGTCTGGCACTGGACCAACGCGGGCCTGTTCGTTGCGCTGGCCGTTACTGGCGCCAGCATGCATTTCGCCGAGCCCGGTGCCCCGCAGGTGGACTTCCGCACTGCCCGGTTCGTTCACAACAGCGCGGGACTCTTGTTGACGGCCTTCTATCTCTTCTATCTGGTCGCCAACTTTACAAGCCGCAACGGCCGCTACTACCTGCCGCGAGGCGATGACTTGGGCATGGGCCTGATCCGGCAGGCTCGCTTCTATTTGAGCGGCATCTTTCGGGGCGAACCGCACCCCTACGGCCATTCCGAGGATCGCAAGTTCAATCCGTTGCAGAAAGTGACCTACGGCGTGCTGATGTATCTGGTGTTTCCCGCCCTTGTGGTCACCGGGTGGCTCATGTTCTTCCCGGAGAAAATGCCCGCACGTTTGGCGGGCACCACCGGAGTGGGCGCGGTTTCCTTGGCGCACTCCGCGATCGGATACCTGCTCTCGCTCTTCATGGTGATGCACATGTACCTCGGCACCACCGGGGAAACTCCTGGAGCGTTGTTCCGCGCGATGTTAACCGGCTATCACGCCGCGCACGAAGAGTAACCGCCGGCTACTCGCGCAGGCCGAGATCCGTCAGAATCTTCGGCTTCTCTTCCTCCATCGCCAGCAGAACGTGACATCCGTTACAGTCCTGCCCGATCGCACTGGCGCCATCGGATGTCTTGTGCTCTTCGTCATGGCATCGGAAGCAGCCGGGTGAGTCCGTGTGGCCGACGTTGTTGACGTAAGTGCCCCAAGTGATCTTCATCTCGGGGAAGATATTGCGCTTCCAGATGCCGAGCACGGCCTCGGCGGAACGTTCCACATCGGCGGTGCGAGAAGCGGCGACCTCAGGGAGTTGGTCCTTGTAGAACTTGAGGATGGCTGCGGGCACTTCCTTTTCTGCCTGCGCCTCGCTCGTATAGTCCTTCTTCAGCGTCTCGAGCGCGATCTTCCGAATCTGGGGGAGGCTCGGCGGAATCGTGCCGGCGGCCATCGCATCGTCCATCGCCCTTTCCGGTAGCTGCATCGAGTGGCTCGGGCGTGTGTGGCAATCCATGCAGTCCATCTCGCGGATGTCCATTTTGGCGACGTCCGCTGCCGTTGTTTTGGGAGCGAAGAACTCCTTCTTGGCGCCGTTACGGCTGTATTCCACCCACGGAATGGTCTGGCGCGCCTGATCGGTGTGGGCGTACCGAACCTTGATACCTTCGCCTACGTGACCAGTGTGAATGCCGTAGCCGCTCGCGCTGCCGCCGCCGATTCGCATGAGAAGCACCGAATCGGACCGGACACCTTCGTCGTTGAAATGCGGGATGACGCGTACGCGGTCCGCGCCGTATTTGCCCGGCCAGTGGCAGCCCTCACACGTTTCACGCGCGGGGCGGAGGTTGGGGATCGGCACAGGGATGGGACGTTGATAGGTGTTGAAGGTGATCGCCACCACCTGATGGACTCCTGCGAGCTTGCTCTCGACGAAACCCGAGGCTCCAGGCCCCACGTGGCATTTCACGCAAGGCACCCGGGAGTGCGGCGACACCTGATAGGCCGTGTATTCCGGCTTCATCACATGACACGATGTGCCGCAGAATCCCGCGCTGTCGAGATGTTCCACCGCCCGGTAGGTAAGGTTGCTGCCGATACCGATGTTGACGAACGTCGCGGCGGCCACGAATGTCACCAATCGCCGGACTTCCGGGTTTTGCCAGCTCAATGACCGGATGCCGATCAACTCCCGCATCCGCGCCCCAGGGCCAAGCTTGCGTTTGCGCAGCAGGATTCCGGCCGGGATCAGCGCGAGGCCGGCGAAAAAAAACATCGGCAGGATCAGAAACAGCAGGATGCCGATGTACGCGCTGCCAGCTTCGCCTTTCAGGTAGGTAGGCAAAAGGAACAGCCACAGGACGCCTGCCGTGGTTACCAGCAAGACGCCGATGCGGCTGATCCAGTTGTTCGAGAGCAGTATCAGTGGAGAGAGGTTGTCTCTCCAGGAGCCGGTGGGTGGTGTCATTAACTCGGTGTCGATCTCAAGAGGGGATCTTGGTCGATTCCATCCAGACTTGGTAGAAGTACAGGGCGGCCAGCACCAGACCGAACGCAACGGTTGCCACCGTCAGCGCTTTCCCTACGCGGTCCAGCCACTGGATCTTGCCCGCATAGGCAGCCTGCTGATGAATCACCGACGCATCGCCTTCACGCAAGTGTATGGAATCGTCTTCGTGTGAGGCCGACATCATCCTTATGCCAGCGATAACGAGAACCGCCACGGCCAATACGGCCCAGATGGCAACGAGCGGTAGGATATTCATCGAAGTCTCCTTTCTTCAGATACCGTGCCTTGGCCAGCCCCACTTCACTTCTTGCAAGCCTTCAGGTCCTTCTTTTCGCCGTAGCACTTGCCCACGTCATTCAGGTCCTTCTTCTTAGCCTGGACGTGGCAGGTGAGACAGCCCGTCTTTTCTTTCTTCGTGAACTCGGGCTTCGCGAACCCGGGCTGCATATTGATTAGTACTCCAGCGGCGAGAAAGACCGCCGGAAGGATGAATCGGAAGAGTTTCATTGTGCCTCCAGTCACAGTATGATGCAATCGCTGTGCCAAAAAAAAGGCCCGAAAACGGGCCTGTTCTGCCAAGGTTGGGTGAATTCACCCACATGCTGTCATTTCCCACCCACCACCAGACTGAACACGAAAAGGTGGGTCCGGAAGCCTTCCAAGGCGAAGAATGGTTCGGTCAGCCCGTGCCATCGCCATTCGGCTTTGGCCGAGACCCCGGGCCGCAAAGGCGCCACAACTCGGCCTACCGGCTGATACAACCGGGTAGGTCTGCTCCCCGACGAAACGAACGCCGACCCGCCTGCCGCCAGGCCGAGATGCGCGCCGTTCCACTCCATCAGTCCTGTCACCCCGTGTGCGTTTTCTCGATAGAAACTGCGCTGCGGCTGCAGGACCTGCGGCTCGAGGTACGAGATATCGCTCCGCAGTGTGGACCGCGCGTAGGAACCCGACGCCACCACGCCTTTCAACCTCTCCGGCGCCCAGAGGACGCCGATCGAAGTGGAACGGCTCAAAAAGTCGTATCCGCCCAACGGGGATGGGTTGCGGTTTTCGAGTGCTTGCACATTGGCGTGCAGAGTCAACGTCGTGAGCGGCTGATAGCGGATCTGCGACCGTAGCTTCTGATAGTCGTTGAGACTGGTGCGGAACCACGCTTGCGCGCCGTCGCCCTTGGCGGCTTCGTAGTCGGCCTGGAAGCGCAGTTTCGTAGCCGGGCGCGCCACCACTCCCAGCAGACCCGTATGGCGCTTCAACTCGGCCGTGTTTGGCCCCGTGAGATTAGGCGCTCGCGTGGAAGCGTCGCCCCACAAATAGCGGTGCCCGCCGCGAACCGTGAGCCAAGGCGCCACATCGAAGAAGCCGTCGAGTTGCTGGCTGCTCCAGTTCCACGTCAGCCGGTCCCCGGTGATCAGGTCAAGCGGCACCGGAAGCGTCTCCGCGCCGACGATCCCGGACGCATTGTGAAGCCGGTCTGTCATCCATGTTTCCACCAAGCGCAGTCGCTCGAAGGGGCGCAATTCCACCGATGCGCTACCAGACGTTCGAGGCTGTTTGGCCTCGACGAAGGTCATCCCGCGCAGCGCGTTGGCGAACACGAGTGCATTGCGGGAGACGAACCGGCCTAGCGCGTCGGCATTGTAGGTGGAGTCGACCGACGGCCGGCTGTAGAGGAACTGCCCGGTGAAGTCGACCCAGTGCGCCGGGCTTGCCGTGATCAGCCCTTTGGAATAGATCGTGTTGCCCCGCACCCGGTAGGTCTGGCTCAGTTGGTCCAGACGCAGCGTTTCACCCAGAAAAGGAGTGCTTCGGTTGCCGGGATTCGATCCGGCGCGCGCGTCGGAGAACGAATCGTCCTGGTGGAACCGCGTGCCGCCTTGCTCGAGCGTCAGGTGCCAACGGCTGCGCTCCACCCGGATTCCGCCGCGGAAAAGATCGGTGCGGTCCGCCAGCGTGCCGGCCACTGCGTACTCATTGATATCGGCGACGAAATGGCTGATGCCCGCGCCGGTGCCAGAGTCCACCGACCATGCAAAGAACGGCGTGATGCCCCGGCCGGGAAACAACGTGAATTCCGCGTCGTTGCCGCGCCGCCGCAGATCCGAAGACTGTCGGTTGAGAGAGTAACTCGGGAGTTGATTGAAATAGGCCAGATTCCGGTAGCGTACATCCAGCCGGTAGAGGCCGCGCCGCTCCATGAACAGCGACGAGGTGTTGTACGGCTCGCCGCCCCAACTGTCGCCGCGCAACTCCAGACGGTCGAACAGTTTCCCCGACGACGGCAGGATCAGGTTGAAATGAAACAGCTTCGGCCCCTCACCGAGGTTGACCACGCTGCGGTAGGCGGAGAAGTCTCCGTGGACGTCACCGCGGAAGCGGTAACCGAACTCCGCCGACCAAACGGCTTTCTCCGTTACCGGTTGCGGGGACTCCTCTTCGGAAGCTTGTTCCGCCGCCTCGGCCGGGGCTTCGGTCTTTTCCTGAGCCGGTTCGGCTTTCGCCTCTTGTGTTTGCGCCCATGCCGGACTTGCCAGCATCAGGATGACGGGCCAGTACGGGTATTTCATCGCAGCAGACTCCGGTTCACATGAGACCCATGCACCTTCGTGTGGCACGCGGTGCAGTTACGGTAGCGCTCGCTGCGCAAATCGTGAAACGCGGGTGGGACGCCGCCCACCCCGGTCCGATTCGCTCCGAGGCCCGAGTGACACTCCAGGCACAGGAAGCGCACGTCCGGGCGCGTCAACATCCGCGGATTCGCAGAACCGTGCGGCTCATGGCAGGCCGAACACCCCTCCAGGCGCATCGGCGCGTGCTCAAAGGCGAATGGGCCTCGTTTGTCGCCATGGCAGCGCAGGCAGCCCGGCTCGTTGAAGTTATTTCGCAGCGGTTGCGCGATCATCGTGCGTCCGTGCGGATTGTGACAATCCAGACACGACATCGCGCCCTGGTTCACCGGGTGTCTGTGCGGTTTCTGAAACTCCGCCCACGCGGATGTGTGACAGGTGGCGCACTGCCGGTTGCGGTCGTCGGCCGTCTTGCGTGTCTGCTTCTGGTGAACACTATGGCAGGACACACAGGCGGTTTGGCTGCGCGCGTGCCCACCCTGGATCCGGCCCACGTGCGTGGTCTGGTTCCGATGGCAGGAGAGACAGGTCTTGTCGGCCTGCACAGGCGGAATCTTCTCCGGCTGCCGAATGTCGGCCGGTTCCACTGATTCAGCGTGTTTGGCGCCGGGACCGTGGCAGGCCTCGCAGGCCCGCCCCTCCCAGCCGCGTTTCTTCTCCGTCTCCACTCGATGATGAGCGTTGGCGGCGAAGTCACGATAGATATCCTCGTGACAGGTCTGGCACGTTTCCGAGCCTGCGTATTCGGGTGCGGCCGGCGAGGCGGCCGTTGGCGGGGCTTGGGCCGCCGCCGGTTCGGGAGTGGGAACCGGCGCCTGTGCCCAAGCCACCGCCGCCACCATCACTAGAAGGAGCATCATGATGGAGCCTCCGGCCGTGCTCGATCGCGCGGCGAGTTTTAGTGGCAGCCGCCTAGCGGGCATGCGCTCGATTGATCGAGAACTCCGCGTTCGGGCCGTGGCATACGGCGCAGCTCTCGCCAACCGCGTTCGTGTTCGACACCGCATGCGACGCAGCGGGGAGCCCCGAGTGGCAGCTCGTGCAAGCAGCCGCAGTGGGCCCAAGCGGATTCACCGGTCCTCGTGGATCGGCCGGCTGCGCCAGCCCAGCCCGCAGCGGCAACTGTTCGGACCCGTCCACGTGGCAGGTGGAGCAATTGCGGCGATCGCCCGGGAACTCGACGTCGGAGAAATCATTCACCGATCCGCCGAATCCGTAGATGATGTACGGCCGGCCGACTTCAGGACCGGAGTGGATGCGATGAATCATCATCCGGAAGTCGATGCTTTCCGGCGCCCCGGCCGTCGCCGGACGCCGTGCACTGTCGTTCGCGGTCGGATTGTGACAGATTACGCACGCCTCGATCGTGTTCCTGTTGTCGCCGTGCAGCGACAAGCTGGCGTGGCAGGAATTGCACTTTTCAAGCGACACAACCTTGCGGCGCGGCGCAACCGTGGAACCATCCACGGGGAAGTACATCACCTTGTTGACGCCGGCGTCGCGGACCACGCGTTCCTTCTGCGTGCCCGCGAGCAGGGTCTGGTTGCGGTACCCTTCGATCTCGACCGCGAAGCTTCCCTTCGCATCGGCCGGGATCGGAGTCTGGAACGTCCAGGAATAGGTGCCGTCAGCACTGCCCTGGGCTTGGCGAGCATCTTCAGACACTACCGACTTGTAGTCAATGGTGGGGCCTGCCAGATTCAGTGCCAGCCGCGTCATTTCAGACGGCACGATCGGCTTGCCCTGTTTGTCGGTGACCTTGAACACCACCGTGGGCTGTTTGCCCGCTGCGCCGTCGGCGACGCGGACCAACTCGAACATCGTGCCCGGCAGCGTTTTCGAAAACCGCTCGATGGTGTGCGCTCCGCGGATGGAAACGTCGAATTCGAGCTCGCCTTCCGGCGTGTGGCAGTTGGTGCACTGGTTGTCGCTTACCTGCGGCAGATTCGCGTGATTCTCACCCGTAGCGAAGTTCACGTTGTCATGGCAGGCGCCGCAGGCCGCCCGGTTCGGCTTCATCCAGGCATCCACCTGCGCGGGCGTGGTGGCCGCGGTCGTTCCTTTCGCATGGCAGGTCTCGCACCGCCGTGGATCGGCCGGGAACTCCGCTTTCGAGTAGTCATGCACCGAGTTGTTGAACCCGATGATCTGGTACTTGCCGCCCGCCTGCACGCTCGGCAGTTCCGCACCCATGTGGATCTTGTGGACCATCACGGCCATGTCCACCGTGTTGCCGGTGTCGGGGTCGCTGCTTTGCGGGCTGTGGCACATCACGCACAATTCAACCTTTTGCCGGGAGCCTCCGTGCAGCGCCAGCGGATCGTGACACGTGTTGCAACTGGCCGTCTTCACCACGTCGCGAGTCTTTGTGACCGCGCCGCCCGCCGGCACGAAATTGAATACGTCGTCGGAGGTGTTGTTCGGCAGATCGAACTCCGAGAGATTCCGCGTCGAATACACCCCGATGGTGTGCGTCGCCGTGCGGTCGACGTTGGCCGGCGCCTTCGTACCGAACGTGTATCGATACTCACCGTCCGCGATCTTCTCATAGCGGCCACCGGTGTCCGCCGACGCCTGCACGGCCGAGCGGTTGGCGCTGGTGCTGTTTACCGTCCGGGTCGTGTAGGCTACATACTGCGTGCCGTTGGCGGGAATCGTCGCCGCGATGAAGCTGGTCGACACAGGCCCAGGCGTCACGATGCCGTCACGATCCAGGGGCAGCCCCCTCGGATCCGCAATCGTGAATACCGCCCGGATCGTGCCATCGGCTTCCACCGTGGCGCTCTTTACCTTCGTCACCAGACCCGGACGAATAAAGTTAATCTGGTTTTCGTCCATATAGTAGGCTTTGTCATTCTGTGTCCAGAGGTGACCGGGGGCACTTACCAGCGCGGCCAGCGCACCTAAAGCGAGAATTGCAAGCAAGAATCGAAGCCGAATCATTGAGGACTCCCTTCCATCGGCGCCGGTTGCGTTAAATAACCCATGGGTTGGGGGTTCTGGCCGAACACCTCTCCTTGGGTCCTTGGCACCGTGCCGCGTATGTATTGCTGTTGAACCATTCTGCAAACCGTTGACGATCCGCACAAGTGCATCTGGGATGCCACTTCACACACTCACTACCGGGCAGGGGCTTGTCCGGATGATGGAGTGTGCCTGATTGCGAAGCCGGCCGATGGTCCCCTGGACCTTGCCCCGGCCGATCACCAGCAGATCGGCGCCATGCGCCTGGACGGCGGTGGCCAACGCCATGGGGACGTCCCCGGAGAGCAGTTCTAACTTGCTGGCTAGATTGACCTTTTCGGCAGTCTCTTGGAACCGTTCGCCCGCCTCGTTGCGGCTCATTTCGGAATCTCCCGTGACATGCACCACGTGCACCGGCGCTCCGAACGCCTGGGCCAGTCCGGTTGCCATCCGCAGCGCCGGCTCGGTAGCGGACCCGAAGTCGACGCCGCAAACAATCGAACGGCAGTCCGCTGGCAGGACTTCCCGGCTTTCGGAAAGAACCTCAGAAGGAGCTTCGAGATGAGCCTCGGTCCACACCGGGTACTCGCTGTCGTGCAGCACGTAGGTGGTCACCGAGCCAAGCAGCAAAGATCGAAACCGGCTCATGCCGCGCGTCGGCATCATGATGAGGCTGGGCCGCATTTTGCGCGCATGCTCCACGATCGCTGGTCCCGCGGCCGCGTCCACCAGCACTCGATCTACTTCCACGCCTTTGAACACCGCGGGAAGGAATGCGCGTAGCTGCTTGCGGGCATGCTCATGGTAGGCGTTCACGTCCATCAGGTTCAGGAACGAGTACCAATCGGCATAGGCCCCCGCCGGCAGATCCGAGGCATGCAGCAGCGTCACCCGGGAATGGAATCGCCGCGCCCAAGCCGCCACCATTGGCGCCAAGGTCCGGCAGTGAGGCGTGAAATCCACCGGAAAAAGGATTCGTTCAAGCTTCAGCATCGCGCCTCCCCAGGTGCACGCGGCGTACCAGTTCCTTGGCACTTGACGTGCATTGGTACCAAAGAGGTGCTTGATGAAATTGCAACCCATTGGTGGCGTTTTGGCGCGCCCCGCGATTCGTGTACTCGTTGTTACCGACCGTTGTGGTGACTTCGAGAGACTGGTGGCGGTCCTCGCCGGATCGAGATGGGAAGCCTGTTGCGCGCGCAGTGTGGCGGAGGCCACGGACCTGTTACGCAAGGAAGGCGCCGCGGGCGTGATCCTTTGCGAGCGCCGTCTGCCCGACGGGACTTGGCGCGATGTCCTCAACGCCGCAGGCCACCAGTCGGACTCTCCCCGCGTGATCGTGATGTCGCGCACCGCCGACGATGAACTCTGGAATGACGTGCTCGCCGGTGGTGGATATGACGTCGTTCCCATCCCCTTTGACTCGAGAGAGATCTTCCGCGTCGTCACGCTCGCGTGGAACCACTGGGCAGCGCATCGCCGCCCAAGCCATGGAGTCAGGCAGGCTGCTAAAGTAGCGTAAGTCAACATGCGAGCTGCCTACTACGAAGGACAAAGAAGTGTGCGCGCCGGTGAGTGTGTCCCTGTGGATCCTGATGCCGGCCAGGTGCGGCTGCGAGTATCACACTGCGGCATTTGTGGCACCGATCTGCACATCTATCACGGAAACATGGATCATCGGGTTCGCCTCCCGCAGGTGATCGGCCATGAGACCGCAGGCGTGATCGACGCCGTCGGCGACGGCGTCACCGGATGGGCCGCTGGGGACCGCGTCACAGTGATGCCCCTCGATCCCTGTCTCCAGTGTCCCGCCTGCCGCGCCGGCCATACCCACATCTGCCAGAAGCTGAAGTTCATCGGCATCGATTCGCCGGGCGGCATGCAAGCCCTGTGGACGGTTCCCGCGCATACTCTGCATCGCGTTCCGCCTACGCTGCAACTGGATCATGCCGCACTCATCGAACCGATCGCCGTGGCATGCCATGACGTCCGCATGGGAGACCTGCAGGCGGGCGAAAACGCGGTCGTCCTCGGCGGCGGGCCCATCGGCGCGCTGGTGGCGATGGTGGCCAAACTCGCCGGCGCCAACGTGTTGGTGAGCGAGGTGAATCCGTTCCGCATCCGCCTGCTCGAAGACCTGGGGCTCGAGGTCGTGAATCCGCTCGAGACGGATCTGGTGAAGCTTGTGAATGACCGTACCCACGATGCTGGGGCCGACATCGTGTTCGAGGTCTCCGGCGCCGCTCCCGTAGCCGCGATGATGACGGACCTGCTGCGGACGCGCGGCCGTGTCGTCTTGGTCGCCGTGTACGCCAAGCCGGTGCCGGTGAACCTGCACCGGTTCTTCTGGCGCGAGTTGCGGCTGATTGGCGCACGCGTCTATGAGCATGAGGATTTCGACAAGGCGATCGAACTGCTCGCTTCCGGCGCGATGCGGTTCGACAAGCTGATTACCGACGTCTATCCGATCGACAAGCTCCAACAGGGTTTCGAGCAGATGGAACGCGGCGGTGAGGTGATGAAGATCCTGATCGATTGCGCCAGTTGAGCCGCTACCGGCGCCGGTAGACGTACACCGCGGCTCCCAGCAGATCCCCGGCGCTCGATCCTGGGTGACACCGAGTGCATTCCTGTTTGAATGCTCGAACGGGTTTGGTCGAAACCATCCAACTGTCGAGCATCGTTGGCGGCGGCGCTTTGCCAGCGTCGAGTTCGCGCATCCCTGCCCGAACCACCGGGTATATGGATCTCCAATCGATCGCTGCGTTCTCGTTGGTGCTTGTTGGTCGAACCAGGATCGTAAAGGGTCCCATCGGCCGGGGAGTGCCCGCGGTGAGAATCGCCGGGCCCTTCAGGGCGCGATAGTTCTGCGTCTCTGGTGTCTCGTCGAGGATGCGTCTCCCGGCAAGATAGAAAACGACTTGATAACCCGCGCCCTCGAGCGACTCGATCAATCGCTTCTCCTGCTCGGTTTCCGGGGTGAGATCGCGCACCGCCCCGATGGTGGGGTTAAAATGGGCTCCGAGTGACGCCGGCGTGACGATGCGGCTCATTCCGAACGTCTGGAATTCACCGAACCGTTTGAGGATAGCCGAGTGAAGTTCATCGGTCGGGTGCGTCTGATCCCACCGGGCGCACAAAGCCGCCGCGGACAGGGCGAACGAGAGCATCACCGTCAAATTCCGGGACCGCACGATTCCAGCAGTATGGGCTTCCGCCCGCACAGGTGTCAATAGGCCGGAAGTGCGAACATAGGCCCGAAGTGCGCACCTGCGTTACCATCGGAGTTCACCCTTAGCTATGAGCGTTCTCGACCTGTTCAAACTCGATGGAAAGACAGCCTTGGTCACCGGATGCCGGCGAGGCATCGGCCGCGCGATGGCCGAAGGGCTCGCCGAAGCGGGGGCTGACATTGTTGGCGTTAGCGCCCAATTGGAGCCGGAAGGCAGTGGCGTGGAAACCGCGGTCAAGGCCCTCGGAAGGAGCTTTCGAGGCTACTCCTGCGATTTCTCCGATCGCAACGCGCTCTACGCCTTCCTTGCCGCCATTCGCCGTGATGCACCTCCGATCGACATTCTGGTCAACAACGCGGGCACGATCTTGCGGAAGCCCGCCGCCGAGCATCCCGACGAGTACTGGGATCGTATCATCGAAATCAACCTCAACTCGCAGTTCGTGCTCTCGCGCGAGATCGGAGCCGGAATGCTCGAACGCGGTTCCGGAAAGATCATCTTCACTGCTTCTTTGCTGACCTTTCAGGGCGGCATCACCGTGCCCGGATATGCGGCGAGCAAGGGCGCCATCGGATCCCTCGTCAAGGCCCTCTCCAACGAGTGGGCCGGGCGCGGTGTCCAGGTCAATGGCATCGCGCCCGGTTATATCGCCACCGATGTCACGGAAGCCTTGCGTAACGACGCCGTACGCAACCCGGCCATCCTGGCGCGCATTCCCGCCGGGCGATGGGGCGAGCCCGGTGACTTCAAGGGCGCGACCGTCTTTCTTGCCTCCCCGGCATCGGACTACGTCACCGGTGAAATCCTCGTTGTCGACGGCGGCTGGATGGGACGCTGACATGGCCGTTACCATCGACACCGTGTCCTGGGGCGGATGGCCCAACTGCCGCCGCATCTCCAATGGCGAAGTGGAATTGATTCTGACGGCGGACGTAGGGCCCCGCATCATTCGCTACGGCTATTGCGGAGGGCAGAATCTTTTTCTCGAAATCCCGGATCAATTGGGCGGGGCGGGGGAGTCCGGGTTCCGGCCGCGCGGAGGCCACCGGCTCTGGTCCGCGCCCGAGCAGTTCCCACGCACCTACTATCCCGATAACGATCCGGTCGAGATCGAGGTGCAGGGAACGACGCTGACCGCGACCGCTCCCGTGGAAACCACTACCGGTCTGCGGAAACAGATTCGAGTGCGCATGGCGGCCGTCGGATCCGCGGTGACCGTGAATCACGGCATCGAGAACACGCTCGCCTGGCCGATCGAAGTCTCCGCATGGGCGCTCACCATGATGGCTCCCGGCGGCGTCGGCATTAGCGGTTTTCCCCCGCGCGGCACCCATCCCGAGATGCTCGCTCCCACCCATCCCCTCGTGATGTGGGCATTCAGCGATTTGTCAGACCAGCGTTGGAGCTTCACCCGGAAGCACATGATCCTCCGCCAGGATCCGGCGATCCCGGCGCCTACCAAGCTCGGATTCTTCAACGAGAACACCTGGGGCGCCTATCTGCTGCGCGGGGAGTTGTTCCTCAAGCAGTACCACGCATCGCCAGGGAAGCCGTATCCGGACATGGGCGCGTCGTTTGAGACGTTTGCCAACGATACGACTTTGGAATTGGAGACGCTCAGCCCTATGACCATGCTCGAGCCCGGCGGGAAGCTGGACCATATTGAGAGATGGTCGTTGGCGCGCGGCGTTCAAATAACGTCCTGGAACGACGATGGGATCGAGGAGGCGCTCGGCAGGCTGCTGTGAGGCTGGGACAATAGACGACGGAGGTCCTGGATGCACTGCGATCCTGATTTTCTGAAACGTGTTCCCTTGTTCTCGCGGCTGGACAATGAGGAGCGCGCGGTATTGTCCACCCATATCGAGGTTCGGCAATTCGACCCTCACCAGCCGATTTTTCGCCGCGGAGAGGCCGGTGGCCGTGGTTATGTGCTGATCGAGGGCAGGGTGCGTGTCACTCTGATCGATGACGATCAGCAGGAAGTGACGTTACAGGAGCCCGGCCCCGGAGGCATCTTCGGATTTGCATCCCTGCTCGAGGGCACCGTCCACCAGACCGCCGCCGTCGCCCTGGAGTACACACTGTGCCTCGAGATCGACCGTGACGATCTTCGCAACCTGCTGCAGAAGAAACCGGACGCCGGTATGGACATGTTGGCCGAACTCGGCAGACGTCTCCACACCGCGCAACGGCTGGTTCAAACCCGTTCCCTGCGAAACCCGAACGAACTGATCGAGCAGCGGGCAACTTTAGGAGATCGCGTGGCCGACAGTGTCGCCCGGTTCGGCGGATCCTGGCGCTTCATCATCATCTTTGGCGCCGTGCTTGCCGCTTATACCACCTGGAACGTCGTCCTGGGCGCCCGCGCATGGGATCCCTATCCCTTTATACTTCTCAACCTGTTCCTTTCGATGCTTGCCGCGATTCAGGCGCCGGTCATCATGATGAGCCAGAACCGGCAGGACGCCAAGGATCGTCTTCGCGGCGAACTCGATTTCGACGTCAACCGCCGATCCGAGAGCGAGATTCGCGGCCTGAGTTTGAGAGTGAACCAGCTCCACGAAAAAATGGAAGATGTGGCGGAACTGTTGCGGAACCAAAAGCCGGGGCACAGCGTTTGATCGAGAACGAGCTGCTTCGCTACGGCTATCTGTTCGTCGCCGCCGGCACCGTCCTGGAGGGCGATGCCACACTACTGGCGGCGGCTTTTCTTGCGCATCGCGGGTATTTGCGCCTTTCCTGGGTGCTCGCCGTAGCGGGATGTTCTACTCTCGCCGCCAGCCAGATTTACTACCTGTTGGCTCGGCGCGCCGGGGAGCGATGGCTCGAGGCGCCCGCTTCGAGTGAAAGCCTCTCGAGTAGTCCGAGAATGCGGAAGATCATCGCATGGTCCCGCGAACGCGGCGGCTTGCTGCTGCTGGCGTCGCGATTCATGGTCGGTTTTCGCACCCTGATCCCGGTCGTCTGTGGCGCCACGGGCATGCCGCCAGGCCGCTTCTTCGCATGGAACCTGGGCGGCGCCGCGATCTGGTCGCTGGCGTTCGGCTATGCCGGATATGCGGGCGGCCACGTCCTGACGCTTCTCGTCGACGATGCGCGACGCCACGAGTGGTTCGTCGCGATGTTGCTGGGCGCTGGCGTAACGCTCGCGATTCTATGGAGAACGCACGGCCGCGATCTCGCCGACATCTGGCGGCTGCGAAGAGCGATTCATCGCAATATCTGAACCGACAGCCGGGTCTCCTTTCTCCAGTCAGCTTCCTCTCCCCTCGCGAGGCGATGGGCTTCCCGTTCTCGATCGCGCACCATGGAACTGCGGGGACTTCCGATGGAAGCAAAATCCCTCGCGGAAACGGAGATTGTCGACGTGAACAAGTTAATGGTTGGAGTGCTCACACTCGCATTGGGGTCGCTCCTTTCGGCTGCCCCGAAAAAGCCCGCCGCCCCCACAACCCACGACGAGGCCAAGGCGGAAGCCAAGACGGAAGCAAAGACAACGGCCAAGCGCCACCGGGCCAAAAAGCACAATCAGGACCAAGCGGCCAAGCCTTCCGACGCCCAGAAACAATAAGAAAGAATTCCCGCCGCAAAGGCCCGGAAGCGATCCACATGGTTTCAGTGAGATCGCCTTCCGGGCTTCTTCCGTCACATCTTCAACTGATCAGGCCATTGCGGATGGCGAACCGTACGATGTCCCCGGTATTGTGCAGGTTTAGCTTCTCCATCACGCTGCCGCGGTGAGACTCAACCGTATACACGCTGAGGTTCAATGCATTCGCGATCTCCTTGTTCGCTTTGCCCTCCGCGATCAAGGTCAGGATTTCACGCTCGCGGCCTGTCAGCAGATCCACAGGATTCGAGACGTGCTTGCGGTAGTCGGTGAGCACCGCGTCGGATACGCCAGGGCTCAGAAACGCTTCGCCGCGTGAGACACACCGGACCGCTTTCAGCAGATCTTCATCATCGGAATCTTTGAGCAGATAACCGCGCGCGCCCGCGCGAAGGATCTCGCGGACGTACACGGAATCCTTGTGCATGCTGAGGGCGATCACCCGGATGTTGGGCATTTCGTCGCAGATCTGGCGCGTGCTCTCGATGCCGTTGAGCTCCGGCATGGACACATCCATGATCACCAGGTCCGGCTTAAGCCGCCGCGTTTCCTCGATTGCTTCCCTGCCGTTTTTGGCTTCTCCGGTCACTTCCATGTCGGCCTGGGAGTCAATCAACATTCGCACGCCTTTGCGCACGATCGTGTGATCGTCAGCCAACAAAACTCGGATTTTCTTTGTCTGCATGAGACTCCGCTTCACGGAGCGGGACTTCCACACGAAGCCGAAGCCCGCCCTCCTTCCGATTCTCCACCACCAATTCCCCGTTGAGTTGACGGGCGCGCGCCCGCATTCCCACCATTCCGAGGCTTGGGCCCTTTTCTCCGGCGTCCGGGGCGAGGCCTCTGCCGTTGTCGGTAATATCGAGCCGGACGGTTCGGCCGCTTACGTCCAGAGCGACCGTTGCATGGGTGGCCTCGGCGTGCCGAGCGATATTTGTGAGAGCCTCCTGCGCGATGCGAAACAGGTGGGTCTCTTCGGCTTCCGATAGACGCCCGCTGAAGTTGGATGTGTATTCGACCATCACACCGGTGCGGCGCGTGAATCGCTCGCAAAGCCACCGCAGCGCCGAGTCCAGACCGAAATCGTCCAGTATCACCGGCCTCAGCACTTGTGAGAGCTTACGGACATTCTGCAGAACTTCGTCCACCACGGCGATACACTCAGGGCGGATCGCGTCGAACCCCGTGGCGGCGACTCCTCCGAGCATCCGCCGTAGCCCGCTCAGGGATTGGCCTAACTCGTCGTGCATTTCGTGGGAGAATCGCCGCGCCATTTTTTCGTGCCCATCGATCATGTGCCAGGACACGTGCGCAAGTTCGTTTGCCTGCCACTCCAGCTTGGCGAACGCTCGCTGCATGATCCAGATTGCCAGACCGGCTGTGCTGGCGGCCAGAAGAAAGCACAGAGCCAGCACCCAGGTAAGCTCGTCGAGTAGCTTCTGTGTCTGCCCTACGATCAACGCCTCTACTTGCGCGCCGCGTTCGGTCTGGATCAGGTGTTCCTGCAGTAGGGTGTGCGCGGCGTCCTGAATCCGGTCTGATCCGCGATAGCCCAACCACGCAGCGAGTAACACCAGCCCGACTACCAGGACGAAGCCGGCGATCGCCACCCACAGCACGCGCTCCCGCGACATCGGCGGATTCACCACAAGTTTGAGCGGCGAATTGGAGACAGACCCTTGACCGTTAGTCATGGCACGGAATTCTCACACTAAGGATCGCAGGTCGGGCTCCCGATTTACAGCCCCGTCGTGGGGCCAGTAAAACGATCCCGTTGAGAGGGGGGCTGCCGCACGAAACGCCGATAATGGAACATGAGGCGAGCCCGCTCAGGCGACATCCCGCTATTGGTGGATCTGATGACGGATTTCTATTCCGAATCCGGCTATGCACTCGATCGGCCTCGCGCCGTCGCCGCCTTTTCTGAGCTTCTCGCAGATAGCCGGCTGGGGTGCGTCTGGATCATTCAATCCGAACAACACGATGTAGGACATGTCGTGCTCACGATGCGGTATGCGATGGAATTCGGCGGAATCGTCGGATGCCTGGATGATTTGTTTGTCCGCCCGGCGTGGCGCAATCTTGGGCTGGCGAGCTCGGCCATGTCGGAGGTCAAGCGCTATTGCGAACAGACCGGTATCCGGGCGCTGACCGTGGAGGTTGCGCCGGACAACGGTCTGTTCAGGCCGTGTACAGGCGATCCGGTTTTGCCTTGGCCCACGATCGCCACCTGCTGGTGCTGCCGCTCGCGGCTCCGGCGCACAATTTGCCGTGATGCTCCTCGCATAACGCCTGGACTGACACGACATTCACCTCTGAGGATCCTCTTTCCTCCCCTCACGGGGCGATGGGCCTGGAAACGCCAATGCCTGAATCTGGAACTGCGAGGACCGAAACCAATGCACAGCGGTCCTCCGCGGTAAGGAGAAACCATATGAGCAGACTATTGATTGCAGCCATCGTATTGGCCCTGGGATCGCTGGCCTCGGCGGCCCCCAAAACTCCCACATCGGCCAAGCATCCGGAGACCCAACAGGCCGCAAAGCATCATCGCGGTAAAAAGCACGCTCAGTCTGGCTCGGCCAAGACCGGAACCGCCGAACCGCAGAAACAGTAGCGGGCTGGCCGTCATGCGCCCCTACCTTTACCTGCCGCCGGAAGGTGAGACTGCCGCGAACAGGCCGTCTCATCGGGACCGCACGGGCTGGACCAGGCTCGCCGCCAGAGCCGTCGCCGTGCTGGTGGCGGGAAGCGGCGCACTCAATCTTGTGTCACTGATGGGCGGTGTTGTCCCGGTTCATGAACCGGAATGGCTGCGCCGCCTATTCCCCTTGGACTTTGCCGGCGTATCACGTACGCTCACCCTCCTGGCCGGTTTCGCCCTGGTCCTGGCGGCCCTTCATCTGTGGACCGGCAAACGCCGGGCGTGGCAGTTGTCGCTCTCGCTCGCGTCGGCCTCTGTGCTCTTCCATCTCACCAGGGGCTGGGATCTCGGAGAAGCCGTCTGCTCAGCGGCGATCGCGGCACTGTTGTGGTTCGCCCGCCGCCATTTCAGGCTAGGTTCGGACCGGCCCAGGCTCGGCACAGCGGCCGCGCGAGCCTTCCTCGCCTTTCTCGTCGCGGGTGCCTATGGCGCCGTCGGTTTCTGGTTTCTCGAGCCCAACGATTTCCACTACAACTTCAACTGGTGGGACGCGTCGGTTCAAACACTTCGCCTGATGCTGTTCTGGGGCGATCCTGGATTGGCTCCGCACACCGCCTACGCCGCGTGGTTCCTCGATTCCCTGTTCTGGATCGCAGCCGCTGCCTTCTTCTACAGCGCCATGGTCTTGTTCCGCCCTGTGGCATATCGGTTCCACTTCAACCGGTCCGAGTCGTCACGCGCGGAAAGCATCGCCACCCAGTATGGCCGTTCCGGTCAGGACTACTTCAAGCACTGGCCGGATAAGACCTGCTTCTTCTCGTCCACCCGCAGATCCTTTCTCGGCTATCGCGTGTCGGGGAGTTATGCGATCGTACTCGGAGATCCCGTGGGACCCGACGATGACCGGAAGCTGACGATTGAGGAGTTCGTCGCCTACTGCCGTCGACGCGGGTGGCGCGTTGGTTTCCATCAGGTTGGACCCGAATCCCTTCGAATATACGAGGCGCTCGGTTTTCGCCGATTCAAGGTGGGCGGCGACGCAATCGTGGACCTGACGAAGTTTTCCCTCTCCGGAAGTGCCAGAAAGGAATTCCGCAACACGGTCAATCGGCTCGATCGGTTGGGATATCGGGTGGAGCGGATCGACCCTCCTTTGACGGATCTGCTTCTTGCCCAACTGCGCAGCATTTCCGATGGTTGGCTCGAGATTCCCGGTCATCGCGAGCGCCGATTCACCCTCGGCCGGTTCGAAGTTGACTACGTGCGATCCACTCCGGTTTACGTCGTCTTTGACCCCGCCGGGTTAGCCGTAGCCTTCCTGAACCTCGTGCCATCCTACGATGCCCGGTTGGCGACGGTGGACCTCATGCGGCGGCGGCGCAGCGGCGTTAACGGCCTGATGGACTTCCTCTTCGCCAAGGTGTTTCTCGATCTCGCCGCCCGTGGCTTCGAAACCTTCAGTCTGGGAATGGCTCCGCTCTCAGTGCAAGACGACCCCAATCCTATCGGCGCCGACGAGCGGATCGTCCATTGGGTCATCCGGAAAATGCCGTTTCTGTTTCGGGCCGACAGCCTTCGCCGCTTCAAGGCCAAGTACGCCGACGTGTGGTCCCCGCGCTACGCGGTCTATCAATCCCCCCTGGACCTGCCTCGCTTCGGTTTGGCGCTGCGGCGCATCACGGAGATGGCTGGCGATTGGAAGGAGGCTGCGTGAGGTGGGCGGCTCTGATGCTGGTGATCGCGCCCCTGTTGCCGGCAGCGCCCGATGGTTCGGTCTCGCTGGTGATACGGGACAAGCCGCAGCGGTTGGTGCGCATTGCGCCGCGGGGCAATCCTATGCCGGCCGGGGTGCTTCTTCTGCCAGGCGACGGTGGATGGCGTGGGGCCGCCGTCCTCACCGCCCGTGGAATTGCGGACTGGGGCTACGAGGTGTTTGGGTTCGAAACGAAGACCTATCTCGAGATGTTCTCCCAAAATGAAACGGCGCTGACTCGGGAACAGATGACTGCCGACATAAGGAACGTCGCGGCCGGCGTCCGCCAAATCTCGAAAAGGCCGGTGATTCTTGTGGGCTGGTCTCAAGGCGCGGGGATGGCCGTGGCCGCGGCCTCGAGCGCCGGCCTTGGCGGACCCATCTTCGGTGTGATCACCATCGGCTTGCCGGAATCCGCGGTTCTCGGCTGGGACTGGAAAGCCACGTTGGCCACACTCGCGCACCGGCAGCCCGATCAGCCCTCATTTCCTGTGAGGCCCCTGCTGGCGTCGGTGGCGCCGCTGCAGCTCTGGATGATCCACGGCACGAATGACGAATACACCAGCACGGCGGCGGCTCGGGGCATGTTCGAGGCCTCCGCGATGCCGAAGCGATTGTGCGTCATCGATGGCGCGAATCATCGATACGACGGGCATCGCGATGAGATGTTTCGGTCGATCCAAGAAGGGCTCCGATGGATTACCGGCAAATGACACTGGGCCCATCCGCCGTTTCGGAACAGCCGCCCACGCGTCTCAGCCCCCATGCCGGCCTGGTCCCCCGTGCCGGGATTGCGCTGGTTTCTCTCGTTGCGGCCGGTTTGGGGCTCCGATATGCGCTAAGCGGACTGGACTGGCCATCGTTCTGGTCCGGCCTCCGCCACCTCGAGCCTCGTTGGCTTGCCGCGGCGGTCGCGTTTGACGTGGCCAGTTATGTGGCTCAGGGATTCCGGTGGTCGCTTCTGCTTTCGAGCCTCCGCCCGGGCGGCTGGCCGGGGATGCTCTGGCGCACGACGCGTGCGATCTATGCCGGCCTCTTCGTCAACGAGGTGGTGCCGCTGCGTCCGGGAGAGGTCGCGCGCGCGTGGCTGGCGGCCAGGGACTTGCGTGTCGGCGTTTGGGCCGTCGCTCCGGCGATGCTGACCGAGCGCTTGTTCGACGGCCTTTGGCTCACAATCGCCCTTCTGGCCGCGATTGTCGCCGTGCCTGTTCCAGCCAGCGTCGCGAGAACCGTGTGGACCCTCGCTGCGGCGGTCTTCGCACTGATCGCTATGGTTTTTGCCCTTTGCCGGATGCGGTCCAGTGCCTTTTTTCTCCCGTTCCTGCTGAAACTCGCAACGGGCCTGCGGGACTGGCGTGCCTGTGCCGTCTCCGCGTGTTTCCTGGTCGCCCAGGGCCTCGCCTTCTGGTCGGTAATGCGAGCCTCGCATCTGCCGCTCGGGATGGCGGCCGCCTTTGTCGTGATGGTGATCGTACGCATCGGCACGATGATCCCTGGCCCGCCTGCCAACGCCGGGATTCACCAATTCGCAACGGTACTGGGCTTGTCCCTCTATGGAGTTTCCCGGGCAAACGCCGCTGCTTTCTCGCTGGTCGTGTTCGCCGTGCTGACCATGCCGCTGCTGATCATCGGGCTCGCCGCCTGGATCAGTACAGGCCTCACTTGGCGCTTCATTCGCGACGGAGTCGTTCTGCGCGGGTAGGCTGGCTCACCGCGGCGTGGCTAGACGCGGCTAAAGATCGATCCGCTGAGCGTACCCGTGCTGTCGGAGAACGCTTCCTGCTCGATACCGAGTGATCGCAGAATGCTCAGATAGACGTTCGACATCCGAGTCTCGCCATCGCGCCAGTACACACCGTGCTTCAATCCCATGTTGGCGCCGCCGGCGATCATGGTGGGCAGGTTGTGGTTATTGTGCGTGGTGCTGGCGCCGCTTCCGAACAGGACGATTGTGTTGTCGAGGACGCTTCCCGCCCGATCCTGATAGCTGCACAGACGATTCAGGAATTGAGACACCTGTTTGGCCAGAAACAGGTCGTACTTGGCAAACTGCAGCTGCCCTTCCTTGTCGGTGGCGTGGGAGAGGTTGTGGTGCGTCTTGGAGAGGCCCAGTTTCAGGGGGAACGTGTCGCTGATACCCATGCCGTCTTCGCGATTCAACATGAACGCCACCGAACGCGTTATGTCGGCGTCGAAGGCCAGCGCGATCAGGTCGAACATGTTCCGATAGTATTCGGCGGGTTCGCCTTCTGGGCTCGCGTCGAGATTCAAGTGCGAGTAGTCCTGCTTTTTTACCGGAATGTCGATCCAGCGCTCGGACGCGATCAGACGCGACTCTACTTCGTTCAACGAAGTGAGGTACTGATCCATGCGCTCCCGGTCTGATTTGCCCAGTTGACGGTCGAACGACTTCGCGCTCTCCACAACGGCGTCCACCAGCTTGATGCGTCGCTGGAGGTTTGCCCGCTGCGTTTCGAGCGAAGAGCGGTCGGCCCGGAACAAGCGGTCGAACACCCGGCGAGGGTTGTTGTCCGCCGGCACCGGCCTTCCTTCCAGGTTGTAGGAAATCGTGCCGGTCCGCGAGAGAAAGCCCGTGCCCGCATCGATGGAAAGCACCAGCGACGCCTGGCGGCAATGCTGTTTGGTGTGATGCGCCACCACCTGATCCAAGCCGGCCGTGTTGAAGGTCCCCGGCTTCGGGTTGTGGAGCGGAGCCCCGGTGAGCCACATGTCCGAGCAGAGATGCGGGTCTGCTTTCAGACCGCTCGGGTGGTGGAGACCGCCCATGAAACTGAGCTGCTTGCGAAAGGGGCTGAACGGCTCAGTGGACTTGCCGAAAACGAACTCGCCGTTCTTCTCGGCTCGCGGGAACCAACTCCACTCATCGAGCCCGTTGTCGGCCGCCGGCAGCGACATTCCGTTCGCGGTGTAGAGCGCGCAGAACCGGCGCGGCAGTTGTCCGGTGACTTCGGCGCCCATGGCGTCAAGAGCCGGCAACGCCAACCCAATTCCGCCCAAGCCTGTCAGGAAAGCGCGTCGATCGATCTTTAGGGAAGTGCTCATCGGTGTCTCCAACTGCTGCCTAACATCTTACTATTTTTCGAGGAACATCTTGCTGTTCACCACGAACTCGATCATGTCCTTCATTCGGTAGCCGCTGGCTTTCAGCTTTAGTCCATCTTGCTTCAGCTGGCTCACTTCGTTGTATTTCAAGGTGCGGCCGGTGGCGTAGGTCGCCATGTGGCGAAGGACGCTGAACGCAACCTGATCCAAACGGTCCTCCGCCAGGTACCGTTTCAAGTCGTTCACGCCTCCGACATTGGTCTTGTCCGGCAACTGCGATTGCGCATCCACAGGTTCCTTCTTCAGCCGCCCGCCCGCGTCGAATTCCTCGAACGGCACTCCCCACGGGTCAATCATCGAGTGGCACTGCTGGCACCCGGGTTGATTGCGATGACGCTCGATGCGCTGCCGCAGCGTCAGCTTCTGCGTTGGGTCTTCCTTCAGCGCCGGAACGTTCGGCGGCGGATCGGCCGGTGGTTCGGCGATGATCTTGCGCGCCAGCCACGCACCGCGCTTCACAGGGTTCGATTCGCGGCCGTCCGACAGCCCGGCCATGATCGCCGCCTGCGTCAGCACGCCGCCCAACTCTGGCCTTCCGTGCGGGATCGCCACGAACTGGAAGCCGCTCTCGGTCTTATCGCCCAGACCGTAGTAGTTGGCAACCACCTCGTTGGCCACCACGAAATCGGACTGAATCAGATTGCGCACCGGCAGATTGTTCCGGATCAGGTGCTCGACAAACTGCACCGGTTCTCGCGCCAGTTGCGCGCTGGTGTCGCGCGTGAGTTGAGGATAGCGCTTGCGGTCCGGCTCGAGCACGCTGAACTTCTCGAGACTCAACCACTGCGATGCGAACTCGCGCGTGAATCGCGAAAAGCGCGGATCCTGAATCATCCGCTCCACCTCGGCGTTCAACTGCTTGGACAAAGTGCCGGCCCCCGCCAACCTGAGCGTAGTCCGGTCCGGCGGCCCATTCCACAAAAAGTACGAGAGCTTGGACGCCAGCTCATAGCCGTTGAGCGGCTCCGGCGCCGGAGTGCTGCTCTGCTCGATCAAGAACAGGAACTGCGGCGAGGTCAACACCACCTGGAGAGCGTCCTGGATGCCTTCCGGAAAGCTTCGTCCCGCTTCCCGCGACTTCGTGTACACCGCCATTGCCGCGGCTTGCTCGGCAGGGGTGACTGGACGCCGGTAGGCGCGAGTGGCAAAGCGCCGGATGATCTCGGTCGCATAGGCCGGCTGGTCGTCCTTGCGATTGAAATCCACAAAGATGCTCCTGTGCGATGCCGGCGGCCACGTTTCATAGAACGGACCTTCGAATGCCACCGAACGGATCAGCAGGCGAGGCATGTCGCGGCCGTCGGTGTATTCGCTGTGGACGCCGATTTCGCGAATCCCCGCCAGATAATTGACGTTGTCCTTTTCCACGTCGGGGCTCGGAAAATTTCGAATGGCTCCCTCGAATACGAACTGTGACGCACTGGTGCCGGTCACCGTTTGTGGCTCGCCCACCGGAGCGAGCGAACTGCCGCAATCACGGCGAAGGCCCAAGTGGACGCCAACGCGTGGCGATCGTTTCTCGAACGCCAGAAAACGGCGTCCCGCTTCCTCGGCGGCGCCGAGCGGAGTGATCACGATTCGTTCGAGTTTCCGGAAGCCTTTGTGTTCGGCGCGAACCCGGAGCGGACCGGCCTCGAGTCTTACCGCCAGGAACGCGGGCTGCTCCAACGTGCCGGAGAACTGCCTCTTGCCCAGGGTGAGTGTCACCTCCTGCTTCTGCTCGGGTGGCGGTCTGACGAATTGACGTCCCGGTTCCACCAGCGCCTGCACTTCCGCCTCGCCGAGCGCGCGGCGATACAGCCGGACCTCGTCGATCTCACCGCGAAACGCCTGTCCCTCCGGTACATTGCCCAGATGCAGATTCATTTTCGGGTTGTCCAGGTTGGCCGGCCCCACCGTGCCCCTCGCCACCGGATAGCCGTTCACGTAGAGCCACGTTTCGTTCTTGCCCCGCCGCACCACTGCCGCTACATGCTGCCACGCATTGCCCCGGATCACTCCGGGTGGCGACACCACTCCGCCGTTGGACTGATTGTCGGCCCCCGTCGTTTGGATCTGCAGAACGCCCTTGTTGCCGGGCACTTCGAGGTACCAGCCCTGCACACCACCCGCTTGGCCCAGGCTCACGATGCCGCCGCGCCGCGGCAAACGGGGATGGATCCACGCCGCGACGGTGAAGTCGCCCTCGCCCACATTCATCGCCTCGGTCCGTGTGATTACGGCAGGGCCCCCAGCTTCGCGGACCAGGGAAAGCGCCTTGCCGAACGGGGATTCCACGAATCGCTCCTGCGCGGCGCTGCCGCCGGTTGGCGCCTCCGCGCCCGCCAGTTCGCCGTCCATGGGCCATGAGGCGGCAAGCCCGTCGCTGAGCCGTGACGAGTCTGGAACAGGCGTTACGTATTCGGCCGCCGCATGAACATCCACTTGATACAATCCGGCCTTGGGCACCGTCAACGTTTGCGACGTGCCCGGATCGTTCCACGCGACACTGCCTGCCGTCTTCCCGTCCTTCGGTGGCGCGCCGTCGTACAGCAGAAGTCCATCGTTGTATTTCGCCGCTGTCACCGTAACTCGAAACCGCCCATGGTCGGGGAGTTCGCGCAGCGAGATCTTGAAGTTCGCACTGGGTCCGTAGGTGCCGTCGACGCCGAAAAACCCATCGTTGGGGATCGCCGGACGCAGCAGCAGACCCTCCGGCACCAAGCCGTACGCGTCGCCTTTCGGATATCCACCCTTGCCGCGCATGTCGGCGAACACGGCGTGATAGATGCTGTCGTATTCCCTCCATCCACGCACGGTGGCGTTTCCCTTGTAGCCTTCGATGAATCGATACTTGGTGCGCATCCGGATCGGTTCGAAGGAGAAGGGTTTGGTGAGTTGCGGTTCTGTAACCAGAATGTCGGCGTTCTCGAGAAGCGCGCTCCCGGCTCCGAGGATTAGTTCCTCCGGGAACGGATTCGGGTTCACTCCTGCTCCCAGATCCATTCGAAAATGCTGGATCCGCGGCTTCGCGGACGGGTCCACGATCGATCGCTTCAGGGCCTCTCCCGCGATATCGAAGTAGGACTCCAGTTGAAGAGGCGATAACTGCAGCGTGTCGGTGTTGTTTACGAAACCGTCGCGCGAGATGGCGTCCGGCGGCAGTGCCTCGCTCACGTCGTCTTCGAGAAGCAGGAGTTCGCGGAGCGTGTTCCGGTACTGCGCAACCGTCAACCGCCGCACCAAGCCGTTTTTGGGCGATGTCCGCGTGCGTGCCGTCTCCAGCGCGCTCGTGATCCAACTCACCATCTTTTCTCTGTCTTCCGCCGTCGGTTGCTTCATGCCCTTCGGCGGCATCGATCCTTCGCCGATTCGTTTTCGGGCTGCTTCCCAGAACCGGATGTGGCGGTCGTCAAGGCTCGCATCGAGCTGATCGAGGCGGACACCTGACATCGCAACATCGGTGTTGTGACATCGAATGCAATTCTGCTGGAAGAACGGCTTCACCTGAGCCTCGAAGGAAGCCTCGAGCGAAGTTTCGGGGTCACCCGCCGTTTGTGCAGTGAGGAAACTCGCGGTCCACACGATCGCCGTTAAGCTCAGTACGCCCGCGGCGCACAAGGTTTGAAATCGAGGCCAATTCTTTTTGAAGATCATGATCGAGATGGGGGGCGCATCCTTCCGGGTTCCGAGCGCCACCACCATTATAGTTGCGGCCTGAAGCGGTAGGCCTCCGGCTGCTCTAACGGGCGGTTGTTCCGCTCGCCGCTGGCGACGCTTTTCGCGGTTCCGACAGGCCAAGGGTCTTCCGGATCAGCGTCGCGCGCTCTCCCGGAGCAAAAGCAAATTTAATTAATACAATGGCGGCTGCCACGGGAAGCAACGCCACCAGCAGCGCCCATGTGCTCAACCAGCACCGGTCCAGAAATCCGAGCTCTGAGGTTTGCCAAACCGATCCAAGCATAGGCCATAGCAGCTTCGCCGTGCCGGGAGAGCCGAACGGATCCAGTTCCGGAGCCACTCGCGACATCGCCAGACGCACCTTTAGGCACAGCCAGTGGCCCGACACAGCCCGTGGGCTCAAGTCTAGCCCCAATGCCAAGCTGTGTTCTTCGAGCAACTCCCGCAATTCCTTGAATGACCGGGCCATGGACTTGAGCTTGGCGCCCACTTCTTTCCGTTCCGCCAGCGTGATGTTCGTCACGCTGCGGACGTGACGGCGGTACAATCCCAACGGCTCCTGCACCGCGCCGACTGACCCGTGCAGTGGCGCGAGGAATATCAGGTAGGAATCCGGCGCATACGCGAACTCGTTCTCCGGCATCGGCAGGATGCGGTCCAGGAGTTCGCGCGAGAAGATGTTCCCGGTGTTCGGCGGTGCAACGTACATCCCTTCCTCGAGCAACTGCTGGCGGAAATTCCCCTGTGGAAGATGGGCGCGCGGAACCAAAGCGCCAGTGCGGGTTCCGTCGTCCGTGATTACTTCAAGCGGGAAATGAACTTTCGAACACCCCGGCCTCCAGGCGGCCACGCACTTCTCCACGCAGTCGGCCCTAAGCGCATCGTCGCAATCGAGAAAAAGTATCAGATCTCCCGTGCACTCGCGGTATGCGAAATTGAACGCCGAGGCTTGCCCTCCATTCGGCTTGAACAGCAACTTGGCGCGGCCCTCGTAGCGCCGTATGATCTCCGGGGAGTTGTCGGTGCTGCCATCATCCACAATGACAACTTCCACATCCGGGTAGGTCTGGTTGAGCGCGCTCTCGATCGACTCCTCGACATACCGGTCGTAGTTGTAACTGGATACTATGACTGAAACCCTCATCTCCTTTCCCCAGTCTGCCGGAACGGGTCCAGTCCGCGCAACCTTAAATACACAAAGCACCCCGCGGCTGCGGTGAAATGACTGGCTAGTACTGCCAGCACCATTCCCGTCTCGCCGTGGGTTGGCGCAAGCCAGTACGCGAGCACGACGTTCGTCAGGCCCGCGGCTACGCTGATTACCGTGAACGGTTTATCCATCCCCAGCGGCAGCATCCACTGGATTCCCAGGGCGATGCTGATGGATTCCACTACCAGTACCAATCCGAACACGCGCAGCACTCGCACCGCCGGCTCGTAGCCAGGCCCCAGCAGGATCGATACCGCGAGTGGCGCCGTCACCAGGCAGGTCAACCCGAGCAAGCCGCCCGCCGCCACCATCATCGCGCCCGACATCCGCGCCGTTTGCCACGACACATCGTCGAAACCCTGCTTTCGCCCCACCGAGTGGTTCACCCGCGCGTACATCAACTGCATCAGCGGATGCAGCAGCGCAGTGAAGCCTTTATACGCGCGCTCAGCGCCCGAGTAATACCCCACGCTTGCCGGAACCGCGAAAAATCCGAGAATGAAGCCGTTCGCTGCCCCGTACAGACTGGCCGCTCCTCGAAACACGAACAGGGGAAATGCGGTGCGCAACGTTTCCACCGCCGACCTGACGCCCGCTATCCCGATCGTCGTATCGCGCCCTATCATCAACAGTCCTACTCCAGTGGTCGCGAAACACGCCACCGCGTTTAGCGCGATCATCCACCAGCCATCCTCCGGACTGCGAACCGCAAGCACTGTGACGATCGCCGCCACCGATCTCGATACCGCGTCCACCTTGGCCAGTTCGCCCAGTCTCCCCGTGCCTTGGAAATACCAGACCATGGACGAGCCTTGCGCCAATGCGTAGGCGACTGCCAACGGATACAACAACGGGCTGCGCATGATCGGCGGCAGGAACGGATATAGCAACGCCGCTCCTCCGATCACCACACAACTCAACAGGATTTTCGCCGCATGCACCTCGGCGAGCGTGGAAGCGCGTCCTTCTGGGTCGTCCCGTTCCCGCGCTACGTCGCGCGCGGCTGTGAAGCCGAACCCGTACTCTACAATTTGAGATCCATACAACCCCAGTGAATGGAATACCGACAGCCTCCCCCAGTCGGCTGGTCCCATCACTCGCGCCAGATACGTGAACGTGAGCAGAGGCAGGATGTAGCTCGAGATGTGCGCCGCGTAAAACCACACCGCTTGACGCAGTTCCTGGTTTTCGGAGACCCTCGCAAAATACGCAAGGAACTGCGTACGCCCTGCCGCCTTTTCCATTGGAGAATATATGACCTTCGCTTGGCGCCACTCCAGGCCCCAAAACAACCCATTCCATCATAGCTCAGAACTCGAGAGCAATCCTGATGATCTCCCCCCTATGAACTCGAATTCCGCACTTTCGTTGCGGTACGGCTGTCAGCGTTTGCACGATTAGTACTAGGCCTACCGGTAGACTTACGCTAAAATTGGTCCTTTCCTTCCCTGACCTTCCTGACTTATTCTGAAGAAGTACAGTCAGAGCCCAAACACTGACATAGCCACGCCCGCTCTAGTTGCAACTCAATGCTGATGCGTTCCCAGGACGTACCACTTACACGATGCACGCTGCTGAGGACTTACTCAACATACTTTTTCGCCGTTGGCGAATCGCCGCGATTTTGTTCTCCGGAGTCGTTCTAGCGTTTGGCGCCTACTTGGCGCTGGCCCCTCGGGTCTTCGACGCCCGAGTGCGTTTTCTCTTGAAAAAAAGCCGCACCGCAGTCGTCGCCGCCGCCCAGGACACCACCGCCGACGTGTCCGCGCAGATGTCCGATTCCGAAGCAGCCGCTCAGATCGCCACCGAAATACAACTCCTGCAGGCTCAACCGGTTCTGCGCGTCGTGGCACTGCGTGCGTTCAGTCCCGATAAGCCCGGTGACAACTCTGAGCAAGCGATTCAGCTTCGTATCGAGGAACTGGACAAACGGCTGAAGATAGGTCCCGTCCTACGTTCGAATCTCATTGATGTGCAATACTCCGACACCGATCCCGCGCGCGCCCTGCGCGTGGTGCAAGTGTTAACGGAAGAGTATCTCAATCGTCACTTGATGCTGCGTGGTGGCAAAGAAAGTTACGATTTCTTTGCCAGTCAGGCGGATCAGTTTAAGGCAAAGCTCCAAAATGTTCAGCGTGAGTTCGCGGCCTTCCAGGCCGACACGGAAATCGTAGCCCTCCGTGAGCAGAAAGATCTGAGCATCCGTACTCTGGCGGATTCCGTCAAGGCCGAGAGCGAGGCCGAGGCCCTGCGTGCGGAATTGGAGAAACGGGCAGCCGTACTGCGCGCCCAAATCGAGGCCGCGCCTCCCCGTATTGGGACCACGCTGCGCAACCTGCCCAATCAATACAGCGTGGAAAGGCTGAATACTCTGCTCGTCGAGCTCGCCAATCGGCGCACCGAACTGCTCGCCAAGTTCCGTCCCGATGATCGGATGGTGTTGCAGATTGACAAGCAGATCGCGCAAACTCGCACCGCTCTCGACAACGTGTCCAGCCAGAGTTCAGCCGAGCAAACCAGCGACGTCAATCCTCTGCGCCAGCAGGCGGAGATCGAACTCACTCGCACCGAACAAGCGCTCCGCGGCGCTGCGGCGCGCGCGGAAACTCTAGCCCGTCAAAACAGAGACAATCGCGCGGCGCTCAAACGGCTTGCTCTGGCGGGCCCGCGCGAAGCGGACCTCGTGCGCCGCCTCACCGAAGCCGAACAAAACTACAGCATCTACGCCAAAAAACGCGACATGCTCCGGGTCGATGGCCTGCTCGATCAGCACAAAATCGCCAATGTCGTCGTTGCCGAGCCCCCTTTGTTTCCCACTCGGCCCAGGTCCAGAGTCCCGGCATCCCTCGCTGCCCTGTTCGTGCTCATCAATGGCGGCATCTTGTTCGGTTTGGTCGGGTCCGGATATTTCAGCCCGACCTTTGCCCTGCCGCGGGAGCTTGAGAAATTCAGCGGTGTTCCGGTGCTTGGAACCGTGGCGAAAATCACGCGTGATCGCCCCGCCCAGCCCTACTACTACCTCAACCCGATCGTCGAGCGGATGCGCAGCTTGGCTACCGCACACGGCAGTGGTGCCACTTTTTGCATCGCCGGAGTCACCCCCGGCGACGACATTTCCGGAGTCAGCCGCCTCATCGCATCGGAATTGGCTGCCTCCACACGCAGCCCCGTGCTCTTGGTGCCCGCCACCGCCGCTGAACCCGATGGCCCGCCTTGGGTGGCCGAGTTGCCTGTCCTTGAAGACTCCGCCGGCGTGGCCGTCGCTCTCCGTCCCGATGCAGTCGCCGAGAGCAATGGTTTGCGTCTCGACTGGGTTTGGCTCGGTATTCCCTCTGAGGGCTTTTCGTACGTTCTGGTCGAATCCCGCCCGGTGGACGGCGCCGCGCCTTTGGCCGCCGGATTTCGTCATGCCCAGGGAGTCTTCCTGGTCGCCACTGCCGACCAATGCCGCCGGACCGATGTGGCTCGATCCATGCGGTTGCTGCGTGGGGCAGGCTGCGAGCCGGCCGGTTTCCTCCTCCGGGACCGCACCTATCCCATCCCGGAGGCGATTCACAAGTACTTATGAACATCCGGACTATCCTCGCGATCACGTACTGCTCCATTGGTCTTCTCTCCGCGCAGGACACCCCCGCGGGCTTCGGTTCCCGCGACGCTCGCTACAGCATTCAGAGCGGCGACGTCGTGGAGGTGAAGTTTCGCTACACGCCGGAATTCAACCAAACCGCAACCGTACAGCCCGACGGTTTTATCGCGCTCGAAGTTGCGGGTGAAGTCCGCATCGGCGGTTTGACAGTCCCCGAAGCCACCGCCGCCGTCCGCGAAGGCGCCGCGCGCCGGCTCCTCGATCCAGAGGTCAACCTGGTTCTGCGCGAATTCGTGAAGCCCCATTTCACGGTGGCCGGCGAAGTCGTCAAACCCGGCATGTACGATCTCCGTGGATCTCTCACCGTCACCCAAGCCATCGCGCTCGCGGGAGGATTCCGCGAGAATGCGAAACACTCCTCGGTCGCTCTCGTCCGCCGCGTGGATGACCAATGGGCGCAAGTGAAGGTGCTCGATTTGAAGCGCATCATGAAGGCCGGGGGCATGGTGGAGGACGTGAATCTCTCCGCGGGCGACATGCTCATCGTGCCGCAAAGCACACTCGGACGCATCGACCGATTCGTCCGGTGGGGAAGTCTCGCCGTTTTTGGCGTCGCGGCCCTGCGCCAATTCTGATCCATGAGGACTCATCGCCCAGCGCTCTGGTGGAGCGATCCGGCACTCACCCTGCCGGTCATAGCGGTTCCGGTTGCCTTGGTGACTTACCTCCTGCCGCCCGCGATCTTCGCGCAGCAATGGGGCGCGCCGAAATACTTCGACGGCTGGTACCTAACCTGCTATCTCGCCTGCGTATTCTCGTTCTGCATTGCCTGCGGATTTGCCCGCCTCGTTGCGTCACGGTCCGCCGTCTTCCCCGATCGCGATTGGCGTGACGCCGTGCAATGGGACCTCCTTTTGCGCGTGTTCGATGTCACAGCCATCCTTTGTTGTGCCGCCTATGCGGCTTGGTGGGCTTCCGCCATCGCCCGCGGGGCTCGCCTTGATTTGGTGTTGGCGATTCTCTCGGGTTCCAAAGGCGCCGCGGATCTGATGAAAGACGTGTACATGGTTACCATTCCCGGCGTCACCACCATGACGCAGTTCGGCATCGTCACCATGCTGCTCGGTTGTCTCGGCGCCACCCGGTTTCCCCTGCGCCGAATCCTTCCGGGCATGGCGGCGGTGATGGGGCTCGCCTTGGTCCGGGCCGTACTCAACAGCGAGCGGCTCGCGTTGATCGAACTCGTTCTCCCGACGGTTGTCCTGGCCTGCCACGTTCTCGGACCGCGGCTCAACCGCTTCTGGTGGTTCGGCCCCAAGGTGCTCTCCGCCGCGCCAGTCGCTGGTGTTGTCGCGGTGTTCTGCCTCTTCTCGGGCTTCGAGTATTTCCGGTCCTGGGTCAGCTACTTCGCCGGAAAGGGTGACAGCTTTCTCACTTTCGCCTTTGCGCGATTCTCCGGCTACTACGCGACATCTCTCAACAACGGCGCCTTTCTCGCCGATCGCCTCTCCCCGTTGGATGTCCCTTTTTTCAGCCTCCCCGTGATCTGGAAGTTTCCGGTCCTCAAGCAAATCACCGCCGATGCTTTTCCGTCTTTCTCGCTGTTGCGTGAAAACTCCGTTCTTGATGTATTTGCCCGCGGGGCCAATCCCGAGTTCAACAACGGCTGCGGCATCTTGCTTCCTTATGTGGATCTCGGGCTCGCCGGCGCCATGCTCTATTGGGCTGCGTTGGGGCTCGCCGCCGGCGCCGCCTACTCCAGCTTTCTTCGAATGCGGCTGCCCGGCCTGCTGTCGTACCCCATTCTCTTCATCGGTATTGTCGAGGCGCCCAGGATTATCTACACCACCGAGGGCCGTGCGTTTCCCGCCTGGGCGGCGGTGCTTCTGCTGTTGATAGCCTCCAAGGCGCTCGATTGGCGCCACGGACGGAGTGCCGGCTTCGCTCCGTCCGCCGTCACGGCCTCGCCGGTTTCGGCCCGCCAATTCTCCGGTCCGCAAATGGTGAATCAAGTAGGGAGGAGAATTTGAGCCAGATTTTCGTCAACGGCCGCTACGCCGCGCACGCCAAAACCGGCATGCAGTACTATGTCGACGAAGTAGCGTCGAGGCTGACCGGCGGGTTCATCAAAACCATTACTCCCGAAACTCCCCTCAAAGGCGCGCGCGGGCACCTTTGGGAGCAGTGCGTGCTGCCCGCCAAGAGCCGCGGCGGACTTCTATGGAGCCCCAACAACACCGGGCCACTCGCAGCGCGCCGTCACGTCTGCACCATTCACGACATCTTCCCCGTCGATCATCCCGAATGGTTCAGTTCCGGTTTCTCACAATGGTATTCGTGGCTGCTGCCGAAGCTTGCTGCCCGCGTCGATCACATCATCGCGGTCTCCCATTTCACACGGAAGCGCATTGTCGAGCGTCTCGGTGTCCGGCCCGAAAAAGTCACCGTCGTCCACAACGGCGTCGATAGCCGCTTCCGCCGCCCTGCCCCCGCCGAACTCGACATTGCCAAAGGAAAACTCGGTATTCCGTTCGAGCGCTACCTCCTCATGGTCGGATCCATCGAACCAAGGAAGAACATCGCCGCTGCACTCGCCGCATGGCCGGTCATTTCACGCAGCCACCCCGGCCTCGGCCTTGTCATCGCCGGCGCCAAAGGTTCAGGACTCGTCTTTGCCGGCGTCGAAATCGACGAAAACATGCCCAATGTGTATCGCACAGGTTACGTCCCACACGAACTCCTGCCCGCTCTCTACGCCGCAGCCACTGCTCTCGTTTTCCCCTCCCTCAGCGAGGGCTTCGGTCTTCCGCCTCTGGAGGCCATGGCGTGTGGCACTCCCGTCATTACCTCGATGAACAGCGCGTTGCCGGAAGTCGTGGGCGATGCCGCGATCGGTATCGACCCTCTGGATCCGGCCTCGATTGCCGCCGCCGTCAATCGGCTGCTCGAGTCTGAATCCTTGCAACAGGACCTGCGCCACCGCGGCTTCGAACAGGCAGCCCAGTTCTCCTGGGAGCGTTGCGCCGCCGCCACGCGCCACGTTCTGGAGGCCTACGCATGAGACCGTCGGTTGCCTACGTGATCACCCGCGCCGAAATCGGCGGCGGACAAAGCCACGTGCTCGATCTCCTCGACGGCTTCCGCGAGCGCATGGATGTCCACCTCATCACCGGTGAACACGGCTTTCTCACCGAGAGCGCTTCGTCGATCGGCGTCGAAGTCCACGTCCTGCCTACGCTCGTGCAGCCCATGGCTCCACGCAAGGATGTCGCGGCATTGGCCGGTCTCGTCGGTTTGTTTGGACGCATCAATCCCTGTCTCGTCCACGCCCATACCTCAAAGGCCGGATTCCTGGCCCGTGCCGCCGCCGCCGTTCGGCGCATCCCCAGCGTGTTCACCGCCCATACCTGGTGTTTCGCCGAAGGCACCTCACGTCTCTGGCATACGATCGGTACGCCCCTGGAGAAAGGGGCCGGGCGCGTCTGTCGCAAGATCATCACCGTGTCCGATGCCAATCGCCGGCTGGCCATCGCCCATGGCATCCCCGCGTCGAAAATCCAGACCGTCCACAACGGCATTCCAGATTGCCCCCATCGCGCCCGCCCCGGGTCCGATGACGGGCCAGTCAGGATACTCATGGCCGCCCGTTTCGCGCCACAGAAGGATCATGCGTCCCTACTGCGCGCCGTGGCCCCGATGGGAGACCGCGTAGAGGTTTTACTCGCCGGTGACGGTCCGCTCCGGCCCGCTATGGAATCGCTCGCGGCCGAACTCGGCATCGCGAACTCCATCCGATTTCTCGGGGACCGGCGAGACATGCCCCAGTTGCTCGCCGCTTCGCACATCTTTGTCCTGCCCACCCGCTGGGAAGGTTTTCCAATCTCCATTCTCGAGGCCATGCGCGCCGGATTGCCGGTGGTGGCGAGCGATGCCGGTGGTGTGCGCGAGGCCGTCTCCGATGGCGTCACTGGGTTCACCACTGCCATCGGCGATGATGCGCACTTTGCCGCCAGGCTGCGGCCGCTGGTGGAATCGGCCGCCATGCGCGGTAGCTTTGGCGAGGCCGCTCGCCTCCGCTACCAACAAAACTTCACTGACACGATCATGCTTCGTCGAACGCTTTCCGTCTACAAGGAGGCTGTACCGATGTGGAACTCCCGTCTGGGGCCCTTTCAGGAGATAACGGTATGAGTGTCGTTGTCGCCGCCCGCCCTCGCACCACGCGTGGGGCTTGGAAGAAGCTTCGTGAATCCCCGCGCCTCGGAGGACAATGCCGCCCCGCGGCTGTGATCGCGGCGCTCGTGGCAGGCGATATGCTTAGTCTCTTGGTCGCCGTGGCTGTCAGCGTCCTCGTGAAAATTGTCACAGTGGGACCCGTGGAACTCGACGGCTACCTGCATCTTTGGCCCGCCATGCCGGTCTTCCTCGCCGTCTATTGCTCGGTCGGGCTCTATTCGGTGATCGCGCTTTCCACTCCCGAAGAGATCCGCCGCGTCAGCATGTCGAGCGCGGTCGTGTTCGTCGTTCTTGCCGCCATGACGGTCTCCCAGCGAGGCGCGCGCTCCGGCGTTACCTGGACGCTCGTTCTCGCTGTCGTTCTCACCATCGCGCTAATCCCGATGGTGCGCAGCCTGATTCGCAACACCTTGGGCCGCAGGAGTTGGTGGGGCTATCCGGCCGTGATGTTCGGATCAGGCGACGCGCTCGCCGCCGCCACCGACTCACTCCTCCGCAATCACGGCGGCGGACTGATCCCCGTTGCCATCGCCACCGAAAGTGCCGACGACACCGAAACGATGGCCGGGCTCCCCGTGCTCTCCGACGACGAACTCACCACTCTGGTACGGCGCACCCGCTCCACCGTCTACGCCGTTGTCGCCGAGCCCGGCCTGACCGGTGGCGCCGCCATTGACCTCATCGAGCGCCGCTGCTCGCACTTCCCGCGTGTGATTCTGCTTCCTCCCCTCGCCGGTTTGATCGGTGTCGGCGTTGAATCCCGCAGCGTCGCCGGCGAATTGGGCCTCGAAGTCTCACGCCACATCTACGCCAGCCATCGGCGTGTTGCCAAGGACGTGATGGACTTTCTGTTGGCCTCGGCCGCACTCGTTGTGCTGGCGCCGTTGTTCTTGTTGATCGGCCTTGCCGTTTTGATCGAATCGGGCTTCCCCGTCTTCTACGGACATCGCCGGGTGGGACGCGCCGGTGAAAGCTTCCGCGCTTGGAAGTTTCGCTCCATGGTCAACGATGCCGACGACGCCTTCGCGGCCTATCTGGCTGCTCATCCGGAAGCCCGGCAGGAATGGGAACAAACCCACAAACTGCGGCACGATCCACGTGTCAGCCGCATCGGCGCCATCTTGCGCAAAACCAGCCTCGACGAGTTGCCGCAGCTATGGAATGTGATTCGCGGCGAGATGAGCGTCGTTGGCCCGCGCCCCGTCGTTAGCGGCGAGATCGCAAAATACGGCGAACGGATTGACCTGTACTATCGCGTCAAGGGCGGCATCACCGGGCTCTGGCAAGTGTCCGGACGCAACGACACCAGCTACGAACAGCGCGTCGCCCTCGATCTTTACTACATCAGGAACTGGTCCGTCTGGCTTGACCTGTTCATCATGGCTCGAACCGTCACCGCGGTATTGTTCCGCCGGGGCGCGTACTAGCCTGTTCTTCTCAGTCAGGCCTCGCGGTATGCCAGGTAGAAATTTTCCGTTCGGAAGCTGCGGATACCCTCCCACGCAACCGCTGACGCCGTTGTGCTCCTCCACATCGCGAGCCCGCTCGTCCAGAGCCGCTGCTCCTCGGTGTGAGTATCGGCCACCACACCGTCGATGAACGCGCTCACTTTGGCCTCATGCGCGCCAGGCGAGTGCTCGTCGGCTGGAATGATCATCTCTGCCAGCTTGGCCACCAACCCTTCCTGCGCCGGGAAAGAGAAGTGCTGCTTGCTAGCCTCCGCCGTCGTGGCCGTCGCGTGCCCCGCGTGCTGTTGCGCGTGCAGCGCCGCCGCAGGGGCCAATCACCACCAGTTGCATCGCGTTTCTTCGTTTCATCCGGACTCCTATTGAAGTTGCGCCGCTTCAGTAGGCATCGCGGTTCGTAATCGTCACCCGGAACACCGGCTTGTCACGCTCAGCCGGCTCCATTTCGTACTCCTGCGCCGTCCGCGACGGATCGTAGTCCCGCCACAACCAGGTCAGTGACTCCGGCAGATCCATCGCTCCCTGCGCGATAGCGTGCAAGCTGGTCCCGAAGCGGAAGTGAAAATCGTAACCGCGCAGTTTGAGCATGTTCGCCAGTTGGATATTACTCAGCGGCCAGCTTCCGGCCCGGCTCTCGCCATCGTCGGCGCCGTCCGATAGCCACACCCGCAGATTCTTCTTCGGTTCCCGTCCAACCCTGTATGGCACGATGTAGCCGCCATCCAGATGCTCCTCCGGACGCCACTGCAGCGCGGCATAGCTTCCGATGTGCGATAGCACGCGGCTGAATTGTTCCGGATAGTACCACGCAACATTGAACGCGCAAATCGCGCCCGACGACGCTCCGGCGATCGCTCGTGAGTAGGCGTCCTTGCGCAGTTTGTATACCTTCTCCACCTCCGGCAGAATTTCCTCCAGCAGATACTGGCCGTAGGTGCCCGACACCGTATCGTATTGCACGCTCCTCATTCGCGGCTGCCCCTCGCCAGGCTGGATCAGCACGTGCACCATCGGTGGTATCAATTTTTTCGCCACCAGATTGTCGGAGACGATTTGCAGCCGCAGCCGCAGCAGATCCGCGTTGCCCACGATCGTTTCTCCATCCTGCCAAACCATCAATGGCGCACCCGTTGCCGTATTCACACCCGCGTTCGTGTAGACCCAGAAATTCGCCGTCATGCCGGGATACACCTTCGACGTCAGGGTCTTCCGCTCCGACAGCGTTCCGGGCGGCGTCCCCGGTAGCGGATAAGAGTCCGGGTTATAGCCGGCCACCTCGTAGCTCCCAATCGGCTTGCCGGCCGCGTCGCGATAGTGATACTGGTGCGTCACGCCCAGGCGGAGTGTCTTCAGCAGGTAGTAGTAGTTCGTTCCTGCAACGTGCTTCATTTTCAAAGGCGGCTGCTTGTCGATCGACACCGTGGCCGGTGTTGGGCTTTCTACGGCAAACAGAAAATCTTGGCCCCACACCGCCACCCCGTCGCGGCCCCGCATTCCGGGCAAGCCCCTTCCCAGCAGCGTCGCCAGTTCGGGGGCGTCTCGGCGCGCCGCGTCAACCAGTTCCTGCAGCGGATGCTTCTGCGCCCAAGCCGACACCGCCCCGAATACGAAACCGGATAGAAGGAGCAGCCTCGATCGGAAAGTCGTGCGGATCATAGGTGTACAGCCATCTTAACGGAACGGTTCCATCTGATAGGCTAAAACAGTCCATGGGGACCGCCGCCGACGTAACCACGCTGCTTGCTGCCTTTGCCAGAGGGAAGCGGGAAGCCGCCGACGAGTTGATTCCACTCGTCTACGACGAACTTCGCAAGATCGCCCGCCTCCGCCGCTTCCGTTGGAGCGGGCCGCATTCGCCCGGCACCACCAGCTTGGTGCATGAAGCATATGTCAACCTCGTCGACCAGTCGCGGTGCCAATGGGAAGACCGGTCCCATTTCTTCTACTTTGCCTCCGTGGCCATGCGCAATATCCTGATCGACAACGCCCGGCGCTGGGGACGCCAGAAGCGCGGTGGCGGCGCCGGCGAACTGCCGTTGGAGCACCTTCACCTGGCCTCGGTCGGCCGCGCGGAAGAATTGCTGGCCGTGGACGAGGCGTTGGGCAAGCTCGGCGCCAACAACCAACGGCTCAGTCAGATCGTGGAGTGCCGCTTCTTCGGCGGGCTTACTGTCGAGGAGACCGCCCAGGCTCTTTCAATTTCGCCCGCCACTGTAAAGCGCGGCTGGGATTCCGCGCGCGCATGGCTGTTTAAGGAACTCGGCCCTCTTCCCTCCGAGGCGCCGGAGCAGTGAACGGCTCCCCACAGTTTGACCGTTTGCTCGAGATCTTCGAAGCCGCCCTCGACCGCCCCCCGGAGCAGTGGACCGCTTTTCTCGAATCCCGCTGCGATGGCGACTCCGCACTCCGCCACGAAGTAGCCCGGATGCTTGCCAGGCATCGGCAGGCATTCGCCTTCTTTGACGATCTTGGCGCCGATCTGCGGCGCGCGGGGCCGGAGGAACTGGATCTCGGCCAATCGGTCGAAGGCCGGCGAATCGGTTCCTACCGCGTGGTCCGCGAGATCGGCCGCGGCGGTATGGGCGCTGTCTACCTCGCCGAACGCGACGATGGGCAATTCCAACAACAGGTGGCCATCAAAGTGATCCGTCCGGGCCGTCAATCGGAAGCAGTGCTCAGGCGCTTTCTCGCCGAACGCCGCATTCTGTCACAGCTCAACCACCCCGGCATTGCCCGGCTGTTGGATGGTGGCGCCACCCAGGAAGGTCTCCCCTACTTCGTGCTCGAATACGTCGATGGCCTGCCGCTGCTCGATGATTGTGACCGGCAGTGCCTCCCGGTGAAAGAACGTCTCCGCTTGTTTATCTCCGTGGCCGCCGCGGTCGAGCACGCGCACCGCAACCTTGTCGTGCATCGTGACCTCAAACCCGGCAACATCCTCGTCTCGTCGCAGGGTGAGATCAAGTTGCTCGATTTCGGGATCGCCAAACCGTTGGCCGGAGAACGCCCGATTGCCGGCGAAGATACGGGAGCCGATGCCGGCGACACCCTAACCGGGCATCGCGTTCTCACGCCCCAGTACGCCGCCCCGGAACAATGGCTCGGCAAGCCCGTCACCACCGCCACCGACGTGTACGGACTCGGTGGTGTGCTCTACGAACTACTCTCGGGCGAGCGTCCGGTGCCTAAAGCCGGGTCCTGGGAAGATCTCGAGCGCGCGGTTCTGCATCAGGATCCGGAGCCGGTGAGCACCGCGGCTCGCCGCTCGATCGAGCAAAACGCCAAGCGGCGCGGCGTCAGTCCCACCACCCTGTGCAGACTCCTTTCGGGCGACCTGGACACCATTTGTGCCAAGGCGCTTCACAAGGATCCGGATCGGAGGTACAGCTCCGCGGCCGATCTCGGCGACGACATTCGCCGTCATCTCGATGGGCTTCCCGTTCTCGCCCGCCCCGATTCGCGCGGGTATCGCGCGCGGAAATTCGTCAGCCGCCACAAGTGGGGCGTCGCCACCGCGGTAGCCGCTGTCCTGGCCGCCGCGGTCTTTTCAAGCGCTCTCGCCATTCAGTCCGTGCGCCTCACCGCCGAAAGGGACAAGGCCCGTCAGGTATCCGAACTGTTCGTCGATCTCTTCACCGTCTCCGATCCCGACCTCGGAACCGGCGCGCAGATCACGGCGCGGGAATTTCTGGACCGCGGCGCCGCGAAGATTCAAACCGGACTCGCCGGGCAGCCCGACATCAAGGCCGGTCTGATGGACGTAATGGCCCGCGTCTATCACAAGCTGGGTCTCTATCCGCCCGCCCGCCGGCTCTACGAAAGCAGCCTCGCGCTCAGGCGCTCTGTCGCAACGTCCCCTGGGCTGGATCTCGCCGCCAACCTCCATCGCCTGGGGCTCGTGCTGCATGATCAGGGCAACTACAACGAGTCCGCGCGCAGGTTTCAGGAGGCGCTCGATGTTCGCCGGCGCGTGCTCGGTCTGGCCCATCCCGACACAGCCGCCACCCAAACCTATCTCGGGCTTGCGCACTTCCGGAAAGGCGATTACGATGCCGCCCAGCCGCTGTTCGAGGGGGCCGTTTCCGTGCTTCGCCGCGCCCGGACCGCGCCGGATCCGCACCTCGCCGACGCCCTCACCGGCCTCGCCATGTTGCACTACGCCCAGGGCCGCTTCGCTGAGGCCGAACCCCTGCTGCGCGAATCCCTCCAGCTACGCCGCCAGTTGTTCGGCCCGAGCCATCAACAATTGGCGGACACGCTCAACAATCTCGCATCCGTTCTCAGCCGCATGGGCAAGGCCAGCGAGAGCGAGCCGCTCCAGCGCGAGGCCATCGCCATTTTGCGCAAGGTGCGTCCCGGGCATCCCAAACTGGCCACCGCCGTGAATAATCTCGGTCTGGTGCTCATGGCGCGCGGGGACTTCGATCGCGCCGAACCCTTGCTGCGCGAGGGGATCTCCATCCGCCGCGACCGTCTCGACGGTCAGCATCCGGACTTGGCCCAATCGCTCAACAACCTCGGTGTTCTGCTCCAAAATACCGGCCGCTTGGAGGAAGCCGAGGCCGCGCAGCGGGAAGCGTTGCGCATCGTCCGAAAAAATTTCCCCGGCGATCACGTCGCCGTGATGCGCGGTCTTGGCAACCTCGGTTCCGTCTTGCACTCGATGCGCCGAAGTGCGCAGTCCGAGCGGCTCCTGGCTGAGTCTCTGGCGATGTCGCGCCGTCTGTTCGGAGATGCTCATCCACTGGTGGCCACCAATCTGAACAACCTCGCCAGCCTGCTGCACGACGGCAAACGCCCCGGCGCGGAAACGGCCTACAGGGAGGCTCTCGCGATTCGCCGCAAAGCCCTGCCTGCCGGACATCCGCACATCGCCTACGCCCTCGTTGGGCTGGGACAGTGGCTCCTGGAGAACGGGGATCCGATGCAGGCTGAGCCGCTCCTCCGTGAAGCCCTCGAGATCAGACGCAAGACCTTCTCCGGCGGCGCCGCCGAAATCGGAGAAGCTGAGAGTGCTCTCGGCGCCTGCCTGTTCGCCTTGAAGCGGCACGCCGAGGCCGGTCCATTGCTCACATCCGGGCTTGAAAAGCTGCGTGCGCGCCACGGCCCCGGCCATCGCCTTACCCGCAAGGCAGCCAGTCGCCTCGCCCGGGCTTCGGCGCGCAACCTCTAACCTGACTGCGAAAGACAGGCTAACCCGCCAGCAAACAAAGCCATTGGAGTCCGATGAGCCTTTCTCGCTCGGAATGTCGTGTCTATCGGGTAGGACATCGATCGACTGAGAACGGGAGGACGGATGGCAAACAAGTGCTTAGGCTGCATAACCGCGGGGATGGCCGCCGGATTCGTGCTATTGCTGACCTCTCCGGCCGCCTATTCCGCTCCTGCGGACCGCCGCGTGGCCGCTTTCGAGGACGGCAGGAACCTCGCCCGCGTCTCCGGTGGTCCGCGCGACGCGGGCAGCACCCTCTCGAGTGGCGTCCCTGCGCCATTCGTCTTTCCCGCTGTCTCCCGTTCCACCCTGTTCACCGGAGACAACGCCTCGCTCATCAACGTCCCGCCGGGTTCCACCCGCCTGGTGGTCCAGCTTTTTTCCGACACCCCAGGCGTAGACATGGATCTGGTCGTTCGATATGCGACTGACCCCCAGGTTCCAACTGGAGGAGGTAACGTTATCGCCGAATTCTTCTCTGGCACCGACACCGGTAACGAAAGCGTTATCATCGACCTGGATGGCTGGCAGAGTGCGACGGCATCGCGCCGAGCCACACCCACCCTGGCGCCCGGCAACTATCACATCGCCATCGCCGTCTTCACGCCCGGTGTGGAAGTCCGTGGGCGTTTGGTGGCTACGATAACGGGTGGGGCCACTCCGCCCACCGCGAACTTGAACAAGACGTGGACTTGGTCGGCCAACTGCCAAGCTTCAGGAACCTTCTCCGGAGAGTTCCTTCTCCAGCAGACCGGCAGCGCGTTGAGCGGCCAGTTCCTGGGCACGGCAAACCCCGGCACGATCACCGGAACTGCCTCCGGCCGGACGCTCGCTTTTGCACGAACGTTTGGCGCCCGCCGGCAGCAATGGGCCGGGACTGTCGTCTCCGCCCTCGGCGGTGGGCTAAGCATGGAAGGCACCATCACGGAGCTTTCGCCCGCCATCCAGTGCACATTCACGGCGCGGGAAACCGCCGGTGGAACTCCGCCGCCAACTGGAGGCGGAGGCGGCGGAGCAACTGGCGATCTGCGCCTGTCCATCAATCAGGAGGACAACAGCGCCTGTCCTGCTCAGAAAAAATTGTTCGTCACCGTCACCGATAGCTCCAATCAGCCCGTGCCCAATCTGGGCCAGAGCAACTTTTCGCTTTCCGAAAATGGTCAGCCACGCACCATCGCCGTCCAGTGCAACACGTCCGGATCGGGTGGATCGTCCGGTTCCACGGTCTCGGTGGCACTGCTCATCGATGCCAGCGGGTCCCTTGGAACCGCAGGTCTCAACGACGAGAAGGCGGCCGCGCGCGCCTTCGTGGACCAACTCGGCGCCGGCGACACCATCGCCGTCTATTCCTTTGCCACCGCGGTGGTGGAGCGGTTGGCCTTCACCGCCGACAAGAACGCGGCGAAGGCGGCCATCGATGCGATCCCCGGCGGCGGCGGCACCGCGCTCTACGCGGCCATCCAGACCGGCGCCAACGCTCTGCAGGCAAGGTCCGGCCGAAAGGCCCTTGTCCTGATGACCGACGGCCGTGACGGCGGAACCTCTCCCACCGTCGACGTGGCGATCGCCGCTGCCCGCCAGGCGAGCGCGCCGGTCTTCGCGGTTGGCTTCGGTGGAATCAACGAAGTGATACTCACCCGCATCGCCAACGAAACCGGCGGATCCTTCACGCGCGGAGCCACCTCGGCGGACCTCGCTCAAATCCTTGGATCCATCGGCCGCGCCCTCGTCAGCCAATGCGAAATTACCTATACGCCCGCCGATCCCACGCGCGAAGCCGATGTCGAGGTCACCGCCACCGCGGGAGCAAGCCGCGGCTCAACTATGCGCCGCGTCGCCGCCTGCGCCGCTCCAGCGGGAGGCGGCGGCGGTGGAACGTGTCCAGGCAACGTCACTCTGCTTCGCCTCGATGGCGGTTCTCTGAACGCGTCCGGAGCCTTCGTTCTGAACAGCCGGGTCTGGGACACCGATGCCTCCAGTTCATTCTGGATCGTCGGTGTCTCGCAGCCATCGGCCGGCAGCCCTCTCTTGAACCCCGGCGCCACTATCAACCTGACCCCTGGTTCGTATTTCCTCTACACCCATGGCGGCGGTTTCGGAACTCACGTCCGGATCACCACCGGCTGGAGTGACGGTTCCTCCGAAACCACCGTGTTCGCCGTCGGAGATCTCACGCGCGCGCTCAGCTGGACTCGCGTCTCCGGTTCCACCCGAATTTCGCTCGGAAGCACTGGGCTTGCCCTCGACTTGGTCGGCGCCGGTAACACCGCATCGTCGCCCAATAGCGTACCCGACGACGTCTTCCGGCTCGACATCAACTGCACCGGCGCCGGTGGCGGCGGAACCACTCCGCCGGGCGGCGGCGATGGGTCCGGTGGCGGAACCACACCTCCCGGCAACGGCGGGAGCACCGTCGATCCCGGCTGCGACTATTTCGTGCGGCCGCTCGAGTATTCCTTCGGTCCCGCCGGAGGCACAGCCGGCGGGAGCGCCCCGGCCGGATCCACCAACAATCCACCCGTCCTGATCACCACCCGCCCCGAATGCCGATGGGGTTCGATCAGCAACGACTCTTGGGTCACCCTTGAGGCGGGACAATCCGGACTCGGCAGCGGAGCCGTCAGCTACCGTGTCGCCGCCAACACCGGTCCCTCCGCCCGCCGCGGAACGATCACCATCGCTGGGCGCACACACGTCGTCACTCAAGCCGCCGGAACCGCCTCTTGCACCTATTCGATCTCACCCAATAGCGCGACGGTGCCCGGTAGCGGACGTATCGGTTCGGTTGCCGTTACCGCGAGCAGCACCGATTGCGCATGGACGGCCAAGAGCCAGACGAGTTGGATCGCGCTCACCGCGGGCGGGGGCGGCTTGGGCAGCGGAGCCGTCCGTTACAGCGTCGGCCGTAATCCGGACCCCGGCTCCCGCACCGGTGCCATCCTCATCGCGGGACGCACCTTCACGGTCACCCAGACCGGAGCCGGCACCAGCGGCTCACCCCAGGTGCCGGAAAATGGCGTAACCCCGGCTGGCAGCGGTACGCCGCCGTCGCTTCCCGGCGGCGCGGTCGCCCTAGGCTCCTTCTACACCGTCTTCGGCGTCGATATCGGCCCCGCCGATCCCATGCAGGTTAGCGCTTTTCCTCTGCCCAATGATCTGGGCGGGACTCGCGTCGAATTGCGGCAAGGTCAAACCGTCGTCGCCACGTACATCGTGTTCAGTTCGCGGACGCAGATCAACGGAATCATTCCCTCCAATTCGCCCATCGGCAACGTCGACCTCGTGGTCATCTACAACGGCGTCGAGAGTCCCCCGGTCCGCATCCGGATCGTCGTGAACAACTTCAACATCTTCACGACTTCGGCTGGACTGCGGACCCGGAATCATAACCAACTTCGTCAACCAGACCGCGCAGCCGCTCAACACCGATCGATCACCGCCACTCGCGATCAGGTGGTAACCATTTGGGGCAACGGCGGCGGTCCGATCAACGCACCGGATAACATCGCGCCTCCCGTCGGAAATCTGCCCTTCCAGTTCGACGTTCGCATCGGCGGCAAGGATCAGGAAAAGCTTTACTACGGCCGCTCTTCCTGCTGTTCCGCTCTCGATCAGGTGATCGTCCGCGTTTCCCGGGATGCTCCGCTCGGTTGCAACGTGCCGGTGCAAGTCCGCTCCGGTGGTGCCGGTGCGCCCTGGAGCAATGTGGCCACCATGGCCATCAGCGCCGATGGCGGCCCTTGTTCGGACCCAATGAATCCCGCGTCCACCGTCACCCAAAGCGGCGGCAAGACGGGGCTCGTTACTCTGTTCCGCGCGAATGCGCTTGCTCCCATCCAGCCCGGACAGGCGCCTCAATCGATCCAACTGGACGCCGGCTTCGCCATGTTTTTCGAAACCTCCACCGGTGGCGATCTTGGCTTCAGCAACCTGACGTCGCTGCCCCCGCTCGGCTCATGTCAGAGCCTGACGGCGAATCAGGACCTCAGTCCCTTGCTTGCCGGTGTCGTGCCCGGAATCAATACCAGAAATACGGGCCGTCAGCTTGACGCCGGGGAGCGAACTCACGCTCAAACCCAACGGCGCCATCGCGCTGAAGCAGTTGATTGCCCGATTCGACCACCGGCCCATACGGAGCCCTACTCGGTGCGTCGATCCCGATTCCCGGTCTTCCGTCGATGCCGCTCGTCCTCAATCCAGGACGGTTTTCATTGAGCGGCTCTGGCGGCAAGGACGTGGGTGCCTTCAACGCCGCGATCGACGTGCCCGCTGGTGTGAGTTGGACCAATCGCGACCAGACCGCCGTCATCGATCGCTCCGCGAGTTGGTCCTAACCTGGAGCGGAGGCGCCGCTGACCAGGTCATACTCATCGCCGGTGGGGGTAGCGATCAGCAAACCAAGGCCTCGGCGCTGTTCTATTGCCTCGCGCCCGGCGCAAACGGCACGTTCGCCGTGCCCCCCTCCGCCCTCTCCGATCTCCCCCGCCAATGGCGATTTGGACTGAAGGCTCCATCGGCGTGCTCGGACTCAGCGCCATCCGCGTCGGCAACATCTCCGCACCGCCAACGCGCCCGGCGTGGACCGGATCTTTCTGCTTCCCGGATCGGTGGACATCCGCACCGTCAACATTCAATAGCGGTGCTTCGCTATGCTGCCTAAGTGACGCGCAGGCTCGAATACCGCGAGCGCGGCTCGGGCGAACCGGTCGTGTTCGTGCATGGCTCCGCCAGTGACTCGAGGACCTGGCATCTCCAACTCGACGAGTTCGCGAAACACTTCCGCGCGATTACTTACAGCCGGCGGTACCACTGGCCGCACCAGCCGATCGATCCAGGGCAGGACTATGCCATGGACGATCACGTCAGTGACCTTAAGGCCCTCCTGCACTCGCTCGATACTGCTCCAGCCCACATTGTCGGCCACTCGTACGGCGCGCTCGTGGCTCTCCTGCTCGCCATCCAGGCGCCCCACTTGGTTCGGACGCTCGTACTCGCCGAACCGCCCGCCATCACGCTGTTTGTCAGTAACTCGCCGAAGCCATTCGAAATTCTGAAACTATTGGTCACGAGGCCGCGCACCGCGATCGAGATCATCCGTTTCGGAGCCACAGCCGCCGGTCCCGCCAAGGCCGCTGCCAGGCGCGGCCACATCGATGAGGCAATTCGTGTCTTTGCCGCAGCCACTTTGGGGCCGGGTGCATTCGAGCGTCTGTCGGACGCCCGTCTCGAGCAGGCGCGAGCCAACTTCTCTGCCGAGGAACTCCTCGGGTCCGGATTTCCCCCGCTCGAGCCGGCCAGCATCAGGCGCGTCAGCGCTCCCACCTTGCTCCTGACGGCGCAGAACAGCTCTCCTCTTTTCCGCCCGCTCATCCAACGCTTGGAGGAGCTTCTACCCGTCGCGGACCGCGCGGAGATTCCCGCCGCGGCCCACATCATGCATGAGGACAATGCGCCGGCTTTCAACGCAGCCGTGCTCTCATTCCTCGCGCGGCGTAGCTCGCCCGATGAGACGATAATAGGAGCTTGACCCGCCGCCACGCCCTCGCTGCCGTGCTCTCGTTGGCCGGTTGTTCGCACGACACCGGACCCTATCCCTCACGTGAGATTCGCCTCATCGTGCAGGCTGCCCCCGGCGGACTCTCCGACACGGTTTCCCGCATCGCCGCCAGCATCATGGAGAAGGAACTCGGTGTGCCCGTCGTGTGCGAGAACAAGCCCGGCGCCGCGGGTGCTCTCGCATTTTCTTACGTGGCCCGGCAGGCTCCCGACGGTTACACCATCGGCCATGCCGCCGTCGAACTCACTATGGTGCGCTCACTCGGCTTTGCCAACGTAGGCCCGGAAGACACCGACCTCCTCGCGCTGGTCTCAAAAGCGCAGCCCGCCATCGCCGTCCTTCCTGATTCTCCCTGGCGCACCCTCGCGGACTTCGTCGAAGCCACCCGCGCCAAGCCCGGCTACTACGTCGTGGGCAACTCCGGCACCGGCTCCATCTGGCACATCAACGCTTTGCTGCTCGAACGCAACGCCCGTGCTCCATTGATCCACTGTCCCTTCTCCGGCTCCTCCGGGTCGATCACCGCTCTGCTCGGTGGCCACATCGACGCGGCCGTTGCCGCCGCCGGTGAACTTATTCCGCAAGTCAAGGCCGGCCGCGTGCGCGTGCTCGCCGTCTTCGGCAAACAACGCTCGCCGGTGATGCCGGAAGCAGCCGCCTCCGCCGAACAGGGATACGACTTCGGCGCGGACGCCTGGAGCGGCTTCTATGCGCCCCGCGGGCTCGATCCTGCAGTTCGAGCCAAGCTCACCAAAGCCGTCGCCAGCGCTTTCGCCAGTGACGCGTTTCAGCAAGTCTGCCGCGAGCGTGGTCTCGAGCCAGCACTGCTGGAAGCAGGCGCGTTCGACGCCTTCGCGCGCAAGGAAGCCGCCTTCTACGACGGAACTCTACCGTCCCTGCTCAGAGGCGAGCCAGGGGAAAAGCCATGAACGCCGATCGCCTCACCGGCATCTTGTTCCTGGTCATCGCCGCGTCCCTCGTCGTGGGCGCGGCTGATTTCCCCCCGGGCGTCGGTCCGCTTCCTGGGCCCGCGTTCTTTCCCCCTCGCCATCGCCGGGGCGATGGCCGCTGGCGTTGCTGTTGTTCGCACCCGGCCGCGCCGCCCGCCGCGTCACCGGGCGGCAGCGTCGAACGTCCCAGACGCCTTGCCGTCGATCGCTCTGCTGGCCGTGTATCTTGCCCTGTGGGGTTTCGGAGGATTCGCCCCCCGCACCCTCCTCTTCCTCGCCCTGCTGCTGATGCTGTTCGGGGAAACCTGGAAGCGCTCCCTCGTCTATGCCGCGATCATGACCGCCGGGGTCGTCGCGGCCTTTCAATACGGATTGCGGGTGACGCTCCAATGACCGGCGACATCCTGCAAGGCCTCGGCGCCGTTCTGCAGTGGGACGTCTTGCTGTTCCTGCTGGCTGGTGTCATTCTTGGCGCTATCTTCGGTGCGCTGCCCGGGCTCACCGCCACCATGGGAGTCGCCGTCCTCACGCCGCTCACGTTCTGGATCTCTGCTGAAAAGGGCCTCGGCATGTTGCTCGGTATCTATTGCGGCGCGATTCCTTCCGGCGGCATTCCCGCCGTGCTGCTCAACATTCCCGGCACGCCCGCCTCCATCGCCGCCACGTGGGACGGCTACCCGCTCACCCGCGGCGGACGCGCCGGCCTGGCGCTCGGCGTCAACACCCTCGGATCCCTGGCCGGGCAGTGCGTCAGCATTCTCTTCCTCGCCGTGGCGGCGTTCCCGATTGCCGCCTTTGGCCTCCGCTTTGGCCCAGCCGAATACGCCGGGCTCGCCCTGTTCGGTATCAGCCTGATGGCCGGCGTTAGCGGCGGGCAAGTGGTGAAAGGAATGCTCGCCGGCATGCTCGGCCTCGCACTGGCCACCATCGGGCTCGATCCGATGACCGCGTTTCCACGATACGTGTTCGGACGCAGTGAACTGCTCGACGGCATCGCCTTCGTCCCCGTCATGATCGGTTTGTTCGGTCTGGGCGAGGTGTTGTCGCAGTTGACCGCCCGCCAGCAGGAAAAGCCCAAACTCGGCGGCGCCCTCGGACGCATCTGGCCCACGCTCACGGAATGGAAACGCATGGCGCCGCACGGGCTCGCTGGCGCCGGTATCGGGACTCTGGTGGGCGCGGTGCCGGCCGCCGGTGGCGACATCGCATCGGTAATCTCCTGGGAGCAAAGCCGCCGTGCCTCGAAAAACAAAGCCGAATTCGGTCACGGCGCCCTCGAAGGACTCGCTGCCGCCGCCAGTTCCTCCAACGCCGCCATCGGCGGGGCCATGACTTCCATGCTCACCCTCGGTATTCCCGGTGACGCTCCCTCCGCCATCCTGATAGGAGCTCTGCTCATTCACGGCTTGCAGCCCGGTCCGCTCCTGTTTCGCGATCACCGCCCCCTGGTGTTCACCATCATCTTTCTCATGCTGGGCGCCGCCATCCTTACCGCCGTGATTGGCCTCGCTGGCGCGCGCGTGCTCGCCCGCATCACCCAAGTGCCGGACCGGCTCCTATGGGCAGGCGTGGTGCTGCTCGGGGTGGTCGGCTCCTACGCACTAAACAATTCCGTGGTCGACGTGTGGGTGATGTTCGCCGCCGGACTCGCCGGGGCTGGTTTCCGGAGGCTCGGTGTTCCGATGGGTCCGCTCGTGTTAGGCCTCATCCTCGGGCCCATGATGGAATCCAACCTTCGCCGTGCGCTCATCCTCAGCCGCGGCGAATGGACTTCGCTGCTCACCAAGCCGATCGCGCTATTCTTTCTCGTCGCCAGCGTCGTCTCGATCCTCGGACCATTGTGGCGCGCACGCGCCCGGCGCTAGACCAGCTTCGTCCGCTTGATCGGCAACTCCCGGATCCGCTTACCCGTCGCAGCAAAAATAGCCGCCGTGATCGCCGGGGCGATGACCGGAGCGCCCGGCTCCCCGACGCCCGCGTGCGGCGCTTTCGAGTCCACGATCGTGACATCGATCTTCGCCGGGGCTTCCTTCAGCCGTGCCACCGGATAGTTGTGGAAATTCGATTGGGTAATGCGCCCGGCATCGGCGGTGATCTCGCCCATCATCGCGAGCGACACTCCGAACACCGCCGCTCCTTCAAACTGCGAGCGCACTCGATCCGGCATGACGATCTGCCCCGCGTCCGCTACCGTCCACACGTTGGGAATCGTCAGGTTCCCTTGGCCGTCGATTGCGATCTCCACCGCGCTGGCCACATAGCTCAGGAAGCTGCGATGCGCGGCGATGCCGATGGCGCGGTTCTTTGTGTTCCTGAACTTCCCGTATCCGGACCTTTCCGCGCACATCTCGAGAACCCGGCGCAGGCGTCCCGTGTCGAGTGGGAACGTTTCCGTCGATTGTCCGTTGTTCCACGCCTTGGTGCCGTCCGCAGTCAGGTCCACATGGCGATCCGGGCCGATGGTCTTCAGGAAGTAGTCGACATAGTTGGTCTGGTTCAGCGCCGCCAGTTCGTCCACGAAGCTGTGAAGCGCGAAGGCGTGGAACAGATGGCACACCGCCCGCATCCATCCTTGCCGGACGTGGTTTTTCGCGGGACAATTCTCGGCGCGGATGTTGGGAACGTCGAAAAGGATTTCATTCAACGTCATACCCGCTTCGAACTCGGCCCCGTATTGCTCGCCCGCCGCGAATGTGGAAGCGATCGGAGGAAATGCGCTCCGGAACAGCCATGATTCGAGCTTGCCCGCCGCGTCCAGTCCGCCCTTCATGTGCATGGCCGCCACCGAGTGGAAGTAGTCGAAACGGATGTCGTCTTCCCGCGTCCAGACCACCTTTACCGGCTTGCCGGACGCCTTCGACAGCAGCGCGGCCTCCACCACATAGTCCGGTTTTGACTTGCGCCCGAATCCGCCTCCCAACAGCGTTACATGGCAGATGACGTCTTCCTTGGCGATGCCCATTGCGGCCGACACCGCTTCCTGCACTGCTTGTGGGTTCTGCGTCGGGCACCAGGCTTCCACCTTGCCGTTGCGCCACTCCGCCACCGCCACCGGAGGCTCCATCGGTGCGTGCGACAGCATCGGAACGTAATAGTCGGCCTCGAGCTTCTTCGCCGCTCCGGCAAAGGCGGCGTCGAAGTCGCCGCGGTTGCGAACCACCTTGCCCGGCTGATGAACGCTCGAGAATAGCTCCTGTTTGTAGTTGTTGGAGTTGAAGCCGGCATGCGCCGGGTTGGTCTCCCAGTCCACTTTCAGCTTCTTCCGGCCTTGCAGCGCCGCGTAGGTCGAATTCGCCAACACGGCCACTCCGCCCAATTGCTGAAACAAGTGCGGCTGCTTGAACGGCGGAAGTTCCACCGTCTTGAGGACGCCCTTCACTTTGAGCGCTGCTGCGTCATCGAATTTCTTCACTTTCGAGTCGTACACCGGCGGTCTCTCCACCACCGCGTACAGCATGCCGGGCCGTTTGGCGTCCATCCCGAACGTCGCCGTTCCGCTCACGATCGCGTGCTGGTCTATCATCGGGACCGGCTTGCCGATATAGCGGTAATCTTCCGGCTTCTTGAAACGCAGGTCCGCTTTGTCGGGAACCGGAAGCTTGGCGGCGATCGAAACCAACTCGCCGATCTTCGCGGAACGATTGGAACCCGCGTGCGTCGCCACGCCCATCTTCATCGATACTTCGCTCGCCGGTACGCCCCACTTCTGTGCCGCCGCGCGTTCCAGCATCAGCCGCGCCGTCGCGCCCGCCTGGTGCATCGCCTGCACGAAGTCTCGAACCGAGCACGATCCGTCGGTGTTTTGGGACCCGTATTTGGTGTCGCCCAGTGCTTGCTCCACACGCACCGTCTTCCAGTCCACGTCCAGTTCCTCGGCTACCACCAGCGGCAGCGACGTGCGGCTCCCCGTACCCATCTCAGACCGATGTGCCGTGATCACAACCTGGCCATTTGGCTCCAGCCCCAGATACACGCTCGGTTGCCAGGCCGCGTCCGCTTTGGCCTCTCCGCTCGCGACGTGCGCGCCCAAGACCCATGCGCCGGCCGAAAACACCGCGCCGAGAAATCCACGCCGGTCCACCGGCAGCACTTCCACTTCCGCCAACGCCCCCGGATGCTGCTCATAGGCCTTGCGTGTCAGGGCTGCGATCACGGAAACCGCCGCTGGAGCCCCCAGCGCCGCGGTCAGCGGAAGGATCGCATCCGGCTCCCGGTTTTCCGGGGCGGGGAAACTGACGCCGTATACGTTCTTCATGGCTACTTTACCCCCGCGGCGGTCTTGATTGCGGCGCGAATTCGAGTGTACGTGCCGCAGCGGCAGATGTTGCCGTTCATCGCGTTGTCGATCTCAGCGTCGCTGGGCCTCGGCGTCTTCGCCAGCAGCGCGGCGGCCTGCATGATCTGGCCGCATTGGCAATATCCGCATTGCGCAACCTGGTGCTCCTCCCAGGCCAATTGGCACGGATGCGTCCCATTCGCGCTCAACCCCTCGATGGTAGTGATGCGCTTCCCGGCCGCGGCCCTCAGCGGCGTGACGCAACTGCGGATCGCCTCACCATTCTGGTGGACTGTGCACGCGCCGCACAAGCCCATTCCGCATCCGAACTTCGCCCCCGTCAGGTCGAGTTCATCGCGCAGGTACCACAGCAGTGGCATGTCGCCGTCGCCGTCGAATTTCCGCGCTTGCCCGTTGATTGTGAGTTCAATCATACCGTCCGTCATTATAGCCCCGCGCGAAACGGCCCCGGCCTGGCAATGGCGCGATAATGGTGTCCGCACCCGCTATGCCGGTAACCAGACGTACCTTTCTTGGCGCTTCCGCCGCCGCCCCCGTCCTGGCCCAGGAAAGGCAGATGGGCAAGAAGCTGGTGGTCCTCACCTTTGACGACGCCGTCAAGAGCCACCGCACCTTTGTGGCGCCCCTCTTGAAGAAACTCGGATTCAGCGCC
>JAWKHI010000005.1:0-280266 GCA_041394885.1 Bryobacteraceae bacterium | reverse complement strand
TTCCACGTGCTTGCCATGCTTTTCCGCCATCGACACCACGTGGCTGAACAACTCCCGTTCATATTGGGAGAAAAGCTGTGCGTCCTTCAAGTCGAACTCCGCAGCTCCCGCATTGAGCGTCCGCACCGTCATGACCACAACGTCGTGGCGCTTCACGTTGGTCTTCACGAGAATTCGCTCCAGATGCAGCATGCGCTGATAGTCCCGCACGCTCACCAGAATGCAACCCGGACGCACCTGCACCGAGTTACTCAGCACTTCCGGCTGATAATCCAGATTGAACTCTTCGAGCAGCTTCTCATCGCGCGTCCGGAAGCGCGCATTCACGCGTTCGGAAATCAAGAACATCGCGAGCAGCACCAGCGTGAACGCAATCCCGTATTGCGTCGCCACCTTCTTGGTGACCAGGTTCGCGATCGCAACCAGGAACAACGCCCCCGTGATCGCCACCAATCCCAGCGGAAACTCACGCCCGCCCACGCGTAGGTTGCCCGGCGTCCTGTACTCCTGATCGTGCCTCTGGAACCGCAGCGCCAGCACACCCAGGCTCTTCAGCGAAAAGCTCCACACCACCCCGAACGCATACGCTTCTCCCAATAGCACCACGTCCCCGCGGCTGGCGATGATCGTCGCGATCTGCAGCAGCGCGATGAGCGATACGATCCGGTAGGTGGTCCCGTACTTGCGCTGCGGCTTCCGGAACCACTCGAGCAGCACTCCGTCCTCCGCCACCCGGTTCAGGATCCCGTTGGCGCCGATCATCGACGTATTCACGGCCCCCGAAAGAATCAGCACGCCCACCATCACCACGAAAATCTGGAATACCAGCCGCAAAAGATACGGTCCGGACAGGCTCATCGCCAGCCCGCCGATCAGGTTGTCGTAGTATTGCGGACGCACCGTATCGGGGATGATCATCACCGCCAGCAGGCTGATCAGCCCGGTGGAAAACAGGGCGTACAGACAAACGGTATTCGCGGTCCGCTTCAGGTTCTGCAGCTTCGGATAGCCGATCTCGCGGTACACCTGCGCCAGCGTCTCGAATCCGCTCATCGCCAGCAGCGAATGGCCGAACGCGATCACCAGCGCGATCGCGGCGATGTCGGGCCAGATGGTGCCCTCCAGCCATCCCAGCGATTCCGGTGTGAACCGCAGATTGTCCGCTGTGGGCGCCGGCGGCAGTTCCGCATGGCCGCGCAGCAGCAGCGTCAACGGAGCCCAAATCAGGATCATCGCCACCATCACCGTCGTGATCTGCATGATCCGCAGCGCCTTCGAGCTCGATTCGTGGATCCCCTTGACGTTGCTCCACCAGAAGTAGATCGTCACCAGCACTCCGAATAGCGTCGCGAACAGGTGCTTCTCCACGTGGAACTCATGCCCGGCCAGCACGCTCGTTTCATGGAGCAACCCGCCCAGGTAGTGTCCCGCGCTCACCACGCTAATGGGTCCCGTCAGGATGTAGTCCACCACGAGCGCGGAAACCGAAATTTTCGCCAGGAAGGGACCCATCGAGTCCCGCACCACCACATAGACGCCCCCACGCACGAACATCGACGAGCTTTCCATGTAGATGGAACGCACGGCGAAGCTGAAAAGCATCACCGCGATCACGAACCACGGGGCCGATTTCCCGATCGCGCGCTCGGTGATCCCGCCCACGTAAAACATCGTCGATGCCAGGTCGCTCAGCACGATCGACGCTCCGCGCCAAAACGAAATGAACGACAGGGCAACGGTGGTGGCGACGACTACCTTGGCCGTGGAGGAACTACTGGGAGGCTGGGAATCGCTGGATTCGTTATCGCTGGGCACAGAGATATAGGCTCAGTCCGATTGTAGCCGACTCTCCCCATCGCGAGAGCTTTACCGCTTCCAAAATGAAGGATGGAAAACCACCAGCGCCGTATAAAACTCCAGCCGGCCGGCGATCATGCACCCGCTGAGCAGCCACTTCGCCGCCACCGGCAGATGCGAGTAGTTCTCCGACGGCCCCACCGAACCGAATCCAGGACCTACATTGAACATGCAGGCCGTCACCGACGTGATCGCCGTCAACAGATCCACCCCTGTCGCCGCCACCGCCAGCGACGACGCGATATGTACGAACAACGCCAGGTAGACCAGACTCAGAAACGCGAGCACCGTCTTCTCCGACACCACTTCCTCGCCCAGCCGCACCGCGAACACCCCGTGGCGCGTCACCGTCCGCCGCAGGTCCCGGGACACCACCTTCCACAGCAAAAGGATTCGCGCCGCCTTCAACCCGCCCGACGTCGATCCCGTGCAGCCTCCGAAAAACATCAGAGCGAGGATGATTGCCTGGGCGATGGGCGCCCACAACTCGAAGTTCTCCGTCGCGAAGCCGGTGGTGGTCATGATCGAAGCGCTCTGAAACAGCGCCGCGCGCATCGAATGCTCCGCCCCGAATCCGCCCTCCGCGTAGAGGGTCATCGCGATCACCGCCGAGGCGGAGACGAACACAAACCCGTACAGCCGCACCTCCGGATCTCCGAAAAACGCCCTCGGCTTGCGATCCACGAACAACAGGTAGTGACGAGTGAAGTTGACCCCCGCGAGCGCCATGAAGGCGATCAGGATGTATTCGATCAGCGGGCTGTGAAACCCCGCCACGCTTTCGCTACGCGTGGAAAAACCGCCCGTGCCGAGCGTTGAAAACGTGTGGCACGCCGCCTCGAACCAATCCATCCCCGCCAGTTTCAGCAACGCGAATTCCGCCAGCGTCAGCGCGAAATAGATCCGCCACAGGGCCATCGCCGTCTCTGTGATGCGCGGACGCAGCTTCTCCGATTTGGCCCCGGAAAACTCCGCGCGGTACAGATGCAGCCCACCCAATCCGAGCAGCGGGAGAATCGCCACACCCAGCAGCACGATCCCCATCCCGCCCAGCCAGTGCGTCAGGTGGCGCCAGAATTGCACGGACCGCGAGAGCACTTCCACGCGAGGCAGAATTGTCGCGCCCGTCGTGGTGAGCCCCGACGCCGATTCGAAAAACGCATCCGTGAAGCTCGCGAAGTGTGGCGTGAACAAAAACGGAAGCGCGCCGAAAAGGCTCGCCGCCGTCCACACCACCCCGACCATCAGGATTCCCTCGCGCAGCGAAAGATCGGTGGCCGGACGCGGGATGGCCCGCCACAATAGCATTCCCGTCCCAGCCGTGATCACCAGCGCCATCGCCATCGGACGCATGCTGTCTTCCGGCGTCCCGAAAGCCACCAGCAGCGGCGCCAGCATCGTCAACCCAAGCCCCACCAGGAACAGCCCCAGCACATGGCCGATGGCCGAGAACCGGATCACCGCACTCCCCGCGGCTCGGTGACGAAGGCCGCTTCCAGGTCCGGCACGGCACTCTCGATGGCGAAGAAAATCACCCGGTCACCGGGCTCGATCGAAGCGTCGCCGCGCGGTACGATCGCCTCCCCGGACGGCTTCACGATCGCTCCCACGATCGACCCCCGCGGCATCCGCACATCCCGCAGCCGCTTGCCGATGTATCGCGCCCCCGGGGCGGCGATCAGCTCGATCGCCTCGGCCTCCTCCTGCCGGAACGTGATCACCGATTGCACGCGCCCCTTCCGCACGAATTGCAGAATTCCATCCACCGCCGCCGCCCGCGGACTGACCGTCGTCGAGATCCCCAGCAATTGCGCCATCGGCAGGTAGTTCAACTTGTTCACCAGCGCCACCACTTTCCGCGCCCCCAACCGCCGCGCCAAGAGCCCCCCGATGATGTTGTCCTCGTCGTGTCCGGTCAACGCCAGGTATGCATCGCACCGGTCCACGTTCTCCTCCCGCAGGGTCAACTCGTCGGTGCCGTCACCGTGGATCACGAGCGTGTCCCGCGTCAGGTGCGAGATCTTCTCGCACCTTCCGCCGTCGGATTCAAACAGCCGGACGTTCTTGCCCTGGCTCTCCAGTTCCTGCGCGATTCCGATGCCGATCTGCTTGCCGCCCACGATGAAAATGCTCTTCAATGACTGGCTTGCGCGAAGCCCCATGAAGCGCAAATCTTCTTCCAACTCCTGCCCCGTGGTGACCACGTAAACGACATCGCCCGGCTGCAGCGTATCCGGACCCCGCGGGATAATCACCTGCTGCCCGCGGAAGATCATCGCGATGAGGGAATTCTTCGGCGGACCCGCGCGGTCCAACTCCTCCATCGTCTTGCCCGCCACCCAACTCGACCGGTCGATCGCCATCCCGAACAGCTTCACCTTGCCGCCCGCGAACTCCACGATATCCGAAACTCCGGGAAAGCGCAGCACCGGAAGAATCCGCCGGATCACTTCCCCTTCCGGATGGATGATCAGATCGATGTGCAGCCCCGTCTGCGCGCACACCCTCCGCCAGTGGTCCACCTCGTGGGTCCGCATCCGCGCCACTTTCACCTTCACGTTGCCTTCCGCCTGCGCGATCATGCACGCCAGCAGGTTGACGTGATCCACCGTCGTCGCCGCGATGAGCATGTCCGCATTGGCCAAGCCCGCCGCGCGCATGGTCTTGATGCTGACCGCGCTGCCATGCACGATCTTGGCGTCGAGATGCTCCTCGAGTTGAACGCAGCGATCCGCGTTCTCCTCGACGATCGTGATTTCGTTGCCCTCGCGGCTCAGCCGGCGAGCGATCAGACTCGCGACTTCACCTCCACCGGCGATGAGAATGCGCATGGGGGTAAACCTCCTTATTCTAAGATCAAAGCGATGGCCCGCACCAGCGAACACGATATCCCCGCCATCGGAGTGGAGGCCCGCAACATCGCGCTACGCCTCCGCGATGCCGGCCATGGCGCCTTCCTGGTCGGCGGCTGCGTCCGGGATATGCTGCTCGGCCGCGTGCCCGGCGATTTCGACGTCGCCACCAGCGCCACCCCGGATCGCATCCTCGCGCTGTTCCCGCGCGCCCAACCCGTAGGGGCCCACTTCGGCGTGATGCTGGTGGGCGAAGTGGAAGTGGCCACCTTCCGTAGCGATCACGACTATCGCGACGGCCGCCATCCCGATCACGTCCATTTCGAAACGGACCCCCGCCAGGACGCGCTCCGCCGTGACTTCACCATCAACGCCCTCTTTCTCGACCCCGCGTCCGGCCGCGTCCTGGATTTTGTCGATGGCCGCCGCGATCTCGACCTGGGCGTGATTCGCGCCGTCGGCGACGCCGCCTCCCGTTTCGCCGAAGATCACCTCCGCATGCTGCGCGCGATCCGCTTCGCCGCGCGCCTCGGCTTCTCCATCGACGAACAGGCCGCGGCCGCCATCGGCCGCCTCGCCCCTCGCATTCATGCCATCTCCGCCGAACGCATTCGCGACGAGATCGCGCGGATCCTCACCGAAGGCCACGCCCGCCGCGGCTTTGAGCTGCTCGACGAGACCGGTCTACTCGCCGAGATTCTGCCCGAAGTCGCCGCCATGAAGGGCGTCGAGCAGCCGCCCGAATTCCATCCCGAAGGCGACGTCTGGATCCACACGCGCATGATGCTCCAAGCCATGGCCGGGGAAGGAACGCCGCCCCCCTCGCTCACCCTCGCCCTCGGCATCCTGCTGCACGACGTGGCCAAGCCGCCCACCTTCCGCGTCGCCGATCGCATCCGTTTCGACGGGCACGCCGAATTGGGCGCCCGGATGGCCCGCGCCATTCTCGAACGGCTCCGCTTCTCCAACGCCACCGTCGATCGCGTCGAGGCCCTCGTGGCCCACCACATGCGCTTCAAGGACGCCCCGCGCATGCGCGAAAGCACGCTGAAGCGCTTCCTGCGCATGGACGGGTTCGACGAACACCTGGAACTGCATCGCATCGATTGCGGAGCGAGCCACGGCAATCTCGACAACTACGAGTTCGTACGCGCGAAACTGGCCGCGCTGCCAGTCGAACAATTGAAGCCGCCGCGCCTGTTGACCGGCGATGACCTCATCGCCATGGGGCTCGCCCCAGGCCCCGCGTTCAAACAGATCCTTGAAGATGTCGAGACAGCCCAGCTCGAAGACCGCATCGCCACTCGCGAGGACGCCATCCGGTTTGTCGAACAGCGCTTCTCCGCGCCCATCGCCCGGACTTCACCCCAGATACCGCAAGGTGCGGAGCCATGACCTGGAAAGCACCCGCCGCCCTCCTCGCCTCGCTCGCCGTCCTCAGCTTCGCCGGCGATCCGGCGATCACACCCACCGAGTTCCGCTTCGTCCGCGTGGAGTACAAAGACATGCAGGGAACCCGCCGCTTCTTCGGCGCTCGCGGCTGGTGGATGCAGGACTGGCCTGCCGCCGAAGTCCACTTCACTCAGGGGATTCGCAGGCTGACCCGCATCGACACCGGCGATGGGATCCACCTCCCTCTCACCGATGATCGTATTTTCGACTATCCCTGGCTCTACGCCACGCAGACCGGTTACTGGGACTTACGAAAGGAGGAAACCGATCGCCTCGGCGACTATCTCCAGCGCGGCGGCTTCCTCGTCGTGGACGATTTCCACGGCCCCCGCGAATGGGCCGCCTTCGCCGAATCCATGTCCCGTGTTCTGCCTGGCCGAGAAATCGTCGACATCGAAGACGGGGACTCCATCATGCATTGCCTATACGACATCGTAGAGCGCACCTACATCCCCGGGCTGCGTCACCTGCGCCGGGACGGAGCCGGCGGCATCCGCGTGCAGCCGCAATACACGCCGCCGCGCTGGCGCGCCATTCAAGACGATCGCGGCCGCGTAGTGGTCGCCATCAACTACAACATGGATGTCGGCGACGCCTGGGAACACGCCGACATGCCCGAGTATCCCGAAGCGATGACCAGCCTGGCGTACCGCTTCGGCATCAACTACATCCTCTACAGCATGACGCACTGACATTGCCCGTTCCGATAAGATGATCCGGTGACGATCCGCCTCCATCCGGCCTCGCTCGCGGTCGCCGCCCTGCTCGCTTCCGCACTCCCCGCCGCCGACTGGCCCCGTTTTCGCGGACCGGACGCCTCCGGCATTACCGGCGGCACAGCCATCCACGGCAAACTCCCGCTCACCTTCGATCCCGGCAAGGGATTCGCCTGGAAACGAACCATCCCGCCCGGCAAGTCCTCTCCCGTTCTCTCCGGCCGCCGGCTGTTCCTCACCGCGCACCAGGACGATCGCCTCCTCACCTTCGCCCTCGATCGCACCACCGGACGCACGCTCTGGACTCGCCAGTTGCGCCGCCGTCACATCGACGTCCGCAATGAAACCAATGACCCCGCCACTCCCACGCCCGTCACCGACGGCAAGTCCCTCTACGTCTTCTTCGCGGACTTCGGACTCGCCGCCTACAACGTGGATGGCCGTGAGCTCTGGCAATGTCCCCTCGGCCCTTTCACCAGCCCGCACGGCATCGCCACATCGCCCCTTCTGGCCGGCGGAATGCTCGTTCTGATGCTCGAGCAACTCGATCGCGGAGCCGTCATCGGCGTGGACGCCGCCACCGGCAAAGTGGTATGGAGCGTGCCCCGCCCGCCCTCCCTCGGCGGGTCTTTCGCTACTCCGGTTGCCTATCGCGCGCCCGGCGGAGAAATACAGGCGGTCGTGATGTCGCCGTTCGAGCTCACCGCCTACGAACCCCACACCGGAGAAATACTCTGGCGCGTGGGAGGATTGCCACACCAACCCAAGTCAAGCCCGATGGTGGCGGGCGACCTCATCGTCGCCGGCGTGCAGGGCGACAACGCGCGTGGAAAGCTCAAGCCCTGGGAACAGATGCTGCGCGATCTCGACAAAGACGGAAACGGCGCCGTCGAAGGATCCGAGATTACCGGTTCGGTCGCAGACTATGACCATGACGGTGACTTTGACCGCGCCGACTACGACCGCTGGTTCATCGAAAAGTCGCCGCCTAGCCGTTTGATGGCCGTGCGTCCGCGCGGGCGTGGCGATCTTACCGGCCAAGCCGTCGTTTGGAGTGTGGATCGGGGCGTCCCGCGGGTAACTACGCCCATCGCGTATGACGGCATCGTCTATCTGGTGCGCAACGGCGGCATCGTCACCGCACTCGACCTCGCAACCGGCGCCCTGCGCAAGGAAGGCCGCCTGCCAGGCGCCATCGACGAATACTTCGCTTCCCCCGTCGCCGCCGCCGGACGCGTCCTGGCCGTGAGCCGCGCCTGCAAACTCACCTGGATCCAGGCCGGCGCCGATTGGGAGCCGATCCCCGCGGGCAGCCTCGAGGAAGAATGCTTCGCCACACCAGCGCTGGGCGAGGACGGTATCTTCCTCCGCACCACTTCCGCGCTGTACCGCTTCGCCTACGAGTAACGGAAAATCGCCGAAGCCGCGCAGTCCCGATTGACCACCGCGCGAACCCAGTAGGCCCCGAATCCATCTGGGAAATCATGACTGAGTTCGTGCCCCGCGGCCACGGGAAATGACCGGTAGGTCCGCCAGGATCCCGTCCCCGAGAAATCCACTTCCACTCGAAAACTCACCATCGCCGCCGCATCGTGACGCATCCGCAACTGCTTCCGGTCATAGCCGGTCATCAGGTAGGGGTCCGAAGGAATACTCGCAATCACGGGCGTATCGAGCCAAGGGCCGCCTTCGCCGCGTGGCTTGCCGAACTTCCACAAATCGTCGATCGCCCCCAGCCACAACGCCACCCGCCCATCGTCGGAACGAATCACATGCTCAGACGCCGCGCCGCCATCCACGCCCGCCAACACCAGCAGCCCCCGATGGCTGGTGAAATCGTGGATGCGCCGGTGATGGGTGCAAACCGGACGAACCATCGCGATTCCGCCCGCATTATTCGACGGCAGTTCATAGAACGAGCCATGCGCCGATAGAAGGTCCCGCTCGGTGGAGGCCTCCCGCGCCATCCGCGCTTGGCCCAGCGGACCGGGATTGTCCATTACGGCGGGTCCCTTCGGCAGGCGCCACCGTTTGCCCTCTTCGTCGTAGTAGATCACCGACGCCGCGTCCACTTCCACCAACGGCCGCGCCGGTGTGCTCACCGGCGGCGCCAGATTGCTTTCCATCCAGTCGAGCAGCGCCGTATCTTCCAAACGCCGCAGCACCATGCCCTCGCCCAATTCATACAGCGCCGGCGGCGACGCCTTCCCGCCGGTAACCTGACGCGCCGCAAACAGCAGCGTCCGCCGGTTATCGCCGCGATTCCACAGCAGGCCGCCGCTCCACGCGGACGCTTCTGCTTCGCAGACGCCACTGAAAATCGGATCCGCCTCCGCCGTGCGCCGATCCTGATTCGAGTACTGAAAAAACACCGTCGCCGCCGCCGCATCGCGGCTGGTCCGCACGCGGACCCACTCGGCTCGATCGGTGGCGTCGAACACATGCCACGCATAGCCCATCGCGGGCACCTGGAGTTCGCGCAGCTTTGTCCATCGCCCGTCGCCGCGCACATCCGCCTCGAAGTGGAACGTCACCGGCTCCCCTTCGCTGTGCGACACATGCACCATGCGCCGGTCAAAGCCCGCGAACAGAAACGGCTCTGAGATGTCGCCACCGCGGATGGAATCCCCCACCCACACCCCACCGCGCCCCAGCGCCGGGCCGAACCCGTCCAACTCGCCCGGATCCAGAAACCATAAATTCGATTGCGATTGCCCCGGACCGGCGATACTCCCCTTGCAATTTCGCTTGTTCAAGAACTCGTTCTTGGCCGCGTCGTCGCATCCCAACACGATCCGGTCCTGCCATCGCGCAAAGTCTCCCACCACGCGAATATAGGCGGACCGGGGCGAAATGCCCGCCGCACGCGACACGCCGAATCCCTTCGGAAACTTCCAGAACATGCCGTGCATCGTCATCAGCATGTCCGGCTCACCGACGTCCCGGATCCGCGGCCACTCGGTGTTCCAGCCATGCGCGCCGTCGTAGGCGTGGCTCGCCTTGGGAAGCCGGAAGGAATGCCATGCGCCCCCTTCGCGGACCATCAGAATGAGCGAGCGATGATCCCAACCCAATGACCAGATCGGATCGCTCGACGCATTCGCGTTCCCGTAAAGATCGCCCGGCCCGGTCACTTCGGTGAACTGGTTACGGCGGACCACTTTCCAATCACGCCCATCCCACTCGGCCAGACATCCCGAAGGAGTCGACGGCGGCATCCCGCCCGTGTCGTACTCGCCGTTGTTGGCGTAAACCAGCCTTCCCTGCCCCGAATACAACCCCTTGCCGTGATACCCGGGCAGCAACGCGCCCGCGATACTCACAGTAGGGTCCCGCTTCGCCGTCAGGTTACCGTCCTCATAGAGTTGCTTCACCGCGAGCGTCCGCACGTCGATCTCATAGAAGCCCTCTTCCATCGTCGCCAGGTAGATCTTCGACACCGGATCGGTAAGATGCCTCGCGTTGCCCGTTGGCCGCCCATAAGCCTTCTCATAAGGAATCACCCGGACGTTGCCATCCCCATCGATCGCGTACGGCCCCAGAAACAACTGGTTCGATTCGCGATGGATCATCCGGTTCGCCGGCGTTCCCCCGATGCTTTCCGGCCGAACGATCTGCCGCAAGTCCGGAGTAATCTCGTAGAGCTTATCGGCGGACCCTGCCGGACGGTGCGGCGAGTAAGTAACCACCCACAGCCGGCCCGCCCATGGCACCACGCCTCCGGTGCCGCATTCATTGTCTTCGTTGAACATCGCCAGGTGCGGATAAATTCCGCTAATCGATCGCGGCCCGCTCTGCGCGCCCAACGCCAGCGCCGACAGCACAAAGGTGCGGCGCTTCACCGCTTCACCCAGATCGGCGAACTCCAAGCCAATTGCCCGTCAGTCTGCCGCACGCGGACATAGTAGTAAGATTCTCCAGCGTCCGCCGATGGATCCACATACTCGAACGACGCCTCCGCCGTATTCGGCTCCACCTTGTGCACATACTTGTTGTCCCGGATCACATCGATCTCGGCAATCGGAGCCGTGCCGATAGCCCGCACTTGCAGCTTCGCGCTCCCCGCCGATTCGATCGCATCGCCCATCAACGCCGTCCCGTTCATCCGGACGTCCAGGATGATCGAATCCGTCGCCGCGTAGGTGTGCCTGCGCCGCATCGCGTCCACCAAGCCCTCGCGCGTGAAGTCCTCCACCAGAATGCATGCGTAGGAAGTGTGCGTGGCCACATGATCCGAACTCGACTGCACTCCCAGCTTGTAACCTTTGGCCCAGGCGTTCCATACATATCCCGCCGGACGCAGCCCCGTGTGCACCGGCTTGTCGCCCTCTTTCCAGGCGCGCGGCGCTCCGGGGTGCTCATAGCTCGATTCGAACGCCTGATAGATCTCCACGATCGGCTCCACGTCGGGATCGTTGTCGCGCCAGTCCGTACCTTGGGGCGTCGCGGACGTATGCGAAGTCGCGATCCCGCGCGTCCGTTTGAGATAGGGATAGAGCAGCGATCCGGTGTTTAACTTACCCTGCTGCTCCTGCGGACCGATCCGCAGCACCGGATGTCCGCGCTCGGCCCAAATCACGTTGCGATGCCCGTTGGGATACCGCACGCTGCGCTCGTAGCCGTAGAGCACCACGAACCGATCCGGCATATGGTACAGATCGTTCGATTTCTGCGTGAACCACCAGTTGTACTCGTCGTCGGAGCCCATCTGGTGATCGCCCACATGCGCATAGTCCATCGCGGCCGCGTCCATCGTGTAGCGGTAGAGATCCTCGAGCATTCCATCGCCAGACCCATCGGCGGAAAGCTCCGTGTGCCGGTGCAGGTCCCCACGCACGATGCGATAGGTCTTTCCAGCGATCGTAATGCGGTGCGCACGAATGCGCTGCGTATCCGCCTTCTCATTCGGATGCGTGCTCAACGCCGCGCTGGCCGCTTGCATAGCTTCGCCCGACAACCTCGATTCGGCGCCGCCGGCGGTGAACGATGCCGTTCGCACGTCCACCTCGCGCGCCTCCCCGCGATCGGCCCAGGGCCGGTCGTCGGTGGCCCACGCGATTTCCACCGCGGAGTTGTTGGCTGCAATCGACGCGCGCATGCTGTTTCGCCCGACGCTCTGCGCCATCTCCACCGCCGGCAGCCAGCGGTCTCCATCCATCCGCGTATAGAAGCTGTGCCAGCGTCCCCCCGCCGCCCATCCGTCCATCCGCGATGTGCTGGCCGAGGTGCGCACGCGAAAGGCCATGTGCAACCGGCCCGCCGGATCGATCACGATGCGCGGTTGCTGCAGATAGCGCCGCTGCCATGCCGCGATCGCCGCCGCGGGATCGGCGCTCAGCCGCTTCCATGTCCCTCCGTCCCGGTACCCCAACACGATCCGCCGGCTCTCGTAAAGCCGCGTTCCCCGTGTGTCGGTGAGGAAGGCGTAGTCCTTGCCCCACATCGGCCCGGACTCTTCCCAAGCCACCACCGGCACGCCGCGAGGATCGATCGCGATCGACGGCCGGACCGAAAAGTTCGAGCCCGCCGTCACCCGCTCCACGGCGCTACCCGATGCCCGCGCGTAGATCTGGTATGCACCCGTGTCGTAGGCGTCCCAAGCAATCCACATCTTTCCGCTACCAAACGCGATCGCCGGCGACCATGCATTGCCTCCCCCCTCGCTCGCCGCCTGCTCCGGACCCCAGCGGCGCCCGTCCAGTTCCCGATACCGGATCGTGGACCGGCCCTCACGCAGCGATTGCCACGCAAGACCGATCCGTCCCGCGGCGCCCGCCGCCAGCACCGGCGCGATGTTCGATCCGCCGCCTTCCGACATCTTCTGCGCCGCCGTCCAACGGCCGCCAACCCGCGTCGACAAATAGACGTGCCACTCCGCCCCTTCCCGTTGAGACCACGCCGCATGCACCCATCCGCGCGTATCCACCGCGAGGGCCGGCCCCTGATGATCACCCTTGTCGGTGACGCGCGTGGCGTCAGTCCCGTCGCTGACCGTTACGTAGTCGCCCTTGTCGCGATAGGAAAGCCAAGCCACGTACCGCTGCCCGCGAGCCCCCAGCGCAACCACCGGCTCATCGTCGGCAAACAACGGCTCAGACCATGTCTCCGCCGGCGCCAGGCGCTCGACGCGAGCGTTCCCGTCCAGAAACGTAAGCGGCCGGTGATAAGCCGCGTTGGAGACGGTGAACTCGAACGGCGAACCTTCCACCTCGAACCGCACCTGTGCCGTTTCCGGACCACGCACGAGCAACAGCAGCCCCTGCGGAACCAGACGCCGTATACTGGGATCGCCCCAATCGGTTTGGCCATAAGGAATGTTAGTCCGCAGTTGATTCTCGAGATTGCCTATCTTGGTACGGAAGCGAAACTCTCCCGTCGCCGACGCTTGATCGGCGCCTGAAAACCGCCAGCCCTCCAACGCGGCAATCTGCCCGCCACTCACCTGAAGGCGCCCCGCCCATTCCTTCCCGGCTGCATCGGTGAGACCCACCGTGATTCGAAACAGCCTCTCGTCCGGATTGGGCCTGCCGCGTGAGGGAGCTTGCGCCGTTACCGGCCGAGAGTCCACCAGCCAAGCCAACAGTCCAACCATCGCCGCCGCGGCGAGTAAGTTACGAGTGAGTGTTTTCTGATTCGGCATCCTTGGTCATAGTTCGATAGAAACTGAGGGAGTTGTCGCCTTGGCGCACCACTCGATACCTTTTGAGCGTCCCGTAGGACTCATCCAGTGCGTGGCGCGAGGCGTGCTGTGCAATCACGATCGAATCCTCGCCGGCCGCTTCGGCCGCGGCCAGCATCGCCCCGTTGTACTCGGCAGGCCGATCATACGGAGGATCTAGAAAGTATATATCCGCTTTCACTCCCGGCAGATAGGTCGCCGCCGCCCCATGAATGATCCGACCGCGCGCCAACGCATCGAGCGATTGCAGATTCTCCCGGATCAATCCGCAATTGGCGCGGTTGCGTTCGATGAACACCGCCTGCGCGGCTCCCCGCGACAACGCCTCGATCCCCACGGACCCCGTTCCCGCATATGCGTCCGCGAACACCGCACCGGACAGGACCGGCATCAGGATCGAGAAAAGAGACTCGCGCAGCCGATCCGGCGTCGGACGCGTCTCCAGGCCGGGCGGGCTCTTCAGCCGGCGGCTGCGAAACTCTCCCGCGATCACACGCACCACACTATTCTAAACGGCACGGCTCTCGAGGGCACGGGCATTTACAATGTAGGCTTGCCCACGGTCACCGTCATCGTGCCGACCCTTTCCGGCGGTCCGTTGCTCGACGCCTGCCTCGATGCACTTGCCCGCCAAAGCATCCGCGATTTCGAGGCCGCCGTCGTCGACAACGGCGGATCCGTCACTCCCCGCCCCGCGGTACGCCTACTCACGCCGGGTTCCAACCTCGGTTTCGGCGGCGCGATCAATCTCGCCGTTCGCGCCACCCAATCCGATTTCGTCGCCGTGCTCAACGACGATGCCGTTCCCGATCCCCACTGGCTCGAAGCGCTCCTCGCCGCCGCCGCCGCGCATCCGCAGGCCGGCATGTTCGCAAGCTGCGTCCTGCTCGGCGATTCCGGTACGCTCGATTCGGCGGGGATGCTCCTGTGCGGCGACGGAACCGGTAAGCAACGCGGTCATCGCCAACGCCCGGAAGACTATCCCGATGGAGAAGTCTTCTTCCCCAGCGGATCGGCCGCCCTCTACCGCCGCGCCATGCTCGATCGAATCGGCCTGTTCGAAGAAGGCTTCTTTCTCTACGGCGAAGACACCGATCTCGGCCTCCGCGCCCGATGGGCCGGGTGGGGATGCCGCTACGTCTCAGGCGCCCGCGTCATCCACCGTTATTCGCAATCGGCCGGCGCAGCCTCGCTCCTGAAGGCATACTATGTGGAACGCAACCGCCTCCGCGTCGTCGTCCGTAATTTTCCCTTGGCCATGCTGTGCCGTGCGCCACTGGTCTCCGTGGCCCGCTACTGGCATCACGCCGCCGCCGCCCGGCGCGGCGACGGAGCCGCCGCCGTCCATCGCCACTCCGGTGGCAGCACTTGGGGACTCGCCGGCGCCGTCGTCCGCGCTCACGCCGCCTTGGCCGCCGCGCTGCCCTCGTTGTGGCGCGAGCGTCGCGCCCTCAGCGCCACACGGTCCATCACGGCGGCGGAATTCACCGCCCTCGCCGATCGCTTCGCCATTTCGGCCCGCGACGTAGCCGCGCAATAGCCTGCCGCGACCCTCGCCGGGCCGGACATGGTAAGCTACTTCGGGCAGCATCAATTCCTGGGAGAATCACCATGACCATGAAGAATCGGATATTCGGCGCCGCGATGGCAGCAGCGCTATTGTTGACGCCGATGGCGTTCGCGCAGTCGCGCCAATACAACACCACAAAACAGAAACTCGCACAGGGCAAGAAGGTCTTCGGCGGAACCGTCTCCTCGTCAGACCCCGAAATTTATTGCGCCATGGCCACCGCGGGCTTCGATTTCCTCTGGATCGAGATGCAGCACAGCCCGCTCAGCTATCACGAAGTAGCCACCATGGTTCGCGGCTGCAAGACCGCCACCGCCATCCCCTTCATCCGTGTCCCCGACGCCGTCGAAGGCGACATACAAAAAGCCGTCGATCTCGGCGCGCTCGGCATCATCGTTCCCATGGTCGACACCGTGGAGAAGGCGCAGAACGCGGTCAAGTTCGCCAAGTATCCTCCGATTGGCCGCCGCAGCCAGGGTGGCGGCCAGTATGGATTCATCTGGGGTTCGGACTATCGCGCCACCGCCAACGACAACATCATGATCGTCGCCATGATCGAAAACCCCGCCGGCGTCGCCATCGCCGAGAAGATCGCCTCCGTCCCCGGCATCGACGCTGTCTTCATCGCCAGCACCGACCTCGGAAGCTTCATGGGTAAGAAGCAGGGCGAGCCCGAATACGAAGCCGCCGTCATCAAAGCCCGCGACGCCATTCTCAAAGCCGGCAAGAAGGTGGGCGGACCCGCTGCCTGGCGCGATCGCGAAGGTTACGCCTTTTTCCAATCGCCCGGCGAAACCAGCCTCATCCGCAGCGGCGCCCAGGTGGCGCTTGGAACCGGCGGCGTCGATCCTAGAGAGCGCCGCGGCATCGCACCCATCGAAGGCTCCGAGCATACGGGCACCAAGAAGTGATGCGCCGGCATTCGCGATTGGTCCGGGCGCTCGCGCTCAGCGCCTCAGCCCTGTGGGCCCAGAACGACGCCGGACCCAACCCGGATGCCTTCTACCAGCTCGGGCCGGATTCGCTCCCCAAGCAAGGCGTGCCCAAGGGTGACATCCGCGGGCCTTTCACCTTGCCGAGCGAAGCCTATCCGGGCACTCAACACACTTACTGGGTTTACGTCCCCGCCCAATACGATCCTAAGATACCCGCCGCCCTCATGATCTTCAATGACGGCCAGGCTTTCATGGCGCCCGAAGCCGACCTCCGTGCTCACAACGTTTTAGATAACCTTATTTACCGACGCGAGATCCCGGTGATGATCGGCGTCTTTATCAATCCGGGACGCCGCCCCGATCAACCGGAACCGAACTTGAAGGAGTGGGGCGATCGCACCACCAACCGCCCGACGGAATACAATACCCTCGACGACAAGTACGCCCGCGTGATCGTCGATGAGTTGCTTCCGGCTCTCAACAAGGACTACAACATTTCTCCGGACCCCGATCAACGCGGCATCGGAGGCGCCAGTTCCGGGGCCATCGCCGCGTTCACCGTCGCCTGGCAGCGGCCCAATCAGTTCCGGAAGGTCCTCAGCCTCATCGGCAGCTTCGTCGACTTGCGCGGCGGCCACGTCTATCCCGAATTGATTCGGGATTCCGAACGCAAGCCTATTCGGGTCTTTCTCCAGGACGGCCGCAACGACAACCGCGGCATGCGGCGCGACGGGACTTATAGCGAGAATCGCGACTGGTTCCGCCAAAACGTCCGACTCATGCAAGCTCTCACCGCTAAAGGCTACGAAGTGAATTACATGTGGGGCATGGGCCGCCATAGTTCCAAACAAGGCGGCCAGTTCATGCCGGAAATGATGCGCTGGCTCTGGCGTGATCAGGCCGTTTCCGTCGACGCGAAAGATATGGTCGAGCGTAGCTTTCGTGAACCTCCGAAAGCGGAGCCCAAATAAGACGCTCCCGGCTTTCGGCGGACCCAATTCCGCACTCACTCTCATGACCACCGGATTCACCTCCATCGACGGTTACCTTCCCATCGAAGCCTATGGAGTCATCGGCGACCTTCGCTCAGTGGCGCTCGTCGGACAGAACGGCTCCATCGATTGGTGTTGCCTCCCCGCGTTTGATTCGCCCAGCGTCTTCGGCGCGATACTCGACCATCGCAAAGGCGGACGGTTCCAGATCTGGAGCGACGCCTTGTCGCATCAGCAGATGTACATGCCGGACTCCAACGTCCTGCTGACCCGTTTCCCCAGCCGCGATGGCGTCGGCGAAGTCCTGGACTTCATGCCCCTCAGTTCGAGGCCCACCTCACCCATGCACCAAATCGTACGCATGGTGCGGGCGGTCCGCGGCCAGGTCCATTTCCAGCTCGTGTGTGACCCGCGCCCGGACTACGCACGCGCGGAAGCCGGAGTAACCTTGGTGCCCGGGCAAGGCGCGATCTTCGAGACCCAAGCAGCCAACGGCCCCTTTCGGGTCGCCCTGCTCACGGAGATCCCCCTCCGCCGCACGGAGCACGGCGTCGCGGCCGAGTTCAGCCTCAATCAGGGCGAATCGGTGTCGGTTGTGTTCCGCTACCACGCTTCGCCCGATTTCGATCTGCTAGGCCACAAACCCGATACCGAAGAACTCCTGAATTCCACTCTGCGGTACTGGCGGCGCTGGCTCTCCAAGTGCCGCTATCAGGGCCGATGGCGCGAAATGGTCTATCGTTCCGCGCTCTGCCTCAAGCTGCTCACCTATCAACCCACGGGCGCAATCGTAGCCGCGCCCACCTGTAGCCTGCCCGAGGAAATCGGCGGCATCCGCAATTGGGATTACCGCTACACCTGGGTCCGCGACGCCGCATTTACGATCTTCGCTTTCTTGCGCCTCGGTTACTCGGAAGAAGCCGCTCAGTTCATGGACTGGCTCCAGCAGCGCGTTGGGGAGGAGGAGAAAATCAACGGGCCGCTGAACGTCATGTACGGCATCGACGGCCGCCATGAAATACCCGAGATCGAACTCGATCATCTGGAAGGCTATCGCGGTTCCGCGCCCGTCCGCATCGGGAACGGCGCCGCGCACCAACTACAGCTCGATATCTACGGCGAACTGATTGACTCGGTGTATCTTTACAATAAGCACTCCGAGCCCATCTCATATGACTTTTGGGTCCAACTGCGGCGTATGTTGGACTGGGTGGCACGCAACTGGGAACTGCCCGACGAAGGTATCTGGGAGGTGCGCGGCGGCAAGCGGCACTTCGTCTATTCGAAAATGCAGTGCTGGGTGGCGCTGGACCGCGGCTTGCGCATCGCCGCCAAACGCGGCTTGCCCGTGGATAGCGGCCGCCTCCGCGACGCCCGCGACAGGATCTACGAAGCCATCATGACCAAAGGCTGGGATCCCAAGCGCCGCACCTTCACCCAGGCGTTTGACTCCAACGCCATCGACGCCGCCAATCTCATCATGCCTCTCACCCTGTTCTTGCCGGCCACCGATCCGCGCATGAAGGGAACCATCGACGCCATCATCCAGGATCTCGTCTCAGACAGTCTCGTCTACCGGTACCTCCTCAACGAAGAACAAAACGACGGCCTTCCCGGCCGTGAAGGAACCTTCAGCATGTGCTCCTTCTGGCTGGTGGAAGCGCTCACCCGCGCAGGCCGCCTCGAAGAAGCCCGCTTCGTCTTCGAGAAAATGCTCACCTACGCCAACCACCTCGGACTTTACTCGGAAGAAATCGGCCCCTGTGGCGAGGCTCTCGGTAATTTCCCACAGGCCTTCACGCACCTCGGGTTGATTTCCGCCGCTTATACCCTCAACCGGAAGCTCGGCGGCAAGCACTAACTCGAACTTCGCCGCCGGATCGCCGAACATTAAGCTTATCCCCCTAGAACCGGCTGAGCCCTTCCGCTATACTCAAGCCAATCTGTAAGTAGGTAAGCTTCAGCGCATAGGGGTTGCCACGGGTCTCTGCCTTCCGCTGGGACGAGCCAATGTATAGGTGTGCTCGCGGTGTCTTTCTGCCCGCCCGAAGAGCAGTTGTCTATCGAACCGGGGTCGCGATCAAAATGAAATCCAAACTCTTCTTACTCCTTCTCACCACGCTCACAGCCGCCAACGCGCAGGAAGTGCGCGCCAGCCTCACCGGCACGGTGACGGACTCTTCCGGCGCGCCGATTCCTGGCGCCGCCGTCAGCGTCACCAACCTCGCCACCAACTTCTCGGTAATCGCGGAATCCAACGTCACCGGCAACTACGTCACTCCCTTCCTCGCACCCGGCATCTATCGACTCTCGGTGGAGCATCAGGGCTTCAAGAAGTTCGTCCGCGAGAACATCCGGCTCGAAGCCCAGGATCGCGCCCGAGCCGACATCACTCTCGAAATCGGCGACCTCAGCCAGTCAGTCACCGTCAATGCCGACGTGTCCCTCCTCCAGACCGAAACCGCCTCCCGGGCTCAGGTCATCGCCAACGAACTGATCTCCCAAATCCCCACCCAAGGCCGCAATCCCTTCCAGATCGCCTGGGCCGCCCCCGGAGTCATCAAGACAGGAGGATGGCGCTACCTTCGCTCTTTCGATATCGCCGGCACCTCCAACTTCGCCGTTAATGGCGGACGCAACCGCGAAAACGAAGTTCTCCTCGACGGTATCTCCAACGTCCGCGGCAACCGCACCGTCATTCACGTTCCCACCATGGAGTCCGTTCAGGAGTTCAAGGTCGTCACGAACAGCTACGACGCCCAGTACGGGCGCACCGGCGGCGGTGTGGTAACCATCGTCACCAAGTCCGGCGGCAATAACTTCCACGGAAGCCTATTCGAATACTTCCAGGCCGAAGAGCTGAATGCGAATCAGACCGAGCTCAATCGCAACGGCACCCGAAAGCCTCCGAACAACATCAACACCTTCGGCTTTAACCTCAGCGGCCCGGTCCTCATCCCCAAACTGTTTGACGGCCGCAATCGGCTGTTCTGGCTGCTGTCGTACGAAGGCATGCGCCAACGGTCGGCGGACCCCGGCTCCCAATCCCTCCCGCTGGCGGAGTGGCGCAACGGTGACTTCTCCTCCCTGCTCAACGCCCAGGGCCAGCAGGTGACCGTCTATGATCCGCTCACCACGCGGGCCGACGCCACGCGCCTTCCCTTTGCCGGCAATCGCATCCCCGGCAACCGCATCAGCCCCGTCGCCACCAATGCGTTCAAATACTACCCGCTGCCTAACAGCGCCGGTGACGGCCCCGGTCACGTCAATAACTATATCTATCCTTCGCGTTGGATCGGCAACATGGATCAGTGGATCGGCCGCATGGACTATGTGATCAACCCGAAGAACACCCTCTACTTCCGATACGGCCAGAATCCGTTCTCTGAGTATCGCGGGCTCGTCTTCATCCAGAACCCCTTCACCGATCGAAACCCCGCCGAAACTACTGGCAACGCACCACTCGTGCGCAACGGCCGCAACTGGACCGGCGACTGGACCTCTACCATATCCCCCACCTTCACTTTCAACCTCCGCGCCGGCCTCGCCCGATGGGAAGAAACCACTGGTTCCAGCTTCGGAACCGGCTTCGATCAACGCTCGCTCGGCATTTCATCGTCCCTGGTCTCCCAACTGGACCGGCCTGAGTTCCCTCAGTTCGGCCTTGGCAGCTATCAGGGCATGGGCACCAGCCGCTTGCTCAACGTGGCCACGAACGACTCCTACACCATCCAGCCGAACTTCAATCTCGCCACCGGCCGGCACCTTCTCAAGTTCGGCGCCGAAGGCCGCCGCTATAACGACAACAGCAACAATCCCGGCCTCGCCGCCGGCTTCTATAACTTTGACCGTGGCTGGACGCAAGCCAACGCCCTCCGGGCGGACGCCGTTTCCGGCAACGAGATCGCATCCTTCCTGTTGGGCTATCCCGGTTCGGCCGGCGTCGATCGCAACATTTTTCCCGCCCAGCGCAATCACTACTTTGCCCTCTTCCTACAGGACGATTGGAAGCTGACCTCGCGTCTCACGCTCAATCTCGGTCTCCGTTGGGACTATGAGACGCCCCTTGTGGAGCGGTATGACCGTCAACTTCGTGGTTTTGACTTCAATAGCCCCAGCCCCATCGCCGCCCAGGCGCAAGGTATCAATCTTCGCGGCGGCGTACAATTCGCCAACGTCAATGGCCAGCCGCGCGGCGCGTTCAATCCAGACCGCAATAACTTCCAGCCGCGCATCGGAGGCGCCTATCGCGTCACCGACAAGTGGGTGGTCCGCGGCGGCTACGGTCTCTATTATCTCGGGCAGAACGAATTGGGTTCGTCCCAGGGCTTCTCGCGACGCACTACCGCCGTCACCTCCACCGACGGCAATCTGACTCCGGCAGTATCGGTGGAGAACGCCTTCGCCAACCTGCCCGGCGGCCGGTTGCTGAATCCGATCGGCTCGTCCCTGGGAGCCGGAAGCTTCCTCGGCGAAGGACTGACGGTCAACAATCTCAACCGGCCACTGCCCTACTCCCACCAGTTCTCCTTCGACATCGAGCGTGAGCTGCCGTTCAATATGCTCGGTGAAGTAGCCTACGTCGGCAATCTCACGCGCAAGCTTCCCGTCAATTCGCCGATTAACGTTCTCCCGGCTTCCGAACTCAATCGCCGCACCGCTGCCGGAGCCATTGATTCCGCCTACTACACCGCCCGCGTTCCGAATCCGATGGCTGGTCTCATTCCTAACAATGCCGGCCTCAACGGCGCCACCATTCCGCGTCAACAGCTGCTGTTCCCCTATCCACAGTTCACCGGGATCACGCTCGCCAACAATCCGATCGGCGCTCAGGATTACCATGGCTTCCAGTCCAAAGTCACCAAGCGGATGGCCAACGGCATCACCTTCCTTGCCAGCTACGGCGTCGGCAAGACGCTGGAACGCGTCACCATGCTCAATGCGCAGGATTTCAACCTCGCCGACCCCGGCTCCTCCCGGCTCGAAAAGCGATCGGCCAACCAGATCGACATTCCGCAGAAGTTCACTATCGCCGGCGTCTTTGAGCTTCCCTTCGGCAAAGGCAAGGCCTGGGGCGCGGGGTGGGCCAAACCCGTCGACATGGCTCTCGGCGGATGGCAGCTCAACTTCGACGTCACTTATCAAAGCGGCTGGGCCGTCGACTATCCCAACGCCGCGCAAGTAACTTCGGGAAGCGCGAAGTTAGGCTCGGGAGAACGCACGCAGGACCGGTGGTTCAACACCGGACTCTGGACCAATCCCGCCACGGGCCGCCCCATCGCCCGCCAGGAACCATTCACTCTTCGCAACTATCCCACTCTTTTCGGCGACGTCCGCGTCCCCGGTTACCAAAACTGGGATGCTTCCATTTCCAAGATGTTCCCCATTCACGAACAGATCCGCGCCCAGTTCCGGTTCGAAATGGTGAACGCGTTCAACCGCCCCTGGTACACCGGACTGATTTCCGGCGGCAACGACGTTGCCAGCGCTAACTTCGGCCGCCTCAACTTCGTACAGGGGAATCTGCCCCGATTTCTCAAGTTGGGCCTGCACTTCTACTTCTAAAGTCGCTAGAGTATCAACCGCATCTCATTCGTGGGCCGGAAACCCAGGCTTTCATACAAGGTCCGGCCCTCGTCACTTGCATGGAGGTTGAGACTGCCGTATCCCTCCGCCCTCGCCCAAGTAACCATCGTCTCCATGAGGCGTCGCGCCAGCCCCTTCCGCCGGCAAGGCTCCTCGGTCCACATGTTCACAACGAATGGCCGCAACAGACCTTTTTGCCTCGGTCCCGGTTGATACTCGAGTAGCACAACACCGCCTCCCGCCACCACGGCGCCAGCGTCCTCGATGAACCACCCGTGATAGCGGCCCCGCGCGAAGGCCTCCGTGAAGAACCGCCGGCTCGCCGCCATGGCTGACGGTTCCGCGGGCATCCCCATCGCCGCGAACATCGCTCCCCGGTGCCGCAGCACCGTATCGAGATCCTGCTCCGTCACTCGGCGCATGGTCATAATTCATGGTAACCTCCGTGGCATAGAATCGATCTATGGCACGCTTCCGTCCCCTTCTCCGCGGTTTCCTGCGTACGCCCCTTACGACTGCCATCGCCATCGCCTCGCTGGCCCTGGGCATCGGCGCCAATACGGCCATGTTTTCGCTGATGCAGCAGATCCTCTGGCGGACGCTCCCGGTCCAGCAGCCGGAGCGCCTGGTGTTTCTCTATCATCCGGGCCCCCTGCAAGGTTCTAATTCCAACGACGAGGGTGGCGGACCGTCCTTCAGCTACCCTGTCTATCGCGAACTCGCCCGCCAGCAGACGGTTTTCACCGGCCTCGCCGGCGGCCGCCTGTGGGGCGCCAGCATCTCCTACAACAACCAGCCGATTCGCGGATCCATGCACATCGTCACAGGCAATTACTTCGAAGTACTCGGGGTAAAGGCTGCGTTCGGCCGTTTACTAACTCCCGCCGACGACGTCAATCGCGGGGGACATCCGGTAGCCGTCCTCGGTTACTCTTACTGGTCCACGCAACTCGGGGCGGACCCGGCCGTGCTGAACCGCGGCATCATCGTCAATGGCGTCCCGCTCACCATCGTCGGTGTCGCGCAGCGTGGGTTCGATCATGAGCGGGCCGGCGCCAAGCCGGAGACTCTTCGTCCCCATGGCCATGAAGCCGCAACTCACCGGCGGCGCCGGTCAAGGGCCGCGCGACGAACCCGACGAACTCGACAACCGTCTGTCCTACTGGCTCACTCTTTTCGGCCGGCTGAGGCCCGGCGTGACGCTCGAGCAGGCGCAAACGGCCCTCAACGTGGCCTACGTCGCACAGGTGGAAGAGGACATCAAGCTGTACTCCAGCCCCTCCAAAACTTTTCTCGAACAGGTCCGCGCCAAGCGCATCGTGCTGAAGCCCGGCCAGTATGGGCGAGGCGGCTTTCGCGGCGGCGTTCGGACTAACATACTGCTCCTGCTCGGCATCACCGGCATCGTGCTGCTGATCGCCTGCGCCAACGTCGCCAATCTTCTCCTTGCCCGCGCCTCGGTCCGCGCGCGTGAGATCGCCCTCCGCCTGTCCCTCGGCGCCACGCGTCCTCGCCTGATCCGCCTGTTGCTCGCCGAATCCTGGATCCTCGCCTTCTGTGGCGGTCTCGCCGGTATCGGCATCGCCACGGGAACGCTTCGGCTGCTCGCCGCGATCATTCCCGCCACCGGCGGCCCAGTCATCGAGCCTTCCCTCGATTCCGGTGTGCTGCTGTTCAGCGTCGCGCTGTCACTCATGACCGGTCTGATTTTCGGACTGTATCCCGCGCTCCACGCCACACGTCCGGATCTGTCCACGGTCATGAAGGATCAATCCGGCCAATCCTCGTCGAGTTCGGCCGCCAACGGCTTCCGGAACACGCTCACCGTCGCTCAGATCGCCGCTTCGATGCTCTTGCTGGTCACCGCGGCGCTGTTCGGCAGGAGCTTGCTCGAACAAATGCGCGTTGAACTGGGTATTCGCGCGGACCATCTCATCTCGTTCTCCGTCGATCCCGGCATGAACAAATACACCGCTGCTCAAACCAAGGCATTTTACGAACGGCTCGAACAGGGTCTCGCCGCGATTCCCGGCGTCCGCATGGTCACGTCCACCTCGGTGCCAGCGATCGCCGGCAGCAGTTGGGGGCAAAACATCACCGTCGCCGGATACAACCATGTCAATGACGACGACAGTGATTCTAACTTTTCCATCGTCGGCCCCGGCTATCTGCGCACCATGGGTACACCTCTACTCGCCGGACGCGAGTTTACAGAAGCCGACAATGCGACCGGGCAGAAAGTGGCCATCGTTAACCAGACTTTCGCCAAGTTCTACTTCAAGGACGGGCAAGCGATCGGGCGAATGTTCCAGCGAGGCCGCGGCAACAGCGATACTGGCGTGACCATCGTCGGCGTCGCCCGCGACGCCAAGTACGCCGGCCTGAACGAAACGCAGCCCCGCGTTTTTTATCTCCCCTACCGGCAGCAGAATCGCCCTCCCGCGCTCAGTTTCTACGCGCGTACGGAAGTGGACCCCGAAACCATTGCCCCGCAGCTCCGGCGCGCCGTTGCCGCGCTCGATCCCAATCTCCCCATCGGCTCGATCAAAACCATGGAGAGGCAGATCTCCGACAACCTCTCGGAAGTGCGATTGATGACCACCATGGTCCTCAGCTTCGCCGCCCTGGCCACTCTACTCGCCGCCATCGGGCTCTACGGCGTGATGGCGTTCAACGTCGCGCGGCGCACCCGCGAGATCGGCATCCGCATGGCCATCGGCGCCACCGGTTCCAACGTCCGTTCGATGATCCTTCGCGAGGCGGGCATCCTGCTCGCGATCGGGACTGCGCTCGGCTTTGCCGCCGCCATCGCCGCGGCCCGCGGCATCTCCTCGTTCATACCCCGGATCACTGCCGCCGACCCCGTCGTGTATGTCGCGGCGGCCGTGCTGCTGGCCGTGGTCGCCCTCGGCGCCGCTTACGTGCCCGCTCTGCGCGCCACCCGCGTCGAACCTACGCGCGCCCTGCGCTATGAATAACGGTTCTGCCGCCATTGGCGCGTTACACTAGTGGAAATGCCGGAATCCCCCGCCGCCAATCCCACCCGGGTCCTGATCGCGGACGACGAAGAAAACCAGCGAATGGGCCTGGCCGGGATGATCTCTTCCTGGGGCTTCGCCACCGAAACCGCTTTCGACGGCCAGGACGCTCTCGAGAAATTCCCCGAATTCAAGCCCCACGTCCTACTCACGGACATGATGATGCCGCGGATGGACGGCTCCGAGTTGCTCAAGCGGCTCAACCAGGCCAGCTCGAACATCCCCGCCATCGTCATCACGGCCTTCGGTAACATCGAGACCGCGCTGTCCACCATCCATGATCTGGGCGCCTTCTGGTTTCTCGAAAAGCCCATCCAACCGCAGGTGCTGCGGTTCCTGCTCGAACGCGCCGCCAATCACTCCCGGCTTGCCGAGGAAGCCGAGCGGCTGGCGCGCCAACTCGCCTATCAGGGCGTCCTCGGAGAGTTGGTGGGCAGTTCCGAGCCGATGCAGCAGGTGTTCTCGCTCATCCGCCAGGTGGCGCCCACCAAGGCCGCCGTCCTCATCACCGGCGAAAGCGGCACCGGCAAGGAAATGGTGGCCCGCGCGCTGCACCAGCTCAGCCCGCGCGCCGGCGGCCCCTTCGTCGCCATCAACTGCGCCGCACTCCCGGAAACGCTCATGGAAAGCGAACTGTTCGGCCACGAGAAAGGCGCTTTCACCGGCGCCGTGGAACGCCGCGCCGGATGCTTTGAGCTCGCCCAGGGAGGAACGCTACTCCTCGACGAACTGGCAGAGATGCCCATCGGCACGCAGGCCAAACTGCTCCGTGTGCTCGAGGATTCCCGCGTCCGCCGCCTCGGCGGCAAAACCGAGACCATCGTGGATGTCCGTGTCGTCGCCGCCACCAACCGTCCCCCCGAGGAAGCCATCAAGAAGGGGCTTCTCCGCGAAGACCTGTTCTACCGCCTCAACGTCTTCGGACTCGAACTACCGCCGCTGCGCCGCCGTCTGGACGATATCCCGGTGCTCGTCGAAGCCATTCTCGGAGACCTGAACCGCAAACATGGCATCCGGGTGACCGGTATCGAGTCCGCCGTGCTGGCCCGGCTGCAGCGGCATGATTGGCCGGGAAACGTGCGTGAACTACGCAACGTGCTCGAACGCGCAGCCATTGTCGCCGGCGCCGGCCTCATCGGCGTCGCGCACATCCCTCCGGGCCTGGGAGCCTCTGCTTCGGCCGCGGGCGACGCGTCCGGTGGTTTCTCTCCTCCCGATACGATCTCCGATGCCGAGAGCGTCCGGATTCCCGTGGGCACCACCGTCGGGCAAGCCGAAAAATCGCTCATACTACTCACGCTTGCCCACACCAAGAACAATAAGACCAGAGCGGCGGAAATCCTCGGAATCAGCCTCAAAACGCTGTTCAACAAACTCAAGGAATATGGGTCCTCGGAATCATGACCGGGCTCGTCGATCTCCTATTTGGCCTTACACTTGCTAAGTTAGATTAGATCTATGTCCCTGAAGTCGCGTTTGCGCATCTCGATCGTGACCCTGGTCACGCTCCTCGTGATCGCGCAAAGCGTCGTCAGCCTCCGCTTCGCCGCCGAAGACAAGTTTACAGACTCGCTCGACCGTTCCCAGGCCATCGCCGAGCAGGTGCGCCACACCGTTCTCCAGCGTGTGAACGAACAGGCGCGTTCGGTGGAAGAGCCTCCGGCGACCATGGACCAGATGCGCCTGCTCTGGTACCGTCTCATCGAAGACGATGTTGCGCTGCCGGACCTGTTGATCAAGACCGCCGCCAACGCCTCGGCCGTCATCGAGATCATGGTTTGCGACGACGCGGGCGTGATCCTCGCCTCCTCGCTTCCCAAGCGCCAGCGGCTCACCTACGAATCGCTCCCGGATTTGAGCATCTGGCAGAAGCGGCCGCTGTGGGACCGCCTGGCCGACGTGCTGTTCCGCAGCCAGGCCAAAGACTACGCCATCGTGCAGCCCATCGGCGTCATCGGCCAGCAGAGGCCGATTCTGAACATCCGCGTCGTGGTATCGAGCGTACTGGTTCGCCGCGCCATCCTGCCGCATGTAGAAACGCTGGCCGCGGTCTCACTGCTCAGTCTGCTCGCTTCCATCATCCTCGCCTATCTGTTCACCAACGTGCTTCTGCGTTCCCTTGACCGCCTCAGCCGGCAGATCGAGAGCATCGCCACCGGCAAGTACATCCCGCCCGCCACACCGGTTTCGGCACGCGGCGAGGCCAAGGAGTTCGTCGACATTCAGTCCAAGCTCGACGTGCTCAATCAGCAATTTCGCGGGGCGCGGGAGGACATGGTGCAGTTGCGCGGCAACATCGACCGCATGCTGCAACGGTTGGAAGAAGGCTTCCTGCTGTTTGATCCCGAGGGACGCCTGATGCGCGCTTCGCGCTCGGTGGAACGGCTTCTCGCCGAATCGCCAGACCACCTCCAGGGCCACACGGTCTCGGAACTGTTTCCCGATTCCACGCCTCTCGGCGAATTGGTGGCGTCGGCCATCGCGGGCAAGCAGTCGGTCCGCGACGCGCAGATCACGGTGCAGCGCGGCGACGCCGGTCCGGTGCGCCTGCTGGTCAACGTCGAGGCTCTCGAAGGCTTCCCAGAGCCCGGCAGCACCTCGACGCTCCTCACGCTGCGCGACGCCGAATCGCGGCGGGAGATTCGGTCGCAGTTGGATATCTCCACCCGCTTGGCCGCTATCAGCCGGCTCACTGGCGGAGTCGCGCACGAGATCAAGAATCCGTTGAACGCGATGGCGCTTCATCTCGAGATCCTGAAGGGCAAGCTGAACGGCGATGCGCGCGTGGAACGGGAGCTGTCGGTCATCGGGGGCGAAATCGCCAGGCTCGATCGCGTGGTCAAGACGTTCCTCGACTTCACGCGCCCGGTGGACCTCGAGCTCAAGGATCTCGACATGGTGGAAGTGGCGCGCCAGGTGGCGGCGCTGGTGTGGCCCGATGCGGAGCGTTGCGGGGTATCGGTGGAATTCAACGCCGGCAATGCCAGTGCCTATATTCGAGCCGATGAGGATCTCATTAAACAGGCTCTTCTCAATGTGGTAAACAATGGGATAGAGGCCATGAAGAAGGGGGGTCGCCTTCGTCTCACCGTGGAGCCTTCCGCGGAAACGGTGCTGGTGACGGTAACCGATGAAGGGTCCGGCATCCCGCCGGAAGTGCGCGAGAAGATCTTCAATCTTTATTTCACCACCAAGGAAAAAGGATCCGGCATAGGACTGGCAATGACCTACCGCATCGTGCAGCTTCACAACGCCACCATGGATTTCACCAGCACGCCCGGCGCCGGCACGACATTCCGCATGCGGTTCCCGGCCGCCGAACCGGACCTGAGCAAGCCGCCGTCCGGGCGGGCAGCGGCGTCCACTGTAACGGTCCACCCGCGTTCGACCGGCGTACCGGCGCTCGCTTCGGAGGGATCGAAGAAGTGAATCGCCATCGTGTCCTCGCGCTGATCCTGGCCGCCGGCGCGGCTGCCAACTCCTCGTGCCTCCTCAAGAAGAGGGCAAAAACAGAGCCCCCGGTGATCACCGCACCGCCCTCCACCCGCACCCCTCCCCCGGAGACTCCGAGTGTCCCACCGCCGCCCGACATCACCGGACCCAAGACGGCCGAGACGCTGCCCGCGCCGTCGATCGAGGCGACAGTGCCGGCACCACCCAAGGCCAAGCCGGAGCGCCCAACGCGCCGCTCGAGCCGTCGCACGCAGTCGCCGAAGGTGGCCCGGGAGGCCGCTGGACCGTCCCAGCCGCCCGCCGGTGAACCGGCCGAGACGGCCGAGCCGGCGGCGCTTCCGGCTCTGACGCAGCTACTGTCACCGGCCGAGCAGCGGGCTTACAACGCCGCCATCGACGCCGCGCTCAAGAACGCCAAGTCAAAGCTGGCCGTGGTGCAGTCGCGCCGTCTGGACGAAACGCAGCGATCCTCCTACGATCGAGCCGCCACTTTCGCCAAGCAAGCCGAAGAAGCACGCTCCACGGATTTGGCCACCGCAAAGGCGCTGGCCGAACGCGCCGACGTCCTCGCCGAAGACCTGGTGCGCGGAACACGGTAGCCCGGCCGACCAATTTTACACGGCAACTCTTACCGCACCGGCATTTTCGACATAGGGCCCATTCCGGCGAAGCCGCGGGCGTTCCATCGAGAAACGAAAAAGGGGGGCAGACCGCTTGCACGGCCTGCCCCCCCAGTATCGGGAGCCTATCTCCCGTTTGCGATCTGTGCTTAAATGAAAAAAGCGAGGCGTCCATCCGACCCTGGCGCGTCCTTTACCAGAATCATTGGTGCCGCCTCGCGTGTTCGGGCGCGTGCGTAAGTCAAGATTGCCAACGCGCCCGACCTTACCCAAGTCCCAGACTACCGGGCAAGGAGAACTTTTTACCGGGCTGCGGAAGCGCTTGCCGTTACTTTTTTACCGGCATCCCCTTCGTCAGCCACGAACACCTTCACCTCGACCCGCCGGTTTTGCCGGCGGCCTTCCGACGTCTTGCCATCGGCGACGGGCGATTCGCTGCCCATGCCGAGAACATGAATGCGGTGGAGGGGCACCTTGTGCTCGAGCGTGAGGTAGCGAACGACTTCGTTGGCGCGCTTGCGGCTCAGCTCGAGATTGAATTCCTTGTTTCCGATCCGGTCCGTATAGCCTTGTACTTCAATCACATAGCGCCGACGGTCTTTCAGCCGGCTAGCGGTATCGGCGAGCAATTTGCGAGCGTCGTCGGTGAGCCGGCTGCGTCCGAACTCGAACAGGACACTCTCGGTGGCCACCAAGCCAAAGCTGTCGAGACCATCCACACGATGTTCGAGATCGGCAGTCCTGGCCAAGCCACGCTCGGCGGTGCTCTGGGCGCCAGCCGCGGCCGAAGCCGCCGCCGAGGCCTGCTCGCCGCTCCGGACTGCTTTTTCGTCCGCCGTCCTGGCCGCCTCAGCAGCCGCTAAAGCCTTTGCTTCCACTCCCTTGGAGTGCTCATCGACTTTGGAGAGATTCTGTTCGAGTTGTCCAATCGAAGCATCGGTCTGCTTGGACTTCGATTCCAACTGTCCCAACCTCTGCTGTAAAGGGTCAATTTGCGTACGGACGTGTTTCTTGGTCGCACACCCAACGCTAAGCAGCAGGAACGCACAGGCCAAGGCAATTCGAGACATAAACAATCTCCTAACTCAATCTCTTATCTTATTCGAATCTAAGACAGTTGCCTTAGTTCTACGTAGTAATGCTTGCAATTCAGTCGCCAGAATCGGCGAATCAGGACAAGAGCGTAGTATTTTTTGACGAAGGGGAAAAAGAGAGGAGAGTCGCGCCGCGGAGAGGGATGCCGCGGCGCGACGTTGCATCGGCACGGGTCGTGGAGGAGTACGACCGTCCAAGTCCTTGTACCTGCTGCGGAGGACATTGGAGCCGATACTTTAGCCAGGCCCTGCAAGCCAGGGGAGAGAGAGAGGAGATGAGCCGAACCCGGCAAACCCGTGTCGCCCTGGTAATTTCTTCCCAGTCGAACCGGTAGATTTTGCATGATCTGACTCATGAAACCCTTTAACTCACAGGTTCCTTGCTTTTCTTGCTAATGATGTAGCAACCCGCATGCCAAACTCCGCCCAAGCGCCGATTTGGTTACAGTACGAAGTTGGCTTGGCGGAGGCCCGGAGCGCCTACGGCAATCGGAAGCCATATGGTAAATTAGGAGCTTCTTTATGGACTCCACGGCACCGCTTCGCGAGACCCCCCTGAACGCGGTGCATCGCTCCCTGGGCGCCCGGATGGTGGATTTCGGCGGCTGGGACATGCCGGTGCAGTATTCCGGAATTATCGAAGAACACCACACAGTGCGGCGCGCCGTGGGGCTGTTCGATGTAAGCCATATGGGCGAGATCGAGATACGCGGACCGGAGGCGTTCGATCTGGTGAACTACGCGGCGACGAGCGCGGTTTCCAAAGTAGCCGACGGGCAGGCGCAGTATGCGGGGCTGCTCTACGAGCACGGCGGGTTCGTGGACGATATCCTGATCTATCGCGTGAACGGGAACGAGTTCTTTCTCTGCGTCAATGCATCGAATCAGGAAAAGGATCATCAGCACATCCAGGAACTGCGTGACCGGAAGGGGTTCGATTGCGAGGTGGAGTTCGCCAGCCCGCGTTGGGCGCAGTTGGCGGTGCAGGGTCCTGGTGCGGCGGAAACGGTGCAGCCGATCACGGACACCGATCTGTCGACGATCCGGTATTATCGCTTCCGCGACGGGACACTGCGGCTTGGGCCCGGTGGAGCCGAGGCGCCGGCGCGGATCGCGCGGACCGGCTACACGGGCGAGGACTGCTTCGAGTTGTTCGTGGCGCCGGAGTTCGCCGAGACGTTATGGGCGAAGCTGCTCGAGACAGGAGCGGCTCATGGAATCAAGCCGTGCGGGCTGGGCGCGCGGAACACGCTGCGGCTGGAGGCGGGCATGGCCCTTTATGGGCACGAAATCGGTCCCTCGATCACGCCGATCGAAGCCGGACTCTATCCCCGGAACGTGGATCTGTCGAAGGAGTTTCAGGGCAAGGCCCTGTGCGAGAAACAGGTGAGAGAAGGTCCGTCGAGGAAGCTGTGCGGAATCGAGATGACCGAGCGGGGCATCGCCCGGGACAACTACGAGGTGTTCGTCAACGGGGCGCCAGCCGGATTTGTGACGTCGGGATCGCCGTCGCCGACGCTGAACAAGAACATCGCGTTGTGCTATCTGCCCGCGGCAGTAGCGCAACCGGGCCAGGCCGTCGCGGTTCAGATCCGGGGCCAACTGGCCGGGGCGGTGACCGTGCCCACGCCGTTCTACAAACGGTCAAAATAAGAGCTATACTCCCATGTCCAACTATCCTGAGAACTACCGGTATACCAAGGAGCATGAATGGGTTTCCGTCGAAGGAGGCGTCGCCACCATCGGCATCACCCATCACGCGCAGAGTGAATTGGGCGACATCGTCTTTGTCGACCTGCCCAAGACGGGCGCGATCGTGACACAGCACGCTGTGTTCGGTTCGGTGGAATCGGTGAAGGCCGTCTCCGACATCTACGCGCCGGTGAGCGGCGAGGTGATCGAGGTGAACGGGGCGTTGACGCCAGCGCCGGAGAAACTGAACGAAGACCCCCACGGGGCGGCATGGCTGGTCAAGGTTCGGTTATCGGCCCCGGAAGAAATAAACACGCTACTGAGCGACGCCGAATATCAAACCTACCTGGGAGAATCCTGATCACTTGCGATACCTGCCGAAGTCCGACGAAGAACGCCGTGAGATGATGGCCGCGATCGGCGTCGCTTCCACGGACGAACTATACGCTCACTTGCCGGAAGCGGCGCTGCTGACCCGTCCGCTGCAACTCGAACCGGGGATCTCGGAATACGAGATCGTCGACTATTTCCGGGCTCTCGGGGACAAGACGGCGGCGGACTATGCGTCGTTTTTGGGCGCCGGCGTCTACCGGCACTACAGGCCGGTGCTTTGCGACGTGGTGGCCTCGCGAGGGGAGTTTCTGACGTCGTACACGCCCTACCAGGCCGAGATCGCACAGGGGACACTGACGACGATTTTCGAATTCCAAACCATGATCTGCCAATTGACAGGCATGGACGCGGCGAACGCATCGATGTACGACGGCTCGACGGCGGTGCCGGAGGCGGCTCTCATGGCGATGCGGCTGACGCGGCGGGAACGGATCCTGGTGTCGCGCGCTGTGCATCCCGAGTACCGGGCCGTGCTCGCCACCAATGCCCGCAACCAGCAGATGCCGGTGGCCGAGTTCGCCTACGACGCGGCGACGGGCGGAGTGGATCTGGAAGACCTGGCGTCGAAGCTCGACAAGGACACCGCCGCGGTGATCGTCCAAAGTCCGAACTTTTTCGGGTGCGTGGAGAACGTGAAAGCGGCGGCGGAACTGGCGCATGCGCACGGCGCGCTGCTGGTGATGTGCTTTACCGAAGCGGTGTCGCTCGGATTGATCGAGCCGCCGCGGGACGCCGACATCGTTTGCGGCGAATTGCAGTCTTTCGCGATTTCGCCTTCCTACGGCGGACCGTTCGCCGGCGTGATCGCGACCCGGGAATCGAACATACGGCAGCTTCCGGGCAGGCTGGCGGGGCAGACGGTAGACTCGCAGGGGCGGCGGGCATTTTGTCTGACGCTGGCGACGCGGGAGCAGCATATCCGGCGTGAGAAGGCGACCTCGAACATCTGCACCAATCAGGCTCTGATCGCGCTGATGGCGACGGTCTTTATGACGGTGTACGGCAAGCAGGGGCTGCGAGAACTGGCCGGGCAGAATCTGGCGAAAGCACATTATCTGGGTTCAAAACTGAAGCGCCGGTTCACGGGGCCGTACTTCAACGAAGTGGTGGCCGCGACGGGATCGCGAACCCCGGCCGAGGCGAACGCGGCGCTGCTCGAAGAAAAGATCGTGGGCGGGCTGGACCTAGGAAGGTTCTATCCGGAGTTATCGGGGCATCTGCTGCTGTGCGCCACCGAGATGGCCAAACGGAGCGACATGGACAAGGTGGCGGAGGTGCTCGGATGAGTATCAAGAAAGTGCGACCGCACCAGAGCCAGGAAGAGGGGCTGATCTTCGAGAGGTCGTCTCCGGGCAAGAAGGCGTATCAGCTTCCCGAACTGGACGTACCTGCCGTGGACCCTGCCGAGGCGCTGGGCGCGGCGAACGTCCGCGGCGAGATCGAGGATTTCCCGGAAGTAAGCGAAGTAGAAACAATCCGGCACTTCACACGGCTATCGACTTACAACTACGCGATCGACTACGGCATGTTTCCGTTGGGATCGTGCACGATGAAGTACAACCCGCGCATCAACGAACTGGTGGCGCGGACCGAAGGATTGGCGTGGGCGCATCCGTATCAGCCGGAGCCGTTGGCGCAGGGGTGCATGGAAGTGACGGCAGCGCTCGAAGCGGCGCTGCTCGAGATCACGGGCATGGACGCGGTGACGCTGCAACCGGCGGCGGGCGCGCACGGTGAGTGGACCGGCATCATGCTGGTGCGGGCGCTGCTCGAATCGCGGGGCAACCCACGGAAGAAGATCCTGGTGCCGGATTCGGCGCATGGGACCAACCCGGCGACGGCGGCGATGTGCGGCTACGAGGTGGAAAACATCCCGTCGAACGATCTGGGGATGATCGATCTCGCAGCGGTGGAGAAGGCCGCGTCCGGCGATGTGGCGGCGATGATGCTGACCAATCCGAACACGATCGGGGTGTTCGAATCGAACATCATCGAAGCGTCGCGAATCCTGCACGAGCGGGGCGCGCTGGTGTACATGGACGGCGCGAACATGAACGCGCTGGTGGGGCTGGCGCGACCGGGCGACTTCGGCGTGGACGTGATGCACCTGAACCTGCACAAGACGTTCTCGACGCCGCACGGCGGCGGTGGCCCGGGCGCGGGTCCGGTTGCGGTGAAGAAGGATTTGGAGCCATTTCTGCCGGTACCGCGGCTGGCGCGGGCAGGCGACCAATGGACCTGGAACTACGACCGTCCGCAGTCGATCGGCAAGGTTCGCGCCTATTACGGTAACTTCGGCGTATTGGTGAGAGCGCTGGCGTACATACTGGCCCATGGCGGCCCAGGGCTGCGGAACGCAACTCTCGACGCGATTCTGAACGCCAATTACATCCGGAAGCAACTGGAGCCCTATTACGATCTGCCCTATAAGTCGCCCTCGATGCACGAGTGCGTGTTCAGCCATGACCGTCAGGCGGCCAAGGGCGTAAAGACGGGCGACATTGCGAAGCGGCTGATCGACTACGGGTTCCATCCCTACACGGTGAGCTTTCCGTTGATCGTGCATGGGGCTCTGATGATCGAGCCGACCGAGACCGAGGGGAAGCAGGAACTGGACCTGTTCGTGGACGCGCTGCGGTCCATCGCGGAAGAGGTGGAGACGGCGCCCGAGACGGTGTTGTCGGCGCCACACTCGACGCGGACGAGCCGGGTGGACGAAGTGATGGCGGCCCGGAAGCCGATTCTGCGGTGGCGGCGGTCCTAGGCGGGGGCGCAGAACCCTCGCCCTCCTCTGTGCTAAGGTAGGCCGGTCCGGGTGGCGCAAAACCGGCACCGGGACTCGCGATGCGAAGTCTCGTTCCACTACCTTAGGATGCGATGGATACGATTTCTTACCTTTTTGGGGAAATGGCGTGAACGGAGCCTGGCCGCGCGTACTCATTGTGGCGGTGGTGCTGGCCATTCGGCTCCCGTTCCTGTTCCATCCGATCCAGGGCGACGACGCTTTCTACCTGTCGGCGGCCGAGCATGCGCAGGTGGAGCCGCTGCATCCGCACAACTTCACGATCACGGCGCAGGGGATGGAGATCGACATGCGCGGTTTTCCGCATCCGCCGGGGAATGCGTGGATTCTCGGCGCGATCCTGGCGGCGACGGGCGATATCCGGGAGCCGGTTTACCATGGCGTCTATCTGATCTTTTCCATTCTGGCGGCACTGGCGGCGTTCTCGATCGCGAGGCGATTTTGCACGCGTCCTTTGTGGGCGACCCTCTTGTTTGTGGCAACGCCGGCGTTCGTGATCAACGGAACGTCGCTCGAGACGGACCTGCCGTTCACGGCGTTCTGGCTGACAGCGATCGCGCTGTTTCTGGGCGCGGTGGAGGAGGGGCAGGCCTACCGGTTCGGAGCGGCCGCGCTCGCGATGGCGGCGGCAGCGCAGATCTCCTATCAGGCAGTGGTGCTGATCCCGGTGCTGGGGCTATGGCTATGGACGCGGGGAGAGCGTCGGGCGGCGGCGTGGCTGGCAGTGGTGACGCCGGCGCTGGCGATCGGATTGTGGCAGCTCTATGAGCGGAGCGCGACGGGGGCGGCGCCGTCGGAGGTGTTGACGGGGCACATGGCGACGCACAGCCTGCAGTCGCTTGGGAACAAGGCGCGGAACGCGGCGGCGCTGACGGTGCACCTGGGATGGATGCAGAGTCCGCTGCTGGCGCCGTGGGGATTGGTTGCGATTCCGGTTGGAGCGGCGGCGGCCTACTACGACGCGAACCCGTTGTTTTGGGTACCGATGGCGCTGGGAGTGGCGACGCTTTTCCACTACCGGCGCGCGGGCGGGTTGGCGGGGATCTGGCTGTACGTCTATTTCGCGGCGGCGCTGGTGATCTTCTTCGCAGGGTCCGCCCGGTATCTGCTTCCGGCCGCGCTTCCGCTGGCGATCCTGGCGGTGAACCGCATGAGGGACCGACGCGGCCTGCTCTGGGCCGGACTCGGGACCCACCTGGCGTTGGGAGTGGCGCTGGCGGCGTCGAATCAGGCGCTATGGACCTTCTACAGAGACAACGCGGCGGGGTGGGAGAAGGAGCTGGACGAGCACCGTTCGTTCGTGAACGCGGAATGGGGATTGCGGCACTATGCGGAATCGGCGGGGGCGATCCCGCTGCGGGTGACACAAACGTTCCGGAGCGGCGACCGGATTGTGGCGTCGACCTTGGGCGCGCCGGTGCGGCTGCCGGGCGGACCGCGATTCACGGAGCTTTCGGCAGCGGAAATGGAGACGCCGCTGCGGTTGATCGGGATGGGGTCCCGGTCCGCGTATTCGAGCGCGGCGGGGGGATTGCGGGCGTTCGACATCGGGACGGGCGCGGTGGACCGGGTCCGGTTGATCGTGGTGAACGATGCGAAGCCGGTGCTTTCCTATTTGCCCATGAACGCGCCGGAGGCGGATGGGCAGATCCTGAGCGGTGTTTACGGACTGGAGGGGAACTCGTGGCGCTGGACGGCGCGGCGGGCGGTGGTGGCGCTGAAGGCTCCGGCCGAGGCATCGTATCTCGAAGCGACGTTCCGGATTGTGGAGCAGTCCCGTGGGCGGATGGTGACGTTGTCGGCGAACGGGAGTCCGGTGGCGGCGGAGCGATTCGAGAGGGCCGATCAGTTCACGCTGCGCTCGAGCGAGCGCGTGGCGGGGGGCGGCGAGGCGGTGACGGTGACGCTGGCGATCGAGGAGGGATTCCGGGTGGACGGGGACGCGCGGGAATTGGGGTTGATTTTGACGGGGATCGGGTTTCGGGATTAGGGCGAGGTTTTTGGATCTGGTTTTGAGGGACACGTGATCAGGCACTAGCCCATTTCTCACAGGGTTCCTACTGCGGCGCACGATAGGACCGCGCCTACATCGTTCCGCTTGGTCATTGTGCTCAACATACCGTCAAGTATGTCTCCGCGCGCTTCCCGTCGCGCGCCTCGTATTCACGGCCCTCTCCTGCGCCTCGCGACGGAACCCTGTGAGAAATGCGGGCAAGTGCGCTGGGCAAAGGTGGGGCGTGTGGCTGTAGACTTGGAAATATGGTACGGCAGTTCGATGTAGTGATCGAGAGAGACGAGGAAGGTGTCTACGTGGCCTCCGTGCCGCAATTACCGGGATGCCACACCGACGGCACCTCGCTCGACGAACTGATGGCGGAAATCCGTGAAGCAATCGAGCTTTGCCTCGATGTGGAGGGCGGAGAGCCGGCCAATCTCGAGTTCGTCGGCATTCAAAGAATCACCATCGCGGCATGAGCTCGCTCCCGCGCCCAACCGGGAAGGAACTCGCGAATGCCTTGGGGCGAGCGGGTTCGTTGCCCTGCGCACGCGTGGCAGCCACCAGTACCTGCGGCATCCAGATGGCCGTTCAACCGTGATCCCACTTCGAACACGGACTTTGGGACTCGGACTTCTGCGAAAGATATTGAATGATTGTGGCATCAAGGCCGAGCAACTCGAGGATTTGCTCTGACCCGATCCAATCTTCAGGCACCGTTGATCCGGTGGGCCCGGTTTTCGGCAGTAGACGCCTCGCTTTTCGCTAGCAAGAACGAAACTGACCCGGTCAGGCCAGTAAGTCAGTGAGTTTCTTGGTGGCAGTGGGGAACTTACCGACGCCAGCGCCAATCACTTCATCGGCGATGGTGAGGTAGACGTCGCCCACGGTGCCGGTGACGCGGGTGTGCTTGCCGGTGGCGAGCCGTTTCATGCCGCCAGCGAGAATCATGGCAAGTCCGCTGTTTTTGTGTTTATTCGCTTCGGCGTGCTCATGCACGTAGGCGAGGCAGGTGTGATCGAACAAATTGCCGTCGCCTTCGGGAACCGACTTCAGCTTGGCGATGAGATAGGCAAACTCTTCGACGTGCCACTTGCAGATGTCGCGGAGGACGCGCTGGCCTTCGACGCCATCGGCGCCGGGAGCTTTGCCTTCGGCGTGGGTGTAGTCGTGATGGCGGGCGGAGGTGTAACCGAGCCAGGGGAAGCGGGAAAGGCCCTGACACTTGGTAAGCATGTAGGAGGCGACACGGGTTTGCCGGGTGGCGAGGGCCTGGACGAGGAGGTCCGTCTGGAGCTTGGCGATGCGGGGCCAGTCCTTCATGTCACCGTCGAAATTGGGCGGATCGACACGCATGTACTCGGGCGGGAGGCCGGCAATGGAGCGTTCGAGATCGCGAATCCCGGAGAGGTGCTCGTCGACACGGGCCTGGTCATCGGAGGGGAGTTTCTTCCGAAGCAGAGCGGCATCGTTACGAACCGTATCGAGGATGCTGCGTTTGCGATTCACCCAACCTTCCTCGCGTTCGCCGAAGAGCCGGTCAAACAAGCGGTGGGGGATCATCTCGGGCGGCACGGCGCGCTCGTATCCGGACCAGCTCATATTGCGCTGCATGCTCTCGCCGAACGACTCCTGAGAGACGCCGATCTGGAGGGAGCGGAAGCGCGAATCGCCGCCGACCTTACCGGCGATGACCTGATCGATGGAGGGACCGCTGGGGCCGCGTCCGGTGAAGGGCGTGCCGGTCATGAGACCGCTCATGGAGTTGGTGTGGCCGTTGCCCATGCCTTTGGCGGCGGCGTTATCGACACCGCTGAGGACGTGAAAGTCCTTGCGGAAAGGGGCGAGCGGCGACAGGCAAGGGGTCATATTGTAGAGCCCGCCTTCTTCGGCGGGGATCCAGTAGCGCTCGGGGATGCCGTTGCCGTTGAACCAGATGACAAATCGCTTTTCGATCGGCTGCGGGGCGCTGGCCGGACCGGGCGCGGCGTAGGCGGTGCCATGGGAATTGAACATGGAAACCAACGGCGGCAGGCCGATGACGATGGGCGACCCGGCGGCGGTGAACCCTTTCATCAAAGCCCTGCGAGAGAACCTAACGCGGTTTGCGATCACTTGCGACATGCACTGCCTCCCTGGAATCTGAATTTGCCCTGGCGCGCATCAGCGCGACAATCATCTCTTTAAAGCGGAACTGCGATTTCTTGAAATCTTCGAGCACGCCGCGAATCATGGGGCGATCGGCGGGCGTTTCCAAACGGCCCATGGTGTAGCGGAAATACTGTTTGACGACGCACTCCTGACACTGCGCGCTCGCGGCGAGCACGGCGCCGAGCTGCGAGGGAGTAGAGAATTGGGAATCCCGCAATCCGACGACGTGCCCGGCGGGGTCAATGTCGAGATCGACCGTTTTCATCTTGCCTCTGCGGCCCTTGGCACTCTTGTCGGCGGGGAACAGCAAACGGAACTTGTCGCGCCGCGCGCCGATGGCGTCGAAGCGTTCCAGGCCGAATCCAATGGGATCGATGAGGCGGTGGCAGGTAGCGCAACTGGGATTGGTGGCGTGCTCGGTCATACGATCGCGATTGGTTTGGGGCTGCTCCTCGGTGACGGGTGGGAGATTGGTATTGACGCCGGCAGGCGGCTCCGGGACGTGCTGACAGAGGAACTGTTCGCGAACGAACAGACCGCGGGCGGTGGGCGAGGAGTCCTCGGGCTTGGCGGTGATGGCGAGGAACAGGGCCTGGCCGAGTACACCGGCGCGATCGGACTCGGGAGAAAAAGCGACGCGATCGAATTCCTTCACCGGCGGCTGAACGCCGTAGATGGCGGCCAGGTCCGCGTTGGCGTAGCCGTAGGCGGCGGTGAAGAGGTCCATGAAGTTGCGATCGTTCCAAACGAGGTCACCGACGAAGAGACGGGCTTCCTCGGTCATGGCGACGGCCGTTTCGCGCGTGAATTGGGGGAACTTGCGCCGGTCTTTGCTCGCGGTGAGAATGCGGTCAAACCGGAGCCACTGGCTGACGAATTCATTGAGGGACTCGCGGGCGCGGGTGTGATCGAGCATGCGGCGCGCGGCTTTTTCGACGCCTTGGGGCGAATTGAGGTCGCCACGGGCAGCGGCGGCGAGCAGTTCGGCATCGGGCATGGAGTCCCAGATGGCGTAGGAAAGACGGGTGGCGTGAACGAAGGGCTTCCACTTGGGGTCGCCACTTTCGTCGAGGCGAAACAGGAAGCTGGGCGATTGGAGCATCGCTTCGACGACTACCTGAGCGCCGGCGATGAGATCGGCTTCACGGGCCATGAGGGCTTCGTATCGCTTTTGCTCGGAGGGCTCGAGAGGCCGGCGGAAGGCCCGGAGCCCGAACTCACGGACGAAGCGGGCGCGGCAGGCGGGAGAGGACTGGCGGCAAGGGATGAGGCCGCGGGTATCGCCACCACGGAAGGCGTTGCGGGCGAGGCGTTCGGCGGAGGCGCTGTAGGCTTCGATGAGGAGCGGGGAGAGGTCCTGCGATTGAGACTGATTGCGGAAGCCGTTGACGAAATCTTCCGGGGGAAACTGGTTGGCGGGGGAAGTCTGATCACCCAGGAGATCGCGGACGGTGTGGTTGTACTGGCTGTGGGTGAGGCGGCGGAGTTCAATTCGCGGGGCGACGCTTTCGCCTCCAGCGGCTTCGTCCTCGCGATATTTGAGCGCGGCGGCGAGTTCGACGCCGGACAGGCGCGTGAGGCGGTCCACCCACTGCTTGAGCGCGGTCTCGTCGGCGCTGCCGGGCTTGATGCGCTCCCCGCCGGCGTGAGCGATGCGGTTGAGGGGTTTGTTGAGCAGGAGCGAGGCCTCAGGGCGCTGGCGATCGATGAGGGTAACGAGCGAGCGTCCAAACGCTTCGACGCGTTCGGGCGCCGCGCCGAGTTCGGGGAAGTGAAGACGGGTGGTCGAGGCGACGCCGTCAGGCCCGTGACAGGCGCGGCAACCGGCTTTTTCAAACACTTCGAACAGGCCGGATCCGAAGGGCCGGTCCTGCGCAAGGGCAGGTAGGAGGGCGCAGGTAGAGACAAGGATGGCGAGTCGCCGTATTAGCATGCCTATGGCCTCAATGCTATTACATTTTCATGGCGCGTGGGGCCGGAAGCGGGCAGGTCCGGCAGCGGCGCAACTTGATATACTGACGACACTCCCGTGAATAGTCAGGCGATCCGATTTTCCGTACTTTCCTTGGTGCTGCTGATGCCTTTCGGGCTGGCGGCTTCCGATCGCGAAACTGCGGAGTGGGTGATCCGGTGGGAGGGTCGCATTTTCGTCGACGGCGGCCGGCAAGCAATCAGCGAGCTTTCCGAGATCCCCGCGGGCGAATTCGCGATCACCGGCGTGGATCTTACCGGGGCAGTGATGCCTCCCGCCGAGTTGACGCACTTGAGCACGTTGACGTCGCTGCGTGATTTATATCTGCCGGGCCCGATCTGGAATCCGGGCGGCGGCAACGAAGATGCCAATGAAGCCTTTCAGGCGTTGGCGGGCCTGAAGAACCTGGAGAAGATCGGATTCGGATGGCACTACGCGGCGCAGATCAACATCCGGGATGCAGGGTTCAAGCACCTGTTGGGGCTGACGGAGCTGAAGGACATCCGGTGCACGCAGTGCCGTCTGACCGACATCAACCTGGGATCGCTCACCAAGCTGCGCAGCTTGGACGTGAGCTACAGTCCGTTCAGCGATACGGGCATGGCGGGTCTGGCGGAGTTGAAGCAACTGCGGCGGCTGATTCTTCGCGACACGATGGTGACCGATGAAGGGATGAAGCATCTGAGCGGCCTGACGGAACTGGAAGAGCTGGATCTTTCCGGGACGCGGGTGACCAGCCGGGGCGTGGAGTCCTTGCGGGGCATGACGAAGATGCGGAAGCTGAATCTGCTGGGCGTGCGGGCCACCGACGCGAGCATGGAGATTCTGGCGGGGATGAAGGATCTGGAAGTGGTGAATCTATACCGGACGCGGATCACGAACGCGGGGCTGGCGCAGTTGCACGGCTTGAAGCAGCTTGTGGACATCGACTTGCGGTATAGCCGGGTGACGTCGAACGGGCTGGACGCGCTGCGGGTGGCGCTGCCGCAGTCGAACGTGCAGTTCGTGGGAGCGTCGAGCATACAGTCGAAGGGTTCGGGCGCGGCGGGACCGGCGGGGAATTCGGAGAAGGCGATCGGCGATTGGGTAACGGCGATGGGGGGCACGGCGGTATTCGCGGGGGGGCGTCTGCGGTCGATCGATCTTTCTTCGACGGCGGTGAGCGATGCGCAGTTGTCGCATCTGTCGGGTTTGACGGGACTCGAAAGGCTGAATCTGAGCGTGACGCAGGTGGGCGATCTGGGCGTACGATCGCTAGCGGGCCTGGAAGGATTGCAGGAGCTGGATCTGAGCCTGACGACGGTGTCGGACGCGGGGCTTGCGAAGCTGGCCGGATTGCGCCGGCTGCGGGCGTTGAAGCTGGAGGGCACGCTGGTGGAAGGCACGGCATTCGCGGAGCTGCAGCCGGCCCTGAGCGGATTGCGCGAACTATCCCTGGCGGGTGCGCGCATCGACGATGAGGTACTGGCGCATCTTGGCAAGATGACGCCGCTCGAGAGCTTGAAGCTGAGCTTCACCGATGTGACCGATCAGGGTCTGAAGCAACTGGCCAACCTCGTAAACCTACAGGTGCTGGATGTCTCGTCGACGGATGTGGGCGACGGAGGGCTGCAACAAATCGCGGCGTTCACGAATCTTCGCGAACTGTATTTGAATCATGCACGGTTCGGAGACGAGGGCTTGGCGCATTTGAAGACGCTCGGGAAACTGGAGCGGATCGAGATGTTCCGGACGCGGGCGGGCAACGCGGGCATCGCGGCTTTGGCGGAGTTGAAGAACTTGCGCGTGGTGAAGCTGGACTACACGTCGGTGGATGACAAAGGGCTTGCATCGCTACAAGGGCTTCCGGGCGTACGGGAGCTGAGCATGGATGCGACCAACATCACCGACGGGGGAGCGGCGCTGTTGAAGGGGATGGCGAGCTTGCAGTCCTTGAATCTGTACCACACGCTGATGACGGACAAGGGCGTGGAAGAAATCCAAGCGGCGCTGCCCAAATGCGCGATCGTGTTCGACCGCGATTCGGCGCTTCCGAATCGAAGGAGCCAATAGTGACGAAAGCATGGTTCATCTTGCTGCCGCTGCCGTTACTGGCCGCCTCATCGGGGGGCGGTTGGGTGGAAGAGGCAGGCGGCGCGGTGACGCGCGACGCGTCGGGGAAGATCACCGGCGTGGATCTGCACGCGACCTGGATCACCGACACCGATCTGCGCAAGCTGGCGCAATATCCGGAACTGAGGCATCTGGACCTTTCGCTGACACACATCACCGATCAGGGTATGCAGGAGTTGAAGAACCTGCCGGGGATTGTGGACCTGAATCTTCGTTTCGCGGAGTATGTGACCGATGAAGGGCTGGCGGCGATCAAGGGCTGGAAGAAGCTGAAGCGGCTGAACGTTCACGGGACCAAGATCAGCGACACGTCGCTCGAGCACATTTCGGGGATAACGACGATCGAGGCGTTGAACGCGGGGTCGGCGATGGTGACCGATGTGGGTCTGGACCGATTGGCGTCGCTGCCCAACCTGAAGGAGCTCACGATCGGCGGGAACGAGTTGGGAGATGCGGGATTGCAGGCGATGCGTCAACTGCCGGGGTTAACCTATCTGGATTTGAGCGGACGGCAGGGGACGGATTCGAATGTGTGGACGATCAGCATGTCGGACAAGGGACTGGAGGCGCTGCTGACATTGAAGGAACTGCGGGAGCTGCGATTCGGATGCACGTCCTTGGGCGTGGGCATCGAGGGCACGCGGTTCGCGACGGTGAGCGCGATGAGCGTAACGGCGCGGTGGCTGGAGCAGATGAAGGCATTCTCGAAACTGGAGCGGCTGAAACTGCAGGGGTGCGACCGGGTGGACGACGATGCGATGCATGTGCTGGCGGCGTTTCCCTCGCTCGAGTGGGTGGATCTGAAGGGCACGGCGGTGACGGAAAAAGGCGTGGAGATCCTGCGCGCGGCGAAGCCGAAGATCCGGGTGTACACGGGAGCCTGGGAGGCTCCGTCGGCGGCGTTCCGGAACAACTGAAGCTACTTTCTGGACTGGAGTGGTTACTATGCGAACGATTACCTGTATTGCGACCCTGATGCTGGTGAGCGCGGCGGCGCACGGGCAGGACTTCGACCTACTGTTGCAAGGCGGCCATGTGATCGATGGCAAGAACGGATTGAGCGCGGTGCGGGATGTGGGCATCAAGGACGGGAAGGTGGCGGCGATTGAGCGGTCGATCGACGCGTCGCGGGCGGTGAAGACGGTGAATGTGAGCGGGCTGTACGTGACTCCGGGACTGATCGACATCCACGTGCACGTGTACGCGGGCACCGGGGAGCGGGGGTCGTATGCGGGCGACAACAGCGTGTATCCGGATCCGTTCACCTATCGAACGGGCGTGACGACGGTGGTGGACGCGGGCAGTTCCGGGTGGCGGAATTTCGAGGACTTCAAAGACCGGATCATCGACCGGTCCCGCACGCGCGTGCTGGCGTTTTTGAACATCGTGGGGAACGGCATGCGAGGCGGGCGCTACGAGCAGAACATGGACGATATGGACGCCAAGCCGACGGCGGAGATGGCGTTGAAGCACAAGGATCTGATCGTGGGCGTGAAGACAGCGCATTTCAACGGTCCGGAATGGAAGCCAGTGGACCAAGCGATCGCGGCAGGGAAGATTGCGAAGATTCCGATCATGGTGGACTTCGGGCGCGCGTATCCGGAGCGTTCGCTGGCGCAATTATTGAACGACAAGTTCCGGCCGGGCGACATCTACACCCACTGCTACGCGGGGGGCGGGCGCGGCGAGTTACTGGAGGGGCGGGTGAATCCGGCGATTCTTCCGGCGCAGAAGCGAGGCATCATCTTCGACGTGGGGCATGGCGGCGGCAGCTTCGTTTGGGCGACCGCGGTACAGGCATTCAAGGAAGGCTACTATCCGAATTCGATTTCGACGGATTTGCACATCGGGAGCATGAATGCGGGCATGAAGGACATGCTGAACGTGATGAGCAAGATCATGGCGCTCGGCATGAGTCTGGACGATGTGATCCTGCGATCGACGTGGAATCCGGCGCGCGAGATCCAGCACGAGGAGTTGGGTCATCTCTCCGTCGGCGCGATCGCGGACGTGGCGGTGCTGCGCGTCGAGAAGGGAAAGTTCGGCTTTGTGGATCAGAACGGCGGGCGGATGGACGGCAACCAGAAGCTGGTGGCCGAACTTACGCTGCGTGACGGCCGGGTGGTGTGGGACCTGAACGGGCTGAGCCGTCTGCCATGGGACAAGATGCCGGCGGATGCGCGCGGGGATCCACGGTGGGATGGGTTCGCGAGCCCTGGCCGTGGGAGCCGGAAGCAGGGGACGCGGAAGCAGTAGGGGAGAGGCGTTCGCAGGGGAATGAGACTCCGGCTCATCGTCGCAGGGGCGGCATTGACGGCATCGCTCGTCGCCGCGCTGCCGGGCCCGTGGCCGCGGAGCCGTCCGGAAGAAGCGGGGATGGATGCGAAGGGGCTCGAGGCGGCTCGCGATTTCGCGATGAGGGTGAAAGGGTCCGGATACGTGATCCGGCGAGGACGTCTGGTGTATGCGTGGGGGGACCCGAAGCAGCGGTACGATCTGAAGTCGACGACGAAGTCCATCGGGGTGACAGCGCTGGGATTGGCTTTGCTGGACGCCAAGATCCGGCTGGAGGATCGTGCGGTGGATTTGCATCCACAATTCGGCGTGCCTCCGGAATCGAACGCGGATACGGGTTGGCTGCCGCGCATCACGGTGCAGCACCTGGCGACGCAAACGGCAGGGTTCGACAAAAAAGGCGACTATCAACCGCTGCTGTTCGCACCAGGGACGCAGTGGGCATACAGCGACGGGGGACCGAACTGGCTGGCGGAATGCCTGACGCTCGCGTACCGGCGCGATATGGAGGAGTTGTTGTTCGAGCGGGTGTTTACGCCGCTGGGAATCACGCACGAGGATCTGGCGTGGCGGAAGAACGCGTACCGGCCAGCGCTGATCGACGGGATTGCGCGGCGGGAATTCGGGTCCGGGGTGCATGCCAACGTGGACGCGATGGCGCGGATCGGGCTGCTGTATCTGCGGGAGGGGAGGTTCGGGGGAAAGCAAATCCTGCCAGCTTCGTTCGTGCGGATGGCGCGCTCGGTGACGCTGGGGTTCGAGGACGTGCCGGTGATGCGGGCGGAAGACTATCCGAACGCGGCGCGGCATTATGGGTTGCTGTGGTGGAACAACAACGATGGGTCGCTCGCGGGAGTACCGAGCGATGCATTCTGGTCCTGGGGCCTTTACGACAGCCTGATCGTGGTGATTCCGAGCCTGGACCTGGTGGTGGCGCGGGCGGGCGAGGGGTGGGGAGAACATGCGGTGTTCTCGCGGCTGGAGCCATTCTTGCGGCCGATTGTGGAATCGGTGCGGGACCGGCCGCGGAATCCAAAGCCGCCCTATCCGCCGAGTCCGGTGATTGAGACAATCCGGTGGGCGCCGGCCGATACGATCGTGCGGCGAGCGGCGGGGAGCGACAACTGGCCGACGACGTGGGGTGACGATGACGCGATCTATACGGCGTACGGAGACGGGTATGGATTCGAGCCGTTGTTGAAGGAGAAGCTCGGGTTGGGATTCGCGAAGCTGGTGGGAGCGCCGGGATCGTTCGAGGGGATCAACATCCGCTCGGCAAGCGGGGAAAACAAGGGGTCCGGCGCGAATGGGAAAAAGGCCAGCGGTCTTCTGATGGTGAAGGGGGTCCTTTGGATGTTGGTGCGCAATGCGGGGAATGCGCAACTGGCGTGGTCCAGCGACCATGCGAAGACGTGGACCTGGAGCGACTGGAAATTCACGACGAGCTTCGGCCATCCGACGTTTCTCAACTTTGGGCGGAACTACGCGGGGGCACGCGATGGGTATGTTTACGTCTATTCGACCGATGCGGACACGGCGTACCTGCCATCGAGCCGGATGATTCTGGCTCGGGCTCCGGCGGATCGGATGCGGGAGCGCGCGGCGTGGGAATTCTTCGAGAGGGTGGATTCCGCGGGACAGCCACAATGGTCCGCCGACATCGAGAAACGGGGCGCGGTGTTCGAGAACGCGCCGTATCTTTGTTATCGCACGCAGGTGAGCTACAACGCGGGATTGAAGCGGTACATCCTGACGCAGATTCTGCCCGGGGAGGCGCCGCGATTTCAGGGAGGATTCGGGGTGTACGACGCGCCGGAGCCATGGGGCCCGTGGACGACGGCGTTCTTCACGGAGCGGTGGGATGTGGGTCCGGGTGAGAGTTCGAATTTTCCGACGAAGTGGATGAGCGAGGACGGGCGGACGCTGTATCTGGTGTCATCGGGTGAGGATCATTTCTCACTGCGGCGGGCGGATCTGCAATTGCGGTAGCAAGGCGCGCGGAAACCCACGACAATAGAAAAATGACTCGTTTCGCTGGACGAAATCGCCGTGTGTCCGCTGTAGCGGCTATTGGGCTTATCGCGATGGCGATGCCAGCGGCCGATTTCGACATCGTGATCCGTAACGCGCGGGTGGTGGATGGGACGGGGAATCCGTGGTATCGAGCCGATATCGGGATCGCGGGCGGGCGGGTCAAGGCGATCGGCAAAGTGGACGGGACAGCGGCGCGAACCATCGATGCGGGAGGGCGGATCGCGGCGCCTGGATTCATCGACGTGCACACGCACATCGAGGGCGCGGTGGAGAAGGTTCCGCGGGGGGACAATTTTCTTCGCGACGGCGTGACGACGGTGGTGACGGGCAACTGCGGCGGGTCAAAGGTAAAAGTCGGCGAGTGGTTCGATGAGTTGGAAGCGGCGGGGCTGGGCATCAACGTGGCGACGCTGATCGGGCACAACTCGGTACGCAACGAAGTGATGGGCCGGGTGAACCGCAAGGCGACGCCGGAAGAGATCACGGCGATGCGGGCTCTGGTGGATGAGGCCATGCGGGAGGGGGCGACGGGATTTTCAACCGGGCTGATCTACATTCCGGGCGCGTATTCGGACACGGCGGAGGTGGTGGCGCTGGCCAACGCGGCGGCGGCGCATGGCGGGGTGTATGCGAGCCATATGCGGGACGAGGGGTCGAGTATCCGTCAGGCGATCGACGAGGCGGTGGAGGTGGGACGGGCGAACAACATGCCGGTGCAGATCTCGCACTTCAAGATCGACAACCGGCGGCTGTGGGGATCGAGCTCGGAATCGCTGGCGCTGGTGGAGAAATACAGGCGACTGGGTGTGGACGTGGTGGTGGACCAGTATCCGTACGATCATTCGTCAACCAACCTCGGGATCACGCTGCCCAACTGGGCGCTGGCCGATGGGCGGGACGCGATCCTGGAGCGTTTGCGGACACCGGAAACGCGGGCGCGGATTCGCAGGGAGATGGCGGAGTCACTGGCGGAGCGCGGGCAGCCGGACTACTCGTACGCGACGGTGGCGGGTTTTGAAAAGGACCGGTCCATCGAGGGAAAGACGATTTCGGAAATCAACGCCGCGCGCGGGCGGGCGAAATCGGTGGAAAACGAGATCGAGACGATTTTGGAATTGATCGAAGTGGCGATGCCGAGCATGGTGTATCACTCGATGTCGATGGAGGACGTGGAACGGATCATGCGCTATCCCAACACAGCGGTAGCGAGCGACGGCGGGGTGCGGGAGTTCGGGGTAGGGATGCCGCATCCGCGCAGCTACGGAACCAACGCGCGGGTACTGGCGGAGTTCGTGCGCAACCGGGGGACACTGACGCTCGAAGATGCGGTGCGACGGATGACGTCGCTGCCGGCGCGCACGTTTCGGCTGACCGACCGGGGGCTGCTGCGGGTGGGCTACGCGGCTGACGTGGTGGTATTTGACCCGGCGCGGATCCAGGACAAAGCGAGCTATCAGCAGCCGCACCAATACACGGAGGGATTCGACACGGTGATCGTGAACGGGGTATTAGCCATACAGGACGGCGAGTGGACGGGGGCGTCCGGGGGCCGGGCGATTCGCCAGGGAAGCCGGAGCGGCAATCAATAATCCATGATTCAAATCGCAAACGGCGGGAAGTTTTTCGCCACAAAGACTTTGTTCGAAGGCCTGGACTGGCTGATCACGCCGCAGGACCACGTGGGCATCGTGGGCGGCAACGGCACGGGCAAATCCACGCTCCTGAAGATTCTGGCGGGGATCGAAACGCTGGAGTCGGGAGTTGTGAACAGGGCGAAGGGGATCTCCGTCGGCTACCTGCCGCAGGAGGGGCTGCAACTCAGCGGGCGGACAGTGTTTCAGGAGTGCCTGTCGGTGTTCGACAAGCTGCGGGACATGGAGCGCGAGATGGAGGATCTGGCGCACAAGATGGGCGAGATCGATCCGCAGTCGCGCGAGTACGACGACATCGCGGACCGGTTCCACCATCTGCAGAGCCATTTCGCGACGCACGATGGATACTCGCTCGAGGCGAAGGTGGGGACGGTGCTGGCGGGCCTGCAATTTCCGGCCGACGATTGGCATCGGCCGACGCAGGAATTTTCAGGCGGGTGGCAGATGCGGATCGCGCTGGCGAAGCTGCTGTTGGAGCAGCCGGATCTGCTGTTAATGGACGAGCCGACCAACCACCTGGATCTGGAGGCACGCAACTGGCTGGAAGAGTACCTGCTCGAGTATCCGCATGCGTTCATCCTGATCTCGCATGACCGCTACTTTCTGGACGTGACGGTGAACAAGATCATCGAGATCTGGAACCGGCGGGTCCACTTCTACCCGGGAAACTACGAGAAGTACCTGCAGCAGAAAACGGACCGCATTGCACAGATCACGGCGGCGTACATCAACCAGCAGGGGAAGATCGAGCAACTGGAGGCGTTCATCAGCCGGTTCCGGTATCAGGCGACAAAGGCGAAACAAGTGCAGAGCCGGATCAAGGAACTGGAGCGCATGGAGCGCGCCGAGGCGCCACCGCCGGAGGAGAAGACGATCCACTTTTCGTTCCCGTCACCCAAACAAAGCGGCCGTGTGGTGGCGGAGTTCCGCGGAGTGGCGAAGAGCTACGGGGCAAAGAACGTATTTTCCGGCGCGGAGTTCAGCATCGAGCGGGGGGACAAGATTTCGCTGGTGGGCCACAACGGCGCGGGGAAATCGACGCTGATCAAGCTGCTGGCGGGCGTGGAGCCGGTGACGGCAGGGCAGTACACGCTTGGGCACAACGTGATTCTGGAATACTTCGCGCAGGATCAATACAAGGAGTTGGACCCAACCGCATCGCTGATCGACGATATCTCTTCGGTGGCCAACAATCGCACGGTGACGGAGCTGCGGAACCTGCTGGGGTGCTTTCTGTTTTCCGAGGACGACGTCCACAAGAAGATGGGCGTACTATCGGGCGGGGAGCGCAACCGGTACGCGCTGGCGCGGCTGCTGCTGCAGCCGGCGAACTTCCTGCTGCTGGACGAGCCGACCAACCACCTGGACATGCGGGCGAAAGACGTGCTGCTGGAGGCGCTACAGGAATACACGGGGACGGTGGTGTTCGTGTCGCACGACCGGTACTTTCTGGATCGGCTGGCGACGCGTGTGTTCGAGGTGGCCGATGGGGAAGTGCGGGTTTACCCGGGCAACTACGAAGACTATTTGTGGCGGTTGAGCGGGCGGCCCCTGTCGCTGGATCTGGCGGGGAACGGAGCCGCGCCGGCAGCACCGACGCTGGCCGACGTACCCAACCGGGATGGAACGCCGAACGACAAGAAGGCGCGGGTGAATCCGCTCAAGCTGAAAAAGCTGCAGGAGCGCCAGAAGTCGCTCGAGGACGAGATCGGGAAGCTGGAATCGGGGATCGCGAGCAAGGAGCGGGAACTGGCGGTGTATGTGAGCGCGGAGGAATCGCAGCGGCTGGCGACGGCGATCGAGGAAGCGCGACGGCGGATCGATGCGTTGACGGGGGAATGGGAGACGGTGACGGCGGAGGTGGAGGAGGGGTCCTAAGGTGGGCTTGCGGTGGGGCGGGCTTTTGCTTTGGCGAGTATCCGGAACAACCAGTTGGCCGGAAGCCAACTGGTGGACCTACGCCAAGCTCAGCATTTTGGTGGCGTAGTCCCGTCCGCTGGTGGGAGGAGGCAGCGGCTTGCCATCCCGCTTGTAGAGATCAATGGCTTCGTCGACGGCCGCGCACAACTGTTCGAAAACGGCCAACTCGTGGTCGCCGTGGCAACCGCCATACAGCAATCCCGGGCAACTTCCAACGAAACCCTGGTCCTCGCCGGACCACTCGACAACCTTCACATGGCGGGCGCTTTCTACTTCTTGGCGTCATCGCCGTCATCTCCGGAGATCGTGACCGGGCGAGCGACTCGTGGATGCGTGAAATTGCGATGGCTACCGTTGCCGCCTCGATCGACAAAGCCGTGCTTCTCCAATTCAGCAATCAATTCCCGAATCATTCTCGGCATCCGCACCAGTTACCGGTATTATCGCGATGACGCACCGCGTCCGCCGGCTGTGACGCCCGCCGACAGCGGTGTGAAGTGAGGAAACAAAGGACTGGAAACGTTCGCCGAGTTCGACAGGAGTTGCCGGGCCATCGACTATTGAACGAGGCGGCCGATCTTCGCGCCGGCGGCGATGGCCAACCGCAGGGGTTCGGGCCCTTTCATGGCGGCGATGGCGGAGCTCATCATGTGGTGGGAGAAGCGCAGGTCCGTGAGGTCCGAGGACTCCCAATAGCCGGTGTCGTCATCAACGGCGAGGTTGTGAACGAAGTTGGTTTTGACGCGGCGCAACAGGTCTACAATGGCGATGTGAGATTCGACGGCGCCAGTGGTTTTGACCCAATTGGGCATCTCGAGGAAATAGCGTTCGGAGGAGGGGGCGGAGGAATCGAGCAGGTCCGGGGGTATTTCGAGGTAGTGGACGAGCCTGCCGGAGCGGTCACACTGGAGAGAGAGCGACTCAGTTCCCGGAGGAAACATCACGACTCCGCGGACGAGTTCCTCGATGAGCCGGAGTTCCCCGGATTCGAGCGGGGTGACACCGGAGATGGCCATCCTCACGGTTTCGGGACGCCAGCCCAGGCGGCGCGCTTCTTCGCGCAGGTAGGCGACGAACGCGCCCATCTGGTCCGGCGCATCCAGCCGCCCTTCGAAGTTGATACAGATGCCCATGTCTCGATATCAACCAAGTGGGCTTCCCCGGCGCATTTTCTCACTCGTTCGAAGGAGCAAACAGGATGACGATTTCCAATACCCCAGTCCGCGAGGGGGGCCTGCCGCTGACGCATATTCCGGATGCTACTCCCGTTGGCGCGATGCTACTCACTCACGGCGCGGGAGGGAATGCGAACGCGCCGATCCTGATCGCGGCGGCGACGGAATTGGCGCGGCTGGGACTGGTGGTGCGGCGGTACAATCTGCCGTACCGGCAGGCGCGGCCATCGGGCCCGCCGCGTCCGGCGGAGGCCGTTCGGGACAGGGAGGGTCTGCGGCTGGCGCTGTCGGAGCTACGGGTTGAATACCCCGGACCGGTCTATTTGGGCGGCCATTCCTACGGGGGACGCCAAGCATCGATGCTCGCCGCGGAAGATGCGGCCGCCTGCGACGGGCTGCTACTGCAGTCGTATCCGCTGCATCCCCCCGGACAGCCGGCGAAGCTGCGCACGGCGCATCTGGGCGACATTGCAAGACCAGCGATGTTCGTGCACGGAACGAAAGATCCATTCGGCACGATCGAGGAGATGGAATCCGCCTTGGCGCTGATTCCGGCTCCGCACCAACTTTACGTGATCGATAAAGCGGGGCATGATTTGGGGCGCGGACGCGACCTGGGCTACTGCGCGGCGTTTCTTTCGTTCTTAGCGGCGCAGAATTCGTAAGACTCCGGGGAGGGCGGTGAGTGTGAGCGGGAGCTTGCCGAGCGGCTCGCCATCCACTTCGATGGAGACGGTTTCGGGGGACTCGGCCTGCACGATGCGGCCACGAAACTGGCGCGTCTTGGGATGGCGGTAGATGTCGGCGGAGTAGAGCACGGGCATGTCGCGGACGAGTTCAACGAGTGAGAGCGCGCCGATGACGGTGACGTCGAGAGCGCCGTCATCGAGGATTGCACGCGGGCAGACATGCATCCCGCCGCCATGAAAGCGCCCGTTGCCGATGGCGATATTGAGAATGGAATGCTCGCCAGCGTCTTCGCCATCGACGGCGAGACGGACGGTCTTGGCGCGATACGCGAGCGCCACCTCAATGGTGGAATAGAGGAACGCGGCCTTGCCGCCGAAGGCCTGGAAAAAATTCTTAGCCCGGGCGGCGACTTCTCCGCCCATACCGAAACTGACGAGATTGGCGAAATAGCGTGTGGATTGCGCACCGCGATGATCGATAAAATCGGCGCGGCCGGCGTCGGTGGAGATCCCGAGCGCGCCGGAGGCAATCAGCGCCACGGCGTCGTCGACGCCTTCCAGACCGAGACTGCGCCGGAAATCGCCGCCGGTCCCGATGGGTACGAGGGCCAGTTCGGCGCCTGGGCGGAGAGGACGATCGGCATCGAGAAATCCGTTGACGACTTCGTTGACGGTGCCGTCACCACCGACGGCGATTACGCGGTCAAAGCCGGCGAGGAGCAACTCACGGGCAATGGCGGTGGCGTCGTCCCTGGCCTTGGTGAACCTGGTCTCGACATCAGGGCCGAGACCCATGGCGATGGAAGCCCAGTCCCGGCCAGCGCGGCCTCCGCCTGAGGAGGGATTCACGATGGCGGCGGTCTTCACGCGATACTCCCTGGCAGGCTCCGGCGGCGAAGATCGTCGATGGTGGCGCGGAGGGTTTCGCGCGGATCGCGCGTGACGAAGCCCAATTCGCGGCGTGCCTTGGCGGAATCGAGATACCAGAAGAGCGCGGACATGCGGATGCTTTCGTCATCGAAATCGAATTTGCGTCCGAGCAGGGGCATCAGGGACCGGAGCATGGGCGCGGTGAGGAGCCCGAGCCACGCCGGGCTCTTCATTCGCGGTGCGGCACCACCGGTGATACCGGCCAGTTCGGCCAGGAAACGCGTCATGGTCCAGTTGACGGCGCCAAACAGATAGCGTTCGCCGGGCCGTCCGCGTTCCATGGCGAGCACGGCGCCAGCAGCGCAATCGCGCACGTCCACCATACTCAAGCCACCCACGGGGACCGAGAGCACCTGCCCTTCCAGGAAGCGGCGCACGTCGCCGGTGGAGGAGTTGCGATCATCGCCGGGCCCGAGCAGCAGAGAGGGGTTGATGACGACGAGCGGGAGTCCGCGATCGCGGGCGAAGGCGAGGGCGAGTTTTTCCTGCTCGATCTTGGTGACGTAGTAGGGCCACCGCGCCACTGTTTCGGACTTATACCCGGCCGATTCGTCCCATTCCACAGGGTCCGGACTGACGGCAATGGTGCCGGACGAACTGGCAACGACGACGCGCTCGACATTGCACCGGAGGGCCGCTTCGCAGATCAAGCGTGTGCCCTCCACGTGAACGCGCCTCATGATCGCTTCGCCGGCGGGGTCCCTGGAGACGATACCGGCGAGATGATAGATGGCGCGGACACCGGAGACGGCGCGGTTCACATCGTTGGGATCGGTGACATCGCCGCGGAGGGTTTCGACGCCCGAGGGGCCATCGCCGCGGGCAAGGACGCGAACGTTGTCGCCGCGGGCGAGCAGCAACTCGACGAGGTGTTTGCCGAGGAATCCGGTGGCGCCGGTGACGAGAATCATCGGAGATCCACCAGTGGCCAGCCGCGGCGTTCGGCCTCGCGGATGAGGCCAGGCTTGGCGTTGGCGGCCGAGGGATGTCCGACGGCCTCGAGCATGGGGAGGTCCGAAGTGTCGTCGGAATAGGCGCGGCATCCGGAGAGGGGAACACCTGCGGCGCGGCACATCCGCTCCATGGCGCGGACTTTTTCGCGGCCGGCAAGAATGGGGGGCAGCATGCGTCCGGTGGCGACCCCTCGTTTGAACTCTAAGGCGTTGGCGGCCACGTCGTCGAAGCCCAGCGCGCGGGCGAGGGGTGCGATCGAGAAGTCGAGAGATCCGGTGATCAAAACGTTGCGAAACCCTTCCGCGCGATTCGCCGCGAGGAGTTGGGCCGCCCCGGGGTAGATGCGGGCGGCGAGAAATTGCTCAAACATCTCGGCTGCCATTTCGTCCAGCCATTCGCGCCGCAGCCCGCGGTATTGGCAATAGAAGATCCGATTGAACAGGCGTCTGGAAAACAGATCCGCCAGCTTCAGCAGAGGCGACGACACCGCCAGCAGCGCGAGGCGCGAATACGACGGCTGCCGCCGAACATACCACAAATACTGATGGACGACGTTGGAGGACACGAGCGTACCGTCGAGATCGTAGAAGGCGAGCGCGCGCGCATCGCTACTGGCTGCGTGCGGCACCGGCCAGGACCTGAAAATTCTTTTTGTGCCGCCAGGCGACCAAGGCGAGTAACGCCGCGCCGAGGAGGGTGGGCGCGGGGCCTTCGAACCATGCGAGGAAAGCGACGAAGAGAACAGCGGCCGACATGGAGGCGAGGGTGCCGCGTTCCGGCCAGGCGCGGTATCCGCCGATGAGGCGCATGAGGACGTACCACAGGACCGTGGCGGCGAGATAGAGGGGATAGGCGTAGAGCATGACGCCGGCGGCGGTGGCGACGCCCTTGCCGCCGTTAAAGCGAAGGAACGGCGAGAAGCAGTGGCCGAGGACAGCCGCAATGCCGTAGGCCCAGCGCCAGGCCAAAGGGTCACCCGGCTGCCAGCAGAGCCACATCGCGAGCAGGCCCTTACCGGCGTCACCGATGAGGCAGAGGACCGATCGCCACTTGCTGAACCGCAGCACGTTGTTGAATCCTGGATTGCCGGATCCGAACTTGGTGATATCGACGCCTGTTCCCCACATCGTCACCACGGCGAAGGGGATCGACCCGAGGAAAAAGCACAGCAGCAGACGCGCCCACTGCGGAAACGCGGCGGCAACGCCCTGCAGCCCGGAATCAGGCATAAATGTTCCGGATGGCACCGCGAACGGCCTGCCGCAATTCACGGGCCTGACGTCCTTCCGGCCGGATTTTTTCGGCGACGCGGAAGAACAGCTGATTGCGGATAACCTGCATGCCGAACGGGAGGATCGGGGCGCCTTCGGCGATCGCCGCCTCGAGCGCGGAGAGGCGATAGCGGCAGCGGGCGACGGTTGTGCCGAGGGGAGAGTCCGGCAGGAGGATCACGGTGGTCCCGGCCCGCAACGCAGCGCGGATGTCCTCGGTGGAGCGAGCGACACGATGGCGCAGCAGACGCGAGGCCCACGGGGGCATGTCGGCGAGACCTTCCTCGCCAGCCAGGATGCAGGGCCCCTGGACGAGGGACACGATGGAGAGAGCATCCCATTTGGTGCACCGGTTGGAAACGATGACGACGGGCCCCTGCATGGACGTGCCTTCGGGGGCGGGCTTGCGGCCCATCCAATCGAGCACGACGGGGACGGGGTCGTCTCCGGCCGCGGACATCCGCGCGGCGGTGAGCCGCAACGCATCCTTTCCTTTGCTGATCCCGCGCGAAACGGTTCGTCTGGCGAGGGCCATGGCGTTCTGGCGTAGCAGCGCGTTTCTTTGCGCACGCGGCGGGGGCGCGGGCACACCCAAGCGCCGTTCGGCCCAGAGCCGCCGGACCTCGGGGCGGCGCAGTTTGCCGTTCGAGGTACGGGGGAGCAGTCCGGGGGCGATCACAAGGACTTCGCCGGGATCCTCGCCGATGGCGGCGCGGACGGCGCCGTGGACGGAACGAGCGACGCGGGCGCGCTCGAAATCGTCGTCGGCATTGGATTCGACAATCACCACCAATCGCTCGCTGCCGGTCTCCCGGTCCTGCACACCGATGGCGGCGGCGGCGCCGGCGACAACGCCGAGCACATCGCCGGCGGCGCGTTCGATAGGCTGGGGAGCGAGTACGCGGCCGGCGCGGATAATCTCATCGCCGACGCGCCCGGTGAGGAAGATCTCACCGTCGCGAAGGAAGCCCCGATCGCCGGTGTCCTGCCAGGACCCGGCGCCGCGATCGGTAACGTTGGCGCCCCGGCCGAGTTCGCTGATCACGCTCTCGCGATAGTAGCCGTAGCACTGGGAAGCGCCGCGAAACTCGATGCGGCCGGTAACGCCCTCGGGGACCGGGACGCCGTGCTCGTCGAGCACTCGGATCTCATGGCCTTCAAGAGGCGGCCCGGCGGAGTAAACGCCGTCGACGAGACGGGCTTCGGCGCCCGGGTCGGCAATCGCCAAGGCGACGGAATTCTCCGAGAGGCCATAAGCGGGCGTAAGAGCGGAACGCCGGAAGCCGAAGCGTTCAAAGCGGCTGGCAAAGCGGTTCATGGTTTCCGGCTGGACGGTCTCGCCGCCATTGATGGCCACGCGCCAACGCGACAGATCGAGACCATCGAGCGCCCAAAGGGGAGCCCGGCGAACGCAGCTTTCGTAGGCGAAATTAGGAGCAGCGGCCATGGTGGCATGGGAATCGTGGATGGCCCACAACCAGGATTCGGGCCGATCCATGAACTCACGCGGCGAGATGAGGGTGAGAGGAGTGGCGTGATACAGGCTGAACAGCCAGCAGCCAACCAAGCCGAGGTCGCTGGCGAGGGGGAGCCAACTGGCGGTGGCGTCGCCTGGGCGAACTCCGAGGGCGCGGCCGATGGCGCGCACGTTAGCCAGCACGGCTTCATGGGTGAGCACAGCGCCACGGGGGCGGCCCAAGGTGCCGGACGTGTACTGGACGAGCGCGATGGGCGAAGGCTCTGGGAAGCGAGCCGAGGTCCGCATGCCGTATTCGCGGAGTTGCTCGACGGTGGTGATGTCGATGAGGGTGGGGACGTTGACGCGGAGCAGCCGCGCAATGTTCTCGAGGCCGTCGAAACTGATGAGGAACCGGATGCCGGCGCTTTGGAGGGCACCGACCTGACGCTCGACGTACTCGGCGACGCGGGCGGGGTCCGAAGGGGGGTAGACGGGAACGGGAATGCCGCCGGCGAGGGTGACGCCGAAGAAGGCATCGAGAAAATCAGCGCCGTTGGGGAGCAGGATGGCGACGGTATCGTTCCGGACGAGGCCGAGGGAGATGAGTCCGCGAGCGACGCGGGTGGAGGTTTCGACGAGGCGGTCACAGGTAACGCCCTGGCCCTTGCCCTCTTCGAGCAGGTGGACGTGGACACGGCCGTGGGCTTTATCGGCGTGCCAGTAGAGCACTTCAGCCAAGTTGCGGGCACCGGCGGGCAAAGCGATTGCTTCTTCCGAGGGAGGAACGATGCGGTAGGCCGATTGGGCGGCCGTGCTGTCGGCGCCATCGCGAATGGCCTTGGCCCATCCGGCGGGGGTGTCGGCCTGCTCGGCGATCTCGTCGGGAATCTGCATCTCGAGGCGAGTCTCGCAGCGGACAACGAGTTCGACGAGATCGAGGCTGGCCAAGCCGAGATCCTTCTGAAAACTGGATTTGGCGGACAAGTTCGCCGCGGCGCGATCCTTGCCTTGCTCGATCAGCAGTTCGCGGACGATCTCGACGATCTGCTGCTCGAGGCTGGCCTTCGGCGCGCCTTCGGTCTTCGCCTCTTCGGGGTTGATGGCCTGGGTCGACATGGATGCCCGATCTTTATATCTTAAAGGACCAGCCCTTGGTCGCTTCGGCTTCCACCCACTTCTGGATGCCCTTTACTTCGTTCTCGGACCAGTATTTGCGCCAATCGATCTGTTCGGGGGTCCAGGGGAGCAATCCGCGGTCGTTTTCGGACAGCAGGGCCTGGGCGGCGCGCACATTTTCGCTTTCGAAGATGAAGCGGTTGTCGTAGAGGAACGGCTGGTAGAGTTCGAGCGCCTGTTCGCGGATGTTGACTTGAATGCCCAACACGCGCAGATCCGAACTGAGTTTGCCGAAGAGCTTGCGGCCGGGGAGGCCAGTCCGAGTGGTGAACTGGCGCAGGCCGACAGCCACGGCGTGGAGACCACTCAAGCGATTAAGGAGAACCTGGCCGCGCTTGCGGGTCTGCTCCGGGCGGAGGATCTTGACGCCCGGCATCAGCCAACGGGGCCGATTGCGAGAGCGGCAATAATCGGTGTACATCCACTCGACGATCTGGCCGAGGGGGACGGGGTTGGAATCGGCGGTACCCAGGTTGTAGACGCGAGCGCCCTGGCCGTTCAACAGCAGCGCGGCAGCGGCCAGCATGGCGGTGCAGACCTGATCGACGGGGACGACTTCCATGGGCGCGTCTTTTTGCAGGGGCCAATGACGGAGCCCCTTCATGGCCATCATCACCAGGGGCGCGGCGGTGCGCCCACCCTCGACCCAGCCGGGGAACGGAAACTCGAGCGCCGCTTCGACGATCGCCGGGCGTACGATGGCATAGTCGAGACCGGGTTCGGTTGCGATCAACTGCTCGCCGAGGCTCTTGGAGTATGTATAGGTATTGACCCAGCCCCACTGCTTGGCGCGCTGCACACCGAGGTCAGTGAGTTTCTGCTTCACCTGCTTGTCTTCAATGCGAGGGTTGGCGGCGGCCTCGGCATAGACTTCGCGGATCTGCTCGCGCATGAAACGGATCTCGTCGCGGGCGCGGAAGCTATCGTCTTCGGGACCCTTGCGCCGCGGGTAGAAGCCGGCGACTTCCTGATCCTCCTCCACCAAGCCGTGGGATTCGCCACACACGAAGCACGTGGAGACGTGGAGGATCTTGGCGCCGAGACGCTTGGCCAGGGCGATGGCGTTCTCGGTGCCATCGACGTTGGATTGGAAGGACTCGTCGACAGGGGGCGTGAATTCGACGAGGCCGGCGATGTTGAGGATGAGAGAGACCCGGCCGGTGAGTTCGGCAACGGTCTGGGCGTCGAGACCGCAGAGAGGCTGGCCGATGTCGCCGGCATGCATGGTCATGCGTTCGCGGATCATGCGGGGATCGGCATTTTGGACGATCGGGGCGAGACAGGGGGCGGTGAGCACATCGCGTTCGAAGCGCTCGCGGGGCGAGTAGCCCCGCTTGGCGCGCATGAGGATGTGCAAGTGCTTGAAATCGGGGAACCGGGCGAGGAACAGCCCGAGAGCGACCTTACCAACGAAACCATTGGCACCTGTAATCAGGATTTCGTGGTTGTGGAAAGTTTGGCTGGCGGAGATCAAGGTTGGGAACTACTGCGCTAAAATAGCGTAGCGTTGTCGCGTTTTCGAAGTCAACATGGGGATCTTGCTTCGTAGCATCTTCGTCACCTATCCGGGAATCATTGTATCGACGATCCTGTTCGGGACGGCGTCGATATTCGTCTCGCCATTCGCATCCACAGGCCGGACGCAGCACGCGTTGGCGCGGCGATGGGCTCGCTGGGTGCTCTGGTTCGCGGGTATCCGGGTGAAGGTGGAGGGCGCTGAGAACATACCGCCAGGCGGGCCGTACGTGTTGGTGGCCAACCATCGCAGCTACTTCGATTCTCCGATCGTGCTGCCGTTCCTGCGCCTGCAGTTCCGGTTCTTCGCCAAGGCGAGCGTGTTCTACTGGCCGCTGATCGGGTATCACCTCAAAAAATCCGGACACCTGCCGGTGCACTACGACAACCCGCGGGAATCGCTGAAGAGCATGTCGCAAGGCGCGCGAGTGATCCAGCGCACCGGGATCTCCGTGCTTCTGTTTCCGGAAGCCGGACGCACGATGGGCGAACTGGACCCATTCAAGGACGGCGCGGCGTACGTGGCTATCAAGGCGGGCGTACCGGTGGTGCCGATCGGGATCATCGGAAGCCTGGAGGTGCAGCCTCCCGGGCGATTCTCGGTTCGCCCGGGCGACGTCACGCTTCGGATCGGCAAGCCTATCCCGACGCTGGACATCCCGCTTTCGGAACGGACGCGGCTTTCGCAACTGTTGTGGGTTCGCGTGGCGGAGTTGATCGGCTACCCTGTGCCGGAAGAAAAGCGGGAAGCGGCCGAGCGCGAACTGACGCTCAGTTAGTTGTTGCGAGGCGGTAGGGCTTACGGGGCAATGATCCGGTAGATCGCGAAGCCGAGGCCTGCTCCGAGGACACCGCCCACCACCACATCACTGAGGAAGTGCATCCCGAGCAGGATCCGGGAGACGGCGACGCTGAGGGCAACGAAGAACAGCCCCCACATCAACTCCGGATAGTAGAGGATGACGGGAATGGTAACGGCGAACGCGGTCATGGTGTGTCCGGACGGGAAGGAAAACCGATCCGGCGGCAGGAGCGTGGCCCAGCAGTGCGGTTCGATGTGGCAGGGCCGTTTGCGGCCGGTGAGGCGCTTGAGCCACAGGTAGACGACGATGGAGAGCGCGCCCGAGATCGCCCCGGCACCAACGGCAGCGAAGCGGTTTTCTCCACCGAGCAGGAGGAGGATGGCGCCGAGGGCGTACCAGAGCCAACCATCGCCGCCCCGGGTAGCGCAAATCATCCATAACCGGATCCAACGCGGCGCACGCCACCCATGCACTCGCCTCATGAGGCGATGATCCCGCGCGGCGATAAAGTCGAGTACTCCGGAGATCACTGACATTTCTGCCCTCTCACCCTCAATGTAACGTTACGCGGATGACAGCACTATGAAGGCCAGAAAAATCAATAATGAATAATCTTGTTTTGGTTACCGCACGGTCCATCCGGGCTTGGCAGCCAGCATGTCAAGGAAGATGCGGATTTGATCGTCCCAGAAGTCCCAGGAATGGCCGCGCGGAGAGACCTCGCGATATTCGTAGGCGATCTTTTTCTCGGCGAGAGCCTTTACGAAGGCGCGATTGTCCTCAATGAGGAAGTCCTGTCCACCGCAGGCGACGTAGATCATGGGGGCGGTGGCGGGGTCGAGTTTTTCGATGTAGGTGTGGGGATCGCGTTCGGTGCGGGCGGCGGAATCGGGTGGGCCCATGATTTTCAGCATTTCGGCGAGTCTCTTTTGGGCCGCCTCCCCGGAGCCGACCGCGCCCTTGCGCCTGGCGAAACCGATGGCTCCGGAGAAGGCGCCGATGGCGGCGTAGCGCCGGGCGTGTTTCAGCCCGAGATAGGCCGCGCCGTAGCCACCCATGGAAAGTCCGGCGATGGCGCGGGCGCGGGGAAGAGGAACGGTCCGATAGTGGGAATCGGTGAAGGCGACGAGATCCTTGACGATGAAGTCTTCGAATTTCGCTTTTTCATCGCCCGCCGCATTTACGTAGAAACTGACGCCGCCATCGGGCATGACCACGATGACTTTGCGATCGGCGGCGTAGTGGGTGAGGTTGGTCATGTAGGACCACGCGGTATGGTCGTCACCGTAACCGTGGAGCAGATACAGGACTGGGTAGCGGGCAGTGGAAGTTCCGTAGTCAGGCGGAACGATGACGGCGACACCGCGTTCGGCGCCGAGCGACGCGCTTTGCACCGTGAGGAGGTTCACGGTGGCGGGGACCACACTCTGTTTCACTTCGGCGGCGAATGTACTCGCAACGGCGGCCAACAACGTCAATAGGATCGATCGCATGTTTCCAAGACTACCGCGCCGCGCGCCGGTTGTGCAGCCTGCCGCGATGAGTGCGGGAGATCGCCGTTATAATTAGAGTCGGAGCCAACCCATGAGAAGACTTGCCATCCTCATCCCCGTGCTGTTCGCGTTCACGCTGGCAGCCTCCGCCCAGCCGGCCAACCCGCAGCCGACGCCCGGCGGCCGCAAAGATCCTGGTTTCTTCAAGGGCGACAAGAACAAGAAGGGCGAGGACGAAAACACGCGCTCGGTGGCTGGGGTGGTGCGCAACGAAGGCGATGACATAGTGGAAGGGGCGATCGTGCAGTTGAAGGACACCAAGACGCTCCGCGTGCGGTCATTCATCACCAAGAGCGACGGGCGCTACAATTTCCAGGGCCTTTCGACGAACATCGACTACGAATTGCGCGCGCGGTATCAGAAAGCCGAAAGCCCGGACAAGACGCTGAGCGTATTCGACTCGCGCAAGGAAGCGATCATCAATTTGAAGCTCGAACCCGCCAAGACGGATCAAAAAGCGTCAAAGTGATCGCCGCCGTCGCCTTACTGGCGGCATTCGCCGCGATCCCGAACATTGACGTGCGCGACCTGGGAGGGCATGCGGTTCGCATCGAGACCGAGGCCGCGCCTGCCACCGTCGTGGTATTTCTGTCGACGGTGTGCCCGATCGCGAACGACTATCACGACCGTTTCGATCAACTGTATTCGCGGTTTCAGCCTAAGGGCGCACGATTCGTGTTCGTCTACGCCAACTACAACGAATCCGACGAGGAGGTGCGTCGGCACGCGACGGAGGCTCGGTTCCCCTTCCCGGTCTATCGGGACCCGGAGGCGCGGCTGGCGGCGGCGGTGAGCGCGCAGGTAACTCCAACGGCGGTGGTGCTCGATGGAAAGGGCGCCGTTCGTTACACCGGAGCGATCGACGATGCGGTGAACCCGGCACGCGTGCGGTCACCCTATCTGGCGGACGCGGTCGAGGCAGTGCTGGCGGGGCGCGATCCGTCGCCGGCGGCCACCAGGGCCGAAGGTTGAACGATCAAACGGCGGCGGTCGCCGCTTCGATAAGATCGGCCGCATGGGCCAAAGACGAATTCGATATCAGGTTGCGGCAAGCTTGGATGGCTTCCTCGGCGGACCGAACGGTGAGCATGACTGGATCCCCATGGATCCCGACATCGACTTCAGCGCCCTGTTCAGCCAGTTCGACACGATCCTCTGCGGGCGGCACACCTACGCGGCATTGGCGGCGCAAGGACGCGGAACGATGCCGGGCATGCGGACGATCGTGTTTTCGACGACGCTGCAGCAGAGCGACCATCCGGACGTGACTGTAATTTCCGGCGAGGCGAGCAGGGCGATCGCGGAACTGCGGGCGGGGCCTGGTAAGGACATTTGGCTGTTCGGCGGAGGCGTGCTGTTCCGGTCACTGGCTGGGGCCGGATTGGTGGATACGGTGGAGGTCGCCGTTGTTCCGGTGCTATTGGGGAGCGGTGTCGCGCTGGTCCCGCCGGGCGATCGCATTTCACTGACGCTCACTGGACATAAGGTCTATGGGAAGTCCGGCATTGCGGTGCTCGAGTATGCGATTCGCGCGTGTGGGCGGGGAGGGCTATAAAGCCAACTCCGTTACGTGCGCGGCGACGCCGGCGGCAAGACCGGACAAGCTATATCCGCCTTCGAGCAGACTGACCAAGCGCCCTCCGGCGTGCTTGGCGGCGATGTCCAGCATCACGCGGGTCAAGGCGCGGAAGTCGGAATCGGTCAACTGAAAACGGCCGAGGGGATCGCCGGCGCGCGAATCGAAACCGGCCGACACGAGCACGAGGTCCGGCTTGAAATGATCGGCGGCGCGAATCAACTCCTGTTGGAAAACGGCGACGATTTCGTCCTTGCCTGATCCGGCTGGAAAGGGGTAGTTGAGGGTGGTTCCCTCGCCCTTCCCTTCCCCGCGTTCATTGTGCATTCCGGTTCCGGGGTACCAGGGGTGCTGATGGGTGCTGAAGAAAAAAACGGAGGCGTCGCGGTAGAACACGTCCTGAGTGCCGTTGCCGTGATGGACGTCCCAATCGGCGATCAGTACGCGCTCGACGCCGTGCACTTTGCGGGCGTAGCGCGCGGCGATGGCGACATTATTGAAGACACAGAAACCCATGCCGCGCGACGGCGTCGCGTGGTGTCCGGGCGGACGGACGGCGCAAAAGGCGCTCCGCGCCTGCCCGTTCATAACGGCATCGACGGCGTTAAGAACACCGCCCACGGCGTCCAGTGCGACCTTCCACGTTGCTTTGCCGACGGAGGTGTCGCCGGTGGAGAGATGGTCGCGCCCGGCGGCGATGTCTTCCTGAGCGAGGGCGATGTATTTGCGCGAATGGCACAGCGCCAGTTCCTCTTCGGTAGCGGCCCGCCTGGCAACCGGTCTGGTTGTCTTGACGAAAGGCGTGAGGGCCTTGGTGACGGCGTCATAGCGGCCCGGCGATTCGGGATGCCCTGGGCCGGTGTCGTGCGCGCGATAGACGGGATCCAGAAGAAGGGCGAGTTTGGCAGGCGTGGGTTCCGGCATCGGCAGGGGTAATTATATCGAGCGGCGATGGCGGAGGACCATGCAGCGCCAATCGCCGTCTTCCAGGATCGAGTGGACGTGCAACGGAAAGGCGTGGCGAACACGGTCAAGCCGGCGCGCTTTGAATCCCGAAACGATGAGATGACCGTCTGGGGCGAGAGCACGTTGGAGGTCCGCCGCCAGGCAGACCAACGCTTCCGCATTGAGGTTCGCGGCGATGGTGGAGGCGGCCGCGGTGCGTACAGCGCGCACAGATCCAAGGAAGAATGCGGCGGAAGCGGCGTTGGCGCGGGCTTCGGCGAGGGCGTCCGGATCGATGTCACAGGCCCATACCGGACCAGCGCCCAGCAATCGTGCGGCGCTCGACAGAATGCCGGAGCCTGTCCCGACATCAAGGAAGGCGCCACCGGTGACGGTGGATTCCATGGCGCGTAGCATGAGCTGGGTGGGCGCGTGATAGCCCGATCCCGAGGCCTGCCTCGCGTGGACGGTCAACCGGAGGCGCCCTTCCGGCGCGGGATCGTCGCGCCAATCGGGAACGAGGAAAAAGCGGTCACCGACGGGGAGGGGCTCCCAAGCGTCGCGCCAGGAGTGGATGTCGGGGTCGCGCACGACCCATGCGGGGTCGAACGGCGTGAAAGGCGATGCGTCGAACGGAGTTTCGAAGAAAGCTTCCAGCCGTGCGTTTCCGCCGGGCAGGTCATGCTCGATGATCCCGAGCGTCCCGAGTTCGTAGAGTTCGGCGAGCAGCCATTCGCGATCGGCAGCGCCGCAGGCCAGCCCGAGAACGTGCATCAGCCCTGGACGCGCTTCTGTTTGCCGGCCCAGAATTGTTCTTTGATGACCATTTTGCGAATTTTGCCGGTCCCTGTCTTGGGCAGCCCATCGGTTTGGAAGCGGATCAGGCGCGGCAGTTTGAACTTGCCGAGACGTTGTTGCAGAAACTCGAGCAGGTCCGCTTCGGTGAGTTCCTGTCCTGGTTTCAACACCACCATCGCGGCGGGCACCTCGCCCCATTTTTCATCGGGCGCCGCCACAACGGCGCATTCAAAGACGGCGGGATGGGCGAAGATGGCCTTCTCCACCTCAATGGAGGAAATGTTCTCACCGCCGGAAATGATGATCTCCTTCTTGCGATCGACGATGTGAATGTAGCTCTCTTCGTTCCAGACGGCCATATCGCCGGTGTGGAACCACGCACCGGTCATCACGGCGGCGGTCTGTTCGGGCTCTCGAAAGTAGCCGTCCATGATGTGATCGCCGCGCGCCACCACTTCCCCGATGGATGTCATGTCGCGAGGAACGTCGTTCATTGCGTGATCGACGACACGGACTTCCACGCCGGGGATCGGCCATCCGGCCATTGCCTGATAGTGGCGCCGGTCGGCATCATCGGCATAGGCGAAGGACCCTTTGTGCCGCGAGGTGGTGAGGACGGGCGAAGTCTCGGTGAGTCCATACCCGGACAGGCACTCGCAACCGAGCGCGGCTTCGGCGCGCTGCACAAGTTCCGGCGATGAAGCGGCGCCCCCGACGTTGACCTGGCGGAGAGTGGACAAGTCCGCGCCGGCCAGATCGGGAGAATTGATCAGGGCGTTCAGCATGGTGGGCACCAGACTCATATGCGTGGCGCCATGTTCGGCAATCAGCTTGAACACGCCGGCGGGCTCGAATCGCCGCACCATCACCTGCTTCAAGCCCATCATGGTGGACGCCTGCGGCTTACCCCATCCGTTGGCGTGAAACAGCGGGATGGTGTGCAGTTCGACCACGGACTCGGGATGATCGTAGATGGTGGCGACATCGAGCGCGTGCAAATACAGTGTTCGGTGGGAGAGCGTTACGCCCTTCGGCGACCCGGTGCTGCCGCTGGTATAGAAGAGTTCGGCTATGGAATTCTCATCGTAGCTGAAAATATCGGCTCGTTCGGGATGTCCGCGATCGATCACCTCTTCGTAGCTGGAGGTGGCCAGCGCGGGCTTGTCATCGATCGAAACGAAGTGTTCAATATCCGGGCAGCCGGCCTTGATCTGCTCCACGAGGGCGAGAAAATCGTTCTCGAAGATCAGCATGCGGGCACCGGCGTGGTTTAGGATGTTCACCAATTCAGCCGCCGACAGGCGCACGTTGAGCGGCATCACAATGGCGCCGGCCTGGATCACGCCGTAGTAACCCTCGAGTAACTGGTGATTGTTAAACGAAAGATACGCCACGCGATCGCCGCGCTCAATGCCCGCGGAGGCGAGGCCGGTGGCGAGTTTCTGGCAGCGAACACCAAACTCGGCGTAGGTGAAGCGGCGATCGCCGCAGATCACGCCGGTCCTGCCGGCGAAAACGTCCATGGCCCGATGGAGGAATCGAAGCGGGGTGAGGGGAACAAACATGGATTCCCATCATACCGCCGCGATGCGGGCGATCTCAGGTTGTCTTATGGATATTCGCTTCCGCCGCCCTCACCCGCCGAAGCCGCCCTCGCCTCGATCGGCAGCGCGAGGGGATCGTACTCCCGCTGCACGAACTGTCCGGTGAAGGCGAGAAAGCGCATCTGGGCCATGAGTTGGACGGCCGGATCGAGCGTGCCGGTGACGCGGAATCCGGCCAGGAATCCGGCCAGGTTGCCCAAGGCCGCGAGATCCTCGAAGGTGCGGAACTTCAACAGGCCGGTGCCCATCTCGTTCCTGCCAGCGGCGGTGTGCTCATAGAGATGCGTATAGAGCGTGGTGTAGTCACTCAACACTTCCCGCGGACCGGAATCATCCTTCTGCATGTACTTCTTCCCGTCGAAGGAGAAGCGCCGCCCTTCCGGCGTGGACCACTCGAGGTGGTAGCGCATCTCGGCTTCGCCGGTCTGTGTATTGACGCGCAGATAGTTGAAGTAGCTCTTGCCGGGGTCAATGGTGAACTCGCGCATACCGCCGTCCAGGAAGTCGTCAAAGCGGATCTTGCCGCTGAGCCGCGCCTCGTGTTCGCGGCCGTCGACGAACTCGTTGACGTCGCCGATCCGCATGCGGACCTGGAAGGTGCAAGCCGCCGAACCTGCGTCGCCGCGCTCGGCGATGGTCAGGTCACCGGCGCGATCGGCAGACGGGACAGTAGCGCCATTCCAGTGGCGGCCCACCATCTCTTCGTCGAAAGTCATGCCCACGCCGCGCGGCAACTGATGATCGAGGAAGGGCGTAAGGATCGTGTTAGCCGGCAGATGAGCCGTTCCCTCCGCCTTGGTGAGCAAGTAGTAGAAACCCCACCTCGCCTTGCCATCGGGACCAGCGGGCTCGCGATGAAAAAGCCCGAGATCGACGGGCAGCGATCCGGGAACGAGCGCGGGCTCCTCGGTGATCCACTTGCCGATCAAGAGGTTGTCGTCCACCTTTCGGATCTCGTCGTTGAAAGGAGTGAAGTCGTCCAACTGGAAGTGATCGCGGGCGAAGCTGGGCGCCACCAAGCCTTCAATCAATCCCATCAACTGATACCGGCTCTCCAAGCGGCCATCGGGCTTGTTCTCAAACGCCAGCCATGCGACGCCGGCCGCCTGGTTGGCGTTGGAGATGGTGTCCATGCGCCATGCGCCAGCCAGTTCGAACGCGGTCGGTTTTGTGGCGCCGGCGAACAGGGTCCGGTGATCTTCCACCGTCATTTGAGAGAACGAGTAGCGCCGGGTCATGGGAAAGGTGAACATCCGCTGCCCGTTGGGATATTCGCCCAAGTAGACGCGCCCGATCAGCAGGTCTTCATTCACTACACGGAACACGTCATAGAAACCTTGCCATGGCGGGTCAAGATACTTCAGGAGGATGTACTTGCCGGGCTTGAGGTCACCGGCGGCTTTCTTGAGATCGATCTCCTCAATACTGTTGCGGGCATTGATCACGCCGTCGGTGTCGCTGGTGAGCCCGGCGAACTTGCCGCCTTGTTTGAAGAACTTTTTCCGGAACGACGTGAACAGCATGGACGACATGGCGTCCAGCACATGCCCCTTGGGAAAAAAGCCCTTCCAGAAGTCGTCGTTCCGGATACGGCGCTGCGCCTGATCGACCGTCCTGCCGCCGGCGTTCAACATGATTCCGATCTCGCGGGACTGCACGCGCTCAAAGATGCGATCCAGTTCCACTTCGCTCTTGGAAATGGCGTCCACGGCGTCGACACTGGGCATAGCGACGGGGGCTGGGGGTGCGGGATAGGCGTCGCCTGCCATTTGGCGAATCTTGCGGGCCGCGATGCGCTCCGACACCGCCGAAATGGTGAGGAAGGGATTGACGCCAAGGGCGGCGGGCAGGACGGAGCCATCGGCGACGAAGAGGCCGTCATGGACGCTGCCGTCACCCGCAAATACGCGGCCCCATTGGTCGACGGCGCCGGCCATGTAGTCTTCGCCCATCGGCAGGCCGCCGAGGGGATGGGCAGTGACGAGGTGCCGCACGGGAAGGCGCATGAACTCCCAGAGCGGATTGGCGAGGAAACTGGCGCCTTCGCGGCGTGCGTGGCGGCGCAATTCTTCATTGATCATCCCGAACACGGGCTGGCGGCCCGCACCGGGCCAGCGCACCTGCACGCCGCGTTTGTCGAGCACGAAGTAGCCGCGTTGATCGTCAAAACCCATGCAGAGGTAAAGCATGGTGTGATTGAGCGCGCCGTTTTCGCCGTAGGGCTTGGCGCCAAGAGTATCCTGGATGGCGCGCCGCATCTCCTGCATTTCGTCGCCCACATCGGTATCTTCCTTGTTGGGCAGCGTGGCGAAGGTGACTTGGGCGGCGCGCACGGCGGCGGAGGGGAAGCTGAGATCCTCGATCGTGAAGGCGCTGTTGGAGGCCGTAGCCGCGTACTTCAAGATCGCCACGATCGACGGACCTGGGGGATTGTCCTTCCACGTCTGGTCGGGCGGATTGGTTCCGAATCCAAGCACGCGGGTGGGCGTATCGCCGTTATAGGACAGGCCGAAGAAATCGCCGTTGCCGCCGAACTTGGTTCCGGCGGCGGGAGAAATCGAGAGGCCGCGTTTGTCGGCGGACCGCAACAGGATCTCCGTGCTGTTGATGGCTCCGGCGGAAAGGATCACATTACCGGCTTCGAGCGTGAACTTCTGTTTCTTCACGGCGTCCTTCACGTAGTAGCCGTGGACGCGCCATCCGCCACCGGACAACTTCTCGACGCTTTCCACCTCGCACTGTGTATAGATCTCCGCGCCGTTCTTGCTGGCAAGGGGAAGGTAATTCATGGCGAGAGTGTTCTTCGCCCCGACGTTGCAGCCGGAGACACAATCGCCGCATCCGGTGCACTTGGGCTGATGCACACCCTGCGCGTTGTCACGATCTTCGAAGGTAACGGCGAGATCGAGCGCGGTGACATCCAACCCGAGCTGATCCCCGCGGCGTTTCAATGCCTGCACCTTGGGAAGCGACATCGCATCCGGATGTGGGGTGGCGGCGAGTGTGTCGTGCGCCAAGCGGTAGAAGTCCTGCAACGAGTCGCGGTTGACGCCGCTGGGCCAGCCGTCCTGCTTGAAGGCGTGAGCATCGGGCACGATGGCCACGTTGGCATTGACGAGCGATGTACCGCCCAACCCGGACCCCTTCAACACGGAGATGTCCGGATAGTTGAGGACCTCATAGAGGCCGAGGGGGTTTAGGGGGCCGCGCTGCCCAGTGGCCCAACCGACCGCCGAATCCGGAAAGTCGCCGACAGCCCATTCGCGTCCGCGTTCAAGAATGCAGACGCTCGGCTTGGAAGCGGATCCGGCCAGCCGCGCCGCGGTGATTGCCCCGCCGTAGCCGGAGCCGACCACGATAAAGTCAAACGAGTTCTTTTCCCGTTTCGTCCAGTCCAAGGACAGAGGTTGAGCCATAGTGTCTAGGAAGTGACACTGGGGGCCAAACCGTTACAAACAATTTTTCAGAACCGAACGCGCAACTGGAAACTTACCTGCCGGCCGGGGGCGATGGCGGTGCCGGAAAACAGGCCGCTGAAGTTGATCAGATTCAGCCTGTCCGACACGTTGCGCGCGTCCACTTGCATGGACACGACGCGCCCCTCGCTCTCGGCCACACGGACGCCCGCAGAGAGATCCAAGCTGAAATTGGGCTTGAGGCGCCCCCGTTCGAAGTTCACTCGCTCGAGGATCGCGGCGGGGAAATCGGCTTCTTCGTCCTCGGCCTCAAACGGTAAACCGCTACCGTAGCGCGCGCCGGCGCGGACCCAAACGCGTTGCGCCGGCTCCAGGCGAACCTGCGCCGCGAGCGTGTTGCGCTGATCCTGGGTGATGGGGAAGCGGCGGACAACGCCGCGCAATTCGTCGGCCTCGCCGCCTTCGATGAAGAGTCCGCCGGTGACGGGGGACTGGGCTTTTCCGGTCATGTTCGAGTAACTGGCGAAGGCCGATACGCCGCGGCGGCGAGGCATCTCCAGCCGCAGTTCGGTGCCAGCGATCCGGGCACGATCGAACGAAATGGGGAAGCCGAGGCCGGTATTGAGAAAGACATCATCGTCGGAGTAGTTCCGAAACCGGCGCCAGTAGTGAGTGAGGTCGACACGGAGGACGTTGCCCAGGGCCCTACGCAGGCCCACTTCAAAGAAGTTCCCCCGGCTGGCGGGGACCGGCAAGGATTCCTCGACACCTTCTATGCCGAGGTTCGGCGCGGCGCTACTCAGAAGCAAATTCTCGATGGGAGCCGGCTGAAAGACGCGATCATAGGCGGCGCGAAGCAATAAGTCCACCTTGGGAATGAAGTAACTTGCCGCCAGGCGGGGGCTCGCCGCCGTTTCGGTTTCAAAGAGCCGGTAGCGATCGACGCGGACGCCGACGTTAGCCGAGAATCGGCCCCACCGGAGATAGTCCTGGACAAATGCAGACGAGGCGGTGCTGCGGCGGCGGTCGTGAAAATCGAAGAGGACGGACGGGAAAGCGCCAGGCTCAGCGAGGGCGAATCGTTCGCGAATCCAGGAAGCGCGAAAGTCACCACCGAGCTTCACGGTGTGGTGCTCTTCTTCGATGGTGGCTGTCCCGATCACCGCCGCCTCTCCGAATCCACGGTCCTGGTCCGCGTGGACCGGGGTGGCGAGGGGATTGCTCCACAACCGCGCGGAAAGGTCACGCATCATGGCGCGCACGGCGCCCACGGCCCGGGGCGAGAAGGTGTGCTGCCAGTGCAGTTGGCCGGCTGTTTCGCTGGCGCGCCGATCTTGCCTTTGCCCGGCTTCCTGCTGTTCGGGATCGTTGGGGACGAGGAAGTTGGTCCGATTGGACCGGAAATAGATATTCACGCGATCGGAGGCCGAAACGTCGCGATCCAGCCGAGCGTCGACGCCGGCCGCGCTGGCGCGATTGGTGAAGTTGTCGATTGAGGGCGGATCCAGGTAGCGATGGGTCATTCCCCCGTGCGCGCGGAGCGAGAGGGCCGTAGCCTGTGTCCGGTACGATTGCCCCGCTGCTCCAGCGAGACTGGCGAAACTGCCCCGTTCGTAGGACGCCTCACCCCGATAGCCGAGCGTGGACTGGCGCCGTGTGTCCAAGGCAATCACGCCCCCCAACCGCCGGCCAAATTCGGCGGGAATCCCCGCCGTCATCACGTTGATCTGTTCGAACTCCTCATTCTCGAAGGCGGGCGCAAAAGCGAGAGAGCGGTTGTCGTAGAGTGGCATCCCGTCAACGACATACTGGGTGTCGTACTCGGAACCGCGCGGGTGGAGCACGGCGCCCGACTCGAGCAGCCAGCCGGGCATGGTGGTTACCACGTCGACGAGGCCGCGGCCGAGAGTCGTCCCCGCGGTTTCCTCGATTTGATCGCGGCCAGCCTGCATGATCATCAAGGGCTGTGCGGTATCGAGAAGCGGGGCATCGCCGCTCACGGTGACCGCGGACCGCACGGCGCCCACGCGCAGGCGCACGGCCACTTCCTGCGGAATCGCAGACCGCGATTCCACATCCTCGCTCCATTCCTCAAACCCGTCTCGCGACACGGTGAGGCGATAGCGTCCCAAAGGAAGGCGCAGCAGCCGAGCCGTGCCGCGGGCATCGGTGAAGGCGGCGGCTGCGAACTCCGGGCTTCGTCCGGCCAGGCGCACGGATGCTCCGGCGACTGCCTCTCCGCTCGGATCGGTGACGACGACCGATAGCTCCCCTTCCATCAATTGCCCGGGCAAGGGCAGGCGCAATCCGAGGAGCCAGAGGGTGGCCAGCAACGCTCCCGCACGGGAGCCGCGATTCCGCATATGAGAACATTCCATCGCCGTCGTGTTTGTTCAGTTTTTCTTTGTCCCGCGGTTCCTGGTACGTCATATAATGATTGGTCTTGGGTGTCCCCGCGTCCATCCCGTTTGTCAGCGAACACGCCGCCGCAGGCCAGGAGCGACTGGAACAGGAAGTGGTGGCGCTGTTCGATCAACTCCGAACGCCCTTGTTCCGGTTTCTTCTCGGCCAGGGCCTGGACGCGGCCGATGCGGAAGAAGTCATTCAGGAAGCGTTTCTGGCGCTGTTCGAGCATCTGCGCAGCGAGAAGCCGCGCACCAATCTGCGAGGTTGGGTGTTCAAGGTAGCGCATAATCAGGCGCTGAAGCTGCTGCGCCGATCGGGCGCGCGCGCGACCCCGCTCGAAGATTTCGCCGCGGCGCCCGATCCAACCCCCGAGCAGCGGGTGCAGGACAACCAGCGGTACCGTCAACTGCTGGCCGTGATGCGGGCGCTCGGGCCACAGGATCGCGCGGTGCTCCAACTCCGGGCCGAGGGCCTGCGGTACCGGGAGATCGCCGGCGTTCTGGACATCTCGCTCGGCAGTGTCGCCGTTTCCATGGAACGCGCCCTGGCGCGTATTGAGGCGGCGCGCCAATGAGGGATCATGTTTCCGATGGCGATCTGCTGCTGTATGCGGCCTGCGAACTGGATGGCGAGCGATGCGCCGCCGTCGACAATCATGTAGGCGCATGCCCTGTGTGCGCCCATCGCATCCACTACCTGGAAGAATCCGTGGCGGAGTTCGCCCAACTGGAATCCAGCGCCGTGGACCCATATGTTCCCTCACCGGAGCCGGCGCGGGCGCGGCTCGCGGCACAATTGGCGCGTCCGCGGCGATGGGCCCTCGCGTTTCCGGCGATGGCGGCAGCGATTCTTCTGGTCATCACCGGCGCGGCGTTGCTGTTGCGGCGCGGCCCCGACCGGCACGTGGAACGGCCCGATCCCGGCCTGACGCCTGGAAGCATCGTATCGACGTCGGCGCAAATGTTGTGCGCGGAGCCGGAGCGGGAGCCGCCGCCCATCGATCCGGCCGTGGCGAAATCCGTCTTCGACCGCTACGGCATCGCTCCCGCCCCGGGGAACTATGAACTCGATTACCTGGTGACGCCAGCCCTGGGTGGATCGGCCGACGCCAGCAACCTCTGGCCTCAACGCTACGACGCAGGGGAATGGAACTCGCGGGTGAAGGATGCGCTCGAGGATCGTCTACGGTCCATGGTCTGCAGCGGGGAGGTCGATTTGGCCACCGCGCAGAGCGAATTGGCGGCCGATTGGATTGGAGCGTATCGACGCCGTTTCGGCACGGCACGTCCGTTACTCAACCACTTCGCTTTCGTGAAGGACCGGCCGTGGGAGTAACTTTCAAGTCCGCAACTTACACGGCCTTGACTTACACGGCCTTGACTTACACGTCCACGCCCAGCTCCTTCCACGTCACCATCCGCTTCCGGTAAATCGCCTCGCGGCCCATGATGACGGTGATCGCCGCCGTCGCGGCTACTTCGATATCCGCGAATGGTTTTTCGTTCTCGCGGATGCAGCGGAAGAACTCGGCGGTAGCATTGTCGCGCAGTTGATCCCAGTTTTTATCCCCGCCCAGATACTTGCGCGGCTCGCCCCACATGGGATAGACCATGCCGCTGTTGATCTCCACCGACCCTTTTTCACCGAATACGAGATACCACTGGCCGTTACGGAATTCCTTCATCATGCGCGGATGCAGGTACAACTGGCTGTAGTCCAAATGCATGTCGTTTTCATAGATATAAGACACGCTGAAGCCATCCATGAAGTTAGTGTTCGCGGGCACAGACGGCACGGGAAGATATTTTTTGCCGTAGCCATACGCACTCACTGGACGGCTGCGGGCCACCCAGTTACAGACGTCGATGTTGTGGACGGCGTTTTCGACGATAAGATTACCGCTCTGCTTCACGTCGAGATACCAGGCGGGGCGCTCGCGCTCCTTGCCGGGCTCGACGGGCGTGGAGTTCCGCTGCGCCTGGATGACAAGCAGTTTGCCGATGGCCCGTTCGTCGTGCAACTGCCGGATGGCTTCACGGATATGTGGGTAGTAGCGCAACTGCTGCCCGATCTGGAGCCAGGTCTTGGCGCCGCGGGCGGCTTTCAGCACGTCCGCCACCTGCTCGGGCTCGACGCCCAAGGGCTTCTCGCAATAGACGTACTTACCGGCTTCCAGGGCGGCGGCCGCCATGGGGGCGTGGAGGTTGCAGGGCGTTGCAATGAAAATCGCGTCGACATCGGCCAGTTCCAGCACCTTGCGCCATTCGGTGTAGGACTTCGGATTGTCGCGCGCGGCGAGACTCTGGGCAGCATCGCGCTTGCCGGCGTCGGTATCGCAGACCGCGGCCACCTTGACGTTTCGCTGCTCGAGCACCTGCTTCAACAGCGAGGTACCGCGATTGCCGATTCCGATGTGGGCCACACGGATTTCGCGCTGCTGCGCGTGCATCGCGGAGGCAGCCGCGGTTGCCGCGAGAAAGATACGTCGAGTGCTCATAATGGGTGTATTGTAACGGGTATGACGCGACGCCGCTTTCTTGCCTCGTCGACCGCCGCCCCCATCGCCCTGGCAGCGGCTCCGCCGGCCGCGACCCGATTTCAACTGGCATGCATGACTTTGCCGTACAGTCCATTTCCGTTCGCGCGATCGCTGAAGGGCATCCGCGGAGCGGGGTACGAGTACGTGGCGTGGGGCACTACTCACCCGGATTCATCCGGCAAGCGCGTGCCCGTCATCGACTGGCGCGACTCGCCAGCCAAGGCCCGCCAGTTGGCGGCCCAGTGCCGCGACGAGGGCCTCGCGCCGGTGATGATGTTCACTCAGGTGAACATCGAGGCGCCCGAGGGGCCGGAAGCGCACGCGCGGCGCATCGAGCAGGCCGCGGCGGCGGGCATCGGGTTCGTGCTGACGTTCGGGAAAACAGAGCGAGGCCAATACGACAGCGCGATCCGCACGTTGAAACACGCCGGGCCGTTGGCACGCCAGGCCGGGGTTCTGGTGGTTGTGAAGCAGCACGGCGGCAACACGGCCACTGGCGCCGACATCGCCCGGATCCTGAGCGACGTCTCCGATGACGGCGTGAAGATGTGCTACGACGCCGGCAATGTGCTGGACTATGAAAGTCACGATCCCATCCCCGACATTCGCGCGTGCTGGCAACACGTACGCGCATTCGCGATCAAGGACCATCGCGACCACCCCAAGGATCAGGACTGCGGCCCTGGATTCGGAGAGATCGACCATTACAGGCTATTCGAGCCGGTGATGAACACCGGACATACGATGCCACTGGCGTTCGAAAATATTTTCGAGCCGCTGGTGGCGAGGCCGGCGGCGCCGGAAGGCGTGGACGCGCTGGCACGGCGCGCCCGGGAGTACATGGAGAGCGTACTCAACGGGCTGCGGGCCGCGGCAGCCTAGCCAAACCGCTTCACCGACATCGAATCTGCGTGATTGCCAGCCGAGTCGACGGCGCGCACTTTGTACCAGACGCCGCCGGAATTTCCGGCCGGCGCGTCTTTATCGACGTAGACGAAGGGCGCCATGGTGGTTTGGGGAGCGAAGGGCACGCCGGCAATCTTTTCGTCGCGACGCCATATTTCGTAGCGGACGATTGGGTCGCCGGCGGCGTAGGCGGTATTCCAGAGCACGCGTCCGCCGCCCTCGACCCGTACGTCGCGCGGGCCCACCATGCCGACGGCAGTCCGCTGGAAGAAGTTGGTATCGGTACCGTGCAGTGAGGCGGTGCGTTCCTCGATCTGCCGCATCCGGGCCGTGTTGAGGGGCTCGCGGATCTGGGCCGCGGCGAGGTCCGCGACGAGTTGATCCTTGGAAGGATCATTGCTCCGGTCGATCAGGCCGATGCCGGCGATGGCGGTGGAGACACCGGGCACCGACAGCGTGTACTGGACGAAGTCCTCATAAGAGACCTTACCGGGTTGGCCGACGCTGAGCACGCTCTGCCCGGGTTTGGAAGCGTATTTTTTCTCGAGACCGTACATGACGCCGTCGGCAAATACCTTCATCCCGATGATGCCCATCCCCTTGGCCGCGGCCACTGGCGCGGAGTTGGTCTGGTGGCAGAAGTAGTGCCGGTCATTCGGATTGAGCGCCACCAGGAGGGTGTCGAGCACGTTTTTGGTGTCGCGCCGGATGGCGTACATGTGCGCCGCGGCGTTCTCATGGCCTGTAATTCCGATATGCCGGATGTACTTCTTGTGGCCGGGGTTCAAGCCGGTGAGGTTGGTGCCGTCGCGAAAATCGACCAGCCCGGCTAGAGCGCCCAGCCGGGGCAAGGACCGATCGGAGGGATTGTCGAGGCCTTCGTAGATGGCATCCACTTCGGCTTCGTGCGAAATGAAATGGATCTGCATCAGATCGATGTAGGCGCCTTCGGGAATGAAGCCGCTCCCGTCGCCGAAGAATTGGGTGAGTGACCGCATCAGATCGTCGATGCAGGTGGATCCGCCACCGGAGGACCGCCCCAAGGGCTTGGAGCCATCGCGAATGAGCGAATAGCGCAACCCGGTCTTGGTGGCAAGAAACAGACGTCCGCGGAGGCCGTGATCGTACCCGGACTCACCGGGAATGAGATTGAGAATACGAAAGGCCTTGTGGTAGTTACGCTGGCTCAACTGATAGTTATTCGCGGTTTCGAGATAGGTCATCCCCATGCGGACCGCCTTCACAACAATCTCGGCGGCTTCATCGCCCGGCGACTCCCACATCACTTTGTTGCCGCCGGCGAGGCCAAAGGTGGTGACGGGGCGGCCGGTGCGGCCCAACACGCGGGTGGTGAGATTCTGCGCGGCGGGGTGTGACCAAGCGGCGAACTTACCCGTCATGGGAAGAAAAGTTGTGGCCATCGCAGCGCCGCCTGCCAAACGGAGCGCCTGCCGTCTCGATGTAAACATGCCCTGAGTGTAACCCATGGGGCTGGCGGCGAGCGGTACGATGATGGCGATGGATCGCCGCCAATTCACGCTCGCCGCTTCGGCGGCAACGGTCGCCACGGCCGCCGGCACGCCTCTGCACGCGGCGCTGTTCACGCACGCCGGGGGCCCCCATCTCAGCGCGTACATTCCTGCCCTGGCGGAAACGCCGGAGATCGGGAGGGTTTCCTTGTGCGACCCGTCCGGCGAATGCGTTTCCGCGGCGAGAAAGGCGCTTGGCTCGCGGCTGGATGGCGTGTATACCAATCCGGCCGAACTGCTGCGCAAGGAAAAGCCAGCGATGGCCTTGGTGACGATGGAGGCACAACTGGCGCCAACGGTGATCGCGCAGGCGCTGGATGCGGGCGCGCATGTGCTGGCCGAGAAGCCGGCGTGTGTGGCGCTCGAGGACTTCGCGGCACTCGCCGCCAAGGCAAAGACAGAAAAGCGCCAACTTGTTCTCGCTCTGGCCAATCGCGTGGACCCTGTGGTGACGCGCGCGCGGCAGCTTGTACAGCAGGGAGCGATCGGGAAGGTCTACGGCCAGCAACTGCACATCGTGGCGGATCAAACGCGCCTCACGCGGCCGGCGTATCACCAATCGTGGCTCGCGTCAGTAGAACGCGCGGGAGGCGGCCATCTCATCTGGCTCGGCATCCATTGGCTTGACCTGGCCTGCTACATCACCGGGACGCGGATCCGGGCGGTGTCGGCATTCACGGCCAATGCAGGCGGACAGCCGATCGACGCGGAAGATTCCGCCTGCGTCGCGCTCGAGTTCGACAATGGCACTCTCGGCACGCTGAACTCCGGCTACTATCTCGACAAGGGGTACCACACCATGATCAAGATCTGGGGCTCAGAGGGCTGGATCGAGATGCGCCGCCACACCGGACCGCTGCTCGAGTGGTACTCGAACGCCAGCGGCAAACGCGAACGTCTGGAAACGGTGGACGGCCCGTCTGGCTACACGCCGTTCGTGCAGCGGATGACGCGCGCCTTCGCCGGGCTCGCGCCGCCACCCTTGACCGCCGAGGACAGCCTACGCGCCCTGGACGTGGTGTTCTCGGCATACCGATCGGCGCGAACGGGCACGCGGGTGCGCGTCGAGTCCTGAGCGGGCAAATGCCGGAGCTTCCTGACATCACCGTCTACGTCGAAGCACTGGAATCGCGCATTCTGGGCGCGACACTGCGGCGGGTCCGGATGGCAAGTCCGTTTCTGCTCCGGACGGCCTCGCCGGCTGTGGCCGACGCCGAGGGACACACGGTGACGGGGATTCGCCGCGTGGGGAAGCGCATCGCGATCGGCGTGGACAACGATATTTTCCTGGTGCTGCACCTGATGATCGCGGGGCGGCTGCATTGGTCCAAACCGGGTGCCAAGATCCCGGGCGGGCGCCGCGGCCTGGCTGCGTTCGATTTTGAGAGCGGAACGCTGATCCTGACCGAAGCCGGGACGCAGAAGCGCGCGTCGCTGCACATGGCGATGGGAACGGAGGGGCTGGCGGCGCTAGACCCGGGCGGCATCGACGTGATGGCCGCGAGCACCCGGGAGTTCGCCGATCACCTCACCGCAACCAATCACACCCTGAAGCGCGCGCTCACCGATCCGCGGACGTTTTCTGGCATCGGCAATGCCTACTCAGACGAGATACTGCATCGGGCTCGGCTCTCACCGATCGCCATGACGCAGAAGCTCACCGCGGCCGAGATCGATCGCCTGCACGCGGCCATACGGGACACGCTGGCGGATTGGATCGAGCGTCTGCGCCGGGACGCGGGAGGAGACTTCCCGGAGCACGTCACCGCGTTTCGTGACGGAATGGCCGCGCACGGCCGTTACGGGCAGCCGTGCCCGGTGTGCCAGACGGCGATTCAACGCATCCGCTACGCCAACAACGAAACCAACTACTGCCCGGCGTGCCAAACGGGCGGACGTCTACTGGCCGATCGAGCATTGTCGCGGCTCTTGGGCAAAGATTGGCCGCGCACGCTCGAAGAGCTCGAATCGCTTCCGGCGCGTGGAGCGCCAGCGGGCGGTGCAGTATCATGACGGGCATGCTTGTTCGTCTCTGCATCGCGGCACTGGCGGTGGCGTGTGTACCGCTCGTCGCGCAACAGCCGAAGCGCCCGCGAATCACGGGCGTGGCCCACGTTGCGTATTTCGTCCACGACATCGAAAAATCGCGAGAGTTCTACAAAGACTTTCTTGGTTATGAAGAGCCGTTCGATTTGAAGAACAAAGACGGCTCGCTTTCTCTCACCTTCATCAAGGTGAATGACCGGCAGTACATCGAGCTGTTCCCGGAGAGCGCCCCTGGCACTGACCGGCTGAATCATATTTCGGTAGAGACTGACGATCTCGAAGCGATGCGGTTATATCTTGCGTCGAAAGGCGTCAAGGTGCCGGACAAAGTACCGACGGGGCGCATCGGCAACTACAATTTCACGATCAAGGATCCGGACGGGCACGGTGTGGAGTTCGTCCAGTATGCACCCGGCGGGTGGAGCGTCCGGGACAAGGGCCGGTTCCTCGGCAAGAACCGGATTTCGCCGCGGATCCTGCACACTGGGATCATCGTAGGATCAGTCCAGGCGTCGCTCGCCTTCTATCGCGACTTGCTCGGATTCCAGGAATTCTGGCGTGGCTCGCGCAACGAGAAGGTGCTGGATTGGATGAATCTTCGCGTTCCGGATGGCGACGACTACATCGAGTTCATGCTGTACGATAAGCTGCCTGAGCCGACCCAGCGGGGAACGCAGCACCATATCTGCCTGGTGGTGGAGGACATGGACAAGGCTGTGGCCGAACTGCGAAGGCGTTCGGCGCACTACGAAAAGCCCATCGAGATCCGGACGGGAATCAACCGGCGCCGCCAAGCCAACCTGTACGATCCAGACGGAACGCGGACTGAGCTCATGGAGCCTCGCACGGTAGACGGCGTGGCGGCCAAGTCGTCCAAGGCACCGCCGCCGCGACCGTGATTCCGGGGGCCGGCCGCGGGACCGCCGGCGGCGAACTGATAAATATTCGATTACACCACCTCTTGGTGGTTGACAATATTCCAAGACTTCGGCATACTAAAAATCTGGAGATAACTATGTCTATGTACGCCAAAAGCAGAGGTTCGAAAAGCCTCGCTGGTGCGGCCTCGATGAGCTACCGCATGCCGGCGTGCCCGGGCGATCTCCACTCCCTGAACATAGCTCAGTGGGTAGAGCAGCCGACTCAAACTCGGCGGGTTGCGGGTTCGAATCCCGCTGTTCAACCAGGCCGCAAAGCCTGTCGTTGGTAACCCGGCCCCGGTTCCAGCCCGAACGAGTTAGTGAATAACTCCGGGGGCATCGCTCTTCCGGCTCTGAGCTTCTCACTCCCCAATTCTCAAATCCGTTACTCGTTCCATTCGCGCTAAGGCGATAGTGCCGCCTGGCGTGGCTGGCTGTTGGGCGGATGTGGATTGGCCAAGGGGAACGCCCGCCGGACAGACGAGGAATCCGGGGTCCGGGAAACCGTCAACCATTTCTTCCAGGAGGTGTACGATGCTGTTCCCTGTGCGGGTGCGGGTTGGCGACCGCGAACGTGCGATTGTGATTCGCCATGGCCGGTTCGAGCGTATTCTTGGCCCCGGAACGTATTGGTTCGCGGGCTTCGGCCGCGCGATCGATACGCGCGGCGTGGACGAGACCGTGTATGAAGGTCCTTGGGCCGTGTATCTCGCCAAGGAGCGCGCCGATGTGTGCGAGCGCTACTTTCTCCGCGTCGAAACCGGCGACGCGGAGGTAGCGCTGGTGTTTTTCGACGGCAAGCTGACGCGTGTCCATGGGCCGGGACGGCAGGTGCTCTACTGGCGCGGTCCGGTGGACGTGACGTACACGATCGTGGATGCCCGGGCCAACCCGGAAGTCCCGAATGCGCTGCTTCCGGCGTTGGCGCGCATGGGCCGCGAGGCCCCGGTGACTTACGCGTCCGTGGAGGAAGGCAAGACCGGGTTACTGTATCTGGACGGCCGGTTCGAACGCCGGTTGGACCCGGGAACTTACGCATTCTGGACGGCGGCGGTAACTCCGCGCGTGGACCTGATCGAGGTCCGGCGTCAGACGCTGGAGATTCCGGGGCAGGAGATCCTGACCCGGGATAAGGTGTCGATCCGTGTGAACGTGTGGACGGAGTTTCAGGTGGCCGATCCGGTGAAGGCGCGGCAGGGCGTGAAGGACTACGCCGAGCACCTCTATCGCACCGTGCAGTTGGCGGTGCGGCAGACGCTGGGACGCCGGTCCCTCGAAGAGATCCTGGCGGATAAGACGACGGTGGACGAGAGCGTCGCCGTGACGGTGCGGCAGGAGATGGACGCAGTGGGCGTGCGCGTAGGCGCGATTGCCTTGAAGGACATCGTGCTTCCAGGCGAGATGCGCGACATCCTGAACCAGGTAGTGGCGGCGGAGAAGCAGGCGCAGGCCAACCTGATCCGCCGGCGTGAGGAGACAGCGGCCACGCGGTCTCTGTTGAACACGGCCCGGTTGATGGAGGGCAACCCGCTGTTGCTGCGGATGAAGGAACTGGAGACGCTGGAGAAGGTAGCCGAGAAGGTGCGTAAGATCACCGTTCGCGGCGGACTGGACGGCGTACTCAAGGATCTGATTGCGCTGGACGGCGGGCGGAAGTAGACAGCCGGGGGACTCCCGAGCCCCCGGCTCTTTTTTTCGCAATTAGTGTTAGTATTTCCATTACCGTCATGTATCCGTCCGAGTTGCACGAGTTCGATGAACTCTACGCCGTCAGCGACCTACATCTGGGAGGCGAGGATCGCTTTCCTATCTTCACCGAGGCCGCGGGAAAGGCGTTTCGTGCCTTTTGCGAGCGGATCGGGAAAACCACGAAGCGAACGGCGTTTGTGGTGAACGGCGATTTGGTAGATTTCCTCGCGGAGAAAGACGCGCGGTATTTCGATCCCTCGAGCGCGGCAGACAAGCTGGGGCGCATCGCGGGCGACCGGGCGTTCAAGCCGGTATTCGAGGGATTGTCGGCGATTACGGCGTCGCCCCACTGCCACATGGCGATCACCATCGGCAATCACGATATCGAACTGGCGCTGCCGTGGGTTCAGGAAAAACTGGTGAGTCTGGTGGCTGCGAGCGCGGAGGCGCGGGCCCGAGTAACCTTGTCATTGGATGGCACGGGCTATCGATGCAAGGTGGGGGGGACGCGGGTTGTATGCATCCACGGCAACGATGTCGACTACTGGAATCTGAACGACTATGAAGCGATCCGCCGGGCGAAGCGACGGAGAAACTTCGGGGCGGCGCCGCTCGAATGGGTACCCAACGCGGGGACGAAGCTGGTGGTGGACGTGATGAACCAGCTCAAGCGGGAGTATTCATTCGTGAATCTGCTCAAGCCGGAGATTCCGGCGGTTGTGCCGATCCTGGTGGCGCTCGATCCGGCGATCGAAGGGCTGGCGCGCAGCGCGGCTCAGATCGCGGGCAAGCTGGCTTGGGACTTTTCGAGACACAAGGCAGATCTACTGGGCGAGACTCCAACCTTGCGGAGCGAGCCTGACGAGGCGCTGTTGGCAATGCATCAAGCCGCACAGCCGTTTCAATCGCAGCGAAGCGCGGCGGAGATACTCACAGAGACGGAAAGGCGCTTTGAGGAACAGGTGGACCCGTACTCGTTGGCGAGCGATGCCGACGAGCAACTGGGCTACATACGCTCCGCCTATGAATGGTTCCGGGGCAACCCGAGCGAAGCGGCCCGCGAGGCATTGGAGCGCCTGGCCGGAGAGAAGAGCTTCGAAATGGGTCACGAGGATGCGCAAGCCAAAGCGCTCGATCAGTTGATCGGCGCAGGAGCGAGCGTGGTAATCGCGGGGCACACACACCTCGAACGGTCTCACGGGAGGAAAGACGGAGGCTGGTATCTCAACTCCGGCACATGGACGCAACTGATGCGCGTGGAGAAGAAGCATTGGGAGACGAGCAAGGGCTTCGAGCCGCTATGGGTGGCGATTACGCGCGGCAGTCCGGACGCGCTGAAGAATTTCGTCAAGGAAACGAGAACCATCGCAGCGGTGCGCAGCAGCGGCAGAGGGGTGACGGCGGCTCTGCTTCACATCGATGACGCGGGGGCGGAGACCGTGGTGGCGGGCAGCAGCCAGAGGGTAGCCGGATGAAGACGATCACGGTGGAGATACTGCGGCGCGGCCCGGCCCATGGCCAATTGCTTTCCCCACTGACCGAGTATCTTGCTTTGTGCGGGAACCGGGATGCGGAAACGCTGCGCGTGCCGTTCGAGCACCGGCAATTGCTGACGGCTTTGAATGCGCTGTACTACCGGGATTCAAAGGTTACGCAGCAACTGCAATTGGAAGACGCGGCGTCGGCGCTGGGGCGGATGCTGGGTGAATTGCGGGGACTGGTCGCAGAGCTTTCCGATGGCAGCGACAGGAAGGCCGATAGCGGAGATAGGAAGGCCGATAGCGCGAACACGAAGGATATGGTGCATCTGCGGCTGATACTGACGGCGTCGGAACTAGCGCTACTGCCGCTGGAACTGGCAAGGTCCGCGCCGGGAATGCCGGGGTCCGGACAGCATCTGGCGCTGCAGAATGAAGTGCCGCTCTCGATCACGCGAGAGATCCGGCGCGTGACGGATCAGCGGCTACAGTGGCCTGGCAGACCCAAGATTTTATTTCTGGCTTCCGCGGTGGCGGGCAAGATCCCTATGGAGGCACACACGCTGGCGCTGCGGCGGCTGATCGAGCCGTGGATGTGGTACGACTTTTCCTGCAATCCGCCGAAGGCCAAGGTGGGAGAGCATCTCACGATTCTGCCAGCCGCCGATGCGAAACAGGTGAGCGAGGCCATCGCCAAGGAAAGGTACACGCACATACACGTTCTGGCCCACGGTGCGTCTTTTTCTTATGCCGGGGACGAGCGCTACGGGATTGCGTTGCATGACGCCAAGGATCCGGGAAAGCCGGACATCGTGGATGGTAGCCGGCTGGCGGCGCTGCTAAAGCCTTCCAGCCCGGCGGTGGTGACGCTGGCCACTTGCCAGAGCGGCGCGGGCGGGAGCGTGGTGGGCCCTGGGGCGAGTGTGGCGCACGCGCTGCATCAATCCGGCGTTCCACTGGTAGTGGCGTCGCAGTTTCCACTTACGTTCACGGCGTCGATCGTGATGGTGGAGGAAATGTACGCGGGGCTGCTCCGCGGGCAGGATCCGCGCCGGATCCTGCACCAGTTGCGGGACAAGTTGAAGGCGCGGATGCCGGGGTCGCATGACTGGGCGAGCCTGGTGGCGTATGCGTCACTGCCGGAGAGTCTGGAACGGCAGTTGTTCGGCGTGCAGTTGGGGCGGCTGCGCCAGCAGGTGAACGCGGCGATGGATCAGATGGACAAATCGATCGAGTCTTCCACAGCGAGCGGGTTCGACCGGTTGAACGACGTACGCGAGCGACTAAAGGCCATCGACACCGCCGACAAGTGGCAGAAGGAAGAGCTGAACGGCCTTCTGGCCAGCCTGGAGAAGCGCGAGGCGCAGGTCCGGATGAAGTTGGGCAAGAGGGCGAAGAAGTCGATCGAGCCGATTCTACGCCGATCGCGGAATTATTATTGGGAGGCCTACAAGGCCAACCATGCGTCGACATGGGCGCTGACGCAATATCTGGTGCTCGAGGCGCTGCTCAGCAAGGGCCGGTTCCGGGAAGACCAGTGGGCGACGGCGCATTTCCTGTCGGAGCGCGACCACAGTTCGGGCGACCCGGAGACGCGGATCTGGGCCCTTGGCAGCTTGATCGAGCTGCACTTGATTGCGCTGCTGCATGAGCCTTCGCCGCTTATTCCATCACACGGAAAGATCCGGGAACACGCGAGGCGATTTGCACGCGAAATGAACGAATCGAGCGTCGTGCGCGAAATCTACACCACGCGCATGCAGATCATCCGATACCGCGACATGTTCCACGACTGGTTCAAGAACGACGAAATGCGGAGACTGGCGATCGAGCTGATCCCGATTCTGTCCAAGGGCATCACGTTCGGCGAGTAGCGTTCATTTGCCGATGCAAAAGGTGGAAAAGATGCGGTTGAGGATGTCATCGGCGGTTGTAGCGCCGGTGATGGCGTCCACCGGCGCGAGCGCGGCGTAGAAATCGAGCAGCAGCATCTCATGCGGCAGCCCGTGTCCCAAGGCATGGCGGGCGTTGGCGAGCGCTTCCACGGCCTCGCGCAACAACTGCTCATGACGTAGCGACGTGATGAACCCATCCTCGACGGCCACCTCACCTTCGGGCGCGATGGCGGCGATGATGGCCCGCCGGAGCGCATCCACACCATCGCCGGTCAAGGCGGAAACGAGCAGCGCACCTTCGGGCAACGGATGCGCGCCGAGGTCACTCTTGTTGCCGACCACCAGATGCCGCCCCTGGGCGATAGCGCGATCGATCAGGGCGCGGTCGGCAGCGGACAACGGCTCGGACGCGTCCACGATGACGAGGGTGAGGTCCGCATCGGCCATGGCGCCGTAGCTGCGTTGGATGCCCAGGAGCTCGACAGGGTCTTGGCCGTCGCGGATGCCGGCGGTGTCGACGAATCGCACGGGGATCCCGTCGAGCGAGGCGGTTTCGCTGACAAGGTCGCGCGTGGTGCCAGCGATTTCAGTGACGATGGCGCGATCCTGTTGGAGCAGCCGGTTGAAGAGGCTGCTTTTGCCGACATTGGGGCGGCCGACGATGGCGAGGGTGAGACCGTCGTGGACGAGACGGCCGTAGCCGAAGCTGCGGGCCAGACGGTCCAGCCCCTCCTCGACGGGAGCGATGCGGCGGCGAATTTCTTCGTCGGGCGCGACGTCGATGTCGTCTTCGGCGAAATCGATGCCTGCTTCGAGCAGGGCGATCAATTCGAGAAGCTGGTGCTTGAAAGGGGCCAACAGCCGGGAAAGAGCGCCATCCACCTGGCGGGCCGCCACGCGAGCCTGATAGAGCGTGGTGGCGTGGATAAGATCACGCACGGCCTCGGCCTGGGGCAGATCGATGCGGCCGTTCAGATAGGCGCGCAGGGTGAATTCGCCGGGCTCGGCCGGACGCGCCGTGCACACAGGCGCGCTCCAAGGCATGCCGCAGGATCACGGGAGCGCCGTGGCAGGAGATCTCAACGACATCTTCACTGGTATAGGAACGCGGCGCCGCGAAGAAGGTGGCCACTACTTCGTCGATGGTATTGCCGGCGTCATCGTGGAGCGCGGCCAGATGGGCACGCCAGGGGGTCCATTCGGCGCCGGGCGGGAGTTGGAGAATGCGGGAGGCGATGGAGACGGCATCCGGACCGGAAAGGCGAATTACGCCGATGCCACCCCGCCCAGGCGGAGTGGATAGAGCCGCGATGGTGTCTTGCAGCCGCACGCCTGTGTGAGAGGGCTTCTGCTTGCGGCCTGAGCGGTTACCGCCCCCGGCCGCCGCCGGGCCGGCCGCCTCGATCTCTTCCGCCGCGTCCACGATCCCGATCGCCGCCGCGGCCACGATCGCGATCACGCCCGCCGCCACCCGACGGCCGTCGCCCGTAGTCGGGGTGCGGAGGCGCGGGCTGCGAAGGCATCCCAGCCGGATAGATCACCACGTTGCGCCGGGGCTCCATGCCCTCGCTTTCGCTGCGGAGAGTTGTTTCCTCGCGCAGAGCGACGTGCAGGATTCGCCGCTCGCGGCTGTTCATGGGATTGAACCGGAACGGCTGACGGGTGGTTTTGACGCGCTCAGCGGCCTGCTGAGCGCTGGCGCGGAGTTCCTCGATCCGGAGCATCCGGTAGTCGTTGGCGTCGAACACTACCTTGTTGTGGTCTTCACCGGGAAGCTTCAGCGCTTCCTGGGTGAGATGCTCGAGAGCCAGCATCAGTTCGGTCTTGTTGGACAACAACTCGTCGACATCATGGCCGTGGAACTTGACTCGGATATCGGGGTTTTCGAACTCGGGGTGAACCGTCTCGCCCTCCGCCAGTTCGAAGGTAACATCCAACCCGCTCAACGGCAGGATCTTATTCAAGAACGCTTCGATCTTAGGGCCATGCTCTGCGAGGGTATACTTCATCGCTTCTTATCTTTTTTCTGAACTGCCTTCGCTCCCGCAGCCGCCGGAACCTGGGCTGCCGCGCCGGTATGATTGAAAAACCATTGCTGGGCGATCCCGACGAGGTTGCTGGTCATCCAGTATAACACCAGGCCGCTGGAGACTCCGTAGAACATAAAGCCCATGAACAGCGGCATCATGTACATGATTCGCTGCTGAGAAGGATCCGCGGTGGTTGTGGGCGTCATTTTCTGCATGAGAAATTGAGAAGCGACCATGATCACGGGCAGGACGCGAATGGCGAGATCCTCCGGACGGGAAAGATCGGTAACCCAAAGCCAGTGAGCGCCGCGAAGCTCAATGGCGACAGAAAGCACGGTGTAGAAAGCAATGAAGAATGGAATCTGTATGACCATCGGCACGCAGCCGCCCACCGGGTTGACGCCGTGTTTCTTATAGAGATCCATCACCTCGGCCTGCTGGTTCTGCTTGCGGGGATCCTTGTAGCTCATGCCCTTGTATTTGTCATTGATGGCGGCAATCTCGGGCTGCAGGGCCGACATCTTCTTCATGGACTTGAGGCTGGTGAATTTCAGCGGCAACAGGAGGAAGTTAATGACGATGGTGATGATGACGATGGTCCAGCCGTAGTTGTGCAGGTAGTTGTCGTTGAGATAATGCATCGCCAAAAACAGGGGTTTTGCGATGATCTTCAGACGCCCGAAGTCAATGAGGTTTTCCAGGCGCGGATCGATGCTGCGGAGGAGATTGGTGTCCTTGGGTCCCACGAACATCTCAAACTTGTTGGTGCCGTGGCCGCCGACGGCCATACCGGCATTGGGTTCCTCTTTGGCGTCAATCTCGTTGGGGACCTGGTCGGAAAGGGAGTGGATCTCGAAATCGGTGGCGCTTTCCGGCAGGGCCACGGCGGCGAAGTACGCATCGGTGATGCCGGCGAAGGTGAAGGGCCCACGATGGGCCTGATATCCGCCTTCGGCCTTCCTGGCGGCATCGGCGTTGAGAGTGATGAGTTTTTGCTCGTTCCGGTCAAACCGGACGGTCAACTGCGACGCCGCCGCTCCGATGACGCTCGCATCGCCGAATCCGCCGCGCCAATAGAGCAGGTGGGGTTTGGCCGAGCCGGAATTGCGGATCTCGCTCTCGACGGAGGTGAGGTAGCTATCCTTGCGGAACGCAAAGGTCTTCTTGCCGGACCAGGGTCCGTTGGCGTAGGAGAAACTGACGGTCAAACCGCCGGCTGAGATCTCGGGAACCCAGAGCCCGGTATTGACGGCGTCGGCCGATTGCCCCTCGTGAAACCGGACGGAAAACGGAGGACGCACTTTTTCGAGGCCTTTCTGGCTCACCAACTCGAGCGGCTGCCCCTGCCGGTCCTGGTATTTGCGCAGAATCCAGCTCCGTATGACCGCTCCGCGATTGGAAAAGACGACGCGGTAGAGATCGGTCTCGACGACGACGGTATCTTCCCTGGAAGCGACGATGCGTCCTTGCTTGGGTGTCTCAGAAGGATTCTCCGCGGCCTTCTCGGCGGGAGGCCTGGCGGATTCGGCGGCTTTTTTCGCGGCTTCGGACTTGGCTTCCGCCTTCGTATCGGTCCGGCTTTCCTGCTTGGCTGTCTCGGCGGTTTTCGAGGGGCCGGCCTTAGGCTCGGCGGGTTTCGGCATCAGGTATGTGGACACCATGAGGACGACGCCCATCAGAGCGAACGCGAGCAGCAGCCGGCGCTCCATATTCATATTCGGATCGGGTGTTTTGGGATTCATCGGACCGGATCGAAACCGCCTTCACGAAAAGGATGGCACCGCCCCAGGCGCTTCAGCCCCATCCACACTCCGGCTATCATGCCGTGGCGCTCGACCGCCTGGCGCATGTACTCGGAGCAGGTGGGATGGAAACGGCAGGCCGAGGGCAGCAGTGGCGACACCCACCGTTTGTAGAAAAACAGAACCTGAATCAGGAGCCTTTGCACTTCTCGAATACTCTGCTTACTTCGCTGCGCAGCCGTTGAAAGTCAACATCCAGGACATTGCGCCGGGGATGAAAGATCAGGTCAAAGGGCCGCGTGAATGCGGGCAACTCCAGCCGGACGGCCTCGCGCATCCGGCGGCGGATCCGATTCCGGACCACGGCCTTTCCGAGAGCCCGCGGCGTTGTAAAGCCGATTCGCGGCCCGGAGGCATCGTCGCGGCACAACCGAAAGGAAGAAAACCAAGGGCAGGTCAAACGGAGGCCGTGATCGTAGACGCGCCGGAACTGGGCCCGCTTGCGCAGCCGCGCATCCTTGGGAAAACGGTATCGCCGGCCTGGAGCGGCGCTCAGGCTACTTCGCTTGGCGGACGGCGCGTTCGTCGCTGACGGTGAGCTTCCACCGTCCCTTGGCGCGGCGGCGGCTGAGTACGGCGCGTCCATCCTTGCTTTTCATGCGGGCGCGGAACCCGTGCGTCTTGGCGCGCTTGCGATTGTTGGGCTGAAAAGTCCGTTGCGGCATTGTTTACCTCAGGCGCCGGTCGGGCAGCATCTCTGCGCAGGCGCACTTCCAGTTAGCTAAGAATCTCTCCTCCATAGTATGCCGTAGCGCGGCGTGTGGACGCAAGCGCTCCACCCATGGCGTGGACCTCGCGTTGAGGCCCGAAACAGCAAACCCGACCGAAGTAACGCTTGATGCGCTCTCCGCGTTATTATATTGGGGATAGAGTAATCCCTGATTCCGTATGGAGGTCCGACCTATGAATCGCTTCGTCCGCGCCGCCGCCCTGGCTGCTGCCGCCTCTTTCGCCGCTTTCGCTCAAACCGGCGCAATCGCTGGAAAGGTCATCGGTCCCGATGGTCAGCCCCTCCAAGGAGCGTGGGTCAAGATCGTGCGCACCGACATCAAGGGTGAGTACTACACCGAAACCAAGAAGAAGGGCGACTACTTTCACGCCGGCCTCCCGCTGGGAACCTACGATGTGGTTCTGATCCTGGACGCGACGAAGGAAAAGAAGAAGCCTGTGGGCGGGCGCGAGGTGGATCAGGTCCGCGGAGTGCGCACGGGTTTGGGAGAGCCGAAGGAAATCAATTTCGATCTGGCGCAGATGGCCAAGCGTCAGCAGGCGATGCAGCAGGCCGCCGAAACCGGCACGGTAACGAAGGAAATGTCCCGCGAGATGACGCCGGAACAGCGCGCGGCCTTTGAAAAGGCCGCCAAGGAACGTTCCGAGTCCATGAAGAAGAACAAGGCCCTCAACGACGCCTTCAACGCCGGAATGACGGCGCTCGAAGCCAAGGACTGGGCCAACGCGGTGGGAGCGTTCGAGAAGGCGTCCGAACTCGATCCGAACCAGCATGTGGTGTGGGCCAATCTCGCGGAATCGCATGTCGGGCTGGCGATGACGAAGACCGGCGACGAGCAGGCGCAGGCCTTTGAGAAAGGCATCGCGGCGTACAACAAGGCGATCGAACTGAAGCCGGACGATGCGGCTTACCACAACAATTTCGCGCTCGCGCTGGTGAAGGCGAAGAAGGTGGATCAGGCCCAGGAGGAACTCAATAAGGCCGCCATCCTCGACCCCGCCAAGGCGGGGACGTACTACTTCAACCTCGGGGCCGTGATGACCAACATCGGCCAGTTGGAAGCGGCCGGACAGGCGTTCAAGAAGGCCACCGAAGCCGATGCGAATCACGCCGACGCTTTTTACCAATACGCGATGTACCTGGTGAGCAAAGCGCAGACCAACGCCGACGGGTCCGTAACGCCGGCTCCGGGGACCAAGGAAGCGCTGCAAAAGTACGTCGAACTGAAGCCGGATGGTCCGTACGCGGAAAGCGCGAAGGGCATGTTGATGGCATTCGACTCGAAGGTCGAGACCGAGTACGCAAACCCGGACGCGAAGAAGAAGTCCACCAAGAAAAAGAGGTAATTGCGCGCGGGAGGGGACGGCGGTGACCGTCCCCTCCGATGCGCTTTCAGAACCGCCCGATGCTCCGCGTTGTCATCTTTCTACTCGTCGCGATTGTCCTGATCGCACTCCTTCGCGGATCCATCGGGCTGATTGTGAGGGCGGTGGGCGAATTTCTCGACCCACCTAAGAACGTTCCCGCCCGCGGGCGCCGATCCGGGCAAGTGCAATGCCCGATGTGCGGTTCCTGGGTGGAGCCGCCGGTCCCGCCCAAAGAGTAGCCTGCTTCGACGGTCGTGCGGCAGAAGTGGCAGCCCCGGCATGCTCCGTCCTCCGATAAACCCCGCGTTTGCCCAATCCGGATCGGCTCTACGACGTTTGAAGGGGATTCCGTGGAAAGGGTGAGATAAACTGAAGGGTTAGGGCGTGGTGCGCCCGTCCAGTACGTTTTCCACGCAACCCCTGTCATGAGTCACCCTGCTTCTTTGTCGACCGACGACCTCTATACACGCGAAGGCATTCTGCGCCTGGATGCCCGATTCCTCGCATGGCTCGGCGAGACCAGCCCCGACCTGGCCGAACGGTTGAAATCGGGACGAGCCAACCCAGATTCGCTCGATCCGAAAGCACATTCGCAACTGCTCATCGACGCGGCGCCGCTGTTCGAGGATTTTATCGCCGGTTTGTTCGACATCCGGACCGAGGTGGCCGCGCTACGCGCGCGACACGCCGACTTCGACCCGATCTACGAGGTGAAGCGGCAGTTCGTGCAGCGAAAGGCCCTGGCCAAGGCCACCGAAGCCGAGGCGGCGCAACTCGATGGCGCGCTTGTCACCGCTCAACTCGAGGCCCTGTTCGGCGAACCTTGCACCGAGGAGGCCTATGCCGCCCATGTCACCCGGTGGCTGGCCGAAGAGGCTGTCTACAAGGGCGAACTCGAGCTCGCGGCCCGCTACGCGGTCTGGGCGGCGATGCATCCGGAAGGAAAGCGGAAACACCGACGGGCTGATCTTCAAACGGCCCACAAGGTGGGCCCTACCACATGGTGCCGGTGGAGAGCATCGGCTCGCGCCTCCTGCCCGGCCACGCCGCCGACGCATCGGCGGATGCGATGCAATTTCCGGCTCGATCATTGGCGGCATCGCGAGGGATTTGCGCCGACGGACCAGGGCACGGCGCCAGACCCCGCGCTCGATCAGGCGCACTACGGGATCAAGTGCCACAACCAGGGGAAGGACTCTGCTCGACCGGGCTCCGCGAGAAGACGGGCGAGTTCAAGAAGAGTTCGGCGTCACCCTGGCTGGATGTCCTCGAGGAAGATCTCGGAAATGAATCGCTCAAGGAGCAGGGCTTCCCGATCGAGGCGCGCTCGCCGTCACGCAGACCATCGACAACCTGATGGCGGCCGGCACGGGCCACCGTGAGTTTTGCAACGATCGTACGAAGTCCGCATTTTCCAGAAGCAGGAGTTGGTGGACATCCCGCAGATCGAGACACGGGGATTGCGTGCGACGACTCGAACCGCCCTGGGTTTCGAGATCTATAGTTCGCTCACGCGGTGGAACCCGCTGAACCTGTGGCGCCCGATGCCGAAGGCGTCCACCGGCTACAAGGTGCTGGTGGTGGGTCTGGGCCCGGCGGGCTTCACTCTGGTGCATCACCTGATGAACGACGGCCGACGCTGTCACCGGTATCGACGGACTGAAGATCGAACCGTTGCCGGCCGCGATCCGGGAGTGGATCCGTACGGCCGCTGTGTTCCTTTTCAACTGATCCGCGACGTCAATGAGCTATACGAGAATCTGAACGATCGCGTGCTGGCTGGATTCGGCAGTGGCTGGAGTACGGAATAACGGTCCGGTGGAACAAGAACTACCTCAAACTGATCCGGCTGCTGCCGGAGCGCCGGGGCGACTCGCGATGCAAGGGATTCGCTTCGGCGGCACGCTGACTCCAGACTCTCGGCGTTCGAGCTGGGCTTCGACCACATTGCGTTGTGTATGGGCGTTGTGGTGCCCACTGTTGTCCCGATGAAGAACGGGCTCACGCGCGGAGTACGACAAGCGTCGGACTTCCTGATGGCACTGCAGCTCACCGGCGCCGCTAAGCCAAATTCGATCGCGAATCTACAGATACGAATGCCGGTGGTGGTGATTGGCGGCGGGCTTACCGCGATCGACACGGCCACCGAATCGCTCGCCTACTACGTCGTGCAGGTGGAGAAGTTTCTTAGCCGGTATGAGCGGCTGGCCGCCGAAGATGGGGAAGCCTCGGTACGGGCCAACTGGACGGAAGAGGATCGGATTATCGGCGAGGAGTTCCTCGCCCACGCCCGTGCCATTCGGGCCGAACGGGAGGCAGCGAAGCGGGAAGGCCGACAGCCGGAACTGATCCGGCTGCTGAATTCGTGGGGTGGGGTGACGATCGCGTACCGCCGCCGTCTCATCGACTCACCCAGCTACACGCTCAACCATGAAGAAGTAGCGAAGGCCCTGGAGGAAGGGATCCGCTTTGCGGAGTGCCTATCTCCTACGGAAGTAGAAATAAATAATTTCGGAGCGGCCAAGGCATTGCGGCTGCGACGTTCGCGATGGGATCCGGAACAACATAAGCTGATTGAGACGGGAGGCGAATCGGTCCTCCCCGCTCACACGATCCTGGTGGCGGCCGGAACACAGCCGAATACGGTTCTGGCCCGTGAAGATGCTACCGGTGTAGTTTTGGACGGTAAGTACTTCCAGGCATTGGACGAAGACGGCAATCCGGTAAAACCGGAGCGGGTGACGAAGCCGTCCGCCTCGCGGGTCCTGACCTCTTTGCGGCCGGACGGCGCGGGAATGAGCTTTTTCGGCGACCTGCACCCATCGTACTCGGGGAACGTGGTGAAAGCAATGGCGAGCGCCAAGCAGGGATACCCGGTGATTTCCCGCATCCTGGCCCGGCGCCCGGCCACCGAGCCAGCACCACCGTCGTTGGCAGAACGTCTGAACGAAGAGCTGCGGGCGATTGTCCACGAGGTGAACCGGTTAACTCCTACAATTGTAGAGGTTGTAGTTCGCGCACCTCGGGCCGCTCGCGAGTTTCACCCCGGGCAGTTCTATCGCCTGCAAAACTACGAATATTTCTCGCCGCAGGCGGAAGGGACGCTGCTGGCGATGGAAGGGTTGGCGCTCACCGGGGCGTCGGTGGATCGCGAACAGGGGCTACTTTCGACGATCGTGCTCGAGATGGGCGGATCCTCGGACTTGTGCGCGCTGCTCGAGCCGGGCGAGCCAGTGATCCTGATGGGCCCCACGGGGACACCCACGGAGACGCCGTCGGGCGAGACGGCGATCCTGGTTGGCGGCGGACTCGGAAACGCGGTGCTATTCTCCATCGGCCAACAGCTCCGGGCCGAAGGCTCGAAGGTCGTCTATTTCGCCGGCTACAAGAAGATCATTGACCGCTACAAGGTGGAAGAGATCGAGCGCGCCGCCGACGTGGTGGTCTGGTGTTGCGATGAAGCGCCGGGCTTCACGCCCACGCGGCCCCAGGACAAAGCCATCGTGCACAACATCGTGGAAGCGATGGCCGCTTATGCCCGCGGCGACCTGGGCAACGTGGCGATTCCACTGGCGGGCGCCAAGCGTCTCATCGCCATCGGGTCAGACGGAATGATGGCGGCCGTCGCGAGAGCACGCCACGGCGTGCTGGCCGCGCATCTCGACAAGTCCCACGTCGCCATCGGCAGCATCAACTCCCCGATGCAGTGCATGATGAAGGAGATCTGCGCCCAGTGCCTGCAGGTGCACAAGGACCCCATCACGGGGGCCGAGACGACGGTGTTTTCGTGCTTCAATCAGGATCAGCCGCTCGACAGCGTGGATTTTTCGAACCTGCGCGCGCGGCTGGTGCAGAACTCGGTGCAGGAGAAATTGACCAAGCAGTGGATCGGCCGATGCATCCAGACGCTGGAGCCGCGGAGCGCGGAACCGGTAAGCAGCTAGGGCTGCGAGGCTGCGGGCGCAGGGGCCTCCGTTACTTTGGGGGAACAGACGACGGGTTCAGATAGCGCTTGGCGTCGACACCGACCATATCGCACAGATCCCGAAACGCCACCCGGCGCTCGCCAGCGCTCGGGGTGTTGAAGCGCAGGAAGAAGGGCCGCAACTCCCACGAGAAGGGCTCGCTGGCCTTACCGTAGACGTACGCAATCATCGCCGCGAAGTGGACCGCCACTTCTCCGGACCGGGCCAGTGCGCCGCGGAATAGCGCCTCCACAACCTCGGGCGGATGGAACTCTTCCACCTCATCGAGCGCCTGCGTCAACCCGGCATAGAACTCCGCCTCCTCGAGGGCACGCACCAGAGACTGTATCCGGTCCTGCTCGCCGAGCAAATCCGGAGCATGCCGCGACACCGCCATCCGCACGGCGGGCTGGTCACCCGCCGCCGCCTCCTGCAGCGCCTGTCTCGCGCGCTCTGTATCGAGCAAGGCCAGCGCCTCGACGTCGCGCCAATCGGCAGCGCCGCGCGCCAGCAGCAGCCGCTCGATCTCGACCCGTTCTTGGGGAGCGGCCTCGCGAATCGCATCGAGATCGTAGCCGACGCCGTCATGCCACTTCTCGTAGTCAATGTCCATGCTGCGTTGGAATCGCCGCACAGCGGATTCGCGTTGCGGGCCCGAGTCGTCAGCCATATTGCACCTCCCAAGCATCTTAGCTTCCTCTGAGCGGCTTCCTCTGAGCGGCTTCCTCTGAGCGGCTTCCTCTGAGCGCGTGCCCGGGGCAGTGGCGCGTCGCGGAGCCGTAGTTCCCAAAAAAAAGCCCCGCCTGAAGCCAGGCGGGGGAGGAGAGAGTGAGAGTGAGACAAATACCGGTAGCGATGCCTACGCCGAGAGCCCTTGCGAGCCAAGCGTTCGAAACTCGTAATGCTGAATCTCGATTGCCGCGCGGCCGGGTTCGAATCGAACCACACGGCCGCGCGCCACAAACTTCAGGGGGCACGAATTGTTCAACTGGGCCGGCCAGTTCACCGACACTTCGATGCTTCGTCCGGGAAGCAACACATGTTCGGACGTAAACAGGATGCCGGAACTGCTCATGTTCACGGTGCGTCCGCCACCCGCTTCCTGATTGCTCTTTTTGGTTAGGACCCGATACCGGACCTCGCGCTCGATCGGAAAGCGGCTTGCCTGCCGTCGCTCGTTGCTGCTGTCTGAAAACAAGGACGTATCCTCCACTGAGACTGTATGGCCACTGAGACTGTAGGCTCCGTTTGCCATGGATCGAAGAGCAACTCTTGACCTTCCTCAGTCTGACCTCCAGCCCGCCATCGGCCAATGGACCGAATGACCCCTTTTCCGTTGGTACCGAATCGCCCCGAAACCGGTACGCGATCCCCCCGGAGATGCGACTGGTCCGTTCGTTCCGGAACCGGTGAGTTATCATCCTAGGTATGCTCGTACTACGACGCCTCGCCATTTGCCTTTGTCTCTCCACGGTGCTGCTTTCCGCGGCTCCCAAGAAGCTGATTCACCCGAAAGAGTTCGCCAAGGGCGGTCCGTTCAGCCCGGGGCTGATGGTGGGCGACACGCTCTATATCGCCGGCCAGACGGGCGCCGATCTGAAGACGCGCGAATACCCGGCCGATTTCGCCGCCGAGGTCCGGGCGACGCTGGACCGCATCGGTCTGGTGCTCAAAGAAGCGGGCATGAGTTTCGACAACGCCGTTTCGGTGAACGTCTTCCTCACCGACATGACGCTGTTCCCGAAGATGAACGAGGTCTACGTGACGTATTTCAAGGATCCGAAACCGGTGCGTACGACGGTGGGGGTGGCGAGCCTGGTGGGCAAGGCCCGGATCGAGATCACGGTTACGGCTTCGAAGTAGGATCCGGGGCATCGGCGGCGGCTTCGGAGCGCGCCGCCCGTATCCGCTCGATGGCCTGCAGGCGCTCGGAGATTTTCGCTTCGACGCCGCGCGCGGTGGGTTGGTAGAAGCGCGTGCCCTTCAGATTGCCGGGCAGGCATTCCATGTCCGGCAGCGCCTCTTCGAACTGATGGGCATGCTGGTAGCCTTGGCCGTATCCCCATTCCTTCATCGCCCGCGTGGGTGCGTTGCGGAGATGCATCGGGACGGGTTCGGCGGTGGTGGACCGGATGGTCTCGCGCACGTGGTTAAGGGCGCGGTAGGCAGCGTCGGACTTCGGCGCAACCGCGAGATAGATCGCGGCCTGGGCCAGGGCCTGATCCCCTTCCGGAATCCCCAGAAAGTGGGCGCATTCCTTGGCGGCCATGGCCTGTTCGAGCGCCCGCGGATCGGCCAGCCCGATCTCTTCCACGGCCATCCGCACCAGACGCCGCGCAATGTACATGCGGTCTTCGCCTGCCTCCATCATCCGCGCCAGCCAGTAGAGCGCCGCGTCGGCGTCCGACGACCGTATGGACTTGTGGAGCGCGGAGATGAGATTGAAGTGCTCCTCGCCGGACTTGTCATAGAGCAGCAGCTTTCGTTCCAACACGTCTTCCACGGCCTCGGCCGGGATGCGCCCGTCGACGGCCGCGGCAGCCAGCAGCTCGATGGCGTTATAGGCGGACCGGGCGTCGCCGTTGGCGTGAATCGCGATCTGCTCCAGCAGTTCCGGAGCAGCCTCGACGCGCAAGGCACGCAGCGCCTCCTCGAGCAGGGCCACGATATGCTCATGCGCGAGCGGCCGCAGAGCGTAGACACGGGTCCGCGACAGAAGCGCCGAGTTCACCTCGAACGACGGGTTCTCAGTGGTCGCGCCGATGAGGATCACGTCACCGCGCTCCACGTAAGGCAGGAACGCGTCCTGCTGGGCTTTGTTGAAGCGATGGATTTCGTCGATGAAGATCACGGTTCGCCGTCCCATCCGCCGGGCGCGTTCGGCGGAAGCCATCACTTCCTTCACCTCCTTGATGCCGCTCAACACGGCGCTGAACGGGACAAAATCCGCCGCGCAGTGCTGCGCGATGAGGCGCGCGAGGGTGGTTTTGCCGACGCCGGGCGGCCCCCACAAAATGAGCGACGACACCTGGTCCCGCTCGAGTTGGCGCCGCAGGGGCTTGCCAGGGCCGAGGATGTGTTCCTGACCGAGATAGCGGTCGAGCGTGGCGGGACGAAGCCGTTCCGCCAGCGGGCGGCTAGCGGCATCGGCGTCGCCGGGCAGGGACTCGAACAGGCTCATTTCTTCCATCGCTGGCGCGACGCCTCGTACAAGATCACCGAGGCGGCCACGGCGGCGTTCAAGCTTTCCACGCCCGTGGTAGCGATGCGCAAATCCGTGGCGGCGGAGCGAAGCCGATCGCTCACGCCGTGGGCTTCGCTCCCCACAATGATCGCGACGCGGCGGGAAAGGTCCACCTCGGTCAGGCACTTTCCACCGTGCGCCGCCGCCGCATACACGTCGACGCGCTTCTGCTCCATCGCGGTCTTCAACAGCATTGCATCGACGCCAGTAACGAACGGCAGGCGGAATAAGGACCCGGCGGCGGCACGCAGCGTCTTTGCGTTGTAGGGGCTCACGGTCCCTTTCGCGAACGCGACACCGGAGGCTCCGAAAGCCTCCGCAGCTCGGACAATCGTCCCGGCGTTGCCCGGATCCTGAATGCCGTCTAGAACCACCAAAAGCGACTGCCCGCGAAACAACTGCTCCATGGTCCAGGCGGGCGGCTTCACCAGCGCGATGACGCCCTGGCTGGTCTCGGTAACCGAGATTTCGCCGAACAGCGCGTCCGGCACTTCCATCACGCGGACGCTCTTGAGGCCCTTTACATGGCCTTCCACTGTGGCGCGCACCGAGGCTGCCACCAGCACCGCCTGTATCTCGCATCCGCCGCGGATCGATTCCTCGAGCAGATGAAAGCTCTCAGCCACGCAGAATCCACCGGGCGTGAGCTCGCCTTTCAGGCCGGCGCGGCGGACCTCCTTGAGCAGCGGATTGCGGGCACTGGTAATCCTCTCCACCATCGGCGCCGACTCGCGTCGTAGACTTGATCTTAACCCGGGTGTCATGCGTAGGACCATCGTTATCGCCGTCGCGCTGGCCGGCGCCTGCATCGCCGCCGTGGTCACCCACACGACGCTCTCCATCTACCGGAACGCGTTTGTCGACGAAGCACGTCCGGCGGAAGTGATCATCGTCTACGGCGCGGCGGGGTACGCGGGCAAGCCGTCACCCATACTCAAGGCGCGGCTCGATCATGCGCTCGATCTATACAAGAAGCAACTGGCCCCGCGTGTGCTGACAACCGGGGGGGCCGGCGGCGATCCGCATTTCACCGAGGGGGAGGTGGGGCGCGATTATCTCATCAGCCAGGGCGTGCCGGCCGAAGCCGTGATCGTGGAGACCAAGGCGACTTCGACGGCGGAGAGCACGGCCGCCATCGGAGAGATCCTCCGGCGGATGGATCTGCACGAGGTGATCGTGGTGACCGACAGCTACCACGTGTACCGCGCCAAATGGATGCTGGAGGCGCAAGGGCTGATCGCCTGGGCGTCGCCGCGACCGGGCCCGGTTCGTAGCGATCCGCGTTACTGGTATCTTTGTTTGCGGCAGGCGATCGCGTACCGGTTGTGGTCCGCCGGTGTCGTCATCTAGCATTAGGCGCGCCGTTGTACCCTGGTAGTTTCGTGCCGCAAGCACGGCGCCCGAGAATCCGAGCCGATCCGATAAGGAGTCACCCGCATTGAAACCGTTTGACTACGCCGCGCCGCAGAGCCTGGAAGAGGCCGTGGGCCTGATTCAGTCGCACCCGGGAGCGCTACTGCTGGCCGGAGGCACCGATCTTCTGGTTCAACTGCGCACCGGCCGGCGCGAGACCGACCTCGTCATCGACGTTAAAAAAATTCCCGAGTTGAACGCCCTGTCGGCAAACGAAGAAGGATTGACGCTCGGCGCGGCGGTTCCCTGCTATCTGATCGAGCGTGACGCCGCTGTCCGCCGCGACTGGCCCGCACTAGGGGAAGTCGCGGGTCTGATTGGCGGCACGCAAATTCAAGGCCGGGCGTCGATCGGCGGAATCTGTGCAACGCCGCGCCGAGCGCCGACGCGGCGCCGCTCCTGATCGCCATGGGCGCGCGCTGCCGGATCCTCGGCCCGGGGGGCCAACGCGACCTGCCCGTGGAGGAGTTCTGCGTAGCTCCAGGGAAGAACGCCCTCGCACCGGGTGAGATTCTGGTCTCACTGCGGATTCCCAAGCCCGGGCCCGGATCCGGCGCCTGCTACCTCCGGTTCATTCCCCGCAACGAAATGGATATCGCGGTGGCAGGGGCCGGCGTGGCGGTGACGGTGGACAACGGGACGATCCGATCGGCGCGCGTGGCGCTGTCTTCGGTGGCGCCTACACCGTTGTTCGTTGCCGCGGCCGGCGCCGCGCTCGCCGGGCAATCCGACGCGGCCATCGAGAGCGCCGCCGAAGCCGCCCGCGACGCCGCCCAGCCGATCTCGGACATGCGCGGCACCGCGGAATACCGGCGTCATCTGTGCGGGGTGCTCACGCGGCGCGCATTGCAGTCGGCGATCGCCAGAGCGCGGGAGAATCGATAATGCGGAAACTACCAGTCAATTCCACCATCAACGGCGAGCCGCGGGAGTTCCTGTGCGAACCGCGTGAAAGCCTGCTCGAATGCCTCCGGGACCGGCTCAATCTCACCGGGTCCAAAGAGGGCTGCAACGACGGCAATTGCGGCGCCTGTACGGTGATCATGGACGGCCGCATCGTCAACTCCTGCCTCGTTCTGGGCGTGGAAGCCGAAGGGGCCGCCATCACCACGGTCGAGGGACTGGCCGAAGGCAACAAGCTGCACCCGCTGCAGCAGGCGTTTCTCGAAAACGCCGCGCTGCAGTGCGGGATCTGCACGCCGGGCTTTCTGGTGGCGTCGAAGGCGCTGCTCGATGAAGATCCTAACCCGGGCGAAGAAAAAATCCGGCTTTGGCTCGCCAACAATTTGTGCCGCTGCACCGGGTACGACAAGATCGTGCGGGCGGTGCTGCAGGTGGCGGCGACGGGCGCTCCCTAGGTCGTCGCCGCCACAACGGCGCCGGGGCGGCATCGACTTTGCTGCCTCGAGGGCGCCCCGGCCTGCGCCGGCTTGCAAGCGCCCCGCGCGGACCGGGCGGTCACTCGCTCAGACGCACGAAATCCGGCCAGTGCAGTATTTCGACGCCGGTTCCTGGCGCAACCAGATTGGCCGCCATGGCCGCGCCGAGTCTTTCGACGGCGATACCGCGATACTTTTTCCACGGACCCTGGAGCAGGGGGGTGAGCATCGGCCAGACCGTCAAAAACAGGCCCTGCGTAACTCCGTAGCGATTGGACGGTGTAAGGAGCATGGAGGGCTGGAAGAAGCTGGACCTTTCGAAGCCGAGCCTCACGACGGCGTCTCGCAATTCGCCTTTCACGCGGAGGTAGAAGAATCTCGACTGGGGGCCGGTTCCGACGGATCCGAGGAGTTCGAAGTGCCGGACACCGGCGTCGCGGCAGGCGGAGGCGAAGTCCACCACTGCGTCCTTGTCAATTCGAACAAACTCGGCCTTGCTCACCTTGGAAGGCTCCCCGACACCGAAAGCACAAATGGCGGCGCGATGGCCGCCGAGCAAGTGCCGGTAGGATTGGGGAGACAGGACGTCCACGACGTGCTGGGTGACCTTCGGGCCAACCGGACCGGGCAACGGACGCCGGCTCAACACCGTGATGCCTCCGATGTATCGTGCTAACGGGGAATCTTCCGATTGGAGCGCCGCCAGCACTTGCGAACCGACGGCTCCGGTGGCCCCGAGAACGACAACACGGATGGGCTCCATCGCGGTTAGATCATCTCGCTGAGCAACTCCGGCCGCGGCGACGGGATCACCACCTTGTTCACCAGCATCCCGCGCTGCCCGATCACCGAGGCGGCGGCCGAAACAGCGCTCTCGACTGCCGCGACGTTTCCGGTGAGGGTGACGAACGCCTTGCCCCCGAGCGCCATGGCAAGCCGGATCTCGATCAACTCGACGTTGGCCGCCTTCACGGCCGCATCGGCGCCTTCAATCAAGGAGGCCACCGAGAACGACTCGACGATGCCGAGGGCCTCCAACTCCTCCACCTTGTTCGAGCCCGCAATAGCCGGAAACACGCTTTCGTGGAGATTCGGAATCACGAACGAGTCAATGACGGAAAAATTGCCGCCGGAGATCCCCGAGCTCACCGCCGCCTGGACGGCGGCGACGTCGCCACGGACCATCACCATATACTTGCCCGAACAGATGGACCGGGAGAGCAGCAGGTCGACATCGGCGGTTTTCAGCATCGTGTCGCAGACCTGAAAGCCCGCGGCGATGCTCGACAGTTCGATCAATCCGATTGAGTTCTTCACGCTTCGATCTCCACCCACTCCGGAGTCACCGTCCGCACCGTACCGCCGATACTGGCATGGACGTGCGCACCCAGTTTGCCGTCGGCCACGCGACCCACCGGATCGCCCTTGGCGACGCGGGCGCCTGAAGCCACCACGGGCTGCGCCGGTTCGCCGGCATGCTGCTTCATCTTGATCCGCACGCGCCCGGGCTGGGTCGACGGCTGCAGGAAGGGCGTCTCGCGCTCGTACTCGTCAATCTGCAGGCGTTTCCGTAATTGGGCCAGCGGGATGCGCCGGTACTCCTTCATGGGATGCACCTGCACGGGTTTCTGCTGCACGAACTTCAGCCCGGCCGCCTTACGGTCGCGCTTTCCGTCGTCGCAGGCCTCCTTTGGGTACAGATCCTCCGGGCAGGCGTACAGGGTACAGATGCCGCAAGCGCAGCACAGCTCGGCCCACTGGTTCCAGATGTCGCCACCGGTGAGGGTGAAGCCCAAACTGCGCATCACCTTGTGCGGCTGCACTTCGTAACCCAGGAGATAGCGCGGGCAGAACTCGGTGCAGAAACTGCATTGATCGCAGGCGGACTTGCCGATCCGGTTCATCTCGGCCTGGGTGCGATTACGGCGGGTGACCAGGTAATGGTCCCGCGGGAGAACGATCAATCCGCCGGTGGTCTTGGTAACGACGTCGTCGAAATCGAACGTCATGGAGCCCATCATGATGCCGCTGAGAAACAGAACGGGATCGGGCACGGTAGCGCCGCCTGCCAGTTCCACCAATTCCCGGAAGGTGATCCCGAGCGGCGCCCAGAACGACTTCGGTTCCCGTACCGCGCCACACACGGAGAGAAATTTTTCCGTCACGGGGCGGCCGTGCCGCGCCTCATGGACGTTGTGGAGAGTCTCGACATTGTTCACGACACAACCGACCTGGAGGGGGATGCCGGCCGGTGGAATGAGGCGTCCGGTGGCCGTGTAGACCAACTCATACTCATCGCCGGAGGGATAGAAATCGCCGAGCATGACGAAGTGAATGCGATCGCGGTCCACGTACTGCTCGAGCGAGTGCAGGGACTCGGCATTCTTGGTCTTGATGCCGAATTTGCCTGTCTTGGCGCCGGTGGAATCCATCATCATCTCCATCCCGGCAAGAATCGTCCGGGGGAAATGGAGCATCAATTCGGCGTCCTTGTGGATGAGCGGCTCGCACTCGGCGCCATTGGCGATGACGAACTCGGCGGTGGACTGCGCCTTGACATAGGCAGGGAAGCCCGCGCCGCCCGCGCCCACGACACCGCATTCGCGTAGCTGGTTGCTCAGTTCCAATCCGCTCGGTTCCAACACTCAAGGATACGACGTGTCAGCGGCCCCCCGGCGGACGCAGGCTCTGCCCTTTGTAGGGGTGGTTGGCGTCCCAAGCCTTCCAATCCATCTCCAACCCCAACCCGGGCCGGTCAGAGAGAGAGACATGGCCGCCGCGAACAAGGGGAAATGTGCCGCGGGTGAGACCGGTGAAAACGGGCTCCATCGCGGCGTCCCATTCCTGAATCAGAAAATTCGGCGTGGCGGCCATCGCGTGGAGCGACGCCACATGCGCCACCGGGCCATAGTACATATGGGGCGACATCTCGGCGCCATAGACCTCGCCGAGAGAGGCGATCTTGCGGATCTCGGTAATGCCGCCGCAGTGAATCACGTCGGGCTGGAGGATCTGCGCGCCCTTGGCGTCGAGCAATTGCTTGAAATGGTATCGCGACACCAGCCCTTCGCCGCCGGCGAGGGGAACGGGGCTTTTGGCCGCGATCTCACCGAGCGCCTGCGGGGCTTCGCGCCAAAACGGCTCTTCGATGAACAACGGCCTGAAGGGCGCCACGGCGCGGGCGAATTCGATGGCGGAGCGGACGCTGAAGGTCTCCCACATTTCGAGACCGATGTCGAGATCCGGTCCGCCGCCGCGCCGCACGGCTTCCACTTCCGCGGTGAGACGCCGCAGCCGCTCGGCCTCGGCGCCGCCCTTGGGAAGCACCCATTTGATGCACGTCCAACCATCGGCGCGGGTCTTGGCGGCCAGTTCGGAGAGCCGATCGGGAGTGCGCGGAGAAAGGGTGTGACTCCAGTGGCTGTAGTAGACCCGCTGGGGACGTGCCTGGCCGGCGCCGGCGAGCCGCCAGACGGGCAAGCCGAGCCGTTTGCCCTCGATGTCCCAAAGCGCGATATCGATGGCGGCGAGCGCGGTCATCAGCACGGCGCCGTCGCGATAGCGCGAGAGCCTGTAATAGGCGCGGTTCCAGTGATCTTCGATCCCGCCAGGATCGGCCCCGGCAAGGTAGGGGGCAAACCACTGGATGGCCTGCTCGACGATTTCGACGCGCCCGGAGATGGACCCCTCGCCGAGTCCGGTGATTCCTTGATCGGTGGCCATCTCGACGAACAAGTAGTCGCGATTGCCGATCGTGTGTTTGCGTGTGACGATTCCGGTGATGGTCAGTTTTGGCGCCGCGCGAAGCAGGAGGGGAAGGGCGAGGAGGGCTCGGCGGGTGTGCATTGGTAGCAGTGTACCTTTTGCGGGGCTTTCTTTCCTGTTGGGCGCGAGCGGAGGCTGCACCGATATCCGGCTCCCCGCGGGTACCGCGACCGCTCCCGTGGCGAAGCGTGGCGCGACGATGGCGCCGCGATGGGCCATCCCGTGGAGTGAATTGCGACGCAGTATGCTGCCTGCCGGCCGCCGGCCAAGCTACCGCCTTTCGAACTACAATGACGCAGACGTGTCCAAGAGGCTTTTATGCAAAAACTCGGGATTGTGGAGAGCTTGTGGCGTTACCCGGTGAAAAGCATGCGAGGCGAGGAACTCAGCGAGGCGTTCGCGGGTTTTGCCGGCATCTACGGCGATCGCAGCTACTGGATTCGCACCGCGGCCGGACCGGCGGGTTTCCCGTTCCTTACCGGCCGGGATCAGGCGCAAATGATCCGGTTCGCCGCAAGGTTTGCGAGTACGGACAAGATGCGCCGGCCGCCGAACCTGGACGAAGCGGACGCCCTTGGGCCCGGCGTCACTCCGGTGTATGCAGAGGCCGACGAAACGGCGGTTGACGTCGAGTCACCCGAAGGCGAAAAATTCTCGATCGAGGATCCGGCGCTGCTCACGCGGCTCAGTAAAGGTCTTGGGGATCGTCATAGATTGACAGTGGTCCGTTCGGACCGTTCCATGACCGATTGCCGGCCGCTGTCGCTGTTCGGAACCTGGACCGCCCGGCAAATGAGCTTAGAAGTGGGGATCGAGGTCGATCCCCGCCGGTTTCGCGCAAACATCTACGTCGACTTCCTGTCCCAAAGAGGTTTCGCGGAGGACGAACTCGTGGGTCACACCATCCGGATCGGAAACAAAGTCATGATCGCGGTCCTCGAGCGGGACCCGCGCTGCAAGATGATCACGTTGGACCCGGACTCGGCCGACAGCAACCCGGAGTTGATGCGGCGCCTTGCCCGGGACCACGACGGCAAAGCGGGAGTCTACGCGGCTGTGCTCGTCGAGGGCATCCTCCGAACCGGTGACGAAGTAACGTTGTTGGATTAGAGCCTGTCAGGCCCGGCGGCGGTGCGCGGCGCAGGCTTGGCGCACAAGCTCTCCGAACGCAGTGGGCGCGTAGCGGCTCACCAGATGCGGTTCGTCCGCCCAACTCCACGCCGCCCAACCGATGCCCCTAGTGGCGAAGTACGCCGCCAAGTCACGACCCCATGCCAGATCGCGGTCGCGGCCTCCCCACTCCGCGGCGAAGACGGGATAGGACCAGGACAGATTGCCGAACGCGGCGTCCCAGTCCTTGCCTTTGTTGCGGTAGACGTGCGTCGAGTAGACGAGGTCGGGGCGGTCAAGCGGGAAGCCCCGCAAGTCGTACCCCCAGTTGACTCCGGAAACGAAAATGAGCGCATCGGGGTGCGGACGGCGTATGGCGTCAATCAGCCGCCGCGCCCAGGGCTGCCACTCCTCCATGGTGACCAGCCGCTTTGCGGGGTCCTCCATCGTGCCATCGGGCGTCCACAAGGGATAGGGATCGTCCGGCATGCGATCATGCGGCTCGTTCAGGATGTCGAAGAGCACGGCCGGCTCGTCGCGATAGCGGTCGGCGAGCATTTCCCACATGGCGGGCGTGGATGGGTTGGGAAGCGGAGGGACGAACTGGCGGTTCGCGCCGAAGGAATTGTCGGCGTCGAGCCATTGAAGATCGAGCAGGGTGTACATGCGGTGCGACGCCGCCCAGCGAATGATGCGATCGAGGTCCCGCAGGTAGGTGCCGGCGTCGTGCGCACCCCGGCCTCGCAGCGCCCAATCCTGATTGAACGGAATGCGGACGATGTTCGCATTCCAAAGTTCCGCGATCGTCCGAAACTCGGCGCCCGACATGCCGGCGGCGGAAACGAATCCGTCGTGATCGGGCTCCGCGTATTCCATCCCGGAGCGGTTCACGCCGCGCAGCATGATGGCTTGGGAGGTTTCTAACTCGATGATCCGATTCCCGGCCGTGGCCAGCCGGGGCAACCCGTGCGACAACTCTCCATGCATGCGCGTTCCCTCCACGAACGGCCGGCTACGAGTCGCGCAGCGGCCTCACTCCAGTGTCGCCGACCGGGGCTCACCCATTGGGGGCGGGCCTAACCGCACTCTCACCAATGGCGTAGGCGGTTCGCTTCCGAAATCTCAGGTGATCGCCGCATGGCCCGGATAGGCAATTCTGCCGCAAGAAGATTGATGGGCGTTGCACCCAAACGGCGCCGTTCCCTCGCGCGCAAGTACACCGTCTTCACGGTGATGCTGCTGGTGTGGGCGGCAGTGGTACAAATCGGCTTCCGGATCCGTCACGACCTGTGGGGCGGCGGATCGCTGGGGCGCATTGACTGGTGGGAGTTGACCGTGATGGCGCTGGGAGCGCCAATCGTGGGAGCACTCATCAGCCGATTCACCAATCGGCTGTTGGCCAAGCCGTTGGCGCAACTGGAGGAAGGCATCGACCGGGTGCGGGAGGGAAACCTGGAGCCGATCCAGGTGAGCCGGACCGGCGACGAGATCGAGTACCTGGGGGACAGCCTGAACACGATGATCGCGGCGATCGCGGAATCCCGCCGTGAGGTGACCGAGCACCAGGACCTGCTGGAGGAGCGGATCCGCCAGCGTACCGAAGCCCTGGAAGAAGCCACGGGCCGGGCTTTGGCCGCGAGCAAGGCAAAGAGCGAATTCCTGGCCAACGTTTCCCACGAGTTGCGGACACCGATGAACGGCGTGCTCGGCATGATGGACATCGTTCTCGACGGCGAGCTCCATCCGGCGCAGCGCGAGCAGATCGAAACCGCCAAGAACTGCGCGCAGACGCTGCTGGCTCTGCTCAATGACCTACTCGACCTCTCCAAGATCGAGGCGGGACGGATGCTGCTCGAAAGCATCCCGTTCCAGGTTCGGGAAGTTGTGGAAGGCTGCGTTCTGGCCCTGGGTCCCAAGGCACTTGAAAAAGGAATCGAGGTCCGGACCACCATCGCCCCGGGCGTCCCAATGACACTGGTGGGGGACCCGCTCCGCGTGCGTCAGATCCTGATGAACCTGATGAGCAACGCCGTGAAATTCACGAGCAAAGGGTCCGTGGAAGTGGAGTTGAGCACCGGTAAGCAGACCGAGGGCCAACTGGTTCTTCATCTGCGTGTTCGCGACACCGGGCCCGGCATCCCGGCGGAAAAGCTGGCGGCCATCTTCGATGAATTCACCCAGGTGGACGGCAGCGTCAGCAGGCAGTTCGGAGGCACGGGTCTCGGCCTGGCCATCACCCAACGCCTTGTGGAACTGCACGAAGGGTCTATCCGTGTGGAGAGCGAGGTGGGCAAGGGAAGTTGTTTCCTGGTGGATCTGGTGCTCGGCCACGCGGTTCCGGCCACGTCGAGGCGCGTGCTGGCGCCTACCGCCGACGAGATTCGCGAGGCCAACCCCGCGCAGGACAACAGCGAGCGGGACCAACAGTCCCCCGCCTTGATCCTTGTGGTGGAAGACAATGCGGTGAACCAGAAAGTGGTGAATGCGGTTCTCCGCAAGCATGGCTTCCGTGTCGAATGGGCCGTGAACGGGGCCGAAGCGATCAAAGCGCTCGAAGCGCGCGACTATGACCTCATTCTGATGGACATCCAGATGCCCGTGATGGACGGCTTGGCCGCGGCCCGGCACATCCGGAGCCAGCCGCGCTGGAAGGACGTTCCCATCGTCGCCATGACGGCGCATGCGATGCGCGGCGACCGCGAACGCTGCCTGGAAGCAGGCATGGATGACTACATGGCAAAACCGGTTTCTCCGGTTCATCTGGTGGATACCGTCCGCGCCAATCTGCGTCGAGCGCCCAAGACGGCTCCGCGAGCCGTCCGGGCCATCGATCAGGTGCCCGCGGTGTCGGCTCCCCCGCTGAGAGTTCCCCTCGCCGCGCCCGAGTCGATCGCACCGGAGCGGATGACGCCGGAAGCGAGGTTCCCGGAGGCATCGGTCCCACTCGAAGCTCCAGTCCCACTGGAGACACCGGTCGAAGCATCCGTTGCCGGGTCGCCTACGGTCCCGGAACAGCGGATGGCCGCGGCACCCGAATCTTCCGGCCCGTCCGCTGATTTGGCCGCACCGGCCGCCGGAGATATAGTTGGCGCAAACGCGCCAGAGGAGTTCGAAGCAGAGCCGGAACAAGCTCCGGAGCCGTTACCGGCGGCGCCAGCCGCCCCGGCGATCACGGTTCCCCAGGATTCGGAACTCCCCCCCCCGCCCTCACCGCCCATCGACGCGGAGGAGGCGGCGCGCCTCATGGGCGGCGACGAACACCTGCGGACGGGGCTCACGCTGCTGTTCCTGCAGTTGGCGCCGGAACGTCTGGCCAAACTCCACTCGGCCGCTCTCCGTGGGGATCTGCTGACAGTTCGTGCGCAAGCCTTGAAGATACAGGCCGCGGCCGAACGGATCGCCGCGCTCGAAATCGGCCGCCACGCGGCCCGAATCGCAACCATCGCGCCGGATGCCGACACGACGCAAATCGCCGAGGAACTGGCCTTGCTCGAATCGGCCGTTATCCACTTGGACGAATACATGCGTCCGGAACGGGAAGCATTCGAGGAAGCCGCCAACCACGTGCTGCGGTAGCCGGGGCGGCACCCGCCCGGCGCCGCCGGGGCCTAAAAAAACTTCCCCCAAAACGCACTCTCGTGTTGTATGATGGTAGCTGTTGCCCAGCAATGCGGGGACGTAGTTCAGTTGGTTAGAACGCCGGCCTGTCACGTCGGAGGTCGCGGGTTCGAGCCCCGTCGTCCCCGCCATTCAATCCTGCAACATTCCATGCAAAACTGGTAGGCATGCAAAGCATGCTTGGAGCCTACGGCGAGTGGGCGGCTGGCTTGGTGGCGGACCCTCCGCGGCTGTCTTTCCGGCGTTCGGATTTTAGCGACGTCGACGCGTGGAGACGGGAAGCCCGTGCCCGCTACCTGGACGCTCTCGCGCAGCCCCCCACCGGGGCCACTCCCCAAGCCTCGGTCCAGCATCACATCGAATACGACGGGCTGGCAATTGAACATCTGCAGTGGCAACTGCCCTACGGTCCACCCACCGAAGCGTTGCTGTTGAAACCCGCCGGCGCCACGGGCAAACTCCCGGGCGTGCTCGCGCTCCATGACCACGGCGGCAACAAGTATTTCGGCACGCGCAAGATTACCCGCATTTCCGCCGACAGCCACCCGCTCATGAAGGCCCACCAGGATCACTACTATGGCGGACTTGCATGGGCGAACGAACTCGCCCGCCGGGGCTATGCCGTCCTGGTGCACGACGCCTTCACGTTCGCCAGCCGCCGCATGCGCGCGGCCGACCTGCCCGATCGCATCAAAGCGGGGCTGGTGGAACGGGATCCCGAATCAGAAGAAGAGATCGCCGCCTACAACCGCTTCGCCGGCAACCACGAACATCTGATCGCCAAGAGCCTATTCTGCGCCGGCACAACCTGGCCCGGTGTTTTCAGCGCCGAGGATCAGCGGGCGCTCGACTATCTGTGCTCGCGGCCGGAAGTGGACGCCTCGCGTGTGGGCTGCTGCGGATTGTCCGGCGGGGGCTTGCGGACCGTATATCTCACGGGGGCCGATCCCCGCATCCGCTGCGCCTGCTGCGCCGGCATGATGACCACCTGGCGCGACTATCTCCTGAATAAGTGCTACACGCACACATGGATGATCTACATTCCCGGACTCGCGCGGGACCTCGACTATCCGGAGATACTCGGCCTCGCCGCTCCCGCGCCCGTTTTCGTACTCAACAACCACGAGGACCAGCTATTCACCGTCCCGGAAATGGAACGAGCCGGCCGGATGCTGGGCGAAGTCTACAAGAAAGCCGGCGCCGCGGACCGCTTCCAGACGCAGTTCTATCCTGGGCCGCACAAGTTCGATCGCGATATGCAACGCGACGCCTTCGCGTGGTTTGACCGCTGGCTGAAAGGGTGACGTCGATGAAACTTCTCTTGGCGATGGCGCTGGTATCGGGCGCGCTGTGTCCGGGACAGGACGGCTGGATGAGATTCAGGGGGGACAATGGCCGCGGCGTCGGCGAGGCTGGGGGCTTTCCGGTCCGGTTCAACCGCGAGACCAACCTGGCGTGGCGAACGCCGGTCCGCGCGGGCAAATCATCGCCGGTTGTCACCGCCAGCCATGTGTTTCTCACCTCGCACGAGGGCGAGGAACTCACACGGAATGTTATGACCGCGCGACGGGAAAACAGCTTTGGGCGCGCTCGGTCCGCCGGGTCCATCACGACATTGCGAACAAGCTGAACAATCCGGCTGCGATCACTCCAGTCACCGATGGCCGCAATGTCTACGCGTTCTTCAAGGACTATGGCATGGTGGCCTACGACATCGCGGGGAAGCTACTGTGGCAGGTCCCGCTGGGGCCGTTCGTCACTTCGATGGGCCTGGGCGCCTCGCCGATCCTCGCGGGGACGAACGTGGTGGTGGTGGCCGATCAACTGGAGGGCTCCTTCATCGCCGCGTTCGACCGCCGCAACGGCGAACTGCGCTGGAAGACCTCGCGCGACGAAGGGGAGGGATGGGGGACGCCGTTGTTTTACCGTCCGCAGGGAGGCGACCCTTACGTGCTCACCACCAGCCGTGGGCAGTTCGGCGCTCACGCCGCCTCCGACGGCAAACGGGCTGTCACATGGCGTGGGCTGAGTTCGGCGATCGTGGCGAGCCCCGCCATGGACGGCGAGACGATCTACTCGTTCGGGTACGGCAACGACGCACCGTTGCCCTTCGCTAAGACGCTGGCGCGCTACGACAAGGATGGCGATGGGAAACTGTCACCGGAAGAATACGGCTCCGATCCCTTCGTTCACGGCATCGCCAAGTACGGCGGAAATCGCGACATGATCCTCACTGAGGATGAGTGGGACGCCAAGCAACGGGAAGTGGGCGGGCCGACGTTTCTGGTCGCGTTCCGCCTAGAACCCGACCCCGAGAAGGCCGCCCCGTTCCGGGCCCGGCAATTGTGGCGCGTGGATCGCGGGTTCAACCAGGTCATCCCCTCTCCGCTTGCCTATCAGGACGTTCTCTATGTGGTGAAGAACGGCGGCATCCTCACCTCCTACAACGCCGAGACGGGCGCGGTGCTCAAGGCCGGACGCGTCACCGGGGCGATCGGGGGATACTCGTCCTCACCGGTGGCCGCGGAAGGGCGCCTCTACCTGGCCAATGAGGACGGAAAAGTGGCGGTGCTGAGGGCCGCGGGCGAATGGGATGTGATCGAAGTCAACGATCTGGATGAAGCCTGCTACGCCACGCCGGCTCTGGTGGACGGCCAGATCTATCTGCGGACATCGGAAGCGCTCTATCGCTTCCAGGCAAAGTAGCTGGATCTAGTTCGCCTCGGCGGCCGTCTTCATCTGCGCCAGCCCCTTTTCGAAATCGGGCCCGATCATCTTGTCCATACCTCCCATGGCTAGAGAGACCGCTTTGGACATGAAAGAGCTATCGCCGGTCATGACCCACGCCACCTCGGTGCCACCGCCGCCGGGCTTGAACGAGAAGTCCGTGATGGCTTTTGACTCGAACGGCTTCAGGAATTCGAGATTGATCTTGATTTGGCTGTTCGACTGACTGTCAAGGATCGTCATCCGCCCTTCGCCCACCTCGTCGTTTCCGGTCCAGGAATAGATGGCGCCGGTACCGGCCGGAGCGCCATCGTATGTCGCCTTCATGTTGGGATCGATCTTCGCCCACGGCGACCATTTGTCCCACTCGTGAAAATCGTTGACCAGTGAGAAGACCCGTTCCGGGGGTGCGTCGATCACCGCCTTGCGCGTTACGGTGTAGGAATCCGGCTGCATGGCAACCAGCACGAGAAGTCCGGCCAGAATCGCCGCAAAAGCGATCAGAATTTTCTTAATCATCGAGTACCTCCAGTGTCCGAAGATATCAAAACTCCGCCTTCCACGGGCCGGGCGCATGCCGGATCGCAACCCCTCGCGACGCCAGTTCCGCCAATAACGTCGACACGGCCGCCGAGACCGCGCTCTCCGAAGCGAGCACCACGGCCCAGGCAAGATCTTCACGAAACGCCTTGGTGCACAGAGACCATTCGCGCCACGGCGCGCCAGCCGGACGACCGATCTCGGGTATCTCCCAACGCCGCGCCAACGCCAGGGCATCGGCGTCCGCCGGACAGGGTCCGTTGACGATGAAATGGTTGCTGCCGTGAACGAGGATCCCTTGCATCTTCCGCCGGGTGTATAGTTGATCGTACGCGAAAGCGAACCCGCAGGATCGAAGAAGGAGATTGGCCGCATGCTTATCCGGGTTTCCAGACGCAGCTTGGTCTATTCGGCGGCGGCGCTGCCGGCGCTGGCCCAGTTGAAAACGACTCCGCTTCAGACGCTCGGGCCGTTCTATCCGGCTGACCGTCCGCATGACCAGGACGCCGACCTCACGGTGATCAAGGGAAAGAAGGGCCGCGCGAAAGGCGAACTGCTGTACGTCACCGGCCGCGTGCTGAACACCAAGGGAGAACCGGTGCGCGGTGCGCGCATCGAAATCTGGCAGTGCAACGCAGCCGGCAAGTACAACCATCCCGCCGACGACAACAAGGCGCCGCTCGACCCGAACTTCGAAGGCTACGCCGTGATCACCACGGGCGCCGACGGTAGCTACCGCTTCAAGACTGTCAAGCCGGGCGCTTACCCGGTGGGCAAAAACGCCTGGCGTCCGCCGCATATCCATGTGGACGTCACCGGACGCAGCAGCCGCATCATCTCGCAGATGTATTTCCCGAATGAGCCGCTCAACGAGAAGGACAACATCTATAAGGAAACACGCGGCATCGAGCGACTGGTGGCGCGTATCGTCCCACCGGGCCCGGAGGCGAAAGGCACAATGGAGCCGGACGCCAAGATGGCGCTTTGGGACATCGTGCTCAACAAAGGCTGACCTCGGTGGAAAGTAGCCGGTGCTGGTGGTTTTCGGCCACCGCGCGGCGCGGCGTCAATCGTGTAACTGGCGTGCTGTCAGAGTTTTCGTGAATGGCAATCGGTTTGCCTTAAAAGAAGGCAAGAGGTGCAAGACATGAAAACAACAACAACTATCCTCGCCGCCGCGATCCTGATCGGGACTCCGTTGCTGGCCCAAGCGCAGCCCCGAGGCCGCGACTCCCGAGACAATGACGACCGGCGAACCAGCATCGGCGTGGCGCGCGTGACGGCCATCACCGGCGATGTCAGCAAGCGCCACGGCGAGGGCAATGAACTCTCGCGGGCAGACGCCGGCACGCCGCTGGTGAGCGGAGACTGGGTGCGGACCGGAGTGGCGTCGCGCGCCGAGTTGCGGCTCGACAATTCCAACTTCGTCCGCATGGGTCCCGACAGCGAAGTGCGGCTGCTGCAATTGGGCGAACGGTCTTTCCAGATCGACGTGATCCGCGGCAGCGCGTCCTACACGATGCTCAAGCATGGGGAGGCCGACGTGGACCTGCGGACACCCAACGGGAACATCGTTCCACAGAAGGATGGGGTGTATCGCGTGGAAGTACCCGAACCCACACGGAGCCGCCTGGTGGTCCGCAAGGGTGAGGCCGAAGTGCTTACCCCGGCGGGATCGGCCATCGTGAAAAAGGGCAAGACGGTTTCACTCGAGGACACCGACAAGAGCGTGCGCCAACAGGTGGCTTCGGCGCCATCGAAGGACGGATTCGATCAATGGAACGAACGCCGCAACAAGATCGTGGAGCAGGCGCGGGGTCCGGTTTACAGCCGCGGATGGTATCCGAGCCGCATCCACCTTGGGCTCGGCTGGGGCTGGGGGCCGTACTGGGGGCCTTGGGGCTGGGGCGGTTATGGCTGGGGACGCGGATACGGTTGGGGAGGATTCGGGTACAGCCGGCCCCTGCTCGGCTACTCGAGAATCGGCCGCGGCCGAAGGCACTGACCCTGGCGGCCGGCTACCCCTGTTGAACGGAAACTCCCGGCGGCGGCAGCTCCGCAGCATCGATTTCGCCCAGCCTGCGGATATCGATGCGGAGCGCGCCGCCGGGCTCCTGCTCATAGATGTCTCGGAACTTGGCTCCCCAGAAGAACTCATTGCCCTGATACGACCCCCGCACCTGGACGGTTTGGGAAAATGTTTCATCGAGGGCGGACAGCAGCACCAGTATCTCCGGCTCGCAGTTGGCGAGATCGGCTTCGGTGACACCCCAGAACGGGCTCGCCTCATCGATGGGATGCACCACCACCCACTGGGTGGATAAGAACGTCACGCGGCTTCGTTCGAGGGCGAGTTGATAGAAGCGGCGAGTCCGGCGGCCATCGACGGTTTCCATGCGCGCCATGGCTACGGTGATGGTAACGTCGGAAAGCTCCGTCCTGCGCGCATTGGCGACGCGGAACATCAGGGCGGTGCCGCCGCGATAGGGGGCGAAGATCGCCTTCTCGCTGAAGGCGATGCGCGCGGTAGGCCGGGAGAAGCGGGCGAACATCACGCCGGTGGCGAAGGCGAATCCGAGCAGCCCGAACAGGGCTTCGATCGCGACCAGGATGTTGGCCGCCACGCCCTCCGGCGTCATCTTTCCATAGCCGATGGTGGCGATGGTTTGCACGCTGAAGAAAAATGCGTTGGTGAACCGTCCGCCAAGGTCAGTCTCTTCCGCGCCGGCCAGCGCTCCCGGTCCGCACAGCAGGTAGGCGCAAGCAAACAGCAGGTTGACGGCGAAGTACAGGGTAAGGACCAAGCCGAAGAACTGTCCCCAGGAAACGGTGAGCAGCACATGGTAGGGATGGAAGAACTCCTGCCACCGGGCGCCGGTTCGGCTGATATTGAAAGTGCCATCGCGATTCATCAGCCGCTTGCCAGAAAGCTGCGCGAGGCGTCCGCCGAGCCCGAGGTCGGCTTCATTGGCGGCTCGCGCACCGGAAGTTGGAAATGAAGTAGCCAAGTCCCGATCATAGCTCTGTTGGCGGGGCTTGGCCGTGATACGCTTGGCCGCATGTGGCGCGTCACGCTCACCGTATTGACACTCAACCTGGCCAGCCTCAGCGCAGCCTCGTGGACCGTAGCCGATTCGTTTCGTCTGCGCAGGATCGCCGAGACCACCCCGGCGCCGGACGGCAGTCGCGTCGCGTGGACCGAAACCTGGGCGGTAATGGAAGCCGAAAAAAGCGAATGGCGAACCCAGGTGCTCATCGCCCGGGCCGACGGAACCGGCCGCCGAGTTCTGACGCGGGGCGACAAGGGCGTGAATGCCCTGCGTTTTTCGAGAGATGGACACTGGCTCTTCTTCCTTGCCGAGCGCGGCGGAAACAAGAACCTGTTCCGAATCCCGCTCGACGGCGGCGAGGCCGAGCAACTGACGGACTGGAAGGGCGCGCTGGGCGGCTACGCGATTTCGCCAGATGGAAAACAGATCGCGTTGACGGCCATCGAAAAAGACGATGAGCTCGAAAAGCGGAAGAAGGAGAAGGACGACTGGCGCGTGGTGGATGACAAGCCGCGCAATCATTCGCTGTGGCTGCTCCCGATTGGGGCGTCTTCTTCTGGTACGTCTGGTCCGGAGACGCCTGGACCGGCCAAACCGAAGCGGCTGGTCGCCACGGGCGAGCATATGTCGAACCCGGTCTGGTCGCCGGACTCGGCGACGATCGCGTGCGAACGCCGGCCGCGGCCGGAAGCCGATTTCGCCCGCCACAGCGACGTGGTGGAAGTGCAGGCGGCAACTGGCGCGGTGACCGTCGTGTCCGGCACCGCGGCCACCGAATCGGACGCTTCGTATTCGCCGGACGGGCGCTTCCTCGCCTATCTGCACCATCCCGGCGCGCGCATTGACGGCGCGCGCGTTCGTCTGATTGACCGGCGCAGCGGCGAAACGCGGACACTCGCCTCCACCGCCGACGAGCAGCCGAATCTGGCCGGGTGGACCGCCGACTCCCGCTCGTTGTTGTTCACCGAGAGCAGCGGCACACGAGCCGCGGTGAGCCGGCTACCGATCGATGGCCCGGCGGCGCCGTTGTTCGCGCCCGCACAGGGAACGATATCGGGTGTGCGATTGGCCGACGGAGGATCGGTGCTCGCATTCTCGAAAGAGTCCCCCACGGAGCCCGCCGAAGCATACGCGCTCGCCATCGGAGGCACGGAACCGGTGCGCCTGAGCGCGGCCAACACCGGTTTGACGCTGCCCGCCGCGCCGCGAACCGCGACGATCCGTTGGAAATCGAAGGACGGTCTCGAGATCGAGGGATTGCTCACCTACCCCATCGGGCTGCCGCCGGGAGCGAAAGCGCCGCTGGTGCTGTTGATCCACGGGGGCCCATCCGGCGCGTGGGCACAGACCTACGCCGGCAATCCCGGCCGATACCCCATCGCGCTGTTCGCTTCGCGCGGCTATGCGGTGCTGATGCCGAACCCACGCGGCTCCTCCGCCTACGGACTCGGATTTCGCCAGAAGGTGGTGCAAGACTGGGGCGGCCGGGATTTCGAGGATCTGATGGCAGGCGTGGACCACACCATCGCGATGGGGCTTGCCGACCCGGACAAACTGGCCGTGATGGGCTGGAGCTACGGCGGATACATGACGGCGTGGACCGTGACGCAGACCGGGCGTTTCAAGGCGGCAGCCATGGGCGCAGCGATCACCGACCACGTGAGCATGTACGGCACGCAGGACATCCCTTCGGTGTACGAAGACTATTTTGGCGGACCGCCATGGCAGCATCGGGACGTATATGCCCGCAGTTCCCCGATCCAGTTCGTGGACCGGGCCACCACACCGATGCTGATCCTGCACGGAGAAGACGACCACCGCGTGCCGGTGACGCAGGGCTACGAGTTCCGGCGAGCGCTGGAGCGCCGAGGCGTGCCGGTCCGCATGGTGACCTATCCGCGGCAGGGCCATGCGGTGACCGAGCCAAAACTGCAGAGGCACGTAATGGAAGAGCATGCCGCTTGGGCGGACAAATATCTGGGGCCCGATGCGGCCGGCGCGGGGCGCTGAGAGTCAAGCGGGCTGAATGGGAGTCCGCCGCGAGCCCTGTCGGCCGCAAGCCATGGACAAACACGAGCCGTTGTGATGTACTTTGCTCATGACTACGAGGTTCCTGAGTGTCCCGGCACTCGCTTTGACATTGGCGCTTTCCGCCGCGGCGGAAGTTAAAATCCAGCAGGGGTCCGAGAAGATCTCAGTCGAGATCGACGGCGCTCCCTTCACTGACTTCTACGTATCCGGCACGGACGTGACAAAACCGTTCCTCCATCCATTGCGAACGGGAGACGGGAAGATCGTGAGCCGGGTGTGGCCGATGCAGGAGAAGGAAGGCGAGGCGAAGGACCACGTCCATCACCAGGGCCTGTGGTTCTCCCACGGCGACGTCAACGGTTTCGATTTCTGGGCGAATCACCCTTCGCAGAAGAGCGACAAGAAAGGCACGATCGTGCTGGAGCAGGTGCGGGCTGCCGAAGGCGGCGAACGGATGGGCCGGATCGCGGCCACTTTCGCCTGGAAGGATCCAAGCGGGAAGGTGCTACTGCGGGAAAACCGGCTGATGGTGTTTCGCGCCATGGGCGCCAGCCGGGTGATCGATTTCGACATCCGGTTAACGGGAGTGGAGACAGCGAAGTTCGGGGACACGAAAGAAGGAACCTTCGCGATCCGGCTGACGGCCCCGCTCGACGGCAAGCACACCGGAAAGATGACGAACGCGGAAGGAAAAACCGGCGAAAAGCAGGTGTGGGGGAAAGCGTCGCCGTGGGTGGACTACGCCGGGCAGTTGGAGGGCGAAACCGTGGGTATCGCGATCCTGGATCATCCGTCGAATCCGAAACACCCCACCTATTGGCATTCTCGCGACTATGGCTTGTTCGCGGCCAACATCTTCGGCGAACACGATTTCTTCAATGACAAGTCGCGGGATGGCAGTCTGACGCTCGAACCCGGCCAGCAGTGGCGATTCCGGTACCGGGTGGTGATTCATCCCGGCGATGCCGAAGCGGCGCACATTGGACGGATGTACGAGCGGTGGTCCACGGCGCCGGCGGGCGGTAAGGGCGGCGGCAAGAAGGGCGGCAAGAAGCGGTAGTCCCGCGGAGCGATCAGAAGGAAAATCGACGGGCGCCCCGGCGAGCCATGCCGGAGCGCCCGTTTGCGTTTATGCCTTACTGTTCGGAAGGCATGCCTTACTGTTGGGGAGGCGAGCCACGCCGATGGTTCGGCCGGTGGCTTTGGATGCGCTCCCGGAAGTCCGCGCGCAGCTTCTCGGCTTTTTCGCGCTGGGCCGGCGTAAGCACTTGATACACCTTGGCCATGGCGGTCATGTGCGAGGCGATCATTTGACTGACCAGGGGCGAGGCGCTGTTGGCGATGCGGGCATACTCGGCCTCACCCTTGTTCGCCTTGACGGCCTCCTCGCCCTGCTCATGGATCTTCTTCAGCTCGCTTCGCAGCCCTTCGTTGGCTTGAAACGAGTCCTGAAAAATGGTCTTGATTTGGGTTTCTTGGGCGTCGGTGAGGTCCAGCATGTGCGCGGCAAAGCGCATGAGCCTTCCCTGCCCGAACCCATCGGGGCCGAAGCCAGGGCCGCCGGGTCCGCGCCCGAAGCCGGGGCCCTGCGCCACCAGGAGCCCCGCGGAGACTGCCGCCGCGGCGGTGAGGACCAGTCCGCGCCGGAGCCACTTGTTTTTCGCATTCCGTTTCGTGTTCATTTGGTTTGGTAACCTCCTGATTCGATACTGCGGCTTCAACGTGAAGCGAGCGTTGTGACAGCGTAAATGTTTATGAAGGCGTGTGCCTCCGCTGTGAGGATCGCTTCGCGAACCGCTGTTTCGTGATACCCATAAGAAAATGCCAACGGCGTTCATCAGGACTCTGCGATCGCACGAGGCGGACGGATTCGGACGCTCGACGGCCATTCTTGCGCTCGCCCTCGCGATTCTCGGGGCCTGGTGCGCGTGGTGCTTTCTCGGACACATCACGCTCTACGAGATCTCGCAATCAGCCCGGCTGGAGGTGGACAGCGCCAACAACGTGGTGCAATCGCCGCTGCTCGGACGAATCGTGAGGACCAACCTGCCCATCGGAAGCCAAGTGAAGGCGGGCGACACACTGGTGGAACTGGAAACCAGCGCCGAGCAGATGCAGGTTCGCGAAGAGCAGACGCGGATGAGCGCAATCCTCCCGGAAGTGGAAGCCCTGCGCCGCCAAGTGACCGCGGAGGAGGCAGCGCGAGAGGACGAGCGGCGGGCCACCGAAACCGCCATTGAAGAAGCGCAAGCACGTGCGCGGCAATCGGAAGCGCCGGCTCAATACAGCAGCGCCGAAGAAAAGCGGCTGCGCGAGATGCGCGACCTCGGGTTGATCGCGGCGCGCGAATACGAAAAGACCCGCGCTGACGCGATCGAGGCCCAGCGCGCGGTGGATCGCGAGAAGATCGCGGTCGAACGAATCCGGCGCGAACAGCGCACCCGCGAGGCCGACCGTGAGGCCCGCATCCGGCGCCTGCATGCCGAGATCAGCAAACTCGAAGGCCAGACGGTGACCAACCGGGCCACGATTTCGCGCATTCGAAACGAAATCGAGCTCCGGGCGATTCGCGCTCCCATCAGCGGACGCCTGGCCGAGGCCGCCGACCTGCGCATCGGCGCGGTGCTCAAAGAAGGAGACAGGATCGGGGTGATCGTCCCATCCGGCAAGGTGATCGTGGTGGCGCAGTTCCCTCCCCCCGCGGCGTTGGGCCGGGTGGATCGGGGGCAACGCGCCCAGGTGCGCCTGGAAGGCTTTCCGTGGATGCAATGGGGCACAGTGCCGGCGATCGTGGAGCGAGTGGCGGGCGAGGTGCGGGACGGAACCGTCCGCGTGGATCTGGCCATTGATGAATCCAAGCCGGGGCGGATCCCGCTGCAGCACGGGTTGCCGGGCACGGTGGAAGTGGCCGTGGAACAGGTATCGCCGGCGACGCTGATCTTGCGCACGGCGGGGTCCATGCTCGCAGCGCCGCGCAGCGCGTATCCTGAGACCGCCGCGGCGTCCGCTACCCCGTAGGAAAGGATCACGATTGAGGCGCCGTTACCTCGTACCGGAAGTGATCCAGACCTCGGCGATGGACTGCGGGCCAGCGTCACTCGAGGCGTTGCTCGAAGGGCACGGCATCCACGCCAGCTACGGCCGCTTGCGGGAAGCCTGCCAGACCGAGGTTGACGGCTCCTCCATCGATTCGCTCGAAAGCGTCGCGGTTGCGCTGGGGCTCGACGCCGCGCAGATCATGATCCCGGAGGACTTCCTGTTCGAACCGGAAGTAAAGGCGCTGCCTTCGCTGATCGTGGTGCGGAACCCGGACGGATCGACGCATTTCGTAATCTTCTGGCGCAAGCACGGGCCATTCATCCAGGTGATGGATCCCGGCGTGGGACGCCGCTGGGTGCGCGCCACGGCGCTGCGCAACGATCTGTACATCCACACACAATCGGTTCCGGCCGAAGACTGGAACGAATGGGCATCCGGGGACGCTTTTCGAAAACCGCTCGCGCGGCGGCTTGTGCGGTTGGGTGCGGGCGCGGACCTTCTGGATCGCGCCGGGCTGGCGCGCGTGGACGCGGCCGCGCGCATGGTGCAGTCACTGGTGGAGTGTGGCGCGGTGCGCAACGGGCGGGAGGCCGGAACGCTGGTGCGCCGGCTGGCGGAAGGCGAGGAGGAAATCCCGCGCGAGTATTGGTCTGCTCCGCCCGATCCCGCGAATGCGGACAACGTGCTGCTACGCGGAGCGGTGTTGATCCAGGTGAACGGAAGGAAGGCGCCCTCGGAGTCACTCACGGCGGACTTGGCCGCGGCGCTTGCCGAGAAACCCGCGCGGCCCGGCCTGGCCATCCTGCGGGAGTTTTTCGCCAGCGGGATCGCGCAGCCGTCGCTGATCGCGGTGGCGCTGGCTCTGGCATCGACCGGTGTGGTGGTGGATGCCGTGCTGTGGCGCGGCTTTCTCAACATGGCGCGGGAGTTGGTGACCGCCGGACAGCGCGCCACGGCGCTCACGCAAATGGTGGCATTCGGAATCGGCATGCTGGTTCTCGATTTCTCGACCGCGGGCAGTTTGTTGCGCCTGGGGCGGCGTCTTGAAGTACGGCTGCGGACGCGCTTTCTCGAAAAGATCCCACGGCTGGGCGACCGGTACTTTCAAAGCCGCCCGAATTCCGACATGGCGCAGCGCGTGCACAACGTCCAGATTTTGCGGACGGCGCCCGCGCTGGCGTCGCAATTCTGGCGAGCGGTGGTGCAGTGCACCATCACGCTGGCGGCCATCGGATGGCTCTATCCGGACGCGCTGCCGTTGGCCGCGGTGGCCGCCGCGGGCGCATTCGGCATTCCCCTGGCCGTGCAGCCGTCGCTCGCCGAACGGGATCTAAAAGTCCGCACACACGCCGGCGCGCTCACGCGCTACTACCTGGACGCGCTGCTTGGCCTGACGGCAATTCGCGCCCACGATGCGGCCGGCGCGGTTCGCCATGAGCAGCGGCTCCTGCTGGCCGAGTGGGCGGTGGCCGCGATGCGGCATCACCGCGTCATCGTGGTGGTGGAGACGCTGCAGTTCACCATCGCGATGAGCGTGGCGGCGTGGCTGATCGGAACACGGCTGGAGAACAGCGGCGACACCGGAGGACTCCTGCTGCTGGTGTATTGGGTGATGAGCCTGCCGTTGATGGGGCGCGAGGCGGCCGCGATCGCCTGGCAGTATCCGTTGATCCGCAACACGGCGCTGCGATTGGGAGAGCCCCTAGGTGCCCCAGAAGAGGACGCACCGGAGGAGGACACGCCGGAAGGGGCTCGTCCCGAGAATACGGCCATACAGCCGGCCGCAGCGATTCGTTTCGAGGCCGTGAGCGTGCGAGCCTCCGGGCACAACATTCTCGAGGACGTCGATCTCGATATACCCGCCGGCGCCCATGTCGGAATCGTGGGACCGTCTGGCGCGGGCAAGTCCAGCTTCGTGGGCTTGCTGCTGGGGTGGCATCGGGCGGCGGCGGGCCTGGTGACCGTGGACGGCGTCCCACTGGACACGGCGGCGCTGACGGAACTGCGCCGGGCCACCGCGTGGGTGGATCCGCAGGTCCAAATCTGGAATCGGTCGCTGTTCGACAACCTGCGCTACGGGCTCGACCAGGAAGCACCCGCGTCGATGGACCGGCTGCTGGCGGAAGCGGAACTCGGCGGCGTGGTGGAGCGTCTGCCGGACGGCTTGCAGACCGTGCTCGGCGAAGGCGGCGGGTTGGTGTCCGGCGGCGAGGGGCAGCGCGTGCGGTTGGGACGCGCGATGGCGCGATCGGGCGTCCGGCTGGCGATTCTGGATGAACCGGCGCGGGGGCTGGACCGGAGCCGGCGCCGCGCCATGATCGAACGGGCCCGCGAACGATGGAAGGGCGCAACGCTGCTGTGCATCACCCACGACGTGAGCGACACCCTCCCGTTCGAGCGCGTGCTGGTGATCGACAATGGCCGCGTGGTGGAAGACGGCGTGCCCGCCGAGCTCTCCGGGCAGACCGGTTCGCGTTACCGCCAACTGCTGGACGCCGAAGACGCCGTGCGGCGCGGCCTGTGGGCGAGCGCGAGTTGGCGCAAGCTTCGGCTCATCGGCCATGGCCTTCATGAGGAAAGGAGCGCCGTGCGTGCCGGACCCGATCTCTAGCCACGGATTCCTGGAGAGCGCGAGGTGGGATCCCGGGGAGTGGCCGCATTTGCTCGAAGCGCTCGGCACGCTCGCTGGGCTCGGCCCTGAACCGGGGCGTCCCCCACAGGCGCCGCGTGAGGCAGCGCGGTTCGAAGAATGGTTCCACTCCGCGTGCGCCGCGGTCGGCCTGGAAGCCCAACCGGTGGAGGTGCGCGGCTACCGGGCCCGCCAGACGCTGCGGGCCGCCGCGCCGGCTATGATCCCACTCGACGGCGCGGCGCTGGCCTTGGTCGCGGTGAGCCATGGCACCGCGACGCTGCTGAAGCCGGATTTATCGAAGGTGCGGATTCCGCTGCGCGCGTTGCGCGATATCGTGTGCCGGCAAATGGAAGCGCCCTATCGCGCCGAGGCCGAGCGCCTGATCGCCGAATGCGGCGTCGCGCCCAGGCGCCGGGGCAAAGCCGTGGAGGCGATGCTGCGCGAGCGGACCCGCTATCAACGCGCGGGGTTCGCCTACGGCGTGAGGCGTCCACCCGGAGCGGGGTTCCTCGAAACCCTGCGTGCGGCCGGGCTGCGGCGCGAGATGACTCTGCTACTGGGAGCCCACCTGGCCGAGTACACGCTGTTGATGGCTTCCTGGTGGCTACTCGGCCGGGGCGTCCTCAACGGGCAAATCGATTCCGGTGTTCTTGCCGCGTGGGCGCTGCTGCTCGCGTCGCTGTTACCGTTCCGCGCCGCCACGGCATGGCTGCAGGGCCGTATCGCGATCGGCGCCGGAGGCCTTCTGCGCGAGCGCCTGCTCGACGGAGCGCTGAAACTCTCCCCCGACGAAGTGAAACACGAAGGCGCCGGCGCGTTCCTCGGCCGCGCCATCGAAGCCGAGCAGGTGGAAACTCTGGCCATCTCGGGCGGCGTGCTGGCCGCGCTCACGCTGCTCGAGATGTTGCTGAGCCTGGCGGCACTCGCCATCGGCGCGGGCGATCTGTTGGAAGCAGGGGTCCTGGTGGCATGGATCGGCATCGCGTTCCTGCTCGCGCGCCGCTACTACCGCCTGCGTGGGGAATGGACCGCCGCGAGACTCCGCATGACCGGCGATCTGGTTGAATCGATGACCGGCCACCGGACACGGCTGGCGCAACAGCCGCCGTCGCAAAGGCACACCGAAGAGGACCGTGCCATGGCGCGCTATCTTGACCTTTCCCGCGCCATGGATGGCGTCCACGCGCGCATGATGGGCGGCGTACCGCGCGGATATCTGGTCACCAGCCTGATCGCGCTGGCGCCAGAGTTCCTTTCCGCGCAGCCTTCCACGGCCAAGCTGGCCATCGCGCTGGGCGCGGTGATCATCGCCTGGCAGGCGTTTCGGCGGCTCTCCGGCGGCTTGGCGCAACTGAGCGGCGCGGGCATATCCTGGCGTTGCGTCGCGGATCTGTTTCAGGCGTCCGCACGCCGCGAGCCGGCTGCCGTGGCGCCCGCCGAAAATCCGGCGGAAGCCGGGCGCGTACTCTCGGCGCGCGAGATCGGCTTTGAATATGAGAACGGGCGCACGGTGCTGGCGAACGTCAACCTCGAGGTGGATGAGGGCGACTGGCTGCTGGTCGAGGGGCCATCGGGCGGGGGAAAGTCGACGCTGGTTTCGGTCCTCTCCGGCTTGCGCGCGCCGTCGCGTGGATTGCTGCTGGCCGGCGGCCTGGACCTGCACACGCTCGGCGCAAGGCAGTGGCGGAGGCGAATCGCGGCAGCGCCTCAGTATCACGACAATCACGTTCTTGGCAATACGTTCGGATTCAACTTACTGATGGGCCGCGGGTGGCCCGCGGGAGAAGCGGATCTGCGCGAGGCGGCGGCAGTGTGCGAGGAGTTGGGTCTGGGGGCGTTACTCGAACGGATGCCCGGCGGGCTGTTTCAGATGGTAGGCGAGACGGGCTGGCAGTTGTCGCAAGGCGAACGGAGCCGGCTGTTCCTGGCGCGCGCGTTGCTACAGAATCCGGAACTGGTGGTGCTCGACGAAAGCTTCGCGGCGCTCGATCCGGAGAATTTGCGTCAGGCGCTGGAGTGCACGTTGCGGCGGGCGCGGACTCTGATTGTGGTGGCTCATCCTTGAGTGGACTGTCCGTGGGATGCCACATGGTCGATCGAACCCGAGTGTCACACAATCATGGGACCAAAAATATAGGAATGAAGCGCAAGGTCAGTGTCGTGATCGAACAGGACGACGATGGATGCTATGCGTGGTGTCCGGGACTGAAGGGATACCATTCCCAGGGCCAAACCGTTGAGGAGGCCTTGGCTAATGTCCGGGAAGCAATCGAGCTCTTTCTGGAAACGCTCTCCGAGGAAGAGCGTTCCACGGCCCTTCGGCAAGTAATCTTGACTACCGCCGTCGAAGTCCATGCCTAGGCTGCCCCGCCTGACCGTTGTGGAGGCGAGGCGAGGCTGCTGCACCCGAAAACCGTCAAAGAAGTACCACGCCGCCGGATTGGAAGCGCTGATTCCTTAGGAAGAGCCCGTTTGGGTCTCACCGCGAGTCTCCAGCTACAACCAGACCGGCAGGTGTGCGATCCTGTTCGAGTTACCCTCTCGCATGAGTTCACCCTCCTCTCCCCTCGGCACGGAGATTCTTCTCCACATTTGCAATGAACTGAAGATCACGATGCAGGCGTTGATCGCCACCATCGGGCTGCTCGACGAAGGCGGCACCGTCCCCTTCATCGCGCGCTACCGAAAGGAGGCCACGGGAAACCTCGACGAAGTGCAGATTCGGGACATCCAGGAAAAGCTGGCCTACTTCCGCGAGCTCGAAGACCGGAGAAAGACGATCCTGGCCTCGATCGAGGAACAAGGGAAACTCACTCCGGAGCTGAAAGCACGCATCGAAGCCACGATGCAGCGCACCGAACTCGAGGATCTCTACCTGCCCTACAAGCCGAAACGGCGGACCAAGGCCACGATCGCGCGCGAAAAGGGCCTGGAGCCGCTCGCGCTCTACATCTGGAACCAGACCGCGGGCGAGCAGTCCCTGGAGCAGTTGGCGGCGTCACTGGTGGATCCAGAAAAAGAAGTAGCCACCGCGGAAGATGCGCTCGAAGGCGCGCGCCACATCGTCGCCGAGTGGATCAGCGAGAATGCGGACTTCCGGAAAGCGCTCCGGCAGATGATGCTCGACGAAGGAATCGTCGCCAGCCGCAAGGCCATGGACGCGCAGGATCCGGACGAGAAGTTCAAGCTCTACTACGACTATCGCGAGCCTGCCAAGGCCATCCCTTCGCACCGCATGTTGGCTATCCGGCGCGGCGAATCGTCGAGCATCCTGTACTTCTCCATTGAGCTCGATCCGGAACGGCCCGTGCAACACCTGCGGCTCGCCATCCATCGCGAACAGGGCGACTGGACTCCGCAACTGCTGACGGCCATCGAAGACGCATGGAAGCGGCTGTTGAATACGTCGATCCAAACCGAGGTCCGCATGGAGTTGAAGCAGCGGTCCGACGCCGAGGCCATCAAGGTGTTCCGTGAGAATCTGGAGAACCTGATGCTGGCGCCGCCGGCGGGGCAACTCAACGTACTGGCCGTTGACCCGGGGCTGCGCACCGGCTGCAAGCTGGCGGTGATCGACGAGACGGGAAAATTTCTCGAACACTCGGTGATTTATCCGCATGAACCGAAGAAGGACATCGCCGGCGCCTCGCGCATCGTCAAGGAGATGATCGAGCGGCATGACGTGAAGGCGATCGCGATCGGCAACGGGACGGCTTCGCGCGAAACCGATGCATTCGTGCGCCAGATGTTGCGTGAGTCAGGCCTGTCGGGCGTTTTCCCGGTGGTGGTGAGCGAATCCGGCGCGTCCGTCTATTCCGCGTCCGACATTGCCCGCAAGGAGTTCCCCGATCTGGACCTCACCGTGCGCGGCGCGATCTCGATCGGCCGCCGGCTGCAAGACCCGCTGGCGGAACTGGTGAAGATCGACCCGAAGGCGATCGGTGTCGGGCAGTACCAGCATGACGTGGATCAACGGCAGCTCCATCAATCGCTCGAAGCCACGGTCGAGAGCTGCGTGAACCGGGTGGGCGTGGATCTGAACACGGCGTCGTGGGCGCTGCTTCGCTACGTGGCGGGTGTGAATGAACGAACCGCACTGAAGATCGTCGAATTCCGGAATGAAAACGGAAGATTCCAGTCCCGGATGCAACTGATGGCCGTGCCGGGGGTGGGTCCGAAGACGTTCGAGCAGGCAGCCGGATTCCTGCGGATCCGCGGTGGCGACAATCCGCTCGACATGACGGGGGTCCATCCGGAGTCCTACGCGGCGGTGGAGGAGGCGGCGGCGGGGCTCGGGGTGTCGATCGACGACTTGATCCGGCAGCCGGAGCTGGTGGAGAGGGTGGCGGCCAAGGGCGCCGATTCGAAGTCGATCGGCGTGTTCACCTGGCGCGACATCGTGGACGAGTTGCGAAAGCCGGGCCGCGATCCGCGCAGCCAATTCGTCGCGCCCAACTTCCGGGAGGATATGAAGGAGATCTCGGATCTCCAGCCTGGAATGACGCTCGAGGGCGTGGTGACCAACGTCACGCGCTTCGGCGCCTTCGTCGATGTCGGCGTGCATCAGGACGGCCTGGTGCATGTGAGTGAGCTCGCAAACCGCTACGTGGCGGACGCGTCCGAAGTGGTGAAGGTTGGCCAGATCGTAAAGGTGCAGGTGTTGTCGGCCGACGCCAAGACGAAGCGGATTGCGCTTTCGATGAAGGCCCTCACCAAAGGGGAAAAGCCACAGCCGCGGGGCGGGGGCAAGCCGCGGCAGGAGGCTCGTCCGGCGCCCAGTATGCAGGACAAATTGGATCAGCTCGCCAATCGCTGGCGCAATCGCTAAAGCGGTATCGCCGCCTAGCGCGACGTGATCCTGTAACGGACCACGACGTCGTTGATGAACTCGACTTCGACAATCTCGTCGGGTGTGAGGAACCGCTCTTCGTGGACAGTGAGAGAGCCCTCCTGGCGATCCCGCACGGCTTCGGGTTTGCCGAGGCGCTCATGCACCGTTCCGCGGGTTTGACCGCGCTTGACGACGGTCAGCAGGAGCCGATCCGGCGGGTCGATCCCGGGGGAGGATTCCAATCTTTGGGCGGGAGCGGAGCGGTCTCCGGCAGCGTCGAACTCGACATATTCGGCAAGCATCGCCATCAACTCCGGCGGATCCGGCACGGCTTCTTTCAAGCGATCCGAAGGAAACCAGATATTGAAGCGAGACCCGGCCTGAAGCGCCTTTTCGCGGATCTGGATCTTCTTCATCTCAGTGAGGCGGGTCTGCTCAGCGCGCCGGTACGTTTCCTCGCGTTGCCGGGAATCCTTCAACCGGGAGAGCTCGCGGCTCATCGCGTCGCGCTGCTTGGGATCTTTCTCCGTCTTGAGCGACTTTTCGAGATCGCTTTCGCGCCGGCTCTTGCTCACGCTGGGCAGGCTCACCGAGGCCGACTCATCGCCGGCGGTGCCATAGCCGCCGCCGCCCAACTGGAACTCGATGTTCTTCGACTTGACGCGCACGAGCGTCACCATGACGGAATCGCCGTTGCGCAAGGCCGTGCCTGCGTTCTTGACACGCTGGGAGTAGCTCCTGAAATCGATCGCGGGCGTTCTGCCGGGCGTTACATCGACGCCGTCGTGCGTGGCGGGCATATCGATCTTCACGCGGACCTGTTTACCCTCGAAGAATGCCTTGAGGGCCTGCTCGCTCTGTCCAAAGGCGGGAAGAGCGGCCGCGAGCACGAACCACGTTGCGCGCATTTTCTTCTATGCTACACGCGCGGGGCCATCGCCACACAAGTCTACGGGACGCGCCAGAATTCGTCGAACAACCCGGCTTCGACCGGCGGCGGCAGGTCCACGGCAGAGTTGGTCTTCACCACGGCGAAGTCCCCGTAGCGGGGCATGCTGTAGTCGCGCGGGTATTCGCCATCGTCGATGGTGAGGCCGGAGTTGAGCACGACGTAGCGTCCGGGTGCGGCGGGATTCGGGTAGATCATCAGAGGCAGATGATCGGCGGCCGGGTATGCGTTCGGGCCGATGCGGATCGACGTGCGGGACCATTGCAGCGGCAATTGCGCTTGGAGACGCGCGATCCACTGATTGCTGCCGGGGTCGCCGAACAGCACCACGTTGTAGCGGGCCAAATCCGCCTGCGTGACAGCGGTGTCATCCTTGACGCGGGGATGAGCGCGATACCAGCGCGCATAGCGAGTATCGAACCGGGCCAGTATGCGGAGCGCCTGTTGATTCGCGGCCTCGTTCCAGGCCCGTCCCGTGGGCCGGACGAGCAGGAACGGATCGAGAAAGGCGTCGTCAATCGGGCCTGACAGCCCGTGCGATTTGCGAAGTACGGCGACGAGCGTGGGGCGAGGCGGTCCTTCCTCCTCCCAAACGCCATTCCGCTTTTCCAGCACGATCGCGGGCGAGGCCTTCACCTTGATCGCGCGTCCATCGATCCGGACCGACTTCGCGCGCCCGGTTTCACGCAGCGACAGCCGCGCCACATTCCGGGTCGTCACCTCATAGCGCGCGCCGCCATCCAACCGGCGGGCGTCCACATCGGCGCGCTCGTAGTGGCGATCCATCTCTTCGATGGAAACCCAGTGCGCGCGGTTGTAGCGCGTAGTGTAGGTGAGGAACTTCACACGGTCCGGCGATTGAATACCACGGTCACCCCAGTGCTTGAGGAATGCGTCGAGCTTGCCGCGCACCAGCGGGCTGACACCGTGGCCGGTGTTTTCAGAGATGAAGAACACTGAGGGCGTACCCTTGGCGGCCATGTCGAAGGGATCGCCGGTGCTGGGGAATCCCTCCTTGGCCAATTGCTCGCGAATCTTTATCGATGATTCGAGCTGCCCGCGTGAGGGCGTCCCGGGGGGCGGCGGAGGAATCGAAGCCACTTGCGTATCGCTATCGCCGTCATGGCCCGCGATCGGGATGTTGAACGCGTTCAAGGCCCAATCGTTGATGTTTTCCCAAATGCGCAGCACCGCCTCTTGATAGTGCGGGAACCCGGGCATCGACGAACGGCGCGGCCAGGTTCCGGCGCCGATCTCGGCGGCGGCGAAGCGATCCGGATGGTGCAGCGCGATATGCCACGCGCCGGCGCCGCCCATGGAAAACCCGCGCAACAGAATGCGCTTTTCGTCGATCCGGTAGCGTTTCTTCACCGCCTCAATGGCTTCGAACACGTCCACTTCGCCCGCCCAGTGATTCGCATTGTTCCAGCGGCCGTAGACGTCGATCTGGATCTGTCCGATATCGGCGGTGTAGGCGGTGCCTTTGGGATTGACGGGCTTGGGGTAGCTGGCGAGAAAGCTCGCTTCGGTGAGGCGCGGCGAGCGGCCATGCAGCCAGACGTACAAACGAACCGGGCGCGATCCATCGTAGGACTCCGGCACGCTCACTCCGTAGGGTTGCAGCGAGCCATCGAGGTCCGAACGAAAGGCGAGGATCTTTCGGCCCTTGGCCTGAACCCAAGGCGCGCGTCCCGCTTTCAATTCGACGGCGCGGGCGAAGCCCTCGTCGAGGGCCGTCAGCGCCTGGGCGATGCCTTCCTGCGTAAAGTAAGTGTCGGGGAACTCCTCCAGCCAGCGGCCGGCCTTGGCGTAGATGGCGACATCGGCGGCGGCGGCCGGATCGGCATTGCGCAGGCCCTCCAGGATCGCTTCGATCCGCTGCGTCTTTTCGAGCACGGCCGCCTTCTCTTTCGCCGTCGGCACAATGGGCGGAGGCGTGCTCTTCTTGCCGCTCTTGGTCTGCGCCGAGACCAGGGGCAACGCGGCCAGGGAGAGCAGCAAGACGATTGAGGATGATGTCATGGTGTCAGGACTTTCCGGCCACGGCCTCGATCCCCATCGCGCGCAGCAGAGCCCGGATGGTGCGTTCCGCGTTGCGCCGCGCCTCGCCGAGTATATCCATGTCGAGGGCGGCCTCGCGAATCGCCTTGTCGGCGGCGAGCCGCGCCTGCCGTTCGAGGTCGTTGTTATAGGGCACCCAGGGTGTCCACCACGTCACCTGGCGGTCCCACACGCGGGTGGCCTTTTCGTCGACCACCACGTGCAGAATCTTCGGATCCGGGAGGCGCACCACCACGAGATCGCCCTTGCGGGTCACGTCGCTTTCCTTCAGTTCGCCCAGATCGATGCCGGCCAATACATCGGCCTGCACGATCAGCAGGAGCTTCTCCGCCCCAACTGGAAACTTCAACTCCTCCAAGCCGACCACTTTTTGCACGCGGAACTTTACCGAGATCAGTTCCTGGAGCGCGCGGATTTCGCGGACGACGGCAGCCGGGTCCGCCGTGCGGCGGACGGCGTATTGCCCGGCCCAGCGCAGCCCGAACACGAAGGCGACGCCCGCGAGCACAACGGCAATCGCGGCGGCGGCGAGGAGGATCCGTTTAGCCATAAGTGACGTTGTCGATCAGCCGGGTGCCATCCACCCACGCGGCGATCGCGATCATAACCGGGCCTTCGATCGCCGCCACGGGCTGCAAGTCAGCGCGATCAACGATCTCGAAGTACTCCACTTTGACGCCCGGCTCGGCGCCGAGGATGGGCTGCGCGGCGGCGAGGGCTTCCACGGCGGCGAGGCTCCCGCGCTCGAGTGAGTCGCGCGCCGCGCACAGAGCGCGATACAGCACGGCGGCTGAACGGCGCCCTTCGGGCGAGAGCCGTTCGTTGCGGGAGCTCAGAGCCAACCCGCTGGGTTCGCGTACGGTGTCCACGGGCACGATGCCGACGGGTATGTCGAGGTCCGCCACCATGCGCTCGATGATCGCCAATTGTTGCCCGTCCTTGCGTCCGAAATAGGCGCGGCTGGGCTGGACGATGTGGAACAGCTTGGCGACGACGGTGGCCACGCCGCGGAAGTGGCCGGGCCGGAACGCGCCGCAGAGGTGATCGGCCAGCTTGCCGGGGTCGACGTGGACGCAGCCGGGCCGCGGGTACATCTCCTCGACGGATGGAGCGAAGAGGAAATCGGCGCCCAATTCGTCACAGAGAGCGTGGTCAGCGGGAAGGCCGCGGGCGTAGCGGTCAAAGTCGTCCTTGCGGTCAAACTGGGTGGGATTGACGAACAGCGAAACGGCAACGACGCCGCACTCATCGCGCGCGCGTTCGATCAAAGCCGCGTGCCCGCGATGCATGGCACCCATGGTGGGCACCAGGCCGATCTCCTGATTCTCGCCCCGGGCGCGCGCCAGATGCCTTCGCAGATCGGCGATGGTGCCCACGGTGCGGCAGCTCATCGATTCTCCGGAAACTGTCCTTTGCGGACTTCGTCGACGTAGCGCGCCGTCGCCTCGGTAATGGCCTGGCCGAGTTCGGCATAGCGCTTGACGAACGAGGGTACGAACTCGTCGAACAATCCGAACGCATCGTAGCTGACGAGCACCTGGCCGTCGCAATGCGGGCCGGCGCCGATGCCGATGGTGGGAATGGCAATGGCGGCGGTAACGGCACGAGCCACTTCGGATGGAATCATCTCGAGCACCACGGCAAATGCGCCCGCAGCCTCGAGGGCCTGGGCATCCTCGACGAGGCGCTCGGCCTCCCCGGGTTTTTTCGCGACGCGGCGGAATCCGCCGATTTGATGCACGGCCTGCGGCGTCATGCCGAGATGGCCCATCACGGGGATGCCGATCGAGGTGAGCCGGCGTACGGCATCGAACTCGCGGCCTTCCACCTTAACCGCGCCGGCGCCGCCTTCGCGCATGAGGCGTCCGGCGTTGGTGACGGCCTGCTCCATGCTTGCCTGATAACTGAGGAAAGGCATGTCCCCGACAACGAGGGCGCTACGGGCGCCGTTGGCGACGGCTCGCGTGTGGTGTACGGCGGCGTCCATGGTCACCGGCAGGGTGGTGTCGTGACCGAGGATGACCATCCCGAGCGAGTCTCCGACCAGCAGCATGTCGATACCGGCGCGATCCATCAGCCGCGCCATCGTGGCGTCGTAGGCGGTGAGCATCGTCAGCTTTTCGCCTTGCCGCTTCTTCTCGATGAGGTGTGTGATGCGGAGCTTGTTCACCGCGATGTCCGCAACGGGGCGTATTTTCCAGACATTGGTTCAGTTTATCGCGGGCAAGGGGCAGGAGCCTTTTTGTAGAGTCAAACGCGAAGGAGCGATTCGGCGTCCCATCGGGCCAGTTCCCGGACAGACACACCGCGCGCTTGGATGGCGGATCGCAGTTGCGGGAGGTCGGCCACTCGCAGCACGCCGAACAGAACGTTGGCCAGAGGAGCGGGAAATTCGTCGCTGGCGAGCAGTTCCCGGTAGGAATCGATCCCGGCGGAAAGGGCGAGAGCGGAGATGGAGGGATCGAGCAGCGCCGCAAAAAGCGCCGGTACGGTCATCGTGCCGCGCGCGGCCAGGATCGCTCCATCGGGCGCGGCGGCACGGCGCACGGCGAGCAGGTCCGACACGCGTTGGCCGAGGAGCGGCTTGCCGAGCATGAGCGACGCCCAGGCGAACGCTTCCTCGCGCTGATGGAAGGCGGCGTGACCGGGCGATTGGCGCGGAAACTCCGGACGCAGATCGCCCACGCCGCGCACGTCGGTGGCGATCACCCGCGAGCCCTGCCGCGCCAACTCCTGGCACAGACCGTCTTCGTTCCAGGATGCATTGCGCCCGCCGGGTTCGACCAGCAGCATGGTGCCGCGCGCCTCGCCCTCACCCGGCAGAAACTCCCACGCCGGCACCGACACACCCCGGGCGGAGGGAATATCGAGGGCGCGAATCCGGACACCCCGGGAGACCGTCTCTCCGATGATGTTCTGGTGGCCAGGGCGCGCCGGAGCGTCGATGCCCAAGGCGGCGGTCAAGGCAGCGGTCTCAGGCGCCGGCGGGGTCGCAATCGCGGCGGCGTTGCGCTGCGCGATGGCGCGCGGTGTCAGCCCGCCGAAATCGCGGACCACGTTTCCGGTGGGTGAGGCGTAGAGCACATCGTCGGGTTCGGCCTTCACGGGCGGTTCCGCGGCCAACGGTTCTTCGATCGACTGCAAGTGGCGGCGGAACCATTGGTACACGGCCATGCGCATGTCGTAGGAGAGCCCGTGGGGCAGCGGGGATTCGCCCCAAGCCAAATGATCGCGGCGGCCCAGGATTTCGTAGACGCGCGCGAGCCTCGAGAATTCTTCCCGGCCGCTTTCGAGATACCGCGGCGAATAGGTGCCGAAGGAATCCTTGCCGCTGACGAGGATGAGCAGCGGCTTCGGCGCGAGCGGATACAGAGTGTCCCAACGATCGAACCCGAGCGGCCCCGAGGCGAGAAAGTCCTGCTCGGCATCGTCGGTGGAGCCGGGCGGATTGTAGTTTTCGCAGGCGAGATTTTCCGTATTCGGGCAAACGGGCGCCGCGCAGGCCAGCCGCGAATCCACCGCCGCCAGGAGCATGGTGAGAGTGCCTCCGCCGGAGTTGCCGGTTGAGGCGAGGCGGGCGGGGTCGGCCAGAGGATGGGCGGCGAGGTAGTCGAGGCTACGGACCGCATCCCAGGTCTGGAGCCGTGTGCTGGTATCGCCGGTGAGAATCAACTGTTTGCCGGGAAGGAGATGTTCATCGTCGGCGGAGGCGAGCCGGGTGGTTCGCTGCGGACTTGGAGATAGTAGGTCCGTTCGCCCTGGCCCATGGGATCGAACGCCAGCACGAGAAAGCCCAGTTGCGCGAGACCCTGGCAGCGAGTACTGATACAGCGGTGACGCTTGCCGTTGAGCGAGTGGCCCATCTGAAACAGAACGGCCGGATAGGGCGGGCGACCGGATTTTGGAAGTTTGCTTATAGAGATTGGCGGGGATGAAGACCGAGGCCTGGACTCGTAGACCACGTTCTCGACGCGGTAGCGTTCGCGCCGAACCGGCCGGTGACGCGGGGTTCGTGGGTCGGCAGGCTGGCCGCCGACAGATTGCCGAAAGTCCCGGTGACCCAGCGCTGCCGCTCCGCGATCGCGGCCGGCGTGGTCAGAAGGAAGCGCCTCGCTGCGCGGCGGGTAGGCATCGAGGGGCCAAGGCCCACGCAGGTAGTCGGCGGGGCGCGTGTGTAATCGGGGTACTGGATGCGTTCCGTTGGCTGGGCGCGCAGAGAGCAGGCGGCCAGGAGAGTTGGCAAAAGGTCGCGACGGCGCATCGTGGCTCTTACGATAGCAGCTCTTGCGATCGCGCCGGAGCCTTACGAGGCGGGGACGGGGCTTCTGCCGACTTCGCGGCGCATGTTGTCGAGCGACTGGTTGAACTTGCGCTTCCACGCGCCACTTCCTCAACCTGGCTCTTCTGAATGCATTGCGTGAAAGGAGGAACCAGTTCCGGATCACTAAGCCGCGCCGGACCTCGTCGTCCATGATCTGCAGGGCTTCTTCCTGAGTGAGCGCCGGCAGCGGGCCGCGCGGTGGTGAGCACGTCGTAGATATCGGCGATCTGGAGGGATTCGGGCCATGAGCGGAATCTCCTCCCCTTCATCCCGTCAGGATATCCACTGCCGTCCCAGCGCTCATGGTGATTGCGGATGATGGACAGACCGGAGCAAGGGTCTTCATCGGCTTGCAGATCTCTTGCTGCGCGGTGGGTGTGGGCGCGCATGATGACCACTCTTCCTCGGTGAGCGGCCCCTTCTTGAACAGGATGGCCGTCCGGCACGCACGCTGCCGATGTCGTGCATGTACCCACCGCGGTGCAGCGCGATCAGTTGAGGACGCGGCAACCCGAGAGCAGTGCCCAGGTGACGCGGCGGGCCAGACGGTCGCGATGGTCACCGGTGTATTTGTCCCGCTTTTCCACCGCGCGCGAGCGCGAACAAAATGGTTTCGGCTTCACGAAACGAATCCACCGCGGCTTTGTTCCGGAGCATCGCACGGATCCGGGTGCGTACCACCTCGGGGTGGAGCGGCTTGAGTGAGAACTCATCGGCCCCGGACGAGATCGGCGATTTCGTTCTCGATTCCCTGGACGCTGGTGAGCATCAGGATGGGGACCAGTTGCGTCTTGCGATTGGCTTTGATTCGTTGACAGAACTCGAGCCCAGCTCATCTCGGGCATCATGAGGTCGGGATGAGCAAGTCGACGGTCTCGCGCTCAAAGGATCTGCAGGGCTTCCCGAGGCGCGTTTGGCTTCGGACCTTGTAGAGGGCGATCTTCAGCATCGCCGCAGCAGGCGCGGTTGATGTCGAGATCGTCCAGAATCAGCACCGAGGGTTGGCGCTCTGTGTGGCTCTCCCATCCCCCCGCCGAGGCGTCGAGGAACCCTTCCACAAGGCCGGGCAGTTGGTTCACGGGGGCGTTGCTGATCGTTTCTCCCAGTGAGCCGGCGGCTGACGCCGGATCTACGTTGCCAACGCCCAAACCGAGTTGCGCCGGGGCGTTACCAGAAGAGGCCGGAATGCTAGTCTGCGAAGCCATGGTATTGAAGTATCGCCGTCGAATCATGCCCTACGGCGGCGACTGTACTTCTATCGTCGACAGATCGGGTAACATTTAGAGGAAACAGCCTGATTCAAGACCTTAGCGGCATACTCTCACGAGGTGTTTGCCTGATGGCCGGCTGCACAACGGGAGATATTCATGCGACGACTACTGACAATTCCGCTACTGGCTGGGGCACTGGCGGCCATCGCGCCACCCGCCGCGATGGCGGATCCTCGCAGGGTGAGCGGGACCGGGCGATGAGCGCCACCTTCACGCCACGCGCAAACAGTTTCTCGACATCGTGACGTCAAGCCTGCCGACGAGCGGTGGAGATTCCGGCCAACGCCGGAACGATGGTCCATCGCCGAGATCGCCGAGCACATCGCGCTCGAGTGAGGACTGGAGAGATTTTCAAGTTGACCACGAAGGTCGCCGACAGCCGCCGCCAGCGCCAGGCGAAGTGAAGACGAGGCCATCGCGCAGAAGCTTCACCGACCGCAGCCAAAGGCCCAAGCCCCAGAGCCGCTGAAGCCATCGTTGCGCTGGAAGACGCGCGAAGCCCTGATCGCCGAGTTCAAGCAATGGCGGGATCGCACGATCGAATACGCCAGAGACCATAGGTGGATTTGCGCGCAGGCTTTCCAAGCATCACTATTCGGCGCCATTGACGCCTATCGTGGCTACTGCTGATTGCGGGCCATATAGCGTGACGCCACATCCGCCTGCAGATGCGGGAAGTGATGGAAGCACCGGGCTATCCTGCCGGGCAGGCAGAAGGCAGCCACTTACCGTTAGATGATCGCGCGGTAGGCCGTGGCGATAGCAGCGCTGGCGGCCGCGGCTGAAATGACCAGGCCACAGAATCGTGTACGGCGAGGCAGGCGACAGGCTTCCAACAAACTGGCCGCCAGGCGTTCGAACTATCCGCCATCGTCCCCGCATTCCGGCGGCGGATTCCCGTCCGAGGCATTTCGGCATGACCGCCCGCCCGGTTTCCCAGCGCCGGCGGCCCGGTATTTGCGATCAACTACCGTCTGGCGCCACGCAATCCGTACCCGGCGGCGGTGGAAGACGTGCAACGCGCGATCCGGTTCGTCCTACAACGCGGTGGAGTGTGGATCGAAGCGGATTGCGTTGACGGAAGCGGCCGGCGGCTACCTGAGCAACATGGCGGGAATCCTCGACGGGCATCCGCTCAAGAGCCGAGATCCGGTGGACCGGACGAGCGCGGCAGTACAGGCAGTAGTATTGACGCTGGGTGGCCCAGTGACTTCCGGGAAGCGGCAACACTTTCGGAAAGCGTGCTGGCGTTTCTGGAGCCAGTATCGAAGCCAAGGGCGCGGCGGCGGCGTTGGCGGACACTTCGCCCGCGATGCACATCCGCCTGGACGCTCCGCCGTTTCTGTTCATCCACGGCGACGCCGACCAATCGGCGTTCCCCTGTCCCAATCCCTCATTTTCAAATCGCATGCAGGAAGTAAGACGCGAGTGACCTCATCGTGATCGGAAGGGCAGCCTGCCGCCCGCGATCACTCTGGCACACGATTCCGGACGTCGCAATTGGGAGGCGGAGATGGTGGCCTGGCTAAACGAGAAGCTGGCGCATACGGGCCCCATCGGACCTTATTCGGGCCCGGTGGGACAGTCATCGAACAGGCCCCGTGAAGTCCGGGACTTGCGCCATGATGAAGCGCGAAGAGCCTTCTCTCTGCTGCCGGTGGCCGCTTCGCAGGCTGAGCTCGGCCGCCCAATATCGTGGATCTGGGCGGACAATCTCGCCTATCAGGATCTGTCGTGCTACGAGATCCCGCCGGTTGCGGACACCGGCCATCGATTCGCTTGCCCGCCGCGGCGTCCGGTTCACGCAGTTCTACGTTGCACATACTGTCTGCAGCCCGTCGCGGGCGGGGCTGCCCTTACAGGACGCCAGCCATTTCGCGCAGGCATCGTGGACAGTGCTGCGTCCCGACAGCCCGTCCGGCCTGCCGCCCGATGAGATCACGCTCCGGGACCCTTCTGCGCCAGGCCGGCTACCGCACACAGGCCATCGGCAAATGGCATCTGGGAGACAAGTCGCCCTACCTGCCGTTGGACCATGGCTTGAACACTACCTCGGAATTCCCTACTCCATGGACATGGCCGCCGGCGCACCTGTATCGCGACAATCGAATCGTGGATGACCTGGCGGGATCCAAAGTGGAAACCGTCACAGAGCGTTACACCGAAGAGGCGATCGAATTCGTGCGCCGCACATCCAAAGGCAATCGCGCAGAGCCATTTTTCCTTTATTTCTCGCACACCATTCCGCATCCGCCGCTGAACCTGCCGCCCCATGCCCGAACGCCGGGCCGGGCCCTCTATGACGACGCGATCGAGCACATGGACCAACAAACCGGCCTGCTGCTGCGAGCCCTCGACGATGCCGGTGTGCGCGACAACACTCTGGTATTCTTCTCGAGCGACAACGGCCCGATGGCGCCTGGCGGCCAGACGGGCGGCTGCGCGGACGCATCCGCGACGCCTACGAGCGGCGTGCGGGTGCCGATGATCGCGGCATGGCCGGGCAGGATTCCCGAGGGCCGTGTGGCGGACGAGCCGGCGATCGCCTGCGACATTTTTCCGACGCTCGCCCGCGCGGCCGGAACGCGGATGCCGGACGATCGCGTCTACGACGGGCAGGACATCACGCATGTGCTCACCGGGCAGGGCGAGTTTGCGCGTCGCGAACCGTTTTTCTGGGTGTACCTGGATCGCGTGACCACTATCCGCGACGGCAAGTGGAAGCTTCATGTGGCTTCGCGTGAGAAGACTCTGGAGCAACCGGAGTTGTACGACGTGAACGCGGACGCCGCGAGTCCAGCAACGTGGCCCAGGCGCATCGGTGGTAGCCAGACTTCGGGAGTTGATCGACGCGTATCAGAAAGATGTGCCCAAAGGTCTGGAGCCTGCAATACCCGGTCCGGGACCCGCGCAAGATTCCAAGCGGCATCCGTCGCAAATAGGAGCGGCTATTTGGTCCGGCGATGCACCGGCACCACGAACTTGAGCGCCGTGTGGGTGGGAGAAAAACTGGCGACCTTCACATCCACCATCCCGGCGCCCTTGCCCGACGCCATGACGTCGCTTTGCGTAATGGCCCGCTGGCCCTTGGGGTAGACGATCCACAAAGCGCCGCGCCCGGCAACGTCCTGGGAGGCACGGGATACGCTGGCCAGGTGTCCGACGTTGTCGGCCGAAACAAGGACGATATCGGAATCTTTCCTTGGCTGGGCCTCCAGGTCCGCCCCGGCGGCACGGAGTTCGCTCAGAAAGGCATCGTCGAAGGCGCCATACACGGTCACGCGGATACCTTCCTTCACACCCAGCTTTTCGATCCGGTTCGGGGCGTGGACGATCTTGTGTTCCCACTGCGGCGCGGCGGGGCCGATCTCGAGCACCAGCAAACCAGCCGTAGTCTCGACGTGAAGGTCGGCGCCCTTGGCCTCCACCTTCTTCATGTCGGCAAATGAGATGGACACGCGGAAATCGCCCCGGAAGGCAAGCACGTCCGATTCGAGAGTCGCCTTCCCTTCGGAGACTTTTTTTCCGTAGTGTGCGCGGCAGCGTGCTTCGAGTCCCATGCGTTTCAGGCTGTGAGCCGGTTCAAGAGTTCGACGGCCGCGCGAATGTCGATCAACTGTTGAGCGTGATCGAATCTCACGTTCGACATTCAGCGGGCCACGGTATCCAACTTCGCGGAGTTGGCCACAAAGCGTTCGATTCCGACATCGCCTTTGCCGAGGTTCTTCGCCGCCCAGCCCGCGCGGATCGCCAGGCTTGGGCCAAGTGCCGTCGCCCAGCGTGTACGGAGACCACACGATGCGGAGCGAGGACGGCAAGCGCCATCACGTAGGGTCACCCGTGCCGTACATGGTCATGTTGGCGGGGTCGAGGTGGTCGCAGTTCTCATGATCGGCGTCGCGAAAGAACTCCTGAGTAACACGCCAGGCGGCTCCTGGCGGTTTCGAGAAGCAAATGTCTGCCCGTTTTTGAACTTTGACGTAGTCACAGACCAGACGCGTCACCTCGCGCACGGCGGCATAATCGGGATCGGTGCGATCCTCGGGGACGAATCCCACGTGGAGGCCGATGGAGGGGGCGCCGAGCACGCATCCGAAATCGCTGAGCTCGAAGGTGCGGCGAAGCCGCTCGGCGCGGGTGGACTTTGGAATCCAGCCCACGGTTGCCTGGATGGAGGCGGCATCGGTGTAGTCCTCGCCATTGTAGGCGGCGAACAAAGTGACCAGCCGGAACTCGCGGGCATCCAAGGCGCCCTTCCATTCAGCGGCGGCGCGCAGGTCCGCCGGCACGTGCCCTGGGATCAGCAATTGACCGCAGCGGACGCCGAGGCCGGCGACCTCGTTTACGGTCTCGCGCGGATCGCGTCCGGCCCAGAACATCACTCCAGGCTCGAGCGGCCTCAGATCTGACATGGCATCTTTTCTCCGTTCCGCGTTCTGGCCTCCACCATCAGGCGAGTCAACTTTACCGCAGCCGCGGACTCATTGGGATCGCACCTGGCGGGCTGGATGCCAGCCGAAGCGCATTTCGCGAAGTATTCGATCTCGGCCTGAAATCCATCCACGTCCGGCTTGACGACATTCTTCCTGGTGCCACCGTCGGTGTAAAGAGCGACGGGCCGATCCATGCTGGAAAATTCGTAGGTGCCGCCATCGAGGTTGACGGTGTATTCCATCGAGAACGGATACGCGGCGGGGTGATGCCAGCCGCCGGTGACGACCACCGATCCGATGCCAGGGTAGTGCAACTGCGCGGTGATGACGTCGAGACCTTCGCTCAAATCTTCGTAGCCGGTGGCGGAGACAGCCTCCGGGACACCGAACAAGTGGACGCACATGTCGACGTCGTGAATCAGCAGATCGAACACGCCCCCACCACCCTTTTCCGGATCCTGGAGCCACTTGCCCCATTGCGGCGCGGCGCACCGGCGGCGGAACAGCGCAGACCGGACAGGCCCGAGGCGGCCATTCTTGACGGTCTCGATGAGCGGTTGAAAGTCAGACCAGAACCGGAGCACCTGCGCGCACATGAGGATCTTGCCGGACCGCGCGGCGGCGGCGAGCATACGGTCACAAGCGGCCCCATCGAGAGCCATGGGCTTTTCCACCAACACATGCTTGCCGGCTTCCAGGGCGGCGATGGCCGCAGCCTCATGCAGGTAGGTAGGCAGGCAAAGGTCGACGGCTTCCACCATCGGGTCCGCGAGCGCTTCCTCCAGCCGGCGATATTTGCGGACGGCGGAAAAATCGAGCCTTTCACTCTTACGCCCGAGGTTTCCGCTGACTTTGGTGAGATCGCCGGAGAGCTTGTCGGGATCTTCGCTCACCACGGCCGTCAGTTCCGCCCCTTCCACGTTGCGAAGCGCGGTGAGATGCGTCGACCCCATAAAACCCAATCCGGCCACGGCAATACGCATATAAGAAGAGTAATTGTATCATCGTGATCCCGTTGGCCCGCCCCCGACCTCCGCGGTCCGGAGGTTAGCCTCGAGCATCGTGCGTTATAGCCGACGTAGCTGGATGCATCTGGCCGGCGCGGCGCCGTTGGCTGCTCAGAAGCCGAAGCTTCGGCTGCCGAGCGACACGCCGGACAAGCATCATTTCCGTTTGATGTGGTACCGCCCCGCGCCACCGATTGACCGCGCGTGTGGCGCCTATGAGCGAAGGGACTGGTGTACCTGCCGGTGGCGGAGGGCATGGACGAGATGCAGTTGGTGACGCCACCGGATTTCCCGCTCCAGGCGGCCGAGGGGGCGGTTGGGTTGGAGACGTTGTGGTGGGCGTGCCGGGATTGGATGCGTGTGCAGTAGGCGTGTTCACGTGGCCGCTGCGCGCCCGGCGGAGACGGCGCCATGGGCTCGCAACCAGTCGGCGAGTTCCGTGTCTCCATTGCGGATGGCTGCATCCAGGGGCGTAAGGCGACCGTGGCCCACCCAATTCAGGTTGGCGCCGCGGCTCAGCAGAACCCGCGCCGCCTCAGCCTGCCCGCCATGGCAGGCGCCCCAGAATGCGTTGGTGAGGGCATGGGCGTCCGGGGGCGGGTCGGCGGCCAGGTGACTGGCGAGCCGGTCCATCAAGCCGAGCGACGCGGCCTGCCAGATCGTCGTCCGGGCGCCGCGTTCAATCAATCTTCGAGCGGCGCGCCATGTTGCAAACGCCACGGCGTCAGCCAAGGGAGTGCCTCCGCCGATCACCGCGCCGGGCGCCTCAATGTCGGCACCGAGGTCGAGCAAGGCATCGAGCGCGTCCAGATCGTCGCTGCTGGCCGCCCAGTGAAGCGGCGTCTCGGCATGATGACCCGCCAGCATCTTCGCGTTCAGGTCCGCGCCGTGGGCCGCCAGCACCGCGATCGTTTCCCGGACGTTGGGAAAGTGCCCCGGCCAGTCGGTTGCCACATGCAGGAGCGTGCGTTTGCCGTCGACCCTCGCGCGAGCGAGAGCGGGGTCAGCACCCAAAAGACGTTGGAGCGAGGCGACGTCACCGGTTTGGATTGCAACCACGATGCCGGATTGCATCCGTCACGGCCCTGCCAGTTCGCGTTTCCAGAATGCAGCCATGGTCTCGTACAGGTGCCGGCGCAGGTCGCCACTCACCGCGTGCGCCTTCTGCGGATAGATCGCGAGGTCAAAATGCTTGCCCGCCTTCTGCAGCGCATCCATCATCCGGAATGTGTGCTGGAACAGCACGTTGTCGTCTTCGAAATTGTGAGCCAGCATCAGCTTCGCTTTCAGGTTGGCCGCCTGGTGCACGGGCGAACTGGCCTTGTAGCCTTCTTCGTTTTCCTGAGGAAGGCCCATGTAGCGTTCCGTGTAGATGGTGTCGTAGTGGCGCCAGTCGGTCACCGGCGCGCCGGAAATTCCGGCCCGGAAACGGCTGGGCGCGTTGAGCAGGCTGTAGAGCGTCATGTAGCCGCCGTAGCTCCAGCCCTGCATGCCGATGCGGTCCGGGTCAACGAATCCGAGCGACAACAGATAGTCGATGCCTTCGAGTTGGTCGGCCAGTTCCTGTTTGCCGAAGCGCCGGTTCACACGTGCTTCCCAGGCGTGACCGCGAAACGCCGATCCGCGATTATCCATCTGCCAGATGACGTAGCCGTTATGGGCGAGATATTGGTCCCAATCGGCGCCGCGCCATTGATCGCGGACCGTTTGGGCATGGGGCCCACCATAGACTTGAACGATCGCCGGATACTTGCGCGACGGATCGAAGCCCGAGGGCTTGATGATCCTACCGAGAAACGTGTCGCCGTCTTTGGCCTTGAACTCGACGAACTCATTGGGCAGGATTTCGAACTCGCCGGCGACGCCGTAGTCGCGTTCGCTGATCACGGCGATCGGGGCGCCGCCGTGTGCCTTGTGGATCGCACGGCGGGGCGGCTCCGAGATGCTCGAATGGGTGTCGAGGTACATCCCGCAGTCCGGGGAAAACGTTACGCTGTGGGTGCCCGCCTTCGGCGACAACCGCCGCTTGCCGGCGCCGTCGAACCCGACGGAGTAGAGCTGGCGTTCGCGGGGGCCGGCTTCGGTGGACAAGAAGTAGATGCGCCGCGACGCTTCGTCCACACACGCCAGATCGGTCACCTCCCAGTGGCCGCTGGTGATCGCGCGCGCCTGTCCGGACATCGTGTTCACCATGTAGAGATGGCGGAAATTTTCGCGTTCGCTGCCCCACACCAGTTCCCCGCCCTTGCCGAGAAAATAGAAATCGTCTTTCAGATTCACCCACGCCGGGTCAGACTCCTCGAGGATGACCGTGGCCTTGCCCGAATTCACGTCCACACGAAAAAGCGTCAACTTGTTTTGGATGCGATTTAGCCGGTGCACGGCCAAAGCGCTCGAATCGGCCATCCAAGTCACGCGCGCGGTGAGATGGCTCGAGTCGCCGGGAAGATCGAACCATTTCGTCCTGCCACCGCCCGCGCCCACCACTCCCAGACGAACCACGGGGTTGGGTGTGCCAGCCTGCGGGAAGCGCTCCGGTTCGTAGACGGGCCGCACCTTGGTCAGGTCCGCGTGGGGGTACTCCATCACACCGCTGCTGTCGAACTGCAGATAGGCGAGGCGGCGTCCGTCGGGTGACCACCAGTAGGCGGTTTCGATGGCCAGTTCCTCGGGATAGACCCAATCCAGTTCGGCGTTGGTCCGGGTGGTGGAGCCATCGCGGGTAAGCCGAGTGGTCTTGCCCGAGCCGATATCCATCGCGTAGAGGTCATGGTCCCGTTGGAAGGCGATCCGATTGCCGTCGGGCGAGACCTTGGGGTCGTGCTCGGTGGCCGGAGTATTCGTGAGTTGCCGGTGGACGCCATCGGCGGCGTTCACCAGAAAGAGATCGCCTTTGCGAGCAATCAAGAGACGGTCACCACCCGGCAGCCACTGAATCTCTTTCTCCTTGACGCCGCGGTTGATCCAGCCGAACGGCCCTTCCGGGCCTGGCTTGGCCTTTCCGTCGAGCACTGTCAAGTCCAGGAGCTTCGTTTCCTTACCGGACGCCGCGTCGTAGAGGTTCAGGCTGTCGCCGGCACGCGCGGCAAAGCGTCCACCGGCGGGCGCCCAAATCGCCGCCGGCGGGGCCTTCAGAGACTTGGCCGCTTCTTCGATGGTGACCGGCTTCTTCGCGGCAAAGGCAGTGACTGCAAAGCTTGCGGCCAGGAGTAAGCGCGAGATCGGTGGGCGCATTCTTTCGCTATTGTAGCCGCGCCGGTTCGGGATCCGCGCTTGTGAAAGAATCTAGGCATGACTGCCCGCGGGGCCGCGCAGCGATTCATGCGATGGGCGAGAGCATCGATGGAGGGGATGCTGCGCCAGCGCGTCACCAAAGGAGGCGTTGGATTCAGCGTCACGATTTCAATCGTGGCGTCGCTGGCGTTTCTCACCGGGAACAATCTGCTGTTCCTGCTGTTGGCCTGCATGCTGGCGACGCTGCTGCTGTCGAACTTTCTCAGCCGACTGTCGCTGGCGGGGCTGGAACTCGATCTCGTGTTCCCGGAGCATTTATCGGCCCGGCGCGATGTACCCGCGCGGATGAAGCTGAAGAACGAGAAGAGCTGGATGCCGTCCTATTCGATTCATGTCTCGGGCACGCGCGGCAGCGTCTATTCCTCCGCCATCTACTTCCCGATGATCCCGGCCGGAACCACGGTGGAAGAGACCGTGGATGTGCACTTCGCGCGTCGCGGCGAGTACAAGGAGAACAGCTTCGAGCTACGGTCCCAGTTCCCATTCGGCTTCACTGAGCGCCGCGTCCGGGTCACTCCGCGCCGGGAAGCGATTGTCTATCCGTGCCTGGATCCTCATCCGGCTTCCGAGTTGCTGCTGCGGGGGCTCGAGGGCGAGATGCTCGCGCAGGCGCGCGGGCGCGGCGATGACTTCTACCGGATCCGCCCGTATGGCCACGGGGAGAGCGCGCGCCACGTGGATTGGAAAGCAACGGCGCACACGGGCGAGTTGCAGGTGCGCGAGTTCGCTCAGCAGCAGGAACCGATGGTGGAAATCTACCTCGACGCCCACGTGGGTGACCAGCATCTGGAATGGTTCGAACACGCGGTGGACTGCTGCGCTTTTCTGAGCTGGGAGCTGACGCAGCGGGGCGCCCGGATCCGGTTCCGCTCGCAGAACTTCGACCGTCAGGTGCCGGCCGAAGCAGGCGTCTATACTATCCTGAAGTTTCTGGCTCTGGTGGAGCCCGTCCGGATTCGAAATGTGGTCAGCCCTGGAAGCGATTCAAATCTCCAAGTCGTGGTTAGCGCGGCGCCGGAGAGATTGCGCGGGGCAGGATGGAGCGATGCGCATGTGGTGGGTCCTCGCGCTTTTGACAATTTGGGCAATGCCGTCGCCGGGGCAGACGCCGCCGCCGTCCCAGGCGACGCTCGAGCCGGTAAGGACAACGGTCACCGTCGTTGAAAAGATCGCGGCCGAGGCGCCGGCTTCGATCTCGGTGCTCGGTTCGCCGGAGATTCGCCGCATCCCGGGCATCAACCTAGACGACCGGCTGCGCATGGTTCCCGGCTTCAGCCTGTTCCGGCGGAACTCGAGCCTTGTGGCCCATCCCACGACGCAAGGCATTTCGTTGCGCGGCGTGGGGGCCAGCGGCGCCAGCCGGTCTTTGGTGCTGTGGGACGGGGTTCCGATCAACGATCCGTTCGGCGGGTGGGTGTATTGGACGCGTGTTGCGCCCGATCAGCTTTCCCGGGTGGAGGTGTCGAGAGGCGCATCGACATCGGTGTTCGGCGATCGTGCGATGAGCGGCGCGATTGCGCTTTTCTCGCGCGAGGCCGAACCACACCGGTTGAGCGGAAGCTACGAGTTCGGGAACCGGAATACGAATTCGGCCGAACTGGGATATTCGCATCTGTGGCGCCGGGTGGCCATTTCCGGCAATGGCCGGGCCTTTACCACCAATGGCTTCTACATCATTCCCGAGGAATACCGCGGCGCGGTGGACACCGAAGCGGGCGTCCGATTCGTGGCCGGCGACATCCGCGTGGATCTGCTGGGTGACCGGCAGCGGCTGTTCCTCAAGGTAGACGTACTTACCGAGGATCGAGGCAACGGCACCGGCATCCAGCGCAACTCGAGCGGTATGGGAAACATCGCGGCCCACTATTCGCGCGATTGGGGCCGGCAAGGGATTTCCGCTATCGGGTACCATACGCGGGCTGAGTTCCGCAGCTTGTTTTCCACCATCCTGGCCGGGCGCAATTCCGAGCGGCAAACTTTCCAGCAGACGGTCCCCTCGGAGGCGTTCGGAGGCGCGGGCTATTGGCGTTACGCGGGATCGCGCGTGCGGGCATTGATCGGCGCGGACGCCCAGCGGGTGGAGGGCTACAGTAACGATCGCTTCGCGACATTCACCCGGGTGGGCGGAGGGTCGCAATTCCAGCACGGGCGATTCTTCCAGGCCGACACCAAAGTGGGCCCTGTCCAGTTTTTTCTCGGCGCGCGGCATCACGTTCCCGGAGCCGGACGCCAGTTTTTCAGCCCCAGTTTCGGCATGGCCGGCGGGTACAAGCGGATTCGCGCCCGGGGATCGCTTTACCGCAGCTTCCGGGCACCCACGCTCAACGAGTTGTACCGCCAATTCGCAGCCGGCAACGCCACCACGCTTGCCAACGACCTCCTCAAGCCTGAACGGGTTTTCGGGGCCGAGATGGGCGTGGATTACGTGGGCGAAAACAACCGTGCCAGCGTCACCTTCTTCCGCAATCGGCTGGACGACCTGGTCACGAACGTGACGCTGCGGGTAACACCCACCGCCATCACACGGCAGCGCCAAAACGCAGCGCAGGCGTTGACGCGCGGCGCCGAGTTCGAATACAAACAGCGGTGGCGCGCCTGGCAGGCCGAGCCCTACCTGTTTGCCGATTCCCGCTTTTTCCACCAGCTTGCGGATCCCGCAGATCCCCAAGCATCAGGTTCCGGCAACTGGGTGGACAGGCAAGACGACTTTTCTCGCGGCGGGCGTGCGGTCCTATGGTGCTCAATATGACGACGATCTGAACCGGTTCCGCCTGCCCGGATTCGCCGCGCTGCACATTTCAGCGCGGCAGCAGGTTTACCGGAGCCTGTCCGCCGTAGCCGCGTTCGAGAATCTGCTCGACCGTGAGTACTTCGTCGCGTTTACACCGGTGCCGCAAAACGGGGCGCCGCGTCTGTGGCGTGTGGGCCTGCGCTGGGACGGGAGGCTATTCTGATGCGGCCGATGCTGCTGATTGCCGCCGCATGCCTGCTGATGGCACAGGCAAGCCCGGAAGCCGACATCCGCGCATTGCTGATGCGCCAGCAGCAGGACTGGAACAAGGGCGACGTCCGGGCGTTCATGACCGGCTACGAAGCTTCCTCCGCCACCACGTTTCTCGGCGACAAGCTCACCCGCGGTTATCAGCAGGTGCTCGATCGATACATCGAGCGCTACCCGGCGCGCGACAACATGGGCACGCTCGAGTTCTCCGAACTGGAAGTGCGGATGCTCGGCGCCGATCATGCGTCGGTGCTCGGCCGCTACCGTCTCACGCGCACCGCGGCCGGCGGAGGCGACGCGGCGGGGCGGTTCACACTGATTTTGAAGAAAACGCCGGTGGGCTGGCGCATCATCCATGACCACACCACCGCTGGAGCCGAATAGAGATGTGCCGCAGCATTAAAGTCCTGCGCGGCCAGGAGCCGCCCGCCACCGAGGAAGACGTCCGCGCGGCAGCGCTGCAGTTCGTGCGCAAAGTGAGTGGATTCCGGAAACCGTCGAAGGCGAACGAAGCGGCCTTCGATCGGGCCGTGGCGGAGGTGACGGCGGCGGCGGGGCGGTTGCTGGAGCAGGTGGAGGCACGGAGGAGTGCGGCGGAACATCTGGCTCGTGTTGGCGGGTGCGGCCGTTGTGCTGCACGGGGCCCCCACGGTCGATTTCAACCGTGAGATCCGGCCGATCCTTTCCGAAAACTGCTTCGCGTGCCACGGGCCGGACGAGACCAAGCGGATGGCGAAACTGCGTCTGGACACGCGGGAGGGGCTGCTCTCACGTATCGTGGCGGGAAAGCCTGACGAGAGCGTTCTACTGGGGCGCATCACACATTCCAACCGGGCGCTACGGATGCCGCCTGCCGCCACCGGCCGCTTGCTCGACGCAAAGCAGGTGGCTGCGCTGCGCGCCTGGATCGAGCAAGGCGCGCCGTGGAAACAGCACTGGTCCTACGCGCCGCCGCGAAAACGGAGCGTTCGCCGTGCGTCTACGAAAATGGCCGCGGAACGAAATCGACCATTTCGTGCTGGCGCGCCTGGAGAAGGAATCGATTGCACCATCGGCGGAAGCCGATCGCGCCACGCTACTGCGGCGCGTCACGTTTGACCTGACGGGACTGCCTCCGTCGCCGGAAGACCTGGACGCGTTCCTGCGCGACCGTTCGCCCAACGCCTACGAAGCGGTGGTAGATCGGCTTTTGAAGTCGCCGCACTACGGCGAAAAAATGGGTTTGTTGTGGCTGGACCTGGCGCGCTACGCCGACACCCACGGCTATCACATCGATTCCCACCGCGACATGTGGCCCTGGCGGGACTGGGTGATCGGGGCCTTCAACCGCAATCTGCCGTTCGACAAATTCACCGTCGAACAGATCGCAGGAGACCTGTTGCCCGGAGCGACACGGGATCAGGTGATCGCCACCGGGTTCAACCGCAACCACATGATCAATTTCGAAGGCGGCGCCATCGACGAGGAGTATCACGTGGAACTGGTGGTGGACCGGGTGGAGGCCACCGCCAACACATGGCTCGGCATGACGATGGGCTGCGCCCGGTGTCACGACCATAAGTACGATCCGATTTCGCAGAAAGACTTCTACAGCTTCTTCGCATTCTTCAACAACGTGGACGAGGTGGGGCTCGACGGCCGCCGTGGCAACGCCAAGCCATTCCTGGTGGTGGATCCCGGCAACGAACGGGAACTCGAGCAACTGGATGCCGCCATCGAATCCAAAGCCGAGCGAGTGAGCGAAAAGGCGATGGAGACGGCGCGCCGCGCGTGGGAAACCACGGCCATCGCGGCCAGCGGCGGGATGCTGCGCGGACTCTCGCGCGGCTTGGCGGCGCACTATGACTTCGATGGAAATCTGAGCGATTCCTCGGGACGGTACCTTTCCGCGCGGCTCGGGCAGAAGGATGCTGTATTCGCCAGCGGCGCGTCGGGTAAGGCTCTTGCGATGAACGTGGAGGACCGGCTCACGGCGCCGGACGGTGGGGCCGTGGTCCACGGAAAGCCGTTTGCAATCGCTTTCCACATGCGTCCGGCCCACGAACGCGGTGTGCGTCTGTTCGAGCGCGGCGAGGGCGCCGGCAAGATGGAAGCCTACACGGAGGAGTCCCGCTATGTGCCGTACTACAAGCGCGGCGCACCGGTCCACTTCCGTTTCGGCGGCATGCACCTGAAGACGAAGGAACCGGTGTTGTTCGTCAGCTTCAGTCATCTGGCGCTGAGCTTCGACGGCGCTTCGTTCGCGCTATCGGTGAATGGAGAGCCCGCGGAGCTCGAAACAGTGGAAAGTGGAAATGTTTCTACTGGCGGCGCCGGTCCGCTGGTGCTCACTGGCTTCCAGGGACTGATTGACGACGTGCGGTTCTATACGCGGACGCTCGAAGCCGGCGAGATTGCCGATCTCGCCATCCATCTGCCCGCGTATCGTACGGCGGAGGTGGCCGAAGGGTCGCGATCGAAGGACGACAAGGCTCGCATTCACGACTACTTCCTGCGCTTCGCGGCTCCGGAAGCCGAACGCGCGGTAGCGGCCGAACTGGCGAAACTCCGCGCGCGGCGTGAGGAACTGGGCTTTCTGGTTCCCACCACGATGGTCATGAAAGAACGCGAAGAGGTTCGCGAGACGTTCGTGCTGGGCCGCGGCGACTATCGCAACAAGGGCGCCAAGGTTACTCCGGCGATCCCGGCGGCCCTGCCGCCCCTGCCACCTGGAGCGCCCGCCAACAGGCTCGGCCTCGCACAGTGGCTGGTGAGCCCGGAACATCCACTCACCGCGCGCGTGGCCGTCAATCGATTCTGGCAGATGTTGTTTGGCGCGGGCCTGGTCAAGACGTCGGAAGACTTCGGCTCACAGGGCGAACCGCCGTCGCATCCGGAACTGCTCGATTGGTTGGCCACCGACTTCACCGGCTCGGGATGGGACATGAAGGCGCTGGTGAAAAAGATTGTGCTGTCGGCCACCTACCGGCAGTCCTCGCGCGCCACTCCGGCACTGATCGAACGCGATCCGGAGAACCGGCTGCTCGCACGGATGTCGCGATTTCGATTGCCGGCCGAACTGATCCGCGACAATGCACTGGCCGCCAGTGGACTGTTGAATCGCGAAATCGGCGGGCGGAGCGTACTGCCGTACCAGCCCCCTGGGTTGTGGGAGGAAATGGCGTTCGGGCGGGAGTTCACCGCGCAGCGCTATCAACAGTCGCACGGGAGCGACCTGTACCGGCGATCGATGTACACATTCTGGAAGCGCACCGTTCCTCCAGCGGCGATGTCCACCTTTGACGCGCCGGACCGCGAGAAATGCACGGCACGGCGTCCGGTTACCAACACGCCCTTGCAAGCGCTCGCGCTCTGGAACGACCCCACCTACATCGAAGCCGGCCGCCATTTGGCCGCGGCCACGCTCGCGCTGGGCGGACGCCGCGACGAAGACCGGGTGGCATTCGCTTACAAGCGCGTGCTCGCGCGCAAGCCAGCCGCGGCGGAGATGGCGGTGTGGAAGCGCGTCCTCAGTGAGCAGCGCGCGATCTACAGCGCGGATCCCACCGCCGCCGGACAACTGCTGCGCGCGGGCGAATCGAAAACCGAGACACGATCGCCGGCTGAACTGGCCGCGTGGACCAATGTGGCCACGATGATCCTGACCCTGGACGAAGCCATTACGAAGGAATAAACACCGTGGACCCGGAACGCCAACTCGCACTCGCCTGCACCCGGCGGCAACTGTTTCGCCGCACCGCGCTCGGCATCGGCGTACCGGCCCTGGGTTCCCTGCTCGGCGCGGAGGATAGGAAACCGCATTTTGCCGCGTCGGCCAAGCGCGTGATCTTTCTTCATCAATCCGGCGGGCCATCGCAGATTGATCTGTTCGACCCCAAGCCCAACCTGAAGCCGCTGTTCGGCCAGGAACTCCCCGAGAGCGTGCGGCAAGGCCAGCGGATCACGGGCATGACGTCGGGACAGAAGACGCTCCCGGTGGCGCCTTCCGTGTTCCCGTTCGCACAGCAGGGGGCAAGCGGCGCATGGCTCAGCAACCTGCTGCCCTACACATCGCGCGTGGTGGACAACCTGGCCATCGTGCGGTCACTCCACACCGAAGCGATCAATCACGACCCGGCCATCACGTTCATCCATTCCGGATCGCAGCAACCGGGGCGGCCCTCGCTCGGATCCTGGGTCAGCTATGGACTGGGCAGCGAAAACCAGAACATGCCGGCCTTCGTGGTGTTGCTGTCGTTATCGAACACCCCGATCAATGACCAACCTCTGTTTTCCCGATTGTGGGGATCCGGGTTTCTTCCGTCGAGCTTTCAAGGCGTGCGCTTCCGGTCCGGCGCCGAGCCCGTGCTTTATCTCGACGACGCGGCCGGCATCGACCGGAAGACGCGGCGCTCGATGCTCGACGGGCTGCAGGCACTGAACCGCATGCGGTTCGACGACTTCCACGACCCGGAGATCGAGACGCGCATCTCGCAGTTCGAGATGGCCTACCGGATGCAAGCGTCGGTGCCGGAACTGATGGACCTATCCAAGGAACCGGAATCCACGTTCAAGCTGTATGGCGAAGACGCGCGGCGTCCGGGCACCTACGCCGCCAACTGCCTGCTGGCGCGTCGGCTGGCCGAGCGCGGCGTCCGGTTCGTGCAGTTGTACCACCGCGGTTGGGACCAACACGCGGAACTGCCCCGTCATCTAGCGATGCAGTGCAAGGGAACCGATCAAGCCTCGGCGGCTCTGGTGGCCGACCTCGATCAGCGCGGGCTGCTCGACGACACTCTCGTTATTTGGGGCGGAGAATTCGGCCGCACCGTGTACTGCCAGGGTAAACTCACTGACACCAACTACGGCCGCGACCACCATCCGCGGAACTTCGCATGGTGGCTCTCCGGCGGAGGCATAAGGACCGGACAGGTGATCGGAGAAACGGATGACTTCTCCTATAACATCACGGCCGATCCGATTCATGTCCACGACATGCAAGCCACCATTCTGCACCTGCTGGGCATGGATCACACCCGGCTGACTTATAAGTTCCAGGGCCGCTGGTTCCGCCTCACCGACGTGCATGGCAACGTGGTGAAGAAGTTAGTCGCCTGACGGCGATCCGAGCACTCGCCTCAGGTTCCCGCCCAGCACGGCACGCGCCGCATCCGCATCCGCGCCCGCTTGCGCCAGCGCCTCCACCTGCGCGCTGTAAACGGCGCTGTGCCAGCCCCGAGGAAAGAAAGACGAATCGGTCCCGAACAGTAACCGCCGCGGACCAACCACGTCGAGCGCCCGCGCATACACGTCGCGCAGAGTCACCGCCGGGCTTTGATATCGCATCCATCCGTTCGTGCTCGATGTATCGAGGTAGACGTTCGGGCACAGATCGGCCACCATGAGCGCCTCGCGAAAAAGGCCGGCGCCAAAGTGCGGAATCACGAAAGGCGTCCCGGCGAATCGCTGCGCGATGGAGTGCAGGTCCATCGGATTGGAATAGCGAAGCTCGAACGGCGACGGCAGCCCGAGCTTGTTCCGGACCCCGACGCTCAACGCGCCGCAATGAACGAACACGATGGTTCCAGGATGCTCCGAGGCGGCCTGGATCGCCGCGATCGCGCGAGGGCCGGCGATCGGGTAGGCGTGCATAGCCGGAAACAGACAAATTCCGCGGAGCCCGGCGGCGAGCCCGGCATGCACCGCGGCCACGGCTCCCTGGGCGGTGGGATCGACGAAGAAGAAGCCGTCGAACCGGTCCGGATGCGCCGTCACGGCCGCCGCCACCGAGGCCATATCGCCGGGTAGGCTGGCGATCAGCACGGCACGCGACACCGCATGGCGGTCCAGTTCCGCGGCCCAGATTGCGGCCAGATCCTCGGGACGCTCGGGAGGCATCGGCCATCCGAGCGCCTTTTCCACGTCGCCGAGGCCGGCCCGTTTCTGAGTCGCCAGCAGCGAAAAGAAGCGATGCGAGAAGAAGTGGACGTGCGCGTCGGCGACCTCGATTTCACCCCAAGGCGTATTCATCGGAGGTCCTTGAAAACATCGTAGAGATTCTCCTTCGCCTCGATGCCGATGCCGGGCGCGCTGGGAATCGCCACCCGCCCATTCTCCACCGGCACTCCGTCGGCAAAGCCTCCGAATGGTTGGAACACGCCGGGATACGATTCGTTGCCGTGCAGACCGAGGCCCGCGGCCAGATGCAGCGCGAACTGATGTCCGCCGTGGGGAATGCATCGCGCCGGCGACCATCCGTATTCGCCGATGGCGTCGAGCATGCGCAGATACTCGACCAGGCCGTAGCTGAGGGCGGGATCCATCTGCAGGTAGTCCCGATCGGGATCGAGGCCGCCATAGCGCGCCAGATTGCGCGCGTCCTGCATGGAGAACAGGTTCTCTCCGGTGGCGATGGGATTGCGGGACGCGGCCGCCACTTCGGCGTGAATCTCATAGTCCAGCGGATCGCACGGTTCCTCATACCACTTCAGCGGATACTCATTGAGCGCCTCGGCGTAGGCGAGCGCGGTTTCCAGATCGAAGCGGCCGTTGGCGTCCACCGCCAGTTGCCGCCGGCCATCGAGCAACGCGAGAACAGCCTCGATCCGCTCGCGGTCTTCCTCGAGGGTGGCGCCGCCGATCTTGATTTTCACCGTGTCGTAGCCGAGATCGAGATAGCGGCGCATCTCCTCCACCAGCAAAGGTACGTCCTTACCGGGATAGTAGTAGCCGCCGGCGGCGTAGACGTAGACGGAAGTGGCCGCCTCGCCGGACCCGTAGCGCGCCGCCAGCAGTTGCGCCAGCGGACGGTTTTCGAGTTTCGCGGCGAGGTCCCAAAACGCCATATCGAGCACACCCGCGGCCACGCTTCGCTCGCCATGGCCGCCAGGCTTTTCGTTGGCCATCATGATGTCCCAGGCCCGGGCAGGGTCGAAGTTCGCACCGGTGTCGTCCAGCAGGGCGCCGGGGTCGGCGTTGCGGAGGCGGGGAATCAGGCGGTCCCGCAGGATGCCGCTTTGCGCGTAGCGGCCGTTGGAATTGAATCCATACCCGGTGACGCCCAAGTCCGTGTGGATGGCGACGGCGGAAGCCGTCATCTCGGAAAAGCTGATGTAGGCGTTGCGGATTTCAGAACGGATCGGGACAACGGCGTCGACTATAGAGGTGATTCGCATGGCGAATCGACTAGCTTAGCGCGGGGAGCGGATGCTAGTGCAGCGACACGGGCCGAATCAGCGCACGGCCGCTATCGAACAACCGTTCGATGTCGCGTTGGGGCGCGCTCATGGAAAACCGGAGCTGGTTGCCCTCCGGCTTCAAGTTGAGCGAGAGGAGGAGATTCGTCAGCCCCCCGGGCGCGGTCCCGTTGGACTTGACCATGTCGGCGAAAAATCGGGCCACATCGGCGAGCGCCTTGGCGTCCTCCGCGGTTCGCGTGGTGGCCTCGCCGGCGATGACGACTTGGTCTCCGAACCGCATGCCAAAGGCCACATCGGTGATCCCTTGCAGAACGGCGCCGCTCAACGCGGACCGCATGTTGCGGCTTGCTCCCGGCAACGCCCCGGCAAATCGGGACGGCGATCCATTGGTGAGCACCCATACGTGGTGGCTCGCGCTCAAGGTTTCGATCCGCGTCAACAAAGCGCCCGCACCATTGCCGGGCGCGCCCTGCTTGTCGATCAGTTTCTTGACATCCGCGCTGCGTCCGGTGACGAAGATGCCGTCGAGAAAGACCGCCGCCGTATCGGAGCGGCCATCGCCCAGCAGCTTGTGGCCCTGGTACGCTGTAACGGCACCGTGGTTGGCCACCAACTCCGTCCACAGGGCTTCATTGAATCTGCCTTTGGCGGCTACGATGCCGGTGCCCTGCAGCGCCGCCGCTGGGCCCTTCGCCTCGCCCTGATCGCCAAGGGTATCGGCGACGATCAGAATCTCCTCGAGATCGCGCCGGGGATCGAAACCCGTCAGGCGGAAGACCCGCTCGAAACGCGAGTCCGAAGCCGACATTCGCTCCAGAAGAAACCGGCCGAAAGACGAATCGCGGATCGCGGAAACCTGGATCCCGGTGACCATGGCGGCATCCGGGGTGGCGAGCCGGGCCAGTGCCGGATCCAGCGCCCAAGCCGGCGCAAAAAGGGATCCCGCCAAAGTAATGAGCGCAACAACGCGGTGGTATTCTCCGAAGCGCAATTTCAGCCTCCTAAGCTACTTCTTATACTACGCCGTCAACGGGGTTCCCGTTCCAGGCAAAGTGGGTTGGCGATTGCACTCTCAGAGGCTCACCGGGTCCAGACGGATCTTTTCACGGTCCCACTCCCCCAGCCCGAGGGCTCCGGCGATTTCGACATGTTCCGGCTGCCGGCTCAGAAACGTAGAGAATTTATCGGGACGGTCCAGTGCGATCGCCGGCATCCCGGCCGCGGCGCGCTTTTTGTCGATCTCCTCCCATCCGATGTGATCGAGCGCCACGGGATCGGTGGCGAAGTACATGGTTTTGTGTTCCCACACGAATTCGGGACGTGCGCCGGGTCCGCCGTGGTAGAGCGCCTTGATTCCATCCATCACGTGGAGGATTGCCTTGTTGCGGATCACGGGCATCGACACCACCGCCGGGATGAACGATCCGCAGGCATTGAGCGTCTTGCTTGAATGGCTGCGGCTCACGTTGTTCACCAACCCGTGGGAAAGGTTTTTCAGCGCGAGCGTCACCCCGGCGGACTGATGATCCTTCAGTAGAGGCAGATTGATCAGCTTGTTCACTTCCCGGGTAATGAATCGCGCGGCATAGGAACGCCGCGCGGTGAGGTTACTGGAATCGAAGCCGGGATGCGTCAGCGCCATGTCGAGATAGTGGTCCGGATCGTAGCCGTCGATGGAATGTTGGATGTTGTCGTAGTCCTCGGTGGCGAAAGACCATCGGACCTTCTCCGGCAGCCACTTGTCGAAACCGGCATTCAGGAACTGGCGGCGATAGCGGTCGTAGACCACGATGTCCCGCGGCTTCACCCCCGCCGACTCGAGTCCGGCTATGATCTCGCGCAGCACTTCCGGGCTCGACATCACGTGCGGCGCGCCCACCGGATTCACCTTGATGCCGACCACATCGCCCGGCTCCACGAATTGCTTCCAGGCCGCGGTTGCATCGGGAGCGCCCGTGAGCCGCGTCATCCCGGCGTTGATCATCTGGCGGATGGGCTCCGCTCCGAACCTCCCCCCGGCGATCGAAGCCGGGTGGTGCACCGCCACAACCTTGCCTCTGTAGAGCCCGGGCATCGCTAGTCGGGACGCATCCGTTTTCGACGAAGTCTGCGCGTTGAGCGCGAGAGCCGCCAGGCCGGCGGCGGAACTCCGAAGCAGGCGGCGCCGCGTGTAGGCGCAAGGAGCAAAACGATCCGATGGCATCACAGGCATGACTTAAGGGTAGAATCGAAGACGGCCGACCGCAACCGGCGATCCGGCAGGAGAAACACGATGCAAGAGAATTCTTCCCGCAGAGACTTCATGAAAACAGCCACGCAGGCCGTGTCGGCCGCGGCCTTGGCGGAGCAGGTGATCGCGCAAACCACGCCCGCATCGGGCACCGGGTTACCGCAGCGCCGCCTGGGCCGGACGGGCGAGAAAGTTTCCATCCTGTGTCTCGGCGGCTGGCACATCGGCTCTGTGAAAGACGACAACGAAGCCGTCCGCATCATGCACGCCGCCATCGACGAAGGGCTCACCTTCTTCGATAATGCCTGGGATTATCACGATGGCCACTCGGAAGAAGTGATGGGCAAAGCCCTTTCGATGGACAACAAACGTTCGAAGGTTTTCCTGATGACCAAGAACTGCGAACGCGACTATGCCGGGTCCATGCGGGATCTGGAGGAAAGCCTCCGCCGCCTGAAGACGGACCATCTGGACCTATGGCAGTTTCACGAAATGGTCTATGACAACGATCCGGACTGGGTTTTCGAGAAGGGCGGATTGAAAGCGGCGCTCGAGGCGAAGAAGCAGGGCAAGGTCCGCTACATCGGATTCACGGGCCACAAGGATCCGCTCATCCATTTGAAGATGCTTGGCAAGCCGCACGCCTGGGACACGGCCCAGATGCCTATCAACGTGTGCGACGCCTTCTACCGCAGCTTTCAGAAGCAGGTAGTGCCGGTGTGCCTGAAGAAAGACGTCGGCGTCATCGGGATGAAGGGGCTTGCCGGCGGCGCCACCCAGGGCCGCCTGATAGAGGAACTGGGCCTCACCGCCGACCAGTGCTACCGTTACTCGCTGAGCATCCCGGTGACGACGCAAGTGGTAGGTATCACGTCGATGCGGCAGTTGCAGGATGACGTTAAGATGGCTCGCAACTTCAAGCCGATGTCGAATTCCGAAATGGAAGCGCTGCGCAATCGCGTGAAGGACGTCGCCGGAGACGGACGCCACGAAATGTTCAAGTCAACCAAGTTCTACGACGGTCCACACCACCGCAAGCAGCACGGCTTCGCCACCGACTAGCCGCTATCGGAGCCCGCATTGGGCCAGCCTGTTTTCAAGAATCCGGGATGGGTTCCAGCCGCCGATGCGCGTGTGCCGGGCGACGGCCTCATCGATGGCGGCCCTGGGTGCCAGTCCGATCAGTTCGCTTTCCAAAACTTCCAGACCGAGCGACCGCGCTTCCCGCTCCACCGCATCGAAGACGGCGGCCACGGAGGTGACCGTGAAGTCGGTGAGGTTCATCGAAACTTGCGCAATTCCACGCGAGGCGATTTCGAGTCCGAGCGCTTTCACGCGCGCCAATCCTCCGCCTGTTTCGCGGACCTTGGCCGCGATCGCCTTGGCCGCCGCCACGTTGCCGGATTTCAGATTGACGTTGAAGGCGACCAGAAACGGCCGCGCGCCCACGGCCGTTGCGCCAGCTGTGGGGTGAGGCGCCGGTCCCCCGATGTCGGGGGGCAGCCCGGGCGCGCGCCGGCGGACCTCGGACAGGTTCCTGCATTCCTCCCGGCGCGCCGCGGCCTCGTAGAGGTAGACCGGAATCGCCAGTTGCCGCCACAACCGGTGGCCCGCCTCCACGGCCAAGGCAGCGCAGTCATCCAGCCGGGCGCCTTGGAGTGGAACGAACGGTAGCACGTCAAGGGCGCCGATGCGGGGATGCACGCCGCGGTGACGCCGGAGGTCAATGGTCTCGACGGCGCGCGCGGCGGCTCTCAAGGAAGCCTCGAGAATCGCGTCCGGCGGCCCGGCGCAGGTAATGACGGAACGGTTGTGATCGCGGTCAAAGCTATGGTCGAGCACGGCGGCTCCGCTCACGGCGCCGATGGCTTCCACCATCGGCGTGGGGTCGCCGGAAAAGTTGGGGACGGCTTCGATCAGCATCTGGCAAATTGTCTCAGGTCCACGGGCTTCCCGTTGCGGATGGAGAGCGCCACCGGATTGTAGCCCGCAAACCAGGGGGCCTCGCGATAGTCTCCGCAGTGAAGCATCACCAGATCGGCGGCTTTGCCCGTTTCGAGCGATCCGCACTCGCCGGCGAGGCCGAGGGCATGGGCGGCGTTGATGGTGGCCGCGGCGATGGCTTCCTCCGCCGTCAGCTTCATCTGTGTGCAGGCGAGCGAGAGGATCATCGGCATACTCGCGATGGGGCTAATCCGCGGATCGTACCCGGTGGACAGCGCCACCGGGCGGTCCTGTTCGATCCACTGCCGCGCCGGCGGGTACGGGCAGCCGCCATGGTAGGCTTCGCCGGGTAGGAGGATGTGGACGCCGGAGGCCAACGCCGAAGCGGAAGCGAGGCGGATTGCGGCCAATCCGGCCTCTTCGGATCTTGCGCAGAGGTCCGGATCGGGCGAGGCGAGTGCGGCAGCAAGCCGCTTTTCGCGGATACGAGCCAGCCAAGCGGGCGAAAGCGACAGGCCCGGGGCCAGGAAGTGATACTGGGGCACCACGCGCAGCGGTCGTCCATCGAGCCCGCCGAAGACGCGAAGGGCCTTCGCCTCAAGGGTTTCGTCCCCTCCATACCCGCAACCGGCGCCGAGCGTCACCGTGCCGTACCGCGCGAAGATCGACAAGCGGCGGAGGGTCTCCTGTTCCATCCGGTGGAATGAGAATCCGCGAACGATGTTGTGGGCTGTCTCGAGGGGCACAAACGGCGGACCGGCAAGTGGCCTGGTGATCGCGTCGACAAACGCGGGCATCACCACGCGGCCCGCGGCCTCCACCACGTCCGCGTTCCGCGCCGCGGCCAATCGCTCGAGCCGGCGCGTCTGGCCAACCTGCTCGATGCGGCCTTCCCGGGTGAGAATGGCGCCATCGGCGATGATGCGTAGGTCTCGAAGACCCGAACCCCGGCGTGGCCCGGAGGCGCCCTGCAATGTAATCAACTGGCGGGCGCCGCGGATGAGCAGCGGCATCGGCTAAGGGAATGATAGCGCTACCAGTACTGCCAGTGCCCGCCGGCGATGACGTAGGCGGAAAGAATCCCGTTGGTCACCGCGTGGGCGAGGATGCAATCGCCCAGGCTGCGAGTCCGGATCATCCACAGGTTGTAGATCACCCCAGCGATCAGACCCACCTCCCAAAACGATCCGTGCTCGACCGCGAAAAGCACGGCGGTGATCCAGAAGGCCTGGCTCTGATAAGTGCCGAGGGGAACGCTTTCGAAGTTGGGCTTGATCAGCCAGCGCATGAGCCAGGAGCGCCAGAAGATCTCCTCAATGATCGGAACGAGAATCGCCGCCCGCGCGCAGCGGAACACCAACGCAAGCACCGAGTCCCGATACTGTTCGGGAAATGAGCTCGCCACCTCTCCGGTAAGGTGGTTTTCGAAGATCCAGTGAGAGCGGTAGCCGGGCCACAACAGATCCGGCGCGACCCAGATCACGAAAACCGCGACGCCTACCCCAATCGAGCCAAGCCACGACTTCACGGCGAGGCTGACCACGTGGCGCGAACAAAGCCAAAGCACGGCCGCGAGCACCAGGAACCGGAACGGATACTCCCACATCCCCAACCCGAGGCTGTGGCCAACCACCAAGAAGACGAGAAATAGCGCCATGGGCGCTATGTACGGGAACGCCGGATGTTTCAAGACGGTGGAGTTGCGAATCAACCAATGCGCTGAAGCAGATCGGCGATCTTCTTCTCTTCATCGGAACTGGGTTTGTTCTGGAGCGCCTGCTGAAGTTCCTTCTTGGCCTGAAGTTTGTCGCCCTTCTGGTAGAGCGCCATGGCCAGATGGTAGCGCCAGGTGACGTGCTCGGGGTTCTTGGTGAGCAGTTCGTTGAAAATCCTGATGGCGTCGTCGCTGAGGTTCTTCTTGATATAGACCCAGCCGAGCGTATCGGCGACGTCGGCGCTGTTGGGCATCTGCTGCTTGGCTTTCTGCGCGTAGGACAGGGCCTGATCCAGGTCCCGGCCCGATTCGGCCATCAGGAAGGCGAGGTTGTTGAGAGCGATCGGATTGTCCGGCGCGATCTTGAGGAGGCTTTCGTAGATCGTCCTGGTCTTGTCATGACGGCCCACGGCCTCCATCACCAGCGCCAATTGGAGCCAAGGCCCTGGGGCCTTGGGGGCGACTGTGGTCGCCTTTTCGAGCGCCGCGAGGCACTCCTCGATCTTGCCGGACCGGCGATAGGTTTCGCCGAGTCGCATCCAGAGGGTGGCGTCTTCGGGCGTTTCTTCAAGGAGGGAGCGATACGTGGTGATGGCCTCGCCGTAGTTTTTCGCACGCACGGACAAGTTCGCCAGCGCGACGCGCAACGCACGAGGGTTGGCGGGTGCGTTCTTGACTTCCCGCTCGAGCATTTCGCGCGCCTGATCGACGCGATTGGTGGCGGCGTAAATCTCCACCAGCCCGAGCAACCCTCTCTGATCGGCGGAACGAGAGCGGTAGAGAGCGGCAAAATTCTTCTCCGCTTCCGGCAGGCGCCGTTCGGACACGTCGAGAACGCCCAACAAGTACAGAGCGTCCGGCAAGTCCGGCCTGCTTGCCAGCAGTTTCGTGAGTTCCTCGCGGGCAGTGCGCTTTTCGCCAATGCCGATCAGCGACGAGATTCGAATGAGCAGCGCCGCCGTCATCGTGGGAGCCGATTGCAACACTTCGTCGGCCAACTGCTGGGCGCGGGCAAACTCGCGGCGCGCCAGATGGATGCGAGCCAGCGACACCTTCGGCTGGAGATAGTTGGGGCGAAGCTTGAGGGCCTCTTGCAACTGAACCATGGCCGGAGAGATGTCGCCCTTGGCGAGGTAGGCCTCTCCGAGATTAAAGCGGACCACCGGATTGGTCGGCAGTTTCTTGACCACCTCCAACAGTTCCGCGATGGCAGCCTCGAGATCTTCCTTCTTTCCACCCTGCAGCCGCAGGGCTGCCCGGATGGCGCGCGCCTCGGCGTCGTCCCCATCCTGCTCCACCAGTTGCTGGGCCATCGCAATGGCCTCCTGCCGCTTGCCCTGCATCGCCAACAGTTCGGTGATCCTCTTTTGGTAGGATGCCTTGTTGGCGGCGTCGGTTTTGGCCCCGTCCTCGTAGATCTCGAGAGCCTTGGCGGCATCGCCGGTACGCAAGTAGAAGTCACCCACCAGGCGATGCGGCGCCGAAGCCTTGCTGGCAAGAACGCTTTCGAGGGCGGCAAGCATTTCCGGCTTCTGCTTGTTGCGGAAATAGTGCGCCGCCAGTTCGATGCCATACTGCGGCATTTCGGGATTGTTGGCGATCTTCATTTTCAGGATACGTTCGCACTCGGCGTTATCCTTGTCCCGCACCTTGAGGAGGTACAAAAAGTCGTAGGAGGCGGAAAGCTTCTTGTTGCGCTCGATGGCCTCGCGGGCAATTTTCTCGGCTTCGGCGTACTGATTGTCCCTCGCGAGCGATTGCGCCAGGGCGAGCCTCACGGTGGCGTCCTCGGGCTTCTGCGCGACGGCTTCGCGGAAAGTGTCCACCGCGGCCTTGGCGTCGCCGGAAGCGCTCTGGTAGAAACCTTTCATACGAAGCCCCTGGAAATCCTTCGGGTTTCGCTTCAACAGAGCCTGCGACAGGTTGTCGAAGTCGACCAGGAACTGTTTCATTGCCCGCGGATTGCTCATGTAGGCGGCGAGATAGAGGTCACCCAGCTTCACGTGGGCATCGGTGTTTTCGGGCTGCAATTCCGAGGCACGGCGCAGCGCCTGGATGGCTTCCCCATAGCGGCCGGATTTCAACTCGGTCAGCCCCAGACGGTAATAGGCGGGCCCGTATTTCTGATTCTTTTGAATCAGCCTCCGGTAGATGATCGAAGCTTCCTTGTACTTGCCGGAGTCGTAGTATTTGTTTCCGGTCTCGAGGAGCCTCTTGGTCGATGCCTCGCTATCGCCGGAGCATCCCACGAGCGCCAGTGCGGCCGCGGCGCACACAATGATTCGTCCAGCAGAACCGAAACCAAGCGCCGGGCGCGGATTGCCAATCAGAGATTCTTTCATAATTCCTAGGTGCAGACTTTGCAAGGTTGACGTGTTCGGATCAGACGCTGAACAGGCCTGGTCCCTGCGGGCACACCACGAGCCCTGCTCCTAGCTTAATCAACTGCGACGCTCGGGACAACCGGGCCGTCGCTCGCGCTGGTGATGTTGCCCATCTTGAGGGTGATGGGGAGGGCGTCTCCGCGGAGGTGATTCCCCGGCACGCGCAGGTTCAACTGATAGAGCCCCACGTAGCCGGGAACCAGTCCGCTCCAGTCCACGATGATCTCACTGCCGTTGTAGGTGGGGTCTCCGAAATATACCTGGACGCGATCCGTGAGCGAAGCCTCCCCGGATGGAGTCGCTTCGCCGTCGCCGATCGCCGGCCCCTTCGTCGCGCCTAACCCGATCGCGTACATCACGATCGGACGGTCGCGCTTGGCCGGGTTGTCCGGCGTCACCGGCGAACCGTCGGCGTGAAATACGTAGGCTCGCTGCGTGGTTGGATCAGCCAGAACCGCCGGGGCGTATTTCTGCACGTCGAGGGGCCGCTGCGCCGATGCGGTCTTGCCGCCGATATTGCGGACCACAACCTGGAATCGTCCGGCCGGGTATCGGATCGGAATCAGAGCGTTGATCTGGCCGGGCGAGGTCATCACCAGCGGGATCGGTTCGTTTTCCACGGTCACGCACACCCCGCCCATGCGTTTGGGCAGCGGCGTGCTAGAGGCGGACTCGGACTCGGCCAAGTTGGCGCCGAAGATACTGAACAACCCGCCCGGCGCCACTCGCGGCTGGTAGTTGGCGATATCCACCAACCCGCCGGGATTGATACTGGGGCGCGTGGCGGGCGAGGGCGCCGCCAGGGGGACCATGCTGAGCCCGCTCGCGGTGAGCGCGTACGCCATGTTGTCCACCGTGTCCACCACCATGGTCCGGCCGTCGACGTTGGCGCGTTGATTGCCGGTTGGGTTCGACACGGTACGCTCCACGGCCGAGGCAATGGTGGTAGGGCGGAACGTGGTGGCGTTTACAATTTCGATCGTGGGCGGCGTCCGCTCGGTGAGAAGCTGGTTGGCGTTGTTGATGAATGACGGTGTGAACCTCGCGAAAGAGGTAAGCCCGATCGCGGCGACCGAGGCAACGGGCCGGTCATTAGTGGCTCCGCCCGCCGTATTGCCCGTGGGGAGTTGCCCGGCGTTGGCCACCGGCGTCAATGCCTGATTCAGCACCAGACCGTTCACCAGGAAGTATTGCCCGCGCGGCCCCACCGAAACAGGGCCATAATAGCCGCGGATCGGGTTGCTCACCACTTGGCGCGACTGGACGAAATCGTCTTGCGTCGCGTCGTAGAGATAAACGAATCCATTGCCCGCCACAACGAGAATCACCTCTCCGTTGGGGCTGGCGGCCATGGTCCGCGGCGCGGGAAGAATCTGGACACCCTGGTTGTTGGCCGGGATCACCTGGGTGTTGAAACGCCTGGGAGAGGCTTCATTGCCGATAACGCGCCACATCGTGCCATCGTTCATGATCACCAGCAACCCGCGCTGGCCGTAGGCGATATTGGTGGGCCTCACCGGGACGACGGTGGCATTGAACGGTGTGGCGGGGAATCGGATCCGGCCCACCACTTCGAGTTTGGCCGTATCGATCACCGAGATCGATTCGCTACCGGAATTGGCCACGTAAAGAGTGCTGCCATCGGGCGTGAGGGCCAAGGAGCGGGGCAATTGTCCCACCTTGATGGGCGCGAGCATTGTGTGCGTCCGCTCGTCAAACACTTCCACCCGGTTCAGGCCTGAATTGGCGATGTATATGCGCCGCCGGGTGGTGTCCTGCACCATATCGACGAGCCCCTCCGCCGCCGACAGGCCAGTGGCAATCGGCATGATATCGGCTTGAGAATCCGAATTCCGGTTGTTTTGAAAAACGCGGACGGTGGGCGGGATATTGATGGCTTCGTTGGACTGCACCACGTACTGATGGAACGGCGAAACCGTGCCGATGCCGAGATTGCGGCCATTGTAGGTGAACTGAAGGCTGGCGCCTTGCGCATTGGCGGTGGCGCGAACGATGGGCGCTGTGCCGGTGATCTGGACCGCGCGCGCGTTGCCCGCGCCTCCACCACCCCCTGCTCCGCCGCCTGCTCCCGGCGGCGCAATGTGATGATCGGCAAACCACCCGGAGCTCCGCCGCCGGGGCCGCCGCCGCCGCCGAGCCCGCCCCGCCTGATTCACGTTCGCCTGCGCCTGCAGCAGCGACAATTGGGCGGTAAAGCGGCCGGTGCCCAGATTGCGCACGGCCAGTGTCTGGGACCGGGTATCTTCGAAAACGCCGCATTGGTCATTGGTGAGCAGAACGGTGTTGTTGTCGAACGTCGCCACCGGGTTCTGCCTCATCGTGCCTACCGGAATCACCACGAAACCGGACTCGGAAAGCGCGTACACCACGCGTCCGTCGGAGCTGATGATCATCTTCCCGGCGATGCTTTCCGGCATCTGCAGCGCCGTACTGATGAGCAGATTGCCGGGGTCGTTGATCATCAATTGGCTGACGTTGGCCCGCGTGGCCGGGTTGGTGACGGGGGCGAAGTTGAATGCGGTATAAAGCTGGGAACCGTCGGGCGAAAACACGCTCCCGCCCTGGTTCTGCTGCGTGTTGAAGTTGGCGCCGTTGGGGAGCGGGTAGGGCGCATTGGCGGCGTTCTGCTGGGCCATCACGGTAAGATCGCTCGCGTCGAATAAGGTGAGGCCGGCCAGGAAGCGATCCCCGGTGGGCGACATGCTCAATACCGGCGATACGCCCGACACTCGCCGGCTGCGCAAAACCGTGCCCGACGCGGCTTCATACAGGAACACGACCTGACTGTTGGCATTGGGGAGATTACTGCCCGCGATCCACAATCCGTCCTCGCTGGCGGCCAGGAAGCTGCGATTGGTGAGACCGCCGCGGCCGAGGCTCTGCTGCGGCGTAAGAGGATTGGCGCCCGGAGGCGGGGACACCGGAACCGGCGTGATCGCCTGCGCTCCAGAGGTGGCGTTGGGGTCGTAGATCAACAGGACGTTGAACAGATTGCCCTGCCCAGTGCCGACGGTGGAAATAAGGACTCGCTCGTCATAACCGACCGCGACCCCTTCGGGACGCGCCGGCAGCCCAATTCGATTCGTGACCGCCAATTGCTCCAGATCGATCACGTTGAGCGAGTTGCCGAGATGGCAGGTGACGTAGAGGAAGCGGCCGCTACGGGACAAAGCCGCGGCGAGCGGTTGATCTTCCACGCGGATCGGATCGAGGAAGCGGCGCTGAAGCGTGGAGTAAACCAGCACTTCGTCGGTGGTGGTGTTCACCAGGTACAGGCGATTTCGCGCTTCGTCCAGAACCAGATCGGACACACTCCCGGTGACCGGCACGACGGTTCCGAACGTTGCGCCCCCGACTACCGCCGGGATGGACAACGCGAGGCAAACAATTCCTGAGACCCGCATATTGACCTTAGGTTAAACCCTGCGGGCCCGCCGGAGTTTCGCGCGACGCTTAACCGCGCGCTACCCCAGGAACTGGACGCCGAAATAGAGGCCGCCAAACAACAGAATGGAGAACACGGCCACTGAGATCCACACAACTACGCGCTCCTTCGTGGAGGAGGTCGAACGGTCGTTGTGCTTCATCGTATCGTCGAGGCTATCAAACATGGGCTGCTCCTTGGGTATGACGGAAACGGTAACAGGCCGATATGAAAAGCCAACGCCATCGACGAATTGCAGACAATACTACTCCCGGCAACTCTGAAAGTCCAGGGGGGCGGTGTGACTATTGCGCGGTGGTTGCGAACACGGCCGGCGAGGCAAACGCACAGACCCTCGGCGACGTGAGCCGGTCAAACTCGGCATAGCTCATATGGATCGAGTCCGTGTGGGTGCCGGCGTTGAAAGCGATTTCCGGTTCGCGCGCCAGCGTCTCGTCCACGAGAACGGGCAAGTCGTATAGCGCTCCGATTGGCGGAACCGCGCCCACCTCGACATCGGGGAACAGTTTCGACATCTCGAACTCGGTGGCAATACGGACCTCTTCCGCGCGCAAGATCTGGCGGAGCTTGGCGAACTCCACCGAGCGATTGGCCGGCAACACCGCCATCAAGTAGGCGCCGTCGGCGCAGGCGATCACCGCCTTTGCCATTTCCCGGGCGGGAACGTGATCCTGCCGGGCAACGGTAAGCGCGGTGGGTGCGGCCGGGTGCACCGTGTGTTGAAATACAGCGTTCTGGCCAACAAGGTAGTCCTCCAGCCGGTGAGTGATCATAGCGGCCTCCTTCGCTAACGCGAAGAGCACGCCGCGTGCCGCGTCGAAATCCCACCAGGGGCTCGCCCGAGACCTCGAAAATGGGGGAAAACGCGCCGCCGCCGGGGCTTTAGACGCTCAACACGGGGCAGGGTGAGGTGCGGATCAACTCGTGGGCGTGGGTCCGGAGCCGGCCGAGGAAGCCCTGGATCGCGCCCCGGCCAATGATCAGCAGATCGGCGCCGCGCTCGCGGGCAGCGCCCGCGATGGGCCCAATCAGTCCTTCGCCTTCAAGAATTTCGAGCGGGACGCTGATTCCGGCGGCGGCCGCAAGCGCGGGATAGTCACGCAGCGCCAAATCGATGAGATGTTGGTGGGCGCGGGCGGCTGCAGCGCTGTAGAACTGCTCGTCCACTGCCGGCACGGAGTGAACCACCTCGAGCGACGCCTCCCAGTCCCGTGCGAAGTTTCCGGCCATGCGAAGCACATCCACGCTATGGGGAGCGGCATCGATGCCGCACAGGACCTTCCGGTATCGATCGGGTGCCGGGATCGAATCGGAATGGGCGCTGGTCCAGACCGGACACTCGGCGTCGTGAAGCACGGCCGCGGTCACCGAACCCAGCAGGAGAGGCCGGAATCGTGAAAAACCGTGCGTGGGCAGCATGATCAGGTCAACGGCATGGTCCCGGGCGTACCGCACGATCACGTCAGCCGGCTTCCCACGCAACTCCACCCTGGCAACGTCGCGGCCTTTCCATAGTTCGGGAAGGAATTCCTGAAGCCGGAGCCGCTGGTGAAGGGACGCCTGCTCGATTTCTCCCTCAATCGGCGCGGCTCCGATCTCGCCGTAGGGCATGTCGAGGGAGTGGAGCAGGGTGACTCGGGCGCCGTCGTGACGGGCCATCGCCGCTACCGCGGGGGCAGTAGCGCGAGCACCGGCGGAAAAGTCGACCGGGAACAGGATGTGGTGAAAGCTCATGGGAAGGGATAGGCAAATTGTAGACCATTGGCGTGCTCCACCGCCGCGGAGTCGGACTTCGAATTGCTTCCCCGTCGCGTCCGGCTAGCGACCCTGTCTCCGCCGCTCTTGACGCCGTGAGAACAGCCATGACAAAGTGAAGGGCGTGTCTGGCCAGCCAGCACTCGAAGGAGCTATCTCTATGAAACAAGTGTTACTCGTCGGAATTGGAGTACTTTGGGCCGTTGCCGGTTGGGGCGCTGGCCTATCGGCAACCCTACAACCGGGCAAGGCGGACCTCAAGTCCGCCGGACCGCTCGCATTCGGACCGGATGGCATTCTCTTCGTCGGCGATCCCATGGGGGCGCAAGTGTTCGCGCTCGCCACCGGCGACACCAAGGCTGGCAAGGCGCCGGCCGTCAATGTCGACGGCCTTCATGAAAAGATCGCCGCGCTGCTCGGAACCTCGGCCGACCAGATCCTGGTGAATGACCTCGCCGTCAATCCGGCCTCCCGGCGCGTGTATCTTTCCATCTCCAGAGGGCGCGGTCCCGATGCAGCCGCCGCGATTGTCACCGTCGGGGAAGACGGCAAGCTCGCCGAGATGAACCTGGCCAATATCGGCCATGCGAAAGTAGCTCTCCCCAACGCTCCCGGCGCCGACGAGAAGGACCGCCGCGGAACTCCCAAGCGGCTGGAGGCTATCACCGATCTCCAGTACCTTGACGGGAAACTGATTGTGGCCGGACTGTCGAACGAGGAGTTCGCCTCCAATCTTCGTTCGATCCCGTTCCCGTTCCGCGATGCCGGCGCCGCCGCGAGCGTCGAGATCTACCATGGATCGCACGGACGGTTTGAAACCAACGCGCCGGTGCGTACTTTCACCTCTTACAAGATCAAGAATCAGCCGCACCTGCTAGCCGCCTACACCTGCACCCCGCTGGTGCGGATTCCGATGACGGACCTGAAGCCCGGCAACAAGGTGAAAGGAGTCACCATCGCCGAACTGGGCAACCGCAACAGGCCGCTCGACATGATCGTGTACCAGAAAAACGGCGCCGACTTTATCCTGATGAATAACTCCAGCCGCGGCGTGATGAAGATGCCGGCCGCGAATCTCGACGGTTACGCCCCCATCACCGCGCCAACCGAGAAACAGGGCGTTCCCTACGAAACGATGGCGCAGTGGAAAGGCGTCGAGCAACTCGACCGCTATGACAACTCGCATGCGCTGATGCTGGTCCGTGCCGAGGGGGGCGCGCTCAGCCTGACTACCGTCGCGCTACCCTAGTGGACAGTGGCGATTCGTCCGTTTATTTTCGTCCTCCCGCTTCTGGGCGCCGTCGCCGGCGCCCAGAGTAAACCTGTCACGATTGACTTCGGTGGCGATCCCACTGAGATCCGGGTAGTGAACTCCGGCATTCTTCCCCGTCTCCGGAATCCCAACTTCCAGGCCATCCTGAAGGTGAGTCTGGACCAGGACGGGGCGCCGGCACTGTCGGGGGACTACGAAATGAAGGGCGGCGCGCTGGTGTTCAAGCCGCGCTATAAGCTGGAGCCGGGCCTCAGTTATCGCGCCGTCTACAGCCTTGTCAACGAGCACGCCCGCGGCGCGTTCACGGTGCCGAAACCAAAGGTCGCGCCCTCCACCGTGGTGGAGCGGATATACCCGACCGCGGCGGTGCTCCCGGAAAATCAGTTGAAGTTTTACCTGCACTTCTCGGCGCCGATGAGCCGGGGGGAAGCGGCCAAGAGGATTCACCTGTTTCAAGAAGACGGAACCGAAGTGAAACTGCCTTTCCTCGAACTCGACGAGGAATTGTGGGATCGGGACTTCCGCCGGCTGACCGTGCTGTTCGATCCGGGCCGCGTCAAGCGCGGGCTGGTGCCGAACGCGGAAGTGGGTTTACCGATTCGCGACGGCCAGAAGTACCGGCTGGTGGTGGACGCCGAATGGCAGGATGGCAGTGGCATTCCCTTGAAGCAGCCCTTCGTGAAGCAGTTCAGCGGCGGCCCCGCCGTGCGGTCCGCCATTGACCCGAAGGAGTGGACGATCACTGCTCCGCGCGGGCTCGACATCGCACCGCTGGTTATCGACTTTCCAAGGCCGCTCGACGCCGCCCTCCTCCAGCGTTTTCTGGACGTGGTGGACGGCGCGGGCCAATTGGTAAAGGGCCGGATCCTCCTCGACAAGGAAGAGCGGCGCTGGCTGTTTCAGCCGGACCGGCCGTGGCAGCCGGGACAATATTCGATCGAGGTTGTGAGCACGCTCGAGGATCTGGCCGGCAACAAGGTGGGCCGCGCCTTCGATGTGGACGTGTTTGATCGCGTGGATCAGGCCGTGACCATGGAGACCGTGTCGCTGCCCTTCACGGTTGCAGCGCCTTGAGCGCAAGCAGCGCCCATGCCGTCGTGGAGATGTGCTGGGCGTAGCTTTGTCCGCCGGGCGGACGGGTGGTGCCGGGCCAGCCTCCTGGTTCGAGTTGGCTCGCGATGAGGAAGTCACGAGCACGGCTCACAGCGCGGCGAGATTCCTCCCCGGACCGGCCGGCCAGCGCCAGCATCGCCACCGCCGTATCGAAGACTTCGCCATTCCAACTGCCGCTGGCGGCTTGCAGTGCCAGCAGGCGCGCCGCATCCTGTTGCCGCCCGAGCGCCAGCGCCACCGCCGCCTGGTCAATGATATGCCGTGGGCTCGTTTGCGAGAGCCATGCGTCGGCCCGGGCGATCGCGGACCGATACCGGCCGCCGGGAACGCTTCGAAGAATCTCCCGAGCCATATAGGTGCCCAGGAACGGCCCGTAGGTGACCGCCGATCCCGGCCCTTGTTCCTCGTCGAGCATCCAGTGCCCGTCGGGCTGCTGCGCCGCGGCCACTCGCCCGGCGGCCTCGGCGATCAGTCTTTCATCGCCGGAAGCAACCATCAGCGCCGAGGCAAACTGCACCGTCGATAACGCGGCGGAGCCCCTTTCCTGCCCGCGGCCCTGCCACGCGCGCGGGTTGGAAAGGAATGACAAGGTGTCCCCCAGCGCCTCGGTTCGCCCGGCGGCGAACAGAGCCCGCGCCCCGTCGCCGTTGTTGTGGCAGGAGTAGCACCCGTTGTCAGGGCGCCAGAGCCGGACCTCCTGTTCCAAATAGGCCGTGGCCTTGTCCACCGCCCGCACCAAAGGAGTTTCCTGTCCATGGGCCCATCCACCCGGCCAAACAAGTAACGTAGCCAGCGCCAGCAGCCGGTACAATTGAGGAAATGGCGCAAGCTCAGTCCTCGCCGGAAGGCACCTACGCCTATGCGGCAAAGTTCCCCGAGCATCGGGATAACGCGTTTTTTCGCGCGGCACAGACACTGACCGTCTCGTCTCTCGGCCTCGGATCCTACCTCGGCAATCTCGATGATGCCACGGACCAGGGCTATCGGGGGGCCGTCACCGAGGCCGTGCGCGGTGGTATCAACTTTATCGACACCTCGCTCAACTATCGCCATCAGAGATCTGAGCGCAATATCGGAGATGCCCTGGCCGCGTTGATCGAAGCGGGCGAGGTGGATCGCGATCAACTCGTTATCTGCACGAAAGCGGGATTCCTGGTCCCGGATGCGTTCCCGGGAGACGTCCTGGAACCGGCCGATGTGGTGGGTGGGATGCACTCGATGGCCCCCGCCTTTTTGCGCGACCAGATCACACGCAGCAGAGCCAACCTGCGGACACCCACCATCGACGTCTTTTATCTGCACAATCCCGAAACGCAGTTGCAGCACGTGCCCAGGGACCAGTTCCACCGGCGAATCCGAGCCGCCTTCGAAACGTGCGAAGCCCTGGCGTCGGAAGGCGCCCTGCGGTGGTATGGCGTGGCGACCTGGAGCGGCCTCCGGACCAAGACCGCCGGGGAAGGCCTCTGCCTCACGGAGTTGGAGGCCTTGGCGCGCGAAGTGGCCGGACCCGAACATCGATTCCGGTTCATCCAGCTACCCGTGAACCTGGCGATGCTCGAGGGTGTGACCTATCACCGGGAGCGATTGCATGACCGGGACGTGCCTGTGCTCACCGCCGGCCCGGAGCTCGGCATCACTGTGGTGGCGAGCGCGAGTCTGCTGCAGGCGCGGCTGACGAAGGGATTGCCCGATGAGGTGGCCAGACGGCTGCCGGAGGCCGCCTCAGACGCCGAACGGGCCATTCAGTTTGCACGGTCAGCCCCCGGCGTCAGCGTCGCCCTGGTGGGCATGAGCCAACCGGAGCACGTGCGTCGGAATCTGGCAGTCGCTGGCTATCGCCCTTCGGCGCTCCACGAATGGTTCCGCAGCCAGGAATAACGCTCACCGGCGCCGGCGATCCGGCGAGCCTGCCCGATTGCGGCGCCGTCTATCTCATCGTGCCGCGGGAAGGCAGAACCTACCTGGGCCGGACGGGAATCCTGCGGCGGCGCATGATGCGGCTTTGGGAAAAATGGAAGCTCGCCGAGATCGCGCAGCGCGTCGAGATATGGCCGGCCGCATCCCGGCTGGAGCAGTGGATGCTCTCCTATGCGTTGGGCCGCCGCGAGTTTCCCGATGACTACGATCGCGTCCTACGCCTCGGCAAGCCACCCTACGTAAGGTTGACGCTCGCCAACCGCTTTCCCAGAGCGCAAGTAACTTCCCGGCTGGGAGGGGCCAGCTCTACCTATTTCGGGCCTTTCCCCTCGCGCGCCGCCGCGGATACGTTCGAAAATGAGCTACTGGACTTGTATCAACTGCGGCGATGCCAGGAAGACCTCATCCCCGCCCTCGATCATCCTGGCTGCATCTACGGCGAGATGAACCGGTGTCTGCGCCCGTGCCAGGAAGCGGTGAGCGCCGGCGAATATGGAAGCGAAGCCATGAGGGTGAACGACTTTCTCGCGACCCGCGGCGCTTCCCTGCTCGAGCAAACCGGCGCCTCGCGGGACCGCTACAGCGAGCAGTTGTTGTTCGAAGAAGCGGCCCGCCAGCATGCGCGGTATCAGAAAATCGAGCAGGTTTGCCGTTCCGCCGGAGACTTGGCAAGGGATGTGACACGGCTCCAAGGCGTGGCCGTAACCGCATCGCTCAATTCCGATACCGTGTTCCTGTGGTTTGTCCGGAATGGCGCGTGGCTCGGGAGGGAGGCGTTCAGCGTCGCCGCGGTGGCGGGCAAACCAGTCCCGCTCGACGCGAGGCTCCGCGAAATCGTGAGTGGCCTCGCCGAGCCCTCGCTCACCGCCGGCGAACGCCAGGAGCATCTGGCGCTGCTGGCGAAATGGTTCTACTCGAGTTGGCGCGACGGTGAGTGGCTGGCTATCGAGTCCTGGGATGCCGTCCCGTATCGGCGATTGGTGAACGCCATCCACCGGGTTGCCAGAGCCGGGTAAGCGCTCCGCGGGAGAGCACTCCGATGGCTTCTCCCGGCACTTGTGTTAAGCGCCGATAAGCCTGCGTTAACAACGTTAAGATCGATCTCGAAATCGAAGGTTTTGGACCCGTCCCGTGGCATAACGGTCTCATGAGCTTGACCAAAAATCGCAACTGGGACCGACGCAGCCTTCTCGCCGCCATGGGCGCCGGAGGGCTTTTCTTCACGCAGAAAGGCGCCTTTGCGCAGGCGCTGGTGACGACGCCGTCGGCCACAGAAGGCCCCTACTATCCGGACAACCTGCCGCTCGATCAGGACAATGATCTGCTCGTGATCAACGACAGCATCACCCCGGCGGTGGGGTCCGTTGCCTGGTTGAGCGGGCGCATCCTGGACCGGCGCGGCGATCCGATTCGAGGAGCACTGATCGAAATCTGGCAGTCGGACGACCAAGGCAACTACATCCACAGCCAGGGCATCAACCGCGGCACCGTGCGCGACACCAACTTCCAGGGCTATGGACGATTCCTCACCGGGTCGAGCGGTGAGTATCTGTTTCGCACCATCAAGCCCGGGCTCTATCCGGGCCGCGCGCGTCACGTCCATGCCCGAATTATCCGGCCGGACAAAACCTCGCTCACCACCCAGTTATTCGTCGAGGGTGAGACCGGCAACGACGGTATCCTCAACGGCATCGCGGCGGCGCAGCGTCCCGCAGTGGTGAAAGCGTGGACAACCATCGCCGGTTCGGCCGTTGGCGCGCTGGCCGTGAACTGGGACATCGTGATGGATTACACTCCCACCGACGCGCCCACGCCCTCCAAGCCCACGCTGGTCTCCATGGCCGGAGTCACCCACGGCGCCACCATTCACGAAGGCGTCCCGGCCGGCTCCTGGGTGACGTTGTTCGGCGACGCGCTGTCAACCACAACGCGGACCTGGAACGATTCCGACATCGTGGGCGGAAAACTGCCCGAGTCGCTCGATGGGGTCAGCGTACGCATCGACAACCAGGCGGCGTCGGTGTACTACATCAGCCCGAAACAGATCAACGTGCTCGCGCCGGAAGCCACCGCCGATGGCAACGTGCAAGTCACGGTCACCAACGCGGCCGGAACCTCGGACGCTGTCACGGTGGCGATGAAACGAATCATGCCCGGATTCTTTCAGTTCCCGTCCGAGTACGTGGCGGCGGTGCGCTCCGACGGCGCTTTGATCGGCCCGGCGAATCTGATCACCGGCGCCGCGACCGTGCCCGCCAAGCCCGGGGACGCCGTGCTGCTGTTCGGAACCGGCTTCGGAACCGCCACCACGTCCGTGAAGATCCACATCCACGACACCGGCGTACCGGTGGCATTCGCTGGAATCATCAGCCCCGGACTGCATCAGATCAACATCACGGTGCCGGATCTCACCGACGGGGACTATCCTGTGACCGCCGAAGTGAATGGCGTACGCACCGCCAAGTTCGCCCGCATCCGCATTCAGAAACAGACCACGGCGAATGCGGTTCGGACCCCGGCGGCCGCGGAACCCTACGCCGCGCTGCTGGCCCAAATCCGTGCCGCCGTCACAGCTTGACGGCCACCACTCGGATGCGGCGGTAGTCGATGTGCCACGCCCCGTCGCGATACAGCCTTGGGCGGAGCTTTTCTTCCATCGCGGAAAGAAAAGCTTCCTCCCGAGGCCATTCGCGGCCGAACATGCGGATCCAGTCGCGAAGTCCGCTTGGCCCCTGCTCGGTGCGTGTCAAGCGGTCAAAGAGAAATGCCTGCGAGACCTCCAGGCCATTGCGTTCGAGGATGGGCGCGTATTCCCCCACCGAAGGAAAATACCAGGGATTGCCGATGCCGGTGAGTTCCTGCAAGGCGCCGAGCAATGCGCCGACATTGCCCTTGCCGCCGAACTCGGCAATGAAACGGCCGCCCGGCGCCAGCGCCAACGCGATCGATTGCGCGGCAGCCTCGGCGTCGAGCACCCAATGAAGAACGGCGTTCGAAAACACCGCGTCAAACAAAGGCCCGGTCCGAAAGCGGGCGATGTCGGCCTGTTCGAACGACAGCGCGGGATAATTCGATCGCGCCTGTGCGATCATTTCCGCCGACGCGTCGATACCGTGCACCACCGCCCCGGCTTCGGCGATCCTGGCCGTCAGTTGCCCGGTGCCGCAGCCCACGTCGAGAATCACGCTCACCCGGCCGCGGATCGAGCAACGACCATGCCGCCGCCGAGCTTCCAGACAAACGAATGGCCACTCGTAGAGCGCCGGATCCCAACTCATGCGGGAATTGTGATCTTACGCACGGCCTGCTGGTTTGCCTCCCAGTACGTCTTCTTGAGCTTGATCGAAGGGTCATCGGGCGCGGGCTGTATCTTCCCTTTGGAGTCAATGGCGCGGGAGGAGACGGTGTGCTCGCCCGGGCTCGCGTCCTTCCAATCCCAAATCCAGAAGCTCCAGTTGTAGGGTCCCCCGGATTGCTTCTCGATCTGCGCTGCCTTCCAAGCGCCGCCGTCGACGCTCACCTCCACAAGCCGGATCGGCGTCCCGTCTGACCATGCCGCCCCGTAAACACGATAGGCGCCATCGGCGCGCCTGGCCACGCGAGCCGGCACCGACTTCAGGTTCATGCGGCCCACCGACGTCTCCCGCCAGAGCACGCTGTCGCCTTTCGGCTCGCCGCGAATCGTCACGTAGTCCCGGCCCATGAAGCGCGAAAGGAAGGCACGGTCATGGAGTTCGATACGCGTCAGCCACTTCACCCAGGCCACGCCATACCATCCGGGAACGATCAGCCGGACCGGCGCGCCATGATTCTTCTCGAGCGGCGCACCGTTCATCTCGTAGCAGAGCAGGATATCGTCCCGCATCGCTTCCCGGGCCGGGAGGCTGCGTGCGAAGTTCTGCTTGTATTCACCGCCGCGAATCTTTTCCGTGCCGGAATCGGCCGCGAAGAAAACGGCTTCGATAGCCTCCGGACGCACACCGGCTTCCTTCAGCAGCGGGGCAAGCGGCGTTCCTTTCCACTTCGAGTTGCCTACCAGGCCGCCAATGGGCGGATTGCCGGAGCACTCCATCGTCACAGGCACTTCACGCGCTTTGCGCTTGCGCAGATCGTCGAGCGAAAACGCCGCCGGACGATTGACGAGACCCCCGATTTCGAGCTTCCACGACGCAATGTCGACATCGGGATAACCATAGTGCCCCACCCAGAAAAACTCCTCGGTGGGCGTGATCCAAGCACCGTGTTTGTGCCAGGGAAGGCGCGGCTTTGCCGGGTCGAACTTTGCCTCGTCGGCGAACGGGATGGGCGTTTCGCCGGCGTCGGCGGCTTCCGCGATCCACGCCGCAAAAGGCAGCACGAGTAAGTTGCGCCTGGTAACTTCTGTCATTGCAAATCACTCCTTCCAGCCATATGCGGCCATCATGATCTTGAACAAGTCCGTATTGGAGAGGAATCCCTTCACGCGCTCCGATCCAGGTCCGGTTGCGGCGGCCACCACCTCTTCGCCCGTGTGCGATCCATCCACCATCATCGCGGGGATCCGCACCGGACCCTTGGCGCCTTTCTGCTTCCAGTCGTCCAGGCCCTTGAGGATGGGCTCGCCGCGCGTGCCGCCCTTCAGGCGCAGGTCAAACGAGTGATCGGCGGTGAACAGCAGCAGAGTCTCTTTCAGGTTGACCATGCCGGCAATCTCGCGGATCAGCTTGTCGAACGCAACCAGACGGCCCAGCCCGGCCTCGGGGTTGTCGGTGTGCGCGTCGGACTCGATCATGAGAAAAAAGCCCTTCTTGTTGGCCGCCAGCGCCGGAATCGCCATCTTCACGGCGCGATTCAGATCAAAGCCGCTGTCGACCACCACCAGCGCCCGCCGCGCGCCCGGCTCCACCTCGTCGAGCGAAGTAAGCACCGGCCGGTTCTTTTCGCGCGCCAGTCGATCCAAGTCAATATTGGACTTCGCCGCCAGATCCCAAATGCGTTTCCTGCCGGGGCCGAACAGGATGTCGACGCCGTCGCCGATCCGCGGGGTGAGGAGTTGCTGGAAAATCTCGCCCCATTTGCCGCGGTCGTTCACATGGGCGTAGCATGCGCCCGGCGTCGCATCGGTGATCGGCATGTTCGAGATCACGCCGGTGGCCAGGCCGTGCCGCTCGGCATACTCGAGGATGGTCATCACCGCCGTGCCATCCCGCTTGCCCCGTTCCCCGTCCGGACCTTGGCTGATTACGCCATTATGCGTCTTGTGGCCGGTCACGATGGCGGTCATCCCGGCCGCGGAATCGCTCACCCACCGCGATGCGGTCGAGGTGTCGGAAAGAGCCACGTTGGGCCAGCTCTGGATGTAGAGCTTCTGCGGGGCATCGTAGCCCAGGATGCTGGCCGCGTTCACCGTGGAGACACCACCGGCGTCCGCCAGCAGAAGGATGACGTTCTTGGCGCGTTTGGCGTGCGCAGGGGCCGAGGACAAGGCGCAAAGGAGGAGGACGGCGAAGATGGATCGCATGGCTCGAACGCTCAGTGTACTCGCTTTTGGCACCGCGCCGCGTGAATGCCGGATCACAGCCCGCCGCTGCGGTCACGCTGCGCCATCGATAGAGGCGATTCGACAGCCATACGGCTCCCTACGCTACGCTAATGGCATGGCCGTCCGCGTGGTTATTTCCATGTTGTTGGCCGCGCTGGCTTCCGCGCAGATCGACAAGCCGCCTGATTTCGGAGACAAGCCCGCATTCCGCCAGAGCGCGGCGGGTTCGCTCGACAGCACATCCCACATTGCCGGGCGGAGCGAGGCGATTGCGGCCAGGCTCGTCAGGCAACTGGAATCGTTCGCCCCCACCGGGAGCGGCTCCCCGGAACATCAGTTGTTTAATTCCGCCTGGCAGCTTGTCCGCCAGCGTCATCGCGCAGCAGCCGCCGCAGCCTTCGATGACGGCACGCGGCGGCATCCCGAAAGCGAGTCTCTCGCCGCCGGCAAGGTGATCCTGCTCTACCTCACCGGGCACTATGATGAGAGCTCGGCGGCACTGTTACCGCTGGTACGTCGCTTTCCCGGCGACCCGAGGCTCGTGGTGCTGGTAGGGGAAACCGCGGGCGCGTCGCCGGCCCTGACGGCGCGATTCGAACGCGCCCTTCGCGCCTTCATCCGAACCCTTCCTGGCAATGGTGGAGCGCGCTACTACCTGGCCCAATTGCTTGCGGGAAATCATGCGAAAACGCCCGCGGAGGCGGTGACGCTTTGGCAGGAAGCGGCGCGGCTTGACCCCGCCGACCCACGTCCTTGCCTCGAACTGGCGCGCGCGGCCAATTCGAGCGGCCGCTCGAGCGATGCCATCGCATGGCTCAACAGCGCTTTGCAGCGGGACCCGTCGTTGCCGGACGCGCACTACCGCCTCTCCCGCCTGTACGCCAAGCAAGGCGATCGGACGCAGGCCGCCAATCACTTGGCCGAATACCGCAAACTCGAAGCCGGCCGCGCCGCACCGCACGCACCCTAACCAGACGTTCTATTTCTGCTCGTCTTTCTTCTTGCCGAATGGGAACGGGATCTTCAATCCCTCCAGCTTTTCCTGAACCTTCTGCTTCACCCCTTCGGTGAGGACCTTCTCGCGGACTACTTTCTCCGCATATTGAACGCCGGTCTCGCGGGCAAGACGTTTCAGATCCGGGTAGACGCGCGGCTGCCCCACCGTGCCTCCAATCCGCACCGGAACGCTCGTTTCCGCAACGGCTCCCTCGCTGGCTTTGCGGCCCAGCAGTTCCGCGACGCGCCCTCGGACCGTGGTTCGCAGATCGAAGTCGAGAGCCTGTGAGAAGGTGACCGATCCTGCTCCGCTCGCGTCGAGCGCCGGACCCGCCATGGCGATACTGGCGAAGCGCAGCGTCTCGCCTCCAATCGACAAATCGCTCGAGAGCCGGGTGAATTCGGTGCCTTCCGACTGCGATTTCACACCTTCGAGCACAGCCCGGATGGAAGCGACCAGATCCAGTTGCTTCAACCGCCCCTTTTCCACGGCCACGGTTCCGTCGCCGGCCAGTGAGTGGCGGATGGCCGCCGCGTCCTTGCCGCCGAAACGAAGCGTGTAGGACGGCATGGAGAACACGCCTTGCATGGACCCCGCCGCGCGCGTGAACGCGGATAGGAACCCGTCGACATCCACGTTGCGGATGGAGCCGGAAGATTTCCCGCGCACCACGCCGCCCACCAGCAGCAGATCCACATTGCCCTTCCACTCGCCGCCTCCCATGCGTAAAGTCCCCTGCCGGACACGCAAATCATAAAGCGGCGTCGAAAGCGCTTTGCGGACAGATGCCTGGATCGGTACTTCGCCATCCAGACGTAGCTTGGCCCCGCCGTCGCGCCCCGTCATCACATCGCGCAGAGTGAGCCGGGCCGGCCCCGAAAGCGCGCCGTAAAGATCCCCGCGGAGAGTGGATGTGAGCGCAACGCGTGCGCCCGCCCCGGGCGACGCCAGCAACTCGCCGAACTCCCGCCGGCGTGTGGATTCCGGAATCGACTGGAGCGCAAGATCCGCGCTCAACTCACCATCCACGCCGAGGATTCCGTCGGAGAACGGGCCCAACTTTCCGGTGAACGCAACGCGCGATCCGGCGGCGGGCGTCATACTCAGATCCACCTGGCATGCTTGGCCCGGAACGAAATCGTGGAGTTCGAGATCGATAGCGCGCGCCACCGCGTCCGGCAAACGGACCTCGCCTTGTTCCACCCGCAAACCGCCGATGGCGAGCGTCGCGGCGCCGGAGGCCGTGGCGCCAGGCGCAGCCTCCGTGGGCGGGCCGGTAAGACCCTGCATGAAAATCTCGAGATTGCTGATGCCCTGACGATTACGCTCCACCGTCAGCACCGGGGCCTGGAGCACCAGAGATTCCACCTCGATCCGCTTCTCGAACAGCGGTTTCAGCGACAGACGAACATCCAAGCGGCGGGCTTCGAGCAGCGACGGTCCGGAGAAGCCTTGCGGGTTACCGAGCCGGATTCCGCCCAAGACCAGCGATGGGCGCAGGCGGTACCACGCGGCCACGTCGAACTCGGCGCTGTTCACTTCCACCGGGACGCCGGCGCGCGCCGCCAGTGCGGCCACCACCCAGTCTTTGCCCGAGCCTTCGAGCAGTGACCGGATCAGATAGCCGGATCCCGCGATGGCGGCCACTACGGCAATCAATCCCGCCAAACAGAGCCACGCGAGTCGCTTCATGGCTTCATTATCGCGGACCAGGCCGGCTAGAGCGCTTGTTCTTCGCTGGCGCCGAGATTCACCTTCACGTCCAACGTCCGGCCCTGACGGAAGACTTTCAACACGATCGTATCGCCGGCTTTCTTCCGGATGAGCGCCCGCGCGATCGCATCCCCGCGATCCACCTTCTGCCCGTCGATGCTCATGATCAGGTCACCGCCGATGCCCACCTCGGCGTTGCCGATATACACGGACCGGTTCGCCGGGCGAATCCCCGCATCCGCCGCCGGTGAACCGCGGCCCACCTCGTAGACGAGGAATCCGCCCTCACGGGGCAGCTCCAGCGCCACGGCGAGATCGCCGGCGATGTAGGTGCCGTTCACCCCGAGCCTCGGCCGGCCCTTTCCTCCGCGGGACTGGAAGCCCTCCATCATTACTTTCGCTCGGTTGATCGGCATCGCGAACCCGATGCCGATGTTGCCGCCGGGCCCGTAGATGGCAGTATTGACGCCGATCACGTTGCCCTGGGAATCAAGCAGCGGCCCGCCGGAATTGCCCGGGTTGATCGCCGCATCGCTCTGGATCATTCCTTCCAGAGTCTGCCCGCCTTCGTCGCGGATGTTGCGCCCCAGGGAACTTACGATGCCGGTGGTGAGCGTGCCGCTCAGCCCGAATGGATTCCCGATCGCCAGCACCTTCTGGCCCACCTGGATCTTGTCGGAATCGCCCAGGCGCAGGTAGGGGACTTTTGCCTTGGGCGCAACGCGAATCAGCGCCAGATCATTCGACGGATCGCGGTCAACGATCTGGGCCGTGTACCGCGTCTGATCGGCCATGGTCACTTCGAGCTTCTGCGATCCCGAAATAACGTGGTTGTTGGTCACGATGAGCCCCTCGGCGTTCACGAAGAACCCGGACCCTGTCTCCTTGGCCGGTACGATGTCGAAGAAAAAATCGCGCCGGTACACGGTGGACGTGATGAACACCGTTGCCGGATGCGCGGACCGATAGACCTCGATGTTGTTCAGCTCATCGGAACTCAGGCCCGCGGCGCGGCCTACTTCGGGGCCGGACCACAGCGAGTTTTTCTCCTCCGTCGAGCCCTGCTCCACGCGCGGCCAAAGCCCGGTCCTCGAAGTGATCAGGACGAATGCGGCCGCCATCAGCGCGGCCAATCCGATTACGCGCAAAAATTTCATGATGCAACTCCATTGTTGGCGAGCGCGCGCAGGGCGTCATAGACGGGCCGCACGCTGGCTCGCGTTTCCTCTTTCGATCCGGACGTGTCGATGACGAAATCCGCGAACCGGATTTTCTCCGCGAGCGGCATCTGCCGGGCCAGCCGCTGCTCCACATCCTCGCGGCTGAGCTGATCCCTCTTCATCGCACGAGCGATCTGAATTTCTCTTGGGCACGCCGCGACAATCAGCTTATCGTAGCGTTTGTAGCTGCCGCCCTCAATCATGATGGCCGCCTCCACCACGGCGATCGCGCCCGGATCGGCTCGCTCGATTTCCTGGAGCAATTCCTGCTCCCGCCGGAAAACCTCCGGATGCACCAGGGAATTGAGCAGAGCGAGCCGGCCAGGATCGGAAAAGACGATCGCGCCCAAGCGGCGCCGGTCAATCGTTCCATCGTCTCTCAGAATACCGTTCCCGAACTCGGCCACGGCGGCCGCGTACGCGCCGCCATCGGGCGCCAGAGCTCGATGCCCAAGCTCGTCGGCATGGATGAGATGGCAACCCAATTGTTCCAGCACCTCTCCTACGAAGGTCTTGCCGGAAGCGAGTCCGCCGGTCAGCCCTACTTTGTAGATCCGCGCGCCGGTCGACATTCCACCGTGCGCCGGTCAGGAACGGGCGCGGCGCCTCTCCGCGAGTTCCAACGTGTTGGCCATCAGCATGGCGATGGTGAGCGGCCCCACGCCGCCGGGTACGGGCGTGTACGCAGCGGCATGATCCACTTGAAGTGGATGCACATCCCCCACCAGCACAGACCCTTTGGCCTCGAACTGCTCTAGCTTCGCCTTCGCCGCCGGATCCTCCGATTCGCCGAACACCGATTCCGCATCCGCGCGCGTCGAGAGCCGGTTGATGCCCACGTCGATCACCACCGCCCCGGGCTTGACGAAGTCGCGGCGTAGGAATGCCGGCCGGCCGATAGCGGCCACCAGGATGTCCGCCTGACGGCACTCCGCGGCCAGATCCGCCGTCCGCGAGTGGCAGATCGTCACCGTCGCGTTGGCGTGCAGCAGCAACAGCGCCATCGGCTTTCCCACAATGTCGCTGCGTCCCACGACGACGGCTTTCTTCCCCGCCGCGGCGATTTCATAACGGCGCAGGATCTCCATCACTCCGGATGGCGTGCACGCGCGAGGCCCCCGGTTGCCCGCGACGAGATTGCCGACATTGAAAGGATGGAAGCCGTCTACGTCCTTGGCCGGGTCAATCGCAAGCAGCACCGCCCGGGAATCGACGTGCGCCGGCAGCGGCATTTGCACCAGGATCCCATCGATGGCCGGGTCGGCGTTCAGGCGCGCCACCACGGCTAGCAGTTCCGCGGTCGTGATCGAGGCGGGCGGCGTCAGCTTCTCGCTGTGGACGCCCAGTTCCTCGCACGCCTTTACCTTGTTGCGGACGTAGATGGCCGACGCGGGATCGTCGCCCACCAGCACGACAGCGAGTCCTGGCGGGCGCCCCACACGCGCCAATTCCTGCGATCGTGGCTTCAGTTCCTCGAGAATCTGATCGCGCACCCATTTTCCATCGAGCAGTTTCACCAAATAGAATTCCTCTCTTCGCGCGCTTCCTAGGCGTGCGCGCGAGCCTTCACACGCCAGTGGTAGAGAAGTCCGCCTAGTGCGATCGTAATGATCGCAGCGGCGGAAACAGTTGGTTCCAGCGTCAACCCGAACAGCGTCATCCACGCGCCAACCATGATGAAGATCGCCGGCACCAGAGGATACGCGAAACTCACTACCGGCAGTTTCTGCCAGCCCGGCCTGCGCCGGAACACAAACAGGGAGCCCACCGTCACCGTGGCGAAGAAGTTCAGCAGAAACGTAATGAACAACCAAAGCAGCTCGAACGGCGTCAGCGTCACGATCATCGCCACCACGCCCTGCCACAGAATCGCCCACACCGGCGTCCGCCACTTCGGATGCACATACGCCGCGGACCGGAAGAATGCCCCGTTCTTCGCCATCGCATAGTAGACCCGCGGGCCGATCGTGACCATCGCGTTCACCGTCGACATCAATGACACCGCCATCAGCGCCGAAAAGATCCCGGCCACGGCCGGTCCGAACAGCTTCGACGACGCCAGGCTGCCGATGGCGATCACGCCTTTCATCGACTCGAGCGGGGTTGCGTATATGAACAGCACGTTCAGCGCCACGTAGAATACCGTCACCAGAATCGTTCCGAGCGCCAGCGCGAGCGGCAGCGTCCGGGCCGGCTGGCGGATCTCTTCCGCGATGTAGGTGGCCGCATTCCAGCCGCTGTAAGCGCCATAGACAAAGAAAAGACTGATCGCGAATTGCGCCGAAAGCGGATACGGCGACTCCCGCACCGCCGGCTGTGAGAAGTGCTCCCAGCTTCCCGCCCCCACCGCGATCCCCAGGATCACCAAACCCGCGAGAACCGCGATCTTGGTTCCCGTCAGCACGTTCTGCAGCGCCGCCACTGGACGGACTCCGAAGAAGTTGATCACCGTGAAGAACGCGATCAGCGCCGCCGCGCACAACTGCGCTCCTCCCACGCGAAGCGTGAACCACGAGGGTCCGAACGTGGCGAGCGTGTTCTCCTGCCGCAGTTCCGGCCAGAAATATCCGAGGTAACTCGAAAACGCGAGCGCCGCCGCCGCAATCGGACACGAGAACCCGGCAATGAACGACACCCACCCCGTCATGAATCCCCAAGTAGGTCCGTAGGCCCGCGTCAGGTACACATACTCACCGCCCGAGCTCGGAAAGTTGACTCCGAGCTCGGAGTAACAAAACGCACCGAGCAGCGCGCAAACGGCACCCACCACGAACACCAGCATCACCATGGAGGCGCTGCCGAGGTCCCGCGCCAGATACCCGGAGATAGTGAAGATCCCCGTCCCGATCATGTTGGAAACCACCAGTGCCACCGCGCTCACCAGACCCAATTGGCGCAGCAGGGAGGCGGAATTGTCGCCGGGACTCATCACGTTATTGTAGCGGGCGGACCAACCCGCCACCGGACCGGCATCACAGCACACGGCTCAGCCGCCGGATCCCCTCCCGGATGCTCCGCTCGCCAAGACCGGCAAAGCCGAGGATCAACTGCGGAGGCCCCAGCCGCGGAGCCAGATAGCACGCCGCCGCGCCGCCCACTCCCACCCCGGCCGCCGCCGCACGCGCGATCAATTCCGTCTCGCCGTAGCTCGATTCCACTTCGAGCAGCGCGTGCATTCCCGCCGCGTCTCCCACCAGACGCACCCGCGGCCCCATGTGCTTCGCCACCGCTTCCGCCAATGCCGCCCGCCGCCCAGCGTAGAGCGTCCGCATCCGCCGGATGTGACGCTCGAAGTGTCCTTCCTCCAGAAAATCGGTCAGCACCAGTTGTTCGAGCATCGCGCATTGCCGGTCCGCTAGAAACTTCGCCCGTTCGATCACACCCGCCAATCGCGCTGGGGCGACGATGTACCCCAACCGCAGCCCCGGAAACAGCACCTTCGAGAACGTGCCGATGTAAAGCACCCGGCCGCTGCGATCGAGCCCCTGCATCGCCGGAATCGGCCGCCCTTCATACCGGAACTCGCTGTCGTAGTCGTCCTCGATCAGCACGCTGCCCGCCGTCTCCGCCCACGCGATGATTTCCAGCCGCCGCGCAAGCGCCAGCACTCCGCCCAGCGGGAATTGATGCGAGGGAGTGAAGTATGCGAGTTTGGCCCGCCGCGGCAGAGATTCCGGAATCGCACCCTCACCGTCCACGGCCACGGGATGCAGCCGGGCGCCCCGCGTCGCAAACGACAGCACCGCCCCACGGTATCCGGGGTTCTCCACCGCCACCGGATCCCCCGCGTCAATCAGGATTTCGCCCGCGATCGCCAGTGCCTGCTGCGATCCGCTCACCAGAATCACCTGCTCCGCGTCGCACCGCACCGCCCGGAAGCGCGTCAGATAGCGCGCCACCGCCTCGCGCAGCGGCCCGTAACCCTTCCGGTCCGCCTGGTAGTCCATCATGTCCGCGCTCACGGCGCGCAGCCGCCTCGCCGCCAGACGCCGCCACAACTCCAGGGGAAACTCCTCCAGCGCCGGCCGCCCGTTGCGAAAACGAATCACCGCCGATCCCTCCGCCGCCTCCAAACCCGCCGCCCGCGCGAGTGACCGCCCCCGCTCCGACAGCGCAATCTCTGGACCTTCCGCCCTGGCGGCCGCCGCGGTGGGCCTCTCCGGTTCCAACATCCGTTCCGGCAGTTGCCGGGACACAAAGGTCCCGCTCCCCGCCGCCGTCTCCAAATAGCCCTCCCCATGCAGACGCTGATACGCCGCCGTCGCCGTCGTCCGCGAAATCCCCAGCATCGACCCTAATTCCCGCGTCGATGGAACACGTTCTCCCAGCGCCAGCCGGCCCTCCAGGATCGCCGTCCGCAGACCCTCGTAGATCCCTGTCTGCAGCGCGCCGGGACCCGGACCCTCCGGGCCGGAAGCAAGGATGAGCCGAAAATCCATTCTCGAAGTGGACTTACAGTCTTTCAGAAAACTGGATCTTTCGCAATACCAATCCGGAAAGCTATCATCGTTACATGTCCACCCTGCCCGTTACACCGCGCACGCGCCTGGGGCGTCATCCCGAACGCGGCGCCTATGACCGCGCCGTGATTCACGCGATCCTCGACGCGGGATTCCTGTGCCACGTCGCCTTCATTGACGAAGGCCAGCCCGTGGTCATCCCCACCGCCTACGGCCGCGATGGCGACCGTATCTTCATCCATGGATCCTCCGCCAGCCGCATGATGAAGTTATTGGCCGGCGGCGCCGAAGTGTGCGTCAATGTCACATTGGTGGACGGGTTGGTTCTGGCTCGCTCGGCGTTTTCCCATTCGCTGAACTTCCGGTCCGTGGCCATCTTCGGACGCGCCGAACTGATCGCGGACGCCGCCGCCAAGCGCGACGCGCTCCGCGTGGTCACCGACAATATCGCTCCCGGACGCTGGTCCGCCTCGCGCCAACCCACCGATCGCGAACTCAAGGCCACTACCGTCGTCTGGGTGCCCGTGGACGAAGCATCGGCGAAGGTGCGTAGCGGACCGCCCAAGGATGACCCCGAAGATCTGGCGCTCCCCTACTGGGCCGGTGAAGTCCCTCTGCGCTGGACATACGGACCTCCCCTGGCCGCGCCCGGCGTGCCCGGTTCCGCGCCGCCACCCCCCTTCGCCGCGGCAGGCTCCGTACTGCTCCGGAAGCAGTAGCGCGACCGCGGCCCCACCCCAACCGAAGTTACCGTCCGGGCTGAAGGTAGAATGGCGAGAAGTGTTCCTTCGGCAGATCGAGCACGGAAAGGTGGACCCATGCGTTCGTTGATGACTCTCTCGTGCGCCCTCGCGGTTAGCGTCTGCGTCTTCGGTCAGCCCAGGCGGGCAGCCTATTACGAAGACACGAACAACATCCCGGTTTCGCCGGAAGTGGCGCCGGACCGGAAAGTCACCTTCCGCCTCTTCGCGCCGAAGGCCTCCGAAGTGATCCTGATGGGTTCGCCCGGCATTCTCGAGTTCATCAAGGAACCGAAGCCTCTCCACAAGGACGCGGCAGGCGTCTGGAGCCTCACCGTGGGGCCGTTGCCGCCCGGTTTCTACACCTATGGGTACGCGATCGACGGCGGTCTGCGTATGCCCGACCCCTCCAATCCGAACCTGGAACTGCGTCGATGGGGACCCACCAGTTCGTTCCTCGTGCCCGATTCCACGCCGGCCATCATCGAAGAGCGCGCCGTCCCCCACGGCGACATTCACGTCAACTTCTATGATTCGAAAAACCTCGGCACAGCGCGCATGTTCTATGTCTACACGCCGCCCGGCTACGAATCCGGCCGGCAGAAATTGCCGGTGCTGTATCTGCTCCACGGCAACGGCCAGATCGAAGCGTCCTGGACCTGGACCGGACGCGCCAACGTCATCCTCGACAATCTACTCGCCGATGGAAAAATCAAGCCGATGATCGTCGTAATGCCATACGGACACGTCCCGCGCGAGATCAAGCCAAGCCCGGCCGGCCCCGGCGATGCGTTGGCGATCGAAAAAGAGTTGCTCACCGAAGTCAAGCCGCTGGTGGAGCGCAAGTATCGCGTATCGGCCAATCGTACCCACCGCGCCATTGCCGGATTGTCCATGGGCTCCGGACAATCGCTGTCGATCGGCCTCCATAACCTGGATCAGTTCGCCTACATCGGCGCGTTCAGCGGCGCGGGAGCGAACAACCGCGCCGAGTGGGAGAAGGCCGATCCGGCGCTCCTCAATAGCAAGCTGAAAGTGCTGTGGCTCGGATGCGGCACGGAAGACTTCGCGTTTGCGGGCATGAAGAGCCTGGACGGCCTGCTGACACAGAAAAAGGTGAAGCACACCTTTTATCCTTCCGGTGCGGGCCATAGCTGGCCCAACTGGCAAACGTACCTATCCAAGCTCGCGCCGCTCCTGTTCCGGGACTAGACGCAGCCGCGATAGTAAAATGTGACTGGTAGCAAGTCAATTGAATTGGGCAGCCCAAAAAACAGGACTCGCCGGTCTCGCCGCGGCGATCTTCCTTTCGACGGCGCCGGGCCTCGCGCAGCCCCGCAGCGAAGGGGCTGGAGCTTCCTCCCCATCGAACCAACGCCAATTCCTGGACCGCTACTGCGCCACCTGCCATAACGAACGCCGCAACAACGGCGGACTGAGTCTGGTCCGAGCCGACGTTTCGAGACCCGATGCACGGCCCGAGTTGTGGGAAAAGGTGGTCCGCAAGTTGCGAACTGGCCTGATGCCGCCTCCCGGCGCGCCGCAGCCTTCGAGCGCCGATCGCCTTGCGATCCTCGCGTCGATCGAATCCTCGCTCGATGCTGCCTCCGCCGCCGCACCCAATCCCGGACGCACCGAAACGCTGCGGCGCCTCAATCGAACCGAGTATCAAAACGCCATCCGGGACCTGCTGGCCCTCGACATCGATGCCGCTTCGCTTCTGCCCGCCGACGAAAGCGGCCATGGCTTCGACAACGTCAACCTCGGCGACCTCTCGCCCACGCTCCTGAACCGGTACATCTCCGCCGCCCAGAAGATCAGCCGCCTCGCCGTCGGAACAACGCAATCCTCTCTCCAGAGCGACACCATCGGCCTGCCCGCCGACCTCACCCAGGAAGACCATTTGGCCGGCCTCCCGATCGGCACTCGCGGCGGCATGTCCATCTCCTATACGTTTGCCCAGGACGGCGAATACGAGATCCAGATCCTGCTCGCCCGCGATCTCGCGGGAGTCGTCAGCGGCCTGCGCGATTCCCGTTCGCACGAAATGCTGCTGCTGCTGGACCGGCAACCCGTCCACACCTTCACCGTCTCGAGAGCAGCCATCGGCGCGGAAACACTCAACGAAAAAGCGTTGAAGACGCGCATTCCCGTACAGGCGGGTCCGCATCGCCTCGCCGTCACCTTCGTCCAGGAAGGCGCGTCGCTGATTGAGACGCCCCGCCAGCCCGCGGAGTCCCGGTTCAATGACCGGCGGCATCCGCGCACCGCGCCCGCCGTCGACCAGATCGCCATCACCGGACCCTACGCGCCCAAAGGCGCCCACGATACACCGAGCCGCCGACGCTTGTTCGTCTGCCGCCCAACAGGACCCGGCAAACAGCAGGAAGAGGACTGCGCAGCCCGGATTCTCTCCACGCTGATGCGCCGGGCCTACCGGCGCCCGATCGCCGCCGCGGACGTGCAGGAGCCGATGGCGTTCTATCGCAAGGGGCGCGCCGAAGGCGATTTCGATTCGGGTATCACCGCCGCGGTCACCGCGGTGCTCACCAACCCGAAGTTCCTGTTCCGGCTCGAAAGCGACCCCGCGAAAACGGCCAACGGAGTCTACCGGATCGGCGATCTCGATCTCGCCTCGCGCTTGTCGTTCTTCCTCTGGAGCAGCATCCCCGACGACGAACTGCTCGACGCCGCCGAACAAGGCAAACTCAGTCAGCCCGGCGGGATCGAGAAGCAGGCCCGCCGCATGCTCGCCGACCCGCGGTCATTCAATCTCGCAACCAACTTCGCCGGACAGTGGCTGCGCCTCCGCAATATCGACGCCGTCATTCCTAGCGGCAATCTCTTTCGGGACTTCGACGACAACCTCCGCCAAGCCTTCCGCCAGGAGACCGAGCTCTTCTTCGACAGCGTGCTTCGCGAGGATCGCAGCGTCCTCACCTTCCTCAAATCGGACTACACGTTCCTCAACGAACGGCTGGCCAAGCACTACGAAATTCCAGGCGTCTACGGAAGCCGGTTGCGCCGCGTGACGCTCCCCCCACAAAGCAAACGCGGCGGATTGCTGCGCCAGGGTAGCGTCCTCTCGGTGACCTCCTACGCCACCCGGACCTCACCCGTGCTTCGCGGAGTCCTCGTGCTGCGCAACATCCTGGGCGCGCCGCCCCCCGCACCGCCGCCCAATGTGCCGGCCCTCGACGAAAGCACCATGGCCGCCAATCTTTCCATGCGCGAGCGCCTCGCCGCGCATCGCAGCAACGCCGTCTGCGCAAGCTGTCACAGGACCATCGACCCCGTCGGCTTTTCGCTCGAAAACTTCGACGCCATCGGACGCTGGCGGGACCTCGAAGTGGAAGACCAACCCGTCGACGCATCCGGAGCCGTGCCCGGCGATCGCGAGTTCCAAGGCGTCGACGGACTGGAAGACGCCCTCCTGCGCCGGCCCGAACTGTTCGCCACCGCTCTCACGGAAAACCTGCTCACCTTCGCGCTCGGACGGGGCGTCGAATACTACGACGCGCCCGCCGTCCGCAAAATTCTGCACGGCGCCGAGAGCGATGGATACCGGTTCTCGTCCCTCATTCTCGGAATCGTGAACAGCGCCCCGTTTCAAATGCGGCGCGCGGAAACGGCTCCCGTGGCCCATCGTTTGGGAAGCAACATGCCAGCCAGGTAGTAAGGATGACCCGATGTTTCTAACCAGGAAAGCGATACCCAGACGCGCGATGCTCAAAAGCGCGCAGGCGGCGCTGGCCCTCCCCCTGCTCGACGCCATGATTCCCGCCGCCACGTCCTGGGCCGCCACGCCCGCCAAACCCGTTCGCAGACTCGGCTTCGTGTTCATCCCGATGGGCTGCGATCAGGACCGCTGGACTCCCCCCGGCCAGGGAAAGCTCGATGCCCTTTCCCCCATCCTTGCCCCCATCGAACCCGTCAAGGATCAGGTCACCGTCATCACCAATCTCCGGTTGCCCACCGCCTATCCCGGCACGCACGACACCTCCAACTCCGCGTTTCTGAGCGCGGCCAGCGCCAAACACACCGAAAGTTCGGACTATTTTTCCGGCACCACCGTTGACCAGATCGCCGCCAACGAGATGGGCCGCCAGACGCAGGTGGCCTCGCTCCAACTGGCCATGGATCTCAATCCGCTGGCCGGCGTCTGCAACAACGGCTACTCCTGCGTGTATCAGAATTGCCTGTCCTGGTCATCGCCGACGACGCCGCTTCCCTCGGAAGCGCATCCGCGCGTCGTCTTCGAGCGCTTGTTCGGCGAAGGCGGCGATGCCGAGGCACGCCGCGCCGCGCTGCGCAACCGGGCCAGCCTGCTCGATTCCTTCACCGGCGAGATCGCGCGCTTCAAGCAGCGCGTGGGCGCCCCCGATCGCGCGCGCCTCGATCAGTACATCGACAGCGTGCGCCAGGTGGAGCGTGAGATCGAGCGCGCCGAACAAGCCGTGGCCGATGGCCGCACACCCGATCTCGAGCGGCCCGTCGGCGTTCCCGCCGCCTTCGCCGACCACGCCAAGTTGATGTTTGACCTCCAGATTCTCGCCTTCCAGGCCGACATCACCCGCGTCATCGCCTTCCAGTTCACCCGCGAGCAGAGCAACCGCACCTATCCCGAAATCGGCGTCCGGGACCCGCACCATCCCACCAGCCATCACGGCAACGATCCCGTGAAGGTAGCGCAAATCGCCAAAATCAACACCTACCATATCTCCCTGTTCTCCGAATTCCTCCAGCGCATGAAGGCCACCCCCGACGGCGCCGGCTCGCTCCTCGATCACTCCGTCTACCTGTACGGCAGCGGCATGGGCAATCCCAGCCTGCACGATCACGAAAACCTTCCCATCCTGGTGGCCGGCGGCGCCGCAACCGGACTCAAAGGCGGCCGGCACATCCGCTACGAAAAAGGAACCAATCTCGCCAACCTCCACCTCACGCTCTTGGATCGCGTTGGCATTCACCTGGACTCGTTCGGCGACAGCACCGCCAAAGTCGACGATCTGTTCGACCGAATCGACTTGGGCTGAGGCAATCGCATGCACTGGCGAAACATCACCGGTCTCATCGTTTTCCTGGGAACCACCGCCCTCGCCGCCGTCCCCGCGCCCTCCCCCCTTGCCGATGCCGCCGAACGGCAGGACGCCGCCGCCGTGCGTAAGCTGCTCGACGCCGGCGCGGACGCGAACGCCGCCCAGGTGGACGGAACCACCGCGCTGCATTGGGCCGCCTATTACGACGATGCCGCGACCGCCGCCCTGCTCGTGCGCGCGGGCGCGAACGTCAATGCATTGAATCGCTATGGCGTGCCCCCTCTGGCGCAGGCATGCACCAACGGCAACGCCGCGATGGTGAAGCTGTTGCTCGAAGCCGGAGCCGGTGCCAATGCGGAACGCAAAGGCGGCGAATCCATGCTCATGCTCGCCTCCCGCTCCGGGAATGTGGAAGTGGTGAAGGCGCTGCTCGAGCACGGCGCCAACCCCGGCGCGCGAGAACGGCTCGGCCAGACGGCCCTCATGTGGGCAGCCGCCGAAGGCCACACCGCGGTGGTCCGCGCGCTGCTCGCGGCCGGAGCCGGCCTCCACGATTCCGCCGAATCCGGCTACCAGGCGTTTTTCTTTGCCGTGCGCGGCGGCCACCTCGAGACAGTCCGCGCGCTGATCGAGGCCGGCGCGGACGTAAACGAGATGATCGAACGGTCCGCGCGCAGTTGGCGTCCCGGCGCGTCGGCGGGAGCGGGCATTAGCCCCCTGGCGCTCGCGGTGCTCAACGGCCACTTCGAGCTCGCCATCGCGCTCGTCGACGCGGGCGCCGATCCCAACGACGCACGCACCGGCTTCACGCCGCTCCACATGATGGCAGGCGTGCGCAAGCCGGATTCGAGCGACGGCAGCGAACCCGCGCCGCCCTCCGGGGCGGGACGTCTGTCGAGCGCCGGTTTCGTTCGCGAAATCGTGAAGCGTGGCGCGCGCGTCAATTTTCAACTCCCGAAGGGCTCGCCCAAACAGCCGGCCACTTCTTCGAGCATCGGCTCCCCGGGAGCGACGCCGTTTCTCTTTGCCGCCGACCGCGGTGACGTTCCCCTCATGCGCCTGCTCCTCGAATTGGGCGCCGATCCGCTGCTGCCGAACTTCGACGGCACCACGCCGCTATTGGCCGCCGCCGGTGTCGGCACCAACGAACCGCAGGAAGAGGCCGGCGAGGAAAGCGAAGCCCTGGAGGCCGTGACGATGCTGCTCGACCTCGGTGCGGACGTCAACACCGTCGACAAAAACGGCGACACCGCCATGCATGGAGCCGCCTACAACATCAGCCCGCGCGTGGTGAAGCTGCTCGCCGCACGCGGCGCCGATCCACAGATCTGGAAAAATCCCAACAAGGCCGGCGGCACGCCGCTGTTCATCGCCGAAGGCTACATCAGCCGTCTCCCGCGTCCCGATGCGCCAACCATCGAAGCCATTACGACGCTCATGCTTGCGGCCGGCATTTCCACGGCCGGCGAACGCCCGAAGATCATCGATAGTTACGAGAAGCCCGCGCGTCCCGCTGCCGGTCCGGCGAAGTAGGCCGTTCTTCCGCTCCCCACCGCTCCGCGAACAATCGTCCCCTCAATACACGCCTGGACAGGGCGCGCCTAAGGTTTCAATCCCCTCCTCTTCGGGGAAGGCGCGCGCCCATATAGCCCGCTCTCCCGATACGGAAAGATATGTTCAATCCTCCTCTTCGGGAAGGCGCGCGCCTTGCGTCGAGACAATAGTCGCGTTTCAATCCCCTCCTCTTCGGGGAAGGCGCGCGCCTGTACCCTCTCTACCAACCTCAATCCAGACCACTTACAAGACGATTTTCCGTAACCTCCTTTTCCACACCCCCACGCTCCCACAAAATTCCGCCCCAAAACCTCAGCCCCACCTCGTAACCACTTGCAGCCACAGGACTTACAAGCCACCCGTAACCCCACCCCGTTTTCGCCTGTTTCAGCAAGTTAAAACAACTCCTTCCTAATCAAACAACTAACTCCGAGCGACCCCCAAAAAGCCGCCCATCCACGCACCCAGAACTTATCACACCCGCCCCCACGCCCGCCACAAATATTTCTGAAAAAAATGCAAGCAACCGCTTACAGAGAGAAACGCCCACATCGGAGGGAGCGTCTACCCTCACACGCGGACCCTCCGGGCTCCGCAACCACCATTGGGACTTCGACAGCGACGTCATTTTGGGGCGGAAACTTCCATCCACCCCACGGCATTTGGCTTGCGCAACGGAGGATCCCATGTCCACCGAAGATCGATTCCTCATCCTCACGCCAGCCGTCCTCCTCGCCTCCGGCGCGGCATGGCTGGTCACCCCCATCCTCAAAACACGATTCCTCCCGGACTCCTCACTCGCCCTCGCCGCCCTCGCCGCCGCCGCTCTCCACACCGCATGGCTGGGGTCGGTCGTCCGCCGCCGCGCTTGGCTCGGCGGCGTTGTGTGCTGGTTCGTCTGCCTGCACCTCGCTTTCGGAGCCGGCGGCCACGCCGCGGCGGCGGAAATCATCGCCCTCTCCCTCGCTCTCGGGCTCCACCGCGAACCGCTCGACGAGCGCCTCGCTCGCTGGCGGCGAACCCGCGCCCTCATTCGCGCCGAACTGGAGAACGCCACCGGAATCTGGCATTGGTTGGCCGCCTGCCAGCACGCGTTCTTTCATAATGACCACCGCCGCGACACCGCCCTCGAACGCGCGCGCTTCCTCGTGGAAATGCGCGATGCCGAGCGGGTCGCCGCCTGCCTGCCCCCCGCCCACGGTACCGAATGGGAAGCAAGACAACGAGGCGCCCGATGACCAAACCCATTCCCTTTCCCCCCGATCCCGAACCGGATATCAAGGAAGCGAAGTCCTCCCAAGCCGAAGCTCCGCCCCAGGCCGCAACGCCGCAGCCTCCCATCGGCGCGCACGACGTCCGCACCGTCAGCCGCGATCTGCTCGCCCGCATGGATCCCGGTGCTGTCGCCGCCCCCGGTGCCCTTTCCCTCCCCTGGTCCGCCGAACGTAAGGCCCACGCCGCCGCCCGCGACGCCAGCCTCGCCGCCCGCCTCGATATCTTCAAAGACGACCTGCGCGCCATCCGGATGGCCAACGAAGTCCTCACCCGGGCCGCCACCATGCGCGCCGTCGAGGCCGCCGAAGCCGCCATCTTCGAGATTCGCACCCTCGGCGAAATCATCCGCCTCTCGCTCGTCAATCGCGCCCATCTCGAGATGACCCGCGAATTCACCCGCCAACTCGAACGCCTCGAAGAGTTTCGCGGCCAATTGCCCGTCGAACTCCTCGACGCCCTCAAGGAACGCGCGCTCGACGAGTTCACCAACCGCATGGCCCGCGCCTCCAAGGCGGACCTCGAGTTCGGCCGCGAACAACTGGTCCGCTGGAACCCCGGGGTGGACGATGAAACCAGCCGCTGACGCCAGCCCCTTCGGATCCTGCATCGCCGAAGTGCCCCCCTCCGTCCTCGCCGGGCAACTCGACCTGTGGAGGAAGCCCTGGGCCCGCGTCCAGGCCAAGAAAGGGATGCCCGGATCGATGGCGTCCTGTCCTCCGCTTCGAGCGCGGCTGAGGCTCCTTCGCGGCCTCGATCCTCCCCTCGCCGCAGACCGTTACCGCCCCTTCCCCTCCGCCTCGCCGGCTGGAAAAGAAGCACGGGGGGCGCCGCCTGCTGCGTTCCGGCCGTGATTGACCGCGTTGCTAGTCCGCGTACGATCGCGCTCGGTGCGCTCAGGATGTGTCGTTTGACCCTGTGGCGGAGGCTTAGCGCCGTCTCCACTCCCGGTCATGGGGTGCAAATCAGGTTTGGACACCAGAATATCGAGTCTTTTTTCGATAGCCTCCGGCATTCCATTCTGCCTCGCCGGCGCTGGCCGACTGGCTCGGGCCGTCGTCTCCCATGCTCGGCGGCTCCGTGGCTGGATCGCCGGCAGCCAGTGTGGGACGGTTTTATCGCTGGATCGCTGCGGCGTTCACAGGGATCTCCCCTTTCCCCATCCTCGCCAATTACTACCTCGACGGATTCGACCGCAGCCTGCGCCAGGCAGGCATCCGCTTTGTCCGCTACGCCGACGACTTTGTCGTGCTGGCGCCTAACCCTTCGCCGCGAAGAAGGCCACGAACGGATTGGGCGCCGAACTCGGTCTCGACCGCTTCAGCCCGGTCCAAAGACCCCGCAATACCGGCTATCGCCGGATTCGCGTTCTCGGCGCCGGCCGGAAGAAGACAGCGCCTGCTCGTCCATTTCGCGAAGAAACCCAGAAGAAGCCGGTCTACGTCGCCGGTTGCGTCTCCCCGAGCATCGCGTACGCGCCCCGCAGCAGCGATGCGTGGCTGCTTATTATAAGTGCGGACCAGCGTCGCCGGACCTGTCGGTCCGCTTACGCGCCCATACCTACACGCGGCACCGCGCTCCTCGCCTATCTCGTCGCCTGCTCTGGCCGGCCGATGGCCCGCGTCCCGCGGGGTGCGCAACCTCGCCCGGAGGCCCGTATGAGCAGCGAATTTACCTTCTGGACAGGCCGGCGTGCCGTCGAGATAGTGGTCCTGGCTGGTGACGGGCCCGCTCGCGGAGCCCCTGCCGGACCCGCTACGCCCGCCCCTTCCCCCGCCCCGTCCCCGCCGCCCGAACTCTCCTTGGCCGCATACGGTCATCGCCGCGCCGCTCAGACTTTTCAAACGCCAATACGCAGTTCCTCTACGTCGCCGAGCAGGGCACAGTTCTCGTGAGTCCGGCGGGCGCGTCCGCATCGGTAAGAACAAACAGTTACTGCTTCAATTGCCCCTCGTGGAAGTTACGAAGGAGGTCTTTTTGTGTGGATCCCGAAGGTTACGCCGGCGCCAATTGCGCAACTTGATGGACGAGGGCGTCTGGCTCAGCATGTTCTCGCGCAGGGCGTCTATCACGGGCGCATCCAGCCGCCCGCCGAACGTGGCGGACACCTGCGCCGCCTCCAATGGGAGCGGACACGCGACCCGGACTTCTGTCTCCGGTTCGCCAAAGCGGTGGTCCGCGGGAAGCTGAGGTCGGCCCAAACGCCTTCGCCGCCGTCCGGGCGAAACCGCCTGGCCGAAACGATGGGCGGGTCACCGCCAGTTACGCGAATCCATCGGAGCATCGACTTCGGGCCGCGCTCGACGCAGACTGGCATCGAAGGCTTGGGCGCTGTTCGATCTCTTCCGGCGTTGGAACCAGTCCGGATTCCCTTTCGAGGGTCGCGATAAGCGCGGCGCGGTGGATCCCGTCAATATCCTCCTCAATTTCGGTTATGCGCTCGTCGCCCGCGAGTTGGACGGGCTCGTCGAATCGGCAGGCCTCGACCCGGCCGCCGGGTTCTACCATCAGCCCCACCATGACCGGCCCTCCCTCGCGTGTGACCTGTTGGAGGAATTTCGCCATGGCTTGGTGGACCGCCTCGTCATCCGCCTCATCAATACACGGGTCATCGAGGCCGACGACTTCGAGGACCACGGCGAACGAGGCGTGCGATTCGCCAACGCCGGGATCCGCAAGTTCGTGACGGCCTACGAAAAAGGTGTTGGTGGGTGGCGCCGAACAACCGGGCATGCGGCGCCTGTTTCTGGGGCAGTTGGGTCGAGTGCTGGACTCCATCCGCGACGGATCCGACTACCGCAGCCACATCGAGGAGAGTGCCTGATGCTGTATGTGGTGAGTTACGACATCATTGATGACCGCGTGCGGACGGTCTCCGGACCTGCTCGATTTCGGGACGGATACAAGATGATGTTTTCGAATGCCTGATGGATGACGGGCTGGGAGCCGCCTGCTGGAGCGGCTGGGGAGCGCAGACCTGGATGAAAAGGATCGCGTACGCTTCTATCCAGTCTGCACCGCTGCTGGCTCCGGCGTCGAAATTTGGGGGCGGGGAACTGACGCGAAGATGAAGATTTTACCTCGTTTGAGTGATCTAACAACGCCGCTTGGCCACTGGATGTTGTTGATAAGGAAGGAGTTGTTACCGAATGTCGGGGAATGGCAAAAAGTGGGAGGTTGCAGTTCCGCGTAAGCTTCCTGGAAACAATCGGTTACCGGCGGCGAGTCGGAGAGGGTCGGCGCGCGGCGGCGTCTGGGGGGGTTACGGAAAAGTGGTTGATAATTGGCGTGGATGGTAAGGATAGAGAGGTACAGGCGCGCGCCTTCGGCAGAAGGGGATTGAAACCTGATATATGACCCAAGTGATAAATACTATTTTCCGGCGCGCCTTCCCCGACGAAAGTTTGTTTCGCCGCCGGTGTCGATTGTCGCCGTCATTGCTGTGGTACGCCTTCCCCGACGAGAAGGAAGTTGACACCAACGCATCGATTTGCCTCCGGAGATAAATTGAGGCGCGCGCCTTCCCCGACGAAGAGGGGACAAAACTCGTGCCAAGAAGTGACTCGGAAGCCTCTCGACACAGTCGAGGCGCGCGCCCATTCCCCGACGAAGAAGGGGATTGAAACTTGCCGTGCTCGCCGGCTGTGCTGGCGGCGGCGGCTGGCGCGCGCCATTCCCCGACGAGAAAGGGGATTGAAACTGCTTTCGGGAGGCCATCGATACGAGCCTGGAAAGCTTTGGCGTGATGTGGCTTCTTCCACGCTTCCCGGCGATTGCCCGGATTGTTGCAGCTTCGCTCAAGCAGTCCTTCCGGGGGCGCACCGAAAGTGTCCGCCAGGGCCTGCTACGATCCGATGTTGCGCAGTCATGTTGTCACCATCTCCCCGGCCCCCTCGCGCCATCCCGGTGACCTTCTCAACGAGCTGCCCGTGGCCTAATTCGCTATTTCACGTCCTTTGATGGCCAGAGTCTCCCTTGCCCGCGACGCATTTCGATGTATACTGTTCGACTATGAATCGATGGAACAGCTCAATCTTGACTTTTCCGATTTCTACAGGTTGTCGAAACTAGGAAATTCGGATAATGAGAAAATTCGACCGCCTCGCAGGTCGAATCCTCGAGCGCGGCGTCGTTCCCGTTCGTAGAAACGGGCATCAGCATGAAGGCCCGGGTCGACGCCCACGCAGCAGCAGGTACTGATCCGGCCTTTCGCCCGACGATCGAGCATATACGGGCCCGTCTCGACGGAGAGTTCAAGAACGCTTCCGGCGCCTTTGACCGTCGAGCGCCCGTCTCCTGAAGGACTGCACGTTAACGGTGATCCCCGGAAGGATCCGTCGTTCGCGTGGCTCGCCGAACTGGGCGCGCTGTTCTGGGGGCCATGCCAAGGTTTGCGAGATCGTTCAGGTCGAGCAGTTCGCCTATTTGGAGCCATTACTTGGCCATCGCTATCTGGCGTTTCTCGCGCGAGAAGGCTTGGTTACCGAAATTCAGCACAAATTATGACTGCTGCATAGAGCGCGCTTTCGAAGAGAGCTTCGGTCCCGAAAGCCTGCTGCCGTTCTCTGCGCCGGTTATCGATATCTGGATGAATACCGGGCAGGGGAGGCCGGCTCGGTGCGAGCCGTGCTTCACCTGTACAAGATCAATGGATGCGCCTGTGGTGCAAGACGCGGCAAGCAAAAAGGAGAATCCCACTCCCTGAGTACAAAGAACTCTGGTCAAAGGAAGCCGAACGCATTATCCTGACCGAGCGCCAGATGCCAAAACTTCCGGCAGGAGCGGTGGGCGAAGGATCTACTCTCGGATCGCGCCCGCAGCCGAAATCTGCTCTTCTGCGGCTTCGGCAGCGAGGAGCCACAGGTACGTCATACTGCCCTCGCGTTAATGGCGGAATTCCGCCGCAAAGCGGCCGCGGACCCGGAGAGCATCAGCAGCGCCGAAGCGGCTGCTTTGCCGAACGCCCCTTTTTCGCGGCGTACGAAGACGTCAGTTTCCTATTCCTGGGTGCGTCGCAGGCGCCGCCGAGGTGCGGCGAGGGCGCTTCCAGTCGGGTCGACCACATGGCTCCGGAACGTATTCTCGGGAGTTGACCGCCCGAGTGAAGAAAGTTGTCCAGCGAGCCGCTACCGGAAGCTGTTCAACATGTTCTCCGTCTTTGATCGTCAGACGGTGGCCCGACGGAAGTGACTGACAAACTGGCTTCGCAAGTTGACGCCCCATTCTCGGCCGTGGACTCGGCTTTTGAGCTAGATAAGAGGTCCATTTTGGATATCGCTCGATCGCTTTGCCGAACCCGAGGTCCTTGGCTTGTAGCGCTACCTCTGGGCGATGCGATACCCGGACGAAGCGGAGGCGCCGAGGAGGCTGGTACCTCCTCCGCCAGCACACGCTCTTCGTAACGACGTTTTCTTCTCTTCCTCCATTTCTTGGAGGTGGAAAAGAAAATTTATTAACATTCGGGCAGTTCCATGGCCTGGGCCTTCAGATCGTCGAAGACACCCGCTGTACTTCATCCATAGAGACGCCGCGGTACGCCTGGATGCCGGGTCCCGTCAAACCAGATCGAGGTTGATACGGTAACCTTCTACCTGACCTTTATCCACGGAAAACGACGATAGATGGATCAGCGAGTCGGCCGGCGGAGACGTCACCAAAACCCTTCGGGTCGGACGACAGAGTGTTGTCTCGGCGGCGGAAATCGTAAGACGAGCCGGCGGGCCAGGCCATGTGTTCTTTCGATTCGCGAATTCGTGGCGCGGCGGCTACAGTCTCGAGTCAGACAACTCCAATTGAGGTTCGGCAAATGGGCGGCAAACAGGACGCTAGTTCGATCGATGGTTTCGGGTGCTTTCTGAACAAGCCCATCAGACCGGCGATTGGGCCCGATGGTGGAACCGCAAGGGGATCTGTTGGTGACGTGCCTCGCCGTGCGTCTCCGAATACGGCTGTCGCCATCCGCCTCGCAGGAGACATGGACCTGGCCAAGCAAGCGCTCTACAGTTACGTTCGCAGGGTTGGCAACACGGCGCTGGAGCACGACCTCACGAGGCCTGTTGCTTGCGTTGTCGAGGCTCCTGGCCAACATCGGCATCTTGCAGCATTGGTCCAGTGACCAGGAATGGCATGATGACGAGGTTACTCTCTACGTGGAAGAAAAGGAAAAAGAGCGGCCGGTCGTTTGCAGGATCTATTGAATCCGACCGTAGAGCCGCTTACCGGCGAGGAAGCGGTTCCGCGGACACTGGAGATCATTGTGGACATCCTCGAAAAAGCACTCGTTGAACGTCCGCCCGCTACGAGCGTACAACGGATCACGGAGCAACTCCTCGGACCCGTCCAAAGATGCCCTGCCCGACCGCCGCGAGGACACAAAAATTCACCCCGTCGACGATTGGAAAGGGGAAGGTGCTGCGCGAAGTTCGCAAGTCGCGAACGGAGGCAAGGGAGCATGAGCGGCGAGCACATCGGTTCTGGTGCATTGCCCGCATCCGAGTGCTCGCGGAGAACACCAGCCAACTTCGTAGGCGGCACAAATTATGGACACCGATGCCGATCTCGTGCTCATCACTGAGTCCCAATAGTTTCGGCAAGACCAGCCTGCTGGAAGCCATCGTATTGCTCTTGTCGGGCTGGCATGATCCTAACCACGATCCCGCCCAGCATCTCGCTTCCCGGGGCTGCGGATCTTTCACCCTCAAAGCCGCGACGGATCAGGAGAACTGAACTGCGAATACCCTCGAAGCGAAGTTGTTCAGCACACACCGCCTCAACGTCTGCAAATCCCTTCAGAGCTTGGAAGCGCGTATCTGCGCGTTCTTTCAGGACCGGGTCATTTCCTGCTGACGAGGCCGCTAGGGCAGACCCTACGCGATGTCTTCGAACCGAATTCCCGACCCGCTACAGTGGTTCAGGAGATGCTCAGAAAACGCTGAGGTCATTCTCAGACGAGGCGGCCAAAATGAAAGAGGGTGAATTATGATCCGGTCGACCGTCGCCGGATTCGCTCCAGCAAGTTCTCGAGTCGTTCTGGTACGCCACTCGGAAGCGCCTGACAGGCACGGGGCTGACGCAGGAAGCCGATATCGCAGCCCTGACCGATGAATAAGCTTCAGCGACTTCGCCCGCAAAGTCACGAGCACATCCCAAATCGGGCGAAAGACCTCGGAAAATGGACGCTTTGTACCACGAACTGGAGACTCAACTACGTCGAGCCAGGCAAGGCGCTACGGAAAAGATCGGCTGAGGCAAGGGCCATTGAGGAGCAACTGAACAAAGTCAATCGGGGAAATAGCGAAATTCGGGCGGAGCCTCCCGACTGGAGGAAAGAGGTACATCTCTTCGATCTAAGCGACAGGATCAAACTGACGCGCTCACACAATTTTCGGACGCTCGCCAAGAACGCAGATCGCTGGAGCAAGGCGCCAGCCCCGAAAGCCGGTTGCGACGTGCTGGAGGAGTTCGCGGCGGTCGTCGAAGGCGAGTCTGGCAAGTGCGCCGAAATTCTCAGTGATTGGGTCGGACCCCGACGGACGCCTGGAACCGGCTCGGTAAGCTCAAAGACCAAGAGGAAAGAGCTGCAGGAGCGTCACTGAAGAAGGCGAAAATCTGAAGAAGTGGACAGGCTGATGGATCTTCAACGCAGCATCGGCCCAGTCCGCAAGCGATTGCGGGAAGAGTGGGAGGGCCGCGCGAAGTATCTCCGCTGGCGGCGCAACACTGAAGGCGCGGGCGCGTGCGTGCACATATCTCGAATCGTGCATGGAGGCGATTCGGTGGTTTCAGAACTCACACAAAAACGGTGACATCGACAAGAAAAAGGTGAGATCGACGAGATTGTAGCCCCAAGCAAGCCATTGCTCGACGATCACAGCCGCGCGTAAACGGTCCTCGAGCGCTTCAGCCTGGTCGAGGGCATTTACTGCCCTCAACCTCGTTCCGGACGAACAGCCGCGCCCCGATTCGGACGCCAACCGCCGCATCTACCGCGTGGAGACCGCCGACAAGCGCGAACTGCGACACCTCTCCACCGGCCAGCGCGCGCAGGTCGCCGTCTCCTTTCTCACCGCCCAGAACATGGCGATCCCGCACAAACTGTCGCACCGTATCATCCTGCTCGGCAGTGCCAGCTTCACCGCCTACGACCTGTCAGGCAGACCGCGAAGCGATACTCTGGCGATCAACTCGCCTATGGCGGCAAGGATGAGCGAGACCGCCGCCAAATCATTTCGAGCCATCACGAGAGCGCTGACCGTACCTCCTGGAACTGCTGGTTCCTCCGGGAGGCAGAGGAAGATGCGGCTGCTCGGATCACTGACTGGAAACCGGAGCGAGGCCCAGCCAATCCAGGCACTGAGTGTGGAGGCGACACTCGAGGCTGACCCCGAAACACAGAAAGCGCTGGCCGCCGACCTGGAGAATTTCTGATCGAGAGGACAACCATGATCGCTGAGTGCAAAGCCGAGTTCGAAACGCTGTCGCCGCTCTTTCTCGGCGATGCGGATCAAGTCGCCAGACTGAGACCGCCCAGCCTCAAGGGCCTCTGTCCGTTTCTGGTATCGAGCCATCGATCCCGATTTTTCTCACCAACGAGATGCGCTTCTTCGGCGGGGCCGGCAACGAAGCCGGGCGGTCTCCCTTCCTGTTCAGAATAGAGACCGCCACGCCGCGAACATGGAAGTGGGAAGCTCGGCAAGTCGCGCGGTTCAACTCCGGACGCAGCAGAATACTGAAATGGCTTGATCTACCTGGGCTACCCGTTCCAGTTGCGCGGCAATGAGAACCGCACCTGTCGCCTGGACACAAGTTCACGGTCCACTGTATTGTGCCGCCCTCCGGCGCGGACGCGCCGGCGTGCGTCGCGCGGTTGTTTCCTCGATCTGGCTCCTCGGCCACCTCGGCGGTGCGGGGACCCGCTCGCGGCGCGGCTTCGGCAGCCTTGCTCTGCGGAACTGGGCTCCAGTCCGTGGCGATTGGCTTAGTGCAGGACTTGCCCTTGCTGAGAACCGGCGCCGGTCCGCGAGTGGACGGTCGGCCTCGTCACACGCCGCATGGGCGCGATGCAGAACTGGTTCGGAAAATACGATTCGCCCGCAAGCCATCCGCACCTGGGTCCGAAACACCGGCCAATTCTACAGAACCAGCCTTTTCGCGCGACCAGTGGGACGCTGCTCTGGCCCATATGGGGCGGCTGTTCAGGAGTTCCGCCTGCAGCGCCGGGCGGACTATCAGGAAGTCAAGGACCACCTCCAGGGGCGTCCCCTGCAATACGCGCCCGACCGCGTGTCGTTCGGAATGCCCCTGACTTTCCGTTTCTCTTCCACTCATGAGACCGTCCCAATTTCTGCCGCACGACGACGTAGGACGCGGCACCCACAGGCGGCACGGCAGCCTCCTTCACCTGCGCCTGGCCGCCATACAGGACAAGCTCTACCCGCTCTTCCTGCGCCTCGATGGCGATGTACCGGGAGAGAACCCGCGCGCCGCCATCAAGGGCGAGTCCGGCGCCCTTCGCGCGGTCCGCGAGAACGCGATGGACGCCTTCCTTGCATCGATCACGGGGAGATAGCTATGGACGAATCCGCATTCTGGCAGCAAAAACTGGTCCAGTTCTTTCATGACCCTCCCGGTAAGGCCTACCGAAGCTATCCCGGTAGCGGCGGCCACAAGAGGCTTGGCCGGGAGTTATTCCAGAGACTGACAGACTTGGCGTTGAAGTACTACGTCAGGGCTCCGGACTGGGCCACGGCGGGCGCGGACGAGCCTCTCCTGAACCGAAGCGTGCGAGTGCACTGGCCCAGCCACCCGCAGATCTGCCACCCACTCGCCACGAAATACCGCCTCGATGTCCGCCGCCCCGGCGGGGTCGGCCGAGCCGAAAGCCGAAGCGGATGCCCGGCGCGACTTGTACCGAGACGCCTTATACGAAGATCAACTCGCCACCGTCGAAGAGTTTCGCCTGGAGGCAGGAGACTGGAACCGCTCCGGCGGCTTCGTGAAACCTTCATCACGCTGTGGCGCCGATTCCGCAGCGAACTGATCAACCGACGAACGGAAGGGAAAGGATCCGCCACTGGCGATCCAGTATGGGAAGGCATGCCGACCCGGATACGCGCTGCCCGGATCATTCCATATGGGACCACCTCAAGGTCACCACGCCTAGCTTCCTGAAACCTCACAAAATGCGCGACCCCATCTCCGATGAGGGCGCACGCGACCGCATGGTTCCTGCGCTTCGAACTCGGTCCCGTGCAGCGCTTCATCGAAGAATCACGCCACCTCGCCGCGATCGCTGGATCCAGTTCGTATTTGATCACCGATCTCGCCTGACTTTTGCTGTGCAGCGTAGTCTGACCTGGCGGGCCGTTCCATCGGTCTACCCCGACCTTCGTGGCAACCCCCCGCGCTGGTTGCTGGCTGTTCGACAATTGCCACGAGGCTCTCCGGAAAGATTCTAACCCCAGCACCTTTGCCGCGATCCTGCCGAACGCCTTCGTTACCATCGTGCCACGCGGCAGGGACGGCGACCATCTGAAACGCATTGAGGCGCTCGCCGACGAGTCGACAAAGGCGGTTCAGCAACGGTGGAAGGAACTCGCGGACAAGGTTCGAGAATGGCTCGCGGGAACCGTCGGGAGCGGGCCTTGGGAAACGATCTGGGACCGGCATCATCAATCGCCGCCCATCTACTCAACGTGGACAGCGATCCCATGGCTTCCGATGGGTCTCATCGGGAGCGCCGAGAAATCTGCGCGGCCGTGCGCTCCCGGCGCAGGAATCCGGTTTCCGCCAGCCGTCAGCCGAGAACCGGGAACAGGCGGAGACAGGACCGCATGACAATTGCCGCCAGGCGGGACCGCCTCGCCCTTGGGTCCCCAAGGACGTGTGGAGCCACTACGAACTCGCGCGCGAGGTCTACGCGATGTCAAATCTTGACTACCACCAAATGGAACGCGGCTTTGACTACGCGCTCACCCATCATCAGTTGGGCGTCCGGCAGGGCCTTCGCAAGCAGACGGCGCCCGATACGATGACGCCTCCCGAGTCGGGAGAAAAATGCACGCTCTGCGGCCAACGCCGAGCGCTCACCGGCGATGGCAAGGGCGATGCCGATATCGATAGATCCCGCCAGTCCGCGCGAGAGTTCTGGAGTCAACGGCAACTCGATCCGGATCGCCTCGGCGCCGAGCGCCTCTGCGCCATCTGTGCGATGAAGCGCTTCCTGGTCGAGGCAGACCAGAAGCGGCGCGAAAAAACACTCGGAAGCTTCAACAAACTGTGGGCGAAGGCATGGCTTCCACCCATGAAGAGGTTGCCGATAGAGACGGCGAGGTACGCGTACCGTTCCCTTCCACCGCCGCTCTCGCCGCGCAGGACTTTTTCTTATGAACCTCGCCGGCTCTTCGCTGAATGCGGAAATGGCAGCCGTCGTCCGCCTGTCAGGCGGCCGGTCGCCCGCTGCCTTCCCCGCTCTCTCCCCAAACTCGCCGCCGCGGCGACGAAAGCAACGAAGTCGCCAGGAGTTCCTTGAGTACGACGTGCAGGAAGTGCTCTTCCCGGAAGTGCTCGAGAGCAAGATACACAGCGGGAAAAGGCGCGCACGGGCCGGCCGACGACAACCTGGAAAACCTGCACGCCGCGGTCAAGACCCTGCGCAAGGCCGCCGCCGATCTCGGAATTTCCCCGCCCGGCAAACAATTCGCGGTCATCCGCCTCGACGCCGATAACATGGGCCGGCTGCTTCTCGGCGATCCCGATGTCATCGCAGCCACCTGGAAGGATGTGATCCATCCCAACGCCGTCAAGCCATAAAGAATAGTGACACCTTGAAGCAGGCGGGCTGGCTCGATCTGCTCGACGCCAAGCGACTCATCGGACCCTCGCTCCACGCATTCATCAGCGCCGCCCTCGCAAACTTCAGCCACCGAATCGTCCCCTGGGTGGTGGAGCGCGAGTTCTCCGGCAGGCTGATCTACGCTGGCGGCGATGACGTGCTCTGTCTTGCGCCCGCCGCCGACGCGTTGCCCTGGCCGCCCGGCTTCAACAGCTTCTCCGCAGCCTGGGTTGTCGACACCGATTATCACGCCGACGCGGGATTGGCGGCGAAAGAATTGGAAGGAGATCACGATACGGAACGCGCGCCGGCGTTTTGCGATTCCGGTCATGATGGGCGATGAGGCGATCCGATTGCCCGTCGGAGCCCGGCGCTCCTCGCCAGACACGCCGACAGCGTGGATTCCAGTCCGCACACTCCTGATTATGGCCCGATCCTCCCGATGCTCCGGGCCCTTTGCCAGTCTCTCTGCTGGAATCGCCTTCGCCCACTACAAGACCCGATGTCGGTCCTTCTCCGGCAAACGGATTCGCTCATTACACGAACTGGCCAAGGACCGCTGCGGAAGGCGGGCCGTCGCCCTCAGCCATTACTCGCGCGGCGGCATGAAGACCGCCTTCGCCATGCCGTGGAGCGAAAAGGGCAAACCGCCAGACGCCCATCGCACCCTTGGCCGAGTCCGGGAAGGGTTTCGCTACGGAGCGCTATCTTCGCGCCTGCCGTACAGCTCCGGGCCGTCGCCGAACCAGTCAAGTTCGCGCTCGAACGTATCGAGAAGCCCGAAGAGGATCGGGAGGAGGCCACGAAAAAGCTCTCCGCGGCCTCTTCGACCACAGCGTCGAGACACGCGCCAAGCGAACGAAACTCTCGATGCCGCCTTTTCCATCTGGCGTCGAGGCATCAGGCGCACTGCGCGAAAACGAACCCGAACGTTCACCGACGGCCTGCTGCTCTGCCGCGCCTCGCCGGCGGCGCTGAGTGAGGAGGACGGCGAATGAGCTTCACCGACACATCTTTTCTGGCACTGCCGCTCGAATCGATTTTCTTCCCGGGCTTTACGGCCTTTCGCCGCGCCGGCGAGCGCTGTGGTCGAATCCGCTGCTCCACCCACGCCGCTGACCTTTCGAGATGGTTCGCACCCAGTTGCTACGGGGCGCCGGCACCGTCGCCGATCTGGACGACTGGTCCACCGCGGCGCGCAACACGTGCAAACAACTGGTGGGTGGCCCGGACGATTGCCGCCCGGCTGGCAAATCAAGGCCCGTTCCCGGCCCGATTCATCCAAGAACAGGACAGAGAGACCCTTGGAGCCTTGGTTCCCGGCTTGATTTCTGCTCGGCAATGGGAGCAGCCCGCCGTTGTTTGCCACCCAGTTCGGTCCACGCACGGCGGACTCAATGATCAGGGCGGCGATGCGCTGCTGGTGGGGCATCCGGAAGAAGGGTCCGCCTCAGGTAGCCTCTCTGGGTGGGTCGGGCCCGGACAAGCGGGTATGCGCTCTCGGCTGGCAAGACCCCGTGGAGCAGGCTCAGCACTCCGAATCCACTGCCCCCCCTTCGTCCGGCACGAGCGCCAGGCCGGTTGCCATCGACGCCGCCACTGGAACAGCCCGGCACGGGATGCTCTATTTCCTGAACAGTCTGCGCTTCGAGGATCGAAGCGGCCTGCTCGGCAGGCTCTCGGCAATATCGACCACTGACTGCGCGACGCCGCACTGACGGACGCTTCCGGCGCGGGCCGCAGGGAGCCGCCTCGTCCCGCTTCGAGGAGGCAACCCGCTACTGCGCTGCCTGGGACCGCATTGTCGGCGGAGAGTACTTGCACAAGGCAAATGCGACGCAAAGCTATTGGCTCGTTCTGATCGCTCCGGCACGAATCGCCGACGCCTTCAAGACCGAAATCCACCCGCTCCGCCGCGCAGGAATTGACCTCCGTGTCGGAGCCGCTTCTTACGGGAAAACCAATCAGAATCGGCGGCTATCAGATCGCCACGGGTAAGAGCCGTGACAACTGCTGCCTACTTTCCCGCGGGCAGTTCGTTTCTGATCGATCTCCAGGGCGGCACACCCCAGTCCGCCACGAATACCTGATGCGCCTGCACAACGCGCATCCGCTTGGTCGAAATGAAGCAGCTTTCGGCTTTGGCCAAACCCTGGTGGGCCTTGGCCCCGAACACGATCGGAGAGGAAATGTCATGAAAGTCTGGAAGGATTCCGCTCTCTGTGGAATATTCACGTTGACGCCTGTCCACTTCGGCACCGGCGAGGCCCGGGGCGCCGTGGACCTGCCCATTGCCCGCGATTCCGTCACCGGGTTCCCCGTGCTTCCATACCGGCCTGAAGGGTGTCGCGCGCGACCACCTCTACCAGGCGAGAGTCCTCGATGAAGCCGCGATCAAAGATCTGTTCGGCAAACCCATTGAGGATGCGATTCCCAAAAGTGAACCTCCAAAAGCGAATCCGGAGGACCGTAAGGACGATGGCGGAGGATCCGCGGCGGAGGCTCCTCGCCTTCACCGAGGCGCGACTGGCCGTGCTCCCGGTTCGTTCGCTCAACCGCCCCTTCTTCTACGTCACCTGCCGCCTGATCGTGGAGCGCCTGGCGCGCGACCTGCGCGCCCTGGAGTTCGGGACGCGGTGCCCGGCGTTGACGGAAATTCAAGAGACCGCGCGGGAAAAGCGTGGGTGGCAGGCGAGGCACCCAGGCGGGAAGGCCCTCGTCCTCGAGGATCTCGTCTATCACCCGAACAGGTCGTCGCACATGGTTTTGTCTCGCAACTTGGCGCCTACTTCGCCGAGTTCCGGCTTCGGCGGCGGAAGGACGACACCAAAAAACGGCTGTCCACCGGGCTGGTTGTCATTCCTGACGACGATTTTGCCCGATCTCGTCCAACGGGCCATCCCCGTCCGCGCCCGGATCCAGTTGACCGGCAGTAAGACCACCGACAAGTGGACCAACCCCGATACCCACGCACGGAAGGTCGACGAAGAAAACTGCCGGTGAGAACATCTCCTCCGACTGCCTCTTCGTTTCTCGTCGGCGAACGCGGACATAGCGTCCCGGTATTCGCCGTCTCGAAAGCGCCAATACTCGCTCGGTGACGTGACCGCGGAAAAAGCGGCGAAGGCTCTCGAAGTTGTCCAGATCGGTGGCAACGAAACCGTCGGACACGGGCTATGTTTCTGGACGCTCCGTCAGCGTTGACGGCGGAAAAGGGGACGAAATGAGCGCCCATAGCCTCTCCAGGAGCCGTGCGCGGTTCGCCTACGATGCAGTAACCGGTTGAGGGCCAGTCCTGGCGTTCCGATGCAGCCAATCGGGCGAAGTCCTCCCCTATCCAGTTGCGCACACAGGGCCTTCCGGTCACTCTGGCTGCGTTCGCGGGGGCAAGACCCACTCGCCGGGAATTGGCCGAATTGATCGCGCGCTGTAGCGGTTTGTCGAGTCGCCGCGACGGGCCCTCAGTGTTGAGCGCGTCGGCGCACGACAGCTTCTCGAAGCCAGTGTCAAAGCCGATCGCGCTACCTACCTGGCCACCCAATCCGAGGCGCTCGCGATTCTGGAGATGGTCAAGCTGTTCGCGGACGCGCTCAACGGCGAGGAGGCGCGATGGCATCCTTGCGCCCGGCGCCGGAGTCGTCAACGCTCCTCCGGTCTCCGAACGCGTATCAGTCCGCCAACGGCGGACTCGTCTGGGATCGGTACCTGCCAGTGAAAAGAGAACCCCGCTCGAGCCCGGCCCGAAGAGGACAGCGAGTCGCGGGGCATTCTGGCGGGGGCTGTCCGTCGGTTCGAAAGCAGAAAAACCTCTGCGAGCGTAGCCCTGCTGGGCCCATCACTCGCGTCTCGATCCGCGCCTTTCAGTCTCTGTCGGCTTCTCGCCGGTGCGTGACGGCGGTCGTTTCCTTCAGGTCAACTGGCGGCTGGCCACTGGCCTGGGCGCTGTCACCCGACGGAGAACGGTTTCGTTTTCGAGCACAACATCGGTGTACCCCTACCTCCCGGGCTCATCCCGTGAAGGGCTTCGCCGGAACGCCGCCGGCCTATTGGACCTGTCTGTCCACGACACAGTCCGGCTCTTGGGACCCAACAGATCTCCATGAATCAGCCAGGATTTCGCGGGGAGTTGGTCTTCTTCGACGCTCCCTCGGGAATGGCCCACACTGAAAATCGATATCGTTAATTCCCACCATCACAAATACTACGAACAGAAGAGCACCCAGATGGAGCCGCCTTCGGAAACTGAAAGTCCTGTCCCCGTCTTCTTTCTCACCGTGGCCCATCCTACGGTGTTTGCTTTCCACGCTCAGCGCCATCGGCGATTTGGACACCGCCACCAAACTGCTCACCGGGGGCCTGGATCTCCTTGGTATCGGGGCCAAGACCGCCGTCGGCTATGGAGCGCTGAAAACAGCACAGTAACGCCACGTACCATGTGGAAACGCGCGAGCCTCTCGTGGATGGGGCGCCCACGGCATCTAGTGATATTTGTACGTTGACGTTACTCGTTAAAATGGCATATAGGACTCGATGATAAGGAGTTACCGCGACAGGGACACGGAACGCTTTGCTGCCGGTGCACGCGTGCGGCAATGGGAACCGTTCCGGCGCCAGGCTGAAAAAGCGCCTGCGGATCCTTGATTCGGCTCTGGCTGACTTGGCCGCGCTCAACTCACAATCGTCTGGAAGCGCTCAAGCGCAGACGGGAAGGCCGGAAGTGTTGCGATCGGATCAACGACCAGTGGCGCATCTGCTTCCGAGTGGCCAAAGACGAATCCTGGCCCCTCAAACGTTCAGATTGTGGACTACCACTAAGAATAGGGAGACGATGATGGCTCGCACACCGATCCATCCTGGAGAAATTCTCGCCGGCGAACTGGAAGAGATCGGCCTGACGGCCAAGAAGCTCGCCGACATTCTGGAAGTGCCGCCCAACCGGCTCTATCAAATACTGGCCGGCAAGAGGAACATGACGGCGGACACGTCGTGCGCCTCGCGCAGTATTTTGGCATGTCGGCTGAGTTCTGGATGAACTGCAAAGCGCCTACGAGCTTGATCTGGCCCGCCAACAGAGCGGGAAGGCGATCCAGCGCATTCCGGGCCGGAACGATGCCGAACCACGGCCTGCAGCCTAGAGTGCCTTGGTGAAACCATGGTCCAGTTGAAACGAAGATCCTGGCGAAGCAAAGTCAAAAAGCGTTGCAGACCATGGGAGGATACAAAACGCCCAGACCTTGCTGCAACATAGGCGCTCAGTTCGATCCCGGTTCTGAAGGGCTCCAACGCCGGATCGGCAGGGGCGCAATGGTCCTTCCCCACTGCCTGAAAACTCCGTCCTGTGGAATTCCGGGCTCTGATCATCGCGCTTCACAAACGGCCCTTCCCGCATCGAACCCACGGAACGCCACCGGCCGCCCAAAAAGGCCAAACGCGCATCACCCGGCACCCACCCAGCACCCCGCAAGCGCGCCAAATCGCTCACTCTCACCCGGAAATTTCAAAAACTCGGCTCGCCCGCGCACACCACGGTCCCCGAAAACCCGCCCCCAAGCAAACCAGCCACCAGGATGGCCCACCACTTGCACCAACACCAGAAAGGAGAAACCTATGCCCGACATCAAAGAAATCGCGAAAACCACAATGGAAGAGATCGAACGCGTCCTCACCGCCAAAACCGTCGTTGGCGACCCGATCTCCATCGACGGCGCCACATTGATTCCCCTGGTCAGCTTCGGCTTCGGCTTCGGCGCCGGCGGCGGACAAGGCAACAGCGCCAAAACAGGTGTCGGCGATGGCGGCGGCACTGCGGGCGGTGGAGGCATGCAGCCGGTCGCGGTCGTCATCGTCACCAAAGACGGCGTCAAAGTGCAGCCCACCAAAGCCGGAGCCTCCGGGGTGGTCGAGAAAATCGCCGAGGCGATCGGCAACGCACGGGCCAGCAAAGCCGCCAATCCGGAAACACGGGCGGACGAGTAAATCCCCGTGTTGGCCTGGACCCTCCTGGGCCTGCTGCTTGCCATCGTGGCGCTCCTGTCCATCCCGCTGGATTTGTCCTTCCAGCTCCACTGGAAAGGCGCCCCCACCGCAAGCGTCCAAATACGGTGGCTCTTCGGACTCGTGGGATTCCCCGTGAGTCGATCCCGGCGCGCGCCGGCGAAAAAGCGCGTCCGGCGCCCGAAATCGCGGAGTTCCGCTTTCTCCCCGCTCCGGGCATTGCGCGATGCGCCGTTGCGCGCATGTCTGGCGCGCTTTCTCCGCGGAATCACGGCGGCCATCCGCCTTCGCGAACTTTCGCTGCACCTGCGGTTGGGCCTCTGTGACCCCGCCGAAACCGGGTTGCTCTGGGGCGCCGCGGCTCCTATCCTCGCTCTCCTCGGCAGCCACCCGGACGTAACGCTGGACGTTGCGCCTGAGTTCTCCGGCGAAACGCTGGCCCTCGAAACACAGGGGAAGATCAGGATCTTCCCGGCCCAACTGGCCTGGATCGTCGCCATGTTGTTGCTCTCGCCTGCCATGGTGCGGGTCATCTGGACGCGGGCGCACTCTGGCGGTTGAGTTTCCGAAATGAGGGATCTAAGAGCAGCCCCGCCAATCGCCGCCTCCGGACTCACCATCGTTCCCATTGAGGAGGTCATTCTCGACGGCCACGTCGCGGGCAATGGGTTCTCGGCCTACGCACACAAGGAGCCCGTCGCCGTAGTCATCGTTTCCGGCCTGGAGATTCGGGCGTTCAGCGTCTCGGGCGCGGAGGTGGACCAAGCGCGGTTGGCGGCCGCTGTTCCCGGGCTCGAGCAACTGCTGGCAACAATCCGGTTCACCTGACGCTTTGATGAACTGCACTGCCACGCCAATGGGTCCGAGGCTCCCACTCAGGGTCCGCGCGCGCCAGCACCCGGATCCAGCAGCCGGCTCCTTGTCGACCATGCGGCCGCGGCAACCCCACTGAGAGGCAGTGGGGCGGACAGGACGACCATTCGCTAGTGCGCCCAGGCCGTTCACAGGACTTCTCAGGCAGAACTGCAAGCCTCGATTCTGGGCGCCTGCTTTCCGCGAGCCGGGCCGGAGGGCAGCACCGCCCGGAGGTCAAACTACAGCAGACACGAAAACTCATCGACGGTTAGACCGGCTTCCCGAATCAACGCCCGCGGCGTACCTCAGCTTGCGGAGTGCCTTTGCTGCATTGCTGCCGGAGACTACCCGGCAGCTGCATTAGACCGCGACCTCAATGATTTCGTCGAACATACCGGGCGGCACCGGCTCGCCGTGTTTCTTCAGACTGAGCAGATAACCTTCCACCGCCTCGCGGATAGGATCGGCAGCTTCCGAACGTGTCTGCCCCTGGGAAATGCACCCGGGTAGGGCAGGACAAGTCGCGACGAACATTCCGTCCTCCTCCTGCTCGAAATAGACACGATATTTCAGCACTCGACTTTATCAGGATCCAGTTGAAGCCACGCACGTGCCGCTGTCGGCCCCGCCATCCGGCCGGCCGCCACGATCAGCAGCAGCGCTCAACACCCCGCCCACTCGACGATGTCGTTCGGCGCCGTCCTCGCAAACCGCCCAGGGAGCGACGTTTCCACATCGCGAAAAAGAATATCTCCCACTCCCTCAACCACATCCCCGGATCGGTTTGCCTCGCGCCCAGCCGCGCCGCGCTACCGTCTCTATCGGAGGAACAATGGAACAGGTACAACTCATCGCGACGGCATCGCCACGCCCGATCTCCGTGCTCACCCCCCAACACCGCCAACGCCCGGCCAAGTCCATCCAAAAAACGAAATCTGCGGGAACAAAGCCACCGCAGCCTCAGGCCGCCATCCCAGCCTCCGTCACCCTTCCGGCACATCCTTCCGCCCAGAACCACACGCCGAAAAATCGAAATTACAGAAACAAAGCCACCGAAATGGGGATTATTTCCACAAAAATCACCCGCACGTCCAACCCCGGCGCTCAAAAATGCGATTCTGCGGAAACAAAGCCACCGGCCCGCGGCCTCTTAATAAACCCCTTCCACCACACTCGTCCCAAATCGCGAAAACGGCCGCACGTTCCGGACCCCATCCCACGGGAACTGCGCACACGGAGCCTCCCGCTCGCACTCGTCCCGTTCCAAAAACCGCGGGATGAACGTCTCCTTCGTCAGCGTCGTCAACCGCACTCGGCCCGTCTGTCCGTACTCCACCAGCTTGCGCGGCTCGTCCGGGTCCACCACCTCCAGCATCGCTCGCGGCGACGGAGGATAGTAAATGATCGCCCAGTCGTCCTTCGGCTCCGGCTTCCGGTGCACCGCCAGCCCCATGAGTGTGTTGCCGTACGTCGGCGCAAAATAGACGTCCGGCCCCAGCAACTCTTCCACCGCCAGACGATGGAACTTCGGCGTCATCTCGGTCCCGCCGCAAAAAACGCCCGTGATCCCCGCCTTGCTCAGGTTCACCTTCTCGCACAGGGCTTCCAGCAGCTTCGGCGTCGTGAACATGCACTTCACGTTGTCGTTGGCGCGCAGAATCGTCAATGCTTGGTCCACCACGTGCTGCTTGTAACGCTCCATCCATTGCATCTGGCCCGCCTTCACTAGCTTCACCACCCAACGCGGATCCAGGTCCAGCCCAAAACAAATTCCGCCTCGATGTTGCGCCAGATGCTCCACCGCCAGCCGCAGCCGCCGCGGACCCGTCGGCCCCACGGAAATCCAATCCGCCCCCTTCGGGAAATACTCGTCCGGCAGCGTATCGCTGAACATCTCATAGTCGATCCGGAAATCGTCCATCTGCACCCGCGACTTCGGAATCCCCGTCGACCCGCCCGTCTCGAACACATACACCGGCTTCCCAGCCAGCCCCTTCGGAACCCACCGGCTCACCGGACCGCCCCGCAGCCAGTCGTCCTCGAAAAACGGAAACTTGTCCAGATCGTCGTAGCTCTGCACCTCCGCGATCGGATCCCACCCGAGCTTGGTCTTGTAGTCCAGCCAGAACGGGCATCCCGTCTCCGGACTGAAGTGCCATTGCACGATCTCGCGCACATGCGCATCCAACTTCTGGCGCGCCGCGGCCGCCGAGGCCGCGATCTCCGCGCTAGCATAGGTAGCGGTTGACATCAGTATGAGTATAATTCGTGGCTTCACCCTCGCGTCTGCGATGCTGGCGTGCGCCGCCCAAGGGAGGTCCGCCGTGAACGATCTCGAAACACGCGTCGAACACCGGTACGCCGATTCCGCTGGCGTCAAGATCCACTACGCCGCGCTCGGTCCCAAAGACGCGCCACTCGTCGTCATGATCCACGGCTTCCCGGACTTCTGGTATTCCTGGCGTCACCAGATGGACGCGCTCTCGAAATCGCACCGCGTCGCCGCCATCGACATGCGCGGCTATAACCTCAGTGACAAGCCCGAAGGCGTCGAGTCCTACGATATGAAGCTCCTGGTCGGTGACGTGGTCGCCGTCATACGCCACGCCGGACGCGATCGCGCCGTCGTCGCCGGTCACGATTGGGGAGGCGCGGTGGCGTGGTCTGTGGCGATGTACGCGCCGCAAGCGGTGGAGAAGCTCATCGTCGTCAACTTGCCCCATCCGCGCGGCCTTGCACGCGAACTGGCGCGGAATCCCGAACAGCAGAAGAACTCGCAATACGCGCGGGACTTCCAACAGCCCGGCGCGCACACGAAATTAACCGCCGAAGGGCTCGCCTCGTTCGCCGTGCCGGAAGCCGAACGCCCCCGGTACATCGAAGCGTTTCGCCGCTCGAGCTTCGAATCGATGCTTGACTACTACAAGCGGAACTACCCGCGCCCTCCCTACCAGGAACCCTCCGGCGAAGTGGTCAAGGTCAAGGCGCCCGTGCTGCTGTTCCACGGCCTGGACGATAAAGCCCTGCTGCCCGGCGCGCTCAACGACACCTGGCAATGGGTGGAAAGCGACCTCACCATCGTCACCATTCCCGGCGCCGGACACTGGTCCCACTGGGACGCCGCCGATCTCGTTTCCCAACGCATGGTGGACTGGCTCAAACACTAAGTGCCCAGCCCAGCCTCCACCGGCGCCTCCACCGGCGCACCCACCCGCGTCCGATACTCCATCGTTTTGCTCGCCCTCGCCGTCAATTTCGTCTGCTACACAGACCGTGCCTGCATCTCCATCGCCGGCCCGCTCATGCGCGACGAGTTTGCCCTCTCCGCCACGGCCATGGGCCTCGTCTACAGCATCTTCAGCCTGTCGTATTTTCTCGGCCAGACTCCGTGGGGCGCCGCCGCGGATCGCTACGGCGCTCGCACCCTCGTCACCGTCGCCATCCTCGGCTGGTCCGTCTTCACCGGACTCACCGCCGCCGCCTGGAGCCTCGGCTCGCTGCTAGTCATTCGCTTCGTCTTCGGTGGGCTCGAAGCCGCTCTCTCGCCGTCGGTCGCCGCCGCGTTCCGGCAATGGGTGCCCGTCCGCGAACGCTCTTCCGCATTCGGATTCTTCCTTGGCGGCGGACGCCTCGGCGGAGCCGTCACGCCGGTCGTCGCCGCCGCCATCGTCGCCGCCTACGGTTGGCGAACCGTGTTTGTCGTCTTCGCTACACTCGGGATCGCCGCCGCCGCCGTCTGGCACTGGTGGTTCCGCAATACACCCGGCGAACATCGCGCCGTCAACGGCGCCGAACGCGCCATCATCGGCGAAGCACCACAGATCGCGCCGTCGGACAGTGCCGGCTGGCGCGGATTGCTCGGCTCATCGCGCATGTGGGCGCTGCTCGCCGTCGCCTTCGGCTGCACGTTTCTCTGGCAGTTCTACATCACGTGGTTTCCCACGTACCTGATGGAGGCCCGCAAAATGACGCTCGGCGAATCGGCCCGCTACGCCGGGCTGCCGTTCCTGTTCGGCGTTTTCGCTACATGGCTCGGCGGATTACTGACTGACCTGCTCGGCCGCCGCCTGTCGCCTCGCCGCGCCCGCACATGCATCGGGACGGCGTCGCTGACTCTCGCCGGATTGCTGCTCTCGGCCGGAATCTGGTGCGCCGACCCTCGCCTCGCCGCCGTGCTCATGGCATCCGGCGCCATCGGCGTCGATCTCTTTCTCGGCGCGGCATGGGCTTCGGCGCTCGACATCGGCGGCGCCCGCGGCGGCGCTGCCGCCGGATTGATGAACGCCGCGTCGAATCTCGCCGGTTTCGTCTCCCCCACCTTCAACGGCTGGGTTCTCGAAACCTGGCACGATTGGAACATTTTTCTGTTCGTCGCCGTCGCGCTGAACCTCGCCGCCGCCGTCGTCTGGCTCCGCGTAAATCCCGAACCCGCCGCCTAAATCCGCGCCAAATCCGCCGGAGTGTCCACGTCGAACCAACGTTCACCCAGTGCGACGGTCAACCCGCACGCCTCGCACGACGCCACCGTCTGCGCCAACGTGCGATCGGTGGACCATTCCACACCGGCGAACATCCGGACTTCGGTGCGGCGGCATGCGATCGCGTAATAACCACCGTCCTCGGTGGGTCCCAACGCTACATCGGCTTCGCGCAAAAGGCCGAGCAAGCCCCGCAAGTGGTCCGCCGGCAGCGTCGGCGCGTCGCTGCCGACAATCATCACCGGCGCTGGACGTGAACGCAATGCCGCCAGCATCCGATCGCCCAAGTCCCCGGGAACCTGCAATGCCCGATCCACCTTTGCATCGCGCCAGGCTTCGGTCTCGGCGTCGGTGTGGAGTTCCACGCGCGCTTCCAGTTGGGCACAGGTTCGTAGCGTGGCTTCCACGAATTCGTAATGCAACCGCGCTGCTTGTTCCGGTGGCAACCCGAGACGCGTTTTCACACGGCCCGGAACCGGCGCTTTCGCGAACACGATCACCGCCGGCAATATAATGGGTGTCCGCATGTCCGTCTCCCGCATCATGACACGCCGCGTCTTCACCGGATCCGCGCTCGCCGCCGCTACAGCGGCGCCAGCGGCGTGGAACGCCGGATCGCTTCGTCACGTGCTGCCCTCGGCGTCGCATGACCGCGTTCGCATCAAGACATCGTTTCTGCGACCGCTCGACCGGCCTCCGTCGCTCGCGGTGAATGGCCGCAAGGTCCCCGGGCTGCGCTCGGACACTGCCGGCCAATTCTGGAATTTCGACGCCACCGGGCTCCGCCCGGCCACCACTTACACCTTGCGGCTTCACGACGGCCGCGGCAAACCGCTGTGCGACCCCTGGCCCCTGCGAACCTACCCGCATCCGGATGAAACGGTCGATCGCTTTCGCCTGATGATCTACACCTGCGCGGGCGGCAACGACGCCCAGCGCATTCCCGATTCCGGCGATCCCTACTGGGTCTCGATCGCAAACCGCCGCAAGATTCTCGCCGCCGGGCTGGCCGCCAAGCCCGACGCCGTCATCGCCAACGGCGATCACGTCTACTGGGACCAGCGCTTCACGCGCGCCCAGTTTCAGACCGCCGGATCCGCGTTCGTCCAAAGCGTGATGGGCGGCGATTTCGATCGCGACATTCCCGTTCTCGGCACACCGAATGAGGCCAAGCTGAAACGCGCCGTCGACCCGCAGATCGTCGATCTCTACGGCACGATGTTTCGCTCCGCGCCGATGCATTTTATTCAGGACGATCACGATTATTTCGAAAACGACGAAGCCATTCCGGCCGGCGTTTCCCTGCCCCCGGATCACTTCATGATGCAACTCGGCCGCGCAACGCAGCATCTCTACTTCCCGGAACACCTGCCCGACGCCGGGCGTCCGGCCGGGCTGCCCGGGGCGTCGGCCGCCGATCGCGCAACCGGGCTCGCCGAATGCTACGGTACGCTGCGTTTCGGCCGCGCCGCGGAAATTCTGCTCTACGACTGCCGCCGTTATCTCACGCTCAAAGGGCCCAACGCCGGGTTCGTACCCGGCAACGTGGAAGACTGGCTGGTGCGCCGGATGCGCGAATCGCCGTGCGCGCACGTCGTCAACGTGCCTTCCACGCCGATCGCTTGGACAGCGGGCAAATGGGGCGAGTGGTATCCGGATCTGCTCAGCGACAGCGGGAAGGTTGGCATCGACAAGCCGAAATACTTCTGGCAGCAAGGCTGGAAAAGCCAGCATGACCGGCTGCTCGACGCGTGTTCCGCGATGGAGCGGATTCCTTTGTTCATCAGCGGCGATCTCCACGCTTTGGCGCACGGCGCCATCGAGCGCAACGGAACACAGGACCTGCGCCGAAACCCTGTCCATTCCGTGCTGAGCGGGCCTGTGTCGACGGGGCCGCGCGGATGGCCGTCGGCGGCGCGCGGAACGCCGCCGCAAATCGCGACCGGCATCGAACTGGCCACCGATCTTGCTCCGATCGAGAATAATGGCTTCACCATCGTCGACTTCCATGCCGAGCGAATCGAGTTTGCGATGTACCGCTGGAAGCTCGGCCGGCCCGAATCCGAGCTCGATCAATTGACACCGTTCCATACGTTCACACTCAGCCGCACCCGATAATTTGCTCTTCCCCTCCGGGACTGGCCATGCTATTCTACGTTCGCTACCGGAAACCGCGAACAGAGCAACTTATTTCGCGGTGCAAGGGAACCCGGTGTGAATCCGGGACTGTCCAGCAGCGGTAAGCGGGAACGAACGCTCACTCATGGCACTGGCGCTTCTAGCGCTGGGAAGCCGGGCCAGTAGGTACACTACGCTCGCGTAGTTAGAAGCCCGCAAGTCCGAAGACCTGCCGATTAGCCTGCCGATCCCTCAAACAGGGCGGCGGAAATCCACGTGACCTTCTCGGAAAGAGGTGCATGATGGCGCATCCAATCGCCTTCACTTACTTGCTCGGTTTTTGCCTTGCGGCGAACTTACACGCCGCTTCCACACGCGGACGGGTGCTCGACCCTTCCGGCGCGGCGGTTATCGGCGCTACGGTTACGATTCGAAGCCGCGACGCGAGCGTAGTCCGTTCGACGACTTCGGGCTTCGACGGTGTCTACTCGATCTCTCAACTTCCTTCCGCCCACTACCTGATCGTTGCGGCGGCGGAAGGGTTTTCAGATTCCGAAACGGTTTCATTCCAGCTCGACGATACTCGCGAGCAGAATCTCGCCGTCGGTTTGGCGCGACTTTCGACGCAGGTCTCGGTAACCGCTTCCTCCACGACGCAATCCACCGATGAGATCGCCAAGGCCTTCGACGTCATCGATGGCAAGGAGATCGCCGCCCGGGGCGAGTATTCACTCGTCGAGGCTCTTCGGCTCACACCCGGCATACGCATCATGCAACTCGGGGGACCGGGTTCGCTGGCGCGCATCCACACGCGCGGACTCCGCGCGTTCGACACTTCGCTACTGATCGATGGGTTCCGCTTCCGCGACGTGGCGGCGCCGCAAAGCGACGGCACGGGATTTTTCGGCGACTTCGTGCTGCTCGACACCGCGCGCGTGGAAGTGCTCCGGGGATCGGGGTCGTCGTTGTATGGCACGCACGCCATCGGCGGCGTCGTCAACATGGTTACGGGCGCCGGCGGCGCGCCTTTCCACGGGGAAATCTCAGCCGAAGGCGGCGGACTCGGATTGTTCCGCGGCGTGGCGCGCGCCGGCGGGGGTTTGCTTGACGACCGGCTTCGCTTCAGCGGAGCGATGGCGCATTTGAACGTCACCTCGGGGGTGGACGGGTATGACGCCACGCGCAACTGGTCCGGGCAGGGTTTCGCTCAATACGCGCTCTCGCCGCGGACCACGGCCGGCATCCGGGTGTTCGCCAACGACACATTTCTTTCTCTGAACGGCACGCCTTTTGCCGCTCCGGTGGCGGCTCTCCCGACTACGTTGCCGGTACCGGCGGTAGAGGGCCGGACGTTTTTCACAGCCCCGAACGATCCCGACTCCGGACGCCTTTCGAGCTTCGTTTCCGCGCTCGCCACGCTGACGCACCAGATCAGCCCGTCCGCCTCGCTGCGAGCGCAGTACCAGGGAATGACGACGCGCCGTAACAACCGGGATGGCCCTGGCGGCACGGGTTTTCAGCCGCAGGGCAATAACTCGAACCAGTTTGACGGCCGTATCGACACCGCACAAGCGCGCACCGACCTTACTCTGTTTCAGCGCCACTTCGTATCAGCCGGCTATGAATTCGAGCGGGAGGACTATAACAATCGTTCCCGCGATCCGCTTACCGACGCGCGCGTCACGGCTTCGCAGCGGAGCCATGCTTTGTTCGCACAGGATCAGTGGAGACTGGCCGGTGACCGCTTGCAGGTATCACTGTCGGGCCGTTTCCAGAATTTCGCATTGTCGCGGCCGGCCTTCGCCGGGGGCAACGCGCAGTATGCCAACGTCACGCTGCCCTCGCCTCCCAATGCGCTGACCGGCGATGTGGCGCTTTCTTACTTCGTGCCGAAAACGGGCACGAAGTTACGGGCGCACACGGGGAATGCATACCGGGCGCCGGCGCTCTATGAGCGCTTCGGCTACTCTTTCTTCGCCGGATCTTTTTCCGCCTACGGCGATCCACGCATCGCGCCGGAACGCTCGATTGCCTTTGACGCGGGGTTCGATCAGTACCTGGCCTCATCCCGGATCCAGCTTTCGGGGACCTATTTCTACACCCGGCTGCAACAGGTAATCGGATTCGATTTTAGCGGCCTGATCAGCGCCGCGACCGATCCCTACGGCCGATCGCTCGGTTACCGGAACACGGGCGGAGGCTTGGCTCGTGGTGTGGAATTGAGCGTTCGCGCCCAACTCACCCGATCGCTGTACGCCCAGGCCGCCTATACGCACACCAATGCGGATGAGAGAAACTCGGTCCTTCTGGGCGGCTCGGTGCGCAGCATCCGTGTTTCTCCGCACACGATCTCCGCCATGGTTACCCAAAGACTTTGGCGCAGCGTGGATGTTACCTTCGATTTCTTCGGAGCATCGAGTTACTGGTGGCAGATGTTTTCCGGCGGCGCGCGGCCGTTCCTGTTTCCAGGCCCGAAGAAGGGCGATCTGGCGATCAACTACACCAAATCCCTGGGCGAACGCACGCGAATGGTGGTGTTCACGCGTATCGACAACATCTTCAACCAGTCGTACTTCGAAGATGGTTTCCGGACGCCGAAGGCATGGGCGATCGGCGGTCTGCGGTTCGCCTGGTAGCCATGTTCGATGCCCGGCGTATACTCGTAGCACGATGCGCCGGGCATTCGAATTCCTCTCGAAGGGATCCCGCGAGACGAACCGGCCTCCCATGCGCCGCGAGTTTCCGGTGGTTGGGAGCGGCGTCGCAGCGGCCTTTTTGCTCGCGCGGGATCTCCGCCACGCAGCTCGGTCGATGCGCGCCAATCCCTGGTTTGCTCTCACCGCGATTGCGACGCTCTGCCTGGGCATCGGCGCCAACACCGCGGTCTTCTCCGTGGTGAAGGCGGTGCTGCTGAAGCCCCTGCCCTATCAAAACTCCCAGGAATTGGTGCGCATCACGGGAGGCGCCACGCAGGCGCGTTTCGAAGCAATGAGCCATGCGATCAACTTCAGTGGAGTCGGCGCATACCTCGTTGTGGAGGAGAGTGTCGCACTTGCCGGCTTTGGATCGGCAGAGCCTCTGAACGGCGCGCGAGTGTCCACGAACTTTCTCTCCATTCTTGGCGCGAGTCCGATTGTCGGCCGGAGTTTTCTGCCCGAGGAAGAACGGCCGGGGGCATCGGTGGCGATGATCAGCGCGGACCTGTGGCGGCGGCGATTCGGCGGCGATCGTGGTGCGGTGGGCAAAACAGTCCGGATGGCAGGCGCTCCCTGTCAGATTGTGGGAGTCGCACCGGAGGGGCTGCGTTTTCCATTCTCCGATGTCGATGTTTGGCGGCCCTGGCAACCGGACGCTGTCCCGCTTCCGTCACGGCGCCACAGCCCGATGTTGAGTGTGTTCGGGCGTCTGGGACCCGGCGTCGATATGGAACGGGCCAGCGCGGAGGTGGCCCTCATCAACGAGCGATACCGGATGGCCAATCCGGACATGCTCGATGCCAAACGGAGGAGGCCGGAACCTTTGCTGGCGCTGAAGGATCAGATCGTGCGCGATGTCCGGCCGGTGATATGGATGCTTTTCGGCGCGGTGGGCTTCGTGCTGCTCATCGCTTGCGCCAATGTCGCCAGCCTGCTTCTGGCCCGTACGGCGGCGCGCTCGCGTGAGTTCGCGATTCGATCCGCGCTCGGAGCAAGCCGGGCCCGCCTGGCCGCGCAAACGCTGGCGGAAGGTCTGCTATTGGCTGGCGGCGGCTGCGTTGCCGGCATGCTGGGCGCAGGGTGGGCGTTGCGAAGCATCGAACGAATCCCATGGTTCGATCTGCCTCGCGCCGAAGAGATTCAACTGGACGGCGGGGTGCTCGCTTTCGCGGCGGCTTTGTCATTGGCCACTTGCGCTCTGTTCGCGATAGGCCCGGCGATGAGGAGTTCGCGACCGGACCTTGCGGGAGCGATTAGCGGCACCCGCTGGAAGCGCCTGCCGCGATGGCTCAGTCCGCGGCCTCTGTTGGTCGCGGGCCAAGTGGCGCTCGCGATCGTGCTTTCGATCGGCGCCGCCCTGATGATCCAGAGTCTCTCACGGTTGCATTCGATCGACCCCGGCTTCCGCCCCGCACACATACTCACGTTTCGGCTCACTTTGGCGGAGCCTCACTTGAATGAATTCGTGGAGCGGGTGGAATCGATTCCAGGCGTCGAGAGCGCAGGGGTGACTCTGACACTGCCCACAACCGGGTTCGCCGCCACGCCGGTGCACGTGGTGGGACGCGCATTGCGCTCCCTGAATCAGCGCCCGTTCGCCACGCTGCAAAGTGTGACGCCGGGATACTTCCACACGCTGGGGATCGGCCTCAAGCGTGGACGCCTTTTCACGGGGGCCGATGGCGCGGGCTCACCGAAGGTGGCTGTGATCAATGAAGCGCTGGCGCGGCGTTTCTGGCCCGAGTATCCAAAGGGGGAAGATCCGGTGGGGCAGTCGCTTCTAGCGGGAGCGAGCCTGGAACCGGTGCGGATCGCCGGTATCGTGGCCGATGTCCGGCAGGCAAGCCTTGGGGAGGAACCAGACCCCGGTCTCTACCGGCCGCGCACGCAGACGCCGCCCATGTCGGCGATGTTCGCCGTCCGCACGGCGGGCGATCCGCTTCGTTATGTGAACGCGATACGATCGGAACTGGCGGCGATCGATGGCGATCAGACGATGACAGCGGTAAGGACGATGGAAGATGTGATCGAGCGATCGGAGGGGCGGCGGCGAACGGTTCTGATGCTGCTGGGGCTGTTCGCCGGAACCGGACTGCTGCTTGCGATGACCGGCATCTACGGCGTGACCGCCCACGCGGTGGTGCAGCGCACGCGGGAGATCGGAATCCGGCGAGCACTGGGCGCGCCGCCGGGTGCGATCATGGCGCTCATGCTGCGGCAAGGGCTGGCGCTGGCAGTTGCGGGAGCGTTGGCTGGCGCGGCGGCGGCGATGGCGCTCACTCGGTCCTTACAGGCCGTTCTCTACTCCGTGAGCCCGGTCGACCCGCCCACTTTCGCCGGCGTCATGGTTCTGGCCATTGCGGCCGCGATTGCAGCCAGCTACATTCCGGCCCGCCGGGCGGCGCGGATCGCACCTGCCACGGCGCTCCGCGACCGTCAGAGCTGCATCTAGAGCATGACGCGGGACTCGGCCTTCTTGACGGCGGCCACCAACGGTTCGTTCATCCACCGGACGGCGGGCAGCGCGGCCGCGAAGCGTTTTGTGATCTCACCAAGAAGCTTCGCGGACTCGATCAGCTTGGGGTTTTCGTTCATTTCGGCATACCAGTACCATTGCTTGCGCCGGAGCAAATCACCGGCCGGATGGTCCGTGGGGAAGCCCTTCGGCATCCGCGCCAACTGCTCGCCCTTCAACTCGCCCATCAACTTGGCGAACGTCTTGCCTCGAGTGAGCCGGTCGAACTCCGCAGACGCTTCGGCGAAGCGAGTCCGAAGAACGAGCATGTCTTGTGGGGTGGGGCCATAGACGCCGCCGGCCACGCCCGCACCGGTGTCGGTGATGCCGACGTAAAAGCCGCCTCCGGAGTGCTTACCAAGGTGCTTGTGGGGAAAGATGGCCCCGATGTGGTCTTTGTACGGCGTCTTGTCTTTGCTGAAACGAGTGTCGCGATAGATGCGGTAGATGGCCTTGCCGGGCTCGGTGACGAACTCCGGCGCTTCCGCGCTCAGCCACGCGTTCAGGGCTTCCACAAGATCCACCATGGGGGCGCGCACCTTGGCTTCGAACAACTCCTTTCTTGGTTGGAACCATTCGCGATTGTTGTTTTTTTTGAGGTCGCGAAAGAAGGGAATCGTCTCTTCGGGGAAGCCGCGAAAGCCGGGCATCGGATCCTCCTCAGGCTAGAATCAGTTTTGGACTCACTATTCTACGCCATCGACGATTTGAAGATTCTCGAGAACCAACGGCTTCGCAAGTGCACGCGATTCCAACTGGGCGGTCCTGCGCGATGGACGGTGGACGCGTCATCGCCCGGCGCTTTTACGAAGGCTTGCGCTGCGGCGCGCCGGTCGCGGTTCCCTTGGTTGACGCTGGGAGGCGGCTCCAATCTGATCGTCTCCGACGCCGGATTCAACGGCATCGTGCTCCGCTACCGCGCGGCTTCGATCTCCATGGAGCAAGGGGAGATCGCCGTGGATGCCGGAGCCGACCTCCAGGGGCTGGTGGATTTTTCGATCGAGCAATCGCTCGACGGGCTGCACACTCTCAATCGTATTCCGGGCTGGGTGGGAGGAGCCATCTACGGCAACGCGGGGGCATACGGTCATTCGCTGATGGAGTTCGTCACACAGGTGCGATTCCTTGACGGCGACCGAATCCGCGTCTTCGACAACGCCGAATGCGGATTCGACTATCGCGAGAGCATTTTCAAGCGGAACAAGGACTGGGTTATTCTCGACGCGCGGCTCCGGGTTCCACCGGGCGACGGCGCGGCAATCCGCCAGCGCGCCGCTGAAATCGCCGGCGTCCGCGACGCGAAGTTTCCACCCACGCTGCGCTGCGCCGGCAGTATCTTCAAGAACTGTATTCTCGCCCGGCTGCCGACGCACGTGGCGGAAGCGGTTCCGGCCGGCGTGGTGATCGAGGGGAAGGTTCCGTCGGCGTGGTTCCTGGAACAGGTGGGCGCGAAAGGGATGCGGCGGGGAGAGATTCAAGTGGCGGACTATCATGCGAACCTGCTCTACAATGACGCCGCGCCAGGCGTGGAAGCCCGCGCGGCCGATGCGCGGGCGCTGATCGGGGAGTTGAAGGACCGGGTCCGCGAGCGCTTTGGCCTCCAACTCGAGGAAGAAGTGCAATACGTGGGATTTGGGCCGGAGTAAGAACGCGGGAAGCATGCCGGGCGCGGGAAACCGGTTACAATAAATCCCTTGGGCGCGTCGCCGCCCTGGCGTTTCACACTGCATGACCATCCGAAAGAAAACCTCGGCCAAGCCGGCGGTGCAATCGCCCCCCTCCCGCGATGCGGCCGCGCCGGCGCCGGCGGCCAAACATCCGGCGATCGATCTGATTACGCCGATTCTCATCGGCTTCACCGCGTTCCTATTGATCACCGGCGGCGGCATCCTGAACCCTGTGAGCACGGGATGGCTGGCGACCGGCGACCCGGCGCAGCACTACCTGGGCTGGCTTTTCTTCCGGACCGCGCCGATGCTGCAACAGCCGCTCGGGTTGAACACGAACTTCGGCATGGAATTGGGCGGATCCATCGTCTACTCGGACTCGCTCCCTTTGTTGGCTTTCCTGTTCAAGCCATTCCGGGCTTTGCTGCCGGAAGATTTCCAGTATGCGGGCCTGTGGATCTGCCTGTGCTTTGTCCTCCAATCGGTTTTCGCATGGAAATTACTGGCAAAATGCACGGTTGATTTTCGGATCAAAGCGCTGGGATCGGTTTTCTTTCTGATGGCGCCACCGTTCCTGTTCCGCCTCCATGGCCATGAAGCTCTCATGGGGCACTGGTTGATCCTGGCCGGCCTGGTGCTGTATTGGAACGACGAATACGCACCGCGCCGCTGGGTGGCGCTGCTGGTGGCCGCCACGCTCGTGCATGCCTACCTTGCCGCGATGACGGGCGTGCTGTGGATGGCGGATCTGACGGCGCGGGTGGTTTCCCGGCGGATTGCCGCGGCGCGGGCGGCGGCATGGATGGCCGGGACGATCTCATTGTGCGCGTTGGTGGCCTGGCAGGCGGGCTACTTCGTTCTGGGGTCCGCGGTTTCCGGCGGTGGATTCGGCTACTACCGGATGAACCTGCTGTCGATGTTCATCGGGTATCCGGATTTCTCCGCCCTGCTTCCGGGCACGGCGGGAATGATCGCCCTGCGGCCGGAATCCAACGGCGACTACGAGGGAGTGAGCTTCCTGGGCGTCGGCATGATCGTGCTGGCGATCATGGCGTTGGGCGAGTTCGCCCGGGACCCGAGCCAGGCCCGGCGGCTGCGCGGCCACTGGCCCCTGCTCGCGGGAGCAGCCCTGCTCACCCTCTATGCCATTTCCAATCACGTGGCCGCGGGCGCGGTGGAGCTGATCGCGATTCCACTGCCGGCGATCGTCGATCACGTGGCGAACATCTTCCGCTGCTCAGGCAGGATGTTCTGGCCCGTTTTCTATCTCATCTACCTGGCGACGTTCCGTTTGCTCGCGGCCAAATACCGGCCGGCGGTGCTGGCGGGCATCATGGCAGTTCTCATTCCATTGCAGACGGCGGACGCCGCGGAGGCCTTTCGCGCGCTACGCACCAAACTGGAGCGGCTGGCGTGGACCACCCCACTCCAATCTCCGTTCTGGGCCGAAGCCGGCAAGCGCTACCGCAACGTTTTCTACGTCCTTCCGCATAACGTTCCCCGCGGCTATTTCGAGTTGTGCCGGTTTGCCGGAACCAATGGCATGGGCATCAACATCGGGTCTTTCGCGCGGCTGGACGCGGCGATTGAGCTGGAGTTGGGGAAGCGAACGCTGGCGGAGGTGCACGAGGGCCGTTTTCAACGGCAGGCGCTTTATGTGTTCGGCCGCGGCGATCTCTGGGCCGAGGCTCTGCGCACGAAGAGACCGTCGGATCGAGCGGGCGTGGTGAACGGGGTCCGGGTGCTTGCGCCGGGCTGGGCCGAGTGCCCGGAATGCATGCGTGCCGCGCCCCTGGCCGACGAGGATAACGCGGTGCTGCTGCCTTACCGGCTGGGGACCAAGGTGGAATTCGGCATCGCCGCGAACTCGGTGGAGTTCGCGATGGAAGGCTGGTCCATTCCCGAGACATGGGGCACCTGGAACGACGGAGTGCAGGCGTCGCTCGGAATGCGGGTGGAAGACAAGATCGAATGGGATCTTGCGCTCGATATGGAATTCCACACCTACACGCCGAACCAGACCTTCGACGTGGTGGTGAACGGGACGAGCGTCGCGAAATTGGTCTATGAGACGCGAGGGAGAAAGTCGGCTCACGTGGTCATCCCACGGGCTGTCGCGGAGTCGCGGGGCGGTGATCTGCGGATCGACTTCCGGATGCCGAACGCGGTCTCTCCGCTGTCGCTCGGCCAAGGGAATGATCCGCGGCGCTTGGCCATGGGCATGGTGAACTTCACGATCGTGCGCAACCTGGAATGAAGAATTGGAGCGCGCCGCGATGCGCGTCCACACACGGGCATGACAATCCGGAAAAAATCCACGAGCAAGTCCGCCGCGTCGGAGCCGACCAAGGCGCCAGCGCGGCGGACGTTGCCGATCCTCGAAGCGGCGGCTCCGGTGCTGATCGGGCTGGTTGCGTTCGCGCTGATCTCCGGCGGCGGGATACTCGACCCCCGCAATACAGGATGGCTGGTGATCGGCGACCCGGCCCAGCACTACCTGGGATGGTTGTTTTTCCGGGCCGCGCCGATGCTGCAGCAACCGATGGGGTTGAATACGGACTTTGGCATGGACCTCGGCGGGTCCATCGTCTATACGGACTCGCTCCCGCTGCTGGCCTTCTTCTTCAAGCCGTTTCGATCTTTTCTGCCCGCTGATTTTCAGTATTTCGGCATCTGGATTCTCGCTTGTTTTGTGCTGCAATCCGTATTCGCCTGGAAGCTGCTCGAGAGATGCACGCGCGATTTTTGGATCAAAGCGCTCGGCTCCATCTTCTTCGTGATCGCCCCACCGTTTCTGTACCGCCTGCACGCGCATGAAGCGTTGATGGGCCACTGGCTGATTCTGGCCGGCCTGCTTCTCTATTTCGGAAAGGAACATGCGCCGTTGCGCTGGGCTGGCCTGCTGCTGGTGGCGACGCTGGTGCACGCCTATCTTCTGGCGATGGCGGGGGTGCTGTGGGCGGCGGACACGATTGCGCGGTTGCGCTCCGGCCAGTTGCGCATGGGGCGCGCGGCGATGTGGTTCGGCGCCTCGACCGCGCCATGCCTGATCGCGGCGTGGCAATCGGGCTATTTCGTGCTTGGTTCCGCCGTCTCCGGAGTCGGCTTCGGATACTTCCGGATGAACCTGCTGGCGTTGATCTCCGGCTATCCGGATCTCTCCGCGCTTTTTCCGGGCACGCCGGGAATGATTGCCAAGCGCGACTACCAGGGGATGAGTTTTCTCGGGGCGGGAATGATCGCGCTGTGCGTGATGGCTCTCGGCGAATTCACTCGTGACTGGCGTCCGGCGGTCCGGCGGCTGCGGGCGCACCCGATCCTGTTGGCGGCATGCGCATTGCTCACCCTGTATGCGCTGTCCAACCGGATCGCCATCGGAGCCGTGGAGATCGTCACCATTCCGCTGCCGGCTTTCGTCGAACGGCTGGCGAACATATTCCGCTGCTCGGATCGCATGTTCTGGCCGGTGTTCTATCTGATTTACCTGGCGGCGTTTCGCGTGCTGGCGGCGCGCTATCAGCCGCGGGTGCTGGCCGGTGTGATGGCGGGACTGATTGTCATCCAGGGGATCGACACCAAGGGCACTTTCCGCCTGCTGCGCGGCGAACTCGAGCATCCGGCCTGGACGACGCCGCTGCAATCCCCATTCTGGGCCGAAGCTGGCCAGCGCTACCGCAAGATCGTCTTCGTGCTGCCATACAACGCCCCGCGCGGCTACTACGAATTGTGCACGTTCGCGGCGAAGAACGGGATGGCGATCAACATCGGATCGTTCGCGCGAGTGGATCTGAAGACGCAGGAAGAGATCGGAAAAAGAATCGCGGCCGTGATCCGCGAAGGGCGCTTCGCCGCCGACACACTTTATGTGTTCGGGCGCGGCGATCTTTGGGAGGAGGCTCTGCGGCTCAAGGGAGCCTGGGACCGGGCTGGCGTGGTGAACGGGGTCCGCGTACTGGCGCCGGGATGGGCGGGGTGTCAGAAATGCGTCAGCGCGATTCCTTTGCGAGACGCGGATAATCGCGTGCTGCTGCCGTATCGGCTGGGGAGCAAGGTGGATTTCACGCTCGATGCCAATTCGGTGGACTACGCGCTGGACGGATGGTCGTTTCCAGAGGGCTGGGGCACGTGGAACAACGGACTGGCGGCGGAAATCGGCCTCCATGTGGAGGACGCCATCGAACGCGACCTTGCGCTGGACATGGAATTTTACGCGTTCGTGAACGAAGGGGCGCCGATCCAGAAATTCGAGCTACTGGTGAACGGTACGACGGTATCGCGGCTGGTGTACTTGTCGGGGGGCAAAAAGACCGCGAGGGTGATTATCCCGCGGGACGTAGCCACTTCACGGGGCGGCGATCTGCGGATCCGGTTCCTGCTGCCGGATGCCGCCTACCCGAAGATGGAAGGGCCGCCGACGCCCGACATCCGGCGGTTGGCGCTGGGGATGGCTCAATTCATCATCGAGCCCGTGGCGTACGTGCCGTAGGGATCAGGCAGCGGCGCGCTCGCGGACGGCGGAGCCGGGCGGGTTGTCGGGCGGGGTATCGAGCGCGTTGGAACGACGGTACTTACGGGTAAGCTCGTTCCACTCGACGAAGACCGGAGCGCCCTTCTCCTTCCGTTGCATTTCCCAATTGGAGAGGGCGTCCATACAGGCGTGGTCAATGTATTCGAGGTCCTTGAAATGGACGTGCGCTTCGTGATCGAGCGGCGTGGCCTCCAGGGTGTCAGTGAGTTTCGGAAGGCGGACGAAAGTGGCCGCGCCGGACAGGTGGAGGTCGACACGGCGGGCGGCTGGGTCAGTAACGATCCGGATACCCATGTGAGTAAGGGCGTAAATGAGTTTGGCGAACGAAAGGGTCAGCCCAACCAGGATGCCGAGGAGGAGGCTCTTCACTACGATCACGGTGAGGGTGATGAGGTAAACGGCAAGCACCGGACGGCCATAGTAGGCCATCCGCCGGATGTTGCGGATGTTCACGAGCTTGTAGCCGGTATAGACGAGAATCGCAGCGAGCGAGGCAGTGGGAACCAGATTGAGCACTCCCGGCGCCAGCGCCACGAAGGCAAGCAGCCAGGCGCCGTGCATGATGGCGGATTTCCGGGTTTCGCCGCCGGCGTTGACGTTGGCGGCCGAACGCACGATCACACCGGTCATCGGCAGCGCTCCGAAGACACCGCAGATCATGTTGCCAAAACCTTGGGCCATCAGCTCTCTGTCGTAGTTGGTGCGTGGACCGGAGTGCATCTGATCGACGGCGCTGGCGCAAAGCAGCGTCTCCGCGCTGGCGACGAAAGCCATGGCGACGATTTCGGCGAGGAGCGTGGGGTTGAAGACGGTTTGCATCGCCTCTGGGGTGGCCCAGTTGGCGGCGGCGATGAGATTGGACGGGACGTCGACGAACTTGATTTCCCATCCGGCGAGCCCGGCGAGCGCGGACCCGGCGATCACCGCCACCAGCGCCCCGGGCACCCGCGAGAGCTGCTTGGGCGCGAGCGTGTTCCACCCGACGAGAACGAGCAGGGTGACCACGCCGACCATCGCGGCGAGGTGATGCGGGTGGGTGTCGCTCAAGGGAAATACGCCCTTTGCGATCGCGCGCGGTATCGAGAGGAGATTGGCGATCCCGCTGGCTCCAGGCGAGTCATCGACCATGACGTGAAACTGGGCGGCGAAGATCAGGACGCCGATTCCGGCGAGCATACCGTGGATCACCGCGGGCGAAATCGCGCGGAAGAACTGCCCTACCTTGAAATAGCCGGAGACCAGTTGCAAAAGCCCCGCGAGCAGGACCACGGGACCAAGCACCACCAAACCGTGCTCCTGGATCAACTGATAGGTCAGTACGGCCAGACCTGCCGCGGGACCGCTCACCTGCAGCGGCGACCCGGCCAGGAATCCGACCACCAGTCCGCCCACGATGCCGGTGATCAGACCCAGCGCCGGCGGAGCCCCGGACGCGATCGCGATACCCATGCACAAGGGCAGCGCTACAAAAAAGACGACGATTGAAGCCCAGAAATCCCGCATCGATTAGATACCGTTCACCAGCGAGTAGATCTCTTCCATCTTTTCCGGGGTCAACTCCACGAACGCCTCCTTCTGGGGGAGGTACTCTTTCATCGAGCCGTCTCCGATGTCGTAGAACCAGCCGTGAATTTGCAACCGCTTCTGCCGGATGCGGGAGCTGACGGCGGGGTGGGTGCGGAGGTTGTCAATCTGAGCGACCACGTTTTGCTCGGTGAGGGCGCGCAACTGGGCTTCTCCCACCAGGTGCGAGTAGTTCTCCTCCACCATCATCCGGGCGCTGTCGCCGAAGCGCAGCCACTGGGCCACCGTCGGCATATCTTTGACGGAGTCCGGACAAAGGATTCCCTTCATCGCGCCACAGTCGGAGTGGCCACAGACGACGATATGGCGGACCTCGAGCGCCATCACGGCATATTCGATGGTCGCTGTGATTCCGCCGGGGTGACCGTAGGCCGGCACAATGTTGCCCGCATTGCGGCAGATGAACAACTCACCCGGCCTGGTTTGTGTGAGCAGCGACGGGTCGATCCTCGAGTCGGCACAGGTGATGAACAGCCAGCGCGGATTCTGGGAGGACGCCAGGTCCTTGAACAGCGTTCGATGGGTCGGGTAGACTTCGCGCTGAAATCTGGCAACTCCTTCAATGAGTTTCTTCAATGTAGCATCACCCCTTTCCGGACACTAATAATGACTGCACGCCAGCTTCCAGAGGCGGAAACTCAAGATAAGACAACGGTTGGGAGATCGGGGATGTGCCCGAAATGGGGCACAGAGGGAGATGTGTGCCGGTCCTGGGGCAGGGCGAAGTGCGCGACCGCGACGAGAGACAGGGCTGCCCGGGCGTCAGTGCAGGGGCTTCCGGCAGACTTCGAGCACCGCCAGCGCGAGCAGAGCCCAGATAGCCGCCTTCACCGCACCAGCTACCCATTGATGGTTCGACAGTAGCTGCATCTGGCTACCTCCAACGGTAACCATGCACGCGGAATTCCGAAAAGCCATGCCGGACAACTCATTGAATGCAAACGGCGAAGGCGACCGGTGTCGAAATTTGGAAGCGGACATGGCTGCGCGAAAGCGCCCAGGCGCCGCTCAGTCGCGGGCCACGGGAGCGGTCTTATCCTCAGGCGCCGGCTTTGCCGCCACCTCTACAACGCGTTTGATGGGCCGCTTGACGGGCATCTCGTCCATTTCGCTTTCGGAAATATCGGGCCGCTCTGGCTCTGGCGTCATCGAAACGGGTTTGGCGCGTTCGAGCACCGGCCGGATCGTGGGCACCAATTGGCGGAATATCTGCACCGCCAGCGCACTGGTGAACGAGAACGCTTCGGCCTGCTCTCCCGGGACGTAGGCGGTCACGGTGCCGTAGAATCTGTCTCCGATAACGAAGACGAACGCGGCCGTGCGGCTCATCGCTTTCGACTGCAGTAGCGCACCGTTGGAGGCGTAGCTCTCGAGGCGATTGTCACCCGTGCCGGTCTTGCCGCCCAAGGGCAAAATACTGCCGTCGCTCAGTTTGACGCTTTGGAAAGCACGGCGCGCCGTACCCTGTTCCACCACGCCGAACATTTCCTGCCGGACCACGGCGGCCACGGCCGCCGGGAGGACCCGGACGGGAAGCGCGGACCGGTGCCGCATCACGGTTTCGAGCGGCGTGGCGCGAGCGAAATGAAGCCGCTCCAGCCGCATCGACGGATACCGGACACCGCCATTCTGGATGATGCCCGCCAACTCGGCGAGCGCCGCCGGATTGTCTCCGGAACTGCCGATGGCGGTGGCAAGCGACGGCGTAAGCGAGGGAAACGGATAGCCGTGATTGGCCCATTTCTTCTGGATCCCCAGGAACGCATCCACTTCCAGCAGGATCCGGATTCGCAAATCCTGCGCGTGTTTGTGCTTGGGGCGGAACAGCCACTTGTACACTTCCTGGCGCTCGGTGACGCTGGCACGGGTGACCTCCTCGAAATCGGCTTGCCGGTGCTCCATCAGGTAGCGCAGCAGCCACAACTCGAGCGGATGCACGCGGGCGAGGTAGCCGCGATCGCCCAAATCGAACTTGCCGGGCGCGTACTGGTTGTACAGGCGTTCGATATCCACCCTGGCCAGGGCTTCGTCGGGAAGCTTGGATTCGAGAAAGTCCAGCATGCCATCCAGGTCGCCTTCCGGGAGCACGGTGCGGTAAGCGACCGCGAGCCGGTAGGGCGTGGGACGCATCTTGCGCGACAGGATCGCGAGCGCCTCCTCCACGGGCTTGTCCTTGTACCGGCGGTAGAACCGGAGCAGGAATTCGCGGCCCTCGCGATCGGCGAACCGGGACAGGTACGTTTTGCGGCCGGGATGGCGGACATCGTCGAGCAGCGCGGGCGTGACCCCCGGAAGCCGGTATTGAAAGTAGGTCTCGATGTCGCGCATCATCCGGATAAAGACGAGGTTGGTCGAGTTGCGGAGGGCGTCACGCACGGTCAGGCGCCGCCCGTTGTCGCCGCCGTTGAAGTTCGAAAAATAGTGCAGCCCGCCGCCGGTGAAGAAGCCTTCGGCGGGCGAACCGGAATATTCGCGGGTGACCGCCGCTTCGAGGATTCCGGCAAGAGTACGATCGGGCGACGAAGCCAGGTACGCGATCACCCATTGCGTCAAGGTATCGGCCGGCTCGGCGGCAGCGTGCACCGTCCTCTTCCTCGCGTAGTGCTTGTGCAGATCCGCGATCAGTTCCAGATAGGTCACCAGAGTGCGGAGCTTGGCGGTGGACCCGAGCTCGATCCGCGTGCCTTCGTTGAAATTCAATGGCTGATCGTAGTTGTCGGCCTGGACGCGTAGAAAGTTCATCCCTTCGCCCGCTTCGTAGAGATTGAAGCTATAAATGACGGAATCGATGGCGCCCTCGGGAAGCATCTGGTGGCCGATCAGACCGGCCTTGGCTGCGTAGGACCGATCCTTGAGCCGCTGGAGCACTTTCGTGGCGCCTTCGACGGCCACGCGGTCCAGGCTCGTGTGAACGGTGAGGTCCAAGCGGTCCAGATCGTAGACGCTTCCGATGTTCAACCATCCGAGCAGGGAGGCCCGCACGGCGTCCATCGCCTTGCGCTCATAGAAAGGAACCTGAGGCCGGTCCGGCGCCTGCGCGCGGAAATCCAACTGCACGGCGAGAGCCGAATCGCGCAGGCCTGGCGAGATGACTCCTGCCTCTCCTAACATTCTCAGGTAGCTGTCCACGCGATGCTCCAGCGCTTTGCGATTCCGCTGGAGGTAGTGAGAGGGTCGGTTGGCGGCCAGCAACAGGCTCAGAGTCCGCCGGTAGGCACGGGCCCGGGTGGCCCGGCCGGGTGGATCCAGGCTGCCCTCTTCGGCGGCGAGCAGCCGGTTGGTCTGGGCGAAATCGGCACCGAACCATGCCCAGAGGCCGTCGCCCAAACCGGACACCTCGCCGTAGCCGGGGAGCGAGGCCAGCGGGAGAGAGTTGATGTAGTCCGACGTGATCTGCTTTCGCGATTCGTAGGTGGCTTCGCCGAGCTGGTAGGCGCGCATGGATGCCGAGAGCATCTGACGGAACTTGTCACCGGCGCCCTGGGTGCGGCCTTCGGGGGAATGACGCAGCTTCTCGATCTGGGTGGCGAGGGTGCTGCCGCCACCGGCCCCGGTGCCGCCGACGAGTTGCTTGCGGCTCTGGTCAAACACGGCGCGCGCCAAACGGTCCCACTCGACTGCCGGATTGCGGTAGGGCGCCGAGGTGTCGAGCATATCCCTGTTTTCCACGAACAACAGGCTGTTCACCACCAGCGGCGGAATCCAGTCAAACTCCGGGTAGGCGCGCTGAGGATATTGGGCCGCGAACAAAGGCCGGCCCAACGTGTCCAGGATTTCCAACCCCGCCTGCGACTTCTCGCGGTAGGTGGGAAACAGTCCGAACCATGTCATCCGGCGCAACCAGTCCGATGACCGCGCCTGGGACTCGACCTCGAAGCCCCGCTCTTCCAGTCGGCGGATCCAGCCATCGATTCGGGCATACCCCATCCGCGTGTCGTAAGGACCGTCCCCGGCCAACGGCAGACTGGCAGGGCCCGGCTCCACGCGGTAGGTCATCCGCCGCGCCATGGCCGCGAACAGTCTCGATTGGAGGTAGGAGGACCGGGCCTCGGCGACCGCGAGAACCGCGATCGCCGCCGACGCCAGGCATCCCAGGACCACTCGCTTGGATCCCAAGCGAGGCAGGCCGAATTTGAATTTCCGCCGGACCGGTGCTCCCTCCGTCACACCGTCTTCTGGTTCGAACAGCATCTCCTAGTGACCAGTTTAGTAGAATCAGTTCGAGCCCATATGGCAGGACGCGCATTATCTTTCCTTTTTCTGGTTTCGCTGGCGCTCCCGCCCGCCACGCATGCCGAAACCGCGGACCGGCGCGTGGCCGACTGGACCCTCGCAATGGGTGGACGCCTCCGCCTGGCCGGCGGGACGGGGATGATTTCCGATCCGGCTGCGCTTCCGGCCGGGGACTTTCGCATCGCTGTGCTCGACTGGGTGGGCGTAAACGCCGATCCGCCCGATCTCGAACGCCTGACCGGACTGCGCCACCTGCAGGAGCTCCATCTGCCGGGCCCATTCTGGAACCGGAACGTCGACGGCGGCCGGGACGGAAGCCGCGACCTCAAGTATCTGGCTCCGGTGGAAACCCTCGAAGTGCTGACCTTCAGCGATCACTTCCTCGATCGTATTCGCTTCAAGGACGAAGGCCTCGCGCAAATTCAGAGCCTCTCGCGAATGCGAGAAATGGTGCTGCGCCAATCCGACGTGCGGGGCCACAATCTCGCCGCGTTCGCCAACCTGCAAGCGCTCGATGTGACGCTCACCCGGTTCGACGACGAAGGAATGATGCAACTGGCCGGGATGAAGCGGCTGCGCCGCCTGCGTGTGCGCGACACGGCGATCACCGATCGCGGCATGGCCGTGCTCGGAAGCCTGGGTGCGCTCGAAGAACTCGATTTGGCGGGCACCGCCGTCACCGACGCTGGCTTAGTCCACCTGCGGTCTCTCTCCGGTCTCAAGCGGCTGGATCTCATGGGGACCGCGGTCACCGACGCGGGCCTCGAATCACTCGCCGGACTGACGGCCATCGAAGAGCTGAACCTGTATCGAACCCGCATATCCAACACCGGTTTAGCGGCGCTCGCGAACATGACCGCGCTCGCGCAGATCGACATCCGTTACACCCGCGCCAGCGCCTCCGGGATCGACGCGTTGCGCGCGCGGATTCCTCATGCACAGCTGTTTTTCTCCAAGCAGGCCCCGCGCACGGGGGGGGTGGACCTGGACGCGATCACCGCGGATCGCTCACGGCGGCAGTTGAATCTCGAAGCAGCGGAAATCGGCGACGCCGAAATGACCAAGGTGGCCCGGCTGACCGCGCTCGTTGAGTTGTCGCTTGCCGCCACGGCGGTGACCGATCGCGGCATCGCCACCCTGGCGCCCTTGACCAAGCTCGAGCGTCTGGACCTGACCAACTCGAGCGTCGAAGGCGAGACGATCGCGATGCTCCCGTCGCTCACCACGGTGATCCTGAGCGGATCTCCGGTGACCAACTCGACGCTAGCGGAAATCGCCAGGCTCCCCCGGCTCACCTCCCTTTCCCTCGCCGCCACCGACATCGGCGACGGCGCGCCGCTCGACGCACTCTCGCGCCTGACGTCGCTCGACCTATCGGCCACCGATCTCACCAACGAGGGTCTCGCCTCCATCGGCGGGCTGACGGGACTGAGGCGGCTCCTCATCCCCGACGGCCGATTCACGGACCCCGGTCTGGCGCATATCGGTAAACTCACCGCGCTCGAGACTCTGGATCTGCGGCGAAACCGGATCACCGCTCCGGGACTGGCCCATCTTTCCAAACTGACTCAACTGCGCCATTTGTGGCTGGACTATGCCGAAATCAATGCCAAGGATCTGGAACAACTCCGGTCACTCGACAAGCTCGAGACGCTCGGTCTCGACAGCACCCACGTGGGCGACGACGCCGTCGAGTTGCTCTCGTCTTTCAAGAAACTGCGGCAGCTGAATCTGTATCACACGCTAGTGACGCCCGAAGGACATCGCAAGCTGAAGGCCGCTCTGCCCGATTGCGACATCGTTTGGGACAAAGATTCCAGCCTGCCCAACCGGAGGCGCAGCTAAGATGCTCCCGTTGCTTCTGCTGTTTGCCGCCGCACCCACCGAACTCGACCTTTCCACGCAATGGATCACCGACGCGGGGCTGGCGAAGGTGGCGCGCAACACGGGTTTGCGGAAGCTCGACTTGTCGCACACCAAGATCACCGACGTGGGTCTTGAAAACCTCGCGCCGCTGACGGGACTGCGGGAACTGAGCCTCTACTTCGCCGAATACATTACCGACGACGGCATCGCCCATTTGCGCGGCATGCGCGACCTCGAGGTACTGAACCTGCATGGAACGCGGGTGACGAGCAAGGTATTGGAGCACGTGGCGCGCCTCACCAATCTCCGGGTGCTCGATCTGGGCTCGACGCAGATCGACGATGAGGGCTTCGAGCATCTGGCGGCGCTCGAAAGGCTGGAGCATCTGGGGATTGGGGCCAACCGGCTCACCGGGTCCTGCCTGCCGTTACTGAAACTGCTGCCTGGGCTGCGCTCGCTCGATGTAGGCGGTATTCAGCGCGTCGACTCCGGCCTGTGGGGGCTGGCGCTTTCCAACCAGAACCTGCGCCGTCTAGGCGAACTGCGCAACCTCCGCCGCCTGTCACTGGCCAACGCGACGATCAACGACCGGGGGGCCGACAGGCCTGGGCATCCGGAAGCCGAACGCGCGGAACTGCGGGATCTATCGGCGCTGGCGGGCTTGGTGAATTTGGAGTATCTGGATCTCACGCGGCAGCCGGTCACGGCGGAGACGCTGGGGACGCTGGACGGGCTGGGGAGGCTGCGGGAGCTGCGGTTGGGGATGGTGAAGGTGACCGAGGGCGACATCCCGAAGCTTCCTGGGTTGCGGCGGATTTATTTGAACGGGTCGTGGCTGGAACGGTAGGCGCGCATCGAGTCCGGAGCTACCATGGATCTTGCACGTCCTGCTGCTCGCTACCTACGATCTGGGCCGCCAACCGTTCGGCCTCGCCTCGCCGGCGGCGATGCTCCGCACGCAGGGCCACACCGTCACCGCAATTGACGCGTCGCTCGATCCGGTCCCACTCACCGCGGTCCAAGGCGCTGACCTGATCGCGTTCTTCCTCCCGATGCACACGGCCACGCGGCTGGCGGCTTCGTGGATCCGAAAGGCCCGCGAGGCGAATCCCGGGGCGCATTTGTGCGGCTATGGACTGTACGCCCCGCTCAACGCGGAGTACCTGCGTTCGCTCGGGGTGGAGACGATTCTCAGCGGCGAGTTCGAGAACGCTCTTTGCCGTCTTGCCGCCGGGCTCGCTGCCGGACAGCCGCCAGCCCCCGGGGACGCACTCGAACGCATCGCCTTCGTTACCCCGGACCGGCGGGGGCTGCCAGCGCTCACTCGTTACGCCGCCGTGATCCGGGATGGGGAGCGCATCCCTACCGGTTACACGGAGGCCAGCCGGGGGTGCAAGCACCTGTGCCGTCATTGCCCGGTCGTGCCGGTGTACCAGGGACGCTTTCGTGCAGTGCCGATCGAAACCGTACTCGAAGACGTGGCCCAACAAGCCGCCGCGGGCGCACGCCACATCACCTTCGGTGATCCGGACTTCTTCAACGGTCCCACCCACGCCGCGCGGCTGGTGGCCCAATTCCACGAGCGCTTCCCCACGCTCAGCTACGACGTAACGATCAAGATCGAGCACATCCTCAACCATCGCGACTTGCTGCCGGCCCTGCGCCGCACCGGTTGCCTGTTCGTGACGAGCGCGGTGGAATCGGTGGACGACGCCGTGCTCTCGCATCTGGCGAAAGGCCATACGCGCGCCGACTTCCTCACCGCGGTGGCCCTTTGCCGGAACGAGGGCATCCACCTCTCCCCCACCTTCATTCCTTTCACGCCGTGGACCACGATGGACTCCTACCGGGAAATGCTCGCCACCATCGCCGGCGCCGGCCTGGTTTCGAGCGTGGCGCCGATCCAACTGGCGCTACGTCTGCTGATCCCCAACGGTTCGCCGCTGCTCGATCTCGATTCCATCCAGGCGGTGGTGGAACGGTTCGACCCGGCGTCTCTCACATGGCGCTGGCGGCACGCCGACCCCACCGTCGACCGGCTGTCGGAGGCTCTGCTCGCCCTGGTAGCGGCCCAGGAAAAGCAGCCGCGCGAAGCCACGTTCGGCGCGATCTGGAAATTGGCCCACGGGACACCGCCGGACTTCCACCTGCCGGCCCGCGCCTCGATCCCCTACCTCACCGAGCCCTGGTATTGTTGAGCGGAGCCGGTTCAGGAGCAGGTCGCTCTTGTCTAAACGCATTTTGATCGCGGCATCCACCACGGGATACCAGACTCGCGCATTCGGCGAGGCGGCGCGACGCATGGGCCTCACTCCGGTGCTGGCCACCGACCGCTGCGATCACCTGGACAACCCGTGGGGCGACGACGCCATTCCAGTCCGGTTCGAGCAGCCCGAGGCCTCGGCCCGGAGCCTCGCCGCGGACGAAGGCGTACGGGTGGACGCGGTGGTGGCGGTGGGGGATCGGCCGGCGCAGCTTGCCGCGCACTACGCCGAACTCGTCCAGCTTCGGTTCCATCCGCCCGGCGCGGTGGCGGCGGCGCGCAACAAGTATCTGGCCCGCGAGCGATTCCGGCTGGCCGGGCTTGCGTCGCGCCAGTACGAGCGCTACGGGCTGGACGCGGATCTGTCCGCCGTCGCGGACACGCTGGCGTACCCGGTGGTCTGCAAGCCGCTTGGGCTCTCTGGCTCGCGCGGGGTGATCCGCGCCGACGATCGCCGTGCGTTTCTCGCCGCGGCCGCGCGGATCCGCGCCATCCTGGACGAGCCGGCCGTCCGCCAGCATCACGATCCAGCGGACCGCTTTCTGCAGGTGGAAGCCTTTCTGCCAGGGCGTGAATTCGCGCTAGAGGGAATCGTCTCCGGCGGACGCCTGCATACGCTCGCCATCTTCGATAAACCGGATCCACTCGATGGTCCCTACTTCGAGGAGACGCTCTATATCGCCCCCGCGCGGATCGCAGCGGCGGAGAGGGCGCGGATCGTCGAGACCACGGCCCGCGCATCGCGGGCGCTCGGTTTCACCGACGGGCCGATCCACGCGGAGATGCGAGTGAACGACGAAGGAGTCTGGATGCTCGAAGCCGCGCCGCGTCCGATTGGCGGGCTTTGCGCCAACGCGCTTCGTTTCACACGACCGGGCGCGGACGGCGCGACGCCGCTCGAGGAGGTGATTCTTCGCACCGCCCTGGGCGAGGACCCCTGGGAGTGGACTCTGGCCGGAGCCGCTACCGGCGTAATGATGATCCCGATTCCTCGAGAAGGTATTTACGCCGGAGTGCGGGGCGTCGACAAAGCGGCGGCGATCGCCGGCGTCACCGAGGTTGCGATCACGGCCAAACTGGGCCAGCGCATGCGTCCCCTGCCGGAGGGCGCGAGCTATCTGGGATTCCTGTTTGCGCGCGCCGGGAGTCCCGGCGCGGTGGAGCAGGCGTTACGCGAGGCGCACGATTGCCTAGACTTCGACCTGAACGCCGTTCTGCCCACCCTGCCCGTGGAACGATGACGGTGGTCAGGCGCTGCAGATGGGGGCGAGCTTTCGCAGCATCGTGATGTTTCGCGCGGTCGACGTCACGCCGAGGCGCCGCGTGAGCACGGGCCACTTCACCAGAGACTCCATGCTGTTTCCGCGGCACAGCCAATACAACTGACGTTCGTGAAGGCGAAACGCATCCATTTCCGTCTCGAACGAAAACAGCACCTTTTCTTCTTCGCGGCTCAGTGCGCGGCGGAGAAAGCAGACGTGCAGGCGATGCCCGGGAGCGTCCATCCCGGCCGCTGGAAACGCCTGGAACTCCGCCGCGGCGACGACCTCGGCCGGCGTCCGCAAATAGGTGGGGACCCGGTAACCGAGCGCCTCCTCGAGCCGGGCTTCGATCCTGCGTTCCAGCTCCGCGGCATCGCCATGGAACATTTTCGCTCCGGCGCTGAAGAGCACGTTGCCGCTGGCGATGAAGGTCGAGGGATCTTGAAACCCCATGCCGGTGAACAGCTCGCACAGGTCCGCCATCTTCACGCGGTGCCCGCCCACGTTGATCCCGCCCAGAAACGCAACGAAGCGGTGAGTCGTGTTGTTCTTGCGAGTGGCCATTGATGTTTTCGAGTCCAGATCCAGACTACGGCACCGTCCACAATCCCAGCGGGAGCCAACCGGTGTTTTCCAGCGGGTTGGCGTCGAAATTCTGGGCTGCCGCGTACAGCAGTTTCAAACCGGAGAAGCCGGGCTTGAACAAGACGCGAACGGTCATTCTGAGATCGGTGCCGGTGCGGGTCACCGAACTACCGGCGGAGGTGACGCGGCATTGGCTGTTCTCCATCACGCCAGATCCGCCGTCAGGTGCGATGGGGCCATGAAGGTCCAACCCGGGGCCGGTGTCTTTCACCAGGAACAATTGATTGGCGGACGCCAGGTACCCGATGTAGCAGGCGTTGTTGCCGTTGAGATCGGTGTTGATGAGGAACTGGGAATTCGTGATGGCGGAGGCGCCCGCGGGATGGCGGAACACGGCGCTGATCGTGACCGCGGCGGAGGCGCCCGCCGTGGGCGAAAAGCCCAACACGCGAATAGACGGCGCGGTGGCCGGTGGCACGGTCCACACGCCACTGGTGCTCCATCCCGTGTTGCCACCGTCGCGGTCCCGCGCGGCGATATAGAGGATGTGACTGGACGCAAAGGTGGTCTGATTGAAGGCGATGTTTAGCGTCAGCGTAAGGGTGTTCCCTGTGCCGACGGCTGAGCTGCCAGCCCCGAGCAGAGTACAGAAACTGTTGGACACGGAGCCGGATCCGTTCATGATCAGCCCGGGCAAAAGTCCGCTGCCGGCGTCGTTCACGAGGTAGAGTACGTTATCGGTGCGGCTGTAGGCGACGTAGCAGGCGGACCGTCCGTCCAGGCCGCGGTTGATCAGGACGTTCATGACGTCGAGGTCCGCGAAACCATCGGGGTCCTGAAACCGGGCGACGAACAAGCCCGATGCGCCGCTGCCGGACGTTGGAGTGAGTCCGCTGTTGGCAGGCTTGAAGCTGAGATAGGCGCCGCTGACGGGGCTCGGCGCCAATCCCGTCTTGTAGGCCCTTGCCCGCACTGTCGACGATTTCGAAACCGTGAATGGGGCCGTGTAGAGAGTGGATGCCTCGGTGGGATCGGCGCCATTGACGGTGTAGCGGATCTCAGCGCCAGCGGTGCCGGTGGTCAACTGCACCTGCACAGGCTGGCTGAAGGTTCCCCGCCGGCGAGGCCACGGGCGCCTCGGCGGCGGGGAGCAACGCCAGAGCCCGGCGGTATCTTTCGCAGAATCGTAACCGGGGCCACCGGCGGCGACGTAACCGCCGCTCGCCCCCGACGCATCCGGACTGACCCAGAACGAGTACAAACTTCCATTACGCAGATAGAACCGGAACTGCACTGTGCGCCCGGCGAGCGCCGCCATGTCTGTCGCGCCGTTCCACTTCATTTCATGAAGCGTGGTGTTGATGCGCGCCGGAATGGAGTTGCCCTTGGAGAACGGGGAAATCACGTTTCCGTTGGTGTCGAGCACCTCGGCCCGCAGTTCTCCTCCCGCCGAGTCCACATTCACGAACAGGCGGCGTCGGCTGAAGGAGACCCGCCGTGTGGTCAGCGTCCCTTCGGCCGTTCCGGCATCCATCGAGTAGAAACCGTCGCGCCGAAGCTTGGCGAGGCCAGTGGACATGATTCCGTTCGCCGGTTTTTGCGCAGTGCGTCCGCTGAAGTAGAACCACAATTCTTCGCCCACCACCAGCATGCATCCGCCGACCGACTGGGTGTTGTAGGCGTTCCAAGTGCCCGGCGTATTGCTGGCGGGGATGAACGCAGTTGGGCCATACCCTCGCGTCGGCCTGACCCACTGGAACCCATCGCGGCTGAAGCCCGCGGTTAATTCGACGAGGTTCGGACCCTGCTTGTTGGTTTCGCCGGGCGGCCCGGGATGGTACCAGCTAAACAGTCCGAGGATCACGCTCTCGTAGGCGACCGCGTCCAGATTGTAGAGCTCGGGCGGCGAGTTGGTCCCGCCTCCATAAATAGGGTCCTGTACATCGGGCGAAGTCCAGAAAGTGATCGGGGTCCAGTTGATCAGATCGGCGCTCTCGGAATAGAGCCGAGCCCGGGAGAAGTAACCGGGGCGCGTTGGAGCATCGGGCAGGGCCCATCGGGACCGGATACTTTCTACCCAACGCTTGCGGAAGGGATTCCAAAAGAGTGTGGTCCGGTCTGAGATCGAGGAGAAGCGATGGGGCTCGTCGGGACCCCAGAGGATGCCGTCCGGCGAAAAGCGGTAGAAGATGGACGGGTCATTAACGGTATCGGGGTAGTAGTAGAACAGCTTGAAACGCCGCGCCGGGTTCGTTTCCTCCTGATCGAACCAAACGGTTGTGGAATCGCGCCCGCCGCGGAGTTGGGTGAGGCGGTTGGTTCCCGGAAAAGGTCCCCCTGGAAGCGCGGGCCGGGTCCATTGGATGCCGTCGGTGGAGGTGGCGTAGGAGACGGTGGACCCGGTGGCGCCGAAGTACCACATTTTGAACAATCCGTCGGACGGATCGAACCACACGCCATCGCTAAAGGGGATGGCGGCGGTGGGGTCCGCGACACCGTCTGGGGCGAAGACGGGATTGCCGGGGTGCATCACCGGACGGTGTTCGCGGCGGGTGAGCGTGGTAGACGCGATGAGGAAATCGTCGACGAACAACTGGCGGCCGAGGTCGATGGGGATCACGGCGGGCGGGTTCGTGATGTAGGTGGGCGGGGTGTAGAGTTGCGTCGCCTGGACGTCGGGAGGCCATACAGGCGGCAAAACGATTCCGTTGTAGAGCGTCTCCGCCGCGGCGGAAAAACACAGAAGCGGGAATAAGATCAGCCGGATGGCTCGAACGGTGGAAAACATGACGACTCCTCCGATGCGGTAGCTCCATAGTGTCACCGGCACGACGGAACGGGGGAGCGGAGGGTCCTTTTGGCCCGTAGGGCTTCCCCGCCCTGCACCGGCTGATTCGAACTCTCTTTCTTGAGCTTACTCTCGAACGTCGCGAGGAACAACCCTTTTCGGGGGTAGAGGCTGCAAAACTTGCCCCTGCTTGTGGATAGCGGACGGCGCGGCCTTAGGGATAGTTGATGAAGAAGGGGCTGGACCAGGCGATCATGCCATCGTCCTGCATCAACCGGACGTAATAGAAGTGCTTACCCGCGGCACTGGCTTTGTCTGTGTATTCAAAGCCAACGTTTTGGGTCTTGGGCTCGGCGGTGTAGATCACCTGATTGTCTTTGATGATGTCGACGCGGGCGACGGCTTTGGTGCCCCGCGCCTTGACCTTGATCGGCAACTGGCGTTTTGTGGCGAACTCGTCTCCCATGAAGTAGTTGCCCATGCGGACGTCCATTACGATATTGTCGGTGGCGCCGTAGGTGTGGCGTTTGCGGATGGCGTCCAAAATGCCCTGGCGCGAGTAGTCGCTCGTGTAGACGAGGGCGTAGGAGATGTGGGTGGAGCCATGGTCCGACGAAGTGATGATGCCGAGTTTGTAACCCTTCGCCCAAGCGTTGTTGACCATCCCGGCAGGCTGATAGCCGGCGACGGCCATGTGTTCGTCGTCCCGCCCTTCCTTGACCACGTAGGGGAATCCGAGCTGTTCGTAACTGCTGCGGGCGCCCTGGAAGATCTCGACGACGGGCTCGAGATCGGGATCGTTGTCGCGCCAATCGGTACCCATGCGCGTACCGGAGGTGTGCGAGATGGCGAGAGCGTTCCGATTTCGGATCTCCTCGTACAGAAGCTTGGTGTCGTTCTCGACCAGATCGCCTGTGCCGACGCCGGGCTCATCGCCCATGGCGTTGCGGCCGAGCGCGAACGCCTTGACGCCTTCGCGGAGATGAAAGGGCGTCACCTTGGCGTCGGACCGGTTCACGAAGAACATGTTGCGATGGCCGTTGGGATACACGGCGCTGCGCTCGTAGCCGTAGATGGGCACGTAGGTTCCGGGCACGTGATGCATGTCGGTCATCTTGAGCGTGTACCACCACCAGTAGGGCCAAGCGCCGCCCTGATGATCGGTGGAAGCGCCGAAGTCCATGGACGCGGCATCGATCATGTAGCGGTAGAAGTCCTCGAGCGATCCGTCGGTGGCTCCGCCGCCGTCCCAACTCAGTTCGGTGTGGCGGTGAAAATCGCCGCGGACGATCTGGTGCTGGCGTCCACCGATGTTGACGCGGTAGGCGTGAATGGCGCGAAGGTCCCCGGTTTCGTCGGGATGGCCATCGGCGACTTTGACTTCGTCGCTTGGCGCGGCGCCCCATTTGATGCCGGATTGCGCGACTGCCGCCGGCAATTTACCGGCGTAGACGTGCTGCTGCGTCGCGCGATGTGCATAGCCCTGCGCGCGCGTATCCTTATCCCAGGCCATCCACAAAGAGCCGTCGCGGTCCAGTGCACCGCTCATCCGGGTAGAGGATCGCCCGCCGCTTTCGGGAATGAGCGACGCCGTGATCCAGCCGCCATCGGCGTAGTGAGTGACATAGTATTCCCAATAGCCGCGGCGTGAGGGCGGGCGGCCGGGACGAGGCTGCACTTCGGGATTGACGCGGGTTTTGGCGGTGAGCCACACCGAGCCTTTGCCGTCTGAGAATATGTGCGGCTGGTAGGTGTTCTGCCCGCCCTTGAACACCGTGGCGAGCGATCCCGCGGGATCGCGCCATTGGCCGTTGTCATAGCAGCGGACGCGCGGCCGGCGCACGCCGCCCAATTGAACGCCCACCGGACGCGCGCGCAGAATGTAGCCTTGATCCTTGCCCCAATTGGGCTGCCCTTCTTCCCAGGCCACCCACACCCGGCCGGCGGTGTCGACGGCGACGGTGGCGCGCGCCTCAAAGCGGGCGCTAGTGGCCACGCCGATCTCTTCCCCACTGACGCGTCCGGCCGAGACGCGCGAGAGATACACGTCGTAGTTCCCGTTCTTGTAGCTATCGTAGGCGACCCACAGATCGCCGTTCGACGCCATCGCCACCGCGGGCTCCCAATCGTTGGCGGCGCGATTGGTGACGCGCACGTCGGCCGACCACGTCTCGCCTTCGAGCGTTTTGGCGAATATGTTCGAGTTCTTACCACGGTAACCCTGCCAAACCACGGCCATGGCGCCTTTGCCGTCCGAAACCATGCGCGGATGGATGTCCGGCATGGGATCGTTGGTCAATTGGACCAGGGGCCCCCATTCCTGCGCAGCGGGGTCGAAGCGCCGGGCAAAAAGGTCCCAGTTGTTCTTTACCTGTTGGGACCAGACGACCCAGACGCGACTCTTGGAGTCCGCGGCGACCTGCGGCATCCAGCTATCGCCGCTGGTGTTGGGAACCCAATGGATGTTGCTCCACTCGCCATCGGCGAAACGGCGCAGACCGACATCGTCGCGCGAACCGTCCCAACTGAGCCACGCGGTCCACATGGAGCCGTCGGGAGCGGCGGCGATGGTGGGGAAGTCATCCTGTCGGAACTCGTGGCCGACCATCACCGGCTTGAGTTGAGCGGCGGCGGGTAGCAGCGCCAACAGGGAGAGAGCGAGGATTCGGAGCATTAGCGTACATTTAATCACGTTGGCTGACTTTTTGCGCGGTTGGCACGTCTCAGCCAACATGCGGGAAGCGCCGTGGAGGACTGTCATCTTGATCGCGCTGGGGATGCTGAACGTCTGGTGCTTCTGGGCTGCCCTCTGTTTGGCGTCTGGCTGGCGACACCCGCGCCTCGGCACGGCTACGTGGATGGGATAGTGGTCATTCCTATCTGTTGGCTGCTCGTCAAACTCGGGTCTTACTTGGGCCGCCGGACCGATCGAAGTAACGTGGCGCATCCGCTGATGCTGACTGGCGCGCAAGACAACTTGGCTCTACTTCGCTGACGGAGGCCCTCCAAACTCTAGGCTAGGCGGGCCGCTGAATCAGATTGGGGTTCCAAGGACGCTGGAACATCAACGGACGCTACAAACTCTCGTCGCTTTTATTTTTGCCCATTCTGCGGTTGCACTGCTCGGGTACAACCTGTATAATCCAACTTCGGCGTGTAGCCTGCACCATCGAAAGGCCTCAGATGTTTTCAGACAATCTTACGAGATGAGTTGAAAATCCACAAACGTTATTCGATGCCAGCCCTAACTGGGATATTGCTAACGATCTCATCCGCCCACTGCTCGGTCAGCCAGTGGCGACCAGTATCTCGCCATCGTCTGGCTCAGGAACGTTCGCGGTTTTCTCAGTGGAAGTCAGCCACCCCAGTGGTGCCTCGAGCCTGGATATCGTGAATTTGCTCATTAACGATGCTCTGACTGGAGTTGCGCATGCTACATTGCCTATCAGGTTTCGACTGGCACGGTATTTCTCATAAACGACGCCGGTCAAGCTGGCGGACCCTTTGCGGGTTCCTTTACCATTGCCAGGCACGGGCCAAGAGGCGGCCACGAATAACCAATGTACAATCTTTGCGCGGGTACTTCGGCAGTGCTCAATGGCAATACACTGACGCTCGGCGCTCAAATCAGTTTACGAGCACATTCGCCGGGCGAAAGTGCTCTATGTTCAGCACGCGATCAGGGCGGTGGAAACTCTGGGTGGCAGAGCTCGGTGTATGGAGCAATCCTCCGATATCGACAAATTCTCCAGCAGCTCTCGCGGTTTTCGCCGCCGAGGAGTACCGGTTATGGACCATCTCTTATGATCTTTTCTGTGCGTCACGCCAGCCTTACTGAGCGGGTCGTTAGTGTGCTCTTTCACGAATGGCTGGACACGCAAGGCGCCTGCTGGTTTGGCTTTCACGAGCCAAGTAACGCCATCGTTCTGGTCGGTGCCTCTGGATCCGCAAGGCTCGGCACAGGGGACACCGTTGAGAACGCGTTTTGCAAGATCCATGGCTCACAATCTCAGTGGCTATCAAACGGACTAGAGGAACTCTCCTCGCCGACGTAGAGTTCAAACCCGCATTCGCAGGCAACCGTGTGTTCTGGCTTTCTGCAACTGATGGCCCAGGCAACAATTCGGGCTGGCAGCCTCTCGGCACACGCTTGGTCGGTACAATCGCAGACAATATTTCGCCGACTATCAGCAACATTACCTTTAGTTCCATTGGCAGCTCAACGGCAAGCCTATCCTGGCTCACGAACGAACCATCCGACACTCAAATAGAGTTCGGCTTGACCCCCTACCTACGGGAACGCGTCACCGTTGAACTCAGCAATGTTTTATACACATTTCGAAGCGCTATCTGGTCTAATTGCAAATCGCACATACTACTATCGGGTGAAGTCAAAGGATGCGGCCGGGAATCTAGCGACCGTGACAGGTCAGTTCGTTACCGAGCCGGCACCGGGCCACCTGGAGTTGGTTTCTTTTCGCCAATGCTTGCTGGCATCGGGTAGTGGAAGTGATTGCTCGCTCCCCGCCGGCACATTCGAAATCGGCGAGACGCTCAGAATAGAACGGTCCGATATCTTCGTTCAGGGCGAGTAGGCCGGAGCCACCCAACTTAAGCGCGCCGAAACGTTCGGCAATGGCCCCCTCATGGCTACAAATGGTATCATTAATAATGTCACAATTCAAGGATTGACCTTTGATGGCAGTCGCGGCAAGTGACGGTCCAACACAATGCTGAACTTGAGATTGGCAATTGCACCTCCTGTCGCGTATGGGCAGTTGTCTTTCAAAACTCGCCGCACATCGGGCTTGCGCTTTCTGCACCCGAAACCAAGGACTTCGGTTTACGCTACAGCACGTTCGGAACACAACCCACTTTGGCGTACACTCTGGCGTTGGAGACTGTGGCCCCTCCTTCCCGCAACGCTGTCTAAATTTATACTCCAATTCGTTTGAGTACAATAGTACAAACGGCATCTATCTGGAGTCCTCTCATGTCAACATCGGTTACAATACCTTTCTAGGCAACCACAAGGATTGTGAGTTCGGAGCTCCGGCGGTCAGATCGACCTCGATTGGGGTGCTAACGATATATCTGTCTTCGCCAACACAATAACATTCGGGCCTTCGTGTACACAGTACTGGGCGCAGGGTATCGAGGTCCATGGAACAGACATTGGCCTGTACGACAACACTGTCACGAACAATGCCGGAGAAGGCATCTATATCGAGGAGGCCCAGAACGTTGAAATATATGCTACAAGCTCAGCTAATGTAATTCAGATGAATAATCGACGTGGTGTAGGGTTTGCCGGATGCGGTGGATTCCAGGTGTTCGAGTTCACTCAAAAGTTCCAGGAAGGGCAACACAAAACGTTACAGTTCGAAACAGCTTCATAGTAGATGGGCACGAAAGGGGGTGTAGACGTATCGGCGTGTGGAACTACTGGTCCGAATGCTAACACGATCTCGATACATGACAATTGCATTCAGGAAACACAGGCCCCTCATTCGCGGCGTGGTTTCAGTCAATCTGGAAATATCGGAGGGGATGCTGGCCGTAATGAAGAGGGTACCGAAGCGGGTGTGAAGTGAAGGCAACAAGGGGTTGTCTCAGTGTGTGCTTGCCTTGACGGTATTCGTTGTCCGTTGATGCCGCAGAGCGAAGTTCAACTTCAGCCAGAAGAACTAGCTTACGAATTCTTGCTTGAACAGGTGTCACAACGTCCCACGGAAACAATCGGCGAATACCAAATTCGCCGACATGCGTCCTTGATGGGCACAAGCTTGTCAGAGCCGAAGCTAACGCACTTAGTAATTTGAGTCGAACCGTTCGCCGAGATCTGGAGGCCCTCAAAGCTGAATTACTGGATATCCGCCGCCGAAAGAGGCAGGGGAGGTCGTGCCAACTGCAGAAACGAGGCTGAAAAATATTCGTCGTGAACGACCTCGGGTTCTGCGCAATTACATGGCGTCTGTCAAACAAGCATTGTCTGCGAGGGGGCATGAGCAACTTCGCCGAAAGCTCAACTTAGAATAATGTCAGAAAACTCGAGCCTAATTTAGGCCATGGCACATGACACCGGAAATCCTGTTAGCTACAGATGCCGGATCGAGTTCTTGACCTCGGAAGCGGGCCGGGTAGTTTCCCGGATGGCGTCTGCGCCGGGCTTGTAGTCCGCTGTGATATCGATTGTCAACCTGCCGCCGGTACGCAGGTTTGCGCGAACGCTGAGTCGCTACCCTTCGGATCTTTGACGTTCGATCTTGTGATAGCGAGCCACAGTCTGGAGCATTTCTCCCGGCCTCAGGCGGCGCGGTGAGATCGGACGCGTCATAAAGTCGGGTGGAGTCTTCGTCGCCGTTCCCGATGGCGGTTCTCTCTCCGATCGGCTGTACCGTTGGGTCGCCAGCGGCGGCAGGGCATCTAAACCAATTCACTGATCCTTGCAACTGGGGCGCGAGATTTCCGAGGCCACAGGCTTGAGCGTGAATCGAGTGAAACGCTCAACTCCGGGTTCACATTCCTGAACCCAAGGAATTGCGGGCAGCTGCCCGGCAAGGTATTGCTTCTGACGGGCGGGAGCGGGTCGTGTTGCGGTTCGCTACTCCTTTCCTCCGGCACGTCGACAGAGTTCTTCGAACCAGGCTCTCCGTCTACGGATGGGCGTTCTACCTTGGATCCGCGGTGCCGGAGCCATTCCGAACAAATCGAATGTCTGCATTCACTGCGGTTCGTCCCATCCCGCCGAGTGGCTGCTGGCCGCCGGTGTCGTACGTGGCCCTCGGTGGCTTCGGTCCTACGATTGCCCCGTTTGCAGTTGTCCCAACTTTTGGACCGCGGACCGGGTCTGAGCCCAACGGCCCCACCCTCCAATTGACGACAACTTCCGCAATGTTGATTATTCAGTCTATTGAATAAAAATTCATTGGCGTCCGTCCGCATGCGCTCCGTGCCGGGCCAACCCGCCCGTCCCCAGGATCGCCGCCGGTGACTTGCGCCGCGACCAGGACCTCACCTCGGGCGAACTCCGCCACCTCCTGGATCTCGCGCACGACCTCAAGAAGAATCCCGAACGGTACCGCGCCGCTCTCGCCGGCAAATACGCCTGCTTTTCGAGAAGCCGTCGCTTCGAACCAGATTTACCTCGAGCTCGCGATGCAGCAATTGGGCGGCGGATCGGCGACGCAGATCGGCCCCATCGGCGAACGCGGGCCGGTGGCCGACGTGCGCGCAATCTCGACGGCTGGGTGGACGCCATCGTCGCGCGGACCTTCGGTCAACAAACCGTCAACGATCTGGCCGAATGGGCGGACGTCCCGGTTGTGAGCGCGCTCAGCGATCTCTACCATCCTTGCCAGAGCTGGCCGATTTCCAGACGCTCGAGGAATGCTTCGGCGAGTTGAAGGGACTGAAGCCCGTCTTCGTCGGCGACGGCAACAACGTGGCGCATTTGCTGATGCTGACCGCCGCGCAAGTGGGTGTCCAGTTTGCGCTGGCGCATCCCGAGGGCTACGCGCCGAACGAATGAATCGTGGCCGAAGCGCGCAGCGATGGGCGGCAAGATCAAGATCACCGGCTACCCGGAAGAAGCCGTTCGCGGCGCTGACGCGGTCTACACCGACGTCTGGGCCAGCACGAAGAAAGGAGTATGAAGCCTACGAGCGGATGGTCCACGTTGAGCCGTATCGCGTGGATCAGACTCTGATGCGCAAAGCGTAGAAGACGGCTGTCTTTCTGCATTGCTTGGCGGCCAAACAAGGTGAAGTTTCTCCCTATGCCCGCTAACTTCAAAGCCGAACTCGTCGCCTGCTTCGGCCAGCCCGTCGCGGAGAACCCGACCGGCGCGATGCAAGAAGCGGATTCCGCGCGCTGGATCTCAACTGGCGCTATCTCACCATCGAGGTGCCGCCCGAGCGGCTCGGTGACGTAGTGGCCGGCGCGAGGGCGTTCGGAATGCAAGGCTTCAACCTGACCATTCCGCACAAAGTCGCGGTGATTCAGTATCTGGACGAGGTGGCGCCGAGTGCGGCGGTGATCGGCGCGGTGAACACGGTGCGCCGCGAAGGGGACCGATTGATTGGCGAGAACACAGATGGCAAGGGCTTCCTCGAAGGAGTCCGCCTGGACGCGGGCGTGGACCCGGCGGGTAAACGCGTGGTGGTGTTGGGAGCAGGCGGAGCGGCGCGAGCGATTGCGACCGAGTTGGCTCTGGCGGGCGCGGCCGATGTGCTGGTGGTGAATCGGGGCGTCGAGCGGGGCCTTGCGATGGCAGGCGAATTGTCGTCGCGCACCGGAGCGCGGATTGGCTTTGCGCCATGGATAGGAGCGTTCCCGGTGACTCCCGCCGTCGACATCCTGGTTCAGGCGACCTCGATCGGCTTGTATCCGGACGTGGAGGCGACGCCGCCGGTTGATCTCTCCGGCGCGGCCCCGCATCTGTTGGTCTGCGACGTGGTCTTCAATCCGCCGGAGACGCGATTGATCGCCGCCGCGCGAGCCCGCGGGCTCGCGGTACTGGACGGCCTTTCGATGCTGGTGCGGCAGGGGACCATCGGTTTCGGATTGTGGACCGGCCGCCCGGCTCCGGCGGCGGTAATGAAGCAGGCGCTGCGTGACGCGTTGGGATTGGAGTAGAGTCCGCGGAGGGGGCGGCTGGGCATCATGAATCCGCTGGGCGGGCAGCGCAGCGCCGGGCGAGTTCAACTTGTTCTGCCGGGGAGATACCGGTATCGCGTTGTACCTGGATTTGCCCGGCGTTCCAACCGGGGGGCGCTGATCTCCGACCCGATGGGTGAGTTGCGGAAGCAGACATGACGCCGGATTGTCAGAAGCTGCGGACCGGACGCTTTTGTCCATGCCCTTTCGCCCGATCAGCTTCGCGTAAAATCAAGCGCATGCAGTGGCTGTGGCGCATGGGAGCAAGGGACCCCATAGGCCCACATTGACGGGTTGATAGCTTCGGGATTGGTACATCGGCGGCGGGCGTACCGATCTCCTGCCGACAGCGCCGTTACGCAGGTGCTATTGGAAAAACTCGCGTAAGATCAAGAAGGGACATAAGCTATGGATGCACTCGCTGAAAAGTTGGACACGAAATTGAGAACCTGGAAACCGGAGACAGCGGCACAAGTTCGAGAGCGCATCGCCGAAGTGATCGAACTCGCCGATGAAGATGTCCTCGACGTGATGCGCTCAAGGGTTCGTGAGCAAGAGGTGCTGGACATGCTTGATGAGCCCCCAGCCCGGTGAAGTGTGGCTGGCCGATCTTGGTTTGACTGCCAAGACCCGTCCGGTGGTGATCGTCTCGCGCTATGATCTCGACGCTCCACGCGCACTGGTCATCTACGTTCCGCTGACGACACAGAACCGCATGAGCCGGTACGAGGTTCCCTTGCCGAAGCTTCCTTTCCTGGATCGAGAATCAGTCGCGAATGTACAGGGAGTTGCCTCCCTTCCGATTGTTCACCTGGAGCGCAAGCTCGGTAGGCTGCCCGCCGCGACGATTGCCGAGTTAAAGCGCGCCCTCGCCTTTGCCCTCGACTTCCAGTAGCGGCTGCAGTCGCCGTCGGTGTCGAACCCACATCGCGTTTCGGCTGGCCTGCCTCAATGAAAGTGGTCAGCGAGTTCTGGCGATGGCCAACATTCTCGAGCCGATGATTGCCATCCAGATCAGCGTTGCCGCAAGGAATAGCCGCTGGTCCAGGCCTCCCAGACCCATTTGCCCGAGTCGGTCAAGTGCCAGGAAGGATCCGACCACCACTAAAGACAGCACCGATGCCGGCCGCCAAATCGAACGCCAGGTCATTTCCCAGCGGAAACAGAGCGATACGAGGGAAACCGCCAATGCCGCACTCGAAAACGCGATCATTCCCAGCTGATCGTGAATCCGGCCCATCGGCGTGTGCGGCGTGCCTTGCACGTCGCCCGTGAAGATGCCTGCCAGGAATACGGTAACCGCCCAAACGAGCCATAAGAGCAAGCCCGGAACAAAACGCCATATCGATGCAACCGAGCGACACAGGCCAAAGCACAGCGCCAAGGAGCCTGCGCTCAATACGAAGAAGGTTGAAGTCATCAAAGCCCCGTAAGGGCCGCGGGCATACTCGCTGAGGTAGCGGTATCCCGGGTCGAAATCAGTCCTGACCAAATGCAACGACGCTACGGCGGCAACATAGTAGATGGCGCTGGACAGCGTGATGTACCCGGCTGCAACATCCGCAGCGCTGGATCCTTCCGGGCTCTTCCTCAATTTGGCCTCAAGGATCTCAATAACCCACAGGCGCGTCCTCGATGGTTTCGCCGTTCCTGCCTACTCGCCCAGTGTAGAGCGAATTGGCCAGTCGTTCGACGGAGTCCGGTCATTCGAGGATGGACCAAAAGGGAACCGTTTTGGTCCATCGCTCCAACGGGAGTGCGTCTCGTGGTCCTCCATCGGCCGCCGTGCTCGCGATCGAAGGTGATGTGCTTTCCTTGCTCCATTCGCCGAAGGCCTTGCCGGACATCACACGCCCGTCCAAGGGCCGGTGACGCCAGTAGCGGACCACCTGATCCTCGTGATGGCCGCGCGAGGGCGCTCAAACAGATTTCGGTCCGCTACGCCGCTCGCATCGCCCTCATCGATGGCGGCTCTCAGCATGGCCAGCTTCGCTAGCGTACTCTCGTTCGTCCCGCTCCAGACTCCGGAGTGCGCCGCGGACAACCTCCACTCGCGTTCTCGTAGCGTCCGCCTGCAAACTTCGCCAAAACGAAGCTGCCAAGTTCGCCGGTCAGATTCACGTTTCAGGTTGGCGCGACGGTCAATCCCGGAAACGCCGCCGCAAGGGTTTCTCCGAGACTGGCACGGAAAGGTTGTCGGTTTCGATAGCCTCACGGATGCGGTCTATGCGCCGTTCGAGCGTGGCGGCCGAGTCGCTGGCCAAGTCGGGGGCCGAATCGGGGGACCGGTCCGCGCGGGCGAGGAAGGATTCGAGTAGCCGCAGGGCAGACCGGGGCGAGTAGCCCGCCGAGGCGGCCAGCTTCACACCTTCCCGATCCGCGGCCAATTCACGATCCGGGCCGTAGGTGGCGAAGAATAGTTCGGGTTCGATCTCTTTTGAACCATCGGCGCCAAGGAGGCGATCCCGGCAGTGATTGAGGTCCACGTGCGCAATCTCGTGTCCGAGAACCGCGGCGAGTTGGTCTTCGCTATCGAGAAGCGCCCACATTCCGCCGCCGAGGAAGATCTCGCCACCGGGCAGGGCGAAGGCGCTTTTGAAATCAGGATCGGGGTCGAATCGAAACCGGTAGGGTAGCTGCCGTTTTGCGTGGGCGGCCACGCGGGCGCACACCGTTTGCAGGTATGCCTCGATATTCCGGTGCGAAGGACCGGAAGCAACAGCGCGGGTCTTTCGGAATTTCGCGGCGAGGAGGTGACCGATGCGGATCTCGCTGTCCCTCGAAAGGGGGCGCATCTGGGCGAAGGCGCCTATCGCGACGATCACGGAAACCAGCCCACGTGGGGAGAGCACGCCAGCAGTATAACGAAGAGTCATCCGCGGCTGACCGACGGCGCGCCACGCCCTTGAGCATCCGTTACAAAAGTTCAATATAATCAAGGGCCAGTCAGGCACCGATGCAATGGCGATTGGTCCTCCCAGACGTTGCCGATCACAGAGGGAGGGTGCAGGGCCTTGAACTCACCGTCTCATCGGTACTCGTCTGTCCCGATCGACGACCTCATACACGCTTGTGTGAAAGGTGACGCGCCGGCCTGGGAGGAACTGGTCCGGCGCAGCCAGCCGGTAATCGCTTCGACCATTTATCGGGTCTCGAGCCGATTCGGCCCCGCGGATCCGCCGCTCATCGAGGAACTGGTTCAGGAAACCTACGTCCGCCTCTGCGCGAACGGGTGCCAGGCACTGGCCGAGTTCCATCCCGAGCACCCGGACGCCTGGTTCGGCTTCCTCAAGACGATTGCCTTTTCGGTGGCCCACGATCATTTCCGGCGCGCGCTGGCGGACAAGCGCGGCGGCGGCAAAGTGGAATCCATCGAGACGGCGGCGCCCGCGGCTGTTGGCGGGGTTGACCCCAAGCCGGCGCTCGAGCGCGGCATCCTTCTGAGCGAGATCGACGCCTTTCTCTCCGAACAGGGCGTGCGGCCAATCGAGCGCCAAATATTCTGGCTTCATTTCCGGCACGGCTTGACCGCCAAAGCGATCGCCGGTGTGGGAGGAGTGGACCTGGCTCCGAAGGGCGTGGAAAGCCTCCTACACCGGCTCATGCTGCGGGTGCGGACGTGGATGGACGAGTCCGGTGAAAAAAACATGGAACAGACCAAAGGAAAATCCGCGGGAGGTTCGTTGTAGAAGATGAGCGAGCCGTTTGATCCATCCAACGGGCACTTGTCACGCGATGAGATTGCCGCGGCGATGACGCCGGAGCAGTCCGGCTTGGCGCCAGAGCGGATGCGACATGCGGAGTCCTGCGGACTATGCCGGGACTTGCTTGCCATGCACGAGGATGAAAATGTTCGAATTCGCAAACTGTTGGGTGGCCCAACAGGCACAACCGATCCGGGACCTGCGTGTCCGGACTCGCAGGAACTGGCGATGCTAGCGGCGGGGTTGGTTTCGGCTCGCGACTCGGAACGTCTGCTGGCTCACGTGAGTGGTTGTGACTCGTGCGGAGCCACGCTTCGCGCCGCGGCGGAGGATTTCTCGGCCGATTCGCAGCCCGAGGAAGCTTCCGTGGTGCAATCGCTGCCTTCGGCGAGCCCATTCGTGCAGCGCCGGATGGCGAAAGCGATGGCTGCGAGCATGCCTTCGGCGCCGCGAGTGGAGGGGGGCCGGTGGCTGGCTTACGCGGCGACGCTGATCCTGTGTCTGGGAGGCGGCTGGTGGGGCTACACCCAGTGGTCCGCAGGCCAGCCGGAACAGTTGATCGCCGCCGCGTATGGGGAGCAGCGCCCGTTCGAGTTCCGTATTCCGGGCGGGGCGCATGGTCCGGTTCGAGTGGAGAGGGGCGCGGGCCGATCGTCGTTCTCGCGCCCGCGCGGGCTGCTCCGCGCGGTAGAGCGCATCGGGGCGGAACTGAAGAAAACGCCGGACGATTCGAAGTGGCTGCGTCTCCGGGCGCGCGCCGAAATGCTCGAGTGGGACGCCGATGCCGCCGTTTCTACTCTGGCGCGCGCTACGGACAACAACCCGGACGACCCGGCGGTTTTGGCGGATCTCGGCCTCGCGCATGCGCTGCGGGCGGAAGCGGCGGACCGGTCCGTGGACTACGGCTATGCGATCGAGTATCTGAGCCGCGCGTTAAAGGCGCGTCCTGACTACAAAGAAGCTCTGTTCAACCGCGCGATCGTGTATGAGCGCATGTTCGTCTACGACGAGGCGCTGAAAGATTGGGAGCGGTACTTGACGTTGGACCCGTCCGGGCCGTGGGCGGACGAGGCGCAGCGGCACAAGGCGGAGATCGAGAAGAAGAAGGCAGCGCGAGCAGAGGCGCTGGGAAAGATCACCGACGATCCTTCTCAACTGCTGGCGCGATTGGATCGCGGGGAGGCTGTCGAACCGGAACCGTATCGCCCCATTGCCATCCAGTGGTTGGCGCGCTCCGGCGAGCGCACGACGAGACAGGCGCTGCGGGAACTCGGGCGGATGTTCGAGACGCGGCACCAGGACCGTTGGCTCACCGATACTCTCACTGCGTCTGAAACTTCCACCGAAGGACTTACCGTGCTAGCCGCCGTGGCAGTTGCGAATCGTTCGGACCAGCCGTCGATCGCCATCGCGAAAGGGGCTGAGGCGGCGCACCGGCTGCGGTCCGCGGGGAACCGCGCCGGCGCGATGCAGGCCGAGGCGGAGCGTGTCTATGCCATTCACCGGACATTTCGGAAGGCGGAAGAATGCGTGCGGCGAGCAGCCGCGCTCGAAAGGGAAGCCGCGTCGGCGGGATACCGCTGGATCGAGGGACAGGCTGCGATCGAACTGGGAGTGTGCCGGGATATCCTGGGCGACTCCGGGTCTGCCTACATCGATGCGGGCCGCGCGCTGGCGACGGCGCAATCGGCGAACTACCCAGTGCTCGCCCTGCGGGCGGCCGGCATTTTGGCAGGCTCACAGACGATCGCCGGGGACGTGGTCACCATTTGGAACAGCACGCGGGAGGCGTTGTCGCGTTTCTGGTCCGGACCTTATCCGGGCGTCCGCGCGCAGCAGCTATACGTCGTGCTGCGACGGGCTTCCGAGGGGATGGACTTGCCGAATGCGAGCCGCGCTTTCAATGCGGCGCAAGTGGCCGCTGTGTCCGGCCCCGGCAACAAGGTGATCGAAGCCATGGGATGGGTGAAGGCCGCCAGTCTTTCTGTGGCAACAGGCTACCCGGACGACGCCAAGCTCGAATACGATCGAGCGCGAGAAATTTTTTCCAAGCTGGGGCCATCACCGACGATCGAGGAATATCGCATGCGGGCGGAGATCGACCGGGCCGATGTGGATACGGGGACGGGAAACCCCGCGGCGGCGCTCGACCGGCTGGAACGGCTCCGTGAGACGGTGTTGCGGATGGAATCGTTGCGGGTCCACTCATTGTTCCATCAGGCCGCAGGCAAGGCGTACCTGCGAGACGGACGCTGGCGGCAAGCGGAGGAGGAGTTTCGCGCCTCGATCGAAAGCACCGCGCGGAGACTAACGTCTTTGGCGGCGCCCAGCGATCGCTCGGCGGCCGCTATGGCGGCGGGTGACTCTTTTCGAGGGATCGCGGAGATCCAGTGGGTCCACCGCGCGGATCCGGCGGGCGCGTTCGCGGCGTTCGAGCGATTCCGGTCCGCGGGGGAAGAGGAGGTCCCGATGCCCGCGGCATTCGCGAAGGAAACGTTCGTCGCTTGGGCCGATCTTTCCGGGGGCGTGGCGGTTTGGGTCTTCGACGACCGTGGGTTGGTGAGCAAGCGTCTCGCGGCGCGGCCGGCGGAGGTGGCGGAAGCGGCGAGGAGGTTGACGCGGTTGTGCGCCGATCCGTCATCGGCGCGCGAGGAGTTGAACCGCGAATCGCGCCGGTTGTACGAATGGTTGCTGGCTCCGATCGCGGCGTCGCTCGATCCGGCGAGGACACTCGTTCTCATTCCGGATGCATCGGAAGCCGCCGTGGTCTTCCCGGCCTTGATCGACGAGCAAGGGCGGTACGTATCCGATCGCTTCGCGACGGTGGTGGCCAGTTCGGTGTCGGACTACGGCAGGCGGGTGCGGTCTTTGGATGGAGATGGGAAGGGACGATCGCTGGTGGTGGCCAACCCGGCACTGGGCGCCGGGGCCACGCGTTCGTTTCCGCCACTGGTCCAGGCCGAAAGGGAGGGCCGCTCGGTGGTGGCGCGGCTGAAGCGGGCGACTCTGTTGGAGGGTCCGCGCGCGACGGTGGCCGAGTTGGCATCGGAGATTCGCGATGCGCGGCTGCTGCACTTCGCGGGCCACGGGATTTCGAATGCGGGCAATGGCGGCTTGGTGTTCGCGCCTCCGCCGGGCAGCGCCCTTCCCTACGAGGTGTTGGGCGGACCACGCCTGGCCGCGCAGGACTGGAGCCGGTGCAGGTTGGTGGTGCTGTCGGCGTGTTCGGCGGGCGTGGGCGAATCGACGGGACCAGTGAACCCGGAGAGCCTGGTCCGGCAACTGCTCTGGGCGGGGGTTTCGCGTGTGGTGGCGGGTAGATGGAATGTAGACGCCGAATCGGGGCTGGTTTTCATGGACCGCTTCTATTCGGCGGGGACGTTCCCGGACGATGTTCCGGAGGCCCTGCGGCTGGCGGCATGCGCCGTTCGCGGGAACCCGGCGGCCGCTCACCCGTATTTTTGGGCAGGTTTCCAGACGTTTGGGGCCCGCTAAATCGTTCATTATTTCGTGTTCTTTTTGGAGGGAACAGTATGGCGAAGTTGAATATTATTTTCCATGGGACTTTTGTTTTCAGCCTTACGAAGGAAGAGGGCAAGCGGACTGGCTACATAGTCAAAGTTCCAGAGATAGGTGGTCACCAGTACCGCGCTGGCAACTGGCTGGGCGAGGTCGCGCTTCCTGTGCGCGAACTCAAGCGGAGTGAGGTCGCGCTGCCTGCGCCCGAACTCAAGCGGAGTGAGGTCGCGCTTCCTGTGCGCGAACTCAAGCGGGGTGAGGTCGCGCTGCCTGCGCCCGAACTCAAGTTGGTGGGCGCCGAGAAGGGAGAGGCCACTCTCGACCCGAACAAGAATGTTATCGTGAAGCGCGGAAAGACTACCAGAGAAATTCTAACAACCATCACACTGCCGATGCCGGAGGGAGTATCGACACCGAGGTGCGTCACCCTTCGTCTGCCACTGCAGGGTTCGGCGGATCGCGAGTCTAAATCGGGGCCGGGAAAAGTCGCGGCGGACGTGAGCGATCCGAAAAACGAGATCCAGTTGGGGGATGATGAGAGGTCCTCGGCGGAGGCGTCCGGGCCGATCGAAAAGAAGATCGGTGCGCTGCAGATCTTCACCTATGAAGTCAAAGATGTGAGCAAACTCAAGGTGACCGGACTCAACTGGGAACCCGCCGTGGTCGGGGGGTACGTCAATCTGCACTTCTTTGCCGCCCACGAACATCACGGGACCGGCAACGTGCACCAGCATGTGAAGGAGGCCTTCGACGAGTGCATGGCGGTGAGCGGCTGCAAAGCGAAACTGGACGAGGTCGTCCTTGGCGGCAGTGAGCTGTGCAAGGAGGACCTTCCGCCGGGTGTGCTGCCCGAGGAAACCGAGGGCCTGGAGAGCCGTACGCGGCGAATGGCGCAAATGGGGCGCATGTGGAAAGAGAAGCGCGACCTGAACCTGCTGTGGTTCGACAGCGAGTCTCTGGATTCAGACCCCGATGCCTGCACGGACAGTGGCGATTGCTAAAGGAGAATGAGCATGGACATGTTACAAATCAGGGCCCAGTTGCCCAACGTCGAAGCCGTTCGAGACTACTTAGCGGGGCTGATCGGAACCGAATTTGGGCGGAACGTGGTGGCTGTCGGAATCGGCAGGCGCCTCATCCAGCGGCATGAATCCGCGGAGCCGGTCGAGACCACGATGCCCGCGGTACGGGTTTACGTCACCGAGAAACCGAAGCCGGACGAAATCGGATCCCGACTGATGCTGCCGAAGGAATATCTTGGGGTTCCGGTCGACGTGATCAAGATTTCGGGCAATGACTTTCGAACTGGATTCGGACGCCGGCGCAAGGGCAGGGCTGCAATCGAATTCGGTCCCGGAGCGTCCATTGGACCGGCCCCCCCGGAGGTGAGCGGCAACGTCAGCCCGGTGCTGTCGGGAACTCTGGGCGCCTTCGTGAAGGACACCGAGGGCACAGCCTATATTCTGAGCTGCAATCACGTCTTGTCGGCGAATGGGCGCGTGAACTCCGAGTCCGCAGTCCTCAGTCCCGCACCGGTGGACGTTTTCGACGTGGGGAAGACGACGGAGGTCGCGAAAGAGATTCAGCATGTTCCACTCGAAACCGCCGGCGAGAACGAAGTGGATTGCGCAGTGGCGGGACTCACGGGGTACAGGCTTGCCGACATCGAAGAAATTCCAACAAAGAAGCCGGCCCTCGGGGACAAGGTAGTGCAATTGGGAAAACAGCAAACAACCGGCAAAATCGTCGATCTTCAGGCAACGCTGATCGTCGACTACAGCTTCGGCTCATTCCGGTTCAAGAATCAGATCCTTATCCAGTCGGATCCGGCAGGGGGCCCTTTCGCTTTGGATGGCGATTCCGGCGCCCTCGTGGTGGGCAAGGACGACGAGAGCGCTGTGGGGCTGTTGTTCGCACCCGCCGGGGACCTCGCCGTAGCTTGCCCGATCGATAGGGTACTCGAAAAGCTGAAGGTCCAGTTATTGAGCGCGAGGGCGGTGAAGGAGGCCGCGGAGCAGGAATAAGCAACCGCCTGACGGGACCCTGTACCAGGCGGGCGGCGAGGAGCCGAAAAGGCTCGCGCCGCCCTCTCCATTTCCGCCCATCTTTAAAAGGATTTCATCCGCCATTCCCGTTCTCTCTGACAGGGCAACAAACCCAAGGAGACGGAAATGGTTCCCACAAGGCAGAGTAGTGCGCTACTACTCCTCCTCGCCGCGCCGGTGTTCTCCGCGCAGACCGGGGAACTGAAGACCATCGAGGAGCAAATCCGCATCGCGTCCGCCCTTGTCGAGGCAGCAGACTATGACCGCGCGGAGTCCCTGCTGGAGACGGTCATCGCAGCACTGGACCGAAGAACGGACCCGGCCGCCAAGCGCATGGCCGCGGGAGCCTGGAACGATCTCGGCACGGCTTTCCTCGAGGGCGCGAAGGTATTGGAGGCCGAGCGGGCGTTCCGGAATTCGATCCGGTTGTGGGAAGCAGCCGGTGACAACAAGCATTCCGGATTGGCCGCCCCTTTAGAGAATCTTGGCAAGGCGATGCAACTCCGGCACCGATTCTCCGACGCAGAGAGATACTATCGGCGGGGGCTCCGGATCCTGGAGCAGGCGCATGGGCGGCAATCGCCACGCCTGGTAGGGCTCGTCAACGCGCTCGGCAGCCTCCGGCTCGAACAGAACAGGTTCGCCGAGGCGCAGCAGTTTCTGTTGCGCGGCCTTGCTCTAGTTGACCGTGCCCCGCTTGCGATGCGGTTGCCACAAGCTAACCTGCAATACAACCTGGCGCTGCTGTTCCGGCGGCAGAAACGGTACGGAGAGGCGCAACAGCATCTACGCGCCGCGCTTGCGATCTGGCGGAGACAATTCGGCCCGGCGCACCCCACCCACGCGCAAGGGATGGCGTTTCTGGCGCTGCTCCACGCCGATCGGGGCGATTTCGAATCCGCGCAGCCCATGCTCGAGGACGCGATCGCAATCGTGCAGGAGAAGCTGGGACCGGCGCACCCGGTTGTGTGGGATATGCTCCAGGCCTACAGTCTGGCCTTGCAGGCGGGCGACCGGAAGAGGGAAGCGAAGGCATACCGGAAAAGGGCGGAGAGCATCGCCGATGCGGCGGGGACGTGGAGTCCGCGGCGGCATTCGGTGGACGTCAGCGAGTTCTCTCCGGGGAATGACGCGGATGCCCGGCGTTCGCGGCGGCAAAAGTAAGATTTCCGCAAGGATTGTTCCTCTGGTTTCCGTTCTCTCCCATGAACCCTCGAAAGGAGATGTCAAAAATGGCTACCCAATATCAGCACGGCGATCGGGAGCATAGGGCGTCCTGCCGCAGGCGGACGCCTCCCCGCGGGTGCGCCCGGCCGGCGGCGGACGCGGCCCGCGATCACGACGGACTGGCGCCGGGTTCGCTTCCGCGGCGTAGCTGCACTCACGGATCCTTCTCCGCAGCGAAGGCGGCGCCCACGCGGCGGGCCGCGGTCCTCGGTGCGCTGCTGGCCCTATCGGTGATCGCGCAGCCAACCGCGATAGAAACCAAAGCCTGGGAAGAACAACTCCTCGCCGCGCGCGCGTTGGCGAACAAGGCCGAATACGGACGAGCACAGGCGCTACTGAGGGCCTTGGCTGCCCAACTGCAGGGACGCACCGACCCCGCGGGCGCTCAATTCGCCGCAGCCACATGGAACGATCTCGGCACCGTCTACATCGATCTCGGAAAGATGAGGGAGGCCGAGCGATGCCTCCGGACCTCGATCCGGCTCTGGGAGAAGGCCGCCGGTCCCAGTGCGCCAGGGCTCGCGAACCCGCTGGACAGTCTGGGTCAAGTGTTGGCGCTACGGCACCGGTTCGGTGAGGCGGAAAGGGCGTATCGGCGCTCGCTACAGATTCGGGAGCAGACATACGGAAGGGATCACCCGATGGTGGCCAACGTCCTGAACAGCTTGGCGGTCTTGCTGATCCAGATGGGAGAGCCGGGCAGAGCCGAGGACGTACTGTTGCGGGCCCTGAGTAACTTGGAGAGAGGACCAAACGCGGATTTCAAAGAAATGGCTGCCGTACAGCTGAATCTGGGAGAACTCTATCGAATCCAGAAACGGTACAGCGATGCGGAAACGCTCATGCGGGACGGACTTACGGGGCTTCGGGAGATATTCGGAGCGGACCATCTGCGCTACGCCGCCGGGCTGGCGGCGATGGCGATGCTCTACGCGGACTGGGGGCAGCCCGAACACGCCGAGACGCTCATTCGTGAAGCTCTTTCGACAGCCCAGGCCAAACTGGGGCCGGCGCACGTCGATATGGCACAGTACCACCGCGTCTACGGCTATGTGCTCGGAGCAGCGGGACGCAAGCGCGAAGCCGAGGTTCAGGGCAGGCCGAACAGATCGAGGAGGCCGAGGCGAGCGAGAGCCTGCGAAAACACTCGGTGGACGTGAGCGAGTTCGCCCCGCGCAGATAGGATCCGTGCCGGCGCGCGTGAAATTCCCTGAGAATTGGGCGGCAAAGCGGCCACTAGTCCGGTAACCGGCGTTTTTCGATTCGCGCAAGCCTTGCAGAGGCGGACGCCTGCCGCACCTATGACGCACTATGACGAGTTCGACGTCTCGCCGACGGCCACGCCGGAGGAGATACGGCAAGCCCATCGGAATCTGGCGAGGCTTCTCCATCCGGATCCGCTGCAGGACTCGCAATTGCGCCGGCTGGCCGAACACCAGATGAAGCGGGTGAATCAGATCTACGCGATCCTGTCCGACCCGGCGCAGCGGCGCGGTTATGATCTGCAGCTCGCGCTCGGGACGCGGTATCGGGAAGCGCCGCCACCCACGGCCCGGTGGCGTGGAGCCGCGCCCTGGGTGATCGCCGCGGCGGGCGTCCTATTTGGCCTCTATCCGCACTGGCAAAGGCCGGCCGCGCCCGCCGCCCGTGCGAGCCTGCCCGTGGAAGAATACGTTCCGCCTTCGACGGCGGTGAACGGCCGGACACCAAGGAAAGCGCCGGTTCGTGCGGTGGCCGAAGCAGATCGCCGCCGAGACCAGGGCGCGGGGCGCGAGGCGCCACCGCGTCGAAGGCCGTTGGCGGCGGCCCCTGAAACTACCCTAGGCAGCCGGGCCGTGAATGACTTGCCACCGGCGGCGCATCCACCGGCAGCGACTTCTCCGGCGAGCTTTCCGGCAGTGCCTGCGATGACGGTGGTTGCCGAAGCTCCGCCGCCTCCGTTGGCGGCGTCTGACCTTCCGTACGCAGGCACGTGGTTGTTCGTGCCGGGGAACCGCAAGTCCGGCGAAGACCTCTACCCGCCTGAATACATCGAACTCACGGTGGCGCGCGACGGTGATTTTCTCTGGGGGCACTACCGTGCGCGCTACCGTGTGACGGACCGGGCGATTTCACCGGAAGTGAACTTCGAGTTCGAGAGCAAGCTGCCGGCGCCGGAGCGCATTGCATGGTCCGGAAACGGGGGCGCGAAGGGCGAGGTCCGGCTGAAGATGCTCTCCGAGAACAGGCTCTCGGTGGATTGGTTCACGAAGAGTTTTGGACATTCGCCAGCGTTAGGATCCGGCACGGCGGTGCTTGTGCGCCGCGATGCGGAGAAGTAACTCAATCGGTGCTACTGAACCAGGAGACGCCGCGGCCGAGATGAGCGGGAATCTGGGCGGGCAGCGCGCGCGGATCGAAATCATCTTCGAACACACGGCGCGTCACATCGGACTTGTCGCGGCCGGGAGCGAACACGACGGTATGGCGCGCCTGGAGCAGCACACCGGCGAGCAGGGTGACGCGCCACTGGGTCAGTTTTTCGACATAGGCGGCTTCGGCGATGTGGTCGCGATCGTCGATGAGCGGATCGCCGGGAAAGAGGCTGGCGATGTGTCCGTCCGGGCCCATGCCGAGATGAATGAGGTCAAAGACGGGCATCTGGCCGGATTCGAGCGCAAACACGTGGCGGATATCGCGTGCATATTGGTCCGCCGCGCGTCCGGGCGGGAGTTCGGTGTGCACCCGGTGGAAGTTGCGATGAGGGAAGCGGGCGGGCGCGATGAAGGCTTCTTCGATCATGCGGCCGTTGCTCTGTTGGTCATTGGGAGGGACGCATCGTTCGTCGACGAGAAACAGATGCAGACGGTCCCACGGAAGCCCGGATGCGGCAAGGGCAGCAAAGACGGGGATAGGGCTTCGTCCGCCGGAGACGGCGAGAGTGGCTTGGTCATTACCCGCCAGCGCCTGCTCGAGCGTGGTGATCATTTGACGGGCGCATGCTTGGGCGGCTTCGGCGGCAGTGTTCTCGACGAATCGATGGACACTCATGCGTCAGATCCTCCTAGTTGCCCCCGTCCCGCGCATGCCCGGCAGCTTCGGCCGGATCCGTGTGGCCGTCTTCCAGACGCCTTGCCATGCCGGGCGCCAACGCCAGCACGGCGTCATAGATCGGATCGGGGCCGAGGACCGAGAGTTCCTCGCGGAGGAGCTCATAGTCGCCGAGGCGGGGAAACAGCGTACGGGCCTCACGGAAAGCTCCATGAACCTGAACGCTGCGGTCCGCCCCCACTTTGATCGAATAGCAGATCGAGTCTCCCATGAGCTCGACGCTGTTGACACGGGTGCGGCCGGAAGGGTCGCCACAGGATGCCGAGATAGTGAGCGGGCGCCCCAGTGACTTCTCGAGCCAGGCGCTCAAGTAGACGCTGGCCATGGGCGCACAGTGGCCTTCGAACCCGATACGAACCCGATCGATGGAGCCGATATGGGCAAGGCCTTCGGGTTCGTCGAACACCTGAGCGATGGACTCCCGCCATCGGGTAAGCCGCGTCCAGGCGAGGTCCGCCACTTGATGGTCCGGCCCGAGGAGGGAATGAATCCATGCGAGCTGAGCGGCGGGACTCCCGGTTTCGGCGGAGTCCACGATGAGTTTGTCGGCCTGGCTGAGAATTGCGCGAAAAGCGGGTTGATCGGCAACCTTACGATTGCGGCACCACAGGGCCACGGGAAGGTCCGGAACGGTGAGAGCCTGGAGAACGGGAGGAACGCCGGCCAGGCTCCCGGCTGAGCCGCTGATCTCGATTCGCTCGCAGCAGATTTGCTGACGGCGTCCGAACGGCATCCAACATTGGGCGACCACGCGGGCGTCCAACTGTTCGCCGGCGTTCTCGTTCAAACGCAGAACGATGAGGCGGCTGGGGTGATCGCGCATGAGTTGGGCCAGCGTTTCGCCGAGTTCAACGTCGTCTTCGGCGGCCTCTCCTTCGGTGGCGACAACGAGCGTCATGGCGCAAGCGCGTAGGACGGCGGAGGGATGGTCGGCATCCTGCCCCTTGCCGAGTTCGACCCAAAGTTGGTCGAGGTCACGCAGGATGCGGGCGGGCGAGATGGCCGCTGCGGTCATGCTACGGGATCCTCCAGGCGTGGCCGTCACGGGCGAGCATGGCATCCGACACCGCGGGCCCCCAGGAGCCGGCGTCGTAATTGGGGAAATCGAATTTCGTGTTGGACCAGTAATCGAGCACGGGTTGCACGGCGCGCCAACTGGCCTCCACCATGTCCTGACGGGTATAGAGGGTGGCGTCGCCGACCAGGGCATCGAGTAGAAGCGTCTCGTACGCGGCCGGAGAACGGACGCCGAAACTCGATCCGTATTTGAAGTCCATGGTGACCGGGCGCAGTTTCATGCCGGCGCCGGGGAGCTTGGAGAGGAAACGAAGCGAGATCCCTTCCTCGGGCTGGATGCGGAGGATCAGCAGATTCGGACCCGCCCATCGCGCACCGTCCTGGTTGTCGAGCGTGAACACCGAATGGGGCGCGGAGTGAAATTGAATGGCGATATCGGTGACGCGCTTGGCGAGGCGCTTGCCGGTGCGGACGTAGAAGGGGACGCCGGCCCAGCGCCAGTTGTCCACCAGGAACGTGACGCCCGCATAGGTGGCCGTCTGCGCCTCGGGATCGACGCCCGGTTCCTGACGGAAGCCGCGGAGTTCCTCTTCGCCGACACGTCCGGGACCGTACTGGCCGGCCGCGGAGTTGGCCGCGACTTCATCGGTCTTCCAAGTGCGGATGGACCGGAGAAGCTTAGCGCGCTCATCGCGGACGGCGGTGGGTTCGAACGCGCCGGGAGGCTCCATGGCGACGGTGGCCATCACCTGCAGGAGATGATTTTGGATCATGTCGCGAAGCGCGCCAGTGCCCTGGTAGAACTCACCGCGGTTTTCGACGCCAATGGACTCGGCGGCGGTGATCTGAACAAAGTCAATGTGCTGGCGGTTCCACATCGGCTCAAAGATGCCGTTGCCGAAGCGGAACGCGAGGATGTTCTGAACAGTCTCCTTGCCCAGGTAGTGATCGATGCGGTAGACGTGCTCCTCGTCGAACACGCGATGGATGTCGTGCTCGAGTTCGCGGGCCGATTCGAGATCGGTGCCGAAGGGCTTCTCGACGACAATGCGGCGCCACGCATTTTCGGCGCGCGCCAAGCCCGCTTCCCCGAGATGGCCGATGACGACTGGATAGTAGTTGGGTTGTGTCGAAAGATAAAAGACGACGTTGCCGCCAGTGTGGTGCCCGGATTCGACCTCTTCGAGGCGCTGTTTCAGCTTCTGGTAGCAGGCCGGATCCTTGAGGTCTCCGCTTTCGTAGTAGAGCCCGGCGGCAAAGTCCTGCCAGACGGCCTCCTCGAACGGCGTTTCTTCGCTGTACTGCTTGACGGCATCGCACATTTTCTCGCGAAAATCTTCGTGCGTCATGGGCGTGCGGGAGTTGCCGACAATCGCGAAGCCGGCCGGCAGGCGCCGGTCATAGGCGAGGCGATAGAGGGCCGGAATGAGCTTGCGCTTGGTGAGGTCCCCGCTGGCGCCGAAGATCACCAGGGCGCACGGTTTCACACGCCTCTCGAACCGGATCGAGTCCTGAAATGGATTGGCAGTGGTAGTCGCCATCTTCCTCCACATAGTAGCCTGAAAGAAGATGAGCGCGCCCGTTGTAGCCATAATTCTCGACCTTTTTTTCGCCGTGAAGGTGCAGGCGGCGGCCAAGCAGTCCGGACTCGTGCTGAAGATGGCGGGCACGGCCGATGCGGCGGCAAAGCTGCTGGGCGAGGGCGCGTCTCTGCTGGTGGTGGACCTAAACTGCCGCGAAGTGGACACCGTGGCGCTCATCCGCGGCGTGAAAGGTGACCCCGAACTCCGCCGGATCCCCGTGCTGGGCTTCGTGTCCCACGTCCAGGTGGACCGCAAGGCGGCGGCCGAACAGGCAGGCTGCGACCGCGTCGTGGCCCGTTCTGTCTTCTCAGACAGAACGGCCGGACTTCTGGGAGAGATGGCGGCGGCGGGATGATACGGGCGTTTGCTACCATCGGACTTACCCCTATGATGACGCGCCAGCAGGCCCTCGACATGTTCGAAAGCGATGATTTGGTCGGCATCGGCATGGAGGCCGACGCCCTTCGCCGCCGATTGCACCCGGAAGGCGTAGTGAGCTACATCATCGATCGCAACGTCAACTACACCAACGTGTGCACCGAGTATTGCAGCTTTTGCGCGTTCTACCGGCCGGTTGGCCACAAAGAAGGCTACGTCCAGCCGAAGGAAGTAATTTTCGAGAAGATTCAGGAGACGATCGACCTGGGTGGAACGGGCGTACTGATGCAAGGCGGGCTGCATCCGGATCTGAAGATCGAGTGGTATGAAGATCTGTTCCGGTCCATCAAGGAGCGCTTCGCGATTCATCTGCATTGCCTGTCGGCGCCGGAAGTCACCAACATCGCCGAGGTGAGCGGACTGACGCTGCGGGACACCATCGCGCGGCTGCGGGACGCCGGCCTTGACTCAATCCCCGGCGGCGGCGCCGAGATTCTGGATGACGCCGTACGGCACCGGATCAGCCGGCTGAAATGCAATACGCAGGAGTGGATCGACGTACATCGGACCGCGCACGCGCTGGGGATGCGGACGACGGCGACGATGATGTTCGGATGCGGCGAGACGATCGAGCAGCGGGTGAATCACCTCGAAGCGGTGCGCCAGATTCAGGAAGACACGGGCGGTTTCACGGCGTTTATTCCGTGGTCTTTCCAGCGCGAGAATACGTCGCTAGGGCGTTTTGTGAAAGAAGAAGCGACGGCGGTGGAGTATTTGAAGACACTGGCGATTTCCCGGCTCTATCTTTCTAACATCCTGAATGTGCAGTCGTCCTGGGTGACGCAGGGACTGAAGACCTGCCAGGTGGGGCTGCGCTTCGGCGGCAACGACGTGGGAAGCATCATGATCGAGGAGAATGTGGTGTCGGCGGCGGGGGCCCACAACCAGGCGAGCGAAGAGGACCTGCGGCGTATCATTCGCGACGCGGGATTCGTGCCCAAACAGCGGGACACTTTGTACCGGACTTACTTTCTCAATTGACCGGGCATCCACTGCCTGAGGTAGCAACTGACTAGCGAACGCTCACGGGGGCGGGTTCCAGACGCATGCGCTCGGATGTGGAGGCCTCCACGGCTTTCCTCGAGTAAGGCATCGGATGGTAGCCGCCCGAGGCCCATTCTTCGAGCAGGCTGTCATAGAAGGGGCTCGATGGATCGCCGGATTCGCCGGGGACGTTGGTCATCACGGAACGGTCCCAATCCGCGGTATCGAGTATCTGGCGATAACTGGCGCCATTGGTTTGGCGCAAGTTGCCGCCGCTGGTGGAGTTGACGGTATTGGCGTCGCCGGGCCGGGCGATGGGTCCGCGATGAAATGCTTTCCGGTCCACGGGATGGCGAAAAGTGATCGTGTGGAGCCGGCCCCACTGCCATTGGGACATATCTTTGCCGAGCGCGATTTCCAGATAGTCGAGAGCGGCGCTCAGTGACCGGCGGAAGGCTGTCTCATCGGGATTCCGGTGGAAGTCACCCAGCGTTTGGAACAGGTTGACGCGCGATCCCAAACCAGGACCGTAGAAGAAGTCCGGCAACATGGCCGACCATATTTCGAATATCGTGGCTTCCACCGAATCGGCGCGCAGCCGGCAGCAGTTAGGCCGGTTGCCGAAGTCCGCGGTTCCGAAATCCCACCGCTCGAACATGGCGAGTACGCGCTCTTCGCGCTCGGGAAGGTCGCCTTTCTTGCGCTGCCAATTCAGAATCAGAGAGCGCAAGATGCGCGCCGGGTGAGAGAGCACATCTTGCTGCATGCGCTGCATGGCGGGAATATCGAACTGATATTGCGCGCGAAGGATCTCCTCCAATCGAAAGGCGCGGAAGGGTGCCGCCCACTCATACCCGAGCGCGTACGGGTAGTCCTTCGGCAAGATGTTGTGGTTGGCGGTCCAGATCGCTCCGAATTGCGGATTGAAGGCGCGCGGGTTCTTCGCCGGGTCCAGATAGCCGGACCACTCATATTCGCCGGCGTCGCCGGGAACGGGAAGCAGGCCGGACCAATTGGGCCGCACGGGGGTCATGCCAGAGGCGATCCAGCCTATGTTACCGGCGCGGTCCGCATAGACAAGGTTCTCCGAGGGCACCTTATAGTGGGCCACCGCCGCTTCGAACTCGTTCCAGTTCCGCGCGCGCAACAATCTTAGTGCGGCGAGATAACCGGCCGTGCCCGGTTCGCTACCCACCCACTTGAGCGAATAAGCGCGATGACGTCCGAGATCTTCGGCGAGGACGGGCCCGTGGATGGTGTAGCGCAACAACAGGCGGCGGGGTTTGGCCTCGCCCTTCACCACGAGCGGCTCTTCCACGATCTTCATCTTTTGCCATTGGCCCTTGTATTCGTACTCGTCCGGATTGACCGGATTGAGCTTCTCGACATACAGGTCACCTTGATCGATGCCGACGATCGTGAAGCCGAAGCCGATATCTTCGTTGTGGCCCAGGGCGACGCCGGGCAGAGCCGGTTCGCCCGCGCCGATCACGTTCCATCCGGGGGCCACCAAATGAACGGTCTTGCGCAGGGAGGGAATATTCACGGGCCGGTGCGGATCATTGGCGAGCAAAGGCTTGCCGGTGGATGTCCGCGAGCCGGCGACCACCCAGTTGTTGCTCCCCTGATCCTGCAAGCGGACCGGACCCACGGTGGCATTGTAGTCGGCGAGGAGTTCCGGGCCGATGCCGTCGAGATCGAGGCCGCGCGGGATCTCGATCTTGACCGGCGGGTCCGGCGGCATGTAACGCTGGACGATATCGAGGCCGAACCGGCGAATATCTTCAGCCCGCTGCACTTCGCGGGTGAAATTGCGAATCATGAGCAGCCCGGCCACGCGAGCCGTGACATCCTCCGGCTCCCACATTCCCGGGGCGTAACCGGCAGCTTTGAACTCCACCGGCCAATTACCGGCTAGAGACCGGATGTAGGCGTTGATGCCGGAAGTGAAGGCCGTGGCGATTTGTTTGGTGTCCGGCGAGTAACTTTCCCATTCCTTGGTCCAGTCTCCACGAAACCGGACCAGCCTCGCGATGCGATCCCGCGGAATGGCCTTGGCGCCCAGCACTTCGGCCAGTTTTCCCGTGCCGATGCGGCGCCAAAGATCGATTTGAAACAACCGGTCCTTGGCGGTCACCCACCCCTGGGCAAAAAACAAATCGTTGGTGTTTTGGGCGTAGATGTGAGGGACGCCCCATTTGTCACGCAGCACCTCCACGGGGCTGGTAAGGCCATCCACGCTCTGCGCCGCCCCGGGAAAGGCCAGCAGCAGCACCCACAAGCATCGTTTGCTCATCGTTTCCTCTTGGCGCGTATTGATTCCACTTTGTCGCGGTACTCGGCGCTTTTCAACTGTTCCGAGCGCAGCGCGGCAGCGAGGGAAACGGTGGCATTCATATCCAGTTCGCGGGACTGGCGCGCCAGTTGCATTCCGCGCCGGACGGCCGAGGGTGAAGTTTCGGCGATCGCGCGCGCCGCCGACTCCGCTTCCCCCGCCACGTCACCGGCGTCGACCACATGATGCACCAAACCATACTCCTTTGCTTCGGCTGCCGAGAACCTGTCGCCGGTGAGGCTCAAAGCCAAGGCGCGCCGTTCGCCGAGCGCGCGCACCAACGACGTCCAAATCACGAAGGGCCACATTCCGATGCGTACTTCCGGCAATCCGAAAGTAGCACCGGTATCGCAGATCACTACGTGCGCTTGCGCCACCAGCCCCACGCCGCCGGCGATGGCGCCGCCTCGCGCCGCGGCGACGATCGGAATCGAGCAGCGTGCGCCCACGGTGAACAACTCCTCGTGGATGGATGTTTTGGCGACGGCATCGGCGGCCAGCGACTCATCGAGGTCCATACCGGCGCAGAACATGGGTCCGGAGGCGTCGAGCAGAATGGCTCCGGTGCGTTCGTCCTGTTCGGCTTCGCGAAACGCGGCCACCAGGCGCAGGCACAGATCTTCGTTGAGCGCGTTGCGGCGTTCGGGACGATCCAACGTGATCCGGAACACGCGTCCGTCAAGCCTGGTCTGCAAGCTCACTGTCGCTCACCTCGATTTCCATTCGCAGCAGGGCCGCACTGAAGGTCTTGCCCTGGGCGTCCACACGCAGGGAAAGCGTACCACCGCCGTCGAGCGATTCGTGCAGCAGGAAATTCAGCGCCCCGAGGTTCGGCAGCTCGAATCGCTCGACTTGGCCTTTCACCAGGCTGCCGAAAAACTCCTTCACACGCGAGGCGGTGACCTCGCGCTCGAGGACCGGGTACAAAGCTTCTCGATAGGCGATGACGCCGACGTTAGCCATGTCGCCCTTGTCGCCGGACCGGGCGTGGGCGATGCGAGCCAGCGGGATCTTCATTCGATCACCTCGACGCGGGTTTGGATTAGTTCGCGCGGCACCAGCGCGGGCCAATAAGCGATCACCTCGCGCACGGGCGGACGGCCATCGCCGAAACCGGTAGCGGTTGGCGGACCGCTCAGCACCAGCGGAATCAACTCGCGGGTGAAGCGATCCACCGCCTTGCGATCGGCGCCACGGACGCCGATCCGCAGTTGCACTTCGGCGGGATCTTCCACTCGCGCCGCCACGGGCCCATGACACGCGTTGACGCCGAAGTACTCGGTGAGGATTTCGTCGAAGGAGAGCCCCAACTGCCGCAGCCGTTCGCGCACGATGGCGTCCGCCGCCTGCGCCTTCCGCAGGGCGTCCGGCCAACTGTAAACCAGGGAACCGATGGCCTTCCAGCCCCAGGCGTAGCTGATCGACAGCTTCAGAAACGGCGTCCGCGGCGCGCCTTGTATTCCGCGCACATGGACGCGATCGGGATCGATGTCTTGAAGGCGGATGGTGGTGAAGTCCGCAATGCAATCGGGTGTAATGTAGTGCTTCGGATCGCCGAGTTCATAGAGCAACTGTTCCTTGATGACGCTCGAATGGACGCGTCCGCCGGTGCCGGGGTGCTTGGTTACGGTGAAGGTTCCGTCCGGCTCGGCTTCGACGATCGGGTAGCCGACGTCGGCCAGGCGCGGGATCGATTGCCAGTCCACCTGGCAATTGCCGCCGGTGGACTGCGCGCCGCATTCGACGATGTGCCCGGCGACTGTACCAGCGGCCAGCAGATCCCAGTCCGTCTCTTTCCACCCGTAGCGATGAATCATCGGAGCGAGGGTAAGCGCGGTATCGGTGCAGCGGCCGGCGATGACGACATCGGCTCCAGTGGCGAGAGCTTCCGCCAGGGGAAAGGCGCCGATGTAGGCGTTGGCGCTGGTGATTTGACCGCGAATTGAGGAAAGCGGCTCACCGGTATCGAGGTTACGCATCTCCTCGCCGGCGGCGATCATCTCGTCGATCCGGCCGAACACGTCGTCGCCGTGGACCACGGCCACTTTCACGCCGGGCGCAAGCCGCTTCACCTCACGCGCGCAGGCCACCGGATTGACACCGCCGGCGTTGGCGATCACCTTGATGTTGTTATCGAGCAGCTTGCGGCCAATGCGGCCAATGAG
>JAWKHI010000004.1:0-289617 GCA_041394885.1 Bryobacteraceae bacterium | reverse complement strand
CTCCCGCACGCCGCGCAACTCCTTGATCAATTCCGGATTCCGGTTCAGAAGTTCCGCCAGGTACGGGCTGTGTTCGAAAAGATCGATCGCATACCCAGCCAGCACCCTGTCTTCGTTCATCCACTCCACCCATTCTGGATTCCGCGAGAGCGCCTGCTCCACAAACGCCTCGAACGCCCGCCTTCCCTGCAGGGACCGGCTCCTCTCCAGTGTCTCCCCGAGCACCGGCGCCCGTTGCGCCAGCATGCGCACCAGGTTGATCGACACCGGATCGTTCGGATCCGGCATCGCCTGGCTTTCCGGGATGAATTGCGGTTGCCGGCCTACTCCGTCGTTGTTTTCCGGCGTGTAGTGCAGAGGTAGCTGCATATGCACCACGCGTTCGTATATCTCCTTCACCGCGTTCAAGTGCCGGTCCACTTCGTTCTGCAGCCGCGCAGCCGTATTCTCGCTGCCCAACTGCGCTGGCGGAAGACGCCGCGCCAGCAACTCCAATTCATCCGTATCTTCTGGTAGCGTATGCGTCTGTCGATCGTCCAGAAATTGCAGCCGGTGCTCCACGTTGCGGAAGAACCGGTACGCCGACGCCAATCGCCCGTATTCGATCTCCGACAGCAGCTTCTTGTCCCACAACCGGAACAACGCCAGCAGTGTCCCCCCTTGGCGCACCCATTTCTCGCGGCCCCCGTGCAGCCGCTGCAGACACTGCACCAAAAACTCGATGTCGCGGATCCCACCCTCGGCCAGCTTCACGTCGAACTCCGTCTTCCCACGCCGCTTTGCCAGCTTTTCGTGGATCCGCACCCGCGCCTCCGACACCGATTCCACCTTGGAGAAGTCCAGCGTCGATGTGTAGGTCAGCGGTTCGATGAACTCGAGCAACTCCCGTCCCAGCCTCCGGTCCCCCGCGCACACCCGCGCCTTGATCATCATTTGCAGTTCCCAGTCGCGCGCCCGGTCGCGGTAATAGTTGCGCGCCCCCTCGAGCGAGATGCATATCTCGCCCAGCGTCCCCTCCGGCCGCAAACGCAGATCCACCCGGTAGCATGCCCCGTGTTCGGTGTAGCTCGACAACCACTCGGTCAACTGGATCCCGGTTTTCTTGAAGAACTCCTTGTTCGTGATCGTTTCCCGCCCGCTCGTCTCTCCGTTGCCCGAATACACGAACATCAGATCGATGTCGGAGGAGTAGTTCAATTCCCTGCCGCCCAGCTTGCCCAGAGCCACCACCGTCAATTCCGCCGCCCCGCCCTCTTCGCACCGTGGCTCGCCGTAGCGCTTCTCGAGTATCCCCCGGATCCGCGCCTGCGTCACCTCCACCACCGCATCGGCCAAATTCGACAGCTCTTCGGTGATGTCCGATAGCGCTCCGTAAGCCAGGACGTCCCGGATCAGGATCCGCAGCATCTGCTCCCGCCGGAAAGACCCTAACTCCGCCGCCGGCGACTCCTCTTCCGGAATCCGCGCCAGCCGCGCTGTCAGCCTCCGCTCGTACTCCTCGGCCGGAATCACCCGATGCAAATCACCCGCCCGCGGCAGGCTCTCCACCCACTCCGGATGCTCCAGCACCTCCTCGGAAAGAAACCGGCTATAGGAAAACACCGTCACCAGAAACTGCAGCGTCGCAGGCGCCCGGACCATCCTCTGTAGCGCCGCCGGTTGCCGCTCGCCCAGCCGCACCATGTAGTGCAGTGCCGAGTCCGGGTCCGCCCCGCTCCGTAGCAGCACCCGCAGCCGCTGCATCGCCGATGGCGCCAATTGCCCGTTCAGCTGCGTCAGACCCGCGCCAGCGCCCGGCCTGATCCCGAAATCCGATATCCGATTTGGTGGAAACCACGAATCCCTTGCGCCGCCCCTCGCAGATTCACCCAGGTATGCGACTGCGGGTAACCGCGGAACAGCCACACCATGTTCGGACTCTCCAGTTGCCACACATCCCACACCCCGTCGTTGCCGATGTCCATGTTTTTGTAAAACGACAAATGCATGGACTCCACGCCCCCCGACGCGCCGATGTACTTCATCGCCTCGGCAGTGTCCTTCTTGCGGAACGGCAGCAGCAGATCCCCCATCACCTTTTCCACCAATGCCCGTTGATCCCGCGTCATGTCCGCCACCGGCAGCCCCGCGAAGCCCTCTTCTTTCGTCCGCAGCGCCACTGTCTTGTTCTGCGCCTCCGCCCGGGGCGCGCGCGACAACAATGCCGCCTCGCGCTGCTTTCCGTTCAACGCTTGAAACACCTCGTTGGCTCGCTTGGCCTGGAACCAGTACACGTTCTGCCCATGGTCGGGCGCCTCCATGTCCTTCGGACCCGACTGATGCCCGTACATGATCGGCCCCCCGAACGCCGCTCCTTCCACCGAATCTCCATCGCATCGCGCCGTGCAATGCCGCCCCGTCAGCACGAATTCGAACTTCCTGCCCTTGGCCGGTTCCCCGAACAGTGCCACCGAATAGTTGCCCACGCCGCCGTAGTCTTCCTCCATGTGCCGGATCACACTGGAGGCAAATTCCGGATTGTGTAAACCCGTGAAGATCTCCTCCACCATCGCCTGCTGATCCCGGTTGAACACCTCCACGATCTTGTGTGGAGTGATCCGCCAATTGGCGTCCACCTTCAGCCGCAGCGGATCGTCGAACCCGAAGCAGATCTTTGACTTCTGCTCCTCGTTTAAGCTCTTGTACAGCGTCGTCACCAACGTCTCGGAATCCGGGGCCGGTTTCCCCTCCACCAGTGGCAGACTCGAGGCGGCGGCAGCCGCCGCGGCCGTCCTTAGAAAATCCCTGCGATCGAGGCGATCCGGCATGCGCCCGTTATCTCATGTCCACACGCCGAATGCAACCCTTTTGGATGCTTGCTTCTAACCTATAAGGCTTTAACTGGTCCCGGCCGATAGATCCGCCATGAGCGTCAGCGCCGAGAGCGTCCAAGTCCTCGCGACGGGCGCTGGTACCCTGCGTACCGTCCAGTCGGCCGTCAGGCGTTTCATGGCGAGCCAACACTTCCTCGACGCCGACTCGGCCTCGGCCCAGCGGACGGTTTCGCTCCACCGGTTGGGCAAATGGGTCTCCGTGTACGACTCCGGCTTGGGCGACGCCACCGACCTCGCCGCCGCGGTGTCCAGGGCCACGGGTGGGCCGGCCCTGTCGCTGTCGGCCACCGGACCCGATGCCGTCGCTGCCCGTCTCTATGAGGACGGGAAGCTCCGCGCCGGACAGCCCGGCGCCTGGGCTGATCGCCTTTCCCGGTCCGAAGCCGCCGAACTGCAACGGGCCCTCCGTGCCCCTTCCGGATCGGCATCGGTATCCATCCTCCGTCTCGCCCAGGCCGTCGGTATTGCGCCGGAAAGCGCCCTCCCGCACCACGGGCAGATCTTGCGGGCGGACCGCCAACTGCACTTTCGCCTTCCTGACTGGGCTGCGCTGCGGACCGCCTCCGGCCCCCCGCTCCTCACCGATGGCGGGTATCCCGGCTACACGGTGCGCCTCCGCGCCGGAGAGCGTTGGTCGTTCGACACCGGTACCTACGTCGGAAATGAAGGCGGACCGCTGCGTGGGCTGGAAGTCCGGCTCCACAGCCCGGCGATTCTCAAAAAGGTTCTCACGGTGGATAGCGTCCACATTGCCCGCGCGGCCGCTCCTTCCAGCATCACGCCGCTTGTCTCTGGCCCCTTGCGCCGCGTCTTCCAACTGGAATCCTTCGAACTCGGCGCCGGTTGGGGGCTTCCCCCCGAGGGACGCGTCGAAGACTGGTACTCCGTGTTCAACCGCGAACTTCGCCGGCAATCCTTCGCCCAACAGCACGCCGGCCGGATCGTCACAGCCGCCCTGGCCGGACGCGCACTGTCCCACGGGGAAGGTGTCCTCGAACTGATCCTGACTCCCCTGCAGTCCCCGGCCGGATCGGTTGCGATTCCGATCCACTTCGCCGTCGGTTCCTGAGCCCGCCCGGCCAAAAAAAATCGCGGCCCGGTGGGTGACACCGGGCCGCGACGGAAACAACGTTCGATCTTCTGTTTAGAAAATGAACTTCACCAGGAACCGGCCCGAGAAGCCCGGGTTGAACAGGTCCTGCTGTCCGAAGAGCGGTGAGATCGCCTTTGCGCCTTCCGACGTCCCGGCGATCATGGCGTTGTAGTCGTAGCCCTTTGCCAGATCCACCTTGCTCAGGTCGATTTCCGCGCTGGTGCGAGCCCGGTTGAGCTGCGTCCAGACGCTGCGCGCCGTCTTCTGGTTGAACAGATTCTGCGCGTTGAACTCGAACCGCAGACGCTTGCCCTCCGACACGCTGATTTCGTGTCCGATCACAAGGTCGGTCTGCGTCAGGAACGGCGTGCGGCCATAGTCGCCGCGGCCGTTCACGAACGGCTGCGTACCGTTGATCGTATTCACGAGCGTCGAAAGCGGCGTGCCCGATCCGGCGTACAGAAACGCCCCGAGATCGGTGCCCCATCCGCTCGCTCCGCCCTTGAACGACTTCGATCCGTACAGCAGACACATGCGGGCGATCGGTCGCCAAACGGCCACGCGGATCAGGTTTCCCTTGGAATCCCACAGCAGTTCGTCGATGTCCCACGCACGGTTCGCGTTGCCGCCCGGCCGCGCTTGCGTGCCGCCGGACTGTTGGTCGAGCGAGCACGCCCGCGCCGTCGGCACCGGTGCGGATCTCGCTCGTCAGGCTTTGGCCAAACCGGCGTAGTTGCCATACAACCGGCTGTAGACGTAGCTGGCCGAACCGAACAGGCCAGCCGCTTGGTCACTTGGAACTCGGCGGCGTCATAGGTTCGCTTCGGCTTTCCGGTGTCAGGAAAGGCTGCGATGCGCGCCCGAAACAGGGTCGTGCTGGCATTGCCCTCGCCCGGGTTGGCATAGAAGTACTCTTCGTTGCCGTTCACCAGGACGCCCAGATCCTCGATCGTCCGCCGCAGGTTGTTGTGGATGTAGCTGGCGCGGAACACCATCTGCGGTCCGAGTTGTCTCGGTGCAAAGTTGATCACCGACGTCGACATCGGCTTGATGTTCGAGTCGATCGTATTGGAAGCCCGGTTACGCGGCGGAACGAGTCCGGCACTGCCGGGTTCCACAGATCGGCGCCGGGAAGATTCTTGCTGTTCAGGTTGAATACGTTCGGATCTTCCAGAGCGCGGTACCGGACACGCCAGTAGTCGCCGCCGAAAGTCCCGCGCGCCAGTTCGTACTTCACCCAGTCATAGTAAAGACCCCAGCTTCCATATGCCTTCAACCGGCCGTCGCCGAAAACGTCGAACGACGCGCCCAGACGCGGACCCACCTTCTGCCCGAACCCGAAGTCGAACGCGTATTCCTTCACGTCGCGCTGGAACGAAGGTACCCGCTCCCGCTCGGTGCGGAATCCGAGGTTCAACGTCAACCGCGGGTGAATCCGCCAGTTGTCTTGAATATAGAGATTGGTGATATTCGCGCCCGTCGATCCGCCGGTCCCGAATTCGTGGTACTCGTAGTAGCCGAACGGGCCGCGGTTGGTTCCCACGCCCGCCACGCTCGAACGGAATGCCCGGTCCCAAAACACGTTGATGTAACCGCCCGTCGGATAGTCCTGGAACACGTTGTTCACGTTCTTCTGCGTGCCCGTTCCCACCCGGAGATTGTGAGTCCCGCCCGCCTGGAAGAACTTGCTGAAGTCAGCCTGCACGTAGGTTCGCGTAACCACGTCCCGCACCGAGCGCGAAATCCGCGGCGTGTTGTTCGAGTTCTGCGGCAATTGCAGGCTGGCCGGAACCCCCGCCACGCCGATGGCTGTGACGCTGTAGTTCACCGGAGTGATATCGGGGAGACCGGTGTCCTTGTAGTTGTCCCAGAAGCGCCCGGCGCGAACCGAAAGCAGCGCCGTCGGCGTGGCAACCCAGTCAAGCTGCGCGCCATAGTTCGATTGCGGGGCGAAGTAGCCCTGCGTGTGGCGGACCTGATTGGCGGCAAGTGACGACACCGCGCAGTTCGAGCACTCGCCGTTGTAGCCAGGCATGGTGCCGGTGGCCGAACTCGGCGTCCACAGCCAATGCACGCTGCCGCGCAGGCTCTTGGTGATGTCGAAAGACAGCTTCTCGAAAAGCATGTTCTCCGTCCGGCTCTGGTCGATCGAAGCCGGTTCCGTGCCGTTGGAGAAACGGTAGTTATTGGTGCGCCGCACGAAGCGCGGTGACGCCGCGCTGAAGAAGTACAGCCGGTTCTTGATGAAATATCCGCCTAACGAATACCCGATCTCGTGGGAGTCGTTCTTTTGTTTATCTTCCTGGTAATACCGCGTCGTCGTGTCGTCGGTCGGGCTCAGCAGCAGACGCTTGTTCGGCGCCGCGCTCAGTTTGTTGCCCAACAAATAGTAGTGGACGTCGCCATGGAAGCTGTTCCCGCCGGACTTCGTGATCGCGCTGATCACACCGCCCAGCGCTCCGCCGTACTCGGCCGAAATCCCGGCCGTCTTCACCTGAACCTCTTGCAGAATCTCGAACACCGCGTCCTGACGCGAATGCCCGTTCAGCAGGCTGTTGGTCGAAATGCCGTCAATCGTGAAATTGTTCTCGGCGCCGCTCGCGCCATTCACCTGAATGCCGCCTTCGATAACGCCCGAGTTCACCGACGTCGAATTCAAAGCCAGTGACTGGAAGCTCCGCGCCTTCGGCAGCCGGTCGAATTCCTCCGCCGTGATGTTGTTCGCCACCATCGTGTTCGCCGTGTCGATCAGGGGCGCCGCTTCCGTCACCTCGATCGCCGTCTCCGTGCGCGCCACCGTCATCTTGGCGTCCACCTTCAACGTCCGGCCCAATAACAAATTCACATCCGCCACTTCGTGCGTCGTGAAACCCTGCAACTCGAACCGAACCGTGTAGTGCCCCGGCTCCAGGTTCCGCGCAACGTAGTTTCCCGACGAGTCCGTGGTCGTATCGAATACGCGCTGAGTCACTTTGTTCGATACCTTCACCGCGACGTTCGGTAGCACTGCGCCCGTCGCGTCCATGGCGGTCCCATTGATTTCGCTGAATCGCTCTTGCGCCACCGCCGGTACCGCGAGTGACAACAGGGTCAGCGTCAGGGGCAGTGCGGCGCGGAGGCGCGTGGTTTTGAGCGACTGACCGGTTGGCCGTACGCTGTTCATGCCTTTCATGTGTTCTCCTTTCAAATCCGACAACGGAGGGAACCGGGCAACTGAGCGTATCCACACGCGCCTCGTCGCTAGGAGGCACACTGGCCCCAACCGTTGTATTTTCCCTAGCAGATTCGTTGCCATTTGATTTGCAGTCCGGTAACAAGCAGATAACAAAGGCCTCTCCGTTGATCGCGTTACATAGGTCTCTTCCATTGTTGGAAGATGCGATACGTCGCTTTGGGGCCGAATCCACGCCCGCTGTGGCGAACCACCACGGATTTTCGCAGTTCACCCCGCAAAACAACCTGTTCAATCCTGAATTGTATATTTTTTCATCAGTCCTGGCGGGATTCAGTACTTGTGTGAGGTTTTGTAGTACGTTAGTCCCGACCCTCTTCTTTTTGGGCTAATTTGGGTCTGTTCATCATTTGACCCACCCGATCTACACCCACCTTTGTGGATGTTCCATTTGCGTGATAATGGTCCTCATGCACCGCCGACTCTTCCTGTCCGCTGCGGCCCTGGCCCCCGGCTTTGCCTCCCAACACGCCCCCGCCGACAGTCTGGTCCTCATCACCCTCTCCGGCGGCCTCCCCCAAACCGACTCCCTGGACCCCAAGCATTTCACCCCCTTCGAGCCCGGCATGCTCCCCCGCAATCTCCTCGGCACCTGCCGCTCCATCCCCACTTCTGCCCCCGGCGTTCGTTTCGCCCAGGGCCTCGAGAACATCGCCTCCCAGATGGCCCACGGCTGTGTCGTACGTTCCCTCATCGCCTCTGGCATCGGCCACGTCCCCGCCCAACGGCGCCTCCTGCGCGGCGTCGAACTCGAAACGGTTCCCGGCCCGGACTTCGCCCGCCAACTCGAAGCCGTCGTCCCGCGCCTACACGCCAGCCCCGCGTTGCTTGCCGTCCGTCTCCCGTTCATTCCCTTCGCCGGCCTCGACGCCCATGACCGCGGCGGCGATCGAATCGCGGACATGAAGCGCGCCATCGACGCTCCCATCGCCGGTCTCATCGCCAACCTCCACCAAGCCGGTCTCCTCGAACGGACCCTCGTCGCCGTCACCTCCGAGTTTGGCCGCACCGTCCGCAACGGCACGCCCATTCGTTCCCGCGAAGACTATGGATTCCATGAGCACTTCGCCGGCGGCCACTCGGCGCTTCTGTTCGGAGCCGGCGTTCCTCACGGCGTCGCCTACGGCCGCACGGCGGACGAGCATCCCATGGTCGCGGTCGAAAACCCCGTGCCCGTCGATCGCCTGGACTCGACCATTCGCACGATCGTTGGCCTCCCGGGCGCGAGCGTCAAGCCCGTCGACGGCCTGCTCGCCTAGACATCCACGGCGTGCCCCGCCGTGAAGCCTCCATCCACCGCAATCGCCTGACCGGTAATCCAAGACGCGTCCCCGCTCACCAGGAATGCGATCGCGCTCGCAATGTCTTCAGCCTCCCCCAATCGCCCCAGCGGATGCAGCGCCAGCAGCTTCGCCGCCGCTTCCGGATTCGACAACAACCCCTTCGTGAGATTCGTCCGTGTGAATCCCGGACAAACGCAGTTCACGCGAATCCCCTTGGGCGCGTAGTCGAGCGCCATATTGCGCGTCAGCGCTACGATCGCCCCTTTGGTCGTCGAGTATGCCGCGCGGTTCCGCACTCCCGTCACTCCCACCACAGACGCCAGATGCACCATCGCACCGCCGCGGCCCATACGTGGAATCGCGTGCTTCGAGCACAGGAACGTACCCCGCACGTTCACCCGCATTACCTCGTCCCATCCCTCGGCATCCTGCTCGGCTACCGGCTTCCGCACTGCCACGCCCGCCGAGTTCACCAGTATGTCCACTCGCTCGAGCTTCGCGAAGAATGCCTCTACCTGAGACTCGTCCCCCACATCGACGCCGGATGCCTCAGCGCCCCCCGCGCGGTCGATCCCATGTACTTCGGCCCCCTCACGGCGCAGACGCTCGACCGTCGCCTCCCCGATGCCCGAAGCCGCACCGGTCACCACCGCGATCTTGCCTTCGAATCGATTGCTCAAAAAGTCAGTTTAAGCCCAAGCTGCACACTGCGGGAAGCGCGTGCCGCGCTGATCACCCCAAAGTTGGCCGCCCCCAACGCTCGGCCCGGGTCCTCGAAGTTCACCCGGTTGAAGGTGTTGAACGTTTCCAGGCGAAGCTGAATATTGAAGCTCTCCCGTAACGGAAAGTTCTTCAGCAGCGATAGGTCCACGTTTGCGATTCCAGGACTCGTCAGTACCGCCCGTCCCGCTGACCCGAACGTGAACGGCGCCGGCGCCACCGCCGCCGACGTATCGAAATACCGCGCAATCGTGCGCTCCGATTCCGGCAGCGCCGGGTCGCGCAGCAGATTCACCCGCTGCACACCGTTGAACGCATTCGTCGTGTTGTTCTGGGTCACCAACCCGTCCGGACTCCCGTCCTGCAGCGTCAGGATCACACCCAGGTTCCAGCCCCCCACCAGCGTCGCTGCCATGCCGTCGGTCATGTACTTCCTTCCGCGGCCCCATGGCAGCTCATACACCGAACTCGCCACGAACCGGTTCCGCACATCGTTGCCCGATAGCGCTTTCTCCGCCCGCCGGTCGTAGAGGTTCTGCAGCCCGCCCACCGTGCCCAATTCCTGGTTCGACGTTACATCGTCGATGAACTTTGACCGTGTGTAGTTGGCCATGAAGTTCAACCCGCCCGAGAAACGCTTCTCCACCTTGATATTGCCGCCGTGGTAGGACGAATTCCCCCAAAACGGCGTGATCATCGTCACGTTGCCGAACTGCGGGAACGGCCGCCGCGCCTGTGCATTGCCGGGACCCATCAGTTCCGGCCGCACCTGGTTCACGCTCACGCCCGGACCCGGTAGCTTCCGCCCGATGTTGCCCGCATAGGCCACCTCGAGCACCGTGTTCCAGCCCAGTTCATGCTGGACACCGAAGTTGAACTGCTGCGAGTACCCGATCCGCCGGTTCTGGTCGATGAACTGCGGCGCGAATCGGGCCGGCCGTCCCACCGGAACCGCGCCGAAACCCGGACCAAGCTCCTGCCGCGCTCCCACCGACGCCGGAAATCCGTCCTTCAGGAAGAACGGAGCCGTGATCCCGTTGTCCGGAGTCGTAAACTCGCCGCTGGTTTCAAATCCCGCGCTCGTGTTGTTCGATCCCGGCAGCGGCGGCCCGAAAAATACGCCGTACCCGGTCCGGATCACCGTCCGTCCTCCGTCGAACGGCTTCCACGCCAGCCCGATGCGCGGACCGAAATTGTTGTAGTCGCCGTTGTAGACGTTGCGGCCCACCCCATCGCGTCCGGCAAACGTGATCACGCCCGGCGTATTCGACACCGGATTGATCTGGTTGTAGTCGAAGCCGTTCTGCCGGTCATTGGCGTCAAACCGCGGCGTATGGGTCTCCCACCGCAGCCCGAGGTTCACCGTCAGGTTCCGCGTTGCTTTCCAATCGTCCTGAATGAACAGCCCGAAGTACTTCGCCCTGCGGTCCAGAATGTCGGTGTCCCGGATCAACCCCGAGTTCGGAAATCCCACCAGCATGCTCGCGATTGCATTGCCCGTGTTGGCGGTTCCCGGAAGCGCCGTTGGCTGCACGTTGAACGCCAACTGACCCGAGATCGCATTGTCCAGGTCGTCCACATTCCGCGAGAGCCGGATCTCACCGCCGAATCGCACCGAGTGGCTTCCACGGAACCACGACAGACTTTCCACGATATGCGTATCGTTGATCGGGATCTGGGTCCGCTCGGCCGTGGCTGGTCCCATGGCCACGAATCCGCCCGCGGCCGTCACGCGCGGAAACGCGCGGTCCGACACGCCCTTCAACCCGAGCTTCGTCGGCCAGCCCCCGCCCAGCCCCGGCGTCACCGGATGGAAAAACCGCGGCTGCCAGTTGAACCGGAAATCGCTCAACAGCGTCGGCGTGAACGTGTGCTGGTGATTGATCAGGTGGCTCCATGCGCGGCGCTCCGGCACCACCGCGTTCGGGTCGGCGGCCGGTTCGGGGAATACTGCCGTCGTGAACGTCGGGAAATTGTGTAGCACCATCCGGTACGACAACCGGTCTTTTTCTCCCACGATGTGGTCCACCCGGGACGTCCATGTGGTGAGGTTCAGGGCGCTGATCGCATTCGCCACGAAGTTGTTCACTCCCGCCGCGTTCGCCGCCGCGCGGTTCGGCAGCGGATAAAGAGCCGCCAGTTTGGCGCCCACCGGATCCATCCGCGAAGCCGGAATCACGTTGCCAGGAAACTGCGTTCGGATACTGCGGGAAGCGTTGGCCGGGTCGGGCCGCGTCGACGAAGGATCGAAGATGCGGACCAGTTGGCCCCGCGCATTCGTGATCTGGCTGAAGTCCCCACCTCGCTGCGCCGCCGTTGGCACCGTGAAGTTCCGCACCAGACCCACCCGCTGCTTTTGCCACTCCACGTGCGAAAAGAAGAACGTCTTGTTCTTGATGATCGGTCCGCCCAGCGCTCCGCCGAAAACGTTCCACCGCAGCGGCGGACGGTCCGCCGCGAAAAAGTTGCGCGCGTCCAGCTTGTCGTTGCGGAAGTATTCGTACAGCAGCCCCGTGAACTTGTTCGTCCCCGCCCGCGTCGTCATGCTCACCGCGCCCGACGCCGAATTGCCGATCTCGGCCGAATAGTTGTTCTGGTGAACCCGGATTTCCTGCACCGCCTCCACCGGCGGATTGAACAGCGCTTGCGGAGCCTCCAGCGCCACATTCGACGCGTTCACTCCGTCGAGCAGCCATTGCTGCCCGTCGCTCCGGCTCCCGGCGATCGTATACCGTGGCCGGATCACGTCGCCCGCGATGAATACGGCGTTGCCCATCAGCGCCATGATCTGCCCCACGCGGCGCCCGTTCAGCGGCATGTCCACGATCGTCTTGTTCTCGATGAATTGCCCCACCGACGATGTCTCCGATTCGAGTAGCGGCGCCGCTCCGGTCACTTCCACGCTCTCGGCCACCTGCCCCACCTGCACCGTGATATCGAGCCGCGATACTCTTCCCAACTCCAGCACGATCCCGGTCCGGTTCTGGCTCGCGAAACCGCTTGCCTCCACCTGCAGCCGGTATCGGCCCGGTGTCAGATACGGGAAGGTATACTCGCCTTGCGCGTTGGTCGCGGCCTCATTGGCCACGCCCGTTTCCTCGTTCAACAAGCGCAGGCTCGCATTGGCGATCCGCCCCCCGGACGGATCGGCGACGATCCCGGTGATCGTGGACGTCGAAACTTGAGCCAATGAAATCGCGGGGAGAAGCAGGAGGAATGTGGACACCTTCAGCATGTCCAGCATTCTATACGAAGCTTAAGAAATTAACAACCCTATCCTTCTGCCTCTCCTGCCCCCGCGCCCAACCCGCGTCTACGCCTCCCGCACCGCCGGCATTCGATCCACAAAACCCGCCTTGTTTCGCCGAAGCTCCGCGATCGCCACGCCGCGCATCCGCCGCAGCGTCGCTTTGTGCGCGGGCTTCACCGCCAGGTTGTCCAGCTCATCCGGATCCTTCTCGATGTCGTACAACTCTTCCAGGTCCTTAATCAGCGGCCGGACATACTTGTACTTCCGTTCCCGGATCAGCACATACCAAGGCACGCCGTTGTGGAAGGCCTTCTCCCCTTCCGGAATCACGTTCGTGTCGGAGCCGAACGTCTGTCCCGTGGCGCACAACAGTGCCGGATAGTCCCACTTCGTGTCCGGATTCCTCAGCAATGGACTCAGGTCGCGGCCTTGGAACTGCCACGGCGGCTTCACTCCCGCGAACTTGAAGATCGTCGGGACAATGTCCACGCCCGCCACCGGCGCCGTACACACCCTTCCCTCGGCCACCTTGCCCGGCATCGAGATCACCATCGGAGACCGGATGTTCGCATCGTAAGCTGCAATCTTGGTTCCACGGAATCCGTGTTGCCCGAACGCCAGCCCCTGATCCGCCGTCCAGATCACCAGCGTGTTCTTGCTCTGGCCCGTTTCCTCGAGCACGTCCATCAATCGCTTGAACGCTTCATCCAGCGCAAAAACCCCTTGATGATACTGGCGTACCCAGTCGGTCAGCGACTTTCCTCCCGATACCGGACGCCCGTTGGCGTCCTTTTCCCAATGATTGATCTTCTGCGCCCAGTCCGGCTTGCCCGGACGCGGAGAGAAGATATCTTTCGGCGTCTCGAAGTCGATACCGGCCAACTCCTTCTTGTGGCGCTCGGCAGGCTGATACGGGCTATGCACCGCTCCGAAGCAAAGCCACAGATACCACGGCTTCGACGTGTCCCGCCCCTTGCCGCGAATGAAGTCCACCGCCCAGTCCGTGTATTGATCGGTCGAATAGCGTTCCAGCCACTCGGTCTTCCCGCCCTGATACGTAATCGGCTGGTGATAGTAATAATTCTGCGAAGTTTCCGGATGCTGCGGCCGGTTCCAGACAATCTGATAGTCCCAGTCGCGGCCATAGCCGGTGTCGGTGCCGGTGTGCCACTTGCCGATCTGCGCCGTGAAATAGCCTGCGTCGCGAAACGTCTTGGGCCAGAAGGGGCACTGCGCCGGATCGTAGGTGCTGCCTGGATACGTCCCCGCCATCCGCATCGATTCAACCGCGAATTGATGCTTGCCCGTCAGCAGCGTCGCCCGCGACGGCATGCACCACGCCCCGATATAAGCCGCCGTGAACCGGACTCCCTTGCCTGCCAGACGATCCATGTTCGGCGTCTTCGCCCACGGGTACGCGCCCTCGTAGGAACTCACCGTCCGATAAGAATGATCGTCGGTGTAGATAAATAGGATATTCGGCCGTTCCGGCGTCGCCGGGCTCGGAGCGGATTGGGCGGGACGCGCAGCGGCTCCGGCCGCCAGCATCCCCAATAGGTCTCTTCGCGTTTGCAGCATGTAATGCTTATATCGCAAATCGCGTTTCGACGCACCGTCCTGCGTTCCGTCCTCCCGATCCGGCGCGAAAATCAATCCCCATCCCTCTGCCCGACCGACTTGACTTCTGTTGACCTCCTTCGATAAGGTTCCCGCAAGAGGTCTTGCTATGGTGCTTCGCAGAATCGCTCTCGTCTCTTTTTTTTCCATTTCCGCCTTCGCGCAAACATCCCAAATCACCGGACGCGTCGCGGACCCCACCGGCGCCGTCGTCCCTCTGGCCGACATCGCCGTCACCAATGTCGACACGGGCACCCGTTACCCGACGCAAAGCAATGTCGAGGGTTATTACACGGTCTCCCGCCTTGACCCGGGCCCCTATCAGGTCATAGTCCAGAAGACCGGCTTCAAACAGGCGCGCCGGTCGGGAATCGTTCTCCAAGTCGATCAGACGGCACGATTGGACTTCACCCTGCAAGTCGGCGAAGTCGCCGAGCAGATCGAGATTACAGCCGAAACCCCGCTCATCGAATCGGAGTCCTCCAACTTGGGCCAGGTCATCAACAACAAGTCCATCGTCGAAATGCCGCTCAATGGCCGCAACGCGTGGGACCTCTCGAAACTGGTCGGCGGCGCCGTCTACGTCCAGGGATTCGGCGATGCTGGTGAGGTGCCCGCGGTTTCCTTCTCCGGCGGCCGCACCTGGTCACAGGCCATGATGCTCGACGGTGGCTCGGTCCAGAAGTCCGCCATGTCCCGCGCTCAAGCGGAGCTCTCCCCCATGGTGGACGCTGTCGAAGAGTTCAAGGTCATCTCCAACAACTACGCTGCCGAGTACGGACGGAGCGCCGCCGGTGTTTTCACGGCTGTCACCAAGAGCGGCACCAATCGCTTCCGCGGCAACCTATTCGAGTTCTTCCGCAACGACGCCATGGACGCAAGGAATTTCTTCGCCGTCAACAAGGCCCCGCTGCGCTACAACCAGTTCGGCGGCACTCTCGGCGGCCCTATCCGCAAGGACAAGACTCACTTCTTCGTCGCTCTCGAAGCCACCAAGACCACTCGCGGTCAGACCCTCATCCTCACCATGCCCTCCGCCGCCCGCCGCTCCGGAAACTTCACCGGACTCCGCAACGCCGCCGGCCGCGATCTGCCCCTCTACAATCCTTTCACCACGCGCAATCATCCCACCGATCCCACCCGCAAGGTGCGCGATCCGTTCCCCAACAACATCGTTCCTTCCAGCCTCTTCGATCCCGTGGCCGTGCGTGCGCTATCCTTCTACCCCGATCCCAATCAGCCCGGCAATGCCGTCGAGGCCAACAACTTCAACGTCAATGTTCCCGTCAAGCGCACCCAGTATCACGGCACCCTGCGCGTGGACCACGTGCTTTCCGACAAAGACCGGATCTTCGGCCGCTACGTAGCCCAGCACAATGCCACTCCCCAGGCCAGCGCTTTTCCGGAGCCGGCCGCCTCCGGCGTGGGCGGGCTCGCTTCCCGCAACGTCGCCAATCTCGCCCACACCTATCTCGGATCCTGGGTTCGTACCTTCAGCCCCTCTCTCCTCAGTGATCTCAAGGTCAGCGGAACCAATCAGGATCGCGATATTCTCCACGCCAGCGTCGACGCCGGATGGCCGGAAAAGCTCGGCCTGCGCGGCGTCGGGGATCGTTCCTTCCCGGTCTTTTCCCCGCAGGGCTACACTGCGCTCGGTTCCGCCAACGTGTTCCGTGCCCAGACCAATCCCTACTGGCAGGCTTTGGAAACCATCAGCTACTACCGTGGAAGCCACAGCGTGAAGGCTGGATTCGAGTACCGGCACAACCGCACCACCGATGAGTTTGACCGCCAGCCGTCCGGCCAGTTCACCTTCGCCCAACAGGGCACCGGCCTGCAGGGCAACACCCTCAGCGGGGACGGCCTTGCCACCATGCTGCTGGGCTTTGCCACCAATGCCGTGCTGAATGACTCGCCCCTGCTCGCCTTCAACAACTACTCCATCGGCATGTTCGTGCAGGACGACTGGAAAGTGACCACAAGGCTCACCTTGAACCTCGGCGTCCGTTACGACGTCGAGACCGGCCGCATCGCGGACAAAAACACACAGAATGGCTTCGCCATCGATCAGATTCACCCCTTGGCCGGACGGCCCGGCGTCGTCACTTTTGCGGGCGTCGACGAGCCCGCTCGCCTGTTCAATACCGACAAGAACAACGTCTCCCCCCGCTTCGGGTTCGCCTGGAGGCCTTTCAACAAGGAGAGCACCGTCATTCGCGGCGGGGCTGGACTGTTCTTCGGCAATCCCGATGACCAGGGCTATAGCAACACAGCCGTGCTGGGCTTCGCTACCGAAGCGCAGCGAGTCAGCCCGGACCAGAACCAGACCGCCGCGCTGCTCCTCAAGGATGGCTTTCCCAACGCCCAGCCCCCCGGCCCCGCGGACCGTACTCCCGCCTTTGGCCTGAATAGTCCCGTCAACTTCTACCAGCGTGAGCGCGCCTCCCCGTACTCCATCCAGTACAATTTTGGCATCCAGCAGGAAGTGAAGTCCCTCCTGCTCAGCGGGCAGTACGTGGCCAACCTCGGCCGTAAGCTCACTGGTGGCGGGCTGAGCATGAATCAGGTGCGTCCCGAATTGGTGGGCCAGCCCGGCTCCATCCAATCCCGGCGGCCCTTTCCTCAGTTCACCAACGTCACTCTCAACTCGCCCAACCTCGGCCATTCGAGCTACCATGCTTTTCTATGGCGCGCCGAGAAGCGCTACCAGCAGGGCCTGCAGTTCCTGTTCAACTACACCTTCTCCAAGTTCATCGACAACGTCGATGCCCTCAGTGACTTCGGCGGCACGCCCGGAGCCGGCTATCAGGACTACTACAATCGCCGTCTCGACAAAGCCATCAGCCCGCTCGACATCACCCACAACGCCACCTTCAATGTGATCTACGACCTGCCCCTCGGGCCTGGCCGCAACTGGCTCCATGCCGGTCCCGCCAGTCAGATTCTCGGCGGCTGGCAGTTATCTTTTCTCACTACGCTACTCTCCGGGCCTGTCTACGGCGTGACGACCCAGCAAAACACCACCGAGGCCAGTTCCGCCGGGGCACAGCGCGCCAACATCCTCAGGGATCCCACCCTCCCCGCCGGCCAGCGCACGCCCGAGAAGTGGTTCGACACCGGCGCCTTTGCCCAACCGGCCCGGTTCTTGTTCGGCAACGCCGCCCGCTCGGTGGGCCGCGCTCCAGGCACGCGGAATTTCGACATCGGTGTCATGAAAAACTTCTCCGTTCGCGAGCGCTTTCGCATCCAGTTCCGCGCGGAAATGTTCAACGCCTTCAATAATGTGAATTTCGGGATACCAGGCACCGCTTTTGGCTCGCCTCAGTTCGGTGTAATCAATACCGCGCAGAGTGCCCGCGTCACACAGTTGGGGTTGAAGATCTACTTTTGATCGCTTTCGAGCCTGGCTCTCCGTCGGCGGTCCACTATAATCCGACTAATGCACCGCCGACGTTTCCTTTCTACACTCTCAGCCCCCGCGCTTGCGTTTGCACAGACCGCGCCCGCCGGCATGAACATCGCCGCTGTCGAAATCTGGCGCCTCGCTGGCAGCCGCGAAGCCGTCACCGGTATCAATCGCCAGCATCAGGTCCAGCCCCTGCACATCTACGAAGAGCATCGCCCCAAGCCCTACCACGATCCCGGCGCCGGACAAAAGCGCACCGTTCCCGCCCAGGCCCTTTACCTGAAGATCCGCACCGAGTCCGGACTCGAAGGCGTCTACGGACCCATTGACGCGGAAGCCGCCGTTGTCATCGATCGCCAACTCGCCGCTTTCCTCAAGGGCAAAAGCGCCCTCGCCGTGGAGACAATCTGGGATCAGATGTACCGCTCCAACCGGCACTCCCGATCCAGCCATTTCATGATCGGTATCTCCGCCGTCGACAATTGCCTGTGGGATCTCCGTGGCCGCTATTTCAAATCACCCGTCTACCGCCTCCTCGGCGGACCCACCCGCGGCAAGGTCGAAGCATACGGCAGTTGTCTCGGCTACTCGGTCGAGCCCGATGCGGTACGCGCCAAATGCGCCGCCCTGTTCAAGCAGGGCTTCCGCCATCAGAAATGGTTCATTGCGTACGGACCCGGCGATGGCGCCGAGGGCCTTCGCAAAAATGTGGAACTCGTGGCCACGCTCCGCGAAACCATGGGCGACACCGCAACCATCATGTTCGACGCCTTTCAAGGCTGGCACCTCGACTACGCCATCGCCTGGGCGAAACAAGTCGAACGTTTCCAGCCCCGCTGGATCGAGGAAGCCTTCCCCATGGAGCGCATGGAAAGTTTCGTGAAATTGCGTCAGGCCACCTCGGTGCCAGTCGCCACCGGCGAGCACATCTACGGACGATGGGAGGCGCACCGGTTCCTGCAAGCCGGCGCCATCACCGTCGTGCAGGCCGATCCCGAGTGGTGCGGCGGTGTCAGCGAACTGGTCAAGATCTGCACCATCGCCTCGGCCTTCGACGCGCAGGTAATCCCGCACGGCCATAGCCTCCATGCCGCGCTCCACGTGGTTGCGAGCCAATCCCCCATGACGTGCCCTTTGGTCGAGTATCTGATTTCGAAAATGGAGTCCTACCATCATTTCGAAAAGAATCCCCTCGCGCCGGTGAACGGCATGATTGACCTTCCGGAGCGCCCCGGGTTCGGCATCGAACTCGATCCCGCTAAGATCGAAAAGCAGACCAAAGTAACTTTCGGATAACTCTGCGGACGAGTAACTCGCTTTTGGACCTCCGCATCGCGGGCGAACAGCCGCCATGCGCGACCGGATAGCTTCATGAATTCGGGGAACGAGAATGCTTTTCGAATCCTACCGGCCGGCACGAGGCGGAGCCCGTTTGCTGCGCCGATTAGGGCCGCTCGATCGTCGCCATGATCGGCCGGATGGACCGCGCCCGTCCCGTCCCCTCATCGGCGTCCACCACCACCGCGCGCAGCTCCACACGCTGCTTGGCCGCCTCCATACGTACCGGCATCGCCGTCAGGAACTTCTTCAGCACCGGATCCTTTTCCACCCCGATAATCGAATCGTACGGACCCGTCATCCCAACATCGGTTTGAAACGCCGTCCCGTTCGGCAGCAGGCGAGCATCGGCGGTCGGCACATGCGTATGCGTGCCCACCACCGCCGTCACCCGGCCATCCAGATACCAACCCATGGCGGACTTCTCGCTCGTCGCCTCGGCATGGAAATCGACAAACCGGACCTTCACCTCCGGCTCGAGCGACGCCAGCAACTCGTCCGCCTTCCGGAAAGGGCAATCGATCGGCGCCATATGGGTCCGCCCCTGCAGATTCATCACCGCGCACATTACCCCGTTGCGAGCCTTCACCGTATGAATGCCGCGCCCCGGCGTCTCCGGCGGATAGTTGGCCGGACGCAGCAGCAGCGGCTGATGCTCGATGTATTCGTACACCTCACGGCGGTCCCAGACGTGGTTGCCCGTGGTCATGATGTCCACGCCCAGCTTCAGCATCTCCTCCGCGATTTGCGGCGTTACCCCGAACCCGCCCGCTGAATTCTCCACATTGGCGATCACCAGGTCAATCGCTTCCCGGTCCATGATCCCGTGTAGATTCTGTCCCACGATCTCGCGCCCGGCGGAGGCGAAGATGTCGCCGATAAATAAGATGTTCACGAGAAAGGGTCAAGCTCCTTTGAGGCATTCCGCGAGTTCGCGTTCCGTGATCGTGCCTTCGCGGATCACCTTCCACCACGGTTCGGTGATGTCGATCGTCGTCGGCCCCCCCGGCGGACACACGCCGCCATCCAACACCAGGTCCAGACGCCCGTCCATCGTCCCGAATACTTCAATGCCGCTCCGGCAGGTCGGCTGCCCCGTCAGATTTGCGCTCGTGCAAACCAGCGGCTGCTGCAGCCATTCAAGCAGCCCGTTCACCACCGGTGACCGCAATTGCCGCAACGCCAGGCGCCCCGTATTTCCGGTCACCTTCAACGGCACCTTCGCCGACGCCGGCACGATGATCGTCAAAGGACCCGGCCAGAAACGCCGCGCCAAAAGGAAAAATCTCTTCGACATTTCCTTCGTCAGATCCTCCGCCATCAGATGATCGGTCACCACCAGCGGCAGCGCCCGGGCGTACTCGCGGCCTTTTGCGTCGAACACACGCCCTACCGCCTGCAAATTGAACGGATCCGCGATCAGTGTATACAGTGCGTCGGTGGGCGCGGCCACAACTCCACCTCGGCGGATGATGGCTCCCGCGCGCGCCAGCGCTTCCGGAGCCGGCTTCTCGGCATCGACTTCTATGAGATCAGTGGGCACGAATCACCTTTGGCAGCCCGGACAGTAATACGTCGACCGGCCGCCTTGCGCAATACGTCGTATCGCACGGCGGCAAGCCACGCATGGAGCTCCTTCCCGGCCATAAACGGCCCGAGGAAACTCCTCGGCCTCGCCGAATCCTCCCGGGCGGGAGTAGGCGACTACCGCCGATTGTACCGCATGCGTCAGCGTATTCACAATTGCTGCGTGGAGTCCTCGAAGCTTCCGAAGCGTCAGTCTTTGCATAGGCTTGCGCGGATCCACCCGCGCCTGGAACAGTGCCTCCGCCACATAGATGTTGCCCAGCCCCGCCACCCGCGTCTGGTCCATCAGAAATAGCTTCGCCGGCTGGCGAGACCCCCGCGCCATCGCCGCGAATCGCTCGAACGTAAACTCCGGGCCCAACGGCTCTACTCCCAGATCCGCAATCGACGCCTCTATTTCCGCCGTCGCCCCAGCTTCCATTCGCGCCAATGCCCGCGCATCCTCCAGCACTATTCCACCCCCGCCGTCCAATTCGAGCACCACACGCGCCCGGCTCGACGCGAACCGATGGTCGGGAATCACAAACAAATTGCCCGACATCCGCAGATGCGTGTGAATCGTGACGTCGCCGGCCAATCGAATCAGGATGTGCTTGCCCGCCCGGTCCACCCCAACCACTCTCCGTCCGCGCACCGTCGGGGCCATCTCCGCGGGCGCGCACCGCAAGATCCGCGCCTCCTCGATCACTCGCCCCGTCGCCACAGGACGCAGCTTCCGGCACACCGCCTCCACCTCGGGCATTTCTGGCATTTCAGTAAACGGTCAGTTCCACAGGGGTGCCGGTCCGGCATCCCAGCTTCTTGGCCGCCGATTCCTGCTGGAACGCCACTTCCAGATAGCCAGAACTCCCCACCACCAGAAACGGCTCCCCTACCGGTCCGTCGGCGAAGGTGCCCACCAGCTTCTCCACCGGATGCACACCCGTGATCAAAAGAATCGGCCGCTCCCGGATCGCCGGAAATTGGTCCACGTGTATATTGGTGATCAGGTTCCCGAACCGGTCCACCTTCACCACGCTTCCCGTCCAGCAGCGCTTGTCCGTCCGCACCGGACCCTCGGTCGCCGGACGCAAAAAGTCTTCGATCTCCGGACCCATCGCCGCCGGGCGAACCCCCTTCGCCAGATGCGCCGCCACCGGCGCGAAAATGTCCCGCCCGTGAAACGTCGCGCTCACCTGTTTGGCGAAATAGTCCGAATTGGTGATGTGGCGCACTTTGCTCTTGGCGTCGCGCCCGTACACCATGCTCAGAAGTCCGTTGTCGGGCCCCACGAAATACTGCCCGCCGGTCTCCACCAGAATCGGTCTCCTGGCGGATCCCACGCCTGGATCGACAACACCCACATGCACCGTCTTCTTCGGAAACCCGCGGCTCGCCTCGGCGATCGTAAATGCCCCCTCCTCGATCGCGAACGGCGCAATCTGATGCGTCACGTCCACGATGGTTACCCGTGGCGCAATCGACAGGATCGCCCCCTTCATCGACGCTGTGAAGTGGTCCGAATCACCGAAGTCCGTGGTAAGTGTGACAATTGGCATGGCTGTGCAAACCGGCATCCGCCGCTATGATGAGAGAAGATCCCTTTGAGCCGCTTTTACTTCGATCATAACGCGACCACTCCTGTGTCTCCCGCCTCCGGGGAGGCGCTCGCCGCCGCGTTGTGCGAAGTCTGGGGCAATGCCTCCAGTGTCCATCGCGAAGGCCAGGCCGCGCGCCACCGTCTGGAAGCTGCCCGCGCCGCTGTCGCTACCCTGATCGGCGCCGGCCACAAGGAAATCGTCTTCACCAGCGGTGGCACCGAGTCCGCCAATCTCGCCTTGCTCGGTTACGTGCGTGCCGTCGAGCGGCCACGCCGCCACATCGTCACCACCGCCATTGAGCATCCCGCCGTCCTCAACGCCGCCATGCAACTCGAGCGCGAAGGCGTCGCCGTCACCGTCGTCTCTCCGGACGCGAATGGTCTCGTCGATCCCGCCTCGATCCGCGACGCCATCTCCCCAGACACCGTCCTCATTTCGGTCATGCACGCGAATAACGAAACCGGCGTCATCCAGCCCATCTCTGAGATCGCCCGAATCGCCCAAGGTAACGGCATCGCCGTCCATAGCGACGGAGTCCAGGCGGCCGGCAAAACCCTGGTCGACGTCGCCGCGCTCGGCGTCGACCTCTATTCGATCAGCGGCCACAAGTTCTACGCGCCCAAAGGCATTGGTGCCCTGTTTGTTCGCGAGGGCGTCCGCCTCCAGCCGCTGCAGTGGGGCGGGCGTCATGAGCGCAGCCGCCGCGCCGGCACAGAGAACGTGCCCGGCGCGATCGCGATGGGTGTCGCCGCCGCGACCGTCGACGCCAGTGACAACGTGCGCATCGCCCACCTCCGCGATCGCCTCGAAGAGGCCGTCCTCCACCGAATTCCCGATACCGCCATCAACGGCGCTGGACCCCGCCTGCCCAACACCGCCAACTTCCGCTTCCACGGCATCGAAGGCGAAGCCGCCGTCATCGCGCTGGACCTCAAGGGGTTCGCCGTCTCCTCAGGATCGGCCTGTTCGAGCGGCGCCGTCGAACCCTCTCACGTCCTGCTCGCCATGGGCCAGGCGCCCGAACAGGCACGCTCGAGCGTACGCATCTCGCTCGGCGCGGGCAACACCGCCGATCAGGTTGACCGGCTCGTTGATGCCCTTGTCACCGCCGTCGCCCATCTCCGCCGTCTCTCGCCCGCCTACGCCCATGCATGAGAGTCGTTCCAACGCCGATGCCCTGGTGGCCGTCGCCATGTCGGGCGGAGTCGATAGCTCCGTCGTCGCCGCCATGCTCCATCGCGACGGCGTGCCGCTGGTCGGCCTCACCATGCAGCTTTGGAACCAGCGCCGCCTCCCCGGCCTTGCTCCCGAAGGCGGTGCCTCCGGACGCTGCTGCTCTCTCGACGATGTCTACGACGCGCGCCAGGTGGCCCAGCACGTCGGCATCCCCTACTACGTCGTCAATTTCGAAAAGCGGTTCGAAGAGCAGGTGGTGAAGCCGTTCGTCGAAGACTACCCTCGCCGGACGCACCCCCATCCCGTGCACCCACTGCAACAGCTTCGTCAAGTTGACGATTTCATTGACCTCGCTCGCGGCCTCGGCGCCGAAACCATCGCCACCGGCCACTACGCCCGCATCGGCGTTGACCCCCAAACCGGCCGCCATCAACTTCTCCGCGCCGTCGACCCCGCCAAGGACCAGACCTATTTTCTGTTCGGCCTCACGCAGCCGCAACTCGCCCGCACCCGCTTCCCGCTCGGCGGCTTCACCAAGCCCCAGGTCCGCCAGATGGCCTTCGACTTCGGCATTCCCGTCGCCGCCAAGAACGACAGCCAGGAAATCTGCTTCGTCCCCAATGGCGACTACGCCGCCTTCATCGACGCCTATTTTCGCGAGCAGGGCATTGACCCCGCCCGCGCGCAGGGTGAAATCGTCGACACCGGCGGACGCGTCCTCGGAGAACATGCCGGCGTCCATCGCTACACCGTCGGCCAGCGCAAGGGCATCGGCGTCGCCGCCGCCGAGCCGCTCTACGTGATCGCCACCGAGCCCGCCACTCAACGCGTGATCGTCGGCTCCAATGACGACCTGCTCTGCGGACGCTTCGAAGCCGCTCGCGTCAACTGGATCTCCATCGCTCCGCCCGCCGCTCCCGTCCGCGCCTCCGTGCGCATCCGCAATAAGCACATCCCCGCCGCCGCCACGCTCCAGCCGCTCCCCGGCGATCGCGTCCGCGTGCAGTTCGACGAGCCCCAACGCGCCGTCACCCCAGGCCAGGGCGCCGTGTTCTACGATGGCGATCGCGTCCTCGGTGGAGGGTGGATCGAGTCCAAGTGAAGAAGCGTTCGCGCCTACGGACCGGCCTCGAATACGCCGCCGCCCGCTTCGTTCTGGCTACGCTCTCCTACGGTCCAGTTGCGTTTTCCGAACGCCTCGCCCGCGTTTACACCGGCCTGCTCGATCGTGCGATTCCCCGGCTCCGCCGCGTCGCCATGCGCAATTTGGCGCTCGCCCTGCCCTCCCTGGACTCCGCCGAACACGCCCGCATCGCCAGCGCGAGCTTCCACTCCATCGCCCGCATCCTGGTCTCCATGGCCCGCTTCCCCCGCATCGGCAAAAGCAACGTGCGCCAGTGGATCGGCTACGACGGCTTCGAGCACTACGAGCGTGCCCTCGAGGCGGGCAAAGGCGTATTGTTCGCCACTGCCCATTTGGGCAACTGGGAGCTGAGCGCTTTCGCCCATGCCCTCATGGCCAAGCCGATGCATATCGTCGTGCGCGCGCTCGACAATCCACGCATAGACGCCATGGTCACTCGCCTGCGCGGCGCCTCCGGTAATCACGTGATAGAAAAACGCGACTTCGCCCGCGGCATCCTCCGCGCCCTCTCCCGCAATGAAGCCGTCGGCATCCTCATCGATCAGAACGCCGCGCTCGACGAAGGCCTGTTCATTGACTTCTTCGGAGTCAAAGCCTGCGTCTCCGGGGGCATCGCGCGCATCGCCGCCCGCACCGGCGCCACCGTCATCCCCGGTTTTGCTCTGTGGTACGATGCCGAGTCGCGCTACGTATTGAAGTTCTATCCGCCGGTCGCCATCACCGGCGACGAAGCCGAAGACACCCGCCGCATCCACGCGACGCTCGAAGCCGCCATCCGCGAGTATCCGGACCAGTGGCTGTGGATGCACCGCCGCTGGAAGACACGCCCCCCCGGCGAACCGCCTATCTACACCTGAAGCTTACTCGAGCCCCGCCATCTCTACCGCCAGCATCATCGCCATTGCCCCACCACGCGGATCCCGGTCGAAAATCGCCACCCTATCCAGATAATCCCGGCGGGACTTTTGCTTGCCCGTGCTCGTGCACACATCCAGCAACACCCCATCGGCTGCCACGCGAAGCTTCACCGCCTCCCACGCCCGGTCCACCGCCGCCTTGTACTTGCCCTTGTCAAGCCAGCCGTTCTTGATCCCGCGCAGCATCGAAAACGCGATCATGCACGTCGCCGACAACTCACGGTACGACCCCGGCACGTCCACGATCTGGCGCCACATCCCGGTCGGCTCCTGAAAAGGGAGCAGCGCCGCCATGTGCGCCCGAAATGCTGCCAGCATCTCCGCATGGCCCTCGTGGTTGCGCGGCAGGTCGCCCAGGGTCAACGCCATGCCTAGGGCAGGGAAGGCATTGCCCCGGCCCCACGCCGCTTCATCGAGCGGCGAATGCCGGTACAGCCCGTCCGGACGCAGGTCCAGCTTCCGCATGAAACGCATGTGCCGCACGCACATGTCGAAATACCTCGACTCCCCCGTCAGCCGGCCCGCCGCCGCCAGGATCGGACCGCCCATGAACACCGAGTCGCTCATCTCGTTGTGCAACGGCATGGACTCCTTCATCTCCCCGGACGCCGTAAAGCCCATGTCCGCCGCCGCGCGCACCCGCTCGAGATAGCGCGGATTCCCGGTCCGCCGCGCCAACTCCGCGAACACCAGATGTCCGGACAAATGGCTCGACGTCGCCTTCTCCAGGCTGTCCTTGCCGCCATCGACCAACGGCGACACGATCTGCTCCACGTCGCTGAGCGCGCCCATCCGCAGCCGCGCCATCAATGCCACGGCCGGAATATAGACCGCCTGCGGGAATTCATGCCCGTAGTGCTCCGCCAACTGCCGCGCCACTTCTCCCGGTTTGCGGGCCAGCCGCGATTGCATCTCCTTGCGCGACGCCGGCGCACCCGCGCCTGTCCGGTTCGTTCGCAGCCACTCCCGCAGCGCGCTTGCCTCCAAACGATGGGATTGGATCGCCCCAAACCCTCGCGCTGGCTTCTCAGCAAGCGCCGTCCCCAGTCCCCCCGCATCCGAGCCCACCAGCAACACCGTGTCCGGCGCCAGAACCGCGATCGCCCGCCATAATACGTGCGACGTGGTGTTGGTTGCATAGGCATCGCCCGACGGTGGAAATGCGAGCTTCTCCCTGTCCGGGTTCGACAAAGGGATCGCCGCCAGCGCCATCCGCTTCCGCCCGCCTGCCCCCTCGCGTGACTCCTCGAACCACTGAAACCCATCCCGCACTGCCTGCGCGGCCGCCGTATCGCCATCCAGTCCTCCCACCACCAGGACGCGTTGCCGCCGCGTTCCATAGTCAAGGCTGGAGTCGCCGTAGAGGATCTCCACCGCCTGCTCTCGCGCCGTCAATCCCACCTCCGATCGCACCGCGCCAAGCAAGGGCAAGCACACCAGGATCAGGCCGTTTCGCATTCGTATCATCATACGCGAGGAAGCCTTTTCGTAACGAAACGTAAATACCGCGACACCGTAGCGCACTGTGCCGCGTCCAACCCATTATCGGGCAGGCCCGCGCTTGTCCAGGGCTCCGCTCTGCCTGCTTCAAGACGGGCGGAATCGCGAGGTCCGTGTGATATCGTAAGAGCGTCAAGGAGCGCAAGATTTTCGATGGGTGGTCCAGGCAAGATCCTGGTGGCAATCTTGGTGTTGGCGATCGGAGGCACGATGTGGGCCCAGCGCCGATCCCTGCGCGAACTCGCTGACGAAGAAGACAATCCCGCCCCTTGGCCGGCCGACGCCGCCGAAAAAACCGAGTTCGTTTTCGCGCGTCTCCGCTACATGGCTCGCCGCAACGGCTACTTTGGCCGCGGCGGTGGCGCTTGGTCCACGGACTACCCCAAAGCCGACCGTCAATTCGTCCAGGGTGCCCGCCGCCTCACCCGGCTCCACGTACGCAGCGTCGAGCAGGTCATCTCGCTCGACGATAACGAAATCTTCGACTATCCCTGGATCTACGCCACCGAGGTGGGCCGCTGGGACTTTACCCCCGAACAGGCCGCCAAGATGCGCGAATATCTCCTCAAGGGCGGCTTCGTCATGACCGACGACTTCCACGGTACCTTCGAGTGGAGCGTCTTCGCCGATGGCCTGCGCAAAGTGTTTCCGGATCGCTCCATCGTCGACATCGACAACAAAGACGCCATTTTCCATGTTCTCTACGACCTCGATGAGCGGTTTCAGGTTCCCGGCATCCAGCTCTTCTACACTGGCCAGGTTTGGGAAAACGATGGCTATGAGGCTCGCTGGCGCGGAGTTTACGACGACAACGGCCGAATCATGATCGGCATCTGCCACAATATGGATCTCGGCGATGCCTGGGAATGGGCGGACCTGCCGCAGTATCCGGAACGCTACGCTTCGCTGGCCTACCGGGTTGGAGTGAATTACATTATCTATTCCATGACGCACTAGTACACACCATGTTTGAATTCTTCTTCGGCCATCCTCGATCGCTCTACTCCAAAGGGGAGATCGTCCTGCTCGGTGGATGGCCATGGTGGGTCTGGCTGCTCCTCGCGCTCGCCGGCGCCGCCGGGTTGGGCTTTCTCATCCATCGCCGTATGCGCGACGCGGCTTCCGGCCTCCACGGCTGGCGCCCCTACGTGATCTGGGCGCTCCAAAGCTCCATGCTCGCCGGCGTGCTGCTCCTTCTCTGGCAGCCCTCGATCCTCGTCTCTACCCTCAAGCCGCAGCAAAACGTCGTGGCCGTGATCGTCGACGACTCGCAGAGCATGATGCTCAAAGACGCCCCCGGCGATGCTACCCGCCTCGACGCTCTCAAGCAAAGCCTCGGCGGCGACGTGCTCAATCGGCTTGGGGACCGGTTCCAACTCCGCGTATACAAGGCCGGCAATCGCGCCGAACGCATCAAGAGCCTGGACGCCCTCACCGGTCAGGCCCCGGCCACCCGCATCGGCGACGTTCTCGAGCAAGTGAACGCGGAACTGGCCGGCCTTCCCCTCGGCGCCGTGCTCCTGCTCACCGACGGAGCCGACAATTCCGGTGGTATCGATTTCGACACCGTGGCGGAAATGCGCGCCCGCCGCGTTCCCGTCCACACCGTCGGTTTCGGCAAAGAAGTGTCCGGACGCGACATCGAAGTGGTCGACGTGCAGGTGCCCGCCCGCGTGCTCGCCGATTCCCGTGCCAATGCCGCCATATCCATCGCCCAACACGGACTGTCAGGCCGCGTGGTCAAGCTCAGCATCCGCGAATCGGGTAAAGTGCTCGCGCAGAAACAGGTCACCCTCAAGGCCGACGGCCAGGTCCAGACCGAAAACGTCCTCTTCAACGCCGGTGATGTCGGAGCCAAATCCATCCAGGTCACCATCGACAAAGTGGATGGCGAGGAAAACGTCCGCAACAACGAAACCAGCCGCCTGGTCAACGTCGAAAACACCAAACCCAAAGTGCTCTACTTCGACGGCGAACCGCGCTGGGAGTTCAAGTTCGTCCGCCGCGCCATGGAAGATGACAAATCGGTCAAGCTCATCACCATGCTGCGCACGACGCAGAACAAGATCTACCGCCAGGGAATCGAAAACCCGAGCGACCTCGAGTCCGGATTTCCGGCCAAAGTGGAAGAGTTGTTCGGTTTCCAAGGGCTGATGCTCGGCTCGGTCGAGGCCGGCTACTTCACCACCGCCCAGCAGGAACTGCTGAAGAATTTCGTTGACCGCCGCGGCGGCGGCCTCCTCCTCATGGCCGGACGCTCGTCGCTTTCCGAAGGCGGCTGGAACCGGTCTTCGATGGCCGAAATGCTGCCCGTGGTGCTTCCGGACCGCAAAGGAACCTTCCAGCGTGACCCCGCCACTCCCGGCCTCACCGCTCCTGGCGTCGACAGCCTGCTCACCCGGCTGATCGAAAACCCCGCTCAGAACATGGAGCGCTGGAAAAAGCTGCCCTATCTGGCGGACTTTCAGGACATCGGCACGCCCAAGCCCGGCGCCACCGTACTCGCCGAAATGAACGCCGGCGGCCGCGCCGGAATGCCGCTCCTGGTCACCCACAACTACGGCCGCGGACGGGTCGCCATTCTCGCCACCTCCGGCACCTGGCGCTGGCAGATGTCCCAGCCGCTCGAAGACAAAACCCACGAACAGTTCTGGCAGCAGATGCTGCGCTGGCTGGTCACCGACACGCCGGGACGCGTCCAGGCCGCCACTCCCCGCCAGATGCTGTTTGACGAATCCAAGATCCGGCTTACCGCCGACGTGCGCGACAAGACCTATCTGCCCGCGCCGGACGCCCGCGTCTACGCCACCCTGATCGGCCCGGCCGGCTCGGGCGGCCAGATCGAGCTGCAGCCCGACCCCGCCACCCCCGGAACCTACGGTGCGGACTACACCATCGAAAAACCCGGCTCCTACGTCGCGGAAATTCTTGCCAAACGCGGCGACGAAGAGATTGGACGCGACGTCATAACGTTTGAGAGGAAAGACGGCGTGGCCGAAAGCTTCCGCACCAATCAAAATCGGGACCTCCTCACCCGGCTCGCCACGCAAACCGGCGGCCAGTACTGGTCTCCCGCGGACTTGAAGAAGCTGCCCGATGAAATCTCGATCTCCGAAGCCGGCGTTACGGTGCGCGAAACGAGGGATCTCTGGAATATCCCCGCCGTCTTCCTGGCGCTGTTGGGCCTCCGGGCCGCCGAATGGCTCCTTCGCCGAAAGTGGGGTGTCGTATGAGAGGCTTCCGCATCCTTTCCGCGTTCCTGCTCCTGACTCCCGCCTTCGCAGCCACCCACTACGTCACCGTGGCCGGCATCGGAGGCGAGCCCGACTATGAGCAGCGCTTCACCAACTGGGCCAAGGACCTCGACAAGGCCCTCAAAGGGTCCGGCGGCGACGTCCAGGTCCATACCCTGTTCGGCCCCGAAGCCACCAAGGCCAAGCTCTCGGAAACCCTCGGCAAAGTGGCCGGAGAAGCCTCCCCCGACGACGGCTTCGTGCTCATGCTCATCGGCCACGGCACCTTCGATGGCCAGGACTACAAATTCAACCTCAAGGGGCCCGACGCCACCGCTATCGATCTCGCCGCCTGGTGTGACCGCGTGCCCGCCAAGCGCCAACTCGTGGTCAACATGACCTCGGCCAGCGGCGCTTCCCTCGCCGCCTTGCAACGCGCCAACCGCGGCGTCATCACCGCCACTAAATCCGGCATGGAGAAAAATGCCACCGCCTTTGCCCGCTACTGGGTGGAGGCCATGCGCGATCCCGGCGCCGACGCCGACAAGAACGAAACCGTCACCGCGCTCGAAGCTTATCAGTACGCCGACAAGAAAACCGTCTCGTTCTTCGAAACGCAAAAGCGGCTCGCCACCGAGCACGCCATGCTCGAGGACACCGGCAAGGGCGACGCCGTCCGTGCTCCCTCCGCGGAAAATGGCCAGGGGCAGCTCGCCGGACGTTTCGCGCTCCTCCGCATCGGCTCCACCCAGAAGGCCGCCGCGGACCCGGCCAAGCAAAAACTCCTTGCCCGGCGTGAACAAATCGAGGGTGAGATCGACAAACTGAAATACGAGAAGGCCGCGATGCCCCAGCAGGAGTATCGCAAGAAGCTCGCCGCGCTCCTGCTCGAACTCGCGCGCCTTCAGGAGGAACTGGACAAGTAGTTATGCGCCGGTTGATCCTGATTGCCGCCCTCGCCGCGTTGCCCGCGGCCGCCGCCACACCCGCCGAATGTCGGTCCATGGAACACCGCGGCAAGCAAGCCGAAGCCACCGCCTGCTTCGGCCAACTCGCCCGTTCCTCCGACGCCTTCGCGCGCGCCGAAGGCCTCTACGGGCTCCGGCAGTACCGTGACGCCAACGAGGCCTTCCGCCAGGCCGCCGCCACCCAGCCCAAGAATCCCGACATCAAGGTGCGCTGGGGACGCCTGCTCATTGAGCCGTTCAACAAGAATCGCGCCGACGCCGTGGCGCTGTTTCAGGAGGCCCTCGAGATCGACAAGACCCACGCGGGCGCGCTGCTCGGCATGGCCATGGCCGCTTCCGACGGTTTCGAAAACCGCGCCACCAAGCTCGCCCTCGAGGCGCTGAAGGCGGACCCCAAACTGGTGGAAGCCCAGGAGCTGGTGGCCCATCTCGCCCTCGAAGATGTGAACCCGGAAAAGGCCGTCGAAGAGGCCGACAAGGCCATCGCGATGTCGCCGGAGGCCCTCGACGCCTATGCCATTCGCGCCGCCGTCGAGCTTCTGGCGGACCGTCCGCCCGATACTTGGCTCGGTAAGATCCAGGCCGTCAACCCGCGCTATAGCGAAGGATATTCGCTGATTGCCCACCACCTCGTCCTCAACCGCCGCTACGAAGACGGCATCCAGTACTACCGCAAGGCGATCGCCCTCGACGCCACCGACTGGAACGCCCACTCTCAGCTCGGCATCAATCTGATGCGGCTCGGGCGCGAGGGCGAGGCCCGTAAGGAACTCGAACTCGCCTACAACAACGGCTTCAAGGAAGCGTCCACCACCAACACGCTCACCTTGATGAACAGCTACAAGAACTTCGTCACTTTCGAAACCCCCAAGACCATCGTCCGGCTCCACCGCAAAGAGGCTGACCTTCTCCGGCCCTACTTCGAGGACGAGCTGAAAGAAGCCATCGCCACCTTCGAAAAGAAGTACAAGATGGTGCTCCCCGCGCCCGTGCAACTGGAAGTCTACCCGGACCACGAGGATTTCGCCGTCCGCACGATGGGCATGCCCGGCTTGGGCGCCCTCGGCGTTACCTTCGGCACCGTCGTCGCCATGGATAGCCCTTCCGGACGCAAGCCCGGCAGCTTCCATTGGGCCAGCACTCTTTGGCACGAACTCAGCCACGTGTTCATCCTCTCCGCCACCGAGCACCGCGTGCCCCGCTGGTTCACCGAGGGCCTCGCCGTTCACGAAGAGACCGCCATCCATACCGATTGGGGAGACCGTCTCACGCCGGAAATCATCGCCGCCGTCAAGGACAAGAAGCTTCTCCCGGTGGCCGAACTCGACCGTGGCTTCATCCGTCCCGCCTACCCCGCCCAGGTGATCGTCTCCTATTTCCAGGGCGGCCAGATTTGCGATTTCATCGTCGAAAAATGGGGCTTCTCGAAAATCCTCGGCATGGTTGAGGCGTTTAAGCAGCGGAAGTCGACCGAAGAGACCTTCCAGCAAGTGTTCGGTATCAAGACCGAGGACTTCGACACGCAGTTCCTTGCCTTCGTCGACAAACGCACCGCCAAAGTCGTCGCGAACTTCGACGACTGGCGCAAAAAACTCAAAGTCCTCGCCGACCTCGCCGGCGGACGCAAACATGACGAAGTCCTCGCCCAGGGTGACGCCATCATCGACATGTATCCCGATTACGTCGAAGCCGCCAACGCTTACGAATTCGTCGCCGATTCGGCCATGGAGAAAGGCGACAAAGCCAGAGCCATCGCCACCCTGGAACGCTTCGCCAAGGTGGGCGGACGCAACCCGCTCGCGCTCAAGAAACTGGCGTCACTTTACGAAGAGCGCGGCCAGAAGAAGGAAGCCGCCGCCATCCTCGAAAAAATCAACTGGATCTATCCCGTCAACGACGACGGGCTCCACAAACAACTCGGCGAACTCTACATGGGCCTGGGCCAGCCACGCAAAGCCGTCCGCGAATTCGGCGCGCTCGTCGCTTCCAAACCCAACGACAAGGCCACCGCTTTCTACAACCTCGCCCGCGCCTATGTAGGCGCCGGCAACCGTGACCAAGCCGAAGAGCAGGTCTTGAACGCCCTCGAGGCAGCGCCCGGTTTCCGCCCCGCGCAGAAACTACTACTCGAACTCAACGCCAAGAAAGAGAAACGCTAATTCATGTCGACCCTCGCGAGCGAGTTATCTTTTGACTCCGCTGAACTCCGCACCCGCATCGAACGATTCCAACTGGTTCGCGGGCAGATTCTCGAGCAGGTCCATCGTGTCATCGTGGGCCAGGAAGAGGTGCTCGAACAGGTCATGATCGCCCTGTTCGTGGGCGGCCACTGTCTCATCACCGGCCTGCCAGGCACCGCCAAGACCCTCATGGTCCGCACCATCGCCCAGACGCTCGGCCTCGAATTCAAACGCATTCAGTTCACCCCGGACCTGATGCCTTCCGACATCACCGGCACCGACATCATCGAAGAGGATCCCACCACCGGCCATCGCCGCTGGACCTTCGTCCCCGGCCCCATCTTCGGCAACATCCTCCTCGCCGACGAAGTCAACCGCACCCCTCCCAAAACGCAGTCGGCGTTGCTCGAAGCCATGCAGGAGCGCTCCTGCACCGTGCGCGGTAACCACTATAACCTCCCCAGCCCCTTCTTCGTGCTCGCGACCCAAAACCCCATCGAACTCGAAGGAACCTATCCGCTGCCGGAAGCCCAGTTGGACCGTTTCCTGTTCAACACCGTTCTCGATTATCTCGGCGCCGACGACGAAGTGAAAGTGGTCGGCCTCACCACCACCACCAAGCAGGCCACGGTGGAAACCGTCACCTCCGCCGAAGAGATCCTCACCTTCCAGCAACTGGTGCGCATGGTCCCCATCGCCGAACCCGTCGCCCGCTACGCCGTCGATCTGGTCCGCGCCACTCGCGTCACCACCGGCGATGCGCCGGACTTCATCAAGAAGTATGTCAACTACGGCGCCAGCGTCCGCGCGGCCCAGTTCCTCGTGCTCTCGGCCAAGGCACGCGCCCTTTCCCGCAAGCGCTACAACGTGTCCTACGAGGATATCGCCGCGCTCGCCATCCCCGTGCTCCGCCATCGCATCCTGCTCAACTTCCAGGCCGAATCCGAACGCCTTTCCCAGGACGCCATCCTCACCAAACTGCTCGAGCACATGCCGCCGCCCAAGGGATAAAAGAGCCGAAATGCTCCAACGCTTCCTCGAACCCAAGGTCCTTGCTTCTCTGTCGAGCCTCGACCTCATCGCCAAAACCGTCGTGAACGGTTTCGTCTCGGGGTTGCACCGCTCGCCAGACTACGGCTTCTCTCAGGAGTTCGCCGAATACCGCGCCTACGTCCCCGGTGACGATCTCCGCCACGTCGACTGGAACGTCTACGCCCGTACCGAACGCGCTTATCTTAAGAAGTACCGCGGCGAAACCAACTGCCAGTTGACCATCCTGCTCGACGCCAGCAACTCCATGCGGCAGAATTCGCACTCGGTCTCGAAAATCGACTACGCCCGCTACGCCGCCGCGTCCCTTTCCTACCTCGCCACGCAGCAGCGAGACGCCGCGGGCCTGATCGTGTTCGATGATGAAGTGCGTCACTACGTCCCGCCCTCCACCCGTCAGGGCCAACTGCACCGCCTGCTCCACGGCCTCGAGCAGGCCGAACCCAAGGCCCGCACCGACTACGGCAAGCCTTTCCACATGTTCCAGGAGAGCATCCGCCGCCGTGGCATCGTCGCCGTCTTTTCCGACTTTTGGGAGCAGCCGGAAATCATCATCCGCACCATCGAGCCCCTCCGCTACCGCGGCAATGATGTCGTCTTGTTTCACGTGCTCGACCCCGAAGAGATCAAGCCCAGCTTCCGCGATCCCGTGATTCTCATTGATCTCGAAACGCAGGATTCGATGGAGGTCACCCCGGACTACGCGCGTCACGAGTACCGTCCGAAAATGGATGCGCATCTGGAAGCCATCCGCTCCAAAGCCCGCGCCTCAGGCATGGATTATCACCTCCTCTCCACGGACCGTCCGCTCGACGACGCCCTCCGCGAATATCTCGCCATCCGCAAGGGGAGGTTCTAGCCGATGGGTCTGCTTTCCCCCTGGTTTCTCGCCGGCGCCCTCGCCGTGGGCATCCCGCTCTACGTCCACCTGCTGCGGCAGCACATCAAGACTCCGCTCCCGTTCAGCTCGCTGATGTTCTTCGAGCGGCGCACGCAGAGCTCGGTGAAACATCGGCGCCTGCGGTACCTGCTGCTGCTCGCCCTGCGCCTGGCGCTGCTGCTGCTGCTTGCGCTCACCTTCGCTCAACCGTTCATCCGGCGCGTGGAACCGGTCGCTTCCGGCGATAAGCGCATCCTCGTCGTCGTCGATGAGTCGCTCAGCATGCGCGCCGGCAACCGCCTCGCCGACGCCCGCCGCGAAGCCGTCACCGTTCTCAACGGGCGCACCGGCCGCACCAAGGCGCAGGTAGCCGCGCTCGGCGCCAATCTCCGCCTGCTCACCGAACCCACACAGGAAGCCGGAGCTCTCCGCGCCGCCGTCGAATCGATCAAACCTACTGACTCTCTCGGCTCCTACGCCGAATTCGTCCGCGCCATTCGCGCCCTCGCCCAGGACGCTGGCCAGCCCATCGAGGTTCATCTCATCAGCGACATGCAGGAATCGGCCATGCCGTCCGGTTTTGCCGACGTCGTCCTGCCCGTCTCGGTTACGCTCGTTCCGCACCCGGTTGCCTCCAGGACTGAGCCCAACTGGACCGTCGAATCGGTGAACGCCCCCGCCGTCGCCTGGGATCCCAAGAAGACCCGCGTGCAGGTTACCGTCGCCGGGCACGATACCCCTGCTTCCAAGCGCACCGTCTCGCTGGTGGTCAACGGACGCGTCACCGCATCCAAACCCGTCGACGTGCCCGCCAACGGCCGCGCCTCGGTCGAGTTCGAAGGGCTCGACATCCCCTACGGCGCTTCCAAATGCGAAGCCCGCATCGAATCCGGCGACGCGCTTGCCCGCGACGATCGCGCCCTGTTTTCCGTCGAGCGCACCGATCCCAAGCGCGTGCTGCTGGTTCACGAAGCCCGCGACACCCGTTCGCCGCTCTACTTCCGCGCCGCCCTCACCTCGCTCGCCGAATCCGCTTTTCAGCTCGAAGCCGTCGCCAGCGAAAAGACCGCCAATCTGGATCCCTCGCGCTTTGCCTTCGTCGTTCTCGCCGACCCGCTCTCGCTCCCGTCGCAATTCCAGGAAGCCCTCGAACGCGCCGTCAAAGCCGGATCCTCGGTCTGGATCGCCGGCGGAGCCAACATCGCCAAGCGCGGCAAAGTGCCCTTGTTCGACGCCTCCATCGCCGACACGAAGTACTACTCGCGCTCGGGCGAACGCTTCGCCATTGTCAGCGAAGCCGATGGGACCCATCCTTCGATTCGCAAGAGCGGCCGATGGGAAGGTGTGAAGTTTTACTTCGCGCTCAATGTGGATCCCAAAGACGCCACCGTCGTCGCCAGTCTCAATGACCGCACGCCGCTCCTGCTCGAAAAGCGCATCGGCGAAGGACGCGTGCTGCTGTTTGCTTCCACCTTCGACAACGTCGCCAACGACTTTCCGCTGCATCCTGCCTTCGTTCCCTTCGTCGAGCAGACCGGCCGCTATCTCGCCGGCATCGAACAGCGGAACTCGTCGCTCGCCGTCAACGCGCACGTGGAACTGCGCTCGGCCCGCGAACGCGCCGTCTCGGTGGAGATTATCGATCCCGACGGCCAGCGGCCCCTGTCACTGGCCCAGTCCACGGAGACGCAAAGCTATCAGCCGGACCGCGAAGGCTTCTGGGAAGTGCGCCGCGCCAGCGGACGCCACGAGACCATCGCCGTCAATGCGGACCGAAAGGAATCCGACCTTGCCGTCATTCCCAAGGAGACCCTCGATCTTTGGGCCGGCGGCAAATCCGAACCGGGGCAGACGGCCGCCGCCGCTGCCGCCGACCCCGCCCAGCCCAAGCCGTGGAGCCTCTGGTGGTACGCCATGCTCGCCGTCCTGGCGCTGGTGTTGGCCGAGTCCCTTCTCGGCCATCGCTATTTGGGTGTACAAAGGGAAGAGGGAGCCTGAGTGCCGTTGTAGGTCTGGGATTACGTGTAGGTCTGGGATAAAGGACAAGGGCAAAGAAGGAGCTTATGAGCGCACACGAACAGTTGCTCGGCTATCTGAGGCAAGTGGAGCGGAGGCTGCGCACTGGAGCGCTTCTCGCCGGCCTCGCCATGCTCACCGCCGCCGCTCTGGTGGCCACCGTCGTTCTCGTTTGGATCACCAACGCGCTCGCGTTTTCTCCCGGCAGCCTGACCGGCGCGCGCGTGGCCTTGTTCGTGATCGTCGCGCTTGCCATCGGCTTCGGCATCGTGCGCCCATTGCTGCGCCTGAACCGGCGCCGCGCCGCCTCGAGCGCCGAGACCACCTTCCCCGCCTTCGAACAGCGGCTGGTCACCTTCGCCGATAAGGATGCTGCCACCAATCAGGACCCGTTCCTCGAACTGCTCGCCGAAGACACCCTCGAAGTGGCCCGCGCCGCCGAACCCGCCACGGTGCTCCCCTTCCAGCGCCTGGCCGGAGCCGCACTCGCCGCCGCCGCCTCGGTGGCCGTGCTTCTTTGGCTCATCACCGGCGGACCCGGATTTTGGGGTCACGGCGCCAACCTCCTCTGGGCCGGCACACCCAAGGGCGGCATCCAGAGTTTTTATCAGGTCCAGGTCACACCGGGCGACGCCACCATCCGCCGGCGGTCAGACCAGCTCATCGGCGCGCAACTGGTGGGCCTCTATTCCAAGAAAGTCCGCCTCAACGTCCGCTATGAAAGCGCGTCGAAATGGGAGCAGGTGGATATGCAGCCGCGACTTTCGGAATCCGGCTTCGAGTTCCTGCTCGCCAGCGTCCCCGAAAACGCCGAATACTTCGTCGATGCCGGCGGCGTTCAATCCCCGCACTTCAAGCTCAACGTGAAGGATCTGCCCCGCGTCAAAAACATCAAGGTCACCTACAAACATCCCGCCTGGACCGGGCTGCCCACGTCGGTGGAAGACAAGGGCGGCGACCTCCGAGGGGTGGAGGGCACCGAGGCCACCCTCGACATCGACACCGACAAACCGCTCGACAACGGCCGCATCGTCGTCGACGGCGAAAAGGAAATCACCCTCGCCGATGCCGGCGCCCCCAACCGATATCGCGCCACCGTCAAGCTCGAAAAAGACGGTCTCTATCACATCGCCATGATGGATAGCGGGCAACGGGTCCGCCTTTCCGAGGACTATTTCATCGAAGCCCGCAAGGAGAACGCGCCTACCATCCGCATCTCCCGCCCCGGCCGCGATTATAAAGCCAGCCCCATCGAAGAGGTGAGCGTCGAGGTGGCCGCCGACGATGACTTCGGCCTCCGTAATGTGGACCTGCACTATTCGGTCAACGGTGGCGACGAAAAAGTCGTGCCCGTGCTCAAGAACAAGGGCGCCAAGGATGTCAACGGCTCCGTCGTGCTCGCGCTCGAAGACTACAAACTCGTCCCCGGCGACGTCGTCAGCGTCTATGCCACAGCTAAGGACGCCCTCACCGAAGTTCGCACCGACATGTTCTTCATCGAAGCTCAGCCGTTCGAGAAGGAGTTCTTCCAATCGCAGACCGGCGGCGGAGGCGGCGGCGAAGGCGAAGGGCAGCAGAACGAAATTTCGCGCCGCCAGAAGGAAATCATCGCCGCCACCTGGAATCAGCAGCGCGACAAGAAGGCGGACAAGGCCTCCGCAGCCGAAACCGGACGCTTTCTCTCTGAGGTTCAGGGCAAGCTCCGCGATCAGGCCACCACGCTCTCCAAGCGCATGACCAATCGCGAACTCACCGCCGCCAGCGAATCGTTCGGATCCTTCACCAAGTCCATGGAAGCCGCCGCGGAGGCGATGGGCAAGGCCGTCGACAAGCTCAAGGGTGCGCAATGGAACGACGCCATGCCGGAAGAGCAAAAGGCTCTTCAGCACCTGCTCCGCGCCGAGGCCACCATGCGTCAGATCCAGGTCGCTTTCGGATCCCGTGGCGGGGGCGGTGGCGGCGGCCAAGGCGCCGCGCGAGACCTCGAGAACCTCTTCGACCTCGAACTCGACACCGAAAAAAATCAGTATGAGACGGGACAGCAATCGGCCGCCGCGCAGGGCAACAAGCAGAAGGAAGTGGACGAAGCGCTCCAGAAGCTCGAGCAACTCGCCCGCCGCCAGCAGGAACTCGCCCAGCAGCAGCGCAACAACAAGCAGCAGACCTTCCAGCAGCGTTGGCAGCAGGAAATGCTCCGCCGCGAAGCCGAGCAGTTGCAGAAGCAGATGGAGCAGCTCACCCGCAACGGCCAGCAGGGCGGGCAGCAGTCCCAGCAGAACAGCCAGGGCCAGCAGGGTCAATCGTCGCAGCAGTCGCAAAGCCAGTCGGCGCAGGGCCAGCAGGCCGGACGCCGCCAGATGGCCGGCAGCCGCGGACAAATGGACCCTCGCGTCCAGAAGGCCATCGAGCAGTTGCGCCAGGCAACCGAAGACATGCGCAAAGCCGCGTCCTCTTCGCAAGCCGGCGAGCAGGGCCAGCAGGGCGAAGCCGAGGCGCGGCGCGCCGCCGAGCGGCTCAATGAAGCCCGCGACGTGCTGAGCGGCATGCGTAAGCAGGAAGCCGGCGAACAGGTGGGCCGCATCGGCGAACAGGCCGAACGTCTCTCCCAGCGTCAGGACGAAATCCAGAAAAAGCTGCTTTCGGAATTCGGCAATCCCAAACAGATGAACGGCCAGCCCTCCGGAGACCGCAAGAAGAACGAAGCGCTCTCGGCGGAGCGGCAGCAGATGGCCGACGATCTCGCCAGGCTCGAAAAGGAAATGCAGGAGGCCGCCCGCAGTCTCGCCTCCTCCAATCGCCAGGCCGCCAACAAGCTCCGCGAGGGCTTGGGCGAGCTCCAGCAAAACGAAGTGGACCTGCGCATGAAGTACAGCGCCGAGCTGATCAAGCGCGGCTTCGGCGCCTACGCCTACATGCGAGAAGCGCCCATCAAATCCGCACTCGACAGCATGCGCGATAAGGTCCGTGAAGCCCAGAAGGCCATGGAAGGCAAAGGCGGGGCAGGCGGCGGCGAGGAACAGAAGCTCGAGCAGGCGCTCAATCGCGTGGAGCAGCTTCGCCAGCAGCTCGAGCAGGCCACCCGCGGCCAGCAGGGCCAGCGCGGCCAGCAGGGGCAACAGGGCCAGCGTAACGGCCAGGGCGAACAACCCGGTGACCGGCAGGGACGTCAGGGCGGCCAACAAGGCGATCGCTCACAGGCCGGCCAGCAGGGCCAGAACGGCACGCAGGGCGAAGGGCAGCAAGGTCAGCAAGCCGGCCAACAGGGGCAGGGAGGCCAGCAAGGCCAAGGTTCCGCGTCCGGCCAGGGTGACCCGTCCGGCATGCCCGGCGGCCGCGGCGGATCCACCGGTGGGCCCCGCGAAGCGCGCCAGGGTGGGGAGCGCGGCCAAGCCGATTTCTCCGCCATGAACACGGGCGGCTATCGGCCCGGCCTCGGCAACGCGCTCCCGAATGATGGCCAAGGCGGCTCGAGCGGCCTCGCCGGCGTCGAACGCGCCTACCGTGAGGGCCTGCGCGACCTCGCCGAAGTCCGCCGCGACCTTCGCGGCGAAAATCCCGACGTCGCCAAAGACGTCCAGGACCTGATCAAGGAAATGGGCGCGCCTGGACCCCAGCCGCTTCCAGTGATCCGCAACAGGAGCAACTGCTCCGTGCGGTCCTCACCGGCTCGAACAGCTCGAACCACAGCCCGCCGTGTGCTCACAGGAACCAGCGGTCAGGTCCGCTCTACCGTCACCTCACCGGTTCCGGCCGGCTTATCGGGAGACTCGTCGCCGAATACTTCCGGCCGCCCCAGCAAGGGCAAAATAACCCGGCGTATTCGCCTCCGAATGCGATAATAGGGAATTGATTCTGTCCGGCAAGGCAGCCGTCGGCGGGCCGGACCTGGGTCCGGCGCGGAGGAAAGTCCGGTCTCCAGGGCGGCGTCGGAAGCAATGGTCAGGGGGCTCGCTCAAAGCGGGCTTTACGGAAAGTGCCACAGAAAAACAAACCGCCGTATTCCGCTCGGCGGAATGCGGTAAGGGTGAAATGGTGCGGTAAGAGCGCACCGCGGACGGAGCAATTCGTCTGGCGGTGTCCCCACGCGGAGCAAGACCAAATAGGGGAAGAGGAGGGCCCGCTCCGTTCGATTTCCGGTAGATGTCGGTCGGCTTCGTCCAGAAATGGACGGCCTGACGACGCTTGCCGCCGGTCCGGCTCGCCGGAATCGGTCCAGAAACCGGCTCATAGCCCGGACGGATCCATCTGCGCGCTTACTTCTTCTTTTCCCGGTTCCACAGCTCCCGGCTCAGCGCCCGTCCGCAAAACGGACAGAAGTTCAGACCGACGTACGATGGCCGCTCTTCCCCGAAGACCAGGAAGTACTCGGTGTCGATCTCGGTCACGAACCGGCCGTTCGGCAGCGTGTGCGGCAGTCCCACGCGGAGAAAATCCCGGTCCACCAGCGCGGAGAGTTCATCGCAGCACATAAGTCTCGATTGTAAACCCCGCCGCTCTACCGCCTGCTAGCCCGCGAAGGCATGATCTCCACAACCGCCCAAGCGAGCGTGCCAATCAGGTCTAGGAACGCAAGGTCAGCCGGGTCCTCGATTACTCCCTCTAAGATCCTCCGGCCGGAGGCCAGTGTCTTTGCCGATTTTGGCGAGCGCTGCCGGCCCTATTTCCTCGCTGTCGTGAAAACAGAAGGTGAAATTCGGCCAGCCCGGCCGCTGGAGCTTCCGGTGTGACTCGACCTGCTTCTTGAGCGTCCAGCCCAGCCGTAGCAAAGCCGCGTAGACGCGCCTCGCCTTGGCCGCACCCCAAGTGCTCACGCCGCAAACAGGACCCGGAGAGGTTCCGGAACCTCTTCGCCGCTCTCAACCATGTCCGCCAACACTTGAAGGGCGATCGTTTTGACCTTGCGTACGGCCTCAACTTCCGTGGCGCCGTACGCCATCACTCCTGGAAGGTCGGGGACGGACACAAGAATCCTACCGTCGTGTTCGCGTTCGATTTCCAGGCGAATTGGTTCGATGCTGACCATGGCTTCTCCAGTTTACTGGATACCACCCCTGAGGGCATCCCTGGGCTGGCTGCCGCGAATAGCTGCTGCCGGGCTTCAAGTCGAAATCGCCATCATGGCCTGGATGATAGAATTTGAAGTTCGTCATGAGTCAGGAACCCGTCTACTCCCCTTCCGCCGCTTTTGCCTCCAAGGCCCACGTCGGCAGCATGGATGCCTATCGAGCCCTCTGCGCCCAAGCCAGGGATCAGCCCGAACAGTTTTGGGGCGAACTCGCCGAACGCGAGATCCATTGGTTCGAGAAATGGTCCCACGTATTTGAGTGGAACCCGCCGTTCGTCAAGTGGTTCGTAGGCGCCAAGACCAACGTCAGCTACAACTGCCTGGACCGGCACGTCCTCGGCGGGCGCAAAGACAAGGTCGCCATTTTGTGGGAAGGCGAACCGGGAGACACGCGCGCCATCACCTACGGCGAATTGCACCGCCTCGTACAGCGCTTCGCCAACGTGTTGAAAGCGCGAGGCTACAAAGCAGGTGACCGCGCCATCATCTACATGCCGATGATCCCGGAACTGCCCATCGCCATGCTCGCCTGCGCACGGCTCGGCGTGATCCACTCGGTGGTGTTCGGCGGCTTCTCCGCGGAAGCGCTCAAGGCCCGCATTCAAGATCTCGACGCCACGCTCGTCATCACCGCCGACGGCGGCTGGCGGCGCGCCAAGGAAGTGCGCCTCAAGGACGCGGTGGACGAATCGCTCACCGAATGCCCCGGCGTCACCAACGTTATCGTCGTCAAACGCACCGCTTCCGCCATCACGATGGTGGAGGGCCGGGATCATTGGTGGCACGAACTCGACGCCGACTCGAGCGACGATTGCCCCGCCGAGCATCTTGACGCCGAGCATCCCCTCTACGTCCTCTACACCTCCGGCACAACCGGAAAGCCGAAAGGCATTCTCCACACCACCGGCGGCTATCTCACCTACGTCACCATGACCATGAAGTGGGTCTTCGACATCCGCGACGAAGACGTCTACTGGTGCTCGGCCGACATCGGTTGGGTCACCGGCCACTCCTACATCGTCTACGGCCCCTTTCCGCCGGCGCCACCACGCTCATGTACGAAGGCGCTCCCGACACCCCGGACTTCGGGCGCTGGTGGAACATCGTCGAGAAGTACAAGGTCAATATCTTTTACACCTCGCCCACCGCCATCCGCGCTCTGATCCGTCAGGGCGACGCGTGGCCCGAGAAGTATGACCTGTCCTCGCTCCGCCTGCTCGGGTCGGTGGGCGAACCCATCAATCCCGCTGCATGGTCCTGGTATAACCGCGTCATCGGCAAGGAGGCCTGTCCCATCGTCGACACATGGTGGCAGACTGAAACCGGCGGCATCCTCATTGCGCCCATGCCCGGCGCCGTTCCCACCAAGCCCGGTTCGGGAACGTTGCCAATGCCCGGCATCCTGCCCGAAATCGTCGACCTCGACGGCAACCCCGTCGGCGACGACAAGGAAGGCTATCTCATCATCCAGCGCCCGTGGCCCTCGATGCTTCGCACCATCTGGGGCGACCCGGACCGCTACGCCGATCAATACTGGGGCAAGGTGCAGGGCGCCTACTTCACCGGGGACGCCGCGCGCCGCGACAAAGACGGCTATTACTGGATCCTCGGCCGCGTCGACGACGTGATGAACGTCTCCGGGCATCGCCTGTCCACCATGGAGATCGAATCGGCGCTGGTGAAGCATCCCTCCGTCGCCGAAGCCGCCGTGGTCGGCAAGCCGCATGAGATCACCGGACAGGCTGTATGCTGTTTCGTCACGCTCAAGAAGGGCGACTTCGATCACGGCGTGCTCGGCAAGGAACTTCGCCAATGGGTGGCGCACGAGATCGGGCCGTTCGCGCGTCCGGAAGAGATCCGGTTCACAGAAGCGCTCCCCAAAACGCGATCCGGAAAGATCATGCGCCGCCTGCTGCGCGAAATCGTCACCTCTCACACCGTCGCCGGCGACGTCACCACGCTCGAAGACATGGGCGTGATCACGCGCCTGGCGGCCAGCCACGACGACGACTGATCTCAGTTGGAGCGAGAGAGATGCTCGAACAGATTCGCCATCACATTGGCTACACGGCTTGGGCTAGCACGCGACTCGTCGAGGCCGCGTCCGCGCTCAGTCCCGAACAACTGACCCGCGACTTCGGCACCGCCGACAAAAGCGTCCTCGGCACCCTCGTCCACGTGTTTGCGGCGGACCGAATCTGGATCGCCCGCGTGCGGGGACACGTGCCGGGCCGCTTCATGGACGTTGAGCAGGACATGTACTTGTCCGTGTTGCAGAATGACTGGCCGCCGCTGCATCAAAGCTGGAAAGCACTCGTGGCCGGCCTCGACGCCGCCGGTCTTGACCGTGTTACCGAGTACAGCGACCTCAAAGGCAATGCGCATCGGACGCCGTTGTGGCAGATCCTGCTGCACGTGGTGAACCATGCCACGCATCACCGCGGCCAGGTGGCGGGCTTTTTGCGCACGATGGGCAAGACGCCGCCACCCCTTGACTTGATCGCCTACTACCGGCAACTTACTGAGTAGATGTTTATCGAGAGGACTCTTGGCCGCACCCACCTCCGTGTGGGCCCGCTCGGCCTTTCGGCCTCCTACGGCATCCCATCCAAAGCCATCGAAGCCTCCTTCGAGCGCGGGTGCAACTACCTCTACTTCGGCACCCGGCGCAGTCCGGCATTCGCGGAAGCGATCCGCAACCTGCGCCGTCAGCGCGAGCGCATGGTGCTTGTCGTGCAATCCTACTCGCCGATCGCCTCGTTTCTCGAGATCAGCCTCGATCGTGCTCTGAAGAGTGCCGGCGTGGAATACGCCGACATCCTGCTGCTGGGTCTTTGGAATCGCGTGCCGCCCCAACGGATCTTCGACGCCAGCGCGCGTCTGCAGGAAAAAGGAAAGATCCGATTCATTGGAATGTCGGCGCATCATCGGCCAATCTTCGCGTCGGTGGCCGGCGGCCCGCCGGACGTGTTCCATACCCGGTACAACGCAGTCCATCGAGGGGGTGAGACGGAGGTCTTTCCGGCACTGAGCGCCGCCGGGGCCGGCGTGGTCAGCTACACCGCCACCTGCTGGCGGCAGCTTCTGGATCGCAACAAAGTCCCGGCGGGCGAACGGGTGCCCACGGCGGCCGACTGCTATCGCTTCGTGCTTTCCAATCCCGCCGTGCATGTCTGCCTGACCGGCACGGCCAACGCAGAACAGGCGCAACATGCGCTCACCGCGCTCGAGCTTGGGCCGATGAGCGACGACGAACTTGCCTGGATGCGGCGCGCCGGCGATGCGATCTACAAGCGGAATTGAAGTATACTGCGTCTGAAATGAGAACCGTCATCGCAGTCCTTCTGCTGGGCGTGCCGATATTGGCCCAGAAGCTGCCGCCCACCACGCGGCCGGTTGTGCGCGGGCGTCAGTGGGCCGTGTCGTCGATGAAGCCCGAAGGGACGCAGGTGGCAGCGCGGATTCTCGAGAAGGGGGGCAACGCGTTTGATGCCGCTGTCGCCGCGCAGGCCGTGCTCGGGCTGGTTGACGCCAACAACAACGGCATTGGCGGTGACGCCACGCTCCTGGTCTTCGATTCGGTCTCCGGCAAGCCCTATTCGCTCAACGCCGAAGGAACCGCGCCCGCGCTCGCCACCATCGAGTGGTACAAGCGCAACCACAAAGGCACGCTCCCCGACAGCGACGGGCTGCTGTCGGGCACGGTTCCCGGCGTCATCGACGCCTGGTATGTGATGCTCGATCGTTGGGGCACGATGAGCTTCGGCGAAGTGCTGGCGCCGGCGATCGCCATGGCGCGCGACGGCTTTCCGTTGAATGACCGGCTTGCCCGCGCCATCAACGGATCGAAGAAGCTGCGCAAGTATCCGTCGAGCGTGAGCGTGTACTATCCGGAGGGCAAGGTCTGGAAGCCGGGCGAAATCTTCCGCAATCCTGACCTCGCGCGTACGCTCACGCGTCTGGTTGAGGCCGAGCGCGAACACGCCTCCGCCGGCCGCAAAGCTGCGCTGCGCGCCGCACGCGACCGTTTTTACAAAGGCGACATCGCGCGCGAGATGGCCGCTTTTTCCGAAGCCAACGGCGGGTTGTTCCGCTATGAAGATTTCGCGTCGTACACGGCGCTGGTAGAAACGCCGGTGACGGCGAACTATCGTGGGTGGGAAGTGGTGAAGAACCCCTCCGCCAGCCAGGGGCCCGCCGAGCTGTTCGCTCTGAACCTGCTCGCCGGCTTCGACATGAAGGCGATGGGGCACAACTCGGCGCGATACATTCACACATCCGTCGAGGCGATCAAACTTGCCTTCGCCGATCGCGAGTACATCGGCGACGAACTCGTCAGCAAGGCCCCGTACGGGCGGCTGCTATCGGCCCAATACACGGAGGCGCGCCGCCAACTCATCGACCCCGCGCGCGCCTCGCTCGAGTTCCGCCAGGGCGACGCCGGCGCCGCGCATCCGCGTGACATCACCTTCGATGGCGAAGATCGTGAAACCGGCGACACCTCCTACGTCGCCATCGTGGACCGCCAGCGCAACGCGGTTTCGTTCACGCCGAGCCTGCACAATTCCTTCGGCACCAACGTGGTGATGGAAGGGCTCGGATTCAGCTTCAACTGCCGCGGCGACTACTATTCACTTGTCGAAGGGCATCCGAACGCGCTGGCTCCGGGCAAGCGTCCACGGAGCACTCTGCAGGGGACGCTGGTGTTGAAGGACGGCCGCCCGGCGATGGTGATGGGCAGCCCCGGCGGTGACGATCAGATCATGCGCACCATGCAGACGTTTCTCAACATCGTGGAGTTCGGCATGAATGTGCAGCAGGCCATCGAGGCGCCTCGTTGGTCCACGCGCAGCTTCCCGCAGTCGCCGTGGCCGCACAAGATGTACCGCGGCGAGGTGACGCTCGAATCGCGCATTCCGGGCCGCGTCCGCGCGGAGTTGCAGAAGATGGGCCATCGCGTGAAGTCCGGTGGCGCGTGGTCACTGGGAATGAATGCCGCGATCGTCGCCGGTGAGGACGGCACCCTTCACGCCGGGGCGGACCCGCGCGTGGATGCCTACGCCCTCGCATGGTGACGATGACTCAACGTTCGATCACGAAGTCGACTTCATACATCCTATATGCCGTGGGCGTCATGCCTTTGGCGGCGTAGGTGCGCTGGGCGCGGGCATTGTCCTGCTCCACGTAGAGGCGTAGCCCGCACGCGCCGCTCGCGCGCGCCATCCGCTCGGCTTCGTCATAGAGCGCGGTAAAGACGCCTTCCCGCCGGGCCTCGGGTGCGACATACACGCTTTGGATCCACCAGAAATCCGCGTTACGCCAGTCGCTCCACTCGTAGGTGATCATCAACTGCCCTACGACGCCGCCGCCGGATTCGGCCACCAGATAGAAGCCGCGGGAGGAATCGGTGAGTACGCGCGTGACGCCGGCGAGCAGTCGTGCTTCCTCCAGTGTAAGATGCTCGGTCTCGAGCGCCATCGCGGCGTTGAACCGGGCGATGACCGGGGCATCCCCGATCGTGGCGAGGCGGACTGTGAGCGGCATGCGAACCCTGTATTGTAGCGCCTGCGCTGTTACACTGATAGCATTCCTTTCCGGACCGAATCTATGAACAGCAGTCCCAACTCCAGACGCAATTTCATCGGCAAAGTGGCCGGAGGCATTGCCGGAACCCTCGCCGCTCCTTCCTCGGTGCTGGGCGCCAACGAGCGCGTCCGCATCGGCATTATCGGGCCTGGCGCGCGCGGCATGCAGATCGTGCGCGAGGCGATGGCGTGCCCGAATACCGAAATGGTGGCCTTCGCCGACATCTACACTCGCCGGCTCGAGGAAGCCAAGCAGGTGGCGCCCGGCGCCAAGACGTACCTCGATCACCGCTATCTGCTTGACGATAAGAACGTGGATGCGGTGCTCATCGCCACTCCCCAGCACCTGCACTGCGAACACTTCGTAGCTGCGATTGACGCCGGCAAGCATGTGTATCAGGAAAAGACGATGGCGTTCACGGTGGATCATGCGCGGCGGATGCGCGCGGCGTTCCAGCGCGACGGCGGCAAGCACGCGGTCCAGATCGGGCATCAGGCGTGTTCCACCGGAGCGATGACGGATGCGATCGCCTTCGCCAAGTCCGGCAAGCTCGGAAAGATCACGGCGGTGGAGGCGCACATGTACCGCAACACGCCGCACGGCAAGCCGCAATGGTCGCGCCCGGTGTTTCCGGATATGACAGCGGAAAACATCATCTGGAAGTCGTTTCTCGGCGAGGCGCCGCAACATGAGTTCGACCCCAACCGCTATATCAACTGGCGGTTTTTCTGGGATTACTCGGGAGGCAACGTCTACGAGAACATGTGCCATCAGATCGCCTTCTGGTACAAAGCGCTCGAGCTGTCGATTCCCAAAGCGGTGACGATGGTGGGCGGCGTCTATCTGTGGAAGGACGGCCGGGAAGTGCCCGATACGATGAACGTGGCGATGGAACACAGCGAAGAGATTTTGTTCTCGTGGGCATCCGGCTTTGGCAACAACCAGCTGGCCTCGAGCGAGAATGTGCTCGGCACCGACGGCAGCATCCTTCGCGGCAACGGCATCCGTTACCAGCCGCAGAAGGTGAACCTGCCCGATGAGAACGAGAAGACCGGCATGACGAAAACGGAAAAGAACGCGCACATGCAGAACTTCCTCGACGCGGTGCGTGGCGTGTCTCAGCCCAATTGCCCGTTCGACCTGGGGTATCGGGTTTCGATCGCCAGCCGGATGGCCGTGGAGAGCTACCGGCAGCAGCGCACCGTCCGTTGGGACGCGGCGCGCGAGGAGATCGTCTAGCTCCACGCGTATGGACTTCACCTTCACCGAAGACCAGCGCGATTTGCGCAAGGCAGTCCGTGAGTTTGCAGAAGGCGAGATTCGTCCGCATGTGGCCCAGTGGGACGAGGGTAACGTCTTCCCGCTCGATGTGGTGAAGAAGCTGGGCCAGCTTGGATTTCTGGGGTCGGTGTTTCCGGAAGAGTACGGCGGCGCGGGGCTCGACTATGTGAGCTACTGCATCCTCATCGAGGAGTTGGCGCGCGTGGATCCGTCGGTGGGGCTGATCGTGGCGGCGCATACTTCGTTGTGTTCGAATCACCTGTATTTGGCGGGAACCGAACAGCAGAAGCAGAAGTACCTTCCGAAGCTCGCCACCGGCGAGTGGATCGGATGCTGGTCATTGACCGAGCCCGAGGCAGGATCGGACGCCGGCGGCACGCGGTCACAAGCCGTGTTGGAGGACGGCCAATGGATCCTCAACGGCGCGAAGACCTTCTGCACCAATGCCCACTACGCGCAGTTGTGCGTGGCGATGGCGGTTACCGACCGGGGATTGTCGTCACACGGAATCTCGGCGTTCCTGGTGGAAACAGACGCTCGCGGATTCCGCCTGGGCAAGAAGGAAGACAAGCTCGGTATGCGGGCGAGCGCCACCGGCGAGGTGATCTTTGAAGATTGCCGCCTGGCGGAGGAGCAACTGCTCGGCAACCGCGGGGAGGGCTTCATCGACAGCTTGCGGATCCTTGACGGCGGGCGCATTTCGATTGCCGCGCTTTCGGTGGGCATCGCGCAAGGGGCCTACGATCTGGCGCTCGGGTACTCGAAGCAGCGAAGGCAGTTCGGGCGGTTCATCTCCGAGTTCCAGGCGATTCAACACAAGCTGGTGGATATGGCGACGTCGATTGAAGCCTCGCGGTTGTTGACTTATCGCGCGGCGGCGATGCATTCGGCGCACAAGAGCGTGAACAAGGAATCCGCGATGGCGAAGCTGTTCGCCTCCGAGGCGGCGGTGCGGGTCTGCGACGAAGCGGTGCAGATCCATGGCGGCTACGGCTTCATCAAAGACTATGGCGTGGAGAAGTTCTATCGCGACGTGAAGCTGTGCACGATTGGGGAAGGCACGAGCGAGATCCAGCGGCTGGTTATCGCGCGGCAGTTGCTCAAGAGCTGATATGCGGTCTGAACTGACACCCCGAGTGCTGGCCGGCGATCTGCGGGCATTGTCGCGTGCGGCCACGCTGATCGAAAACAGAGCCGAGGGTGCGCGAGGGCTGGCCGCGGATCTGGCTCCGCATGCCGGGCGGGCGCGCGTGATCGGCGTCACGGGTCCGCCTGGGGTGGGCAAGAGCACACTGGCCGACCGCATCACGGCGGAGTTGCGCAGCCGCGGGCTGCGCGTGGCGATCGTGGCGGTAGACCCGACCAGCCCGGTAAGCGGCGGGGCGATTCTGGGCGACCGGATCCGCATGCAGTCTCATCACTCCGACGCCGGAGTGTTCATCCGTTCGATGGCGAGCCGTGGGGCGTTGGGGGGACTGGCCGATGCGACGCGCGATATGATCACGCTGCTCGACGCGGCGGGCTGGGACGTGGTGATCGTGGAGACGGTGGGCGTGGGACAGGCCGAGGTGGAGGTGGCGCGCCACACGGGCACGGTGGCGGTGGTGCTGGTTCCGGGGCTGGGCGACGACGTACAGGCGCTGAAGGCGGGCATCCTCGAGGTGGCGGATCTGTTCGTCATCAACAAAGCGGACCACGAGGGCGCGGACCGGCTGGAGCGCGAGATCCACGGTGTTTCCGACAAGCAGATTCTGAAAACGGTCGCTTCCGAGGGTAGGGGCGTCGCCGAGGTCGTGGACGCACTGTTGGCCTTGACGCCGCGCGTACGGGACGCGGGTGCCGTTGACGGAATCGCGATCGATCATCTGGGCATCGCGGTGCGGTCTGTCGATGCGGCGCTCGCTTTCTATCGCGGGTTGCTGGGCATGGCTTTGGCGGGCCGCGAGACGGTGCAACATGAGCACGTGCATGTGGCGATGCTCGCGGCGCGCGAATCGCGCCTGGAACTGCTCGAAGCTACCGAAGGCGGCACCACGATCTCGAAGTTCATCGAGAAACGGGGCGAGGGCATCCATCACGTTGCCTTGCGGGTGCGGGATTTCGATGGGACCATAGAACGTTTGCGGGCGGCCGGGGCGCGGCTGTTGGATGAACCGCGGCGCGGAGCGGGCGGGCACGAGTATGTGTTCGTGCATCCGGCATCGGCCGGCGGTGTGTTGATGGAGTTGATACGAGAGGAGCGGACCACTTGAACGCGGAGATCGGAATTATCGGCGGCAGCGGATTGTACTCGATGCCGGGGTTTCACCAGTTGGAAGAAATACGGCTGGAGACGCCGTGGGGCGCGCCTTCCGACGCCTACATGGTGGGAGAGCTGGGCGGGCGGAACGTGGCGTTTCTGGCGCGGCATGGACGCGGGCACCGGATATCGCCGTCGGAGTTGAACTTCCGGGCCAACATCTGGGGCATGAAGATGTTGGGGGTGGAGTGGATCATTTCGTTGAGCGCGGTGGGGTCTTTGAAAGAAGAACACAAGCCGCTGGACTTCGTGATCCCGGATCAGTTTTTCGACCGGACGCGCGGACGGGCGTCGACGTTTTTCGGCGAGGGTCTGGTGGCGCATATCTCGTTCGCCGATCCGGTATCGGAAGAGCTGGCGGCGATCCTGCATGAGGCCTGCGTGAGCGTGGGGGTGAACGCGAAGAAGGGCGGCACGTATTTGTGCATGGAGGGCCCGGCGTTTTCGACGAAGGCGGAGTCCAACGTCTACCGGAGTTGGGGCATGGACGTGATCGGGATGACGAACCTGCAGGAGGCGAAGCTGGCGCGGGAGGCCGAGATCGACTACGCGACGGCGGCGATGGTGACCGATTATGACTGCTGGCATCCGGAACACGACGCCGTGACAGTGAACGACATCATTGCGAACCTGATGCAGAACGCCGAGAACGCGACCAAGGTCGTGTCGGCGGCGGTGGCGATGATTCCGAAGGAGCGGGAGACGAAGGCGAAGTCCGCCTTGGCGCATGCGTTGATCACGGACAAAAAGGCGATTCCGGAGGCGACGCGGGAGAAGCTGTCGCTGCTGGTTTCCAAGTATTTGGGTTAGACGCCGCGATTGGGTTTGTTATCGGGTTTGTTTCTTTCGGGTTTGTTTGCAGGCAAAGGAGTTGATTGGGTTTGTTCCGCATATTCGTTATTTCTAACTTCTTCTTTCCTTTTGGCCGCTATCTGCCGTCCCCATGTTAGTAGCGTGTTAGTAACCGTACCGCAATCCGATTCATTGGTTCGGAGCGAGGCTGCGGTTGTATCCTTGGCGCCTGTTATGCTTACGAGAGTTTCGAGTGTTTTTCGATTGATTGTGAACGCGATCCGATGAACGTTGCGGCTCGGTTGGACGAACTGGCGCGGGCGGACTCGCCGGCGTTGTTCGGGGAGATCATCGAGCCGCTGTGCGATTCCTTCGAACCGGACGACGCGGACCGGTATGCGGAGTTATTCCTGCCAGTGATTGCGAGGACGCTGCCGCAGGCGGAGGCGCGGCGGGCCACCGTGGGGCGGCGATTTTCGGGACCGGACCCGAGCGATGTATTCGTGCTTTCGCGTGTGACACTGGGCGCCGACGTCGCCGTTAGCAGTGTGGTGATGGATGCGGCGAAGCGGCGTTTTCCGCGGGCACGGATTCACATGGTGGGTCCGCGTAAGAACTATGAGTTGTTCGCGGGCGACGCGCGTGTGGAACATGCGCCGGTGGAGTACGGGCGGGCGGCGGGGTTGCGAGAGCGGTTGAGCGCGGGGCTGCGGGTTCGCGAGATTGTGGACCGGCCGGGGGCGATCGTGATCGACGCGGATTCGCGCCTGACGCAACTGGGTTTGATTCCGGTGACCGGCGAGGACCGTTATTTCTTCTGGGAGAGCCGGAGTTACCGGCCGGAATCGGTGGATCCATTGGGGCGCTTGGCCGCGGCGTGGATGGGCGAGGCGTTCGGAGTGGAGGAGGCGTTTCCGTATGTGGCTCCGGCGGCCGCGGCGGTGGCGGATTGGCGGGTGTGCGTGAGTTTGGGCGTGGGGGGGAACATGGCCAAACGCGTGGATGACCGGTTTGAGGCGGGTGCGATGCAGGCGCTAGTGGCGGCGGGCGGCACTGTTGGTGGATCATGGAGCGGGAGGCGAGGAGTCCGAACGAGTGTCGCGGGCGATTGCGGGTTTGGGGGCGGAGGGAAGCGGTGTAGAGGAGTGGCGTGGGGCGTTTGCACCGTTTGCGTCCGCAATTGCGCGGGGGCGGATGTACGTGGGTTACGATTCGGCGGGGCAGCATGTGGCGGCGGCGGCCGGGGTGCGGTTGGTGACGGTGTTTCGCGGGTATCCGAATGAGCGGTTTTTGCCGGCGGTGGACGCCGTGGGGGCGGGACCGGCGGCGGCGGTGTGGTAGTGGGGGGGGACTATTTGCGTGGGGTGTTGAGGCGATCGCGTCAAACGGCGAGTAGGGCACCAGATCGGGGGCGAGCCGCGAGAGGCCGCGGGAATCGCTGGGCTGTGGTGGCGGTTTCGCGGGGGATCGGGTCGCCAGGTGTACGCTCCATTGAGAGCGACTAGCCCCTCGTAAGTGTAGAAGTGACGCCAGTCGCGCTACCTTATCGCGTTTTTGTGAGCGGGCCTCCTGTTTGGCGGAGCGCGTCGTCGAGTGAATCTTTCCACTCGAGAACGCCGGAGAGTGCGATTGCGACGGCGTGTTCCACGAATTCGGAGATATTCGCGGCCCCTCCGGGGCCTACGAGCGCTCGGATCTTCTGGAGTTGGTTGTCCGGAAGTGCGATGGTGATCCTGGTGGCCGCCAAGTCCGGGAAACCAGCTTCACGTCCTGGTCTTTGTACTGGAGTTGATACAGCTTCCAGTAGATTCCACGCTAAGTCAGTAACTCCTGGTGGGCACCCTTCTCGCGGAGCTCTCCCTTGTGCATGACGAGGATTTGGTTGGCTCTTTGAATCGTCAGGCGGTGGGCGATGACGATCGAGGTTCGGCCCTCGAGGAGGCGGACCAGGGCTTGTTGGATCAGCGTCTCGGTTTCGCTATCGACGCTGGAGGTGGCTTCGTCGAGGATGAGGTAGCGCGGGTCATGGGCGAGGGCGCGGGCGAAAGCTGATGAGTTGTTTTTGTCCGGTGGAGAGACCGGCGCCTCGTTCGCGGACCTCGTAGCTGAGTCCGCCGGGGGTGGAGGCGAGGAAGCCGCCGAGGTTGACGTCGCGGGCGGCGGCCTCCACCTGCTGGTCCGTGATGCCATCGGTGCCGAGGCGGATGTTGTGCGTGAGGTCACCGGTGAACAGGAAGGGGTCCTGGAGCACGATGGCGAAGCGGCGGCGCAGTTCGACGGGGGAGAAGTTACGGATATCGACGCCACCGACTTTGATGGATCCGCGCTGGACGTCGTAGAAGCGTAGGAGGAGGGCTGACGATGGTGGTCTTGCCGGCGCCGGTGTGGCCGACGACGGCGACGGTCTGTCCCGGGTTCGACGCGGAAGGAGACGTCGCGGAGGACCCAATCCTCGTCTTTTGTAAGCGAACCAGACGCGATCGAATTCGATGGGGGCGGTGCCATCGGGTAGGGGCTGGGGCGCGGCGGGCGGATTGATTTCGACCTTGGTGTCGAGTAACTGGAAGACTCGCTCGCCGGCGGCCTTGGCTTGTTGGAGAGTGCCGTACTTTTCGCTGAGGTCCTGAATGGGGCGGAAGAAGCGCATGCCGTACTGGAAGAACGCGACGAGGACACCGAGGGTCAGTTCGCCTTTCGATGCGCCAGCCGCCGTAGCCGAGGAGGGCGCCGAGGCCGGAAGCACACCGAGGAATTCGACGACGGGGTAGAACCAGCCGTAGGCGTGAATGGCTTCGTGGTAGGCGTCGAGGTGGTCGCGATTGGCGACGTCAGGTGAGCGGCGGCGACGCGTTCGCGATTGAACAACTGGACGACGGACATACCGGTGACGTGTTCCTGAATGAAGGCGTTGATCCGGGCGACGGCGACGCCCGGATGCGGCGGTTGCTGTTCTGGGCAGCGTTGCGGAAGGCGCGTGTGGCAAGGAGGACGAGGGGAGGACGGCGAGGGCAGCGGTCATGCCCGGGCTGAGGCGGAGCATGGTGGCGAGCAGGAAGGTGAGCACGAAGGTGTCGCCGATGATGGCGACGAGGCCGGAAGAAAGCATGTCGTTGAGGGCGTCGACGTCGGTGGTGACGCGGGTGACGATGCGGCCGACGGGCTGGCGGTCAAAGTAAGAAAGGTCAAGGCGGTGGAGGTGCGCCATGAGGTCCCGGCGGAGGTCAAACATGGCGTGTTGGCCGGTGCGCATCATGAGGTAGGTCTGGCAGAAGGAGCAGAACATACCGACGATCATGGCGGCGAGGAAGAGGAGTGAGATTTGGGTGAGTCCGGACCAGGGGTCGGTGGCGAGGTGTGGCTCGAGTGGAGTCGACGAGTGTGCGGTCGCGATTGGCGTTGGGGGCAAGGTAGCGGTCAATGGCGAGTTTGGTGAGGACGGGCCCATGACCTGGAGGCCAGGAGGCGACCATCATGAACATGAGGGCGGCAACGACGTTGCGCCAGTACGGCTGGCGTAGACAAGGAGCCGTGCGATGAGTTTGCGGTCGATTGCTTTTGCAGCTACCGCTTCTTCGGACATATCACTTCGGTGTACGGGTTCGGGGGCGTATGATTCGCTGCCTGCCTCGCCCAGGGTTGTGATTATCATTTTGTAAGAAGCCAATTATGATCGATACGGCCGACAGGAACTTCGAGCCCGTGGACCAGTTCGTGGATAGCGCGAGCGAGACGATGTCGGCGATCCGGCGGCGGCTGCACGCTTGTCCAGAGCCGAGCGGCGAGGAGTATGCGACGTCGGCGTACCTCCAGGAGACGATGAGCGCGGTGGGGCTAGCGGCGCGGCTCACCGATACCCGGCGGGGTGTGATCGTGGAGCCGGATCGCGGGGGCGGGCGGAGGATCGGGATGCGGGCGGACATGGACGCGCTGCGGATCGCCGATGGCAAGGACGTACCGTACCGTAGCACCGTTCCGGGCGTGATGCACGGTTGCGGTCACGATGCGCATTCCGCCATTGTGGCGGGAGCAGCGCTGGCGCTCGTGGCGGCCGAGCGGGCGGGTGCGCTGCCGTGGCCGGTGCGGTGGCGGGCGATTTTTCAGCCGGCCGAGGAGACGAACCAGGGAGCGATCGAGATGGTCCAGGCGGGCGCCGTCGAGGGGTTGGACGCGATCATCAGCCTCCATGTCGACCCGTCGCGGCGAGTGGGGCAGGTGGGCATTCGCGAGGGCGTGTTCACGGCGGCGTGCGATGAGCTGGAGATCCGCATCGAGGGACGGGGCGGGCATGCGGCGCGTCCACACGAGTCACTCGATCCGATTGCGGCGGCGGCGCAGGTGATCAGCTCGATCTACCTGTTCGTGCCGCGGGCGGTGGATAGCCAGGACCCAGTGGTGGTGACGATCGGGCAGATCCGGGGCGGGGAGAGTCCGAACGTGATTCCGCGGGAAGTGGTGCTGCGCGGTACGATCCGGACCCTCGGCGGGCCGGTGCGGGCGCAGACGAAGGATCATATCCGGCAACTGGCGCGCGGGTTGGCGGAAGCGTCGGGGACGCGGATCGAGGTGGGGTTCCGGCCGGGTCCGGAGGCGGTGGTGAATGACGCGGAGTTGACGCAACTGGCGCGGCGGGCGGCGGCGGATGTCACCGGCGCGGAAGGCGTGCAGACCATCGCGCGGCCGAGCATGGGCGGCGAGGATTTCGCGAACTACCTGGGCGCGCTCCCGGGCTGCATGTTCCGGCTGGGCTGCATTTCGGAGTTGGCTGGCGGTCCACCGCTGCACTCTCCGCTGTTCGACGTGGATGAACGGGCGCTGGCGATCGGCGCGCGGATTCTGGCGCGTATGGCGGTGATGTGGTCGCGGCCGGAGCAAGGAGAACTGGAATGAGCAGGCTCGAGTTTCGATCGAACCACTCGCAGACGCTCGGCGTGGAATTGGAGCTCGCACTCGTGGATGCCAAGACGATGGCGCTGTCGAGTTCGATTCTGGATGTGCTCGAACGCGTGCCTGCCGAGCACGCCAAGCACGTAAAGCCGGAACTGATGCAGTGCTACGTGGAGATCAACACGGGAGTGTGCCGCACGGTGGGCGAGGTAGAGGCCGACCTTCGCGGCCGGTTGCACGCGCTCGAAGGAATCGTGGCCGATCTCGGACTGCGGCTGTTCTGGACGAGCACGCATCCGTTCTCGCGCTGGCAGGAGCAGAGGCAGACGCCGGATGAACGCTACAGCCGGCTGATCGACAATCTGCAGGACGTTGCACGGCAACTGGTAACGTTCGGGCTGCACGTGCACGTGGGCGTGGATTCGGGCGATAAAGCCGTGATGGTCTGTGACCGCATCCAGCGGCATCTGCCGACGCTGCTTGCGCTGAGTTGCAACAGCCCGTGGTGGCAGAACCGGACCACCGGTTTGCAATCCTACCGGTCCAAGGTGATGGAGAATCTGCCAACAGCCGGGATGCCGCCGGTGATGCGCAACTGGAGCGAGTACGTGTGGCTGGTGAATCACCTGCTGCATACGCACTTCATCGGCTCGATCCGCGATTTGTGGTGGGACGTGCGTCCGCACCACAACTTCGGCACGGTGGAGGTGCGGGTGTGCGACATGCCGGGGACACTCGAGGACGCGTTGGGGATTGTCGCGCTGATCCAGTCCTTGGTGCGCGCGCTCGATGAACAAGTGGAGGAGGGGACCTACCAGCTCGAATACCACCCTATGATGGTGCGGCAGAACAAGTGGCGGGCGGCACGGTATGGGTTGGAGGCGCAGTTGGTCAATCCGTCGACGCATGAGGCGCTGGCGGCGCGCGACGTGGTTCTCGAGTTGACCGAGTTGGTGCGTCCGCAGGCAGAGCACCTGGGGTGCCTGGAATACCTGGAGCACGCCCGCACGATGGCGGCAGGGCCCACGGGTGCGGATCGGCAATTGGCGCTGCTCCAAGAGACCGGGGACCGCGCTGAGGTGGTGCGGCGGCTGACGGGCGGGTAGATGGCGACGATCGAACTGGCGGCCGGCGAAGTAGGGTTGTTCGGGTATGGGTCACTGCTGCGGCTGGCCAACCTGGAGCGGACGCTGGGGCAGGCGTACGGGCGCGACCGATTCATCGCCTCGATTTCGGGTTGGCGCCGGGCGTGGAGTTCGCTGCATCCGAACCGGCGGTATTCGTACCGAACGGCGGATGGGCGGCGGGTGGTTCCGGCGAACATGCTGTATCTCAACGTGCGTCCGGCCGAGTGCGTGTTGAACGGAGTGGTGTATGCGATTCCGGCGGCGGTGCTGCCGGCGTTCGATTCGTACGAGGAAACTTATGCGCGCATCGACATAGGCGATCGGCTGGAGGGCGTGGAGGCTCGTGGCGGGCCAGTGTACATGTATGTGGGTGAGCCGCCGCATGTGCTGGAAGGTCCGGCGGGGCCCGAGGTCGCGGCGATCCGGCGGGCGTATGTGGAGACGGTGGAAGCGGGGATCGCGGAGTTGGGCGAACGGTTTCGGCGGGGGTATGCGGCGTCGAGCGATGCGGTTCCGGTGGGGAACGTGGTGGACGCGGAGTGGGCATAAGCGGTATTAATTATAGGCGACCATGGTATTTGCGAATCGGATTCCATAGCGAGTGCGTATGATCTTTTGGTGAAGTATAAATTTGCCAAATGAAGTTTGGCTTGGCATACTAGGGGAACAACGCCCTTATGAAACCCGGCGAAACATGCCGGTGGGGCACGCGGTACGGTGGACAAGCCTTGCAGGCCGCGTAGATCGAGAAACCCATGGAGAACCCCATGTCCAATCGAGTCTACATTTTCGACACAACGCTGCGGGACGGTGAACAATCGCCGGGCTGCAGCATGACGGTTCCTGAGAAGCTCCGGATTGCTCGCAAACTGGTCGAGCTGGGAGTTGACATCATGGAAGCAGGCTTTCCGATAGCCTCGGACGGTGACTTCGAAGCCGTCCGGGCCGTGTCCGCCGAATTCGGGTGGGTGCAGGTGGCGGCGCTGGCGCGGGCGACGAAGCTCGATATCGAGCGGGCGGCGCAATCGTTGGACAAGGCGAAGCGGCCGCGGATCCACACGTTCATCGCGACGAGCGATATCCACCTCACGTACAAGTTGAAGAAATCTCAGCAACAGGTTCTGGAAGAAGCAGTTAATGCCGTTCGGCTGGCGCGCACCTACGTCGAGGACGTGGAGTTTTCGGCGGAAGACGCGACGCGGACGGATTGGGATTACCTGGAGGCGATTTGCCAGGCGGTGGTTGAGGCCGGGGCGCGTACGGTGAATCTGCCGGATACGGTGGGGTGGTCTGTGCCGCATGAGTATGGGGCTCTGATCGGGCGAATGGTGAAAGCACTGGGCGACAGAGCGATCGTGAGCGTCCATTGCCACGACGATTTGGGATTGGCGGTGGCGAACTCGATCGCGGCGGTGCAGGCGGGAGCGCGGCAGATCGAGTGCACGATCAACGGGATTGGGGAGCGGGCGGGGAACTGTTCGCTCGAGGAAGTGGTGTGCGCGATGAAGGTGCGGCAGGATCAACTGCCGTTCGAGACCAAGATCGTGACCGAGCATCTGTATCCGGCCAGCCAGTTGCTGACGTCGACGATCACTTTCGGTCCGCAGCCGAACAAGGCGATCGTGGGCGAGAATGCGTTCGCGCACGAGGCGGGCATTCATCAGGACGGGTATTTGAAGCATCGGGCGACCTACGAGATCATCGAGCCGAAGGTGGTAGGGGTACCGGAGAGCCGGCTGGTGTTGGGTAAGCACAGCGGGCGTCATGCGTTGAACCAGCGGTGTACCGACCTGGGATATCAATTGACGCGCGAGCAACTCGACGAAGTGTATCGGCAGTTCACCGAACTGGCGGATCGAAAGAAAGGCGTCCGGAACGACGAGATCGCCGCGCTCCTGCAGCAGGTTGTGGGCGTGCCGGTATAGTTTCTATTCCAATTAACCAATGCAACTGAATATTTTGACCTTGCCCGGCGACGGGATCGGCGTCGAGGTGACGCGGGAAGCTGTGGGTGTGCTGCATCGGGTGTGCGAGAAGTTCGGGCACACGGCGAATTTGTCGGAAGGGCTGTTGGGCGGCATCGCGATCCATCAAACGGGCGGTCCGTTTCCGGCGGAGACAGAGAAGCTGGCGCTCGAGGCCGATGCGACGCTGATGGGCGCGGTGGGATTGCCGGAGTTCGACAACTGGCCGCCGGAGAAGCGTCCGGAGCGCGGGCTGCTGGGAATCCGGAAGTCACTGGGCGTATTTGCGAATCTGCGTCCCGTGCGGAGCTATCCGGCGCTGATCGACTCGTCGCCATTGAAGAACCATCTGGTGGACGGCGTGGACATGATCATCGTGCGGGAGTTGAACGGCGGGATTTATTATGGGACGCCGCGCGGGATCACGGGCGAAGGAAAAGAGTCCCGCGGGGTGAACACGATGGCGTACACGTGGGAGGAGATCGAGCGTGTGACGCGGATGTCGTTCGAACTGGCCCGGAACCGGCGGAAGAAAGTGACGTCGGTGGATAAGTCGAACGTGCTCGAAACGTCGCAGTTGTGGCGGCGGGTGGTAGTGGAAGTGGCGAAGGACTATCCCGATGTGGAGTTGAACCATCTGCTGGTGGACAATTGCGCGATGCAACTGGTGCTGAATCCGAAGCAGTTCGATGTGGTGGTGATGGAGAACATGTTCGGCGACATCCTGAGCGACGAAGGGGCGGTGCTGGCGGGATCGATCGGGATGCTGCCGTCGGCGTCGATTGGGGGGAAGCGGCCATCGGGGGCATGGGTGGGGTTGTATGAGCCGGTGCATGGGTCCGCACCGGACATCGCGGGACAGAACAAGGCGACTCCGCTGGGGGCGATCGGGTCCGTGGCGGCGATGCTCGAGTACAGTTTCGGGTTGAAGGAAGAGGCCGCGCGTGTGAATGCCGCGATGGAGGCGGTATTGAACAGCGGGCATGTGACGGCGGACCTGAGACCGAAATCCACACCGGCCACCACCGCGGAGGTGGGAGCGGCCGTTTGCGAGGCGATTTGATTATGGCGCGTACGATCGTTGACAAGATTTGGGATTCGCATGTGGTGTCGGAGCGCGAGGGCGCGCCGACGTTGATCTACATCGATTTGCATTTGGTGCACGAGGTGACGTCGCCGCAGGCGTTTTCGGGACTGCGGGAGCGCGGGTTGAAGGTGCGGCGTCCGGACCTGACGTTTGCGACGACGGACCATTCGACGCCGACGACGCCGCGGTCTCTACCGATCATGGATCCGATCGCGGCGAACCAGGTGGCGCAGTTGGAGGCCAACTGCGCGGAGTTCGGAATTCCGTGTTTCGGGTTCCAGAACGAAAAACAAGGGATTGTGCACGTGATCGGCCCGGAGAACGGGCTGACGCAGCCGGGGATGACGGTGGTGTGCGGAGATTCGCATACGGCGACGCACGGCGCGTTCGGGGCGCTGGCGTTCGGGATCGGGACGAGCGAAGTGGAGATGGTGCTGGCGACGCAGTGCCTGCCGCAGCGGCGCTCGAAGACGTATCAGATCAATATCGACGGCGCGTTGAAACCGGGAGTGACGGCGAAGGACATCATCCTGGCGATCATCGCGCGGATCGGGATCGGTGGGGGTACGGGGTGCGTATTCGAGTTCACCGGCTCCGCGATTCGGGCGCTTTCGATGGAAGAGCGGATGACGGTGTGCAACATGTCGATCGAGGGAGGCGCGCGGGCGGGCCTGATCGCTCCCGACGATGCCACCTACGAATATCTGGCGGGGCGGACTTATGCGCCGAAGGGCGCGGAGTGGGACGCGGCAGTGGCGCGGTGGAAGCAGCTTCCGACCGATGAAGGGGCCGTGTACGACCGGACGTTGTCGCTCGATGGAGCGGCGCTCGAACCGATGATCACGTTCGGGACGAATCCAGGGATGGGTATGGCGATTTCGGGGGCGGTGCCGGATCCGTCGTCGGTGGCGGACCGCATCGAACGGGAATCGCTCGAGAAGGCGCTGCGGTATATGGCGCTCGAGCCGGGCAAGCCGCTGGCGGGGCAGCCGATCGATGTGGTGTTCATCGGGAGCTGCACGAATTCACGGATGTCGGATCTGCGGGCGGCGGCGAGCGTGCTGCAGGGCCGGAAGGTGAGCCAGCGGGTGCGGACGATGGTTGTACCGGGATCGCAGGTGATCAAGCGGCAGGCGGAGGCTGAGGGTCTGGACAAGGTATTCCGGGAAGCGGGCGCGGAGTGGCGCGAGGCGGGCTGCTCGATGTGCATCGCGATGAACGGAGATCAGTTGCAGCCAGGGCAGTATAGTGTGTCGACGTCGAACCGAAACTTCGAGGGCCGGCAGGGCAAAGGTGGGCGGACGTTCCTGGCCAGTCCGTTGACGGCGGCGGCGAAGCGCGGTGACGGGAGTTGTGACGGACGTAAGGAGTCTACTGTGAAAAAGTTCGAACCGTTCGAGAGTGTGATGGTGCCGCTGCCGGTGGATAACATCGACACGGATCAGATCATTCCGGCGCGATTCTTGAAGACGACGACGAAGGAAGGATTGGACAAGCAGTTGTTTTGCGACTGGCGGTATGACGCCGCGGGCGAGCCGAATCCGGATTTTGTGCTGAATCAGCCGCGAGCGCGTGGGGCGCAGGTGTTGTTGGCGGGGGACAACTTCGGCTGCGGGTCTTCGCGCGAGCATGCGCCGTGGGCTTTGACGCAATTTGGGTTTCGGGCGGTAATCAGCACTTCTTTCGCGGATATTTTCAAGAATAATTCGCTGAAGAACGGGCTGCTTCCGGTTGTGGTGGACGGGGAGACGCATGGGAAGCTGCTGGCGGCGTCGGCGGATGAGGGGGCGCGGGTCAAGATCGACTTGGCGTCGCAAACGATGACGCTGCCGGACGGGTCCACGGTGACGTTCGCCGTGGACGGGTTTTCGAAGCAGTGTCTGTTGGATGGCGTGGACGAATTGGGGTATGTGCTTCAGCAGGAAGCGGCGATCGCGGCGTACGAGGCGTCGCGGGTGGGGACTCTCAACACGCTCGCGGCGGGCTGATGCGCGGCCGGATGTGGCGTTACGCTCTTACGGAACGCGCAGAGAGAGAATGCCGACCGGCTGACGTTCCGCGTTGAAGGCGATCGCGGTCACGACGTTCGATTTTTGGCTGACGATTTGAACGGCGGCGGCCGGTCTGACGGCTCCGCCGCCTTGACCACCGGCGGCCCCACCCTGGCCTCCACCGGGTCCGCCACCACCGGGTCCGCCGCCACCACCGGGTCCGCCACCACCACCGGGTCCGCCGCCGCCACCGGGCGCTCCACCGCCTCCTCCCCCGGCGGCACCTCCTCCTCCGCCGCCGGGCGCCGCCGGGGCGACGGCCACGAAGGCGACTCCTTCGGGGAGTTCGGGGATGATGGCTTCCCCGGTTTCGATGTCGTAGACGAGGTACTGTGTGCCGGCGTTGCCTGTCCTGACACCTCTGGCGACGACTTTGCGGGTGCTGGTGAAGACTCCGATGGGCACGACGGAGGCGAAGCCTTCCGGGACGGTGAAGACGGTCTGTTTTTCGTTGGCGAGATCGAAGAAGACCAGACCTCCGTCGCCGGCGACGCGGTTGGTGGCGATGGCGAGGAGTCCGGAGAGGGCGGGAACGGGCTGGATGCCGCTGAAGGTGGCGACGCCGGCGGGAAGGTCCAGCCGAAAGGCGGCTTCGGCGGCACTATCGAGGACGAATAGGGTGTCGGTGAGATTGCGGTTGCTCGGGTCGGCATTGGCGGCGTAAAGGAAGTCATTGACGTCGCCTGCATTGTTGCGGGTGTTGACCGAGCCCGCGCCGGGAAGGTCGACGCTCGAGACGGAGCGGGTAGCGAAGTCGAGGAGGAGATAGCCTGTTGCGGGGCAGGGGTTGGCGATCTCTGTGGCTTCGGCTCCGGCGGCGAAGATAGCCAAGCGGCGCGAAAGTTCGAGGTTGAACATCTGAACGTTCTGAGGCCGGCACGTCGCGGCGAACTTGCCGTCGGGGAATTCGATGGCGGAGGGTTCGAGATCGGCGCCCCGGAAGGCCGCCCAGGCGTGGGCGGAAGCGTCGGATTTGCGGCTCAGCACGAACAGGGTCCGAGTAGCGGTGTCGAAGAATTGGGGAGTGCGGAAACGGGCGGCGAGGTTCGCGTTGGGGTTGGGATTGCCGTTGGCGGGGGGCGGGTTGGCGAGGGCGACCAGAGGCGCCCATCCTTCGGGCCAGGCGCGGGTGTCGGTGACTTCGAGGGATTGATTCAAGATGGCGAGCCTGGCGGCGGTTGGTTTGTCAGGATCGTTGCCGACGACCATGGCGAGGCGTCCCTGGCCGAGATTGACGGGGGCGGAGAGGGGATGTGTGAGTCCGTCGCCGAGATCGAGGGAGAGGTTGGCGAGGAGGGCGCCGAGTCCTCCCGCTCCTGCTCCTGCGCCTGCTCCACCGGCACCGGGTTGCGGACCTTCGGTAACTTCGCCCGAGTCCGGGTTGATGAGATAAACGATGGGCGGTGCGCCGGGCAGGATGGCGCTGATCGTTCCATTGGGGCCATTGCCGAGATTGGAGACAGGGATGGGGAGATCGACCAGCATCGGTTCCGTGCGATCAGGGCGGAAGAGGATGACCTGAGCGGACACGCCGGAGGCGGCGTCGCCGGAGGCCGGGCCGATGAGAGCGGCGAGGGCGGAATTTTCGTTGCTGACGGCTACCGGGGAGGGCGCGTTCTGGTTGGCGGCAATGAGGCAGGGCTCGATTTTCGTAGAGACGCCGCGGCCCAGGTCGAACAGCCAGGCAGGAAAGCAGCCATCGTCCCCGCGCGGACCGTGTGCGACGACGAAGTTTCCGCGAAGGTCCGCGGCGCGGAGCACGGTGAGATTGGCGACGCCGCCGGGGAAGGGGAGGTATTGGATCTGCGAACCTTGGGTGTCGCCGGCGAGGGCGCGATTGCTGGCGGCGTTTCCGGCGACGACGGTGACGATGTCACCGGGTTGGGCGTCGGCGGGGACCTGGATGGCGACGTCGTACTCACCGACGTTGGTGGGGGACAAGCGGGCTTCGAGTTTGGCGGGGAGTCCTCCGATGAAAGAGCGCAGGGCAATGCGAGGGAGCGCCTCCTCCGAGGCAGGCGCTCCCGTTTCCGGCGCGGGGTCGGTGGGGCCGAGGCCGGACATGGAAAGGCGAAGCAGGCTGCCGTCGCGGGTTCCGGCGGAACCGAAGCCAAGGTTGTTGGCGGTGCGGATGCCCGGGAGGGTATTGACGATGCGGACGGTGGCGGGGCGGCTGCGCTGTTCGCCGCGGCGCACGACGACCTGAGCGAGATTTCCTTGCCCGCCGCCACCATTGATCTCCCAGGGCACCTGGGCGAGGATGCGTGTGGGCCCGATGGAGAACAGGGGAGCCGGGCGTCCGTTGATGAGGACCTCGACTTCGGGCTCGGCGAGCTTCATGGGGAGTGGATTGCCTTCGGCAGTGACGCCTTCGATGGGGCCGAGGTTGATGCCCTCAATGAGAATGGGTCCTCCTGGAGTGACGCGGCTGGGAGCGGGCTCCCAGGTTATGGGATTGCGGACTCCTCGTGGGTTGATGACCGGGGGCTGCGCGAACAGGGAGGCCGAGAGCACCAAAAGCAACAGGACTCGCAACATATATACAAAGTTTAACCAACGAACAGGGATTTAGTTGCGGTCCGAGCGGTTATGGTTCGGTCAGGGCGTGAAGTCCGGTTTTTCATTTGGGTGGAGATCCTCGTGGTCTTCGATGGACTCGAGGTGGGAGATGACTTCGAGGGGAAATGGGGCGCGCGCTTCCATGGCCTGCTCGAATAGGGTGGCGCGGCGATGGACGCTACCGATGGTTTCGCTGGCTGGGAACAGGAGATGGAGGCTGACGATGACGCGTGAGCCGGTGTCGCGGAAGCGGAGCCGGTGGTGCCTCATGCCCATTTCGCGGCCGAGGGTGGAGACGAGTTGTTCGATTTCGGCGCGCTGGGCCTGGTCCGGCAGGTCAAGGAGTCCGCGGACGGCGGTACGGATGAGACCGGCGCCGGTCCAGAGGATGTTGAGGGCGACGGCAATGGCGACCAGGGGGTCAAAGGGTTTCCAGCCTGTGATGAGGACGAGTATGAGCCCGGCGACGACGCCGAAGCTGGTCCAACTGTCGGTGAGGACGTGTTTGCCGTTGGCTTCGAGAATCAGAGAGCGGGTGCGGCGTCCGGTGCGGATGAGGTACCAGCCGAGAGCGAGATTGACGAGCGAGGCGGCGAGCGTGAGGAGAGCGCCGAGGCCGATTTGTTCGAGGACGAGGCCGGCGCGCCATTTTTCGATGGCGGCGTAGATGATCCAGAAGGCGGCGACGGTGATGGCTCCGCCTTCGAAGCCGGCGGAGAAGAAAGTCATGCGTTCGTAGCCATAGGGGGAATCGCCGTCGGCGGGTCTGGAGGAGAGGCGGAGGCTGAAGGCGGCGAAGGCGACGGCGGCGACGTGGATGACGCTTTCGGCGGCATCGGAGAGGATGGCGGCGGAGTTGGTGAGGTGGTAGGCGGCGAGTTTACCGGCGAGCATCCCGAAGCCGACGAGGAGGGAGAGGCGCATGGCAAGGCGGCGGTCGCGGAATTGGTCTTGCGCGGTCATGGTCGGCGATGGAGGCGTGCCCATAAATGGCAGTGAACGTGCTTTGACCATTCTCCCAAAGGAGGGAGAAGGCCATGAGGAAAAAAAACGGAAGACCCGATCGGAAAGCACTGCGAGCGAGACTCCTGGCCGAGCGCGAGCGCATCCTGGGGATGCTGCCCGTTCCCGGCGAGCCGCCGACGGAGCGATACACCGCGGATGAGTGGGCGCCACTGGTGCATGAGGAATTCGTTTCGAGCCGAGTTGATTCGATCGAGGTGGAAGAGTTGCGGATGGTGGAGGAGGCGCTGGGGCGGATCGAAGGGGGCAGCTATGGAGTCTGCGCGGGATGCGGCGGTGTGATTCCGAAGGCGCGGCTGGATGCGCTGCCGTGGGCGGAGATGTGCGTGGTGTGCCAGACGGCGGAGATGGAGCAGCAGACGCCGATGCTGGCGGCTTGAGGGGGGGCGCGCGTAGTGCGCGACAATGAGTGCCGATGGGTGTGAGCGACGTATCGGCGCCGGGTAGCGGGGCGGGATCGAGCCCGGGTTCGGGGTCAGGCCCGAGTCCGAAAGAGTCACGGCGATGGCTGCAGCCCCGGGTGCCTCGGGAGCAGCTCTACCGGCTGTCTCCGCGGCGCCCCCGGCCGAAGCGGCTGGGCGTGTACGAATTCGGCGACCGGGTCCGGTTCTGGATACGCGCATGGTGGGCGTGGACGGGCGCGGCGGTGGCGCTGGTGGGGACCGATCACTGGTATCTGGCGATACCGACGGGGCTGGCGGCGCTGGTGTTCTATCACACGACGCCGTCGTATCATCCGGCGGCGTTTCCGATCGAGACGGCGCTGACGACGGGTTCGCCGGAATTTCTGCGGAGCATGGAGGGGTTGACGGGGACATCGCTGGTGGAAGGCAACCGGGTGACGATCTACAACAACGGAGACGAGTTCTATCCGGCGATGCTCGAGGCGATCGAATCGGCGGTGGAATCGATCACGCTGGAGCAATACATTTTTTGGGACGGGCAGGTGGGGGATCGTTTCGCGGAGGCGTTCGCGGAGCGGGCGCGGCGCGGCGTCTCGGTGAAGCTGCTGGTGGACGGTATCGGGTCAGCGTCGCTTGGGGAGCGGACGCTGCGCGTGCTCGAGGCGGGCGGTGTGCAATTGGCGTGGTTCCATCCGGTGCGTTGGTACACGCTGGATCGGGCGAATTTGCGCACGCACCGAAAGACGCTGGTGGTGGACGGCAGGATCGTGTTCACGGGAGGGGCGGGGATCGCGGACCAGTGGTTGGGGAGCGCTCGGGATGCGACGGAGTGGCGAGACGTGGCGGTATCGATCGAGGGCCCAGCGGCGTTGGCGCTGCAGGCGGGCTTCGCGCAGAATTGGCTGATCACGACCGGGGAGATGGTGACGGGCAGCGGTGTGTTTCCGCTGCCGGACCGGGTGGGAGAGGTGCGGGTGCAGACGATCCTTAGTTCGCCGAGCGCGGGGGCGGGCGCGGCGGCGACGATGTATCTTTTGGCGCTGCAATGCGCCGAGCGATATTTGTACATCGCGAATCCGTATTTCATCCCGAGCGCGGGCGTGATCGAGTTATTCGCGAAGGCGTGCCGGCGTGGGGTGCAGGTGAAGCTGATGGTGGCGGGGCCGCACAACGACACCTGGTGGGCGCGGCAGAACAGTGTTCGGCTTTACGGGCGGCTGCTCGAGGCAGGGGTGGAAATCTACGAGTTCGCACCGTCGATGCTGCATCAAAAAACGATGGTGGTGGACGGGAACTGGGCGACGGTGGGGACGACGAATTTCGACAACCGCTCGTTTGCGCTGAGTGAGGAAAGCAACGTGTGCTTTCACAACCGGGAACTGGTGGCGGAACTGGGCGCGATTTTCGAGGCAGATCTGGAGCGGTGCGAGCGGATCGATCTTGGGGACTGGAAGCGGCGGGGTGTGTGGCGGCGGACGCAGGAGACGATCGCATCGCTGATCGAGGACCAGGTGTAAGGGCGGCCGGATGCGCACGTTCCGGCTGGTGAGCTACAACATCCACAAGGCGCGGGGGCTGGATGGGCGGACGAGCATCGAGCGGATAGCGCGGGTGATCGAGGCTCTCAACGCGGACGTGGTGGTGCTGCAGGAGGTGGTGAACCGGGAAGGGGCGAAGGGGGATCAGGTGCGATTTCTCTCCGAGCGGCTGAGCTATTGGCCGGCGATCGGGGAGGCGCGGAAGCACGAGGGTGCGCCGTATGGGAACGTGACCCTGAGCCGGCGGCGGATATTGGAGTCGCGGCAATTCGACCTGACGGTTCCGGGCCACGAGGAGCGATGCGCGCTACGAACCGACATCCCGGTGGGGCCGGGGCTGGTGCATGTATTCAATCTGCATTTGGGAACGAATTTTTTCGAGCGGCGGAAGCAGGCGGTGCGGTTGATCGAGGAAGATGTGTTGACGGCGATTGACATTTCGGGACCGCGGATCGTGGCGGGAGACTTCAACGAATGGACGCGGGGATTGGTGTCGCGGCGGCTGTCGAATGAATTCGACGATTTGCGGAAGCATCTGGGACGCCGGCGGGCTTATCCGTCCGGCATCCCGCTGCTGGGGCTGGACCATGCATACTTTGACCGCCATTTGGAAGTGGAGAAGGCATACTTCGAGATCAACCGGCGGTCATTGCTCGCGTCGGACCATTTACCCCTGGTTGTCGATTTCCGTTTGAAGCGGCCGTGATTGTGACGGCTACTTTTTGGCTTCGGTGACGGGAATGGCTTTCGACTTCGGTTTGACGTCGGCGATGGGAACTTTCACTTCGAGGACGCCATTGGCGAGATCCGCCTTGACCTGATCAGCCTGTGCGCCTTCGGGGAGAGGAATGGCGCGATAGAACTTGCCGTAGTGGCGTTCGGACTGGAACCAGCCCTCCTTTTCCTCCTTCTTCTCCATCTTGCGTTCGCCTTCCAGGATGAGCGAGTCACCGGAGAGTTCGACTTTGACTTCTTCCTTTTTGAGGCCGGGCACTTCTGCGGTGACGATGAGAGTGCCGTTGGTGCGTTTGCATTCGATCGCCGGCCAGAATGTCCCATTGCCTGAGGCAAGGGGCGTGGTAAACGACCGGTTCATTTCATCGACGAATTCGCGCATGAGCGCGAACGGGGAAACGCCGAAGATTCCCTCGCCGAGCGGCATCATCCAACGGGGACGGCCGAAGGCCGGGGTCTCAGGCGCTGTTTTCGTGACGGTGACTTCAGGCATGTCACACCTCCATGGGAGTGAGATGCAATCGCAGGACCGGCGGCAAGTGTCTGGAAAGGCGCAGGGCGGTGGGTGGAATGGCACAGGGGCCGATGCGCGCGATGGGGGAGTTTGCCCGCGAAACGGCGGGAATGAAGTGGTACGTCAACTGCTGCATAGGGAGTTGAGGTAAGCGTTGCCATGGCAGCCAAACAGTTATTCTTTCAGTCCGATGCCCGGGAAGCGTTGTTGCGGGGGGCGGCGGCGGTGGCCAATGCGGTCCGGGTGACGTTGGGGCCGAAATCCAAATGTGTGCTGTTGGATAAAAAGTACGGGCATCCAGTGGTCTGCAATGACGGAGTGACGATCGCGAAAGAGGTGGAGTTGAAGGATCCGGTGGAGAACCTGGGGGCGCGAATGTTGTGCGAGGCAGCGGAAAAGACCGGCGATGCGGTGGGCGACGGGACGAGCACGTCAACCGTGCTGGCGCACGCGATGCTGGCGGAGGGGATCCGGAATATAGCGGCGGGGGCGAGCGGGATCGAGTTAAAGCACGGACTGGACCGGGCTCTGAAGACGGCGGTGGCGGAGCTGAAGAAGCTGTCGCGGCCGGTGGGCAGCCGGTTGGAGCGAATTCAGGTGGCGGCGGTGTCGGCGCACAACGACGAATCGATCGGGGTAATGGTGGCCGATGCGGTGGAAAAGGTGGGCGCCGAGGGTGTGATCACGGTGGAGGAGTCGAAGACGACCGAGACGGTGCTGGACGTCGTGGAAGGAATGCAGTTCGACCGGGGGTACTTGTCGCCGTATTTCATCAACAAGAGCGAGGGGATGGAGGCGGCGCTCGACGAACCGTATGTGCTGCTCTACGAGAAGAAGATCAACAACGTGAAGGAACTGGTGCCGCTGCTCGAGGAAGTGGTGCGGGCGGGGCGTTCGCTGCTGGTGATCGCGGAAGACGTGGAAGGCGAAGCGCTGGCGACGCTGGTGCTGAATCGGATCCGTGGGACGCTCCAGTGCGTGGCGGTAAAGGCGCCGGGCTTCGGCGACCGGCGGAAGGCGATGCTCGAGGATATCGCCATTCTTACGGGCGGGCGCTTGATCGCCGAGGAATTGGGGTGAAGTTGGAAAACGTGGCGGTGACGGATTTGGGGAGCGCGAAGCGGGTTGTGTGCGATAAAGACACGACGACGATCATCGGGGGCGAAGGAGACAAGAGCCGGATCGAGGGGCGATGCACGGAGATCCGGCGGCAGATCGAAGAGACGACGTCGGACTACGACCGCGAGAAGCTGAAAGAGCGTTTGGCGAAGCTGGCGGGCGGAGTGGCGGTGATCCGTGTGGGCGCGCCTTCGGAGGCGGAAATGAAGAACCGGAAGGAGGCGTTCGAGGACGCCATCAGCGCAACGCGAGCGTCCGTGGAAGAAGGGATCGTGCCTGGGGGCGGGTTGACGCTGTTGCGATTGATCGATACGGTGGAGGCAGCCGAGAAACAGTGTCCGGGCGAAGATGAGCGGACCGGAATGCGAATTCTGCGAAGAAGCCTGGAGGCGCCCGCGCGGCAGATCGCGGAGAACTCGGGCGCCGATGCCGGTGTCGTGGTGGACCGGATGCGGAGCAGCGAAGGCAACGAGGGCTACGACGCGGCCGCGAATGTCTATACGGATCTGATGAAGGCGGGAATCATCGATCCGACGAAGGTGTTACGCGTGGCGCTGGAGAACGCGGTTTCGGTGGCGGGAACGCTGCTGTTGACCGAGGCGACGATGACTGAGCTGCCGGAGAAGAAAACGGGCGCACCGATGGACATGGAGGCTGCGTAACGGTAAGCGGGGTGGGCGAGTCGAACAAGGAAGGAGAATGCACTTATGACAACAACCGAGCGTGGAATTCCGACAATGGAGGACCTGCGGCATCTGGCCGGGGAGAGCGGGGCGAGCATTTCGATCCTGATGGGTCCGCATCGGGCCGGCTCGGGGACGCGTCCGGCGGCGGTGCGGCTACGGGCGCTTTTGCACGACGCCGATGCGGCGCTGGCGGGTAGCGGGAAGGGCGAAGCGGACCGGGGCGTGCTGCTCGGACCTCTGGAGGCGCTGCTGACGGATCCGGATTTCAACGCCGGGCATCACCAGAGCTTCGCGCTATTTCGCAATGCGCGGACGTTGGCGCAGTACAGGCTGCCGTGGGATGCGGGGGATTCGATGGTGGTGGAGGGGCGCTTTTACGTGAAACCACTGGTGGCGCCGCTGGGCGTTGCGCGGGAGTTTTTGTTGTTGGCGTTGTCGCGCAAACGGGTCCGCTTTTTCGAGTGCGATGAGCAGGACTGCGCGCCATTGCCGGTGGCGGGGGGCGTGCCGGACCAATTCGAAGAGTTTCTGGCGTTGAATCTTTCCGACTACAAGCATATGGGGCGTTCTCCGGGAGGACAGACGTTCGGGTTGGGGGCGGAACGCGACAAGATGGACCGTCACTTTCGCGATTACTGCGTGGCGCTGGGGCGCGGCGTGACGGCAGCGGTGCGGGAGCGTAAGCTGCCGTTGGTGGTGGCCGGCACGGGCGATGAGACCACGGCGTGGCGAGAAGCCAACGACGAGAACGGGATGTATGGGGGGACCGTGGAGGAGAGTCCGGATGGCGGGTTGAGCGAACGGGAATTGGCGGCGAAGGCGCGTGCGGTGGTGGCTGAGTGGAAGCCGCCGGAAGCAGTCCATGCGTTGGAGCTGTATGAGCGTCTAGCGGGAACGGCGCGAACGACTCGCGACTTGAACGCGATCGTGGCGGCGGCGGCAGCGGGGCGTGTGGAACATCTGTTCTTTGCCCCGGGTGCGCGCGTAGCGGGCGACTATGACCGGATCGTTGGCCATGTCCGCCTGAGCGGCGAGTTCGTGAGCCGTAATGACGATCTGGTGAACGCGGCGATTGCGGACACGCTGCGGAATTCAGGCCACGCATGGGGGGAAGTGCCCGAGGGAGGCGCGGCCGGGGCGGTGCTGCGTTACTAGCACGCGGCTGGCTCCACAATGCAATGGCATGCCATGCCGGCGGCAGCCGTCGTCGAGGAATTGGGCAGCGACGCGTCGACGGGGCTGAGTTCCCAGGAAGCGTCACGGCGGCTGCGTGAACACGGGCCGAACCGTCTGCGGACGGCGGGCACGCGGGGACCGTGGCGAGTGTTGGCGTCGCAGTTCGCCTCGACGGTGGTGATCATCCTCATTGCGGCGGCGGTGGTGTCGGGGTTGTTGGGCGAAGCGGTGGAGGCGGTGGCGATCGGGGCGCTGGTGGTTCTGAACGCAGCGCTGGGATTCGTGCAGGAGTACCGTGCCGAGCAGGCGCTCGAGAAGCTGCGGCGGCTGTCGGGACCATCGGCGACGGTGCGGCGGGACGGGCGGCTGCGGACGGTGAGCTCCGAGGAAGTGGTGCGGGGCGACGTGGTGGTGATCGAGGCGGGACAGTTGATGGCCGGGGACGGGCGGTTACTCGAATCCGCGAATTTGCGGGTGCAGGAAGCGGCGCTGACGGGTGAATCCGAGCCGGTGGAGAAGTCGGCATCGGTGGTGTTGGAGGGGGAAACGACGCTGCCGGACCGGCGGAACATGGTGCATACGGGTACGGTAGCCTCCTATGGCCGGGGCGAGGCGGTGGTGACGGCGACGGGGATGGATACCGAACTCGGCCATGTGGCGAAACTGCTGGAGCGCACCGAGAGCGAGGCGACGCCGCTGCAACAACGTCTGGACCAGTTGGGGCGTCAACTGGCGGTGGTAGCGCTGGGGTTGGTGGGCGTCCTGTTCGCGCTGGGTTGGTGGCGGGGAGAGCCTGTGCGGCTGCTGTTTCTGACGTCGATCAGCGTGGCGGTGGCGGCGGTTCCCGAGGGGCTGCCGGCGGCGGTGACGGTGGCGCTGGCGTTGGGAGCGCAGCGGATGCTGGCGCGTCGCGCCCTGGTGCGGCGGCTGGCGGCGGTGGAGACGTTGGGATCGGTGAGCGTGATCTGCTCCGATAAAACGGGGACGCTGACGCAGAACCGGATGCGGGTGGTGGCGGCGTCGACGGCGGACCGGGAATACGATCCGCGCGAAGAGGCGGAATCGGACGGCGCATTGGGACTACTGTTGCTGGCGGCGGCGGCGTGCAACGATTCCGAACGCGGGTCCGACGGGGAGTGGAAAGGGGATCCGACTGAGACGGCGTTCATGGAAGCCGCGTCGGAGCGGGTGCGGGATTTCGAACGGGTGCTGCGCCTGCTGCCGCGGATCGACGAGGTTCCGTTCAGTTCCGAGACGCGGCGGATGACGACCATTCACCGGCGGGACGGTTGGCCGCACGGGGTGCCAGAACCGGATGGCGATTCGGATCTGCCGGTAGCGTTCGTGAAGGGGGCGGTGGATGTGCTGCTGGAAGAATCGACGCGAGTGCGGACGGGGGGGCGGGACGAGCCGATGACGGGTGAGATGCGGGAGCGGCTGCGCGCCCGTCACGACGCGATGGCGGGGCAGGGAATGCGGGTACTGGGCGTGGCGGCGCGTGTGGTTCCGGTGACGGCGGGCGCCGGGGATTCGTTCGAGGCGAACCTGACATGGCTAGGCATGGCTGGTCTGATCGATCCATCGCGGCCGGAGGTGCGGGAGGCGATCGCGGTGTGCGGAGAGGCGGGAATCCGGCCGGTGATGATCACGGGCGATCATCCGATTACGGCGACGGCGATTGCGGCCGAGATCGGGATTCCGCATGAGCGCGCGTTGACGGGCCGGGAGGTGGAGGCGATGGAAGGGGAGGAATTGGCGTCGGCGGTGGGGGAGGTTTACGTGTATGCGCGGGTGAGTCCGGAGCACAAGCTGCGGATTGTGGAGTCACTGCAGCGAGGCGGGCGGATTGTGGCGATGACGGGGGACGGAGTGAACGACGCGCCGGCGCTGAAGCGATCGTCGATCGGTGTGGCGATGGGGCAGGGCGGGACCGATGTGGCGCGGGAAGCGTCGGACATGGTGCTGCTCGACAACAATTTCGCGACGATTGTTGCGGCGGTGAAGGAAGGGCGGGTGATCTATGCGAACCTGCGGAAGTTTGTGGAGTTTCTGATTACGTGCAACACGGGGGAGTTGTGGGTGATGCTGGCGGGTCCGGTGATCGGGATGCCGTTGGCGCTGTTGCCGCTACAGATTCTGTGGATGAACTTTGTGACCGATGGTCCGCCGGCGCTGGCGTTGGGTGTGGATCCGCCCGAGCCGGGTGTGATGAAGCAGCCGCCGCGGAGCGCGGGAGAAAGCATCCTGGGGCGCGGGCTGGGATGGCGTGCGGTGAGCAACGGGGCGCTGCTGGCAGCGACGACGCTTGGGCCGGCGTACTTCTGGTGGCGCTGGGGATGGGAGAGCTGGCAGACGCTGTTATTGACCTCTCTGACGCTGGCGCAGCAGGCCATCGCGATAGCGCTGCGGTCCGAGAGGGAGCCGTTGTGGCGGCTGGGTGTATTTTCGAATCCGTGGCTGATTGCAGCGGTGACGGGTGCTGTGGCTCTGCAATTGATGGTGGTGTACGTGCCGGCGATGCAGGCGGTGTTCGGGACGGTGGCTCTAACGGGGCGCGAACTGGCGCTGAGCTTTGGGATCGGGCTGTTGGGGCTTGTGGGCGTGGAGATGCGGAAGCGTCTGGGGTGGTGAAGATCGCGTCAGAGGGAGCGGGAGCGGATGCGGATCTTGCCGGCGCGGCGGGAGGCGACGGCGATGAAGGGGGGCGTGAAGTCCAGCTTGGCCTTGAGCAGGGTGGTGAAGATACCGGTGGCGAAGGTGGCGTGGGCGCTGGAGGGGCGGAGGTAGATGATGCCGGGGGTTGGCTTGCCGGAGGGGCCGGTGGCGGGGTCGAAGTCGCGATCATGGGTGAGGATGACGCGGTTGGTTTCGGCGGCTTTGGCGAGCAGTAGGGCGTCGGAGGCGGTCTCGAGCCCGAGTTCGGCGAGGGTGGCGACGCTCAGATTGCTTTCGCGGAGGAAGGCGATGGCTCCGGGGTGGATGGAGGCGTCGGCGAGGAAGGCGAAATCGGCGAGCTTCATTGACCGGGCTCCTCGATGTCGGTGGCGGAGGGGGCGCGGACGATTTCGGCGGCGAACTGGATGGCGGAGACGGCGGCGTCCTTCTGAATGGTTGGGTAGCCTTTGAGGATGTCGGCGATGGAGGCTCCGTTGGCAAGGAGCTCGAGGATGAAGTCAACACTGAAGCGCGTGCCGCGAAGGAGGGGTTTGCCGCCGAGAATGGCGGGATCGGTAACGATGGGCGGATCGGCCGTTTCGCTCATTTGTTCAGGCTAGCAGGGTTTCGAGGTAGCCTGTGGCGAGCGCGGGTGGGGTTTATCGCGACGTCAAGTGGGGCGTAACACGCTCAGTGAGAGTGTCGAGATCCATCCATTTCACGACGAGGGCCTGGGCGGCGATCTCTTTTTGGATTCTGGGCCGTGCGAGAAATTCGTCGAAACGGGCCTGGCGTTCGTCGACGGCTGCGGACAGATTGGGGAACGCGGCGCGAGTGGCAGGATCGGCGGCTGCCTTCTCGGCGGCGCAATCGGAGTGGGTGGTGAAGACGACGACCTTGACGCCGTTGGCGACGGCGAGTTCTAGCATTTCCTCCTCTTTGGCGGAGAGGACGGATCCGGCGAGGCGGACGACGTAGTAGTAACGGCGCGTGTCACCGGCGATTTCATTGGAGTCCAGGCGTCCATCCATGCAGGCGACCAGGGCGACGACGGGGTGGCGGGCGGTGCGGGGCCAGCGGGAGCGGACGGTGGCGGCGAGTTGGTTATGGTGGATGAACTCGTCCCAGATTTGGAGGGCTGTGGCCTCGGGGTTAGCGAAGTCGTATGGGGTGAGGGGGTCCTGAAGGCGGTATCCGGCGTTGATGAGAGCGCCTCCGAGGATGAACTGCGCACGGGAGCCTTGCAGAGCCCAAGCGGCGCCGAGGATCAGCAGCAGTATGACGATGGCGATTTTCCTCATGCGCGTACGGTGAGCACGTTGGATGCCGGGGTGGTGCGTCCTTGCGGCATCGGCCGCGATACACTAGTGATTTCTATGCCACGAAAAAGCCCATTCGATCTATCCGGAAAGACCGCGCTCGTCGCCGGAGCCTCCCGAGGCATCGGCCTCTCCATCGCCCAGGAATTAGCGGCGGCAGGCGCGCACACGGTGCTCGCCGCGCGTTCGGCGGAAAAGCTGCAGAAGGAAGTGGACGCCATCAAGGCCGAGGGGTATTCGGCGGAGGCGTTTTCGCTCGATGTCGCCGACAACGCGTCCATTCAAAACTGCATTGAGAAGTGGGGGCACGCCGACATCCTGGTGAACGTGGCGGGCACCAACGTCCGCAAGCGTGTGGAGGACTTCACGCAGGAAGAGTACGACCGCATCATGCAGACCAACCTGCATGGCATTTTCGAGCTCACGCGTGGGATCGGGAAGAAGATGGTGGACCGCGGCCAAGGGGGCAAGATCGTGAACATCGGTTCCCTGATGTCGATTCTGGGCCTCCCATACCTCGCGGTGTACAACATGACCAAGAGCGCGTTGTGGGGCCTGACGCGGGTGTTGGCGGCGGAATGGGGCCGGCACAATATTCAAGTGAACTGCATCGCACCGGGCTTCATCATCACGGATCTGAACCGGGCGATGTGGCAGCCGAAGATCATGAAGGACTGGCTGGAAGGCGCGCAGGCGAATCCGAACCCGGGGACGCCGGAAGATTGCGCGGCGACGGCGGTGTTTCTCGCGTCGCCGGGGGCCAACTACATCACGGGCCAGTGCATTGCCGTCGATGGCGGGTACTCGACAACGCGGATCTGGCCGTTCGAACCGGTGTCGTGAAACGGCGGGACTTCGTCGCGGCGGGGGCGGGCGGCGCGTACGGTATGGTGGCCCGCGGGCAGGCGCCGCCCAAGGATGAGTTCATCTGCCCGATGGACCGGGACGTGCGGGCGGCGGGTCCGGGAAAATGTTCGCGCTGCGGGATGAAGCTGGTGGCGAACCTGCCCGATCCGGAGCAATATCGCCTGGAGTTGCGGACGATTCCACGGGTTCCGCAACCGGGCCGGACGACTCGCTTCGAATTCCGGTTTCTGGACCCTGGGAGCGGCGAAGCGGTGTCGGATTTCGAGATCGTCCACGAGCGGATCTTCCATTTGTTCGTGCTGCATGAGGATCTGGGGTGGTTCGCGCACGAGCATCCGGAGCGATTGGCTGACGGCCTGTTTGCGTGGCATGGGGTGCTGCCGCGTGAGGGCGCGTATCGTCTGGTGGCGGATGCGTATCCGCGCGGGGCAACACCGCAGTTCCTGATGCGAACGGTTTTCACCGGGGGAGCGGTCGACCATCCGGGGGTACCGGTGCGCCTGGCGGCGGACCAGGGTGTGAAGCACGCCGCCAACCTGGACGTGGAGCTGATCACCGAGCCAGCGGTTCCGGTGGCCGGCCAGGAGACGCTGTTGTTTTTCCGGCTGCGCCCGGTAGAGAAGCTCGAGCAGTATCTGGCGGCGTGGGGGCACATGCTGATTGCGAGCCAGGACCTGGTGGATGTGATCCATGACCATCCGCTGTATGCGTACCCGGAGGCCGAGGACCGTCCGCAGGTGCAGTTCAACGTGATTTTTCCGCGAGCGACGGCGTATCGGATCTGGGTGCAGTTTCAGCGGGACGGGGTGGTGAACACGGTGAACTTCACGGTTCCGGTACGGCGTCTGGGCGAATAAAGATGCGGGCGGCGGCGGCGGCGGGGCGGGCGACGATGCGAGTGCCGGCGGGCAGGTGGACGGGGTTGCGATAGAGGTAGGTCCGATTGCGGTTGTATTTGTCGCGGTAGTTGTAGACCCACAGCAACGGTGCGACGACACCGGTGGGTGTGAGGGCGACGACCTGGAGCGAGCCGCCTTCATGGAGGCCTTCCAGGCGAATGGCGTGGAGGCTCATGGGTGCGTTGAGACGGGCGGGGAGGGGCGTTCGGGCGGAGACGGTGGAGTGGGGGGCGGGCTTGGGCTTGGGGGGCAGAAAAGCGGGATCGCCTTCGGGGGCGCCGCCTTCGACCCAGTCCGCAAGGAGATGAATGTCCTCCTGAGACAGAGAGCCGCTGTCGCGAAATTCGCCGAAGCCCTGCATGGCGGCGGCGGGAGGCATGCGGCGTTCGAGCACCTCTTCCTTGATGGCTTTGGCCCAGGGACGGGCTTCGGCGTAATCGAGGAGGGCCATGGGCGTACTGCCTCCGGGGCGATGGCAGGTTACACAGTGTTTGTAGACGATGCGGGAGATGTCCCGGGACCAAGTGAGCTTGGTGGTAACGGGGTCATGGGCGGCGGCCGGAGGAACCGCCACCCAAAGAAAGACCCCGCCGGTGACGACGAGGAGGAGTTTATTCGCCGGCACCGGTCCTGTTTGCGGCGTCCTTTTTTGGCGCCCGCAGAATGTCGACGGGCTTCACGCTGGCGTCGAAGGCGACGTTGAAGAAGCCGATCATCATTTCTTCCCAACTCTGGTCGCCGTGGCGGACCTCGGCGTTGGGGTCGGGATTGTTCTTGTTGTTGGGCGAGTTGTCGAAGTAGCCGGTGGCTTCTATGCGGGTGCCTTTGGGGAGCACTTTGCCGACCGGGAGCTGGTACCAGAGCTGCCAGTTGAAATCGTAACGGGGGACCCATAACAATTTCTCGGTCTCGCCGGTGGGGTAGACGGCACGCATCTCCATCGCTTTACCGCGCAGGTGCATGTGGGGGAGCAGGCCGACCAGTTCGGTGTCGGCGTGAAGGGTGATGGAGCCTTCGACGCGATGATTGGGGGCGCCGGGGGGAATGACGAACCGGCTGTTGGCGGCGGCGAGGGTCATGACGCGCTGCTTGGGGGGCTGTTTGGCGAAGACGATGCCGACTTTCGATTGATCGCGGGCGGCTTTGCCGGTGGCGGTATAGTGCATCTGGAAGACGAGGTCCGAACCGGCCTTGATGAGCTTGGCCTGGCCGGGGCGGAGCGCTTCCGGAGGGAGGCCGGGCGCGTAGCCGGTGATGAACTCGCCGCTCATGCCGCCTTCCGATTTCCGGTTGGGGACGAAGGCTTCGCCGACGGGAAAATTGCGAAGCCACTTCGAGTTCGGGTCGCGGGAAAAGACGATGATGTGATGGACGACGGAGCGATTGCCGGGCCGGGCCTCGGCCATGGTGACCCATTTGTCTTCGGTGAAGCCGGAGGGAACGATGTAGTAGGTATACTCGATGGTGCCCGAGTCCGGGACGTCGTACGGCGCGGGCATTTCGTAGACGGCGTCGGGGGTATCGATGGCCCAGCCGTCGGCGAAGGTGAGGGGCGCCGGGGCATCGGCAGGATCGCCGGGTTTGGCGCCGGAGTCGATCCAGGCGAAGAGGGTCTTGCGGTCGGCTTCCGGCATGGACCGGTCATTGGCGAATTTGCCGACGTGCGGGTCTGCAAACCATGGGGGCATACGGTTGTTGGCAACGGCTTCCTTGATGGCTTTTGCCCATGGGCGAACCTGCTCGTAGGTCAGCAGGGACATGGGGGCAGCCTCTCCTGGACGATGGCATCCCTGGCAATTCTTTTGCAGAACCGGAACGACGTCTCTGAAAAAGGAGGGGGTAGTTGCGGCTGGAGCAGCGAGCGCGAAGCCAGCGGCGAAGAATACGACACACAAAGAACGAATCAAAACAGCCTCCTGTTCATACTATACGGGACAATGTTGAAAGTAGTTCCGATGGCGGGGAAAATTTCCGGCTGGGGGATGGGTTAAAGGGAGGGGAGAGGTGGGCCGATATGAAGGGGGAGTGATAAGTTCGTGAAAATACAAAACACAAACGTACAACCGCCACAGCCGGACGCGAAGACGAAGGCAGTGGAGACGCAGGAAGCGGCGAAGGCGGCGCGAGCCGCGTACCTGGAGCGTTCCGGCGGGTCGAAGCCCGTAGGGGGTTCGAGCGCATCGACCGATGAGGTGAGTCTATCGTCGTTGAGCCAACAGGTAAGGGTGAACCAACCGGATGCGGAAGAGCGTGAGGCGAAGATCGGGGCGCTGGCGGCGGTGGTGGCGAGTGGGAGCTATGAGATCGATCCGTTGCAGTTGAGCCGGAGTATCATCGCGGAATCCGAGCAGGCGGGATTCTAGTGAATGGGGAGGGACTGGCGGCGCTTGGCCGAGCGATGGAGGAGGACGCAGGGGGACGGGTGAACGGAGTAGAGCGCGGGGGCGGTGCGGAGCGGGCAACGGCGGCGATCGGGCGGGCGATCGAGGATCTGATTCGGGCGACGCCGGAAGCGATGGAGCGGGTGGAGGTGGAACTGCGCCGAGCGGCGGAGTGGCTGGGCGCGCCGTTGGCGGCTTCGAGGGAACGAGTCGCGGGCGAGAAGGCCGGGGATCGGGAGGCCGAGCGAGCGGCGTTGATCCGGCTGCGCAGTGAACTGGGCGTGGCGAGCCGGTTGCTGCATCAAGCCGCTTCGGTGCGTTTTTCGTTGGCCGCGCAGATGTACGGGGCAGCGGAAAGCTACACGGCGTCGGGGCGAAAGTCACTGGCGATCCGGCCCGATGCGGCGACGAGGGTGGCGCAGGGCTGAGAGATCGGGCGGCGGCCGGAGTTGGCCGGGGCCGGGTCTCACAGAGAGAGGTGCACGATGGGTAATTTGCTCAACTCGCTGGTGACGGTGGCCGATTCGATGCGGACGGTGCAGCGTGCGATCGACGTATCGAGCAACAACGTGACGAACGCGAAGGCGCCGGGGTTTGTGAAGCAGGACCTGTCGTTGGTGGCCAAGCGGTTCGACCTCCCGAACGCGCTGCCTGGGGGCCTGGGGGACAATGGGCTGCTGAGCAGCCGGCGGGCGTTTCTGGAGCAGTCGGTCTACGAACAGTCCGGGCGGGAGGGGCGTTTTTCCCAAGCGGCGTCGAATTTGGAACGTCTGGAGCCGCTGCTTGACGTGGCGGCACCGGGCGGCGTGGCGGGCGCGCTCGACGACCTATTCGGGGCATTCTCGCAGTGGAGCCTGAATCCGAACGAGATCCCGTCGCGCCAGTTGGTGATCGACCGGGCCTCGGATCTTTCGGCGGCGTTCGGCTTTCTGGCGGGTTCGATCACCTCGGCGGCCCATGACGCCGATGCCGAGATCGGCGCCACCGTGGAGCAGATCAACCGTTTGGGAGCGAGCATCCAGGCCTATAACATCGAGGTACGATCCGACCGGCGGAAGCTGGAGGATCCGGGGTTGGACGCGCAGGTCCACGCGGCGCTCGAAGATTTGTCGGCTTTGGTGGACTTCGACCTGATCCGTGCCGACGACGGGTCCTTCACGGTACAACTGGGGGGGCAGACGCCGCTGGTGATCGCCGACCGCCACTACCCGATTTCGGCAGACTCCTCTGGTTCGTCGCTGGTATTGCGGGACCAGGCGGGAAAGGACGTCACCGCCCAGATTTCGGCGGGGAAGATCAAAGGCATTCTGGATTTCCGTAACGGTTCGACGGGGGCACTGTTGGGCGGACTCAACACCTTGGCCGAGTCTGTGGCGACGCGAGTCAACGCTTTGCTCACGGCGGGGCTGGACCGCAACGATCAACCGGGCGGGGAATTGTTTTCTTTCGATGCGGCGGGGGGCGCGGCGTCGACACTGAGGGTGACCGGAATTACGGCCGAGGAACTCGCGGGAGCCTCCATCGATGCGCCGGGCGGCAATGGCAACGCGCTCGAACTGGCGTCACTCGCCACATCCCGCGAATTGGATGGCTTTACGTTCACGCAATACCTGGGCCAGACGGCCGGGAATCTTGGCCACGAAGTGGCCACGGCGCGGAGCAGCGCTCGCACCCATGAACTGCTGCTCAGCCAGGCCCGCCAGCTTCGCGCGCAGGAAACGGAAGTGAACCTGGACGAGGAAGCGGTGAAGCTGATCGCGTTCCAGCGCCAGTACGAGGCGAACGCGGAACTGGTGCGGGTGTTGAACTCGCTGACGGAGACGACTCTCGGCATTCTGCGGTAGTTCGGTCTGCTAGGCTGAGCCTGATGATTGTCCTGCTGCTCCTCCTCCTTGTGTGGATCGAAGCGCTGCCGGCGCAGGTTGCCTATGAGGCTCCCGACATCGCGAGCTTGCGGCCGGCGGGGTCCAAGGACCTCCGGGAGCCGATCGAATGGTATTCCGCAGACCGGGAAAACCTGCTGCGCTACTACCGGGTTCCGTTTTCTCTCGTCCGCGCCCGTGCGCTCGAACAATTCGAAGCTTCCTGGCTGGATGCGATTGGCCGCGTGGCGCCGGAGTCGCTCGACGTGCACGGCAAGGCGGACCTGGTGGCATGGCGAAGCCGGGTTGCTTTTCTGCGGAGGCGAGCCCGGGATGAGCAGGCGCGCATCGAGGAGATGCGTCCATGGGCGCCTTTCAGCGAATCGGTGGCGGAGTTGTACATGGCGCGGCAGCGTGTGGAATCGGTGGATCCTGAAAAAACGGCGGGCGAGTTGGTGCGCCTGGACCGGCTGCTCAAAGATCTGACGGCGTCGGTGATATCGAAGGATCCGGCGGCGCCCAACAAGCCGGTGACCAAGACCATCGCCTTCCGCGCGGCGAGGGCGGTGGATTCGCTGCGTCAGACGCTGAAGGAATGGTACGGATTCTACGACGGCTACGATCCGTTATTCACATGGTGGTTGAAGGAACCGTATCAGCGCCTGGACAAAGACATGGCGGCGTATGCCGAACTGCTCCGCGAAAAGCTGGCCGGGGTGAAGAAGGACGATCGGGATACGATCATCGGCGACCCTGTTGGCCGGGACGCTCTGATGGCGGAATTAAGCGCGGAGCTGATTCCGTATACGCCGGAAGAACTGATCGCGATGGCGGAAAAGGAGTTCGCCTGGTGCGACGGGGAAATGCTGCGCGCGTCGCGCGATCTGGGGTTCGGCGAGGATTGGAAGAAGGCGCTCGAGCACGTCAAGACGCTGCATGCGGCGCCGGGCAAGCAGCCGGAACTGGTGCGGGATCAGGTGATCGAGGCGCTGGATTTCGTGACCAGGAACGGAATGATCACTGTGCCTCCGCAGGCGAGCGCGGTGTGGCGCATGCGGATGATGACGCCGGAACGGCAGCGGATCAATCCGTTCTTCACGGGCGGCCCGGAGTTGAGCGTCTCGTTTCCGACCGATGGCATGACGCACGAGCAGAAGCAGATGAGCATGCGCGGGAACAACATCCACTTTTCGCGGGCCACGGTGCTGCATGAAGTGATCCCGGGGCATTACCTGCAGATGTACATGAACCGGCGGCACCGCCCCTATCGGGACGCCTTCTGGACGCCGTTCTGGATGGAGGGGTGGGCGCTGTACTGGGAGATGATTTTGTGGGACCGGGGCTTTCCGCGGACCCCGGAAAACCGGATCGGGGCGCTGTTCTGGCGGATGCACCGTTGCGCGCGGATCGTGTTTTCGCTCAAATTCCACCTTGGCCAGATGACGCCGGATGAGGCGATCGCGTACCTGGTGGAGCGGGTGGGCCACGAGCGGGAGAATGCGGCGGCGGAGGTTCGGCGATCGGTGGCGAGCGCGGACGGTCCACTTTACCAGTGTGCGTATATGCTGGGGGCGCTACAGTTCCGGGGGCTGCGCCGCGAGGCAGTGGAATCAGGCGGGATGGGGGAGCGCGAATTTCACGACCGGATATTGCGGTTGGGCATGCTGCCGGTGGAACTGGTGCGCGCGTCGCTGCGGAATGTCCCGCATACGGCGAATTGGCGTTTCTATCCGGAGTAGCGGTCCGGAGCCGGTCTATCTGGCTTGGGGTTTGTCCGGCTCGGCGGCTGGCATGACAAAACCGATGCGCTGAGGTTTTTGGTCCGGCTTGATCTTGACGATTTTGCAGACGAAGTTGACGGCATGGATATGGCTGACCACCTGCGTGGGATTGCCCTCCGGGTCGACACCGACCAGCACGACGACATTCCAGGCCGAGAGCATGATCTGTAGTACGCGGACCGATTCGAACGGGGTGAAGTGATAGATACGGAGTTCCTCATCCTGGCTCAAGACCGACTGCAGCGCCTCGATGTGCTGCTTGACGCCCTCCTGAAACGCCTCGGCCTGTCCGCGCCCGATGGGATGGATGGCGCGGAGCAGACTCATGTGGCGGAGTTCGTCTTTGGAGGGAGCGGTTTGATACTCGATGTCGGTGGCCAAATGGCCGGCGGACTGGGCCAGATCTTTGGAATCCATGAGAAGTCCCGATCGTATCATGTCTCTCCAATCAATCCGGGAGCGGCGGACGGGCGGGGCGGTGGGTGGTTTCGCTACACTGGAACTCGTGTCAAAAACGCCCGCTGAGGGCGGCTATACTCTGCGCGGGGAGGCCAGACGGCGCCCGCTGCGAGGCGCGGACTGGCTGATAGCCGCGATTGCCGGCCTGGTTTTGATCGCGATGGGCGCATGGCGAATGTCACCGGGGGTGACCGGCGTCTACCATGACGATGCCATCTACGTGGCGACCGCGAAGTCATTGGCGGAGGGAACGGGTTATCGGCTGATCGACCTGCCTGGCTCACCGCCGCAAACCAAGTATCCGATTCTGTATCCGCTACTGTTGGCGGGCATCTGGCGGCTGTGGCCTGCGTTTCCGGAGAACGTGGTGGCGATGCAGTGGGTGACACTGATGGCGGCGGGCGGGGCGCTGACGGCCGCGGCGGCGTACAGTGTGCGGTTCGGCTACTGCGGACCGGCGGTTGCGCTGCTCATCGGACTGCTGTTTGCCACCTCACCAGAGACAACCTACTATTCGACGCTGACGATGTCGGAGATGCCGTTTGCGCTGTTGACGGTGCTGGCATTTTGGCGGCTGGAGAGGGCGATGGAGGCCCGGGAGAGCCGCGCGCGGGGCTTCGCGACGGGCCTGGTGCTTGCATTGCCGTTTTTGTGCCGGTCCATTGGGATCGCGTTTCTGGTGGCGGGAGTCAGCATGTTGGCGTGGCGGCGCCGGAATTTCGTGTGGACGGGGTTGGGCGCGGGGGTATTGGCGGGACCGTGGGTGGCGTGGTCGGTGTCGGCATTGGGCGCGTTCGGTGAGTCGACTCGTCCGGGTTACTACACCGATTACGGTGGGGCTTGGGCGGAGTTGGCGGGCGGGTATATCGTGCAGGTGCTGATGACGAACATCGCACTGGCGGTGGCGGGCATCGCCGCGCTGCCGATTTCGGGCGCGGTGGCATGGCTGCGGGAGTATGGTGCGGAGATGGCGTTGCCGCTGCTGGTTTTGGGGGGCGCGGCGTGCGCGTCAGTGGGGCGGTGGAGCCAGCGGACGTCGGTGCTGTCGCTCAGCATCGCGATGTATCTGGGGATCGTGCTGGTGTGGCCGTGGCCGCCAAATCGTTTTCTGGCGCCGCTGGCGCCGCTGCTGGTGACGCTCGTGGCGGCGGGGGCGATCGAAGCGGGAGGGCGAACGCGGTGGCGGAGCCATCTGGGGTGGCTCGGTGTATGTGTGGCCGTGACTTCCATTGGCGCCAACATTGCGGTGATCCGGGAATGGAACACGAGGAACGCGGGGCTCGGCTATCCGGTGATGAGTTTCGAGCGGCCACCCGACTGGCATGACTTCGAGCGGACATTCGCGTGGGTGAAGACGAACACGGCGGATGGGGAAGTGATCGCGAGCGGGCTCGACACGATGATGTATCTATACACGGGACGGCGGGCGGTACGGCCGTTTCCGCATCGGCCGGACGCGCTGTTTTACGGATCGGAGCGGCCTCCGGTGGGTACGCCGGAGCAGCTTGCGGGGCTGCTCGAGTCCAACGGCGTGCGGTATGTGGTGGAGACTCCGATGTTTCTGTTTTCGGAGGAGGAGCCGCTGACCAAAGCGTTGGCAGTGTTGCGAGAGCGGGGTATCCTCAAGCCGGCGGCGCCGCCCTTGCATGGTCCGCCGGGGTATGCGGTTTGGGAACGGGTGGCGCGCGGTAAGATTGTCTACCTAGACAGGGGGCTCGCCGCCCCCTTGGTATCCCCGCGTTACGGCCGCCGCCACTCAGTAGGGAGAACAAAATTCCTGTCGCGGCGGCCATAACGGTCTAGCTAGCTGACGTCGCCGAGGCTACGGGCTCCCGTGAGCGCCATGCCGCCGTCGCAGGCGTAGGCGGCGCCGGTGACATAGGACGCGGCTCGGGAGCATAGGAAGACGGCGAGATCCGCGACTTCGTCCTTGGTTCCCAACCTGCGGAGGGGGACGGTGCGGGCGACGTGGCGGCGAATCTCCTCGGTTGGCGCCAGGCGGCGCATACCCTCGGTGTCGTCGATGGGCCCGGGACGAATGCTGGCGGTGCGAATGCCTTCCGGGCCCCACTCGATGGCGAGGGTGCGGATGAGCAACTCGACGCCGGCCTTGGCGGCGCAGACGTGGGCCTGATTGGAATAGGCGACTTCGGCGTGATTGGCGGAGATCGCAATGACGACCGCGCCGGGCTTTCGGAGGTGGGGATGCGCGGCGCGGCAGGTGTTGAACGTGCCCAACAGATCGATGTCGACGACGGCCTTGAAGCCGTTGGCGGACATGCCCATCACTGGCGCGGGAAAATTGCCGGCGGCTCCGCAGAACAGGAAATCGATCTCGCCCACCTGGTTGCGCGCGGCGGTAAGCGCGGCTTCCATGTCGGCGTAGTTGCGGACATCGGCGGCGAAGCCGTGCGCGGCGCCCCCGCGTGTCCGGATCGCGGCGACGGCACCGTCCATCTTGGCGGCGTTTCGTCCATTGAGGACGACGGTGGCGCCGAGGGCGGAGAAACGCTCGGCAATGCCGAGGCCGATGCCGCTGGTGCCACCGGTGAAGAAAGCGTTCTTGCCGGCGAACAGGTTATCCCGGAAGACATCCATGCGATTATTCGCCTCCGATGCGGTAAAGATGTGTCGCGGTGCGCAGGAACAGACTTCCGTCCGCGATCGCCGGGGTGGCCATCACCATCTCGTCAAGCTTGTTTTTGCGCAGGAGCTTGTATTCAGGACCGGCCTGGATGACGAAGGTGTCGCCATCCTCGCTCACGGCGAACAGCTTGCCGTTGTAGGCCCAGGGGGAAGCGGTGAAGGCAGCGGAGTCCGGATCGAGGCGGACCTTGCCATAGACTTCCTTGCCGGTTTTGGCGTCGTGACAGGTGAGAAAGCCGCGGTCGTAGAGGGTGTAGTAGTAGTCGCCGTGGACGAGTGGAGAGGGGTTGTAGGGTCCGCCTTGGGGCAGGTGCCAAGCCACCCACCGATTGGAGGTCTCGCCGGGCTTCAAGGAGATGTCGCCCCGCGCGCCGGGGCGAATGGCGAAGACGGGACGGACCTGATCGCCGACGTAGCCGGAGGCGATGTAGAGCAATCCGTGGCGGGCGAACGGGGTCGGTATGACGATCGACGACATGCCTCCGAACTCCCACAGAAGCTTGCCATCGCCGTCGTAGGAGCGGACGCGCTGCGTACCGGGTGTTACGATTTCGATGCGGCCGTCGTGCTCCCAGACGAAGGGGGTGGCCCAGTTACTTTTTTCGTCGCGGTTGACGCGCCAGATCTCGCGTCCATTGGATTTGTCGATGGCGGCGAGCCAGGACTGTTCGTCGTTGTCGTTGACGAGGTAAATGCGGTCGCGGTGGAGGACTGGGGAGGCGGCGGTTCCCCATCCGTAGCGGGTTTCCTTGGGCTGGACCCGGTAGGTCCAGACGAGTTTACCGGCGTGATCGAAGCAGAACAGTCCCGCGCTGCCGAAGTAGACGTAGACATGGTCGCGGTCGGCGACGGGGGTTTCGGCGGCGTAAGTGTTTTTGAGGTGCCGTGCGATGGCGGGGACGCCTTTTTGGACTTCACGCTCCCAGACGGGCTTTCCGGTTTTTGCGTCGACGGCGTAGACCATCCAGCGATGGACGCCGGTGGGTTTACCGCGATTGCCGCCAAAGTAGAGGCCCTTTTTGGGCGGCTCGGTTTCGGCGGAGGAGATGACGGAGGTGAGAAACACGAGTCCACCGGAAACGACCGGGGAGGACCAGCCGGCGCCGGGAATCGGGGTGCGCCAAGCGATGTTTTCGGTGGCGCTCCAGGTGTCTGGAAGGGCGGGGTTGTCGGGAACGACGCCGTTGGCGCCGGGTCCGCGAAACTGGGTCCAATCGGCGGGGAGTGCGGTGGCGGCGAGGGAGAGGCAGAGAGCCAATGCCGGAATGGGCTTTCGCATCAAGGCGGATTATATCGCGATATGCTCTACATGATGACCCGACGCACACTTCTCTCTCTTCCGCTTGCCGCCGCGGCGCAGCAGCGGGCGCCTTCGCAGGGCCGGGCGGGCACACCGAACGTGGTGGTGCTACTGGCCGATGATCTCGGATGGGCCGATGTGGGGTACCACGGCGGCGAGATCCGGACGCCGAACATCGACAAGCTGTCGCGGGAGGGCATGCAACTCGACCGGTTCTATTCGTGTCCGGTGTGCTCGCCGACGCGCTCGGCGCTGATGACGGGGCGTTGGCCGATGCGGCTGGGGACGGGGTACACGGTGGTGCGGCCGTGGGAGGATTATGGGCTACCGCTCGAAGAGCACCTGATGCCGCAGTCTTTCCACGCGGCCGGTTATCAAACGGCGATGGCCGGCAAGTGGCACTTGGGGCATCAGCGGCGGGCCTTCTTCCCCGGGGCGCGCGGGTTCGATTCGAGCTATGGGCATTTCAACGGCGCGATCGACTACTTCACGCACGATCGCGAAGGAGGGCTCGATTGGCATCGCGATGGCAAGACGCTCGAGGAGAAAGGGTATTCGACGGAGCTGATTGGGGCGGAGGCGGTGCGCCGTATCAAGTCCCGGGACAAGTCACGTCCGTTTTTGCTTTATGTGCCTTTCAACGCGCCGCACTCGCCGCTGCAGGCGCCGCAGGCATTGATCGACCGGTATGCCGGCGTGAAGGATGAAAAGCGGCGGGTGTTCTCGGCGATGGTGGACTCGATGGATCAGCAGGTGGGTGCGATTCTGGGGGCGCTGGATCAGGAAGCGATTGCTCGGGACACCATCGTGTTGTTCTTTTCCGACAACGGCGGGCCGACCAACCTGGGTGCGCGGAACACGCCGCTGCGCGGGGCAAAGGCGTCGGTATTCGAAGGCGGCATCCGGGTGCCGGCGGTGCTGCGATGGCCGGGACGGGTCGAGGCGGGCTCGAAATCAACACAGGTGATGGCGGCGTGGGATGCGTTCCCGACACTGGCGGCGGCGGCGGGGATCAAGCCGGCGGGCAAGCTGCCGTTGGATGGGGTGAACCTGTGGGCGCAAATCCAGGGAGGTAGCCGGACGCCGCGGGAGGACATCTTTTTTGCCATCCAGAACAACGTCCACCTGCAGCACTGTCTGATCAGCCGGGAGTGGAAGCTGATCCGGGATGGCGAGTCCAAGCACATGCTGTTCAATGTGGAGCAGGATCCGACCGAGAAGAACGATTTAGCGCAGGCGCATCCGGAGCGGGTCCGCGAACTGTCGGCGCGGATCGACGATTGGCGCAAGCTGGCTCCGCCGTACGGGATGAAGGCGTCGACGTCGCCACCTGCGAGTTGGAAGGCTCCGAAGCGGTGGGCGGACGATGCTCCGCGGTAGAGTAGGGGACTTGCCGGTTAGCGAATCTCTTCCCGTTTTGGCTGGCCGGTAGGGGCGGGAGTGACCTGCGTCCGTTCTTCGAGGTCTCTCGGTGGACGGACGATGACGGTTTCGCCGGGCTCGAGTCCTTTGGTGACTTCGAGTTCTTCGTCGCCACGGTGGCCGGCGTCAATTTGCCGGAGGCGGGCGATGGTTTTTCCATTGACGGATTCGGCGACGAAGACGGTCCATGCGGGACCGGTACGAAAGGCGGCGTCGGCGGGTATCTTGATGACATCACCGGCGTGCCATATTTCGATCCTGGCTTGGACGCGGTAGCCGTCACCGAGGCGTCCTGGGGGATCGGTGAAATCGGCGACGATGTGAACGCGGCGCTCTTCGACGCCGAGGGCGGAGACCTTCTTGAATGCCTGCGGCTCAATGACGCGGACGACGGCGTGGAGGGCGTGATCGCCGCCCCAATCGTCGAGCCACACGCGCGCGCCTGGCCGGATGCGGACGGCGTCTGAAGACAGGACGTCGATGACGACTTCCAGGCGTCCGGCATTGCCGATGGAGACAATGGGCGCGCCAGCGGCGACGATGCGCTCGCTCTCCTCGAAAATCTGGAGCAGCCGGCCGGCGACGGGAGACCGGACGGTGACGGAGCCGGAACCGGGGTTGGAGGCCGGACTTTCGGCACTGAGCGCGGCGCGCGCGGTTTCCACGTCGTGGCGGGCGGCTTCGAGGCGATGGCGGGCCGCTTCCCAGTCCCGGGCGGCGGTGGTTTCGGCGGTGCGGGCCTGTTCGACGCGATCGAGCGCAATGTCGCCGGAGCGATGGAGGGTTTCGGCGCGCTGGCGTTCGCGGCGGGCGAGCTGGAGTTTGGCTTGTTCGGCATTGGCGTGGTCTTCGGCTTCGTCGTAGAGGGACTTGGCGGAGGCGACGCGCGCGGAGGCTTCGGCGCGGGAGCGAGGGTCGAGGGGCTGGGGGCTGATGCGGGTGAGGGTCTGTCCGGCGGCGATGCGGTCTCCTTCGCGGAGGTGGATGCGGTCCATACGGCCGGCGATGGGAGCGGCGACGACGAAGCGATCCTGGGCGCGTGTCTCGCCTTCCTCCTCGATGGAAACGCTCATGGGTCCGCGCGTGACGGTAGCGGTTTCGACCGAGACGGGATCCGGGCGGAGGGATCGAACGATCCAGAAAGCGGCGGCGAGTGTGAGGGCGAGGAGGAGCAGTTTTTTCATGATTCACTCTCTGGTTTTGAGGGCTTGAATGAGGTCAAGACGCCAGACGCCGCGGGCCACGAGGATGGTGGAAAACAGCGTGGCGATGGCGACGATGCCTAGCGAGTAGACGTAGGATCGCGTGGAGAGCACCACCGGCAGGCGATAGAGTTCGGTTTCGAGCGATTTGGCAAGAGCGGCGCAGAAGAGATGGCCGACGGCGAGGCCGGCGGGGATGGCGCAAGCGGACAGGAACAGGTGCTCGCCGAGTAGGATGACCGCCACTTCGCGCCGGGTGAAACCGAGTACGCGGAGGGATGCCAATTCATGGCTCCGTTCCGACAGCGCGATGCGGACGCTGTTGTAGACGATGCTGAAGGCGATGACGGCGGCGAACACGGAGAGGATGCCGACCGAGATGAGGAGGCTGTCGGCGATGGTTTTCTCGAAGCTCTCGATCATGGCCTCGCGAATGTTGACGCCGTCGATGAGGGGCATGGCCTTGAGGCGGGAGTAAAGCGAAGACGAGAGGACGGGATCGGCGTCGAGCCATGCGCCGGAATAGGCAGGGGCTTCTCCGAGCATGCGGTGCAGGGCCGGGAGTTGGGCGTAAACATTGGTGCCGATCAGTTCGTCGACCAGAGCGGCGACGCGGATGGACCGGACCGGGCGCGTCCCTTCGAGGACCTCCACGGTGACGCGGTCTCCGGGGCGAACGCGGAGGATGCGGGCGAGCGTCCCGTTCATGACAAGGCCTTGCGGGGGGAGCGAGACAGGGCGCAGGTTGCTGTCGATCAGGAGATGGAGCCGGGGTGACGGAGGGATGCCCTGGATGGCGGTGCGGTAGGAGCGATGGCCAGAGCGGAGGCGGACGGGAACGAAGCGGAAGGGCTCGACGCGCAGCACGCCGGGCAGGTTGGCGAGAGATGAAACTACGCTCGGGGAGCGGATTTCCGGGAAGGTGACGGTGGCGCTTTGCCGTTCGACGACGGCGAACTGGACGTGGGTGAGGTAGGAGAGGGAGTCGTAAAAATAGCGTCCGACGAGAAGGATCGCTATGGCGAGGCTGATGCCGATCACGGTGACGCCGGCTTTGAGGGGATGGCGGGCGAGGTTACGGATGACGAAGCGTGCGGTGAGGGGAAGCGCGGCGGCGATGCCGGTGCGCTCGAGGATCCCGGTATGGAAGGCGGGCGGCGTGGGTGGCCGCATGGCTTCGGCGGGTTGGAGACGGAGGATGGAGGAGACGGCGAGCCAAGCGCCGGCGACCGCGGAAACCAGGGCGATGACGACGCCCACGGCGACGATGTTGGGATCGAGCCGGTAGTCGAGGTGCGGGAAACGGAAAAAGTCCGAGTAGAGCCGGCTGAGGGCGTGACCGCCCCAGGCTCCGAGAGCGACACCGGCGGCGGATCCGAGGCCAGCGGGCAGGAGCGCGAACAGGACGTAGTGGGTGGAGATGGCGGCGTTCGAGTAGCCGAAGGCTTTGAGTGTGGCGATGGCGTCGCGCTGGCGGGCGACCAGACGGGTGAGCACGATGTGAGTGAGGAAGGCGGCGATGGCGAGGAAGATGGGCGGGACGACGGTGCCGGTGACACGGTCCTGGCGGATCTCATCGGAGAGGAAACGGTGCGAGAGCTGGTCTTCGCGGCCGTAGGCTCCGGGAGAGCCATAGCGGGTGAGGATGCGATCGAGGCGGGAGATTACTTCTTCCTGATTCGCCCCCGGGGCGAGGCGAAGGGAGAGGTCGTTGAAAGCGCCGGTCATGCCGAAGGCGGCGGCGACGGAATCACGCGGCATCCAGAAGACGCCGAAGCGGCGATTGTCGGGAAAGAAAGCCGCGCCCTGCAATTCATAGACGTATTCGGGGGAGATGGCGATGCCGGCGATGAGGAAGCGCGTCCAGCGGCCATTGAGAATGCCGTGGATGGAGTCTCCGGGATGAAGGTCATTGGCGGCGGCGAAGGCTTCGCTGGCAAGCACCTCGTTGCGGGCGCCGGGATGGGGCGCGCGGCCGGAGCGGATGTAGACGCGGTTGAGGCGGGGTTCGACGGCGGAGGAGAACGCCGTGGGGAGCGAGATGAGACGTCCGGAAGCGGGCTCGGGGAGGCCGGGGACGTCGAGCGTGATGGAGTAGACGAGCCGGGTTTCGATGGCGGAGACGCCGGGGATAGCGACGATCCTGGCGGCAAGGGAATCGGGCGCGCGGCGGAGGTTGGCGAACACGTCGGCGAAGCGGTACTGCGTGTAGTATGCGGCCTGGGAGCGGACCAAGGCGTGATAGGAGGTCCGCATGGTGACGAAGGTGGCCACTCCGACGGCGATGACGGCCGCGACGGCGGCGACCTGTCCGGCGTTGCGGGCGGCGTCACGGAAGACTTTGGTGTTCAAGGCGCGCATGGTTCACCAGGCGATCTCTTCGGGCGGGACGACGGCGGTGTTGCGGGTAATGCTCGAGACGCGGCCTCCGCTGAGGCGGATGACGCGATGAGCCATGCCTGCGATGGCGACGTTGTGGGTGATGAGGACGGTGGTGGTGCCGAGTTCGGCGTGGATGCGGGCGATGGCCGCGAGCACGCGCCGTCCGGTTTCGACGTCGAGCGCTCCAGTGGGCTCGTCGCAAAGGAGGAGTTCCGGTTGTTTGGCAATGGCGCGGGCAATGGCGACGCGCTGCTGCTCGCCGCCGGATAGCTGGGCCGGGAAGTGATGGATGCGGTCGGCGAGGCCGACCAGCGCGAGGGCGCGCGCGGGGTCCATCGGGTTGGCGGCGATATCGGTGACGAGGGCGACGTTCTCGATCGAGGTGAGGCTGGCGATCAGGTTGTAGAACTGGAAGACGAAGCCGACGTGTTCGCGGCGGTAGAGAGTGAGGCTGCGTTCGTTGGCGGCGGTGAGGTCATGATCGAAGAATTGGACGCGTCCGCGAGTGGGGACATCGAGGCCGCCGAGGATGTGGAGCAGGGTGGACTTGCCGGAGCCGGAGGGGCCGAGGATGACGATCAACTCGCCCGGGAAGATATCGAGCGAGACGTCGCAGAGTGCCTGGACGGGGTTTTCGCCCATCGGGTAGATCTTGTCGATGTTCTCGAGGTGAAGGACGGGGGCTGCTGTTGTGGTTGAGGACATCGACCCACCAAAGATAATGCAATTGGCGTGCCGTAGGAGTCGCGAGCGTTACTTGAGGATGCGGAAGAGGTTTGAATAGTCGTCCGTCCAGACGGCGACGTTGTCCCGCGCCTGGATGGGGCGTCCGGTGGCGAGGGCGGGGTGATTGAAGCGCGATTCCTGATTGGCGAACAGGACGTAGGTAGTGCCGAAGCAATCGCCGCTTTCGTCATCGTCGGACTCGAAAACGCGGACGGGTTTCTTCAATTCGGCGGCGACGCGCGCGAGGACCGGTTCGAGATCGAGGTACTTGTTGGAGATGTGAATGACGATGAGGCCGCCGGGTTTGAGGTGGCGATAGTATTGCTCGAAGGCTTCGCGGGTGACGAGATGGACGGGAATGGAATCGCCGGAGAAGGCGTCCATCATGAGGAGGTCAAACTGATTGGACGGTTCGCGCTCGAGTGAGAGGCGGCCGTCGCCCATGACGATTTCCTTGCGGGAGGGACAATCGGGGACGAAAGTGAACTGGGTGCGGGCGAGGATGGGGACCAGGGGATTGATTTCGTAGAAACGGACTTCGTCGCCGGCTTTGCCGAAGGCGGCCATGGTGCCGGCGCCGAGACCGAGGACGCCGATTTTGTGGGGACCGGCGGGCATGGACCTTACGGCGCGGCCGATGCCGGAGTCGTCGCAGTAATAGGTGAGCAGTTCGCGGCGGCGCTGCGGGTGTGTCCATTGCTCACCGTGGTTGATGGATCCATGGAGGAGGGAGCGGTAGCCTTCCCATTGGCCTTTGTCCTGTTCGCGGATGCGGAGCGCGCCGTAAAAATTGCGCTCGGCCACCATGTATCCGCTCACGGCGTCGCGCATGGTGCGGACCAGGAAGAAGCAAAGGCCGAGCACGCCGAGCAGGAGGCATATGGAGCTGAACGAAATCGCCGACTGTTGAAAGCGGACGCCGGGCTCTTCGACGGCGACTACCCAGGCGAGCAGACCGCAGAGGGCGATACCGATGGCGACTTCGTAGTAGGAGTTGAACAGGTAGGGCGCGACGACTCCGACGAAGAGTCCGCCGAGTGCGCCGCCGATGGAGAGCATGAGGTAGAAGGACGTGAGGTGGCTGGGCGCGGGTTTGCGGAGGGCGAGTTCGCCGTGGCAGACCATGCAGGCGACGAAAAGGCCGGCGGCCATGAGACCGATGGTCCAGCGCATGCCGGGATCCTGGGACTCGCTCCACTGCAGGTAGGCGAGCGCACCGAGGGCAGGGGCGAGGAGCACGAGGAAGAGGTTGCGGACATACCATCCACGGGCGTCGAAGGTGAGGATGAAGCTGAGCAGGTAGATGCTCAAGGGAAGCACCCAAAGGAAGGGGATGGCGGCGACGTCCTGCGTGAGATGGTTGGTAACGGCGAGCATGAGCAGGGAGGGGCAGGCGGCGAGTGCGATCCAGAGGAGTTTTCGCGCCGCGGCGGGCGGAGGCTCCAGGGTGCCTCCGGGGTCGTCCTGCGAATGAGGGGCCGTGCCGGTTAGGGCGGGAGCCGCGGCGGCGCGCCAGGCGAGCATCGCGCAGAGAATGGCGAAGGTGACAAAGGCGGCACTCCAGATCCAGGCCTGGGTGCGTCCGGGGAGATACGGCTCGACGAGCACAGGGTAGGAAAGGAGGGCGAGCATGGATCCGAGATTGGAGAGTGCGAACAGGCGGTAGGGCGTGCCCGAACGTTCGCGCGCGTACCAGGCTTGTACGAGGGGTCCGGTTGTGGAGCAGAGCAGATAGGGAAGTCCGACGGTGGCTGCGAGGAGAGCGAGGATCCGGAGCGTCGGGTTTTCGGTGCCGGAGGGTTTCCAGGAGGCGCCGGGGATGACAGGAAGCAGGAGGATCGCCAACGCGAGGAGGGTAGAGTGAACGATGGCCTGCTGGCGGGGGTTGAGTTTGCGCACCAGGACGTGGGAATAGAAATAGCCGGCGAGAAGGGCGATTTGGAAGAAGAGCATGCAGGTGGTCCAGACGGCGGCCGAGCCTCCGAACCAGGCGAGGATGGTCTTTGCGATGAGGGGTTGCACCTGGAACAGGAGAAACGCGGAAAGAAAATGGTGACCCCGTAGAGCATGTCCAGCCTACGTTAACACGGCGTCTAGACGAAGGTCTCGAAGACGGCGCCGGCGCGAAACAGGGTGGCTTCGGCGAATGGCTTGCCGATCAGCTGGGCGCTCATGGGCATACCGGCTGCGTCGCGACCGCAGGGCATGGCGAGAGCGGGAAGACCGAGGACGTTGATGCCGCGGACCAGCCGTGTTGCGGCGAGGCGGACGTCTTCCTGTTCGCCGCCTAGCTCGACTTCGGCGGATCCGATGGGCGGAGCGGTGTTGGGGGCGGTGGGAGTGAGCAGGATGTCGATCTCGCTCCAGAGCTGAGCGAACTCGCGCTGGAAGACGCGGCGAAGGCGCTGCGCTTGCACGTAGTCCGTGGCTGCGATGAGGCGTCCCTGGTCGAGGAGGGCGAGGACGTCGGCGCCGAACAAAGAGCGGTCTTTGAGATAGGGCATCATGGTGGCCGAAGCTTCGGCGAACAGGATGACGCGGCCTACGGTATTGATGGCTGCCATGTCCGGGACTCGCACGGGCTTGACGATGGCGCCTTCGGATTCGGCGAGCTGCGCGAGGCGGCGTACGGCTCGCGCGATGGAAGGCTGTACGCGATCGAAGTAGAAATTCTCTGGGAGTCCGATGCGGAGCATTCGAATGGAAGCGCCGGGTTGGGGGAGATATTCGTCGACGGGTTCGCGGCTGGAGGAATCGTCGCGTGGATCGTGTCCGGCGAGGACCTGGAGCGACAAGGCGGCGTCGGCGACCGAGGCGGTGAGCGGGCCCATATGGTCGAGCGTGAAATCGAGCGGCATGACGCCGTAGCGGGAGACGCGTCCCGTGGTGGGCTTGATGCCGACGGTTCCGCAATAGGCGGCGGGAATGCGAATGGATCCACCGGTGTCGCTCCCCATGGCCATGAGGGACATACCGGTGGCGACGGAGGCGCCGGAACCGCCGCTGGATCCGCCAGGGATGCAATCCTCGTTCCAGGGATTGCGCACGGGGCCGAAGTGGGGATTGTTGGAGGTGACCCCGTAGGCGAGCTCGTGCATGCCGGTTTTGCCGATGAGGACGGCGCCGGCGGCTTCGAGACGGTCCGCCACGGCGGAGTTGTAGTTGGGAACGTGATCGGCCCAGATCCTGGATCCGACGGTGGTGCGCACGCGGCGTGTGCAGAAGACGTCCTTGAGCGCGACGGGGATACCGTGGAGGGGGCCGCGGACGGTGCCCTGGGCGCGTTCGGCATCGAGGCGGCGCGCCTGGTTGAGAGCTTGCTCCTCGAGCACGGTGATGAAGGCGTTCAGCCGAATATTGCGGGCGGCGACGGCTTGCAGCGCGGATTGGGTGAGTTCGGCGGAGGAGATTTTGCCTTGCTGCTGAAGAGCGGCGGCTTCGACGATGGTCATGCTCCGGGCTCCGGCTCGGGCTCGATTTTTAGGACGTAGGCGGGTTCGGCGTCGAGGGGTACGTGCGCGGTGAGTGGGCGGAAAGCGGCTTCCAGGGCTTGGAGGGATGGTTCGATTTTGTCGAGAGCCGCGGCGGGGATGTCGGGGGCCCACGCGGCGGCCAGTTGTTTGAAGTCAGGCACGGTACGCCATTCTAGCGCGAAGTGCGGGTGCGCGTGGCGCGGCCGGACTTAACTGGCCGCGGCGAGGGCGAGTTGACGGGGGCGCGCGGAGGAGGCTTCCCAGGAGCGGAGGTTGCGGATGAGCGGGTGCGATTGGCCGCAGGAGCAGACGGACCAATCGAGTTCGCCGGCGAGGCGGGTGCGGAGGCGGGCCACCGGATAGAGGAGATTGAGAAAGCTGGTGACCAGGAGCCGGTTCCGGCTGGAGCGCTCTACCTCCCAGTAGCCGGCGGCGGGGTCCGTGTGGAAGCCCTGGCGGCCTTCGCATTCGATGGCGAGGAGCTCACCCTGAAAGCCACGAACCTGACGGATGACGGGGGCCTGGAAGGTGTCCCAGAGTTCACGGCCGAGGGCGGGTTCGAGAAGGGGCCCGGTGAGACTTTCAAAGACGACGGCGCCGTAGCGCAGGGCGGGCAGCTTCAGGCGGTTCTGCCGGATGGCGCGGGCGATGGCGGCGAGCGCGGCGGGCGGGCCCGCGAGGGCTTCGGGGGCGAATTCCGATAGTTGGGCGCAGGTGGGCGATTTGAGATTGAGGGCGCCTTCCACGGCGAACCAGGAAGAGGCGGCTACGGTACGGGAGGAGGCGGGCCAAGGCGCGTGGAGGGGAAGGGGCCTTGCGGGAGCGGCGGCCGGGTTGTGGAACTGTCGATGGTGGCGGAAATAGAAGTCGAGGTCGACGGGGAGGCGCTGCCGTATGCAGTCGTTGTTGCTCGAGGCGCGGGCGTAGAACTCGGAGCGGCGGCATGCTCTTTCAAAGACAGACCAACCGGGGTCGCTACTGTGAGGGGACGCGCCTGGCGAGGAAACGACGGTTCGCTGCACCGACTTGAACCGGATCCGGACACGAATCTGCATGACCAACTAGTGCGTGGCCGGGAACGAGGTTCTCGCAGAAAGTTGGATCAAGGGGATGGACGAGCGCGAACAGACAGACCGTTGGCGGCCAGGCGCACCTCGAAATCACCTTGGCTGCGGAAGTGCCTGTTACAGACGCGGCACTGATAGCTAGCGACTCCGCCGAAGAGCAAAATGGCATCGAGCCAGCGATGGTCCGACACGCTGGCAGCGAGCGCTTTCGATCCACAGTTGGGGCAGATCGCTTGCTGGTGCCCGGCACGGGAATGCCGTTCCGGGGTCTCATCCTTTTTCTGCAGCAGCAATAAGATCATCAGGCGCCTCAATCAGTAGTGACTCATCGTATCACTCCCATATCGGGGGGAAAAGAGTATTTCTGTAGTGGTGGTACTGCACCTACCGGTTCATAGCTCTATCCCAAAGTCGGGTACACTGGGAAGGAATAAACGCAATGCCGATGCGGATCTTGTTTTGTTTCCATATGTTGCCGCTGGTACTGCAAGGAGCGGTGGAGGCGGGCGACCCTGTGCGATTGCTCCCGCTCTACGAAATTCATTTGAGGGAAGTTGCAGAAAAAACGGGCCCGGCGAGCCTCCGGATGGCCGAAGCCCTGGTGGAGGCGGGCCGTTTTGCGGAATCGACGAGCCGTCCGGAGATGGCGCGGGGGTATTTCGAGCGCGCGCTGGCGATTGCCGGGAGTGAGAGTGGAGATCCTTTGTTGGTGGCGGATGTGTTGTCCAGGTTGGCGGAAGTCTCTCCCAGCCGTGAGCGGCTGGGTTTGCTGGATCGGGCGATCGAGATCCGGAAGAAACAAAGCCGGCCATCGCGAGAGTTGGTGAGCCTATATAGAAAGACGGGCGAACTGGCGGCCGCGCGGGGCGATGGTGGGGACGCGATGGCGCGGTACCGGGCTGCGGCGGATTTGGCGGCGAAGGTCTTGGTGGCCAACGATCCCGAACTGGCAGCGGCATGGGTGGACCTTGGGTTCGCGATGGAGCAGCGGGACCAATTCCGGCAAGCTGCGGTGCTGTATCGCCGGGCGCTCGCGGTGCAGGAGAAGGCGCTGGGGCCAACGCATCCGGAGACAGCGATTACCTTAAACAATCTGGCCGGAGTGACTGGAGCCCAAGGAAATCTCGTGGAGGCGGAGAAGTTGTTGCGCCGCGCGTTGGGGATTCTGGAGGGCAATCTGGGCCCATGGCATGCGCGGGTGGCGGTATGCCTGGGGAATCTGGGGGATCTGCTGGCGGCGACCGGGAGGGCGGCTCCGGCACGCGGCATGTATGCCCGGGCGATCGCGATTTATGAACGGCTGGGTGACGAGCGGGCGGCGGCGGAGATACGAGCGTCGGCGTTGGAACTGCGGAAATAGGGAGACTGGGCGAGCGGGCTAGCTTAGTTATATATAGCTAGGGGCGGATGGTGGGTACCAGGGTTTCGCCGCGCGGATAGATGCCGATCCAGTGGTTGGCGAAGCCGGTTCGGCTTAGGCCGTACGATGGGCATGTGACAGCTTTCGCAGCGGGATCTGGCTGCGCTGGCGCGAATGCCGGGCGGGTGCGTGGTGGCCTGGTGACATTCGGAACAAGGGGATTTCGTGGGTCCGCCGTGCGGGGGGTGGCAAGTGGTACAGGAGAGTCGGCCGCTTTCAATAAAGCATTTACTTTGAGCCAGGTAGAGGGTTGATGTCGAGCATTCCATGAATTGCGGAAGTCCGTGTCGTCGCCGGCGGGTTTGCGACAGCTTCCGCAGGCTGGTTGAGGCGCGAGGGGGGTGAAGGCGGCCGGCCGGACGATGTTATCGAGGGTGGGTTTGGCGGCGTGGGACTTGCCCGGTCCGTGGCAGGTTTCGCAGCGGACTCCCAACTCCGCGGGTGCGATCACACCGCCGGTCACCGAAGGGTTACCGGTGGAGTGGCACAGGAAGCAGCGTAGGATTGCTCCCGAGGGGCCGAACAGAGGATAGCGTACGCCGGGCTCGGGAGTGTCGTCGTGGCCGGGCGTGGAGGCTAGCTTGCCGGTGGAGCGGTAGTAGCTGAGTTTGTGCTCGAGGTAGGAGGCATCGTCGAGCCGGCTGACGAAAGTAACGGCCTGGATGCCGCCCCCGAAGGCCCATTCCGGGGTAGGAACGCGATTGGCGATAAGTGGGCGGAACTGGTCCGCGAGGCGGTGCTCGGCGGCCTTGGCGAGCGATCCGGCATGACCGGTGGCTGATTGGGACTTATATTCGGCGGGGTGGCAGGGGGCGCAGGAGGCGGAACCGGCGTATGGGTCCGGGTCGACGGTGGTGGCATCCTGGGCGGGAATGGAAAATGCGAACAGAAGCGCGAGGATGAGACCGCGAGTGGCCACTACGGTTATACTACCTTGCGTGAGGGTTCGGCTTGCCAATTTCGCGATGGGCGTGGCAGCGATCCTGCTGGCGGGATCGGACGGGCGAGGTGTGTGGAGCGGCCCGGGAGCGTCGCATTTGGGTGGGCCGTCGCGCGATGGACGTTATCTGACGGGCATCGAGCCGGGCACCGGCGCATTGTTGCTGCGGGACCTGGCGACGGGGTCCGAACGACGGCTGACCGAACCGAGCGCGGATGGGGAGTTCGCGTACTTCTCGGTGCTATCGGGCGACGGCAAGCAGGCCGCGTACGCGTGGTTCAACCGGGACCGGTTTTACGAGCTGCGAGTAGTGGCGACCGAGGGCGGCGCGCCGCGAACGCTGTACAGGAACGAAGAGGCCGGGTTCGTGCAACCATGTGCGTTTTCATCGGATTCGAAACAGATTCTAACGCTTTTGTTTCGGAAGGACAACGTGAGCCAAATCTCGCTGATTTCGACCGAGGATGGATCGGCGCGAGTATTGAAGTCGCTGAATTGGGTGTATCCGAAGCGCATGGATTTTTCGCCTGACGGCAAGACGATCGTGTACGACAATTTCGCGTCGGACGGAGTGTCGCAACGGGACGTGTTTCTGCTGGACGTAGATGGTGGGCGGGAGCGGCGGTTGGTGGAGTCGCCGGCGGACGATCAGTTTCCGGTGTTTTCCGAGGACGGAAAGCGGGTGTACTTTTCCAGCGACCGGGAGTATGGAGACAAAGGCCGGGCACCGCGGTTGTGGAGCGCGCTGGTGAAGGACGGCACGACGGAGATGGTGCATGGCGGACTGGGGCGGTTTCTCGTGCTGGGGCTGAGCGGCGAGAACCGGCTGCTCTATGCGACGCGGACGGGCGGGATTCACGTGTACCGCGCGGGGATCGATTTGCAGGCGGGAAAGCTGACAACGGGCCCGGAGCAGTTGGGAGAGGGATCGGCGGCGGCATGGTCTCCCGATGGGACGCGGATGGCGTGGCTGGGCCGGCGGACGTCGGAGAACTTCGGGACCGAATCGCGGTACGTGGCGGTCTACGAGGGCGAGAATGCCCGAGTGCGGACGCTTACGCCGCGCCTGGCGCACATCGAGAGCCTGACGTGGACCGCGGACGGGAAGGCGATCCTGGCGAGCGGGAGCGACGGGAAGGGCCGGGGCGGGGTGTTCCGGCTGGATTTGGCCGGGGACGGAGAAGCGAGAGCCGTGGTGCGGGATGCGAAGGCGCCGTACACGGGGTATGCGGCGGCGGGGGACTACGTGGCGAAGGGGCGTGAAATTCACCGGGGCGGGGAAATCGTAGCCCGGGCGTCGCGGGATGTGGAAGCGATGGCGGTGACGCGCGATGGAAAGCGGGTTGCGTATTGCGACGGAGAGGCGATCGTGGCGGGGAGCGCGCGGATCGCCGTGGACAAGCCGGTGCGCGCGATGGAGTACACTCCGGATGGGACGGCGTTGGTAGTGGTGCAGGAAGCCGAGATGTGGCTGCAGCCGCTCGACGGCGAGCCGCGGCGGCGCATCGCACGGGCGGCGACGGCGATCGACAGTGTGAGCCTGAGCCCGGACGGGACGACGATACTTTTCGCGGCGGGGCGTCCGGCGACCGATGTTTGGGCGGTGAGCCTGCGATGATCGTGGTTCTGGCGGCGCTGCAGTTGACCGTCCCACTGGGGCTGGACGCGTATCTGCCGGCGCCGGAGGGGAACCGGCTAAACAAGGAGCGGGCGGCGCTGGGGAAGCGGTTGTTTTTCGAGAAGGCATTGTCGCGGGATGGAACGGTATCGTGCGCGACGTGTCATGACCCGGCGAGGGCCTACACCGATGAGCATCCGGTGGCGGTGGGGCTGCGGTCCATCAAGGGCACGCGGCGAACGCCGACGATCGTGAACCGGGCTTACGGGAAGTCGTTTTTCTGGGACGGGCGGGCGTCGACGCTGGAGGAGCAGGTGCTGATGCCGATCGAGAATCCGAAGGAGATGGATCTGAAAATCGGCGAGGCGTTGGAGCGTCTGCGCGCGAGCGGGTATGGGGAGATTGGGAGGGAGGAAGTGTCGCGAGCGCTGGCGAACTATGTGCGGACGATTCTGGCGGGGGATTCGCCGTATGACCGGTTTGTGGCCGGGGACCGTACGGCGTTGACGGAAGAGCAGCAGGAAGGGCTGCGAGTGTTCCGGGAGAAGGGGAACTGCGCGTCATGCCATGTGGGTCCGAACCTGACCGATGAACGGTTTCACAACACGGGCGTTCCTGGAGACGATCCAGGGCGGTATGCATCGACGGGGAAGGCTGGGGACAAGGGAGCATTCAAAACGCCGACGTTGCGCGAGGTGGCCGGGCGGGGTCCCTACATGCACGACGGGAGCCTGGCGACGCTCGAGGACGTGATCGAGCACTACGATCGCGGGGGGCGCGACAAGGCGGGGTCAGCGCCTGGAAACCTGGATCCGGAGATGGAGGAGTTGCATCTTACCGAGGGGGAGAAGAAGGCGTTAGCGGAGTTCCTGCGGGCATTGACGGGCGTGGTCCGGGAAGGATTCTAGAAGCAAACCATGGCGAAACCGGTTCGGGATTCGATCTCCGAGTATACGGAGCTGACGCTGCCCAACGACGCGAATTCCCTGGGCACGCTTTTCGGCGGAAAGCTGATGCAATTCGTGGACGTGGCGGCGGCGTTGGCGGCGGCGCGGCATGCGCGATGCGCGGTGGTGACGGCGTCGATCGATCAGATGACGTTTCTGCGCCCGGTGGAGATCGGGCAACTGGTGGTTCTGCGATCGTCGGTGAACCGGGTGTTCCGCACGTCGATGGAGGTTGGGGTGAAGGTATCGGTGGAGGATTTACAGACCGGCGAGGTGCAGCACGTGTCGTCGGCGTATCTGACGTTCGTGGGTCTGGACAAGGAACGGCGGCGGGTGGAGATCGAACCGGTGCAGCCGGAGACCGAGGACGAAAAGCGGCGGTACGAAGAAGCCGGGGAGCGCCGTGCGTATCGGCTGCAGATGCGGCAACGGGTGCTCGACCGGGTCCAGCAGGATCGGAAGCGGGAGTGAAGGGCCGGGAAAGGGGAGAAGGCCGGCCCGGCGGGGCTATTCGGCCTTGTACATGTACTTCACGTTTTGTTTGTAGACCATCACACCTGGGTCGTCGCCGCGCGTGAGCCGGAGGGCGTATTTGTCGTACCACTCGATGACGCCGTTGATGTGCTCGCCGTCCTTGAGGACGACGACCATCGGGGTCTTGTTGGCGATCTGCTTGGCGTAATAAAAGTTCTCGGCGTTGGTCTGGTCGGCTGGAGCGGATTTCTTTGGCGGGGGGCCTTGCTGCGATGGCGGAGGGGGAGTCTTGACGGGTGGAATGAGGCCTTTTTTGGCTTCGATTCGTTCTTTGAGTTCAGTAAGAGACGGACGAATGAGTCGACGGTTGGTAGCTTCCATGCCGCTCTCCTTTATTGGTGGGATGGCTCGAATTGAATCGGGCTGAAACGCTTGTTACAACCATGATTACCACATACGGGATGGGTAGGCAAGGGTGGCAGGCGTTGCTGAGAAGGGGGGAGCGATACACGGGTTGCGCGGTTAAGTAGACGGGGCTGAGGCGACTATGGGAGGAACGATTGCCGGAGGAGTGAGGGAGGATCCTGATGGAGGACGGCGTTGCGGGCGGCGAAGGCATTGTCGAGTTGCGCGATGTCTCGGGCACCGACGAGAACGCGTTGGATCCCCGGGTTTTCAAACACCCACCGCATGGCGAGTTGGGGCATGGACAATCCGGTGCGAAATGAAATCGCGCGGAGCCTTTCGAGGGTATGGAAGTTTTCCGGGGTGAAGTAGATGTCGCGGTGGCCGGGGATGACGTCGAAGCGGGTGCCGGGTTCGGGTGGCTGAGCGGGTGAGTATTTGCCGGTGAGAAAGCCCGCGGCGAGCGGGCTATAGGTGACGATTTCAATGTCGTGGGATTGGCAGAAACCGATATACGCGCCTTCGATATCGCGGATGGCGAGGTTGTAATTGGGCTGTGTGATATCGAGGCGGAGGCGTGGGCCAGCCGCTGCGATCCGCTCGGCGTGTTCGAGCATGGGTAAAGAAAAATTGCTGCACCCGGCGCGGCGAAGCAGACCGCGGTGGCGCAGTTGGGCGAGTGCGTCGAGGGTTTCCTCGAGCGGGGTGGCGAGGTCCGGCTGATGGAGGAGGTAGACGTCGACGGAGGGAATACGGAGCCGGTCCAGGCTGGCGGAAATGGCCTGGAGCAGGTGGGGCGCGGTGAAGTTGGAGAGAGCCTTGGTTTCGATGACGAGGGAATCGCGCACGCCGCGCGATGCGATCCACTCGCCGAGGACGCGTTCGGATGCGCCGGATCCGTAGGCCTCGGCGGTATCGAGGAAGCGGACGCCGCGCTCGAAGGCGTGGTCGAGAATGCGGAACGAATGGTCGCGGCCAATTTCGCGGCCGAAGGTGACGCAGCCGAGCCCGATCGCGGGGACGGGGTTTACTCTGTCCAACGCTTGAAGATCAGCGAGCCGTTGGTGCCGCCGAAGCCGAACGAATTGGACAAGGCATAGTCGATCTTCATGGGCCGGGCTACCTTGGGGATGAAGTCGAGGTCGCAGCCGTCGTCGGGGTTGTCGAGGTTGGCGGTGGGTGGGGCGATTTGATCGCGGAGGGCGAGGACGGTGATGCCGGCTTCGAGTCCGCCGGCGCCGCCGAGCAGGTGGCCGGTCATGGATTTGGTGGAACTGACGGCGAGTTTGTAGGCGTGATCGCCGAAAGTTTCGCGAATGGCGAGGGCCTCGAGGGGATCGCCGACGGGCGTGGAGGTGGCGTGCGCATTGATGTAGTCAATGGCGGAAGGGTCGAGCCTGGCGTCGTGAAGGGCACGGCGCATGACGCGGATGACGCCGTCGCCGTCGCCCGAGCCGGAAGTGATGTGATAGGCGTCGCCGGACATGCCATAGCCGACGATTTCGGCGAGGATATTGGCGCCGCGGCGGCGGGCGAACTCGAGCTCTTCGATGACGAGGATGCCGGCGCCTTCGCCGACGATGAAGCCGTCGCGGGCCTTGTCCCAGGGCCGTGCGGCATGGACGGGATCGTCGTTGTTGGTGGAAAGGGCGCGCATGGCGGCGAACCCGCCGATGCCCATCGGTGTGATCGCGGCTTCGGCGCCGCCACAGATCATGGCGTCGGCGTCGCCGTACTGGATGATGCGGTAAGAGTCACCGATGCAGTGCGTGGAGGTGGTGCATGCGGTGGCGGTGGCCGAGTTGGGCCCTTTGGCGCCGTAGCGGATGGATACGTGGCCGGAGGCGAGATTGATGATGGTGGCCGGAATGAAGAACGGGGAAATGCGATCGGGGCCTCGCTCGAGCAGGATCTTGTGTTCGCGCTCGATGATTTCGAAACCGCCGATGCCGCTACCGATGTAGACGCCGACTCGATCGGCGATCTCCGGAGGGATGACGAAATCGGCCGACTGCATGGCGAAGTGGCTGGCGGCGATACCGAATTGAATGAAGCGGCCCATTTTACGGGCCTCTTTTTTCTCAATCCAATTGAGCGGATCGAACTCGCGCACTTCGCCCGCGATGCGGCAGGCGAACTTTTCAGCGTCGAATTGGGCAATGGGACCGATGCCCGGGATTCCTGCGCGGCAGGCTTCCCAGGTCTTGTCGGTCCCGATGCCGAGCGATGACACCAGTCCTACGCCGGTGACGACGACTCTACGGGTCAAATGAAAACTCCGGGTACCGCGCGCACCTGAGCCGCGCGGGAATTACTTTTTCTTGGCCTTGATGTACTCGAAGGCGTCCTTGACGGTGCCGATCTTTTCGGCATCCTCGTCCGGGATATCGAGGTCGAAGGCCTCTTCGAAAGCCATGACGAGTTCGACGATGTCAAGGGAGTCAGCGCCGAGGTCATCGATAAACGATGCGGTGTCGTCGACCTGGGATTCATCCACGCCCAACTGTTCGACGATGATTTGCTTCACTTTTTGTTCTACAGACATGGATCCTCCAAAATGGTCCACAAAGGTCGGATTGTAGCACGAGGAGGAAGCGGCGTCGACAACGGGATGGCTGCGAGTAGACATAAAGGGCCGGGAGGGATCAGCCGAAGAGTAAAGGGAGCGCTACCGCGCCCAAGCTAGTTGCAATCAAGGAGACTGCCCATGACTTCCACCTCACGGTGGGGCCGGCGCTCCTGGTGGTACCTGATCGCCTCCGTTGTGACCGTGGTCACGAGTTCGGCTGCCGAGCCGTCCCCTACTCCTCGCCAGGATTTCAGAGCCAACCTTTCCGACCGAGCGCCTTTCCGAGCCGGGTCGGGTTTACCCGCATTCTTCATAGCCGATGGAGAGCGCTACATTGTCCGATCGCGGTCACTGGGGGCGCAATTCGAGGCGTCTCGCGTGTTGTTCACGGCGGGCGGCCGGTCCGTGACGTTGACCTTTCCGGGAGCGCGTTCCGGTGTGATACCGGAGGCGGCTTCGGCGCCGAGCGGGGTGGCAAACCTGCTCATGGGTAGCGACCCCAGCCGATGGAGACGGGACCTTCCCATCGTTTCGGGAGTGAACTACCGTGAGTTGTACCCGGGAGTAGACCTGCAATTTCACGCCGGAGGCGGGGAATCGCGGATTGCGGTTGTGAAGTCCGAGTTTCATGTTGCGCCGGGCGGCGATCCGAGCCGGATCGAACTGAAGTACGAGGGCGCCGATCGCGTGGAGGTGGGTCCAGGGGGAGAGCTGGTGGTGACGACCGGCGACGGGCAATTGCGGGAAGAAGCGCCGGTGGTCTATCAGCCGATCGGCGGAGTCCGCGTATCCGTGACGGGCCGGTATCGAATCGACGACGATGGGATGGTCGGTTTCGAATTGGGGGCCTATGATCGCGGACACGAACTGGTGATCGATCCGGTGTTGACCTACAGTTCGTTTGTGGGTGGAAGCCGGATCGACAGCGCGATGGCGGTGGCGGCCGATAGCGCGGGCAACGCCTACGTGGCGGGATGGGCGGACTCGACGGATTTGCCGTTGGTTTCGCCCGCGGCGTCGTTCCGCGGATCCGTGGATGCATTCGTGTGCAAGATCAATCCTTCGGGAACGGGCGTATTGTACGCGACCTATCTGGGAGGGTCCGGCGATGACCGCGCGCAGGCGATCGAGGTGGATGCGGGAGGCAACGCGTGGGTGGCCGGCTACACGGCTTCGTCGAACTACCCGACGGCGTCGCCGCTGCAGTCCTCGCGCGGCGGCGGCCGGGACGCATTTGTGACGAAGCTCAGCAGCGCTGGGGCGCTGTTGATGAGTACGTATTGGGGCGGAGGAGCCAACGACGAAGCCAATGCGATCGCGGTGGACCAATTCAATCAAGTGTACGTGGGCGGTGAGACGACGTCGTCCAATTTCCCGACGCGTTTTGCCTTCCAGACCTCCAACCGGGGGTCGAAAGACGGATTCCTGTTCAAGATAGGGGTGAGTGGGCAGATCACCTTCAGCACCTACATCGGAGGTTCGGGAGAGGACTCGGTGAACGCGGTGGGAATCTCGCCGGTGCTCACACCGTACGTGGCCGGGTGCACGGCGTCCTCGAACTTTCCGACGCGCAATGCGCAGCAACCGTTGCTCTCGGGAGCGCAGGACGGGTTCGTGGTCCGGTTCGACGGCGATGCGGCGAATCTGGTGTTCGGCACATTTCTCGGCGGCAATGGAGGGGGACTCGGCCGGACCGAATGCGTCAACGCGATGGCGGTAGACGGTTTCGGAAACGCCTATGTGACCGGCGTGACGAGTTCGACCAATTTTCCCGTGTTGAATGCATTCCAATCGACGCGTGGCGGAAGCACTTATGACGGCTTCGTGACCAAGATCAGCTCCGACGGAGTCCGCCTGTACAGCAGTTACCTGGGTGGGCGCGGGTTGGATGTCGGCAATGCGATCCGAGTGGACTCGAGCCGGCGGGCGTATGTATCCGGCTACACGTCGTCGAACAATTTCCCGGCGGTTTCTGCGCTCCAGGGCAATGTGGGTGGCGGCTACGATGCTTTTCTCACGCAGGTGAGCACGGCTGGAAATACGCTCTTGTTTTCGACCTACCTCGGCGGCGCGTCGAGTGACACCGCAGCCGGGTTGGCGTACGCGGCCGGAAGCGCGTTCGTGGTGGGGCTGACCGGATCGCCGGACTTTCCACTGGTGGGGCCGTTCCAGCCATCGATGGCCGGTGGCGTCGACGGGTGGGTGGCGCGCATCACCTTCTGAGCACTCGCCGGTGCGGGCTGCGCACGCGCCGGTGCGGGTTGGCGCCGCGTGGCAGGTGAAGAGTCCACTATCCTGATAGCTGGATGATTGCACGCTACACACGATCGGCCATGGGCCGGATATGGAGTGACCAGAACAAGTACGCCTGCTGGCTGGAGGTGGAACTGGCGGCGTCGGAAGCGCTCGGGAAAATGGGCGTGGTGCCGGCCGAGGCAGCGCGGCTGCTGAGAAAGCATGCCGGTTGCGGAGTGGACCGGATCTTCGAGATCGAGCGCGAGGTGCGTCATGACGTGATCGCGTTCACGACCGCGGTGGCGGAAACGATGGCCGCGGCGGGCGCGGCGGAGGCGTCGCGGTGGTTTCACTACGGGCTGACGTCGAACGACGTGGTGGACACCGCGCAGGCGCTTCAGTTGAAGGAAGCCTCCCGGCTGCTGCTGGACGGCATGGACAAACTGCTGGGCGCATTGCACGAGCGCGCGCACGAGTTCAAGCGGACCCCGCAGATCGGGCGGACGCATGGGATTCAAGCCGAGCCAATCACGTTCGGGCTGAAGATCGCCTTGTGGTACGACGAGTTGCGCCGGGCGCGGCGGCGATTCGCGGCATCGGCCGAGGACGCGCGAGTGGGCAAGCTATCGGGCGCGGTGGGCACGTTCGGTCACATCAGTCCGGAGGCCGAGGAGAAGATCTGCGAGAGACTGGGGCTGGCGCCGGCGGCGATCGCGTCGCAGGTGATCGCGCGGGACCGGCATGCGGCCTATGTTTCCGATCTGGCGCTAGTGTGCGCCTTGTGCGAGAAGATCGCCCTCGAGATACGGCATCTGCAACGGACCGAGGTGCGGGAGGCGGAGGAGCCGTTCGCGGCCGGGCAGAAGGGGTCTTCCGCGATGCCGCACAAGCGGAATCCGGTGGTGTGCGAGCAAATTTGCGGATTGGCGCGGGTGGTTCGCGCCAACGTACAGGCGGCGTTCGAAAACGTCGCATTGTGGCATGAACGGGACATCTCACACTCGTCGGTGGAGCGGGTGATCCTGCCGGATACGACGATCCTCACCGATTACCTGATCGACAAGACGCACTGGCTGGTGGCTGGGATGCGGGTGTCGCCGGAGCGGATGCGGGCCAACCTGGAATTGACGCACGGTCTCATCTTCAGCGGGCAACTGCTGCTGGATTTGGCCGCGGCGGGCATGTTGCGGGAGCAGGCGTACCGGTTGGTGCAATCGCATGCGATGCGGGCGTGGGAGAGCGGAGGCAACTTCCGGGCCGAGATCGAGGCGGATCCGGAGATCGGGAAGCTGTTGAGTGGGGCGCAACTGGCGGAATCGTTTTCTTTGGAGCGGCAATTGGGGAACGTGGAGTCGATATTTCGCCGTGTCTTCTCCCCGGAGCAGGCGGCTGCAGGAATAAAAATTTAGAATGATTAATCTTTGTGCGAGGGTCGCGGTGTTTGCGAGCAGTGCGCTGGGAGCTGGGATGCTTGTAATATCTTTTGGATCAATCGATTAGGGGGAAACCCTTACATTAGTACGGATCGATTTCGCCCTCTGTTCTATTCGTCGGGTGGGATGGAACTAGTGCTCCCTTTCGCGGGCCTAGACTCCCACCAGGGCAATTGGCCCTTGTTTTTTCTTGTACTTCCGTTAAACTGCTCACTAGAGATGCATACCCATAGGGTGGACGGCGCGTCTTCCGAAGTCCGAAGTTCGAACTGGAGAGGCACCATGTCAGTCGCCCCACAACTCGCTCGCGTCCTGATTGTAGACGACAACCCAGCGGCACGCTTGACCTTACAGACGGTCTTGCGCGCCGGCGGCTACTGGGTGGACTGCGCCGCGTCGGCAGCGGAGGCCTACGGGAAACTGGACGACCGCGAATATGAATTGGTTTTGAGCGACCTGGGGATGGAGTTGCCGGACGCGGGCTACCGCGTACTGGCCCACGCGCGGGGGCTCGACTATCGTCCCGCCACGGCGTTGATCACGATGCAGAGCAGCCATGAGGCTTCGACGGGCGTCGGGCGAACCTTGGTGGAAACCGAGGATGTGGAGGGTCTGCTGTCGCGGGTCGCGGATCTGATCAGTTCGCGCGCCGAGCGCCGGATGCGGGCAGCGGCCCGCCGTTAAGAGCACGCCCAGTCACGGCGCCGCTTACATCCTGTACAGGAAACAACAACGCTCTCAATCTGGTAAGTTAGTGAGTCTATGCGGCTCAGCGTCCTGGCACTGGTTCTCTGTGTTTGCGCGTCCGGGCAGGACGCGATTCAGCCCTCCGCGAAGACGATGCTGTTCAACGGACGCGACCTGACGGGTTGGTACACATGGCTGCGGGATCACGGCTACCAGGATCCTAACGGCGTGTTTACGGTAGTGAACAAGGCTCTCCGCATCTCCGGGCAGGACTGGGGCGGTGTGGCGACCAAGCAAGCCTATCGCAACTACCATTTGATCGTGGAATGGAAATGGGGCGGCAAGACGTGGGCGCCACGCGAAGACAGAGCGCGCGATTCGGGGATCCTCGTCCACGGAGTGGGAGAAGATGGCGCGTACAACAAGACGTGGCTCGAATCGATCGAATCGCAGATCATCGAAGGGGGATCGGGTGATTTCATCCTGGTAGGCGGGAAGAACAAGCCGCGGATGACGGCGGAGACGCGCAAAGGCGACGCGTCGATCGAACAGGACAAGAATCAGGTCTACTGGCAGAAAGGCGGCGAGCCGGTGACGCGCGAGAGCGGCCGGTTCAACTGGTGGGGCCGGGATCCGCACTGGAAAGATGTGCTGGGGTTCCGCGGCGCGAAAGATGTGGAGAAGCCGGTGGGCCAGTGGAACCGCCAGGAGGTGATCTGCGATGGGGATACGATCACCAACATCCTGAACGGCGTGGTGGTGAACCGCGGCTATGGATCGTCGCATACGGCGGGAAAGATCCAACTGCAATCGGAAGGCGCGGAGATACTGATCCGCAAGGTGGAACTTCGCCCGATCCGGAAGAACCGGGGCGGGAACCAATAAGAGCGAGCTTTCAACGAATATGGCAAACATCGATATCACAAGGTCACTGACGGAAGAACAAGCGGCGATCGCGACGCCCGAGGCGCTGCGATTTCTATTGGAACTGGATGCAAAGTTCGATCAGAGGCGGCGCGACCTGCTGGAGAAGCGGGTGGAGCGCCAGGCGGCGATCCGCGGGGGCGCGCTGCCAGACTTTCTCGAGTCCACGCGCGAGATCCGGGAAGGGAAGTGGCGGGTGGCGCCGATTCCCGCGGCGCTGATGGACCGGCGCACCGAAATCACGGGACCGGTGGACCGGAAGATGGTGATCAACGCGCTGAATTGCGGCGCGAGCGTATTCATGGCGGATTTCGAGGATGCGAATTCGCCGGTGTGGGAGAACAACATTCAGGGACAGGTGAATATGCGGGACGCCATCAACGGCTCGATTTCGTTCACCAATCCGGATGGAAAGCACTACAAGCTGAACGACAAGATCGCAACGCTGCTTGTGCGTCCGCGCGGGTGGCACCTGGTGGAAAAGCATGCGCTCATCGATGGGCGGCCGATATCGGGATCACTGTTCGACTTCGGGTTGTTTTTCTTCACGAACGCGAAGCAGCAGTTGGCGAACGGATACGGTCCCTATTTCTACCTGCCGAAGATGGAAAGCCATCTGGAGGCGCGGTTGTGGAATGACGTGTTCGTGTTCGCGCAGGATTATTGCGGGGTGCCGCAGGGGTCCGTGCGGGCGACGGTGTTGATCGAAACGATTCTGGCTTCGTTCGAGATGCACGAGATCCTGTGGGAGTTGAGGGATCATTCGGCCGGCTCAACTGCGGCGTTGGGACTACATCTTCAGCTTCATCAAGAAGCCAAGTAATGATGCGCGATTCGTGCTGCTGAACCGGGCCCAGGTGACGATGGACAAGGACTTTCTCGATGCGTACGTGCAGTTGCTGATCCAGACGTGCCACGCGCGTGAGATTCACGCGATGGGCGGCATGGCGGCGCAGATTCCTATCAAGGGCGATCCGGAGGCCAACGAGCGCGCGCTCGAAAAAGTGCGGTTGGATAAACTGCGCGAGGTGAAGGCGGGCCATGACGGCACATGGGTGGCGCATCCGGGGCTGGTGCCGATCGCCAAGCAGGTTTTCGACGAGCACATGCCGGGTCCAAATCAGATTCACGTGAAGCGGGAAGAAGTGCGTGTGACGGCGGCGGACCTGTTGCGTCCGCACAAGGGCGACATCACCGAAGAAGGGCTCCGGATGAACGTCGACGTCGGGATTCAGTATTTGGAGGCGTGGCTGAATGGCAACGGCTGCGTGCCGATTTACAACCTGATGGAAGACGCGGCAACGGCGGAGATCTCACGGTCTCAGGTTTGGCAATGGCTGCGGCACGGCGTCACGATGGCGGACGGCCGTACGGTAACGGCGGACCTGGTGCGGGAGGCGGTGGCGAAGGAACTGGCGGAGAAGCCGGGCACTCCGAACAAGAAGCTCGCGGCGGATCTTTTCCTGGAGATGATGACCAAGGACGAGTTCACCGAATTTTTGACGTTGGTGGCCTACGATCATATCGATTGAGGTGAGCATGAAGACACTGACAGGGATGATGTTGGCGGCGGCCGGGATGGCGATGGCGGCGGACAACGCCGGGATGCTGATACCGGCCCCGCAGGCGAAAAAGGATTTTGCGTTGACGGCGGATCCGAGTTCGGCTGCGTGGCGGAACGTGCCTGTAGTGAAAGCGGCGGTAGATCCGTTCGGGAAACCGGCCACGGCTGGGAACGCGTTCGACTTTCGCGTGCAATGGACGCCGGCGAATCTCTACTTTCTGTTCGAGTGTCCCTATGAGACGCTGACGTTGAAGCCACAGCCGGATACGCGGAACGAGACCAACAAGTTGTGGGAATGGGATGTGACGGAGATCTTCATCGGGGCGGACTTCGACAACATCCATCGCTATTTGGAATTGCAGGTGTCGCCGCAAGGCGAGTGGGTGGATCTCGACATCGACCGGAAGAAACCGCTGCCGGAAGGCGGATGGAAGTGGAATTCCGGCATGACGGTGCGCGCGCGCATCGATCAGAAGAAACGCGTGTGGTACGGCGAAATGAAAATTCCGTTGGCATCGATCGACAAGCGGACGCCCGCGGCGGGGAACGAATTCCGGATCAACGTTTACAGGCTGACGGGTGGGCCGGGGGCGAGAACGTCCACGATGTGGGCGCCCGTGGGGAACCGTTCTCACCACACGCCGGAGATGTTCGGGCGTATGGTCCTCACGCGATGAACGCGCACGCGGGAGCGCTGCGTATTTCCAACGCGGGCCTGCGCGGGGTGGTGGGAGCGGGTCTGACCGCGGCGCATGTGATCGATTTCGCGTCGGCGTTCGGGACCTTTCTGGAACCGGGCGCGACAGCGGTCGTGGGGCGGGATCCGCGGGCGAGCGGAGTGATGATTCATCAGGGAGTGCTGGCGGGGCTGGCGGCCACCGGCCATGACGTGGTGGACCTGGGCGTGGTGTCGACGCCGATCGTGCAGCATTCCATCCGGCGCTTGGGCGCCGGGGGTGGGGTGTCGATCGGGGCGAGCCACAACAACGCGGAGTGGAACGCACTGAAGTTCCTGGGCGGACACGGAACGTATTTGTCAACCGCGGAGGCGTCTGAACTGCTGGACATCTACCACTTGAAGGATTTCCAGATGATGCCGTACACGGAACTGGGGGTGCTGCGTCACGACGACGGCGCGCTCGACGCCTACCTGGACGAATTGGCGGCGGCGTACGATTTTGACGCGCTGCGGCGATTTCGCGTGGTGGTGGATTGCTGCAGCGGCACGTCGGGCTTGATTCTGCGGCGATTGAACGAGCGGCACGGATTCTCGCTGATCCTGATCAACGAGCGGCCGGACGCGGTGCAGTTCGCGCATGAACCGGCGACCAACGAGCGGACGGTGAATCAGCAGTTGGCCCCGTTGATCGGGCCGTTGGGCGCGGATGCGGGGTTTCTGTTCGACGCCGATTCCGATCGCGTGGGGCTAGCCACCGAACGGGGCGAGGCGGTGAGCGAGGAAATGATCCTGCCGCTGCTGGCCGATCATTTTCTTCCCAAGTCCGCGGCGCCTACGAGTGGCGCGAAGATCGTGATTACGAATCTATCGTCGACGGGGCTGCTCGAGGACATCGCGGCGCGGCACGGCGCGGAGGTGGTGCGAGTGCCTGTGGGGCGGCAGGCGGCGATGGACGCGCTGGCCACCTACGAAACGTCGCAGGTGGCGCTGGCGGGCGAAGGGACCGGAGCGGTGATGCTGGCGCGGTTCCGTTTCATTTATGACGGCATCGCCTCGATGCTGGGCATCCTCTCGATGATGGCGGAACGGGGCGAGACGCTGGGCGGAATTCTGGCGGGGTATCCGCGCTACACGATGCGGAAGGGGACGGTACCGCTCGAGTCGACGCAGATTCCGGCGCTGCTGATGGATCTCGAGCAGACGTACGCGGACGGGAGCCAAGACGTGCGCGACGGATTGCGTGTGGATTGGCCGGACCGTTGGTTCCACGTGCGCGTGAGCCAGACCGAATCGATCGTGCGGGTGATCGCGGAGCAGCGGGGCGGGGAAGCGGGTCCATTGTTCGACGAAGTGATGGAGCGGGTGCGGAGGATCGGTTGAGATGCCGAAGCGTCAGCACAATTTGAAGATCGGGGTGTCCGGGATCCGCGGCGTGATCGGGCAGTTTCTCACGCCGAAACTGGCGTGTGAATTCGCACAGGCGTTCGGAACCTATGTGGGCGGTGGACGGGTGGTGGTGGGGCGCGACACGCGGCGGAGCGGGGAAATGATTCAGCAAGCCGTCTGCTGTGGACTGCTGGCGGCCGGGTGCGAGGTGGTGGACACGGGAATTCTGCCGACGCCGACCATTCAGGTGTACATCAACGCGACGGGGGCGCGCGGAGGGATCGCGGTGACGGCGTCGCACAATCCGCCCGAGTACAATGCGCTGAAGATCTTCAACCGCGAGGGTCTGTTCTTCAATCACTACGAGCGCAGCGAACTGATCGACTTGTATCATCAGTCGAGTTTCCGGCACGCGGGGAACGCGGAGATGCAGGGAATCCGCAGCGATCTGGAAGCGCCGACGCGACTGCACTTCGAGCGAGTGCTCGAGCACATCGACCTGGCTGCGGTGCGGCGGCGGCGATTTCGAGTGGCGCTTGACGGGGTGAACGGCGCCGGGTCCCTGCTGTCGGTGGATTTTCTTACGAATCATTTGAACGCGGAATTGTTTGCGATGTCGGTGGATCCGACGCAGCCGTTTCCGCGCGAGGCGGAGCCGAAACCGGAGGTGCTTGGCGAGGTGTCGGCGCTGGTGCGGGATCGCGGGTGCGACATCGGCTTCGCGCAGGATCCCGACGGAGACCGGCTGGCGGTGATCGACGAAACGGGACGCGTTCTGGATGGCGACGATGTGCTGGCGCTGGCGGTGGATGCGATCCTGGCGCGGCTGGACGGCGATGTGGTGGTGAACCTGACGACGTCGGCCGTGATCGGGGACATCGCGCGGGCGCATGGGCGGGAGGTGTTTCGTACGCCTGTGGGCGAGGCGAACGTGGTGGAGCGGATGCGCCGTGTGGGGGCTGTGATCGGCGGCGAGGGGTCCAACGGCGGCATTATCTTTCCGGCGGTCCAGTATTGCCGGGACAGTTACACGGGGATGGCGTTTCTGCTGGACCGGATGGCAGCCACGGGCAAGACGGTGTCGGCGCTGACGGCTGGGCTGCCGCGGTATGAACGGCGGTCCGGCAAGCTCACTTTCGAGCATGGGCGATTAGGTGTTTTGATGCGGGCTCTCGAGCAGGAATTTCCCGAGGCCGAAGCGGACCGGACGGACGGGTTGAAACTGGTGTGGCCGGACAAGTGGCTGCACGCGCGTGCGTCGAATACGGAGCCGCTGCTGCGTCTGGCGGTGGAAGCCAAAGATAGCGCGGAGGCGGATGGTTTATTCGAACGAATGCGGCGGATTGCCGCGGGTTCCTAAGGCGGGGTTGCCTTGTGCCGTCTCAGTGAGCCGAGGCGCTTGGGTCGACGAACTTGGTTTCGTTACGCTTGATCTTGTTCGTCATCTTGCGGATCCAGAGCTCGATGACTTCGCGGTTGGACTGCAGGTCTTCGGTCTCTTTACTCAGGCCGATGACCTTGCGCTCGAGGATCTCGTTCTCTTCGGCCAGTTGGCGCACCGCGGCGCGCTTGGCCTGCATTTCCGCGATCCCGTTAGGCCCGTTGAGACGCACCCATGCATAGCAACCGACGGCGCCGAGCACCGCTACAAAAACGACGCGTTTGATAGCCCTATGCACGAATGGATGAAACAATAATATAACAGAAACGGCATTGGGCGCGAACAGGCGCGTGTGCAAGGTTGGCGTAAATTAACTCCCGGGAGGGTCTGTGACGGACAAGGTTGTCGTTCTATCGTCATGCGGTTCGAGCGAAGAAGCGGAAGCGCTGGCAAGGCATCTGGTGGAGCAGCGGTTGGCAGCGTGCGTGAGCGTAGTTGGCAAGGCGCGGAGCTTCTATTGGTGGCAAGGAAAGATTGAAGAATCCGGCGAGTGGATGCTGGTGATCAAGACGGCGCGCGGGACGGTGGAGCGGCTGCGGGAAGCGTTGTCGGCGATGCATTCCTATCAGACACCGGAGGTAATCGCCCTTCCGATCGTGGACGGGTCCACCGCGTACCTGGAGTGGATGGAGCGGGAATTAGAGTTGCCAAAGCCAGACCCATCGTGATCTGATAGGCAATTCATGGCAACACCCGCAATCGCTGAACAACCCACGCGCGCCCGTGATTGGGTGATCTTTTTCGCCGTTACATTGGCGATCCTGGCCTATATCGATCGGGTCTGCATCTCGATGGCGATGCCGGATATCGCGGCCGATTTGGGGTTGGACAAGGTGCAGCAGGGACAGATTTTCGCGGCGTTCGCGATTGCGTACGCGCTGGCGGAGATACCGGGCGGTTGGCTGGGGGACTGGATGGGTCCGCGCAAGGTGCTGATGCGGATCGTGCTGTGGTGGAGCGCGTTCACGGCGTTGACGGGCGGGATGCGCAGCTTCGGGACGATGTGGATCACGCGATTTCTTTTCGGGTTGGGTGAGGCGGGATGTTTCCCGAACCTGACAAAGGCCTTCACGACATGGCTGCCGGCGGGAGAACGGGTGCGGGCGCAGGGCATCATGTGGACGTTCGCGCGGTGGGGCGGAGCGTTCACGCCGCCGCTGGTGATTCTGGTTTTCCGATTCACCAGCTGGCGCGGCGCGTTCGTGCTGTTCGGCGCGATCGGGTTGATCTGGGCGTTCTTCTTCTATCGATGGTTCCGCGACAATCCGCGGGATCACCGCGGTGTGAATGCGGCTGAACTGGAGTTGCTAAAGGGCAATGAGCATCTGGCGAGCGGGCACGGAGACGTGCCGTGGGGCAAGCTGCTGGCGTCGCGATCGGTATGGCTGCTGTGGGTGCAATACTTCCTGTTGTCATTTCCCTGGTACTTCTTCATCACGTGGCTGCCTACGTATCTGAAAGAGGGCCGCAATCTGGACACGGCGACGGCGGCGAAGTACGCGATATTTCCCCTGCTGTTCGGCGGGTTCGGATCGCTGGTATGCGGATTGATCTCCAACCGGGTGGCGCAGGCGACCGGAAGCGTGAAGTTCACGCGGAGGCTGCTGGCGTGCGTCGGGTTCCTCGGTGCGGCGGTGATGCTGGTGGTTTCCATCCGGACCTCGGATGCGCTGATGGCGATGATCTTCATGGGCATGGCAAGCTTCTTCAACGATCTGGTGATGCCGGGCGCGTGGGGCGCCTGCATGGACGTGGGCGGCAAGTATGCGGGGACGGTGTCGGGGTCCATGAACATGATGGGTAACGTTGCAGGGTTCGTGGCGCCGGCGTTCGGGGGCTATGTGCTGCAGAGCAACGGCGGCGACTGGAACGGCTTCTTGTATGTGATGGCGGGGGCGTATCTGCTGGGGACGGTGATTTGGCCGTTCATCGACCCTGTAACACCGATCGATCAGAACTGAAGAGGAGGGCGGCGCGGGCCGTTAGGTCTCGATGCGCTCGACGGTGACGTTCGGCCGGGCGGCGATATCGGGGGCGAGTTCGACACCGAGGCCGGGACCTTCGGGCAGCGGCAGAAGGCCCTCCACGGGGACGAGGTCCGCTGTGAGAAGCCCGCGATATTCGTCGAGGTAGTGGCGCCGGACGGTTTCCAGGATCATCAGGTTGGGGAGGTTGGCGGCCAAGTGCGCCGACGCCCAATGCAACACGGGGCCGCCGCAGTTATGCGGGGCTATGGGGAGATAGTGGGTCTCGGCCATGGTGGCGATTTTCTTTGCTTCCGAGAGGCCGCCGCACCAGCAGATATCGGGCATGATGACGTTGGCGGCGCGGTTCTCGATCACTTCGCGAAATCCCCAGCGCGTCATCAGGCGCTCGCTGATGGTGAGCGGGAGCCGCGTTTTGGATGCGAGTTCGCGGTAGGCGGCCATGTTGTCCTGCGGCAGCATTTCCTCGAGCCACATGGGTTCGAGCGGCTCGAGCGCCTGGGCGATGCGGGTGGCGCAGGGGAGATTCCAGTAGCCGTGGAATTCCATGGCTACGGCCATGCGGTCCCCGAAGGCCTGGCGGATGAGGCGGAGCGGCTCGGCGCCGCGGCGGAGTTCAGCGGCGTCGATGCGATGGCCGCGGTTGGCGAGCGCGATGGCGTCATAGGGCCAGATCTTCATCGCGGCGATGCCGGAGTCGAGCAGTTCGGAGGCGAGGCGAATCGGGTCGGCATTGAAATCGACGTGATCGTAGCAGGTGTTCTAGATCGGGATGGATTGACGCGAGGCGCCGCCGAGGAGCCTGTAGACGGGCTGGCCGAACGCCTTGCCGGCGAGGTCCCAGAGGGCAATGTCGATGGCGCTCAAGGCGCGCATCTCGGCGCCGGCCCAGCCGTGGTAGGAGACCGACAGAAACAGGTCCGCCCAAAGGCGATCGATGTCGAGGGGGTTGCGGCCGAGGAGGGCGTTTGCGAAGGACCGGCGGATCACGCCGGCCTCGGCGTCGGAGCAGGGGTAGGTTTCGCCGAGCCCGGTGAGACCGGAGTCGGTGTGGATGCGGACCCAGAGCCAATCGACTTCTCCGGCATGGACACGAATCCCTCGTGCGTACCGGAGAAGTTCGACGGCAGTAATCTTCACGCGTAATCGTCCGGCGTGCGTCCGTAGAATCCCGCGGATCGCCGGAGGGGGAATCTACAGCGGCTCAGGCAGGGTGAGTCCGCTTTTGGCGAGAGCCTTCTGGAGGATCTCGACGGCGCGGTCCTCCGACACGTTTCTGGACGTGGAGACTTCCGTGATGAGCATATGCCGGGAACGGTCCAGCATTTTCTTTTCGCGGAACGAGAGGGTTTTGACGGCTTGCTGCGTCAACAGCCCTTTCATCACGTCGGCGACGTCGAGCAGTCCGCCGTTGCGCATCTTCTCGGAGTTATCTTTGAAGCGGTTCTTCCAATCCGTGCAGCGGGTGCAAACACCCTGAGAGAGAAAATCGAGAACGCGCTGGATTTCGGCTGCCCGGGTCACCTTTCGGAGCCCTACGTCGGAGACGTGGGAGAAGGGAACCATCACGGTGAGGCTGTTCCCGGAGAGACGCAAAAGGTAGAACCGTTCGATCCGGGAGCCGAAGGTTCGACTGCTTATGTTTTCGACTGTACCGACGCCGTGATTCGGGTAGACCACCCGTTCACCGACTTGAAATGACATGCTCGGCCCCATGTACACCTCGCTTTAGTTGTTTCCACTACCTCTGGGGGGTAGTGTCCAATCGTAACCGGGTTTACAATTTGTGTCAACAACAGAAAAGTGAAAAAAGGCCGAAAAAATCGGTTTGGTAGAAGGATTGACCCCCTAGTGCGGGTGGCAGGGCTCCCGAGTCCTATTGGGTGCCTGCGATCGGCTAGTACCCAAACTGCCACCCGGTCTAGGTGCTGCTTTGGGGCGGCGTATACGCTTACCAGGGCATCTTACGCTTGGTGTAGCGGCGGCCCTTTTCGGCCGCTTCCTGGCCGCCGGAACCGATGCGAACGCCCTCGTCGATCATCTGCTCGACGTCGTTGGGGCGGACGGTGTTGAGAAAGGCGATTTTGTTTTTCTTGCAGGCGGCGAGGACCCGGGCGCGCGCATCGCGCATCTGCGGATGGAGGGTTTCGTTGGCGCCGTGGCCGTCGGGAAGGTCGAGAGAGATGCCCATGTCACCGGGGCCCCATTCGGCGAAACCGATGCCAGGGACGGCGGAGACGAGTTCCGCGTTGGCGAGCGCGTACTTATCTTCGATCTTGAGTCCGAGGAGAAACTCACCCTGGGGGTTGAGCGGCCAGGGGTCCGCCTTCTTCATGTACTCTTGTGCGGTAAGGCCCCAGATGCGTGAGGCGTACCCTTGGCTGCCGTTGCCGAGCATGCCCTCGCCGATGCCGGGAACGATGGGGCGGGCGTTGGGATAACGCATGGACTGGACAAAGATGCGGACCGCCTCAGGGCTGCGGGCGTGGCACAACAGAATGCCATGGGCGCCGGCGGCCTGTGTTTGCTGGACGACCCAGAAATTGGCGCGCATGTGATACTCGTCGACGCCGAGCACAGGGAGGGTGACGATGACGGCTGGGGTCTTGTGACCGCTTTTGGTGGGACCGCCGTCGACCAGGCCACGCATGAATTCGCGCAGGGCGGTGAAGTCGAGCGCGCCGTGCTCCATCTCGTAGTTGATGTAGTCGGCCCAGGTTTGGGCCATCTTCTTGCCCTCTTCGTAGCCGCCGTGGCCACCGGTGTAGTAGATGGGCTGGCCTTGTTCGAGGAGCTCGATGGCGCGGTTGATCCGTTTGGGTTTGTAGTTCGGGTCCGGCTGCGCCAATAGTACGGAGGCGCCCGCGACCAGGATAAGGGACGGGAGTGCGATTCTCATAGCATCAAACTTATATCGAGCCGATGAGGGTGGCGTCAAGTTTGGCTGGTGAGAAGAGGGAGAAATCAGGAATCCGGAATCACCAACCAACCGGAGGGGATCGTTCCAGCGTGCCGGTGATTCCGGATGGGTCGCCCAGGTGCGTAAGCACCGTCGTTAAGAATATCAAATGTTCCGAATCAATTCCAGATCTTTATTTCAAATCCGTGTGAGGGTTTCGCCGCGCGGACCGTTCGAGCGCCTGAATGCTGAGCCACAGGGAGCGAGGGACGTGAAAGCATCCCTTGTAGTTGTTGCCCTTGAGGGAGGTGGACGGCTTTCCAGCGCGGTCGCAATAGCCGTACCATTCGCCGTGGGCCGGATCGGGGAAGGTGTGGTAGGTGTATTCGTGCACGCGCTCGAGCCACCCGAGCCACTGAGCGGAGCCGGTGAGAGCCCATGCGCGGACGAGTGCGTAGATGGCTTCGGTATGCGGCCACCATAGCTTCATCGGCGCTTCCAACTGCAGAGCGGGTTTGCCTTCGACGTCCATGAAATAGAGCAGGCCGCCGTATTGGCGATCCCATCCGAATTCGAGCGATGCCTCGAGGATGGCGAGGACATGCTGCTGCGCCGCAGGGTCGGGGCGGCGCTCGAGCACGTCGAGCAGGAACCAGGAGACCTCGAGGGAGTGGCCGGGCGAGACGAGACGTCCTTCGGGCAGGGAGCGGAGATCCTCGTTCGATTCGGATACGGAGATGTTTTCGAGCAGGACTCCGGTGGAGGGATCGCGATGGGCAAGGGCCGAGCGGAGCGAATCCTCGAGGATGGCGTCGTAGCGCGGATCTCCGGTGGCGCGGGCCAACTCGAGGGCGAGCGAGGTGACCACCATGATATCGGCGAGTTGGCTGACCGCGGGAGCGCCGGCGAGGGCGGGGCGGCCCATCAGGGCCGGGTCCGCGATCCACGAGCGGATCTTGTCGAAGAGTGCAATCGCCGCCTGTAGGGCCCATGTCTCGTTGGAAGCCTTGGCGTATTCGAGCCATCCGAGTGCGACGAAGACGGCGCCGTAGGGTTTGCGTTGATAGGCCACCGGACGGCCGGCGGGTGTGAGGGAAAAATAGCAGCGGCCCTGCTCGTCAAAGGCGTGGCGGCGGAGGAATCCGGCGCCTGCCTTGGCGGCCTCGAGCCACTCCGGGCGCGGCTCGCATTCGTTGTAGAGCTTGCTGAGCATCCACACCTGGCGGCCGTTGAGCCAGATGTATTTGCGCGAATCAAAGAGCGATCCGTCGCGGTCCAGGCAGGTGAAGAAGCCGCCGTGCGTGCGATCGATCGAATGGTTCATCCAGAACGGAAGCACCGAGTCGAACAGATCGCGACGGTAGACGGCGGCGAAATCAGTCATTGGCGAGCGCGACCGGAGTTATTCGGCGACGACCGGATTTCTCAGTTCGCCCAGGCCCTGCACTTTCACGACGCATTCGTCACCGGCGACCAGGTAGCGGGGCGGCTTGCGCGCGAATCCGACACCGGAGGGCGTCCCGGTGGAGACGACGTCGCCGGGCTCCAGGGTGAAGACGCTCGACAGATGCGCGATGAGTTCCGGGATCGGGAAGATGAGGTGCCTGGTGTTGGAATTTTGCAGGACTTCGCCATGGATCTCGAGGCTGATGTCGAGATTGTGCGGGTCGGCGATCTCGTCGGCGGTGACCAGATAGGGACCCATGGGGCAGAAGGTGTCAAAGGTCTTGCCCATCACCCACTGCGTGGTTGCCAACTGGACGTCGCGGGCGGAGACGTCGTTGAGGTTCATGTAGCCGAAGACGTGATCGGCCCAGTTCTCCTTGGCGATGTGGCGGCCGCCCTTACCGACGACGAAGGCGAACTCGGCTTCGTAATCCGGCTGGGAGGAGTTTTTGGGGAGGACGATATTATCGCCGGGTCCGATGACGGAAGTGGGGAACTTGCAGAAGATCGTTGGCACGGTGGGGATCTGCATGTTGGACTCAATGGCGTGGTCCCGATAGTTGAGGCCCACGCAGATGATCTTGGGAGGGCGGGGCACCGGGGCCATGAGCTTCACCGCGGCGAGAGGCAGTTCGCCCCCGGAAGCGGCGCGAGCCTGAGCCAAAGCAGCGTCGCCGCCGGCGACGATCTCGAGCATGCCAGTGAAGCCGGTGAGCGGCGTGACGGAGTCTCCGTCGACACGGCCGGTTTCGGGCGAGCCTCCCGGGCGAACGAAAGTGACAAGTTTCATAGGTGGGTGAATGACCTCCGGAAAAGAGAGCTGAAAAAACAGCTATTGTAGCACCCGGGCATCGAGAGCCTGGGCGGTGGCGCGGACGAGGCCGCGGCCAAAGTCGAGACGATCATCGGCGGTGGGCGGACGATCGAGCCTGGGGTGACTGGCAATGCGAAGTTCCATGAGGAAGGCGGGCAGTTTGCGATCGCGGTAGAGTCCCTGATTGACGGTCATGCGGCCGGGCTTTCCCTCGGTGGTGGTTTCCGCGGATACCGACAGGGGACGCGTGGGGGCGAAAGTGGTGTGCTTTTGCAGAGCGTCGAACAGGCGCTGGCCGAGATCCCCGAACTGGCCGGATGGGTCTGGGGGGCCCTCGAGATACTCACCGGTCTCAGTATTGTGCAGGCTGAGGAAGAGGTCGATATTCCTGCCGGAGTCCACCCATTCGAGAATTTTCTTTCGCTGGGCATGGATCTCGGGCATGAGGTCCGGGTCTGTGACGTCCCAGTTGCGATTGAGATCGTACCCGTAGCGGTTGAAGCGGACTTTTCCCTCGGCGACGCCGTCTGGCGCGCAGAGCGGATAGATGCGAAACAGGAAGCGGTTGCGGATGGCGACAGCGTCGGGATGATCGGAGAGGAGGAAACGGATGGCGCCTTCGGCGGCCCAGGAGGAGCCGGTTTCCCAGGCGTGCTGCCGAAACATCAGCCAAATGGTCTTGCGCCTGGCAGCATCCTCCGCGGAGGCTTTGGCGCCGGTGATCGTGATCATCGGAATTTGACGCTGGCCCACGGTGCGGCCAATCGATTCCACCTGGAGATTCGGATCGCCGGCATACTCGGTGAGCAGCCTGCGCAAATTCCGCTGGGTGTAGGGGGGGACGTGAGCGATCCAAACCCGGTTGGAGCGCGGAGTGAGTTGCAGGCGGAGCCGGGGCTCTTTCGCGTCGTATTCGGCGGAAGTGAAGTGCTGCCATCCCTTGTCGTCTTCACTCCACACCGGAAGGGTGTCCGCGGTTACGGCGCCCCGGTTGGGTTTGTAGTTGTACTCGCCGGGCAGGCCGACCAAGTCAATCGTGACGGCTTTCCCGCGTGCGCCATCGATGCGGAAGTAGTACCAATTGGCCTGCCGGTTTCGCTTATCCTGATCCACATCGCCACGCAGGTGGCACCGGAAGTGGACCGGGGACACCGTTTCCACTTTTTCGAGGCTCGCACCTTCGAAGCCGGAAAAGACGACGCTGATGGCAAGGAGGGGCAACATAGGCTAAAGCCGCCGGATCCGGATCTGCTTGTACTCGATCCACTTGCCGTTCTGATGCGCCTGCAGTTCGATGGCGCCGGCGTCGAGATTCTCGAGTTTGTCGAACTCGAGCACGGTTTCGCCGTTGATGCGAACCAGGCAAACCGGCCCCTGCGCGATCAACTGAAACAGGTACCATTGCTCGGGCGCGATGGCGGGGTATTTGGCGCGGCGGTGGAAATAGAGCGAGCCGGTGGGGTAATGCGCCTCTTCGACGTCGTGGAGCTGAATCTCATAGCGGTCGCGTCCGCCTTTGGAGCGGAACAGGATGCCGCCGTTATGATGCTCCACGCCGCGAATGTACATCTCGAGTGCGAAATCCTTATAGGTCTCGAGGGTGGTGAGGTTACCGAGACCGTCGCCGCGGAGCACGGGGCCGAAGGTGTCGTACCGCGCGGGGAAGCGCTGGTTGGGTTCGGTCAGCTTCCACTTGGCGATATCGGCGGGCTGGTAGTAGAGGTGCTCCCACTTTTGCTTGGACGGCAATTCCCGGATGCGGATGTTGCGGAACTGGAGCGGATAGGAGAGCGTCTCCAGGCCGATGTAGCCGCTACGTAGCCGCCAACGGAGTTCGGGGTTGGATTCGACGTCGAGATCGTGGATGACCTCGCCGTTGGACCACACCTGGAGCTTGGGCCAGTCCATGCGGATTCGCAGTTGATTCCACTCGCCCTTGTTGCGGACGTTGACCTTACGCGGGGCGATGAGCGGGAAAACGGAGCCCATCGAATTGGTGCGTGGATCGGCATCTACCTGATGGAACAGGCTGACCTTGAAGCCGCAGGTGCTTTTGCGGAAGCCATGCTCGGGGGCGGCGAAGTAGACGCCGCCGTCCATCCAGCCTTTGAGGAAGAAGTCGAGTTCGAGATCGAAGTTCTCGTAGCGGTTGGCGCTGCGGAGCCATGCGGGAAACTCGGCGGTGGGACTACCGGCGATCGAGCCGTCCTTGACGTAGAAGGCGGACTCGGGGCCATCCTGGGTGGACCAGCCGGAGAGCGAATTGCCGTCAAACAACGGGACGGGCGGACTGGACCGGGAGTCCTGTGCGGCGAGCGCAGGTACTAGGGACAAGCTTTGGGCGAATGTACGGCGTAGCATGGATCGCGTCCTTCTATTCTATGCCGTACGCTGCTAAGTGGAGAGTGTGCGAGTGAGAGAAAAGAAAGGGGAACCCTCAAATGGGATTCTGGCTTGCACTATTGATTGTCCTCTGTCTAGCGTTGACGTTGGCGACTGTTGGATTGTTGGCCGCTGGGTACCGGTGGGGCGGTTTCGCCGCCGCCGAAGTCATGCGGGTGCCTGGGTCCAAGTGGAAAGCGTACGTGGTGGCGGTGCTGCCGGCGGCGTCATTTTCGGCTGCGTTTCATTTTGACCAAGACTTGGCGGTGTTCGCCGGCACCGCGTTCTTCACGGTCGGGTTGGCGGCGGTTTTCGGCTGTTTCGTGCGTTGGAACCTGAAGGACCGGTTTGACCGGTCTTCGTTTTCCGGGGTGATGCCTGGGTTGTAGAAACGGGCGTCAGCAGCATTTGCCAAGTTCGTATTTCAGTGCCGGCAAGCGGTTGGAAGCGGCGCTTACCTCCGGAGTGGGCGCAGTTGTGGGCGGCGAGGTGCCGGCGATAGGCATTTTCGTCGGCCAGTTCGCGCAGCAGTCCGCGGCGATCGACGCGCAACCAGAACGCTTCGCGGTGTCCCGCAGGTCATCAACCGACTTCCTCCGGACTGAGTCGCGGATAACAGAATGGGGCCGGACGCGGTTCCGTTCGGATCCGCGCAGGATGCGGATCCAAAGCCGGACCGAATCGATCACGATGGTGGTTACCAGAACTGGAGAACAGACCGCAGACGAAGGCGTCCAGCCGGTTGTTGAAGATTCATGGTGGGTGGCGGCGGCCTGGGCGGCTGGAATCGCACCGATGCCAGCGCCGTTTCGAGCTGATCCGGGTTGGGACAAGAAGCTGAGCCGGGGTTGCGCTGAGTAGCCATCTTCAGCGGCTGCGGCGAAGCAGCAGACGATCACCAGCCAACTGAGCGGGACGCAGGCATCCCACACGTATCGCCATGCATCTTGATCAGTACTGCCGCGGCGACGCACATGGCGATCGCTGCCAGCAGTTGATTCGCGATCCTGAACAGCGGCCACAGCGAGTTGATGCCTCGAGGATCCTGTACGCCCTGGATCAGAAAAATATCCCCAGGCGAGCACGATTGCGGCGCTGGCACCGATGACGCCAGGCATCCATCCTGTGCGGCCGAGCGGCTTGTAGAAATGTGGCTGAGCAGATTCTGAAGAATCGGCCGACGCGGGTGCCGGCGTCGATGATGGTGAGAATGAACAGCGCTTCGAACATGATGGCGAAGTGGTACCAGAAGCCGAGGATGGCTTACGCCGCCGCTGGAGGCGAAGATGTGGGCTGATGCCGAGCGCGAGCGACGGCGCTGCCGCCGGTGCGGCTGAACAATGATGTTTCGCCGACGTCGGCGGCGAGGGTGGTCATCGTCGCCGTGTCTACCGCGTAGCCCCAGGAACTGATCGTCGCCAATTGCCTGGTCCGGAGCGGCTCCGACGATGCCGCCGGCGGGAGAATTGACGGCGAAGAAGACGCCGGGTTCCAATACGCATGCGGCATCATCGCCATGATGGCGACGAACTCTCGAGCGCCATGGATCCGTAGCCGACCGGCCAGGGCGTGCCACTTCGCGGGCGATCATCTTGGGCGGTGGTTCCCGCCTGAGATGAGGGGTCGGAAGCGGAGATGGCTCCGCACGCGCAATGGTGATGAAGCAGAAGGGGAAGATCTTGCCGGCGAAGATGGGCCGGTGCCGTCAATGAACTGGGTATAAGCGGGCATCTGCAATTCGGGCCGGACGAAGAGGACGTTGCGCCGAGCATCAGCATGACGCCGAGTTTCACGAACGTGTTGAGATAGTCGCGGGGCGAGTAGTAGCTGACGGGGAGAGCGCCGGCAAGGAATCCGGACGATGATGTACCATGCGAGCGCGATCCCCGAGAGGGTGAACAGCGGCGCCCAGGATTCGGAATGCGAAACCCACTGCCGCCGAAGATGCCACGATCACGAGCACGAACCCGATGAGCGAGCACTCGAGCACCTCGCCTGGACGCAGGTAACGCAGAGTCCCATGAAGACGGCGATGGGCATGGTGGCGGCGATGGTGAACGTCCCTATGGGTTGCCTTTCAAGGCATTGACAACGACGAGGGCGACGACGGCGAGCAGGATGATCATGATGAGCAGCACGGTGACCAGGCGGTGAATCCGCCGATGTCCGATTTCTCGCGGGCCATCGGGCCGAGCGATTTTCCGTCGCGGCGCATGGAGCAAAACAGAAGGACGAAGTCCTGCACGCAGCCGCCGAGCACTGCGCCGCCGACGATGATCCAGAGCGCTGGCAGGCCGAATCAGCGGCGAGCGTGGCCCACGAGATGCTGACCGTACCGCGATGGCAGCGAAGTGGTGGCCGAACACGATCCACTTGTTGGTGGGCTCGAAGTCAGCGCCCTACCGGAGACGTTCGGCCGGTGTGGCGCGCTCGTCATTGAGCGCCATAACGCGCGGCGATGAACTTGGCGTAGAATCGGAACCCAATGAGGTAGATGGACACCGAGGCGATCACCGCGCCACATGCTGTTGATGGGTTCACCGCGGTTCATGGCGATGCCGCCCAGAGCGTAGGCGCCGAGGATGGCGAGAGCGCCCCAGAGCAGGTGCGCGACGGTCTTTGTTCATTTCAGAGATTGTACCGGAGCGCGGTTGGCGGGGCTCGGGATCGAATAGCTTTCCGCTCCATCGCCGATCTTCGACGGAGGCGTTGGGGTCCGCGAGAACTGAGTTCGGCTTCGAGGGCAGCCTGGCCTTGTAGTTCCAGCCGGAGGGCGCATCGGGGTGCCGAGCGTGGCCAGAGCTTCCTTGCCCACCGACCACCAGTTTCCCGGGGGCGCTTCGCCGTCCTGGAGCACTCGTTCTAACCCCTGGATCGCTCGCGGATCGCTTCTGCTACTGACCAAGCCGAACGCGGCCCAGAACCGGATGCGGACGTCGGCGTCGCTGAGCGCGGCTACCAGCGGCTCGATCGTTTCGCGCGTCCCGACGTAGGACAACGACTCCGCCGCCTCTTCCCGAGCGGGTTGCGGTTGGGTGGGGTCCGCGAGGCAGCGGGCCAAAGCCAGGGCGGCCTGGCGGCCGGGGTTGTCAATCCAGCCGAGAGCGCGCGCGGCTGCGTGGCGACGGTGCGGATTGTCGTCGCCGAGTAGCGCTTCGATCAAGGGACCCACGGCGCGGCGGTCGTTCAACCGTTCGAGCGTGAGGGCCGTGCAGTAGAGATCGTCTTTCTCCGATTGCTCGAAGAACAGCTCGAGCAGGGCATCCACCGCCCGGTTGTCGCGGGCTTCCGCGAGCATCATTGCCGCATCCAGTCGCTCGTAGTAGTGGCTCGGATCCACGAGAATACGACGCAGCGATTCCAATAAAGGAGTCCCCTTGCGGTCGAGCGCCGCTACCATCGCCGCGGTGCAACGGTGGTGGCCGCGCATCCGGCGCAACTGTTTCCGGATGCGCCGCTGGATTCTGAGCCGCACACTCTTATGCGAGCAGGCTTCGCAGCACCTGGTCCCAGGGCTTGCGATAGGGCCTTTCGAGCATGGCTGCCGCGTCGCGATCGCCCACGATGCGTTCGGCATCGGCGTCCCACTGGATTTTGCGGCCCACGCGCAGCGAAATGTTGGCGAGGTGGCAGGCGGTGGTGATCTGATGGCCGCCTTCGACGTCGGCGATCGGGCGTTGGCGGGACTTCACGCAGTCCAGGAAATTGCGGACGTGCAGATCGAACTGTTCATTGGACGAGCCGGGCTCCTTCATGGCTTGGGTCCATGGCTCGGGCTTGCGTTGCGAGCCTTGCGGACCGCCGCCGGGATGGCCCTGAAATCGCGGGATGGCGTTTTCGGGATCGGTCTTCATGTCGGGGGTGATCTCGAAGCCGCCACGGCCGATCGACATGCTGCCCTTGGTTAGAAGTTCAGCCCGCCGCTCGAGTCCCGCTTGCCGGCGCTGACTTCGCGGCAGGAGTAGGAGGCTGTGAAGCCGGGATAGTCAAACAGGGCGTCCCTGCACGTCGGGGGTTTCGCCGGGTCCGGTAGAACGCTCCGTCCGCCGTGGAGAGCAGACGGAAACGGTCTCACGCCGGCGAACCACTGCAGGATGTCGATGTGGTGGGCGCCGAGGTTGGTCATCTGGCCGCCGGAGTAGTCCCAAAACCAGCGGAAATGATAGATGCCGCGCTGGGGATTGAAGAGGCGCTTGGGGCGGCCGACGTCGTAATCGAAATCGCTGGGCGCGGCGCCGTCGGCGGGCGATCCGAAGCCGGGGACGACATTGCAGGTAAGAGCCTATGCGAACGCTGACCAGCTTGCCGAGGTGGCCGTTGCCGTACCAGGTCCCGCGCCTTCTGGTAGTGCTTTGCCGGAGCGTTGCTGGGTGCCCACTGTACCAGCGCCTGTGCTTGCGGGCGACGTCGATCATCCACGGCCTTCCTGATATAAACAGGTCAAGGGCTTTTCCACGTAGACGTCCTTGCCGGCGGCGCAGGCCATCATTGCCATCATGGCGTGCCAATGGTCCGGTGTGGAGACGACGACGGCTTGTACGTCTTTGTCGTCGATGAGCTTGCGAAAGTCGCGGAAGGTTTTGGGTTTGCCGCCGCACGCGGCCGCGCCCTGATCCAGGCGGGGCTGGTAGCAGTCGCTCATGGCCACCATGTCGACGTCTTTTTGATTCTTGAAGTCGAACACGTGTTGAGCGCCGATGAGACCGTAGCCGATGAATCCGACGCCGACACGGTCATTGGCGCCTGATACTCGTTGATAGGCGGCGGCGGTGAGCGCAGTGGCAAAGGTCCGTCTGGTGGTGCGCATGGTGAGAATTGTACCAGCGGCCGTAGCGGTGGGTATGTTACCCTCTCCAGCATGATGAACCTGGCAATCAGAGCGATGCTTGCGTGCAGTATTCTTGCGGGTATGGCTTTCAGCGCCGATCTGGCGACAAAAAAATCACTCACTCTGGCCGCGGCGAAGAAGATCGCGGCTTCGGCCGAGGCCGAGGCCGTGAAGAACAAATGGAACGTAGTGATTGCGATCGTCGACGACGGCGGCAATCTTCTTTACCTGCAGCGTATGGACGGAACGCAGATCGGCAGCGTGGACGTTGCGATCGCCAAGGCGACCAGCGCATTCCGGTTCAAGCGGCCCACCAAAGTGTTCGAAGATGCGGTGAAGGGCGGACGCCAGGCGATCCTGCGGCTGCCGGGGGCGATGCCTGTGGAAGGCGGTTTGCCGATCGTGCTGGATGGGCAGGTGCTCGGCGCGATCGGCGTGAGCGGCGTGCAGTCTTTCGAGGATGCTCAGATCGCGCAGGCCGGTCTTGGCGTCGTCGCGTCGATGAAGTAGCTTCGATGGAATAACAATGCGCACGGCGGTCTTCCTCGTTGCATCGACGTTGTTGGCGCAGAACGCAGCGCCGCCGGTCGTGTCGCCGGAGGTGCACGCAGACCGCCGGGTGACGCTACGGATGCGCGCGCCCAACGCCAAACAGGTGGCGCTGGTAACCGACTGGATGGGGCGGGGCGAATCGAAGCCTCTGACCAAAGACGGCGACGGAGTGTGGAGCGTGACGGTAGGGCCGCTCGAGCCGAGTACTTACATCTACAGCTTTCAGGTGGACGGGGTGACGATGGCGGATCCGGTAAACCCGCGGGTAAAGCTGCGGGCGTTCGGATCGGGAAGCTTCGTGGAGGTGCCCGATCGCGGCGCGGTGTGGCAGGAGCGCGACGTCCCGCACGGCAAGGTAGAAATCAACTGGCAAAAGTCGAGTGTGCTGGGCGGGGAGACGCGCTGGATCTGGATCTATACGCCACCGGGCTACGCGCAGTCCGGCAAACGGTATCCTGTGCTCTACCTGCTCCATGGATCCAACGACACCGCAGCCGGTTGGACCATGGCGGGACAGGCGAACTTCATCTTCGACAATCTACTGGCCGAGAAGAAGATGACGCCGATGGTGGTGGTGATGCCGTTCGGACATGCCGTTCCTTTCGGCCAGCGGGAAGCGCGGGGCAAGGACAACGGCGCCCTATTCGAGGACTACCTGTTGCGCGACGTGATCCCGACGGTGCGAGCCAACTACCGGGTGGAGACGGGGCGCGAGCGCACGGCGATCGCCGGATTGTCGATGGGCGGCGGGCAAGCGCTACGCATCGGATTCGGCCACATGGATTTGTTCAGCGCCGTGGGTGCATTTTCGGCTGCGGTGCCGCAGGATTTCGAATCCGCGTTCGGCGCCTCGCTCAAAGACGCCAACGCGAAACTGAAGACGGTTTGGTTCGGGTGCGGGAAACAGGACTCGTTGTTCGGGCGGGCGGAGAAGCTCGACGAATTGCTGACGGCGCGGGGCGTGGGGCACACGTTCCTGGCCACCGACGGCGCGCACAATTTCACGATCTGGCGGAAGCACCTGGCCGAGTTCGCGCCGCTGCTGTTCCGTTAATCACGCCGGATGGCGCGCGGGCGGACGAGAGACTCCATTTGCGGCACGTCGAACTTTTCGAGCAGGCCGAAGCAGAAATACTCGGGAGTCTGTTGCTGCGTGAGGTCCTGGGTGAGGATCTCTTTCAGGCTCTTCATGGCGCCTTTGGAGGATAGGGCGTTGATTGCGTCCGGTTCGAGCGCAGCGGCGATGAGGGCGCCAAGCGAAGTACGTGGACCGATCGCGCGCAATTCAACGGGACCGAAGCCTCGCTCGCTCGAGAGCCATCGAGCTACGGCCGCCATCTGGCTGGCCTGGACGCCGAGCGGCCGATCGCCGACGCCGGCCACGAGCATCGCGAACAGGAAATCCCGCTTGGCGATCTTTGATTCGCCGAAGTAAAACGGATCCATCGCCACCACACGTTTGCCCGCGGCCACCAGAGCTTTCACTTCGTCTTCGAGCGAGGCGCGGCCGGCGTCGGCGGCGATCAGAACGGTGCCGTTCGGATTCGCCGGACCAATTTCGGTCAACGGGACCGACCATGCGCGCTCCAACCGGAGTTTCCAGTGCCCGGCGTTCTTGGAGAAGGCTTCGACGTGCATGGGGCGGTATCGCACCAGCGACGCCAGTTGCGCCCTTGTGGGCGACGGGTTGCGCGGCAGGCCTTCGGCCAAACGCAGAGCGATCCGATGGAAGTCCAGATTGCCGTCGGGCAGGATGGGACGAAGAGCTGTTTCAGGGCGGATTTCGCTTTCGACGGGGATATCGGTGGCGTCGAGGTTCGGATTGAAGAAGTCGCGCAGCAAGCGGTACAGTGCTTCGCGATTGTCCTGATCGTAGTTGTGGCCGGCGCCATGGTTGACGTGGTAGCGCAGGCGGTCCATGGCGTCGAGCAGGCGGTAGGCGGGCGTTGCCACCTGGATGAGGGCGCCTGTAACGTAGTCCGCACGGAAACAACAATTGTCCTTTGCGTTGTTGCCCACCTGGAGTACGCGCGGAGCCATGAGGGCGGTGAGATGCGCGTAGTCGGCCACGGCGCCGAGGTCGGTTGGGGTTTGCTCGGCGTCGCCCAAGTCGAGTTCGGGCCATTGGGACCGAGTGAGGAAACTCGAGTAGCCCGCTACCGGGAATGCGAGCGAGACGCGTGTGTCGGTGGCGCTGAGAAAAATCGTCTGCCACCCGCCGCCGGAGAGTCCGGTGACCGCCACCCGCGCCGGGTCCGCGTTGGGAAGCGAGATGGCAACGTCGAGCGCACGCTTGAGGCCGAGGTGAAACAGCGCCACGCCGCTCGAACCGGTGAGATCGATTTGCGGCATCCGGTAGTGATTCAAGCCGTCGACATTGAGCTGGCCGCGTCCGAGCCATTCCGGATTCACGGCGATCATGCCTTTGCGCGCCAGATTGATGCAGCGGGCCTGGATGTAGGGCGTGGCAGTGCCGTTGCCTTCGTGGCCGTTGACGTTGAGCACGACCGGCGTCTTGCCGCTCAACCGGGATGGTTCATAGATCAGGCCGGGCGCCCAGAGGCCGGGAATGATTTCGTAGCGAAACTGCCGGACGCGGTAACCATCGCCGTCGTGGAACGGTTTCAGGATTTCGACTTTGGTCTTGGCGTCGCGCCACTGCGTGGCTTGGCCGCGGTAGATCACCTCGTCGAGCACGCGCTTGCGCAGCGTGGCGGCGTAGCGTTCCCAATCGGCGCGCGATGCGAAGGTGGGAACCACCGGCACCTTGGATGCGGTGTAGACTTGCACGTCCAGAAGCGGCTCATTGGGGTCCAGCAATTTGCGGCTGAGCAGATCGGCGGTGGTGTTCTGGGCGATGGCGAGGACGGAGAGCGAGGCGACCAGCAGGAGGCGAAGTATCACAGCGAAATCTTACCTAAGATCACGGGGTGACGTGCACCGGTGGCCGAAGGGAGGTTGCCATGCTTCCGCCGCCAAGTGCGGTGGGCGAGGATTGCGAAGGCGATGGCTTCCTTGGCGTCCGGGTCGATGCCGAATTCGTCCGTCGTAGTGACGCGGACGCCGGGGAGGTAGGCGGCGAGCAGACCCATGATCCGCGGATTGTGGACACCGCCGCCGGCCGCGATCAGTTCCGCTGGATCGGCGCCGATGAGGCGGATTCCGCGGACGATGGTGAGCGCCGTGAAGGCCGTGGCACTGGCGATGAGATCGTCGATGGGCGCGCCGGTGGCAAGCAGCCGCTGCAGAAAGGCGTCACCGTATTGCTCGCGTCCGGCGGTCTTCGGCGGGGGTGCGGCATAGTAGGGATCGCGCAAGAGTTGTTCGAGGAGGGCGGCGATGGGAGCGCCGCGTGCCGCACGGGCGCCATTGCGGTCAAACCGGGCGCGGCCTTGGGTTGCTTGCGCTACGAGTTGATCCATCACCATGTTGCCGGGGCCTGTGTCGAAGGCCACGACTTCGCCGGGCTCGGATGCCGCCGGCAGGACGGTGATGTTGGCGATGCCGCCGATGTTCAACGCCACTCTGCGCCGCGTGCGATGGCGGAACAGCAGTTGATCCACGAAGGGAACCAACGGCGCGCCCTTGCCGCCGGCGGCCATGTCGCGCGGGCGGAAATCGCTCACCACCGCAATGCCGGTGCGCTCGGCGAGGACGCTGCCATCACCGATCTGCAGAGTGCTGGCGACGCGGCGTCCGGCCACGGCGCCGCCTTCCGACTCGTGGAAGATCGTCTGGCCGTGGCAGCCGATCAGTTCGACCGACGCGGGATCGACGCCGTTTGTCCGACACAGCTTGCCGAGCGCTTCGGCGTACAATTCCGGCAGCAAGAAATTGAGCCGCGAGACGTCCGCGGTGTGGCAGGCGCGATTGGAGACGGCTAGAATCGCGCGCCGCACGGAGGGGGTATAGGGTGTGGTTCCGTAAGCGACGGTGCGAATACGCGCGCCGATATCGACGATGGCGACGTCGATGCCGTCGAGCGAAGTCCCGCTCATGATGCCGGCGACTCTCATCCGCGTTTCAGTTCATCCTGCAGTTCGGCGAGCAGCTTCAGCGCGTCCATGGGGCGCAACCGATCGATGTCGAGGGAACGGATCCGGTCCGCGAGTTGATAGCCCACCGGTTCGAATAACTGGATCTGCACCGGCTCCTGCTTGCGCGACTTCGACTTGGGCGTGAGTTCGCCGGTGACGGCGTGCTCGGACTTTTCATGGAGCGCGAGCACTTCGCGGGCGCGTTCAATGACGGCGGCGGGCAGCGCGGCCAGTCGGGCCACCTCGATGCCGTAGCTGCGGTCCGCGGCGCCGGGTTCCACGCGGCGGAGAAAGATGATCTGATCGCCAGCTTCTTTCACCGAGACATGCAGGTTCGCGACGCCTTCAAGTTGGCCGGCCAGTTCGGTGAGTTCGTGATAGTGAGTGGCGAACAGAGTGCGAGCGCCGATGCGTTCATGGATGTGCTCCACCACGGCCCAGGCCAAGGCGAGCCCATCGTAGGTGGAGGTGCCGCGGCCGATCTCGTCCAGAACAATGAAGCTGTCGGCGGTGGCGGTGTTGAGAATGGTGGCCGTCTCGGTCATCTCGACCATGAATGTGGATCGGCCGCGGGCGAGATTGTCCGCGGCGCCGATGCGGGTGAAGACGCGGTCGACGATGGGGAGCGAGGCCTCGCGCGCGGGAACGAACGAACCGACTTGAGCCAGGATCACGATGAGCGCGGCCTGGCGCAGGTAGGTGGACTTACCGCCCATGTTCGGTCCGGTGATGATGGCGAGGTATCGGCCGTCGCGATCGAGCGAAAGGTCATTCGGGATGAAGCGTCCGGCCTCCCGTTCGGCGAGTTTCTCGATCACGGGATGCCTGCCGGCCACGATCCGCATTTCACCACCGGTTGAAAATCGCGGGCGGCAGAACTGGAGCACGGCGGCCGATTCGGCGAGGGCGGCGGTGACGTCGATCTCGGCGATGGCGGCGGCGGACTGGCGAATGCGGGCGGCCTGGCTCGCGGCCTGCGCGCGGATGCGGTTGAAGATCTCGCGCTCGATCGTGAGAATCTTGTCTTCGGCGTCCAGGATCTTCGCTTCGAGTTCCTTCAACTCCGGGGTGGTGAACCGCTCCGCGTTCACCAGGGTCTGCTTGCGCTCATAGTCGCCCGGCACCAACGCCAGGTTCGCCTTAGAGACTTCGATGTAGTAGCCGAAGACGTTATTGAAGCGCACCTTGAGCGAACCGATGCTCGTCCTGGTCCTCTCGCGGACCTCGATGGCCGCGATGTACTGCTTGGAATTGCGGCTGATGTCGCGCAGTTCGTCGAGCGCGGCGTCGTATCCGTCGCGAATTACACCGCCGTCGGAAAGATTGACCGGCGGCTCGTCGGCGAGCGCGCCAAGAACGGCATCGCGGACATCGGCCACTTCGTCCAGCCGCTCGCGCAGATCGGCCAGGCGCTGCGCGGTGAGCGCCGCGAGATCGCTCTTCAGCACCGGGATCCGTGCGATGGACCGGCCGAGCGACAACAGTTCCCGGGGCGTGCCGGTGCCGATGGTGGCCTTGGCGAGGAGACGTTCGAGGTCCAGAATTTCGCTCAGAGTCTTGCGGACTGTGGCGCGAGGAATGGGCGACTGGCAGAATTCCGTTACTGCGTCGAGCCGTGTCTCGATTTCGACGGCGTCCAAGCTGGGGCGGAGCAGCCGCGCGCGCAGGAGCCGCGCGCCCATCGGGGTGGAGGTGCGGTCAATGACGGACAACAGCGTCACTTCACGGCTCTCGCCCACGAACAGGGGCTCCACGAGTTCAAGGTTCCGGATGGTCACGGCGTCGAGCATCATGGAGCCGGCGCGTTCGCGGTAGGTGGGCGGATCGAGATGATCGAGGGCGGAGCGCTGTGTGTCGCGGAGGTAGTGGAGGATTGCTCCGGCGGCGCCGACGGCGAGGGGCTTCCCGGCGAGTCCGCAACCGTCGAGCGACAGCAGGCGGAAATGCTCTTTGAGCAGGCGCTGGGAGTAGTCGAAATCGAACACCCAGCCTTCGATTCGAGTGGTAAGGCCCTCGATATCGGGGGCGTTTTCCGGCAGCAGGATTTCGCGCGCGCCAAGAGTTTCGAGCACGGCGGCGGCTTCGGCGGGGTCGTATTCGCCGGCGCGGAATTCGCCGGTGGAGACATCCACCCATGCCAGGCCCTGGCGCGCGTTCGGGCCGGCCATGTCGCGGACCAGTGCGGCCAGAAAGTTGTTTTCGCCGGAGCGGAGGAGATTGGCGTCTGTGGCGGTGCCCGGTGTGACGATGCGGGTGACCTCGCGCCGGACGAGTTTCTTTGTCAGCTTCGGGTCTTCCACCTGTTCGCAGATGGCGACTCGATATCCCTTCTGGACCAGGCGCGCGATGTAGCCGGCGGAGGAGTGGTGGGGCACGCCGCACATGGGGATGGGCTCGCCTTTTTCCTTGTTGCGGGAGGTGAGTGTGATCTCGAGTTCGCGCGCGGCGGTGACGGCGTCTTCGAAAAACATTTCGAAGAAATCGCCGAGGCGGAACATGAGCAGGGTGTTGGGGACCTGCTGCTTGATGGAATGGTACTGCCGCATGAGCGGCGTGGATGGTTCCGCGGTCATCGTCGGCTATGCGTACAAGCCTCGCAGCTTGATGGCGAATGCGACGCGATCCAGCGCCAGCATATAGGCGGCGGTGCGGTTGTTGACGCCATGTTTTTCCCGGTAGCGCACAACGTCGCGGAACGAATTCACCATGATCTCTTCCAGCCGGGTGTTGATGAGGTCCTCGTTCCAGAAGAAGCCCTGGCGGTCCTGCACCCATTCAAAGTACGAGACGGTGACGCCGCCGGCGTTGGCGAGAATGTCAGGCAGGACGAAGATGCCTTTTTCGCGGAGGATCTGGTCAGCCGGCGGGGTGGTGGGACCGTTGGCGCCCTCGGTGATGATCCTGCACTGCAGCTTGGGCGCGGTGCGTGATGTGATGACGTTCTCCTTGGCGGCGGGAAGCAGCACGTCGCATTTCTGAAAGAGAGCTTCGTCACGATCGAGATTCTCGGCTTCGGGAAAATCGAGAATCGAGCCGGTCTTGCGCTTGTGGTCCAACAACGCGTCGATGGCGAGGCCGTTCTCATTGCGGACCGCGCCGTCGGATTCGATGACGGAGATCACTTTGAAACCGCGCTCGGTCATGAGCTTGGCGGCCATGCCGCCGACGTTGCCGAAGCCCTGCACCACGACGGTGGAGCTTTCCACCTGCATGTCGAGGTAGTCCAGGGCCTGGAGGGTGACGATCATACAGCCGCGGCCGGTGGCCTCCGGGCGGCCGCGCGAACCGCCGAGGTCGAGCGGCTTGCCGGTCACCACGCCCGTGGTGGTGGCGCGCACATGCATCGAATAGGTGTCCATCAGCCAGGCCATGACCTGTTGATTGGTATTCATGTCGGGCGCGGGAATGTCCTTGTCCGGCCCCAGAAAATCGATGATATCGACGGTGTAGCGCCGCGTGAGCCTTTCCAATTCGCCCATGGAAAGAATGGATGGATCACAGATCACGCCGCCTTTGGCGCCGCCGTAGGGGATGTTCACCACGGCGCATTTCCATGTCATCCAGCTTGCCAGCGCACGAACTTCCTCGAGCGTCACGTCCGGGGCGTAGCGAATACCGCCCTTGCCCGGCCCGCGGGCGATGGAATGCTGGACACGGTAGCCGGTGAAAACCTCGATGCGTTCGTCGTCGAGCAACACGGGAATGTAGACGGTGATCTCCCGCGACGGCGTCTGGAGCACCTTCTGGAGACCTTCGTCGATTTCGAGAAGTTCAGCCGCCGTGTTGAACCGGTTTTCGGCGGCCAGCCACGGGTTGAGTTCGTTGTCTGTATAGGACAAAGGCATGGGCTCGCACCATTATGGCAGGATTGCCCTTATCCAAAACTCGCCTACACTAGAGATTCATGCGCGCGGTGGTAACCGAAGCAGACATTCCCATGCACGGCGAATTGCGGTTCGCCGAGGGCGGCATCGTCACCATGGCCGCCCGCGAATTGGCGGCTGCGCGGGGCGTGAGCCTCGTGGAAGTTCCGGCGCGCGAGTTGAACGGCATCCCGGAGCCGTCCCGGACGGTGGCCATCGGTTCCGATCACGGGGGATTCCGCTTGAAACAGGATCTGCTGGTGCTGTTGGCCAGTTGCGGGTTGGCGGCGCGCGACGTCGGCGTGCATGGCGAGACCGCGGCGGACTACCCCGACATCGCGGTGGCGGTGGCCGGGCTGGTGGCGGAGGGGGTGGCCGGGCGAGGCATCGTGGTGGATGGGGCGGGTATCGGGTCCTGCATGGCGGCGAACAAGGTCCGCGGTATTCGTGCATCGCTTTGCTACGACGTGGCCTCCGCCCGTAACGCGCGGGAGCACAATGACGCGAACGTGCTTGCCCTGGGGGGGCGCATGCTCACATGGTCCCAAGCCGAGGCGGTGGTGCGCACCTGGCTCGCCACGCCGTTCGCCGGCGGGCGCCATCAGGCGCGGGTGGATAAGATCATGGCGATCGAGCGGGGGGCGTCTTGACTCCAGCCGAACTCGATCAGTTGGTGGCCGAAATCGGCGACGAGATTCTGGCGCAACTGGGGACGCCGCGTCCGTTGCGCGGGGAAGGTCTTAACATCCCGAGCATGGTGTGCCCGGGATGCACGCAGCGATGCGTGCAGGCGTGCGCGCGAAAGGCGAAGGAGATCGTGGGCGCCGGCGCCGTCCGGGTGTCGGCCAGCGAGACGCTCACCGGCGTGGACCCGGCCATGGCCGCGATGATCGATCACACGCTGCTGCGCCCGGACGCCACGCAGGCTGAAATCGCCAAACTGTGCGCGGAGGCGCGCCGCTACGGTTTCGCTTCGGTTTGCGTGAATCCGTATTGGGTGACGCAGGCCGCCGCGGCGCTGCATGGGTCCGCGGTGAAGGTCTGCACGGTGATCGGATTTCCGCTGGGGGCCACCACCACGGACGCGAAGGTGGCCGAAACCGCGGCAGCGATCCGGTGCGGCGCGCAGGAAGTGGACATGGTGATCAATGTGGGCGCCCTGAAGTCCGGCGACGCCGGGAGGGTCCGGCAGGACATTGCCGGCGTGGTGGCGGCCGCGCATCCGGCGGGTGCGTTGGTGAAGGTGATTCTCGAAACCGCGCTGCTGAGCGATGACGAGAAGCGGATCGCGTGCGCGATGGCGAAGGCAGCGGGGGCGGACTTCGTGAAGACATCCACGGGATTCGCCAAGCACGGGGCGACGGTACACGACATTGCGTTGATGCGTGAAGCGGTGGGTCCTTCGATGGGCGTGAAGGCGTCTGGCGGGATCCGGACGCGGGAGGATGCGCAGGCGATGGCGTTGGCGGGCGCGACGCGGATTGGCGCGTCCGCGAGTGTGAAGATCGTGGGCGGGGCCGAGACGGGCGGCCAGGCGTACTAGACATGAATCCTCCTGAAATGCGGCGGGAAGCCCCGTTCAAGGATCGCGCGGAACTGCTCGATTTTCTGCTGGAGGTGGCCACGGCCACCACGGCCACGCTGGATCTGGACAAATTGCTCCAGGACCTGGGGACGTTCGTGAATGCGGTGGTCCCGTCGAACCTGATCGCGATCCTGCTCTATTCGGAGCGGCAGAAAGGCCTGGTGGTGCGCTACCAGGTGGGCCACAATCCGGAGACGCTCAAGAATCTCGTGATTCCGCTGGATGAGGGAATCACCGGCGTGGCCGCGTCCGCGCGGATGCCAATCGTCGAAGGCGACGTCCGCAATCATCCGCAGTATCTGGGGATGCTGGACGCGGTACGTTCGGAAATGGCGATTCCGATGACGTCGCGCGGAAGGCTGGTGGGTGTGATCGACGTGCAATCGACGGCGAAGGACGCGTTCACGCAGGAACACTCGGCGATGGTGCAGTTGGTGGCGTCGCGCGCGGCGGCGGCGATCCTCAATGCGCGATTGTTCCGCCGTGTGGAGAAACAGAACCGGACGCTGCGCACCCTGTCGGCGATTAGCCGCGATTTTTCGTCGACATTGAATCTGGACGAACTCTTGAACAAGGTGGCGAGCGCGGTGCGCCGGCTGATCAGCTACGACGCGTTCACGGTGCTGCTGGCCGATGAGCAGACCGGGCTGCTGCGCAGCCGGCTGAGCTTGCGTTACGACAAGCGGGTGCGGCTGGACAACATCCCGGTGGGGCAGGGAATCACCGGCGCGGCGGCCGAGTCCCGGCTGCCGGTGCTGGTGGAAGATACGCGAACGGACCAGCGCTATGTGGAGACGAGCCCAGGCATACGGTCCGAACTGGCGGTGCCGCTATTGCTGCAGGACCGGCTGCTGGGCGTGATGGATCTGGAGAGCGAACGGGTGGGCTTCTTCACCGACGATCATTCGCAGACGATGCGGCTGCTATCGCCCATGGTTGCGTCGGCGGTGGAAAATGCGCGGCTGTACGGAGAGGTGGATCGGCGCAAGCGGCGCATGGAAGCCGATTTGTCGGCAGCGCAGAGCCTGCAGCAGGCACTGCTGCCACGGGAGGATCCCGAGATTCCAAACCTGGAGATCGGCATCGGCTTCCGGCCGGCGGCCGAAATTTCCGGGGACGTCTTTGACTTTTTCGAGCAGGAGGAAGCGGCCCTGATCGCTTTTGGCGACGTTTCCGGCAAGAGCGCGGCGGCGGCGCTGTATGGAGCGATGGTGACGGGTCTGCTGCGAACGCTGGCGCCGCGGCGGCGCAATCCGGCGGCATTGGTGGAGGCGTTGAACGAGGCGCTGGTGGAGCAGCGAGTGGGCGACAAGTACCTGACGCTGACGGTACTGTTGTGGCATCCGGCCACGGGTTCGCTGCGGATGGCGAACGCCGCGGCGAGCCCGCCGCTGGTGTTGCGCAACGGCGAGTACCTGACACCGGTGGTGGAGGGATTTCCGCTCGGGTTGTTCGCGGGTTCGAAGTACGAAGAGATTACCTTCATGGCCGAGCCGGGCGATCTGATCGTGCTCTATTCCGACGGGATTCAGGATCAGCCGGATTCCAAGGGCGCGCTCTACGGCGAGGCGCGTCTGCCGCAGTTCCTGCTCGAATCCGCGCATCTGGCGCCGCAGGAGATCGTGGACAACCTGATTGCGGACCTGGACCGTTTTCGCGGCGGGCGCCGCATTCACGACGATCAGACGGTGGTGGCCATGCGAGTAAGACGAGAGGCTCGATTCGAGCGCGACGGAGAATGATTTGCTTTCGGAAACCTATCAGTACCGCCAAGGATCTCTTTACTGCGAGGGCGTGGCGCTGGCCGACATCGCGCGCGCGGCGGGTTCCCCCTGCTACGTCTATTCGGCGGCGGCCATCCGCGATCGCTACCGGGCTTACGACAGGGCGTTCGGGGAGCGGCCGCACCTGGTTTGCTATGCGGTGAAGGCGAACTCGAATCTTTCGATTTTGGAACTGTTGGCGGCCGAGGGCGCCGGGTTCGATATCGTTTCCGGCGGAGAGCTTTACCGTGTGATCGCCGCCGGGGCGGACCCGGGCAAGGTGGTTTTTTCCGGCACGGGCAAGACGCGCGAAGAGATCGACTACGCCCTCGAAACAGGGATTCATTCCTTCAATTGCGAATCCTGGGACGAACTCGTTCTCATTGACTCGCTGGCGGCGCGGCTGGCGAAGCGTCCGAGCGTGGCGTTCCGCGTGAATCCGGACGTGGACGCTGAGACGCACCGTCACATCTCCACCGGCACCAAGATCAACAAGTTCGGCATCGACATCGATCAGGCTCGGGAGATCTATTCGCGGGCGATGGGGCTTGCCAACGTGGCCGTGGAAGGGGTGTCGTGCCACATCGGGTCGCAGATTTTCAAGACCGATCGCATGATCGAGGCGGCGCGCCACGTGGTGGCGCTGGCGGCGGATCTGCGCGCGGCAGGCGTTCCGATCCGCCATCTCGATCTGGGCGGCGGGCTCGGCGTCGCCTACGAGCCCGGTGTCGAGCCGCCCGCGATAGCCGACTACGTGCGGAGCCTGTGCGAGGCATCCGCGGCGGAAAGCGAGGCGATTCTGAAACTCGAGCCCGGACGATCCATCACCGCCGACGCCGGTGTTTTGCTGACGCAGGTGCTCTACCGCAAGGACACGCCTTCCAAGCGGTTCGTAATCGTGGACGCGTCGATGTCGGAATTGATCCGCCCGGTGCTGTATGAGGCGCACCATGAGATCCTGCCCGTACGGCAAGCGCCGGAACGGGGCACGATCATGGCCGACGTGGTGGGCCCGGTTTGCGAGAGCGGCGATTTTCTGGCGCAGGATCGCGAGGTGCCCAACGCGATGCCGCGCGATTTGCTGGCGGTGTGCACCGCCGGCGCGTACGGATTCGTGCAGGCGTCCAACTATAACTCGCGTCCGCGGCCAGCGGAAGTCCTGGTGGACGCCGATGAGTGGCGGGTGATCCGAAAGCGCGAGAGCTACGCGGATTTGGTGCGCGGGGAAGAACTTCAGCGGTAGGCCGCGATGCCGGTGACCCGCTCGCCGATCACCAGCGCGTGCACATGGTCGGTGCCCTCGTAGGTTTTTACAGTTTCGAGGTTGCACATGTGGCGCATGATCGGATAGTCGTCCATGATGCCGTTGGCGCCGAGCAGATCGCGGGACAGGCGCGCGCATTCGAGCGCCATCGCCACGTTGTTGCGCTTCAGCATCGAGACGTGGGCGGCTTCGAGTTTGCCCGCATCCTTGAGGCGTCCGCAGTGCAGGGCGAGCAACTGCGCTTGGGTGATGGCGGTGATCATCGCCGCCAGCTTCTCTTGCACCAGTTGGTGCGACGCGATAGGCCTGTTGTCGAACTGCTTCCGGTCCAGCGAATACTGGCGGGCCGTTTCATAGCAGTCCATGGCCGCGCCGATGACTCCCCATCCGATTCCGTACCTCGCCTGCGTGAGACAAGCCAGCGCGGCGCGGAGCCCCTTGGCTTGCGGCAGGACGTTCGAGGCGGGGACGCGACAGTCGCGGAACGCGAGACTCGACGTCACGGAGGCTCGCATCGAAAGCTTGCCGTGAATATCGGACGCCGTGAATCCTTCGGTGCCGCGCTCGACGAGGAATCCTTGGATGCCATCGGGCGTCCTTGCCCACACCACCGCGACATCGGCCACGGAACCATTGGTGATCCACGTTTTTTCCCCGTTGAGCACCCATCCGTCCCCGGAGGGCTCGGCGCGCGTCAACATCCCCGACGGATTCGATCCGAACCCGGGTTCGGTGAGCCCGAAGCAACCCACCGCGTCTCCCGATTGGAGCCGGGGGAGCCATCGCTCCTTCTGCTCGCCCGTGCCAAAGGTGTGGATGGGATACATCACCAGCGCGCCTTGCACCGAGCAGAAAGACCGGACGCCCGAATCCCCGCGTTCGAGTTCCTGCATGAGCAGGCCGTACTCGACGTTCGACATCGCGGCGCAGCCGTAGCCTTCGAGATTGGCTCCGAGGAAACCGAGTTCGCCCATCTGCCGGATAAGCTGCCTGGGAACGTCCCGTCTCGCCAATGGCCGCGACTTGGGAGCACTTCTGCTCATCCACGAAGCGGCGGGCGGTGGAACGGACCAGCAGTTCCTGCTCGGAAAACTGCGAATCGATCAGGAGATAGTCGACCCCTCGGAAGGCGGGCATAAGCCTTCATGATAGCGCCGCCGATTTCGCCTGCGATTTTTCTCTCGCCAAGCCCACTAATACCAACGAGTGCAATCGGTCTATCGAGTCACGATCGCCGTGTTGGTGCTCACTCGCATCGCCGGCGCGGAAACAACGCCGGATCCGGCATACCCGGTTCTCGAGCGCGCCTTCGAACGATTGAACGCGAAAGACTACGATGCCGCCATCGCCTTGTTCCGCCGGGCCGCCGATCGATCGCCGACCCGCGCCGACATCCGCAAGAACCTCGCCTACACCCTGATGAAAACCGGCGACACCGCGGGCGCGCGCGAAGAACTGGCCCGCACCCGTGCGCTCGACCCCAACGATCATCACCTCGCTCTGGAGTACGCGTTCCTGTGCCATGAAACGGGCCACACGCGCGAGGCGAGACTCGTGTTTCAGGAGTTCCTGGACGATCCGGATCCGGAGTTGCGCGCCACCGCCCGGCAGGCGTTTGACAACATCGATGGACCGCTGGCGGAAGCCATCGCGCGGTGGAGCGAAGCGGTGTCGCGCGATCCGGGCAACTTCAGCGCCCGGGAAGAATTGGCGCGGACCGCGGCCAAACGCAGCAATTGGGCGCTGGCGGCGGAGCATTTCGCCGCGGCGTGGCGAATCCGTTCCGAGGATCGTGGGCTGTTAATCTCGCTGGGCGAAGCGCTCCGCTTCCTCAACCGCGAACCGGAGGCATTCGTGAGCCTGCTGGCTGCTTCCCGCGGCGCCGAGCCCCGGACAGCGGAGCGGGCCCGGGCGCTACTGCCGGCGCGATACCCGTTCGTGTACGAATTCCGGCAGGCCATCGCGCTCGATGCACACAACCTCGAATTGCGGCGCGAACTGGCGTACCTGCTGCTGGCGATGCAGGATCGGGACGGCGCCCAGGCCGAGTTCGACGCGATCGTCGGACAGTCTCCGGGAGACTTGCTGTCGGCGGCGCAACTAGGCTTTCTGCTTTGGCAGCGCGGTGAAACGGAGAAAGCGCAACCGCTACTGGAACGGGTGGTGAACGCACCCGATGTGGACGACGAACTGGCGGACCGCGTCCGCAGCGTGCTGGGCCTGCCAAAGACGCTGCGGAAGCGTCCAGAGACTCCGAAGCGCGAGGTGGTGGCCGAAGCGCGCGAGATGGCGCGGCGCAGCTACGACGCGGGCTACCTCAAAGACGCGCTGAAGTATCTTTCCATCGCCCACGAGAACGACCCGGTGGACTTCTCCGTGATGCTCGGCCTGGCGCGCACGCACAACATGATGCACGACGATCGCGAAGCTCTGCGGTGGTTCGAGATGGCGCAGAACAGCGCGGATCCGTCGGTGGCGGGCGAGGCATTCCGGGCCACCGAAACGCTGCGTCCGCAGCTGCGGCGGGTGCGGACCACCGTGTGGACACTCCCGTTCTATTCCTCGCGCTGGAAGAGCGGATTCACCTATGGCCAAGTAAAAACGGAGTTTCGTTTGGGACGCCTTCCATTGCGGCCCTATGCTTCGTTGCGGTTGGTGGGCGACACGCGCGGGGCGATTGCACAGCCGTACCCGCAGTATCTTTCCGAGACCGCGATGATTCCTGGCGTGGGCGTGGCCACGGACGTCTACAAAGGCGCGATGGCGTGGGCCGAGGCCGGCATCGCCGTCAGTTACCTGAATCGCACAGACGGGCAGAAACGATTCACACCCGACTATCGCGGCGGCGTGTCTTTCTCGCGGGGCTGGGGCCGGATGATGGGCGCGTCGAGCCCAGGCCCATTCTTCGAAAACCACGAGGACGCCGTGTGGGTAAACCGGTTCAACAATACTCTGCTGTTTTATTCGCAGAACAAGCTGGGCTACACCCTGGCCACGGACGAAGATTCGTCGGTGCAGATCTACTGGAATGCCAACGTCACCGGCGATGCGAAGCGCCAGTACTGGGCCAACTTCGCCGACACGGGTCCGGGCATGCGTCTACGGCTGCCCGGGATGCCTCCAGGCATGTATGTCTCCATCGATGTGCTGCGCGGCGCCCATCTGATCAACAAGGACAATCCACGGGGTCCGAACTATTTCGATTTTCGCGCGGGGGTTTGGTATGCGTTCAGCCGTTAGCCGGTTTGTTTTTGCCGCGATGCTGATTGCCGGCACGGCGCGGCCGGCTGATTCGAGGCTGTTCCACTTCCACGTTGCCGGTGACGAACCCGGCCCGTGGCCCGCCATACTCTCCTCGCTCGGGCTGGTCCCCGGTACGCAAGGCGTTTACGTGGTGGGCTCGGCGGCGGTGGACGCCGAACCCTGGCGGGCCCGGATTCAGGAAGGCGCGGTAGTCGTCGTGGAAGGGGACTCTCCATTGGCGGCGAGCTATGGCATTGTGCCGGACCCCGCCAAACGCTTCCCGGTGCGCTCCGTGATCGACGAGAACAATCCGGGGATGGAGATCGTGTGGCAGCGCGCGGTGGACCTTCCGCGTTACCGGCTCCCTGCCGAAGCATCCGTCTATGCGCGGGAGCGCTGGAACGGCATTCCATTGGCGGCCGGTCTCCGGCGCGGAAAAGGCGCCGTGCTGTGGCTCGCCGTGTCACCGGGAGAGGGCGGGCATGAGCGGTTCCCCTACCTGCCGCAGATGCTCGGCGATCTTGGCGTGAGCGCGCCTCTGCGGAGCCGCGGGCTGTGGGCGTTTTTCGATTGGTCCTACCGGGCACGGGCGGATCTGGACTACCTTGCCCGGCGCTGGCGCACAGCCGGAATCGCCGCGCTGCACGTGGCGGCATGGCATTTTTACGATCGCGACGCGGGCCGCGACGCTTTTCTCGAGAGGCTGATCGAGGCCTGCCATCGCGAGGCGATCACCGTCTACGCATGGGTGGAACTGCCGCACGTTTCCGACGCGTTCTGGGATCAACATCCGGAGTGGCGCGAAAGGACCGCCGCCGGACAGGACGCGCATCTCGACTGGCGCAGGCTGATGAACCTGAACGATCCGGACTGCGAGAAGGCGGTTGCCGCGGGGATGGAGGATCTGCTGACGCGCTTCGATTGGGACGGAGTGAACCTCGCCGAACTCTACTTCGAGTCGCTTGAAGGCGCGGCCAACGCCGCCCGGTTCACGCCGATGAACGAAGATACGCGCGCGGCGTTCGAACGCGAGCATCATTTTGACCCCGCGGTGTTGTTCGATCCGGCGAGCCCGCGCCACCAGAGCCGTGACCAGGCGGCGCTGAACCTGTTTCTGGACTGGCGCGCGCGGCTGGCCCAGCGCATGCAGGAAGACTGGATCGCGCGGATGGAACGGATTCGCACCCGGCGTCCGGACCTCGCGCTCGTGTTGACTCACGTGGACGACCGCTACGACACGCGCATGCGGGATCTGGTGGGCGCCGACGCAGCCCGTCTGCTGCCGCTTCTGAACAAGCACGACTTCACGTTTCTGGTGGAGGATCCAGCCACGATTTGGCACCTCGGGCCGGAGCGTTATCCCGACATCGCGGCCAAGTACCGTCCGATCACGCCGCGTCCGGCCAAACTCGCCATCGACATCAACGTGGTGGAGCGGTACCAGGACGTCTACCCCACGAAACAACAAACAGGGCTGGAATTGTTTCGACTGGTACACCTCGCTTCGCGCGCGTTTCCGCGGGTGGCGCTGTACTTCGAAAACTCGATCCTGCCGGTGGACCTGCCGTGGCTCGCGTCGGCGGCCGCCACGCCGGACCGCATTGCGTTCGCCGGAGGCAAGATAGCCGTTGAGTCGTCCCGCGAACTCGGAGTGCCGTTCGAGGGGCCTGTGCTGGTGAACGGGCAGACGTGGCCGCACTCCGATGGCGTAACGGTGTGGCTGCCCGCGGGCAAGCACGCCATCGAGGCAGCGCCGAAGCCGCCGCCGCTGTCGCTGGTGGATTTCAGCGCCGAAGTCCGCACGCTGGCGGCCACGCGCGATGGATTCGAACTCGCCTACGCGAGCGACTCGACGGCTTGGGCCGTTCTGGACAGGAAGCCGGCCGGCATGGAGATCGACGGCGAACCGCTGCGTGCGTTCGTCGTCGCTTCCGGGGGCCGCTGGCTGGTGCGTCTGCCACGGGGCCAGCATTTGTGGTCCGCCGCCGCCGGCGGCTGACGGCGCTATAATCGACGCTGGCTCTGCTGCCATGCAAACCTTTCTGACGTTATCCGCGGTTGAGGGGCCTCCGGACCGCGTGTCGAGCGAGTTGATCCGGCACCTCTCTCATGAGTTGAGCGACTCGTTGGGCGCGGTGGAGTCCCTGGTCTACATGGCGCAGCGCAAGGCCGGTCCACAGGATCAGGTTCACCGCTACCTGGGCGAGATACCAAAGCTCGTCGACCAAGCCAACTTCGTGCTACGGGGCGCGGCGCACTACCTGGGCGCGGTGCCGATGAATCCGGCGCCGACGAATCTGAACGTGTTGGTGGCGGAAGCCGCTGCGGCCCACTATTCCGAGCGCGGGCCCCAACTGCGCGTGGATTTGGCGCCGTCGGAATTGATCGTCATGCTGGACCCGGCTCACGCCGAGTACCTGTTTTCCTGTTTGGTCACGGTGTTTCACGGCTTCGCGAGCGACGCGCCGGAAATGCTGGTCCGCACCGGGTGCGATGGCGACGACGCTGAGGTGGTGCTCGAGTGCGAGGTGCGACATCGCGAGCGCGACATCGCGCGGCTGTCGGAGCCTTTTCGTCCGCTGGCGGCGGCGCGATCGGTGGTGGCGGCGCACGGTGGACGGCTTACCGCGGGCTGCTCAGCGAGCCCGGGCACGTGGCTCCGTATCTCACTGCCGCGGCGCGCCGCTGCATAAATCTCGATGGTTTCCCCCGCTTGCGCGCATCGATCTTGCGCTTGCGTGGGCGCGGGTTCGTTACAATAGCGTTGTGAAGCTCAGCGCCCAGGAAGAATACGGAATCCGATGCCTGCTGCATTTGGCGCGTATTCCCGCGGGCCAGTCCATGACCATTCCGGAAATCAGCCACGCGGAAGGGCTATCCATCCCCAACGTGGCCAAGCTGATGCGCCTGCTGCGTATGGGCGGGCTGGTGCAGAGTGAGCGCGGGCAATCGGGAGGCTACACGCTCGCACGTCCGGCTGAGGAGATTTCCGCGCTGGAAGTGTTGGATCTTCTGGGCGGGCAGTTCTTCAGCGCGCAATTTTGCGAACGCCACTCGGGAAGGCAGCAGGTCTGCGCGCATACGGTGGATTGCTCCCTGCGGGTGCTCTGGAACACCATCCAGCTATCGCTGCGGGAGGTGCTGGGCAAGACGATGCTGAAGGATCTGCTGTGTTCGGAAGCAGCCATGACGGAATGGCTCGCCGGCCGGATACCCGTGCCCGTGGACGGCCTCACGAATATCGGCGCCGATCAGCCTTCGACCGCCGCCGACCCGATTCCATAGTGGCGCGCGGCGTTCTCCCCGAGCATCCATGAGCGGACGTCCATCGTTCGCGGCCCCAAAGCCTGCGTGAACGCGGCCAGGGACTCTTTCCAGATCCCACTGTGCATGCAGCGAGGCCAATCGGAACCATACATCAGCCGCGCGGGACCGGCACACTGCATCAGATGATCGATCCACGGGCGATAGGCCGCCCCGGACCACTTCCCTTCGCCCGCGCCATTGATCAGCCCGTCGATCTTGATCATCCCCGGCCAGGATTCCACAGCGGCGGCCCAGGCGTCCAATTGCGGTTGCCGGTAGCAGGCGCCGGCGGTGTGCGCCAGAGCCACGTGGGAGGCAGGCGAGAGCAGCGGGAGTTGGGCGGGATCGATTTCGAGGTCGCAGCGCAACCCGCGCGCACCGAGTTCGCTGATCCAGGCGGCCGAGCCGGGGCCGTAGCGATGCCGTACGCCTCGGAATCGCGGATGGCGCTGCCACCGGTCCAGATCCCGGGCGTCTGTGGTGTGACCCATCACGGCCAAAATGGCCGAATGCTCGAGGCTCAGCGCGAGCAGCCAATCGGTTTCGGCCGGATCGTCGAGCAGCGCGAGCACCACGCCGCCCTCATACCGGTTGCGGGAGAGGATGGCGCCGAGGGCGTGGATGGTGAAGTCGCGCTGCATTTGCTGTGGCGCCCCTTCCAGGAACGGATAGTGGAAGCGCGCGCGGTCCACCAGTTGCGTTGCGCAGTCGATTCGCATGAGGCAGAAAATGCCAGTTTGTCATAATGAGGCAACGGTGAATAGGAATCCTGCCGGCGGCATGACCCGGGTTTGTTTCGCGATCACGGCTTTGTGGGCGCTGGCCGGGTGCGGCGGCGGAAGCCGTTCGGCACTCGTGCCGCCGGGGCTGGAGCCGTTCGTGCCGGGGGACGCCATCGCACTGGCCGTGGCCGACTTGGCCGCGTTGCGCGAGACGGCGGTGTGGCGCCGCTACGCGCATGGTGCCAACCTGCCTGGGCTGGATCGCATGGTGGCATCGGCGGGTATCGATCCGCGTACCGGTCTGGACCGGCTGTTGGTGGCGAGCGACGGAAAAAATCTGCTCACCGCCGCCGAGGGCAAGTTCGAGTCGGAAAAAGTGCGCGCCGCGATGACCAAAACCGGTGCGGCGGCCGAGACCTATTCGGGGGCGGAAGTGTGGAAGGTGGACGGCCGCTCGATAGCCATTCTTGGCGGGCGTGCCGTTGCCGGAGACACGGCCGCCGTACGCGCTGCTCTGGATCGCGCCAAGGCCCATGCCCGGCTGCCCGCTTCCATTGCCGCCATGACGCGGGCCATTCCGGCCGGCAAACCCATCTGGGGCGCCGCGGCCGCCGGCTTCCGGTTTTCGTTTCCGGACCGCAGCAACTGGCGCAATCTCAACCGTATTCTGGGCGGACTGCAATCGGCGCGCGCATGGGCGGATGCCGGCGACGGCATCGGCTTGGAGGCCACTGGAGAATGTGAAACCGAAGACGCCGCTGGAAAGCTGAGCAGACAATTGATGGGCCTTATCGGGATGGGCCGCCTCTCGGTGGCGGCGGATCAAAAGGATTTGCTGCAGGCCTTCGACGCGATCGCGGTGACGAAGTCCGGCGCGTCGGTGCAAGTGAGGGTGGATCTCAGCGCGCCGGTGCTCGAAGCGGTGGCCGCCGCGGCGAGGCAGGGAGCGAAGCCGTGAGGGCGCACGTTCAGGCTTTGGGCGTGGTGTATCTGATCTATGGCGTTCTCCTTGTGTGCTTCGGCACGGTTGGACTTTTTCTGTTTGGCGGCTTGGCGGCGCTCATGGGATGGCAGATCCCGGAGGACTCGATCGCCGCGCCCATTGTGGATGCCATGGGCGGCGCGATCTTCGCCATGTGTGTCGCGGTGGCTGTTCCCAAGTTCCTGGCCGCCTACGGGCTGTTGCGGTTCCGCCCATGGGGACGCGTTCTCGCGCTCGTCCTTTGCGCTCTGGGCATCCTGGAATTTCCGATCGGCACCGCGATCTCGGGCTATGGTTTTTGGGTGTTGGTTTCGAGGGAAGGGAAGGCCGCGTTCGGCATTGGGGGCGATTACAGCAGTTTGCCGTCCGCGGACCAACCCTTCTCGCAGTAGCAAGGTCCACGCGCCGGCGTATAGCGCACCGCCATCTCCGGAGTTTCGATGCGGATATTGCCCTTGAAGCGCGATTCCATCAGGTAGTCCATCGCACCGCTTGTGAGCAGCGTTCGCTCCACCGGGTACGCGGGCTTTCCTGTTTCAAACATTTTCTCGATGTTGCGTACCAGGCAGCCAAAATGGTGGCGCACCCCGAAGCGCTGCAACTTGAACAGGACCGAAAACGGCTGCGCCTGGCCTTCGATCTCAGCCGCGCCCACCCATTCCTCGAGCAGACCCGGCATCTGGAAGACCACGCCGGTGGCGCCATCGCGATACTCCACAACGAATGCGGCCGGCTTGCGGACCAGGTCACGCGGGTTGCCCGGCTTGCGTCCCTCGCTCCGCGCGAGGGCGGCGTCAAACAACTTCGCAGCCCAGCCGTTGGCGTCGAGAAAGCGCCAGCAGGCGGCGTCCTCCAGGCACTGGACGGCGGCGATGCCGGTCTCTCCTCCGCGGCGGCGCTCGATCAACGCCTGCAGGCCTTCCATGCCGTGATAGCCGTAGGCCTCGATGCCACCAAACGAGATGGCGACGGCGTGTTTCACGGGCGCGCCGTAGGGGACGTCGTGATTCGGGACGCGATAGGCGACGGGAATCGACGATCCGGCCATCAGCGGGAAACGCAGTTCACGCGAAATCTCCACCATGCGCCGGGCCTGATGCCAGTCCCAGGACAGGTGCTTGTCGCTGTACACCGGCACGGCGCGTCCGTTCTCGCGAAACACGTCCGTGACCTTGAGGAACATTTCGTATCGCGGATACAGCTTCTGGCCCTTCTCGTTGAGCGGGTATTCGCCGTGCTCGCCGATGAGGAGCACGCCGTCCACGGCCAGCTTGCCGGTTCCGAGCGTGAGCGCGTCGCGGACGGAGCGGTGGATCGGTACGCCGTAGCGCGCCGCCTTCTCGCGGCTCAGGTCCGTCGCCGGAACCTGTTCGGTAAAAAGCGAGACGATCTTCGATCGCGGATAGGGCGGCTGATCGTCTTGATTGTAGCCCTCGAGATACTTGCCCACGATCACGTCGGCGTGGGAGAGCTTGCGATATTCGGTGACAATGGCAGCTATGCGTTTCGGCGCGTCTGTCTGCGCGGCGGCGGCCACCAAGGCCCCCGGGGCGGCCAGCATGGTCCGGCGTGTGACGGCCATCCTAAGCGAAGATCTCACGCAGGCGCCGGCCCACGATTTTGTGCTCGTCGCCGCGCATCATCCACACCGAGATGAGGAGCTTACCCGGACCGGGCTTCTGCACGTGGATCGGCGGGTCTCCCGCCAGCAGCTTCTCGCCCACCTGTTGTGAGTTGAGAGACCGCGCCTTCTCGTCCCATTCCACGGTCACGTGCGGAACTTCATTGGCGATCTCGGGGATGTGCCGGTCTGTCTTTACGCCGCGGATCCCGTCGAGATCGGCTCGGATGGAGGCGACACGGGATTCGAGCACTTTCCACTCCGCCGCGTGGTCCACTTTGAGGTAGCGCTCCACGGCGGCCAGCAGGCCGCACAATTCCTCTTTGCCCACCTTCATGCCGCGCCCGATCCCGGCAAACGGCGACATGGCCGGCAGGGCGGCCTCAATGAGGTCCTTGCGTCCGAGCAGCAATCCGCTCGCCTGCGGGCCCATGAGCGCTTTGCCGCCGGAAAAGATCACCAGGTCAAAGCCCTGTTTGGTGTACTTCCAGAGATTCTCTTTCGGGGTGGCATCCGAGGCCGCGTCGTTCATGGTGGGGATGCCGCGCTGCTTACCGATCCGGATGAAATCGCTCGAGTTGATCTGGCCGTGGTGCTCCGCCTTGTTCAGGAAGAACATCATGCCGGTCCGTTCGTTGATGGCCGCTTCGAGTTCCTGGCGCGTCTCCACCGTCACGATGCGGGCGCCGCACAGCTCCATTTGATATTCGTAGCCGGAACGATGAGTCTTTTGCTGGATCACCTCAAACCGGATGCCGTCCCGCGCGGGCAGCTTGCGAAGCTTGGCCGGGTCGCCCTGCGAGAGACACGCGGCTGTTCCCACCGCGATAGCCGACGCCGCGCCGCACGTCACCATCGCCGCCGGCGCCTGTAGCAGTTCGGCTAGCCGCGCCCCCACTTTCTTTTCCAGCTCCGGCAGCGGCACGAAGAAACGCGACGCCTCCTCCATCGCGCGCACCACTTCCGGCGGCATGACCGAACCACCCAGCACGGTAACCACGCCCACTCCGTTGATCACCGGTTTGATTCCCAGCGACGAGTAAAGCGGGGAGGCAACGGTGGCTGAGAGCGTCTTCGATGGAGCAGCGGCGGCCACGGCGGGCGCGAGCGCGCCAGCTTGGAGGATACGTCGGCGAGAGGGTTTCATGCCTCACAATATACCGGATCGCGCGGCAGTTTGATATCGTCACTTCAATGCGACTCGCGAAACTGACTGTCTGCGGCGGCCTCTTGTGGGCCGGCGTGCTGGCCGCCCAGCCGAAATATGATCTGCTGCTCAAGGGGGGCCATCTCATCGACGCCAAGAACAAGATCGACGCCCCGCGCGACATCGCGATCCGGGACCGGCACATCGCCGCGGTGGCCCCGAACATCCCCGCCGCGGAGGCGCGCAAGGTGGTGAACGTAACAGGCCTCTATGTGACGCCTGGTCTGATCGATCTTCACGCCCACGTATTTGCCGGCACGCATGGCAACAAGCTGGCCGGCGGGCACTCGAGCATCTTCCCGGATGACTTCGCGCTCAAGGCAGGCGTTACCACCGTGGTGGACGCCGGTTCTTCCGGGCGCCGCAATTTCGCCGAGTTCAAGCAGACCGTGATCGATCGCGCCCGCACCCGGGTGCTGGTGCTGCTGAACATCGGCGGCATGGGCATGCAGGGCGACAGCCATGAGCAGGATGTCGCCGACATGGATGCCAAAGCCGCGGCGGAGTTGGCCATGGCCAATCGCGACACGATCGTGGGATTCAAGGTAGCCCACTACAACGGGCCGGACTGGACGCCGGTGGAACGCGGCGTGGAGGCGGGTAAGGCGGCGAACATTCCGGTGATGATCGACTTCGGCCGCTTTCGGCCCGAACGTCCTTTCCAGCAATTGGTACTCGAGAAGCTGCGCCCGGGCGACATCTATACGCACTGTTTCTACGCGCCGGTCCCGATGATCGACGGCAACGGTAAGCTGATGCCCTATTTACTGGATGCGCGCAAGCGCGGCGTGATCTTCGACGTCGGCCATGGCGGGGCCGCGTTCGAGTTCCGCCAGGCCGTTCCCGCGGTGAAACAGGGCTTCCCGCCCGATTCCATCTCCACCGACGTTCATTCCGGCAGTATCAACTCCGGCATGAAAGATCAGTTGAACGTGATGTCGAAGTTCCTGAACATGGGAATGACGATCGCCGATGTGGTGGCGCGGTCCACGTGGAATCCGGCCCGTATCATCCATCGTGAGCAGATCGGGCATCTTTCGGTAGGCGCCATTGCCGACATCGCCGTTCTTCGCGTGGAGAAAGGCAAGTATGGGTTCGTGGATTCCTACGGCGCGCGCATGGATGGCGTTCAACGGCTTCTGTGCGAATTGACCGTGGCATCGGGGCGAGTGATGTACGATCTCAACGGCCTGACGCGAGAGCGTTGGGATCGTCTCGGCAACTACGAAGCGCAAGGCGAACCGTATTGGGACCAGAGCCGGGGAGGGGGCCGTCCCCTCCCGCTCGGCAAGTAGCCCTGTCTACGGCCGCGCTCGCAGGGCAGCCAGTACGCGTGCCGGGGTGAACGGAACCTGCCGGATCCGCGCGCCGGTTGCGTCGAAGATGGCGTTGCCGATCGCGCCGGCCACTACCGTAATGGTGCACTCGCCCGACCCCATGTGCTCTTCGTCGGGACGGTCAATCAACACCGTCTCCACCACCGGGTGAAATTGGCCGTATGTGTAGACCTGGTAACGGGTCCAGTCCGTGGACGTGACGTTGCGGCTGTTCCAGCGCACCTCTTCAAACAGGGCGCGGCTCATGCCCTGGATGGCGCCGCCTTCCATCTGGTTGCGCATTCCGTTCGGGTTGGAGATTGGTCCCGAGTCCTGACTGGCCACCATGCGCTTCACGCGCACCTCGCCGGTGGTCTGGTTTACTTCGACCTCCACAACAAGAGCGCAGTAGCCATTGTCGCCCTCGTACAACACGAGTCCGATGCCGCGGCCGGTGACGACGCCGGTGCGCGGGTTGCCCGGTTTCGGAGAGGGACGCGTATCCCAGTTAGCCGCCCGCGCTGCCGCGTTCAAAACGTCGATCATCCGAGGATCGCGCAGATGCCGCAGCCGGTACTGCACAGGGTCCTGGCCGAGACCTGCCGCTACTTCGTCGATGAAGCTCTCATGCGAGAAGGTGTTTTGCAGGCGAGCCGGCGACCGAAGCGGACCGGTGAAGAATGGCGAGGGAATGGTATGGGTGAGCACGCGCTCGGATTGAATGGTGCCCGTTCCGCCGCACCCGCTCGGATTGCATCCCGCGCTATAGGAGGACGCGATGTTGCCGTTGTTGGCGAATCCGGTGGGACGTGCTGGATTGCTGTTGGGCACGATGGCCGGGACGGGGAAGCCCGCCAGTTCGCCGGTGAAGATGTTACCCGGGTTGTTGGCGTTGGGCCGGCCGCCCTTCGCCGCGGTCCAGCCCTCATAAGTCCAGGCGATGATCTGTCCTTGGCCGTCCACGCCGGCCTTCAGATCGATTGTGTAGGCCGGGCCGTAGTTTTCACCCGCGATCATTTCGTCGCGGCGCGAGAACTGAACCCGCACCGGTTTTCCCACCGCTTGGGAAAGGATGGCGGCATCGAAGGAGACCGTGTCATTGCCGTTGCATCCATAGCAGCCTGAGCCTTCGGCGAAGATCACCTGTATGTTCTCGCGCGGGATTCCGAGCACGTTGGCAACACTGTCGCGCTGGGGGTACACACCTTGCGTCGCGGAGTAGATGGTTGCCTTGGCCGCCGCGCCCGTACCGCCTGTCACGTCGGCGACGGCGCAGGACGCGGCCAGGGAGCCGTGCAACTGGTAGGGATGATTGTATGTGGCGCTGAAGGTGCGCGCCGCGGCGCCCATCTTTTGGTCCACATCGTCGTTGAGCACCGTCAAGGTGTCGCGCGAGGGTACCGTGCGCAGGTATTGATAGAAGTCGTCAAACGCCGGCAGTTCCGGCGGTGTGGACCAAGTGACAACCAGCAGCCGCGCCGCTTGCTGCGCGAACCAGTCACGATCGGCCACTACCCCCACGAAATTCTTCTTCACCACCACCTTCACGTTTCCGGGAAGTCCGGCCACGGAACTCTCATCCACACTCACCACTTGCGCGCCGATGGCCGGAGGCCGCACCACCTTTCCGTGCAGCATGCCGGGCAGACGGATGTTCTGGACATATTCGTAACTGCCCAAGACCTTGGCGGGGATGTCGTCGCGCGGACTCGATTTGCCGAGCACGGTATACTCGCGGGGACTCTTCGGCTTGGCGGCGGCGTTCAGGGTCATGTTGTAGCGGCCGCCGTTGACAAGCTCGCCGTAGCTGACCCGGCGCGCGCGTTCTGCCCGCACCATCACCACGCCATCTTCCACCGTTAGTTGCTCGACGGGCGCGTTCAGCCGCCGCGCCGCCATTTGGAACAACGCTTCCCGCGCCGTCGCCAGAGCCTGCCGCAGACCGGCCGGACCAAATTCGGCGATGTGGGATTGGCTTCCCGAAGTCACTCCCTGGTCCGGAGTGAGGCCTGTCTGGCAGAACGTCAGCCAAACTTTTTCGAGCGGGACGCCGAGTTCTTCGGCGATCAACTGCCGCTGCACAACGGAAAAGCCCTGCCCGAACTCGCACTTACCCGAGTAGCCGAACACGGTGCCGTCGGCAGTGATGGCCACCCAAGAATCCACTTGATTGGCGGCCACGGTCCCCGGCGCGGTTTGGGCGGCAAGGGGGGACTTCGATCCCGCCACCGAAAACCCGACCACCAGCGCTCCCGCGGTCCGCAGGAATCCGCGCCGCGACAGTCCCACATTCTTCAGCGCCGCCTTGGCGTCAGCCGTCATTGGAGTGGAATTGCCGTTTCTCATGCCCGTTTCTCCTGCTGATAACGCTTGATCGCCGCCACCATGCGCGAATGCGTGCAACACCGGCAAAGAATTCCATCCATGCCCTTCAGGATTTCCGCTTCGGTTGCGTTCGGATTCTTATCGACAGTGGTCATCCCGTAGAGGATCACGCCGCTGAGGCAGTAGCCGCATTGCACGGCCTGCTCACCCACGAAAGCAGTCTGAATCGGGTGCGGCCCCGCGGCCGTCGCCAGACCGTCGATGGTGAGAACGTTCTTGCCGGAAGCATCCGATGCCGGCGTGATACAGGAACGGATCGGCTCGCCGTCGAGCAACACGGTGCAAGCACCGCATTGCCCGAGTCCGCAGCCGAACTTCGGCCCATTCAATTTCAAGTCCTCATGGAGGACATATAGCAACGGCATCTCGAGGTCGTCCACGTTCACGGTGTGCGACTCGCCGTTGACCCTTAAAGTGACGGCAGGCATGGCCCACTCCTTGCAAAAATATAAGTTGGGCCGTTACGAACCCCTCAGCAAAGTGGACCTATCATATGTAAAGTCCTGGCGACGGTCAATAGCAATCGGAGTGACTTATCTCCTTTTCACAAGCGTTAACGAGGGTGGCTGCGCCATTTCTCAGAACCGCGCGACTAGGGCGGCCCGCAGTGTCCGCGCTGAACCGGGAAGGATATTATTGTTGCCATGGGCGGTGGGGTAGTAGGTGACATCGAAGGCGTTCTCGAGATTGAACTGGAGGCGGACGGTCTCGGTGAGGTCGACGAACGTAGCGGCATCGGCACGGGTGAATGCCGGCAGCCGTACTGTGTTGTCGATGCCGGTGAACGAGGATGCCTGCCTGATCACACCGAGGCCCATGCTCCAACGGGGCAGGACGCGATAGTTGTTCCACACCGAAAAACTATGCCGTGGAACCAGGGCCACCCGGGCTCCGGCCGGCGCCGCGGTGGTGGCGGACCGGATGTAGGCGTCCTGCGTCGAGTAGCCACCGGCGATCTGCCACCGGCGCGTGAGGCTGCCGTTCACACCGGCCTCGAAACCATTCGTGCGCTGGCTTCCGGTCTGCACGATCCGCGCCGGGTTGTTGGGATCGGGCGCCGTGGTGTTGGTGCGTTCCAGCCGGTATACCGCGGCCGTTAGGGAAAGCCGGCGGACATCCATCTTGGCGCCCGCCTCATAGTTGGTGAATTTCTGGGGTTCCAGAGTCTGGGTGGTGGCGCTCAGCGATGAGAATTGATCGCCGGAACTGGGCAGGTAGGACACGCTGTAGCTGGAGTAAAGGGAGAGCTGGCCGGCGGGTTTCACCACCAAGCCAAGCCGGGGCGACACCATACCATCGGTGCGTGTGAGGTCGGCCCCGCCGCGGTTATTGTGGAAATCCATTCGAAACCGGTCAAACCGCAGGCCCGCCACCAATTGCACATGACGGCTCAACTCGATCTGATCCTGGGCGAAGGCCGCCGCGACGTGTGCTTCCGGAACGTTGTCGGCGTCGGATGCGCTTTGCCGGAAGTGCGCCCCTGCGCGTACGGTGGGATCGGCGAACGGGGCGGCGAGGCTGGTGGAAGAGCCGAAGTAGGCCGTGTTGCGAAAATTGACTGACCGCTGCCTTCCGAACTCCATCCCGGTGAGGATTGTGTGCCGGAAGCGGCCGGTATGTACGATGGCCGTGGCGTCGGTTTGGTTGAAGACGTTTCTTCGGACCGTCGCATTGTTGTAGCCCGCCAGCGACACCGACGACAAGTCTGCGCTGACGGCGCCGGGAAAGATGTTCTGGTAGAACTTGTCGTAGTCTCCCACCATGGTCGCGTTACGCAGATTCCACGCTCCGGCCTGATGCTCCACCACGGCATTGCCCAGGTGGATGGATGCGAGGGCGTGGCTGGCATCGGGATCGCCGAAGAAGGTGGAGCGGTGGGCCGGCGCGGGACCACCGGCGAAAGAAGGAATGCCGCGGTCCACCGTGCGGGCGTCGCGGAACCTCTCGTAGCCGACGCGAACCTGGGTGCTGCCGGCCGGTTTCCAGATCACCGACGGCGCGATGCCATAGCGTTCGAGGTTGAAACCGTGCCGGAATCCATCGGAGTTTTCGTAGACGCCATTCATGCGGATGCCGATCGTTTCTCCGAAGGCATGGCCGAAGTCGGCAGTTCCGCGGCGGTTGGAGAAGGTACCGCCTTGCAGCGTCACCTCCCGTAGCGGTGAGAAGCCGGCGCCCTTGGTCACGCGATTGATCACACCGCCGCCGCCGCCGCGCCCGAACGTCAGTGCGTTGGCCCCTTTCACCGCTTCCACGCGCTCCACGTTGTAGAGGTCCCGCAGGTACTGAACGTCGTCGCGGATCCCGTTCACGTAGAAGTCCGCGGTGGTGGCATTGCCACGAATGACCGGCGCGTCGCGATGCCCTTCGCCTTGCTCCATCGTGATGCCGGAATGTATCGACGACGTCGGCCATATTCTGCATGGACTGGTCGCGGATGAGATCCTGTGTCACCACCGAGATCGCCTGCGGAACGTCGAGCAGGGGAACCGCTGACTTGGTGGCGGCCACGGCCAATGTCTGGTAGCCGGCGGACTCGGTGACGATGACCATCTCCAATCTGTCTTTCAGTTGCAATTCAATGTCGATTGTGAGCGGCGCGCCGATCGCCTCGATTGGTTGCGTTCGGGGCTGGAATCCATCGGCGGCCACCGTCAGTCGATAGCTTCCCGGCGGGATTGACAGCCGGTAACTTCCATCGGCTCCAGAAGCTGTTTTCAATGGTTGCAGGTCAACGTTTGCCGCTGTTGCCGTTACCTGGGCGCCCGAGACCGGCATGCCGGCCGGATCCCGGACCACGCCGTCCACGTCGATAGGGACCTGGGCGCCCAAAACGGAGATCCCCCCAGCAACTGCAATCAGAAGACAAAGAGAAGGTGGTGAGAGGGAAGGAATGCGGCATCCAAACGTGTTTCTCATGACCGAAGTGTACGGTCAATGAAAATCAGTGTCAACTGGAGACGGGGATGAGAAAATCGAGAGGCGATTTATCGGCGTTGAATGTCGCTATATGCGACTGAGTTGCAACTTCGCTCTACTGCGCGCCGCGCGTCAGGAGCATGGTCTTGGCCGTGTGGAACATAATGTAAAGGTCGAGGGCCGGGCTCAGGTTCTTTAAGTAGTACAGATCGTACTCGAGCTTGGTAATCGTGTCTTCAATGGTATCGCCGTACTTGTGATTGATTTGCGCCCAGCCGGTGATGCCCGGCTTGACGAAGTGGCGCTGGCGGTAGAACGGGATCTTGCTGCTGAGTTCTTCCACGAACTCGGGGCGTTCCGGCCGAGGCCCGACCACCGACATCTCGCCGCGAAGAACGTTGAACAACTGCGGGAGTTCGTCCAGCCTGGTCTTGCGCAGGAAGCGTCCGAACGGTGTGATTCTCGGATCGCCCTTGGTGGCCCAGACCGCGCCCGTTTTCGCTTCCGCGTCCTGCCGCATCGATCGAAACTTATAGATACTGAAGGGCGCTCCGTGAAACCCGACGCGCTTCTGGGAATACAGCGCCGGACCCGGCGAGGTGAGCCTGACCAGAATCGCCACCAGCACCATGACCGGCGCCGCCAGCACTAATCCGATCAGCGCGATGACGAATGAATAGATCCTCTGCAAACGAAGTGTCGCCGGACGCGGTCCAAGTTCCCGTGAGAAGATCAACTGCGAAGGCCGTAGATTCTGGGCCGAAACCCGGCCGAAGATGGTTTCGAACATCGTGGCGGCGTACTCGACCTGAATGCCGGAGAAGTTCACATCCAGGAGGTCTTGTACGGGCATTCGCTGGCGGCGTTCGAGCAGGCCCACCACCACCCGCTCCGGCTTGGTTTCGTTGACGATTTCGCGAAATCGTTCCAGTGGTCCCAATACGCGGAAGTTCTCCGGTATCGATCCGGCCGGACCATCCAGCACAAACCCAAGCACCGTCAGGCCGAGTTCGGGACGGTTCTCGATGGCGGAGGCAATCTCGACGCAAATGGGGCTTTCTCCAACCAGCAAGACCGGCCCCGCCGCGACTCCCTGGATCACCGCCGCCGCGTAGAGCATGCGCCACAACGGCAGGATGGCCAGCAAGAGGAGGCTGCCCACCATCATCACCCAACGCGGCAACACGAGCGAGGAAGCGGTATAGCTAAACACCGCTTGCGAGAGGAAGCCGACTCCCAACGCCAGGCAAATCTGTTGTATCAGCAGGATCCGGTTGGCGACGCGGAACCGCGAATAGAGGTCCTGAAAATAGAGCGCAACGACGATCAGGCCACTGACGACGAGGATTCGCCAGAACCCATTCTCATAGAACAGCCAAAGCGCCGGGTCTATCTCCGCCACGATATAGACGGCCAGCACAAACATCGTGGTAATAAGGATGGATTCCGAAACCACCAACGCCAAAATGGCCGTTGGGACGAGCTTGCTCCTCAAGGAAGACCCCTTGGAAGGCAACAGTGGAAAGTTCGCACAAGTTTAAATTATGACAGATGCCGCCGGGGGAGCGGTGAATCATCCGGCAGCCGTATTTCGCGCTGGCATCCCGGGCCTCGTGCGCTACAATGACGTTTGCCCGCGGCGCGGAGCCGGGGGGCAATAACGCGGGATTATTTCATCGAAGGAGGCATCAACACTGTGGATCAACTGGAAACCCTGAAGCTCAAGTACTTGGGTGTCATCAACTATTGCAAGCAAAGCGGCGTTCGGCTCAAGAACGTGCATATCGAAAACGGAAAGCTGCTCATACGAGGTGACGCTCCGACGCAGGAGGTCAAAAACGACGTCTGGAACCAGATCAAGTTGATTGACGCCGCTTACCCGGATCTGGTGGCCGACATTTCGATCGACCCGAGCCTGAAACCGCCCGCCAAGACCCACACCGTCGTCTCCGGAGACACCCTTTGGAAGATCGCCGAGCACTACTACGGCAAGGGCAATGGCGGACAGTACAAGAAGATCGTCGCAGCCAACGACATCAAAGATGAGAACAAGATTCACCCCGGTGAAGTTTTCATCATTCCTGACTAAGCCCTGGTCTTCTGCCGTCCTGTCCGGACTTGCGATCCTGGTACCGATCGCCGCGTCCGGACAGGCGCAGGTCCCTCGCATTTCCGATGAGGCCGTCCGTCGGGCCCATGCCGCCGCCATCCTGATCGATACCCACAACGACGTCACTTCGGAAACCATCGACGGGCTCGATATCGGGCCGCGCCGATCGAAAGGGCACACCGATCTGCCCCGGCTGAAAGCGGGCGGTGTCGGCGCCGTGTTCTTCGCGGCGTATGTGTCGGGCACCTACGCCCCGAAAGGGCAGTCCGCCCACCGCGCCCTTGCGATGATCGACACCATTCGGCACGACATCGTGGACCGTTACCCCGGCCAATTTCGTCTCGCCCTCACCGCCGGCGACATCGAGGCGGCGCGCCGCGAGGGCAAGATCGCAGCGCTGATCGGGATCGAAGGTGGGCACGCGATCGAAAACGACGTGCGTCTGTTGCGGACCTTCTTCGAACTCGGTGTCCGCTATATGACCCTCACCCACGCCAATCACAACGGCTGGGCGGATTCCTCCGGCGCCACCGGCGCGCCCAATCATGGACTCTCGGCCACGCTTGGCCGCCGCGTCATCGCCGAAATGAATCGCCTCGGCATGATGGTGGATATCTCCCATGTCTCCGATAAGACTTTCGAGGATACGCTGGCCGTATCCCGGGCTCCCGTGTTCGCTTCGCATTCCTCGTGCCGCGCCCTGTCCAACATCAAGCGCAATATGAGCGACGAGATGATTCGAGCCCTTGCGAAGAAAGGTGGCGTGATTCAAATCAATTTCGGCTGTGAATTCCTGTCGCAGGTCTCCGCGGATTCGTCCTCGTGGTCCAATCCCGCCTTGAAAGGCAAAAAGAACGTAGTGACCAAGCGCGCCTCGCTGGCCGACGCGGTGGCTCACATCCGGCACGTTGCCACCATCGCCGGCGTGGATGCAGTCGGCATCGGCAGCGATTTCGATGGAGTGCCTTGCACTCCGGTTGGCCTGGACGACGTGTCGCGCTTTCCGGCCCTCACGCGGGCGCTTCTGGAAAACGGCTTCTCCGCCGCCGATGTGAAAAAGATCTACGGCGGCAATCTTCTCCGCGTCATGCGCGCCGTCCAAGCCGCCGCCACACCTGATTCGCCCGTACAATAACAGGATTCATGGATTTTCTGCTGCCCGGCACCGGCTGGATCGAAGTCATCTGCGGCCCGATGTTTTCCGGCAAGAGCGAGGAAATGATCCGCCGTCTGCGCCGTGCCGTTGTAGCGCGGCGGCGTGTTCAGGCCTTCAAGCCCCTGCTCGACGACCGCTATTCCGTCCGAGATATCGTCTCTCACGCCGACAACCGCTTCGGCGCGATCGCCGTTTCCGGCGTCGAGGAAATCACACGCCTCCTGGATTGGCGCGCCCAGGTGGTGGCCGTCGACGAAGCGAATTTCCTCGGGCAGGAAGTCATCGCCTTGGCGCAGCGTCTGGCCGATTCCGGCAAACAGGTGATCGTAGCCGGTCTGGACACCGACTATCTCGGCCGGCCTTTTGCCCCTATTCCGGATCTGCTCGCCCATGCCGAGGTCATCACCAAGACGCTGGCCATTTGTGTCCGATGCGGCAACCCGGCCAAGCATACGCAGCGTCTGGCCGGGTCCTCGGACGATCTGATCGTGGTGGGCGCCGCGGAAACCTACGAAGCGCGCTGCCGCCGGTGCTTCGAGCCGGGGATTCCCAAGCAGGAAGTTCTGCCGTTTGCGTCGCCCGCGGGGGGTGATTGACGCTTCAATGTGCCGGGTTTCGAGGAGATCCAGGAACCTTTGGTGTTAAGATAAAAGGAAACCTGAACTAGGAGTATTACCGTGAGCCTGTCTCCGTCCGCCCCTTTGCCCCTGCCGGAATCCGAATCCGGGCTTAAAGATCCCGATTCTCATCGGAGTCGTCTGCCCTCGCCGCGGCCAACGTCTACCTATTCCTGCAGTTGGATCAGGTGAAGACCGAGGTCTCCAAGACCCGGGAATCCTTGCTCTCGGAGATTTCCAACCTTCGGGAGACAGCCCAGATATCCACACAGACCAGCCGCCGACACCTCGATACCTTGAAGGCGGAACTGGATGCCGCGCGCCGTCGCGCCGAAGCCGCGGCCGGACAGGCCAAGGAAGACGCTATCCGTCAGGTCTCGCAACTGGAGCGCAAGTTCGACGTCGAAAGCAAGAAGGCGCAGGAACAGGTGCGGCAGGAAATTACCAAGGTGGAACAGACTGCTCTGGCTGCCAATACGGAATTGAAGGAGACGGTCACCACCGAGGTTACCAATGTCAAGAAGGACATTGCCACCAACAAGTCCGAACTCGAGAAGACCATTTCGGATCTGAAGAAGGTCACCGGAGACCTTGGAGTTCAGAGCGGTTTCATTGCCACCAACGGCAAGGAACTGGCGGCGCTGAAGGCTCTCGGCGAGCGCAGCTACTACGAATTCAATCTGGTAAAGAGCAAGAACCCGGTTCGCATTTCCGACATCACTTTGAAGCTCAAGAAGTCCGACACCAAGCGGAACCGGTTCACGGTGGAACTGGTGGCCGACGACAAAATGGTGGAGAAGAAGGACAAGAACATCAACGAGCCGTTGCAGTTCTACATGGCCAAATACAGGCAGCCTTGCGAGATCGTGGTGAATTCGGTAGCCAAAGACCGGATCGTCGGCTATCTGTCCCAGCCCAAGGTGCTGGCATCGCGAACTTCGGCCAACTAGACGGCACAGGGCGGTGAGGCCGTCCAGTCCCGACACGGATTTCTCCAAGAGGCTATGCGCCGCTTTCTCGTCCTAGGTCCGCTCGCCGCCGCCATCGGCCTCGCTCAATCCAGCCCCGTAACCGCTCACGAAAAGCTGATCCCGACGCTTTGGGTGCAGACTTCGGTCGAGTGGCGCGCGGCTGCCATCCAAGCCTATCGGCAGGCCCATGTCCAACTGGACCGGGCGTTGCGCGACAAGCACTGGTCCGCCGACATCGAGCAAACGGGAAAGTACCGGAAGCTCCCGCCAGCCGTGATTCTCGACATCGATGAAACCGTCCTCGACAACGCCCCCGGCCAGGCGCGTCAGGTGATTGCGGGGGGTGATTTCAGCCCCGCCCAGTGGGACCAATGGGTCCGCGAAGCCAAGGCCGAGGCGATTCCAGGCGCCCTCGACTTCTGCCGCTACGCCGCGTCCCGCAACGTGACGGTTTTCTTTGTCACCAATCGGGATCGCGGGCACGAAGAAGCCACCAGAGCCAACCTCGCGCGGCTCGGGTTTCCGCTCTCCACCCGCGAGGACACCGTGTTGACGCGCGGCGAGGTGGGCGAAGGTTCCGACAAAGGAGGGCGACGACGGAAGGTGGCCGCCGCACACCGCGTGTTGTTGTTGATCGGCGACGATCTCGGAGATTTTCTGTCCAATGTCCGCGGGACTCCCGAGCAGCGTGCCATGGCCGCGGCTCCTTACGGCGAGTACTGGGGGACGAAATGGATCCTGCTTCCTAACCCCAGTTACGGATCCTGGGAGCAGGCACTCTACGGGGACGCGCCGGCGGCGGAACGTATGGAAAGAAAGCAGCGTCTGCTCAACCCGGCCCTCAGTGGGCCAGAGCGTTAGAACTTACTTTCCCGCGGCGCTCGACGAGGCAGCGGTCTTCTTGTAGTAATTGCGAAGGACCTTCTCCACGTACAGTGTCGTTTCCCTGTAGGGAGGAATGCCCTTGTGGCGATCCACCGCCCCTTGCCCGGCATTGTAGGCGGCCAAGGCGCGGTGCGCGGAACCATCGTTCTGCACCAGCAGATCGCGGAGGTGGCGGACTCCGGCATCCACGTTCTGCTCCACGTCATTGGGATTGGCGCCCAATTCCGCAGCGGTTTGTGGCATCAATTGCATCACGCCGATGGCCCCTTTCGGCGACACCGCATCCACGCGGTACGCCGATTCCACCCGGGCGACGCTATGCACCAGTTCGGGCGGCAGCCCGTAGCGCTCGGCGGCATGGTTGAGCAAAAGCTTCGGATCAGGCGCGGTGGCCGGGTTCGGATGGTCTGGGCGGTTGACCGGCGCCGGCGGCGTCGCGGAAACGGAAATGGCCGGGACAGGAGCGGCCGCGGCTTGGGGGGGCTCGATTTGTTCGAACAGGGCCACGGCCGCCATCGGCAATTCGATCTCACCGCCGCCGGTGTACAAGCGTACGACCTCGCCGGAGACTTCGTGCCGATCGGCGTGGATGGCGCCGCCGGTCACCAGCACGGCGCGTTCGGCGGCGGAAGCGGCCCCGATCGCGGCGAAGGCAGCGGCGATGGCGAAAAGGCGTGGCAAATAAGTATGACGTGTTACTGGCGCCAAGCGTTTACACGGTATCATAGTGTCTCTCACCGCCAATGACCACTCTTTCTCATCTCGAATGCAGCCTCTGCGGCAAACGGCACGACGCCGGGCTGGCTCACAACCTTTGCGCCTGCGGCGGACCGCTCCTGGTCCGCTACGACCTCGACAAAGCGCGCGCCGGATGGAATCGCGAATGGCTGATGCGCGCGCCGGCCACGATGTGGCGTTACGCGCCGGTGCTTCCGGTGAACAAGCCCGAGAACATGATCTCGCTCGGAGAAGGGTACACGCCCCTGGTGCGGACCAAGCGCCTGGGTGCGCGGCTGGGCACTCCGAACCTATGGGTCAAGGATGAGGGGCTCAACCCGACCGGATCTTTCAAAGCGCGCGGACTTTCGTGCGCGATTTCGATGTGCGCCGAACTGGGCATCCGGAAGATCGCGCTCGGGTCGGCGGGCAACGCGGCCTCGGCGTCGGCGGCCTATGCGGCCGCGGCGGGCATCGAATGCCACATCTTCATGCCGCGCGACGTTCCGCAGTCCAACTTCGTCGAATGCAAGGCGTTCGGCGCTCACGTTACCCTCATCGACGGATTGATTAGCGATTGCGGCCGCATCGTGGTGGAGCGCAAAGACGCCGAGGGGTGGTACGAGGTGAACACGCTGAAAGAACCCTACCGCATCGAGGGCAAGAAGACCATGGGTTATGAGGTGGCTGAGCAGTTTCACTGGAACCTCCCGGACGTGATCTTTTACCCCACCGGCGGCGGCGTGGGCCTGATCGGAATGTGGAAGGCGTTCGAAGAGATGGAGCATTTGGGCTGGATTTCGTCCAAGCGGCCGAAGATGATCGCCGTCCAGGTGGAGGGCTGCCAGCCGGTGGTGAAGGCGTTCGAATCCGGCGCCGCGCGATCCGAATTCTGGCAGAATGCCTACACAGTGGCCAGCGGTCTCCGGGTGCCGAAGCCTCTGGGAGATTTTCTGATCCTGGATGCCGTGAGGGCCAGCAAGGGCTGCGCGATTGCGGTGTCGGATGAAGAGATGCTCGACGCCGGGATCGAACTGGCGACCGACGAAGGAATGTTCGCCGCTCCTGAAGGAGCCGCCTGTGTGGCGGCACTCCGCAAACTCCTTGCCAGCGGTTTCCTGCAGCCGGAAGAGAAGATGGTGATCTACAACACCGGGGCTGGCTTGAAGTACCTCGAGGCTTACTCCACGCGGTTTCCGCGCACCGCGCCTGGAGAGGGCGACAAGCTGGGCGGCCTGATAACGCCCCGCTAGGCGGAGACCCTCAAGGGCCCGCGGCGGCAGCCACGCCCTGCCGCGTCCATCGATCCACCTTTTCGCGCAGCGCTTCCCGGGTAAAGGGCTTGCTGAGGTAGTCATCCATTCCGGCCTTGAGACAACCCTGGAGATCGGTGGTGATCACGCTCGCCGTCAGCGCCACAATCGGCTGATGTGAGCCATCCCGCTGGTTGCGGCGAATGGCGGCGGTCGCTTCCAAGCCATCCATCTCGGGCATCTGAATGTCCATGAAGATGAGGTCGTAGCCGGCCCGAGCGGCAGCGGCCACGGCTTCCACGCCGTTGTGGGCCACGTCCACGCGGTAGCCGTCTTTCTCGAGCAGGCGCCGGGTGAGGGTCTGGTTGACCAGGTTGTCTTCCACCACCAACACGCGGCCACGCTCCACCCCGGCCCCAGCTTCGATGGGCCGCGGCGCGGGAGCCGGCACTTCGAACCAGAAGTTCGAACCCTCGCCCACGCGGCTGTGGACGCCGATCTCGCCGTCCATGGCTTCCACCAGCTGTTTGGAGATCGACAGCCCCAGTCCGCTGCCGCCCCGGCGAACCGCGCCCGGGAGCTGCCGGAACGGCTCGAAAATCGTTTCCAGGTCGCTTGGCGCTACTCCGATGCCGGTGTCGGTGACCGAAATCCGGAGGGTATCTTCGTTGGCTCGCTTGCCTTCCTTCACATCGATCCGCACGACGCCGCGATCGGTGAACCGGATCGCGTTGCCCACCAGATTCATGACGATCTGGCGCATCCGGCCCGCGTCGCCGAGGATCGACTCCGGCACCTCGGCATCCACCGTGCACTCCAGGCGAAGGCCCTTTTCAGCGGCCTTGGGCGTCATCAGGTGCAACACGCCGCGGATCATCTCGCGGACCCGGAAAGGAGCATTGTGCACCGTAATGCCCCGCGCTTCCATCCGCGAATATTCGAGCAGATCATTGAGTAACCCCACCAGGGACTCCGACGAGTCTCGCACCGTGAGCGCATACTCCCGCTGCTCCGGCGAAAGCCGCGTGGTGAGCAATAGCTCCGTCATCCCCAGGATCGCGTGCAGAGGGTTACGAATCTCATGGCCTGTGGCCGCGAGAAAACGGCTCTTTTCCTGCATTGCCGCGCGCGCGGCGCCGAGAGCGTCGAACAGTTCGTGGTTCTTGCGCGCTGCCTCCTCCGCTGCTTCGCGGCTTTCGGTGATGTCCCGGCCGATGCCCAGGAGCCGATCCCCTCCCGGCAGGATCGTGAGAGTCCAGGAAAACCATCGCGTCGCCCCCGCCTTGGTCCGCATGCGGACCTCGAACCGCTTGTCGCCGCCGTGATCGGCCAGGTCCCGGGCGGCTTCGATCGCCAGGCTCGCATCGCTCGGATGCATCGTCGCCGTGATGCTGCCGTCGATCAACTCACCGGGCAGATAGCCAAGCGACCGATACCACGCCAGATTCAATTGCACAGGCCGTGCTTCGAGATCGCCAATGAACAGCAGATCCGAGGTTTGAGAAAACAGGTGGTTACGTTCCTGCTCCGCGCGCGAATGCTCAGCCGCCAAGCGAACCATTTCGCGCATTTGCGTTTGTGTCCTATTGCGGAGCATTGCGACGAGCATCAGGAGACCGGCCAGAAGCGACGCGAGGATCGCGGCCGGCACCGCCAACCAAGCAGCAATTGTGGTTGTGTGGTCCAGCAGCGTGGCTGCTCGTGCCGGCGTCCAGGCGATTGCGATCACTCCGAGTGCCAAGCAACCGATCCGGACGGCGGCTGACCGCACCAGCCGGTGGACACCGGCAAGCGCGCCGCGATAGCGGCAGATCATTAGGTTCTGATAGTACTAGAACCAATACCCGCTGTCAAGCCCCGGTTCAGGCAGTGCTCAGGCAGGCGCAAGCGGACCAGGGACCATCTCGAGCAGCGCGCGGATCCGATCGGGATCGGCCTCCACCTGGCAGGGCTCATTCCCGAACATGGATACGAGCGTTTCCCCCGCCGGAGTCTTTAGCTGCCCGGTGTGGTAGCGATAGATGTAGTCAGGATCCTTAAGTACGTGTCCTGTCAGCACCGCCACGACGTCGGCGTCGCGATCCATCACGCCGGCCGCCACCAGTTTCTTGATGCCCGCCAAAGTCGCCGCCGACGCCGGCTCACACCCGATTCCGCACTGCCCGATCCGCGCCTTTGCGTCGGCGATTTCCTGCTCGGTCACCCTTTCGGCAACGCCCCCGCTTTCGCGGAGGGCCATCCCCGCCTTGGGCCATGACACGGGGTCGCCGATGCGGATCGCGGTGGCGAGGGTCTCGGGTTTTTCAACGGCGTGGAAGTCGCCTCCGGAACCCGACTGCACGTAATCGTAGAACGGCGCCGCTCCGGCCGCCTGGATCACGGCCAGCCGGGGCATCTTCCGGATCAGCCCCACCGCCTTCATCTCGACGAGCGCCTTTCCGAAAGCGGAGACATTGCCGAGATTTCCGCCCGGCACCACGATCCAATCCGGCGGCGACCAGTCGCGCTGGTCCATCATCTCGACGATAATCGTCTTCTGTCCCTCGATCCGGAATGGGTTGATCGAATTGAGCAGATAAATCCCCATCTGCTCGGCGAGTTGCCGGACCAGTTTCAGAATCTGGTCGAAGTTCGCTTCCACCTGGAGCGTCCGCGCGCCGTACTCGAGCGCTTGGGCCAGTTTGCCGAAACTGATGTTGCCGTGCGGGAGGAAGATCACGGCCTGGAGGCCGGCGGCGGCGGCGTAGGCGGCCATCGACGCCGAGGTGTTGCCGGTGGAGACGCACGCCACCCGCGTCATTCCGAGCGCCAGCGCCTGCGCGGCGCCGCAGGTCATTCCGTTGTCCTTGAACGAACCCGTTGGATTGTAGCCCTGATGCTTGCAGGTCAGCGCTCGCAAGCCGCCGTAGGAGGCCGCGTGTGGGGCGTCGAGCAGCGGAGTATCTCCTTCCCGCAGCGTCACCACACGGGCATCGGGGGCGAGAAAGGGAATCATCTCACGATACCGCCAGACTCCGCTCTGGTCGATGGGTAGATTGCTCATCCGGCGCTCGCGCCAAAGCCGTTGAGGCGCTCCGGATCGAGACCCGAAGTCGTAACCCACCTCCAGCAGGCCGCCGCACGCCAGACAGTGTAGATCACATCCGAAAGTGAATAGCGCCGCCGGCAGGAACGGCTCGAAACAAACGAGCGATGGGTTCATGAACTTCTTGATTATACTGGGTGAGGCATGTTCCAAGTCCAAACACGTCCCGACTCTTTCGATGCGATCGTGGTAGGTTCCGGCGCTACTGGCGGATGGGCCGCCAAGGAACTCACGGCCGCGGGTATGCGTGTGGCGATGCTCGAAGCAGGCCCGAAGATCACCCCCAAGGACTTCACCGAGCACATGCAGAGTTGGCAATTGCCCTACCTCGGCATGAACCAATCCAAGATTCGCGAAGACCGTCCCATCCAGGGACGCTGCTACGCATGCACCGAAGGCAACCACAAGTGGTTCGTCAACGATCACGAGAATCCCTATATTCAGGAAAAGCCGTTCTGGTGGATCCGGCAGCGTGTTCTCGGCGGGCGATCCAACAGCTGGGGACGCCAGAGCTATCGCATGGGCGACATCGATCTCAAGGCCGCTTCCCACGATGGCTACGGGGACGACTGGCCGATCTCCTATGCCGATCTCGTCCCCTACTACGAAAAAGTGGAGCGCTACGTCGGCATCAGCGGACAGTCCGAAGGCCTGCCCCAACTCCCGGACTCCGTGTTTCTACCTCCCATGGAGATGACCTGCGCCGAACTTGCCTTGCGCAAGCAGGTGAAGGCGAAGTTTGACCGTACCGTCACCATCGGCCGAACCGCCATCCTCACCCGCAACCACAACGGCCGCGCCGCCTGCCATTATTGCGGACCGTGCGAACGCGGATGCGTCACCAATTCTTACTTCGCCAGCCCGTGGACCACCATCGCCGACGCTCAGAAATCCGGACGGCTGACTCTGCTCACCGATGCCGTGGCCGCCCAGGTCACCATGAAGGACGGCAAGGCGTCCGGCATCGAATACATTGACCGTACATCGCGCCAAGTGCGCCAGGCGCGCGCCAGGATCGTCATCTTGTGCGCGTCCACGCTCGAGTCGACGCGTCTGCTGCTAAATTCCGGTATCGCCAATTCGAGTGGAGCCCTTGGCCACTATTTGATGGATCACATCTACCAGGGCGGCGCCCGCGGAGACATGCCGGGGATCGAGACCAAGCCTTGGGCTGGGATGCCGCGGCGTCCCAACGGCATCTACGTGCCCCGCTTCCGCAACGTCAAGGAGAAGATGACGAACGGATTCATCCGGGGATATGGGTTCCAGGGCGGCGGAACGACGTCGTTCGATTTCGGCGCTCCGGGCTACGGGAAGTCATTCAAGGATGCGGTTCGCCTGGGACGGACGTCGCTCGGGATCAGCCTCTGGGGCGAATGCCTGGCGCGAAAAGAGAACCGCGTCGAGATCGACAAGTCCCGCGTGGACGCCTGGGGAATCCCCGTGCTCAAGGTGAACATGGAGTGGGGCGACAACGAGAAGAAATTGTGGCACGACGGCCGCGCCCAGGCGGCGGAGATGCTCGAAGCCGCGGGCGCGAAGAACGTTGAGATGACCGGCCAATTCTCTGTACCCGGCTTTTGCATTCACGAGGTGGGTACGGCGCGTATGGGCAACGATCCGAAAACGAGCGTGGTGAACCAATACTGCCAGTCCCACGACGTGGAGAACGTTTTCGTCACCGACGGCGCTTGCTGGGTGTCGATCGGGTGCGCCAATCCGACGCTCACCATGATGGCGCTCACGGTCCGCGCCTGCGACTACATCGTCCGTGAATACGCCAAGCGGGCCTGATTCTAGCGGTTACCTATCGCCAGCAACCCGATTCCAAAGGCGATCAGCGCCAAGCCGCCGAACTTGGCCCTGGTGAACGGTTCGCCGAAAAACAGCCTCGACCACAAAAGCGTCCAGACATACCCGAGCGAAACCATCGGGAACAGGACGGTCAACTCGCCGTGCTTGATGCCTTTCAGGTAAAGCAGCGACGATGCGACGAACGTACCGATACCCACCGCCAGCCTCCAATTGGTAAGCAGCGACTGAACGTCACGATGGAGGCGATCGGCGCCCGACTTCAGGAACACTGCTCCGATCGAGCCGATGAACGAAGCTCCGAATACCAACAGGATGGAAGAGGTGGGCGTCGTCACGCTGGGCCGGCGCTTCCCGTCGCTGCGGCCGCCGCCGGCTTGGATCGGCCTAACACCGCCACACCCAGCACGATCGCCGACAGGCCCGCCACTTTCCACGGATTCAGCGTTTCCTGGAAGAACACGAGTGAAAGCCCGGTAACCCAGACGTACGTCATCGCCAACACGGGATACAGGATCGACAATTCCCCGTACTTCAGCGCCATGATCATCAGCACCGAGGCGAATCCGTACAGGCAGTACCCAGCGAACAGTTTCGGCTGCGTGAAGATCGCCACCACCAGTTGTGCGATGCCATCGCCGTCATTGCTCTGCGCGCCGCCCTTCATGAGAATCTGGGCGGCGGCGCCGAACATGGTCTGAACGAAGACAATCATCACCGCTAGCCGGCGCTTGGCGTGGGGATCAGTCTTGGCGGCATCGAAAATAGACAACGTTCACCATGATAGCCGATCATTCACCTCTACTTGCGGCCCGGTTGAGCCTCGGCGCGTCCCCAACCGCCGCCGCCCGGTGTTTCGATGGAAACAACGTCGCCCGGCTCCAGGTTCCGGCGCGTCTTGGCGGGAATTTCGCGTCCATTTACGCGATTGCGTCCAGGACGGCCCGCCTTGCCTCCCGACAATCCGTATGGCCCGCGCGCACGCCGGTCGGAAAGTACCGTGAGCTCCGCAGCGGCCAGAAATTCGAGCTCCTTCTGGATGCCCTCGCCACCGGTGTGAAGCCCCTCGCCTCGCGAGCCGCGCCGAATCCGGTACGAGCGCACCCGAACCGGATACTGATGCTCGAACGCTTCCACTGGAGTATTCAGGCTGTTGGTCATATGCGAGTGCGTGGCGTCCAGCCCCGGCCCGTGCGCGTGCGCGCCCCCTCCGCCGGCAATCGTCTCGTAGTAGGCGAACGGCCGCTTCCGCTCCGGATCCCACCCTCCGAAAGAAATGTTGTTCATGGTGCCCGAACTTGCCGCGGGAATGGCATCTGGATCGGCGCCGGCGAGCGCGCCCAACAAGACGTCTGTGATCCGTTGAGACGTCTCCACGTTTCCCGCCGCCATCGCCGCCGGCGCGCGTGCGCTGGTTACCATTCCTTCCGGATTCACAATCTCGATCGGACGCATCAGCCCCGCGGTAAACGGAACGTCCTCTTCGAGCAGGCAGCGAAACACGTAGGCTACCGCGGACATGGCCACCGCCTGATTGGCGTTCACGGGACCGGACACCTGCGGGTCGGATCCGCGAAAGTCCACCACGGCGCGTCCGCCGCCGATCGAAATCGCCACAGCAATCCGCACCGGCCGATCGGAAACGCCGTCGCTATCGAGCCAGTCCTCGAAGCGAAATACACCGTCCGGCAGCCGTTCCAGGCGCGCCCGCATCATCCGCTCCGAGTAGCCGCACAGCAGTGCTAGGTTCCGCTCCACACGCGCGATGCCATAACGGCTCACCGCTTCGCCCAGCCGCGCCCGGCCGCGTTCGATCGACATCATCTGGGCCATCAGGTCACCTTCACGCTCCACCGGCGTCCGCACGTTGGCCAGGATCAGATCGAGGAGCCGCCTCTGTATCACGCCTCGCTCGACAAGCAGCACGGGCGGGATTCGAATGCCTTCCTGGTAGATCTCGCGAGCCAGCGGCATCGAACCGGGGCTCATGCCCCCCACGTCGGCATGGTGCGCCCGATTGGCCAGAAAGAAACGCGGACGAGTTTCGCCATCGAGGAACACTCCGCTGACGGCGGTGATGTCGGGTAGGTGTGTCCCGCCGCGGAATGGATCGTTGACGATCGCCACGTCACCCGGGCGCAACTCGATCGAATCCCTGACGTGCCGTACGGACTCCGGCATCGCGCCGAGATGAACCGGCATGTGGTCACCCATCGCTACCGTCTCACCCGCGGCGTTGTATACGGCGCATGAGTAGTCGCGGCGTTCCTTGATGTTGACCGAGAAAGCGGTCTTTCGCAGCACGATCCCCATCTCGCCGCAAATCGACGCCGTCAGATGCCGGAAGAGTTCAAGTTCAATCGGGTCTGCCGCTGGCATGAGGCGTTACTTTTTCTTGAGCGATGGTGGCGCGGAGGGGGGCCGCGGACTCGGGCTTCGTCTCGTTGGGGTGGGGCGAGGCGCCGCCGCGGGCGCGTCCTCCGGCTCCGGAGGCGGTTCGGCGAGCGGACTATCGTCGGGCTGGCACTCGCCCGCCTTCACTCGAAACGCGGAAACCTGGGTCCATCTGGCGCCGTTGCGCTTTTCGATCCAGTGCGCGCCTGCTTTGGCATCGGCGCGGATCCGCCAGTCCGGACTGCCTCCGCCCGGCTTTGCGCCCCGCAACTGGATCGGCTTTGAACTCACCTCGCGGACCATCCACGAATCGCCACCGGTCATCGTTTCATATCGTTCGTAGCGGGCTTCCGAGCCCGAAGGACCGCGGTCGATCAGCAGCGTTCCGGCCGTCCGGGACTCGAACTGAAACCGGTCTATGGCGCCGAGATGAGTTTCGGAAAACAACGGGCGCTTGCGCCAGGTCTTGCCGCCGTCGGTGGTGAGCAGCAGGAAGGGGTCGCGCGGTAACGCTCCGAGCGTCTGGCCGCTGATCCAGCCCGTTTCCACGTCGTAGAACAGAACCTGATCGAGACCTGCTGCCCGCTGCCGTTCCACGGGCTCGAACCACGATCCGCCGCCATCCTCGGATATCAGCAGCACTGAAGCCATCGTACTGGCGCCGTTGTGCAGGTTCCCGGTGAGAAAAAGCTTCCGCCCTACCGCGTGGATATGGGCGAGGTCCAGGTACACCGGGCACGGATCCGACGCCGAGCATGTCATGCCGAAGGCCTGGATTTCCTCTTCGGTGCAAGTGTAGGGCAGGGAAATCGGAGCACCGGTGAACTCGAGTCGCTTGGGCCCTTCTTCTTTCGGTTCTTCCTTCCCTGTCGCGATGGTGGGCTCTTCGGGCATCCGGGAGGGAAGCCGAAACACGCCGCCGGCTTCCGGCTCCTGCTTGGGGCCGGGCTGCGCAGGCGGCTGCTGCGCGATTCCCGCGACTGCCAGCGAAAGGGCGGCCAACACGGGTATGATTGCGCCGGGCATTCTCATTCGTGTCACCCTAAGATTGTATCCACCCGGGATTGTCCCCGCCCTGGATTGCCGACATGATGCTAACGGCCCTGATAGCGCTTCTGTTTGCCGCCCCGGACTACGACCGTGCCGTGCGACTGATCGAAAGCGGCAATCCCGCCGCGGCAATACCACTTCTCGAAAAGGCCGCGGCGGCGGAGGCGCGCAATCCACAAATCCGCAAAGCGCTCGGTGTGGCCTATGCCTCGCTCGGCGACTACCGGTCCGCCGCGCCTCATTTTGAACGCGCCTGCGAGATCGACCCGGCCCTGTTCGACGTCTGCTACTACGCCGGCCGCGCCCGCTACGCCGCCGACCAGTACCGCGAAGCGATCCCGCTTCTCGAAAAGTCAGTCAAACAGGACCCGCAAAAGGCGCGAGCGGAAGCCGCGCTCGGTCAGTGTCTGGAGGCGTTGGGGCGATACGGTGAGGCGCAGGAACGCTTTGTCGCCGCGCTGCGGCGCACCGGCCAGCCGCTGGGCGAGGCACAACTGGCCTACGGGAAGTTCCTGGTGCGCCAGGGCCGCCCGGCCGAGGCCGTTCCGATGCTGGAGAGTGCACAGTCCCTGGGGACCACCGCCGCGCGGTTCGAACTGGCGCTTGCTTTGGTGCAGGCGGGCCGGGTGTCCGCCGCCATCCCGCATCTGGAAGCCATCACATCCGCGGATCCAAGGCACGACGCAGCTCGACTGCTGCTTGTCCGCGCGCGGCGGCTGGCGAAGGTTCCTGCTGGCGAATCTCGATAACCCGGTCCGCCGCTACCCCGCGCAGCGACTGGCGAGCGCCTCCGGGCCAGGCCACTTCGATATCGGCGCGCGTCTGTTCGCCCAGCCCGGCGTAGACCACCGGAACGCTCGATGACGCGTATCCTACCGCTTGGGAGACCGGCCAATACTGAGTCCGCCCGTCCGCCGTGATGCGGACCTCGGCGCCGATGCCATCGCGATTTCCGCGCGACCCGCGTAGCCGCACGCCCAGCCAGTGGCGGCCCGCACCGTAGGCGTTCTTATAGAAGACCGGCTCCTGATTCAGCCGCGTCACCACCACGTCCACGCGGCCGTCGTCATCCAGATCGCCGAACGCCGCGCCGCGATGCTGCGCCGGCGCACCCACGCGAATATCCTCGAACGTCCCATCGCCCAAATTCCGCAGCAGTTGATTCGGCTGCTTCGACTGCCGGCTCGAATAGACTTCCGTGTTGTCCTGGACGTCGCCGTTGGCGGCGAAAATGTCCTTCCGGCCGTCAAGATCGAAATCGTAGATACCGGTGGACCATCCGCTATGGGCGATGGTGGCCGCGCCGATGCGGCTGCGCCAAGTCATGTCGGCGGAACAAGCCCTGGCCGAGATTGCGGAACAGGGGAAAGGTTTCGTTGGCGAGGGCAGTGAGAAACAGATCCGGCCGGCCGTCATCGTCCACGTCCTTGAAATCGGCCCCCATCGAAGAAACCGCCTTTCCGTCGTCGGTGAGCGCGATGCCGGCTTCCATGCCCGTTTCCGTGAACAGTCCGTCTCCGTCGTTGTGGAACAGGAAGTCCGGTGCGGCATCGTTGGCCACATAGATGTCCGGACGCCCATCCCTGTCGTAATCGGCCACCGCCACGCCCATTCCCTTGCCGATGTGCGCGGCTATGCCGCTTTCCACCGAAACGTCGGTGAACGTTCCATTGCCGTTGTTGCGGTAGAGGCGATTCGGCAGGCCGTCGTAAAACTTGGGATGGCAGTAGGTACGGAATCCGGCCTTGGCGTCGCCGCAAAACGGCTCGGTCTTGGGATCCCACCGGCAGTAGTGAACCACGAACAGATCCAGATCGCCATCGTTATCGTAGTCGAGCCAGGCGGCCGAGATGGACCATGTTCGGTCTTCCAGGCCAGCCTTGGCGGTAACGTCGTCAAAGGCGCCGCCGCCGCGGTTGCGGTAGAGCGTGCGGAATCCGACGCCGAGCACCAGCAGGTCAGTAAATCCGTCGCCATCGAAATCAGCCGCGGCGGCGCCCATCGCGTAGCCCGTCCCCTGGACGCCGGCTTTCGCTGTCACGTCTTCGAAACGCCACCCGCCGCGGTTGCGCAGCATCCGGTTCCACCACGGCGGGCCGGATTTCCGCAGCCCGGGTTGCGGCGCGCCATTGGTGAAAAACAGGTCCGGCTTTCCGTCATTATCGAAGTCGGCCATCGCCACACCGCCCGGCATCGTCTCGATTTGATGCTTCTCGCCGCCGGCAGCATTAGTAAGTTTAAATCCTGTAGCTACATGCACTTGCGTTAATTGAGCCATAACTCCTTGTGCCGCAATGACCTGGAGTAACATCGCCGTTAAGAGAGCATTTTGGCTCTTCCGATACTGCATTTCTCCATGCTATTATCCCTCTGAATTGCTTGGGACGGTTTTGCACGCCGTTCCAGGGTGGGAATGCGCGCACTACGGATGCATCGATGCTTCGATGCAGTGCGCCCGAAAGGGGATCGACGTGAGGTCTACTTCGCTCGTCAAATGGATACCGGTGTGTCTGCTGGCACTCGGCATAAGCTCCGCGCAGGAATTCCGCGCCACGATTTCGGGTCACGTTTCTGACTCGAGCGGCGCTGCGGTTCCCAACGCCAAGATTCAAGCCATCAACACCGCCACCGCGGAAACATCCAATGCTACTTCGGATGGAGCTGGGACTTATTCGATCCCACTGCTTCGTCCCGGAAGTTACAAGTTAACCGTCGCCGCGGACGGCTTCAAGCAGTTCAACCGCGAGAACATTACTCTCCAGGTGGGTCAGATCGCGGGTATCGACGTCAGTCTGGAAGTGGGCGCGATGACGGAGTCCATCAGCGTCACCGCCGAGGCGGCGCTGCTCGAGACGCAAACCGCGTCGCGCTCCGGCGTGGTGAACACCAAGCAGGTGGCCGAGCTTCCGCTCAATGCGCGCAACCCGTTCATGCTCGGCACCATGATGCCGGGCGTGACCTTCCGCGGCGCGGCCATCTGGCAGCGGCCCTTCGACAATGGCGCCATCGCGCAATGGTCGGTGAACGGGGGCCGCCAATCGAACAACGAGTTCATGCTCGACGGTGCTCCGAACAACGCCCAGGCCGGCGGCAACAACATCGCCTACGTGCCCATCGTGGACGCGGTGCAAGAGTTCAATGTCCAGATGAATTCCTATGATGCGCAATATGGCAAGACCGGCGGCGGTGTCTTCAACGTGGTTCTGAAAAGCGGCACCAATCAGTTCCATGCCACCGGGTGGGAGTTCCTGCGCCGCAAGTTTCTGGACGCCAATACCTTCCAGGGCAACGCCGTTGGCGCCACTCGCGCCGATCACGTTCTCGATCAGTATGGCTTCCAACTCGAGGGGCCGCTCTACATTCCCAAACTGCTGACCAAGAACTCGACCACGAAAGGCTTCTTCCTCGGCAGCTTTGAGAACTACCGCGAGAACACGCCGAACCCCCTGACGAACTCGTACCCGGAACAGGAAATGCGCAACGGCGATTTTTCCAAGCTCAGGAACGCGTCGGGCCAGCCGGTGCTGATCTATGACCCGCTCAACGCGCAGGATCCCAACGGCAACCCGGTGCGGTCGCCATTCCCGGGCAATATGATTCCGTCGAGCCGTATCAATCCGGTGGCCAAAGCTCTCACCGCGTTCATGCCGCTGCCGAACTCCCCCACTCGCGCCGGCCAGGCATATTCAACGTCGAACTTCCTGCTGCCCAACTACGTGAATCACGACAAGTTCTACAACCTGATTCTGAAGTTCGACTTCAATTTCGGGGACCGCCATCGCGGATTCTTCCGCCATGCATCCAATGACCGGACCGAGGATCGCGCGGTGAACGGCATCGACAACAAAGTGGGCACCGACGGCCAACAGCCGTTCCAGCGCATCAACGACGCCTACGTGGCCGACTGGGTTTGGACCGCTGCCCCGACCACGGTGATCAACGTGCGCGCCTCCTACAACCGCTTCATCGAGAAGGGGCTCGGCCGGGCCAACGACGGGTTCGACCTGACCTCGCTCGGTTTGCCGGCAAGCCTGGTGAGCCAACTGCCCGGGCCCACCTTCTTCGGACGCTGGGAGTTCAACGGCTACTCGAGCCTCGGCCGCTACCAAAGCATCAACATCACCAACAACTACAGCATTCAAAGCAGCGTCACCAAGATCGTGGGAAGCCACACCATGAAGATGGGCGCCGACGTGCGCCGTATCCACTACATCCAGCAGAACACCGGCAACATTCTGCAGTTCACCAACAACAAGAACTACACGCAGCGGGTGTGGAACCAGGGCGACGCGGTATCCGGCGACGCTTATGCCAATTTCCTGCTCGGCACGCCCACCGGTGGCGGCGTGAACGTCCCGCTGTTTCCTTTCAACCGGCAGTGGTACTTCGCGCCGTACTTCCAGGATGACTGGAAGGTGACGCGGAAGCTGACGATGAACCTGGGCCTGCGGTGGGATTACAACGGCCCTCCCGACGAAAAGTACAACCGGATGAATCGCGGATTCGATCCCACGCAAGCGACGCCGCTTTCGCAACTGCCCGGGTTGTCCAACCTCCGCGGCGGATTGCGCTTCGTCGGGGCCGATGGCCAGCCCACGATTGCCGCCAAGAGGGACCTCAACAATTGGCAGCCGCGAATCGGCGCGGCCTATCAGATCACCGACAAACTGGTCATGCGCGGTGGATACGGTCTCTACTATCTCAATCCGGACAATAACTTTCTGCAGTATGCCGGATACTCGGTGTTCACCAATATCGTGGACACCCTCGACGGCGGCCGCAATCCGATTACGAACCTGCTATCCAACCCCTTCGCCGGCGGATTCAATCTCCCGGCCGGATCGAGCCAGGGTCCGCTTACTTTCGCCGGTAACAACACCGCCTGGTTTGACCCGGACTTCAACACCCCTAAGGTGCATCAGTTCTCTTATGGGTTCCAGTTCCAGACCAGCCAAACCTCGAACGTGGAGGTCACCTACGTCGGAAGCCGGTCTGTGGATCTCAACAACGAGCGCAACTACAACATCCCTTCGCTCGACTTCCGCAAGCAGTGCAATCTGCTCGAGGGAGGCAGCGCGTCCTATTGCGATCAGCAGGTCCCCAACCCGTTCCGAGGGATTGAGGCCTTCCGGGGGACCACCTACTTCAGCGCCGCCAACATCAGCCGCTTTAACGCCAACCGGCCCTTCCCACAATTCGCCGGTGACATGTCCCGCCGCGGCGTGAACGGTTCCAAGGCCTGGTACAACGCCTTGCAGGCTACCTACAACCAGCGCATGGGCCGGGATCTCATCATCAACGCCAACTACACGCTCAGCAAGAATATGGAGCAGTGGGGCTGGAACGATCCCTACGCCAACGTGCAGCAGCGCGGGCTCTACTTCCTGGACCGTCCTCACTACTTCAAGTTCACCACCGTCTACGATCTGCCCTTTGGCGAGGGAAAGAAGTTCGGGGCCGGCTCCACAGGCGCGGTCAAGAAGCTGATTTCCGGCTGGGAGTGGACTACGTTCTACACCACCGCCAGCGGCGAACCGGCCGACTTGCCGACCAACGGCATCAACGCCACCAACAACAACGTGATCGCGCTGAAAGATCCGGCCATCAAGAACGTGGATTGGAAAGCGCATCAGGTTCGCGGATGGAGCCCGTGCGTTCTGCGCATGTTCAACGATGGCCGTGTCGAGCCCCAACCCTACTCCATCGCCCAGGGGTGCGGCACCGATCAGTCCACCTATTCCTGGCTCCAACTGCCCAACTACGCACCGCGCGCCATGCCGCTCCGCAGCGGGCAGATCCGCAAGCACCATGCGTTCACGATGGACGTGTCGCTCAACAAGACGACCCAAATCACCGAACGCGTGCGCGTCCAGTTCCGGGCAGAGGCGTTCAACGTGTTCAACCACAACTACTACGGTCGTGACGCGTTCAACGTGGACCCGAACAACCCCAACTTCGGCACCGTGTTCCCGTCGTTGGTCTCCAATCAGAACTCCTTCCCGCGCCAGATTCAGTTCGGGATCAAGGCGTTCTTCTAACTCGAAACGGCGGCTTCGTTCGCCAACCGGCGGCCAGGGGGCAATCCCTTGGCCGCCGGTTTTGCGTTGGTGCCACTGCGGCTGCTTTTGGTAGTCCGGCTGCAATGGGAGAGGAGAGGAGGCCCGCGATGAAACGTTCTCTCCTGCTTGCCCTGCTGCTGGCGGTCCCGTTGCCCGCAGTCACCGTCCGGACCAGTGAGGCCACACTCGTCATCGGCGCCGGGGAAGTTCTCGACGATAGCCTGGTGGCATCGGCCGAGGCGATTCGTATCGAGGGCAGTATCCACGGCGATGTGCTCGCGGCCGCGCGCCGCGTCGAGATCATTGGGCAGATCCACGGAAACCTCATCGCCTTCGCCCAGACCCTCGATGTGGATGGCGGGGTGGACGGAAGCCTCGCCGGAATGGCCCAAACGGTCACGCTGCGGGGCGAGGTGGGGCGCAATGTCGTCTCTGGCGGCCAGGACGTCCGGGTGGAGAAAAACGCTCGGATCCATGGCGACCTTGTGGCATTTGGCTCATCGGTGACCAGCGAAGCGGTTGTGACGCGAGGGATCCGGCTGTTTGCCCAAACGGGACGGGTGGGCGGTAGCGTGGGCCGTGACGTCGATTTTTACGGCGGCACGCTCGATGTCGACCCGGGGGCGGCCATCACAGGCAATGTGGTGGCGCGCGTCCGAGACGGGAATGACGTTCGCGGCGCCGAGGCCGCCACGGTGGGCGGCAAGGTGGACCGCATCCTGATCGCGGAGGAGGAGGCCGATACCGCGCGCCGGGACTACGGGGCCGGCGCCTTCGCACGTGTGCTTTGGGAACTGGCTTGGTTCGGTGCGGCGCTTCTGGTGGGATGGATTCTGTACCGGGCGGCGCCGCGCTTTGTGGATCGCGCCGCCGAGGGCGTCGAAAACGGGATTCCGAGCGCCGGGTTGGGATTCGCCATTTTGTTCCTTACTCCCTTCCTCTTGCTGATCCTGGCCCTGTCGCTGATCGGCCTGCCGGCCGCGCTGATTGGCGGTGCGCTGTTCGGGGTGGCCGTCTACCTGGCGAAGTTGGTCGTCGCGTTCTGGATCGGGGGACGTCTGGCGCCGGGCGCCTCGCCCATGGTCCGGCTGGCAGTCGGGCTCGTGGTTGTCGCGATTGCGATCGCCATACCTTTCCTCGGCTGGCTGGCCCGGTTGGTTGTGACGGCCGTGGGTCTCGGGGCTCTCCTTCTGGCCGTGCAGAGTTGGCCGGAGAAGGCGTTTTCGCAACCGGCAGGCGCCGGGCAACCCCAGCCGCTACCGGCGTAAGGGCGTACGGCCCATTGTATTGAGCGACTTTAATCTTAAGGGATCTTGTAGACCCCTGCGCAGCATGTTAATCTCTTAACCGATCCCCCCTTTGCTTCGGGGGTCTGTAACTTTTGCTTCGGGTGAGGTTAACGTGAAAAACAGACTGCTGACAGGCTTAGTGTGCCTGCTCTCCGCCGCGTTTGCGCAGGAGTTCCGCGCGACGATTTCGGGCCACGTGAATGACTCGAGCGGCGCGGGCGTTCCCAACGCGAAGATCCAGGTGGTGAATGGCGCCACCAATGAAACGTCAAACGCCACCACGGATGGCTCGGGGACTTATTCAATTCCATTCCTGCGTCCCGGGGTCTACCGGCTAACGGTAACGGGCGAAGGCTTCAAGCAGTTCAACCGCGAAAACATCACTCTCCAGGTGGGCCAGATCGCCGGTATCGACGTCACGCTCGAGGTGGGCGCGATTACCGAATCGATCAACGTGACCGCCGAGGCGGCGCTGCTCGAAACGCAAACGGCGTCGCGAGCCGGCGTGGTGAACACCAAACAGGTGGCTGAGCTCCCCCTGAACGCGCGCAATCCTTTCATGCTAGGCACGATGATGCCCGGTGTGGTTTTCCGCGGCGCAGCCATCTGGCAGCGGCCGTTCGACAACGGGGCCATCGCGCAGTGGTCGGTGAATGGCGGACGCCAATCGACGAACGAATTCATGCTCGACGGCGCGCCCAACAATGGCCAGGCCGGCAACAACAACATCGCCTATGTGCCGATCGTCGATGCAGTGCAGGAGTTCAACGTGCAGATGAATTCCTACGACGCGCAGTACGGCAAGACCGGCGGCGGCGTGTTCAACGTGGTGCTCAAAAGCGGCACCAATCAGTTCCATGCCACCGGATGGGAATTCCTCCGGCGCAAGGCTCTGGACGCGAACACGTTCCAGGGGAACGCCGCGGGTGGCGATCGCGCCAATCACGTTCTTGACCAATACGGCTTCCAGCTCGAGGGCCCTCTCTATATACCGAAGCTGTTGACGAAGACGTCCCGCACGAAGGGTTTCTTTTTAGGCAGTTTCGAGAACTACCGCGAAAACACGCCCAACCCGCTCCGCACGTCGTATCCGGAACTCGAAATGCGGAATGGCGATTTCTCGAAGTTGCGCAACGCGGCCGGGCAGGCAGTGACTATTTACGATCCGATCAACGCCCAAACCGACGCTTCCGGAAATCCGGTGCGCTCGCCGTTTCCCGGCAACGTCATCCCCGCCAGCCGCATCCATCCGGTGGCCAAGGCCGTTTCGGCTTTCATGCCGACGCCGAATTCGCCCACCGCGGGCGGCTTCGCGTACGCCACCAACAACTACATCCTGCCGGACTATGTGAACCACGACAAGTTCTACAACCTGATTCTGAAGTTTGACTTCAATTTCGGAGACCGGCATCGCGGTTTCTTCCGGCACGCGTCGAATGACCGGACCGAGGATCGCGCCGTGAACGGGATCGACAACAAAGTGGGCACCGATGGCCAACAGCCGTTCCAACGGATCAACGACGCCTACGTCGTCGATTGGGTGTGGACGGCCGGGCCCACCACGGTGGTGAACCTGCGCGCCGCCAGCAACCGCTTCATCGAGAAGGGATTTGGCCGCGCCAACGAAGGATTCGATCTCACTTCTCTCGGCCTTGCGCAGTCACTGATATCGCAACTTCCTGGCCCCACTTATTTCGGCCGCTGGGATTTCCAGGGCTATAGTTCGCTCGGCCGCTATCAGAGCATCAACATCACCAACAACTACAGCCTGCAGGGAGGCATCACCAAGATCCTCGGCAGCCACACCTTGAAGCTTGGCGGCGATCTGCGCCGCGTGCACTTCATCCAGCAAAACAGCGGCAACATCCTGCAGTTCGCCAACAACCGCGACTGGACGCAGCGCCTCTGGAACCAGGCTGAGCCGACCACCGGCGACGGCTATGCCACCTTCCTGTTGGGAACGCCGAGCACCGGCAGTTCCAACTATCCGCTGTATCCGTTCAACCGCTGGTGGTACTTCGCGCCGTACTTGCAGGACGACTGGAAGGTGTCGCGCCGGCTCACGATGAACCTCGGCTTCCGCTGGGACTACAACGGTCCTCCCGATGAAAAGTACAACCGGATGAATCGGGGCTTCGATCCAACGCAAGCGACGCCGCTAGCCCAGTTGCCGGGTCTGTCGAATCTGCGCGGCGGATTCCGGTTCGCGGGCGTCGACGGGCAGTCCACACTCGCTTCCAAGCGCGACATGAACAACTTCCAGCCGCGCGTCGGCGCCGCCTATCAGATCTCGGAAAAGCTGATCATGCGCGGCGGGTACGGCCTGTATTACCTGAATCCGTCGAACGCGTATCTGCAGTTTGCCGGTTTCACCACTAACACACCGATCGTCGATTCGCTCGACGGCGGCCGCACCCCGATTGCGAACCTGTACACGAATCCGTTCCCGAGCGGAATCGCCACGCCTCCCGGGGCGAGCCAGGGTGCACTCACCTTCGCCGGACGCAACAACAATTTCTTCAACGAGAACTTCGTTACGCCGAAAGTCCATCAGTTCTCGTATGGCTTCCAGTATCAGACGAGCCAGACCAGCACGCTCGAGGTGACCTATGTGGGCAGCCGGTCCGTGGATCTGAACAACCAGCGCGACTTCAACATTCCGTCGCTCGACTTCCGCAAGCAGTGCAACATTCTGGAGGGCGGCTCCCCGGCCTTCTGCGACGCGCAGGTTCCCAATCCGTTCCGCGGCGTGGCGGCCTTCGAAGGCACCACCTATTTCAGCGCGGCCAACATCAGCCGCTTCAACCTGAACCGGCCGTTTCCGCAATTCAGCGGCAACCTGCTCGACGTGGGTAAGAACGGATCGCGGGCCTGGTACAACTCCCTGCAGGTTGGATACAACCAGCGCATGGGCCGGGACCTGATCATCAACGCCAACTACACGCTGAGCAAGACGGTGGAGCGCTGGGGATGGAACGATCCCTACGCCGACGTGCAGGGCCAGGGGCTGTACTTCAATGACCGTCCCCACTTCTTCAAGTTCACCACCGTCTACGATCTGCCCTTCGGCGAAGGCAAGAAGTTCGGCGCCGGATCCACCGGTGTGCTGAAGAAGCTCATCTCCGGGTGGGAGTGGACGACGTTCTACACCAACGCCAGCGGCGAGCCGAACGATCTCCCCGGCAACGTGATCCAACTGCGCGATCCCAAGGTGCAGGATGTCGATTGGAAAGCGCATCAGGTTCGCGGGTGGAGCCCGTGTGTGCTGCGCATGTTCAACGACGGCCGCGTGGTTCCGCAAGGCTACTCGGTGAACGCCGGTTGCGGCAGCGATCCTTCCACCTACTCATGGCTGATGCTGCCGAGCTATGCGCCGCGCGCGACGCCCGCCCGCTCCGGCCAGATCCGCAAGCATCACGCGTTCACCATGGACGCCTCGCTCAACAAGACCACGCAGATCACCGAGCGTCTGCGCGTCCAATTCCGGGTGGAAGCCTTTAACATCTTCAACCACAACTACTTCGGCCGCGACAACTTCAACACGGACCCGAACAACCCCAACTTCGGAACCGTGTTCCCCTCCACCGTGTCGAACCAGAACACGTTCCCGCGTCAGATCCAGCTCGGGATCAAGGCCTACTGGTAGCCCCGCAACGACATCGTTGTCATTCCGCTGCGCCGCTCCGATTCGTTCGGGGCGGCGTGGTGTTTTTGGACACGGGTTCGGTCCTTCTGATTATTGACAGACATTAATTTGCATAGTATCGTTAATTCTTCGGGTCCATTGGAGGTTAGCGATCATGAAGCTTCAGCGTCTGTTTCTTCTCTGCGTTCTGTCCACGGCTGTGTGGAGCCAGGAGTTCCGCGCAACCATATCGGGCCGCGTGCTCGATGGTAGCGGCTCGGCCGTGCCCGGCGCGCGCGTCCAAGCGGTGAACACCGCCAACAACGAGACCTCGTCGGCGGAAACCGACGCGGGCGGCACCTATAGTATTCCGTTTCTGCGTCCGGGCGCGTTTACATTGACCGTGACGGCAAACGGATTCAAGACATACACGCGTGAGAACATCACGCTGCAGGTGGGCCAGATTGCCGGTATCGATGTCGCGCTCGAGGTGGGCGCGCTGTCTGAGTCCGTAACGGTGACCGCCGAATCCGCGCTGCTCGAGACCCAGACGGCGTCGCGCGTGGCGGTGATCAACACCAAGCAGGTTTCCGAACTTCCGCTGAACTCGCGCAATCCGTTCATGTTGGGCGCGATGATGAGCGGCGTCACCTTCCGCGGAGCAGCGATCTGGCAGCGCCCGTTCGACAACGGCGCGATCGCGCAGTGGTCGGTGAACGGGGGGCGTCAATCGAACAATGAGTTTTTCCTCGACGGCGCGCCGAACAACGCACAACTCGGCAACAACAATATCGCGTATGTGCCGATCGTGGACGCGGTGCAGGAATTCAGCGTCCAGCAGAACAGTTACGACGCGCAGTACGGCAAGACGGGCGGCGGCGTGTTCAACGTGGTGCTGAAAAGCGGCACCAATCAGCATCACATCACCGGCTGGGAGTTTCTCCGGCGGAAATTCCTGGATGCCAATACGTTCCAGAACAAGGCGGTGGGCGCTGAGCGTCCGGGCCACCGGCTGGATCAGTACGGGTTCCAGTTCGACGGTCCGCTCACCATCCCGGGCCTTGTTTCCAAGGACGGCAAGATCAAGGGTTTCTACCTCGGCAGCTACGAAGGCTACTACGAACTTTGGCCGCAGTTTCTGCGCAACTCGTATCCGGAAGCCGAGATGCGCAACGGCGATTTCAGCAAACTGCGCACGGCCACCGGACAGCAGATCAACATCTTTGACCCGATCGCCACCAGCACGGCGGCCAATGGCGATCCGATCCGCTCTCAATTCCCGGGCAACATGATTCCGGCGAGCCGCATCGATCCGGTGGCGCGCGCGGTCACGCAGTTCATGCCGCTGCCCAACGCATCGACCGGCGGTGTGCGCTACTCCACGCAAAACCTGTTGAATCCGGAGTACCCGGCCACTGACGACTTCTACAACCTGATCCTGAAGTTCGACTTCAACGTGGGAGATAACCATCGGACCTATTTCCGCCACGCCTCCAATGACCGGACCGAGGACCGCTGCACCAACGGCGTTTGCGAAGGGCCGGCGATGAGCGGCCAACAGCCGTTCCAGCGCATCAACGACGCCTACGTGCTGGACTGGGTGTGGACGGCGTCGCCGACGACTGTGGTGAACCTGCGCGCCTCGAACAACCGCTTCACCGAAAAAGGCTTCGGACGCGGCAACGAGAACTTCGATCTCACCAAGCTCGGGCTGCCGGCCTCCCTCATCGGCAGTCTGCCGAGCCCGGTGTATTTCGGCACCTGGGCCTTCAACGGCTACTCGACGCTCGGGCGCAGCCAGTCGATCAACATCACCAACAGCTACAACCTGGCCGGCAACGTGACCAAGATCGCCGGGGCGCACACGATGAAGTTCGGCGTGGACCTGCGCCGGATGCACTTCATCCAGCAGAACACCGGCAACATCCTCGCCTTCACCGGAGAGACGCGTTGGACGCAGGACTTGTGGAACCAGGCGCGGCCGAACGCCGGCGACGGCTATGCATCGTTCCTTTTGGGCGGAGTGGCCGGTTCCTCGAACTATCCGCTGTTTCCGTTCTTCCGCCAATGGTATTTCGCCCCGTACTTCCAGGATGACTGGAAGGTGTCGCGCAAGCTGACGCTCAACCTCGGTCTGCGGTGGGACTTGAATCTGGCGCCGGATGAAAAGTACAACCGGATCAATCGCGGGTTCAACGCCACTGTGGCGTCGCCGCTGGCGCAGCAGATTCCGGCCGCGATGCTCACCCGCTACCCCGAATTGCGCAACCTCTCCGGCGGGCTTGAATTCGCCGGTGTGGGAGGCAATCCCGGCATCGTCGGCGACAAGGACCTCAACAACTGGCAGCCGCGCATCGGCGCCGCCTACGCGCTTACCGACAAGCTGGTGATGCGCGGTGGGTACGGCTTGTATAGCATGAATCCGACCAACGATTTTCTGCAGACCACCGGATTCTCCACCAATACACCGCTGGTGAACACGCTCGACGGCGGGCGAACGCTGCAGCCCAACCTGCTCGGGAACCCGTATCCATCGGGCATTGCGCAGCCGATCGGGTCCAGCCAGGGTCCGCTCACCTTCGTGGGGCGCAACTTCAACTGGTACAACCCGGGGATGCGGACGCCGTATGTGCACCAGTTTTCCTTCGGGTATCAATACCAGGTGAGCAACGCGTCCACTCTCGACATTTCCTTCGTCGGCAGCCGGACGCGCAACGCCAATACCCGGCGCGACTTCAACATTCCGTCGCTCGACTTCCGCCGGCAGTGCAACCTGCTTGAAGGCGGCAGCCCCGGGTTCTGCAACCAGCAGGTGCCCAATCCGTTCCGAGGCATTGAGGCATTCCGCGGCACGGGTCTGTTCACGGCGGCGAACGTCAGCCGGTTCCAAATCAATCGCCCCTTCCCGCAGTTCACGGGCAACTTGCAGGAATGGGGCCGCGGCGAATCCAACATCTGGTACAACTCGATGCAGATCAACTACAACGTGCGGATGGGGCGCAATCTGACGCTGCTGGCCAACTACACCTTGAGCAAGATGGTGGAACGGGAAGGCTATAACGATCCCTACGCAAGCGTGATGCAGCAGGGACTGTACTTTCTGGACCGTCCGCACTTCATCAAATTCAATACGGTGTACGAACTGCCGTTCGGCCAGGGACGCGGGCTGGCGTCGAACGCGTCCGGGTTTGTGAACAAGCTCATCTCGGGATGGCAGTTCAGCACCTACACGCAGATCGGATCCGGTGAGCCCACCAACCTGCCGAGCAACGTGGTGCAGTTGAAGGATCCGCGCACGGTGGGCGGCGACTGGACCGGCAACATCGACTGGAAGCAGCACCAGATCAAGGCCTACAATCCGTGCGTGCTGCGGCAGTTCAACGACGGCCGCGTTGTGCCGCAATCGTTCAGCGTGGCTCGTGGGTGCGGAACCGATCCGTCCACCTACGCGTGGCTGATGACCGCCGATTACGCGCCCCGTCAGACCCCGTTCCGGAGCGGTCAGATCCGCAAACAGACATTGTTCAACATGGACATGTCGCTTTCGAAGATGACCCAGATCACCGAACGGATCCGGATGCAGTTCCGCATCGAAGCGTTCAACGCGACCAACTACTTCTTCTTCGGCCGCAACGAAAGCTTCAATACCAATCCGAACTCGCCCAACTTCGGGACGATGTTCCCGAGCCAGGCGTCCACGCAGAACGGGTATCCGCGGCAGATCCAGTTGGGGATCAAGTTCTTTTACTAGATAGGTGAGGGCGTCCCTGTGATCCTGCGGAGGGATTCTTCGTAGGGGCCTCTGGCGACGCCCTTTTCGGTGATGATGGCGGTGACGTAGCGGGCCGGGGTGATGTCGAAGGCGGGGTTCTCGACCGCGATGCCTTCCGGGGCGACGCGGACTCCGAACACTTCGGTAACCTCGGACTCCGGCCTCTGCTCGATGGGGATCTGGCTACCGGATGACAGCGTGAGATCGAGCGTGGAAATGGGCGCTGCCACGTAGAACGGGACGTTGTTTTCCTTGGCAAGCACCGCGACGGAATACGTACCCACTTTGTTGGCGACGTCGCCGTTGGCGGCGATGCGGTCCGCCCCAACGACGACGCAGCCGATCCTGCCGGATCGCAGGAAGTGGCCGGCCATGTTGTCCGTGATGATGGTGGTGGGGATGCGGTCCTGTTGCAGTTCCCAGGCGGTGAGACGGGCGCCTTGTAGGAAGGGGCGGGTCTCGTCGGCGAATACATCAATCTCCTTGCCCGCTTCGACGGCGGCGCGGATGACGCCGAGCGCGGTCCCGTAGCCGGCGGTGGCGAGGGCGCCGGCGTTGCAATGGGTGAGGACGGTCTTCCCGTCGGGAACGAGTATCGCGCCGTTCCGGCCGATCTCGCGGCAGATGGCGATGTCTTCTTCCTTGATGGCGACGGCTTCGGCCACCAGGCGGGAGCGGATGGCGTCGATGTCCTCGCCGGCGAGGGATGCGTAAAGGGCCTTCATACGGTCGATCGCCCAGAACAGGTTCACCGCGGTGGGACGGGTGGCGGCAAGGGTGGCGGCGATCGTCTCGATCTCGTCATCCATGCGCGCGGGGTCGGCGTGGAGCGCTCCGAGGGCGACTCCCATGGCGGCGGCGACGCCGATCGCAGGCGCTCCTCGAATGACCATGGTCTTGATGGCGGCGGCGACTTCGTGATAGTCGCGGCATTCCACGTACACGGTCTCACGCGGGAGCTTGGTCTGGTCAATCATGACGACGCAGGGCGCGCCGTCGCGGGAAATCCATTCGATCGTCTCTACCATAAGAATTCGTTTCTACTACGCGTTTACAATCCTTGCGCCCTCGTCAAAAGATACCCGCCGAAAATCGTGAAATTATACGTGCAATGCATGGCGGTGGCGGCGGCGGTGGATCCGGTGCGGTAGCGTTCCCATCCGAAGGCCACGCCGGCCAGTCCGATGAGGGCGACGTGGCGCCAGGACCAACCGTACTGCGGTCCATGCAGCAGGGCGAAGGGAAGCGCGGCGATGAGGATGCCGAGCGCGGCGCCGAAGGTGCGGCTCAGCAGGGGCATGAGAAATCCGCGGAAGGTGAGTTCTTCGCACACCGGGCCGAGTGTGACGGCGAAGATGCCGATGAGGACCACCGAGAGCCGGTCCCGGAGCAATTCCTGGATGGGCATTTCGACTTCGGGAGTGCCGAGCGCGGCCGCGGCGGCGGAAACGGCGATGGCGACCGCGGGGCCGAGCAGAAGGCTGGTTGTTATGGCGCCGGGAGGAGCGCCCCAGTCGAGTGAGGCCCAGAAGGGCCGGCGGTAACGGAGTTTGAAAATCGCGTAGAGAGCGAGGAACCAGAATCCATACGAGAGGAATTGGAGGGCGACAACGGAGAAGGCTTTTGGCATCACGGCCGTGGGCGTGAGGCGGGTGAGGCCAAAAAAGACGAGCCCGGATACAAGCAGCGCGGGGAGCAGCGCGCCGAGGAAGAGGACAAGGTCGGTGTAACCCCAGAAGGGCGTCCTTTCCGCGGCCAGTGGCGGCGGCTCGGGAGCGGATTGTGGCCAGGCTTCCATTTCCATTGCGGGTATCCGGCGGCTAGCGGGATTCTTCCCTTTCCCTGAGCGCGGCCGCGAGCAAAGGAATCATAATCTCATGATGCCCGGTGATGGCGTAGCCGTGCCCGTTTCGGGAGCGTTCCAGCGGGTTTCCTCCGGCTGGGGCATGGGGCCGCTCGACGACGTTGACGCGCGGGCGATAGTGCTGCAGGAAATCGAAGTTGACGGTGGTGAACCCGGCGAGGGGATTGCCGAGGTTGCGAACGGTTGAGACGGCCTTGAGGAAGACTTCCGGGAGCACGACGGCAGACCCGAGGTTGACGTAGACTCCGCCGTCATCGATATCGCGGAGAATCGAGCACAGCAGGCGGAAGTCGCGGTGACTGGCCGCGCCGATGGTGGCGCCGTCGGCGGAGGGATGGGTGTGCGGAGTGTCCGTGCCGATGGCGATGTGGACGGTGACCGGGACGCGGGCGAGCCAGGCTTGCAGAAGGATGCTGTGGGGTGCGAAGGACGTGTGGGCCAGACGGTGGAGGGCGGCGCCGTAGGCTTCGCCGGCGCCGATGTTGAGCGCGGGGTCTAGTGCGTCGTCGAGGGCGGCGTTCATTTCGCGTCCGGTTTCATCGGCCGAGCCAAAGCTGCCGTCGGGGAGCACGGCCTCCACGTCTTCGCTGGTGTGGCCGGCCAGCGCGATCTCGAAATCGTGAATGGCGGCGGCGCCGTTCATGGCGAAGGCAGAGACCCAGCCGTGGCGCATGAGGTCCAGCAAGATGGGGGCGAGGCCGCACTTGACCACGTGTCCTCCGAGACCCCAGACGATAGCGCGGCCGTGGGCGCGTGCATGGCAAAGCGAGTCGATGACGGCCCGAAACTGATCGGCGGCGAGGAGGTGGGGCAGGGAATCGATGAGTCCGGAGACGCCCGTGGCCGGATCGTGAGGGCGCGCGAAATCCGACGCGCGGACTTTTCCGCCTCGGGTATGCAGCGAGACGGTGCGCAGGGGAGACAGGTCGATCGGCCGGTAGGAGTACTGACTCATTGCGGGTATCTCATGGCGGAGGCGGTCACAGGAGTTTCTCCAGAGCCCGCGCGGTGTAGCTCCTCTTGTTGCGAACGATTTGTTCGGGGGTGCCGGTGGCGACGACTTGGCCGCCTTTCTCGCCACCCTCCGGGCCCAGGTCGATGACCCAATCGGCGGTCTTGATCACGTCAAGGTGATGCTCGATCACCAGGACCGTGTTGCCGAGCTCGACCAGGCGTTGGAGGACTTCGAGGAGTTTGTGTACATCGGCGAAGTGGAGGCCGGTGGTGGGCTCATCGAGGATATAGAACGTCCGGCCCGTTTGGCGTTTGCTGAGCTCGCGGGCCAGCTTGATGCGCTGGGCCTCGCCGCCGGACAGTGTAGTGGAGGACTGGCCGAGGTGAAGGTAGCCGAGGCCGACGTCGACGAGGGTCTTGAGTTTCGTGTGGATCTGCGGGATGTTTTCGAGCAGAATGGCGGCGTCTTCGACCGTGGATTCGAGGAGATCGGCAATGGAGTGACCCTTGTAGCGCACTTCGAGGGTTTCGCGATTGTACCGGCGTCCACGGCAGAGGTCGCAAGTGACGTAGACGTCGGGGAGGAAATTCATTTCGATGCGCTTCAGTCCGTCGCCCTGGCAGGCTTCGCATCGTCCACCCTTGACGTTGAAGCTGAAGCGCCCGGGTTTGTATCCGCGTTCACGCGATTCCGGCAGCATGGCGTACAACTCGCGAATGGGAGTGAATGTGCCGGTATAGGTAGCGGGATTGGAGCGGGGAGTGCGCCCGATGGGTGACTGGTCGATTTCGATCACTTTGTCGATGAGGTCCAGCCCTTCAATGGCGGCGTGGGCGCCGGGCTCGGCGTGCGAACCGTAGACACTCTTGGAGAGAGCGCGATACAGGATGTCGTGAATAAGAGTGGACTTGCCGCTGCCGGAAACGCCGCTCACGGCAATGAACATGCCGAGTGGAAAGGCGACGTCGACGTTCTTGAGATTGTGTTCGCGCCCGCCGCGAACGACGATTCGGTCGCCGTTGCCGTGGCGGCGGAAGCCGGGTACGGCAATGCGCCGCGCGCCGGTGAGGTACTGGCCGGTGAGGGAATCGGGAGTGGCTTTGACCTGAGACGGCGTTCCGGCGGCGACGAGGTTCCCGCCGAGGCGTCCGGCGCCGGGTCCGAGGTCAATCACATAGTCGGCGCTTTCGATGGTCTCTTCGTCGTGCTCGACCACGAGGACCGTGTTGCCGAGATCGCGGAGGTGGGCGAGGGTTTGGATGAGGCGAATGTTGTCGCGCGGGTGGAGCCCGATTGAGGGCTCGTCGAGGACGTAGAGGACACCGCGGAGGCGCGAGCCGATTTGCGTCGCGAGACGAATCCGCTGGGCTTCGCCGCCCGACAGGGTGGCGGAGGAGCGCTGTAGGCTGAGGTAGTCGAGCCCGACGGTACAGAGGAATTCGAGGCGCTGTACGATTTCCTGGACGACGCGGCCGGCGATTTGCCGTTCGCGATCGGAAAGAGTCCACTGGGCGGCGGCGTCGCGGGCACGATCGAGCGGAAGGGCAGTGAACTGGCCGATGGACATACCGTGAAACTGCACGGCGAGGCTGCCGGGTTTGAGCCGGGCGCCATGGCAGGATCCGCACGGGGCGGGGGACATATAGTCCATCATCCATTCGCGATAGTGGTCCGAGGCTTCGCGAAAAGACTCGTCGAGCAGCGCGATCAACCCGCGGAAAGAGCCATCGCCTTCGAGCAACTGGATCCTCTGCTTTTGGTTGAGCTTTTCGAAGGGCTTGGTGATAGGGATGCGGTTGCGGCGGGCGAAGTCGTGAACCGGGTGGGCGACGGCGGCTCCAGTGGCGACCGAGGCGAGCGCTCCGTCGAACATCGGTTTGGACTGATCGACGAGGATCTTGCCGGGATCGAAGCTCCACTGGCTGCCCAAGCCATGGCAGGCCTCGCAGGCGCCATAGGGACTGTTGAAGGAAAACGATCGTGGCTCGAGTTGCGGGATGCTGACGCCGCAATCGGGGCAGGCGAGCTTCTGGGAAAAGAGCTGTTCGGAGCCGTTCACCACGGCGACCAGGACAAGTCCGCCGGCGAGTTTGGTGGCGGTTTCGATCGACTGTTCGAGCCGCTCCCCGAGGCCGGGTTTGATGACAAGACGGTCGACGACCACTTCGATGGTGTGGTTTTTGCGCTTGTCGAGGGAGATGTCTTCGTCGAGGGAGCGGAGGGTTCCGTCGATGCGGGCGCGCAGGAAACCCTGGGTCTGCAGCTTTTCGAGGTCTTTCTTGTACTCGCCTTTGCGGCCACGCACGATGGGGGCGAGGATCATGACGCGATCGTCCTGGCGCATGGCGGTGATCTGTTCGACGATCTGCTGCGTGGATTGGGGGACGATCTCGAGTCCGCACTGAGGGCAGTGCGGGATGCCGATGGAGGCGTAAAGCACGCGGAGGTAGTCGTAGATTTCCGTGATGGTTCCAACGGTGGAACGTGGGGAGCGGCTGGTGGTTTTCTGCTCGATGGAGATGGCCGGGCTCAGCCCGTCGATGGAGTCGACATCGGGGCGCTCCATTTGGTCGAGGAACTGGCGGGCGTAGGGGGAAAGGGTGTCTACGTAGCGGCGCTGGCCTTCCGCGTAGATGGTGTCGAAGGCGAGGGAGGATTTGCCGGAGCCGCTGAGTCCGGTGATGACGGTGAACGAGTTCCTGGGGATCTCGACGTCGACGTTCCGGAGGTTGTGCTGCCGGGCCCCGTGTACGCTGATCTGGCGCAGCATTGGTGTGCTTGTATTTTCGCATGGTTGGACGACTGGCGACTTGCGCCGGAGGCATTGCCGGGCATCGGATTCCGGGTTGGAACCGCGTGATAAACTGTAGGCGGGTGACTTCCGCCCGAAAGGGGACCGATGACGAAGCGGCTTCAGTTGATAGTTGTGAGTGCATCTACTTGTCTGTTGGTGATGCTGTTGCTCGGCACGGTGCTGGGCCGCGGCAACGCCGCCGATGGGGATGCGTACAAACATTTCGCGGTGTTCAGCGAAGTGGTCTCGAAGATCAAGAGCGACTACGTGGAAGAGCCGAACATGCACAATGTGACGCTGGGGGCGCTGAACGGGCTGCTGGAGTCGATCGATCCGTTCGCCAGTTACCTCAACGCGGAGCAGTACAAGCAGTACAAGGATTCCCTGAACGAGAAGAAGGCGGATGTCGGGCTGGTGCTGTCGCGGCGGTCCGGCTACATCGGCATTGTGGACGCGATCCCGGGATCGCCGGCGGCGGCGCTGGGGTTGGCCACCTATGACATCGTGGAAGCGATCAACGGGGTGAGCACGCGCGACATGCCGCTGGCGTACGCGAAGTACCTGTTGCGCGGCGACGTTGGCTCGACGGTGGAATTGAGCGTGATTCGTGTCCGGAAAGGCGCCGAGGCGCAGAAGATGGGCCTGACGCGGGCGCGCTACGAATTGCCGCCAGTGACGGCGAAGCTGCTGCCGGGATCGGTGGGCTATATCGTGGCGGAGGTGCTCGACGCGGGCCGTTCGGCGCAGGTGAAGGCGAAAGTGGCGGAAATGGAGAAGCAGGGCGCGTCGAAACTGGTTCTCGATCTGCGAAATAACGCCGAGGGCGTGGAAGAAGAAGGCATCGTGCTGGCAGATCTGTTCTTGGACAAGGGGCAGATTGCGACGCTGGAAGGCCAGAAGGTCGCGAAGCGGTCGATTGAAGCCGATGGGGCGGTTGCGACGAAGCTGCCGCTGGTGGTGCTCACCAATCGTGGGACCGCGGGTGGGGCCGAAATCGCTGCCTCGGCGCTGCTCGACAACAAGCGGGCGGAAGTGGTGGGTGAGCGCACCTATGGGATGGCTGCACAGCGCAAGGCGTTGACACTGGACGATGGAAGCGCGGTGATCATGGCGGTAGCGAAGTATCATGCCGCGTCGGGGAAAGCGATTCAGGACACCGGCGTGACGCCCTCACTGGTGGTGGCGGATCCGGAAGCGGTAGAGCCGGACGAGGGAGAAGAAGGGGCGGCGCCGCCAGCCGTGGAGCCAGCGCCGAAGACGGGCGAGGATCTCCAGTTGAAGAAGGCGATCGAGGTGTTGACGAAGGGTCTGGAGGCGGCGAAGAAGGAAGCTCCCAAGAGCGCTCCGGCGGCCGGTGCGCCGGCGGCGGCTCCGCAGGGTCCGCTGAACGTGCCTCGTCCGCCTCAGTAGTGGAAGTCGTTTAGAGTTAAAGAAAACTATGCCGCTTTACGAATATCGTTGCGAGAAGTGTGGGAGTTTGTTCGAAGTCATCCAGAAGTTTGCGGATGAGCCGTTGACCGAGCACGCCGGCTGTGGGGGCGCCGTGGAGCGCCTGTTGTCGGCGCCGGCGCTGCAGTTCAAGGGAACGGGATGGTATATCACTGACTACGCCAAGTCCGGGAGCGGCGGGGGCGGTGAGAAGAAGGGATCGGGGGGCGAGAAGTCCGAGTCCAAGTCCTCGGAGGGGTCGAAATCGGAGACCAAATCGGAGACGAAGACCGAGTCGAAGGCAGAGACCAAGTCGGGTTCCGATTCGGGCAAGAGCGGGAGCGGCAACAGTTCCGGCGCGAAATAAGTCCTGGGTGGGCGTGGGCCTGAGCGGAAATGTCTTGGCGAAGGCGAATGGGGCGGGTTATAAACATAGGGTAGTGATTGTGTTTCACCCGGGCTGTGCACCGGCTGTGGAAATGTAATTTAACCCGTTCTGTTTGTGCAGTTTGCCTTCCTCAGGGGTAGCAGGGGGGCAGGGCGAGTTTTCCTCAGTCTAAGGTGTTCGTACTACAGGACAATTCACAGTCTTGCGGTGCCGGACGGGGCGGGTTACGGTTGATTTACGTCTATGGCATCTCGCGACATCACTTTCGAGAAAGGGCTTCCCGCCAACGTCGATGCCGAGCAATTGGTGCTCGGCGCGATCCTTCTGGACGACAGCAATTTCGTGGTGGTGGGCGCGACGCTGAAGCCGGAAGACTTCAGCATGGAGAAGCATCGCCGGATTTTCGGGGCCATGGTGACGTTGTCGGAAACCGGGGAGAAGATTGATCGCGTCACGGTGGCTAATGAGTTGATGCGCCGCGGGCAATTGGAGTCCGTGGATGGGTTGGGATACCTGGTGTCTCTCGACGACGGCCTGCCGCAGATCTACAATCTCGAGAGCTACGTGCGGATCGTCCGGGAGAAGGCGCTGTTGCGCCGGATCATCCTGAGTTCGCAGAAGCTGATCGAGAGGGCGATGCTCGATCAGGAGCCGCCGGACCTGCTGTTGGCCGAAGCCGAAGAGTCTTTCCTGAAGCTCGGCGACGCCGGGACGAGCACGCTGAAGACCCCGGGGCAGATCATCGAGGATTTCGAGGGCGGAATCAGCGCGTTTCTCGATCCGAGCCAGCGGGTAAGCGGCTTGGCGAGCGGCTTCTACAAGTTGGACGAGATGACGAGCGGGTTCCATCCGGGGGAACTCATCATTATCGCGGCGCGCCCTGCGATGGGAAAAACGGCCTTGGCCCTGAACATCGCGCAGAGAATCGCGACGCGGGAGGTGGATCCGCGTCCGGTGGCGGTGTTCTCGCTCGAAATGTCGTCCGAGCAACTGCTGACGCGTCTGGTGTGCGCCGAAGCCCACGTGGATCAGCAGAAATTCCGCTTGGGGTACCTGAATCAAGACGAACGGCGGATGCTGCAGATGGCCGCCCTGAAGCTGGCCGAGGCGCCGCTGTTTATCGACGACTCGGCGGCGGCGAACCTGATGGACATCCATGCCAAACTGCGGCGCATCCAGGCCGAGCACGGTTTGAGTCTGGTGGTGGTGGATTACTTGCAGCTGATGAGCGGGCGGGGAAGGCAGGAGAACCGGACGCAGGAAGTCAGCGGCCTGTCGCGCGGGCTGAAGCTGTTGGCTAAGGAATTGAAGGTTCCGTTTCTAGTGCTGTCGCAGTTGAATCGCGGCCCGGAGACGCGGACGGTGGGCGACAACATCCCGCAGTTGAGCGACCTGCGCGAATCCGGATCGATCGAGCAGGACGCCGACATGGTCTGGTTCATCTACCGGCCCGAGTATTACAAGCCGGATCGCGAAGATCTGAAGGGGTTGGGCGAAATCATCATCGCCAAGCAGAGAAACGGACCCACGGGCAAAGTGAAGCTGGCGTTCCTGCGGCAGTTCACGAAGTTCGAGAATCTGGCTGACGACGTGGAGTGACGGCCCACCGGGTGATGCGGTGGCGCTCCCGGAAGGCGAGGGTCAGGGCCAGACGGACGGCCCATCCGGCGACGGCGTCGATGAATGGGCCGCCGGGTAGCGAGAATTCGATGGCGTCCGTGAGGCGGGTGTGCGGGCCGGCGGGTTCAAAAAGATGCCGATGGGTCCAACTGCGGAAAGGACCGGAATCCTGGACGTCGACGAAGTAGCGATCCTGCTCCAATTCGGTATGACGGGCGCGCCACAGAGTCCGCAAAGGGCCGGCGCTCATTTCGATGTCGAGGCGTGAGCCGGGCTCCAGGGGCGCACCCGTGCGATGAACCACCTCCACTCGGGGAAACGCCGGGGCAAGCTGCTCGAAAGCACCGGGTTGCTGGTGGAAGCGGAACACCTCCGCGACGGGGGCCTCGATCACGGAGGAGTAGCGGAAGCTGGGCACGACCGGTTAGGTGCTCTCGGGAGGGGGTCGGTTGCGAAGAATTCCCCGTTCGACATGGGGGCTAGTTCCGGCCGAGCGAGAGCAGCGGACGCTCCTGGATGGCCAGCAGAAAAGCGCCGGCAAAGGCGGCGATCCAGACCAGGGCTATCACGCCGGCCAGCGCCGCGCGTATGGCTGGAGGGCGGGAGCCGAAGCGGCGATCGATCCAGAGACCGGCCAAGGGAAGGATCTGCAGGCTGTGCAGTCCCAGCATGTGAGCGACGCGGAGGTCGCCGTGCGTGGTGCTCCAATTGAGGAACGGGAGTCCGGGCCCGCCGTCAGGGGCGCCCACGGTGTGCGCCTGATTGAGCACCATGTAGAAACCCTGGATACTGCCGAGCACGAACACGACGAGCCCGAGCCGCATGCCCATAAGGACGGCCGGGGGCGTCTCGAGGCCTTCCTGCCAGAGCATCTGAAACAGAAGCAGCAGCATGGCGAACGTATTGATCAGGATGGCCAGCCCCATGATGCCGAACACGGAAGCGTTAAAAGGATTGGTGGCGTTGAAGTGGGACGGAACGCCCCGGGCGGCCTGCATGGCGATGCAACCGATCTCGATGACGGAGACGATGCCGACGACGGCGTGGATCGTACGGATGGTCCAGAGGGGCCGCCCCAGTTCGCGCAGGTAGAAGGCCAGGGTCCAGAACAGCAGCGTGAACGAGAGGGTGAACTTCGTCGGTTTGATCCACGGGTTGACGCCCGTTACGATGCGATCGTCCCAGGGAGCGAAGCACAGGAACAGGAACGCGGCGGCCAGATGGATCCAGCCGAAGGCGTAAAAGAGCGAATCGGCGCTGCGAATACGGGCGAGTAGGGAGCTCACGTCTATTTCAATCGGCGGTATGTGCTCTCGAAGTATAGGAGGGGGCGTCCGGAAGAGGCAGTAATGTGGAGAACCTCCGCAATCAGGATCGCGTGATCCCCGGCGTCGGTGATGGTTTGAATGGCGCACTCGAGATGAGCGAGGGCGCCGCGGAGAAGGGGGACGCCGGTGGCGGCGCCGGGGAACCAGTCAACCTGATCGAAACGGTCGTGCCCGCGGCAGGCGAAGCGGTCCGAGAGGTCCTGTTGGTGTTCGGAGAGGATATTGACGCCGTAGTGGGCGGAGGAGCGAAACAAGGGGAGCAGGTTGCAGTCGAAGTCCACACAAATCAGGACGAGAGGCGGGCTGGCGGAGACCGAGGTGAAGGAGTTGATCGTCATGCCATGGGGCGCGCCGGAGGGATCTGTGAGAGTGGCGACAGTAATACCGGTAGCGAACCGCGCACAGGCGCGCCGGAAGGAGTCGAAATCGACAGAGGCCGGGGACTGCATCCTTGACAAGGGGCTAACCTCAATCCTATCATGGGGTTTCGTTACAGGAGGGTACAGGTTTGATCAAACTGGATATCATCAACGAAGTGGTGAACAAAACCGGCATCACAAAAACAAAAGCAGAGATGGCGGTGGAGACGGTGTTTGAGAGCATGAAGCGTGCTCTCGGGCAGGGGGAACGGATCGAACTACGGGGTTTTGGCATTTTCAATGTCCGCCCGCGGAAAACGGGGATCGGACGCAACCCCCGGACCGGAGCGGAAGTAGAGATTCCTCCTGGCAAGGCGGTGCGCTTCAAGCCGGGGAAGGAATTGCAGTCGCTCTAGGGGCCGGACGCCCACAGAGCCGACCTCCGCGCGTATGCCGGATTCCAATGGCGACGGCTCAGGGGGAGCGGCGAGACGATTGGAGCCGTGGTCTGCCGCGGTGAGTCCCAGACCCAGGTACTGGTTGCACCTGCTGCTGCTGGCGTTGACGCTGCTGACGACGACGCTGATTGGCGCATGGCTGCAATACGATTTCGAGAACGACCTGCCGGCGTACTCAGGCGGCGACTGGGAGGTCGTGTTACGATTCCTCCGGGACCCGCGGCGTCTGGTGTCGGGGTTGCCCTTTTCCGCCACTCTACTGCTGATCCTGCTCGCGCACGAAATGGGCCACTATGGAGCCTGTGTCTACTATCGCGTGGACGCGTCGCTGCCGTATTTCCTGCCCGCGCCGACTCCGATCGGGACGCTGGGCGCCTTCATTCGCATCCGCTCGCCGATCGGAAGTTTGCGGGAATTGTTCGATATCGGTGTGGCGGGTCCGCTGGCGGGTTTTGTGTTTGTGGTGCCGGCGTTCGCGATCGGCTTGGCGTACGGCAAAGTGATTCCGGGGATCCGGGAGGCGGGGGACCTACTGTTCGGGCAGCCGCTGCTCGAGCGCATGCTGGCTTGGGCGATTTTTCCGGGAGTGCCGATCGCGGACGTGTATCCGCATCCGATCGGGCGCGCGGCCTGGGTGGGCGCGCTGGCGACGGCGTTGAATCTCCTGCCGATCGGGCAACTGGATGGCGGGCATCTTTTGTACACCTTCGCAGGCCGCCGGCATCGGGCGTTGTCGCTGATATTCATCGGGATCCTGGTGGGAATGGGCCTGCTGTACAGCCGGAGCTGGCTGGTGTGGGCGGCTCTGTTGGTGGTGTTCGCGCTGCGGCACCCGCCGGTCTACGATACGCGGCCGGTGAGCCGTGGTCGGCGGCGGTTGGGGATGCTGGCCGCGGTGATGTTGGTTCTGTGTTTTTCGTTGACGCCACTGCAGGTGAGCGGAGTTTGAGGGACTTGAGAACGCGGTGAAGATTTCGGCGGCCATTATCGCGCAGGACGAAGAGCGAAACATCGCGCGGGCGATCGAGAGTCTGCGATGCTGCGACGAGATTGTGGTGGTGGATTCCGGGTCCACCGATAGGACGATGGAAATTGCGGGCAAGCTGGGGGCAAGGGTGATCGAAGCGCCGTGGCAGGGGTACGCGGCGCAGAAAAACTACGCGTCGGAACGGGCGAGCCATGATTGGATCCTTTCGATCGACGCCGACGAATCGCTGAGCGAGGCGCTCGAAGCCGAGATCTGGCACATCAAGAAAACCGGTCCCGATTGCGACGCCTATACGATGCCCCGGCTGGCGCAGTATCTGGGCAAGTGGATCCTGCACTCGGGCTGGTATCCGGACCGGAAGGTAAGATTGTTTGACCGCAGGAAGGCGCGGTGGGAGGGCGACTACGTGCACGAGTCCGTGCATGTGGACGGGAAGGTGAAGCATCTGGAGTCAAACCTGTTGCACTTCACATGCGATTCACTCTCGGAGCATCTGCGGACGATGGACCGCTACACCACGCTGGCGGCGGAGCAACTGGTGGCCCAGAAGGAAGAGACCGGTTTGGCGCGCCTGGTGGTGGATCCGCTCTGGACGTTCTTCCGGACCTATGTTGTGCAGCAGGGTTTTCGCGATGGGGTGGAGGGATTGTGCATCGCCTACATGGCCGCCTTCTACAATTTCGCCAAGTACGCCAAAGCCCGTTTCATGAAACCGGGGCGGGAGTAGCGCATGCGCGTGCTTCATTTCGATACGGGCCGCCAGATGAGGGGCGGTCAGTGGCAGGTGCTGCTGCTGATGCGGGGGCTTCGGGCGCGCGGGATAGACAATGTTCTGTTGGGGCGCGGTCCCCTACTCGAAAGAGCGCGCAAGGAGGGCTTTGGGGCGGCCGAGGCGACGTGGACGAACATGCTGCTGGAGAGCCCCGGGGCTGGCTTGATGCACGCCCATACCGGTCGCGGACATGCCCTGGCGGCTGCCTGCGGGATGATTCCTTGGGTGCGGGCTCCGCTGGTAGTTTCCAGACGGGTGGCGTTCCGCCCGCGGAAAGGCATAGGGGCGTGGTGGAAGTACAAACGGGCGGAGCGCGTAGTGGCGGTGTCGGAGTATGTGAAACAGAAGCTGGTGGCGTGGGGGGTGGACGAAGCGAAGATACGGGTGGTGCCCGACGGCGCTGAGGCGCTTCCGCGGATCGCATGGGATGGGCGGATCGTGGCGATATCGAGCAGTGACCGGAAAAAGGGCGGTCCTCTGCTGCGAAAAACGAATCTGGATGTGAGCTACATGAAGGACTTGGCGGAGGAACTGCCGGGCGCCCGTGTGATGGTGTACCTGAGCGACAGCGAGGGTTTGGGGTCCGCCGTATTGTCGGCGATGTCGGCGGGGGTGCCGGTGGTGGCAAGCCGGACTGGCGGGTTGGTGGAGTTGATCGAGGACGGAGTGACGGGCTTGCTCGTGGACAACAACGTGGGAGCGGTGGAGGAAGCGGTGCGGCGTCTGCAGGCGGATGAGCAACTTTCGTCCCGGTTGGCGGAGGCGGCGTTGGCGCGCTATCGCGCGCGATACACCACGGAGCACATGGTGGAAGAGACGCTGCGCGTGTACAAGGAGTGCGCCCGTTGGAAGTAGAGGGCGTACTGGCAATTCCGGTCGCGGCCGCCATGGGCCTGTTGCTCGGCAGTTTTCTGAATGTCTGCATCCACCGGTGGCCGCGGGACCTTTCCGTGGTGTGGCCGGGATCTCATTGCGTGGTGTGCCGGCACCGGATCGCCTGGTATGACAACGTTCCGGTGGCGAGCTACGCCGCGCTAGGCGGGCGATGCCGGCACTGCCGGACTTCGATTTCGTGGCGGTATGCGATGGTGGAGGCGACCGTTGCGTTGCTGTTTGCCGCGGCGGTGTGGCGCTGGGGCCTGACGGGGGCGGCGGCCAAGTTCGCCGTATTCGGATTTCTACAGGTGGGGATGATTTTCACGGACCTGGAAACGCGGCTGCTTCCGGACCAATTCACGAAAGGCGGCATGGCGCTTGGGTTCGTGGCTGCGGCGCTGCTGCCGCTCCGCGGAGGATTCGGGGAGCTGTTGTGGCGAGGGGATCCGTGGGTGGGGTCGCTGATCGAAGCGGGCTTGGGCGCCGGAGTCACCAGCGGTGTGCTGTGGGCCATGGGGTGGGTGTACGGCAAGGTCCGGCACCGGGAAGGGCTCGGGTTCGGCGACGTGAAGATGGTGGCGATGATCGGGGCGTTTTTGGGTCTTGGCGGCGCGCTGGCGACGCTGATGATCGGGGGAATCGCCGGGACCTTGATCGGGCTGGGCTACATCTATTGGTTCAAGAAAGACGCGTCGACCTTCGAACTGCCGTTCGGGACGTTCCTCGGCGCGGCGGCGATCGTGGTCGCGTATTGGCGGGGCTGAGGGCGGGTTACTCGAGCCGGGCGAGTTCCGCGTTGATGCGGGCTACCGTCGGTTGGGATCCGTGGATGGTGGCCACGGCGCGGGCGTGGCGGAGAGCGCGGGCGGCGGCGGCCGAGTCGCCGGTTGCGGTATAGCAGGCGGCGAGAGCTTCCAGAGCCGGCAGAACCTGGGAATCTGGCATGTTCTGCGCTTTGACCAGGTGACGGAGAGCGGAGGGGAAATCGCGGCGTGCGTAGAGAAGGAGCCCGAGGCCATTGTTGGCCGCCGGGGAATCCGGGTCCGCCTGATAGGCGCGGCGGTAGTGGCGTTCGGCTTCGCCGGGATGTCCAAGGGCGAGTTCAGTGTCACCGAGCAGAGTCGATGCTTCGACGTTGGACGGATCGATGGAGATCAGAGCGAGCGCTGCTTCCCGGGCTTCGTCATAGCGGCCCCGCTCGAGCAGGCCGCGGGCGCGAAACAGGTAGGCGAGCGGCTCGTCGGGGCTGAGGGTGACGGCGGACTCGTAGTGCCGGCGCGCTGTATTGAAATCGTCCACCTGCTGATAGGCGGTAATGGCGTACAGATGAGCGCCCAGATCGTTGGGGTCCATGGCGAGGGCGGAATCCAATTCGCGGATCGCGGCCTTCGGGAGCCCGGCTTCGAGAAGGCGTTGACCGGCTTTGGCAAGGCGTGACGCGGACTTCTCGAGATCCACGGCCTGGGTGAGCAAAGGATCGCTGAGCGGCGGTTCACGATCGGCTCCGGTGCGCAGAAACGAGATCTGTTCCTGAAGACGGCCGGTGTCGCCCTTCTTGCGGTAGATGGCGGCGAGCGCCCGGCGCGCTTCGCCGTACCTGGGAAAAATTCCGCAGGCGCGGTTGAACTGGGCGGCGGCCTGGTCGAGTTGGCCCGTGGCGGCGTAGACCTTGCCGAGCCCGTAGTGGGCGCGCGCGGAGGGGCCCAGGGCGAGCAAGGCCTGGTAGGCACGGGCGGCGCCATCCCAATTTTCCAGGGCCGCCAGAGAATCCGCCATGCGCAACATGGCCGGAGGGTCATCGGGTTTCCGGTTGAGGCAAAGCGCGAACGCATCCACCGCGACGCGATGATTGCCGCGATTTTGCTCGATCAGGCCGATGTAGTAAGGCCAGCGAAACGAATCCGGGGCAAGGGTGCGGGCACGCTGGAAACAAGGCAGGGCGGACTCGTCGAAACGGTAGGCGAGGAGGGTCCGGCCGAAGCGCGCGACGGCGGCGGCGTTATCGGGATCGGCATGGGCGGCGTCCTGAGCGGCTTTGATCTGTTGGCGCGCTTCCGGGGCGAGGCCTTCGGTGCGGACGTAGGGCAGCGTTGCGCTGGAACAGCCGGCCGCCAGCAGACAGGCAACCGCGAGGGGGAGTCGAAAAGCGAGCTGAGTCACGGTAGTTTATTGTGCGCCGATGCCGCCGCGAAGGTCGCGGAAAGCGCTTAGCAGCGCTGGCACGATTGTAACAATAAACAGCGCGGGCAGAATGAACAGGACGATCGGGACGAGCATCTTGATGCCGGCTTTGGCGATGGCGGCCTCGGCGCGCAGGCGGCGCCGGGTGCGCAGCGCTTCGGCATAGACTTTGAGCGCTTGCGACAGCGAGGTGCCGAATCGCTCGCTCTGAACGATCATGGCGGCCAGGGACTTGATGTCCTCGATGCCGGAACGGCGCACCAGTTGCCCGAACGCCTTGGAGCGCTCCTGCCCGGCCTTGACCTGCATCACGACGGTGTAGAATTCCGACGCGAGTTCGGGATAGATGTGCTGCATCTCCTCGGAGACCCGGAGCATTGCCTGATCCAGAGCGAGACCGGTTCCGAGGACGATGCCGAGCAGGTCGACGGTATCCGGCAGGGCGTCCTGGAGGCGACTCTTGTAGCGCTTCACCATGCGGTAGAGGATCTGCTTGGGCAGCAGCCAGCCCAGGATGAAGCCGGCGACAAGGCTGACGATTTTCGACGTGAAGTCTTTCTCCCAGCTCAGCCACAGGAACAGCGCGAGCATCGCGATGAAGAAGAGGGCGTTCCCGATGCAGTACAGGGCCATGGTTTCGCGGCGGCGCACGCCGGCGGCCTGGAGGTACTTCTCCGTCTCGTGGATCCAATCGTCGCCGCCGGGGATGAGACTGATGAGATAAAGAACCTGATTGAGGAAGCCCGTGCGGGCGCGGCGGCTGTTGCCGAGCGTAGTGACAGAAGAACCGGACGCCGATTGAAGCTCGAGGAGACGTTCGTCGAGCGGACTGTCTTCGCTGTGCAACAGATGCAGGCCGGACCACAGGATGACGGCGACGGTGGCGAAGCAGAGCAGAAAGAAAAGCACCGGTAATAGCATCGTGGTTCCTTAAAACTTGGGATTGGCCACCTTGCGGATGATCAGGATGCCGATGATTTCCGAGACGATGCCATAGGTGAAGAAGATCTTGCCGGTATCGTCGGTGACGAGCATGTTCATCATCTCCGGCCGCATGATCCAGAACACGGTTCCGAGCAGGACCGGGAGTGCGCAGAGGATGCCGGCCGAGAGGCGCTGTTGCGACGTGTGGGCCTTCATCTTGGCGGCCATGTTGAGGCGCTCGCGGATGAGGAGGGAGAGATTCTCGAGCACCTCCACCATGTCGGCGCCGGTTTGGCGCTGGAGGATGAGGCCGGTGATGAAGAACTTGAGATCGATGAGCGGGATCCGTTTGCCGAGGTTGAGCAGTGCGGCGTCGATCTGGGAACCCAGGCCAAGTTCCTCGACCACCTTCTTGAACTCCATGCGGATGGGATCGGAAGTTTCGTTGGCGATGGTTTCGAGACCGGAGTGGATCGTGTGGCCTGCTTTCATGGAGCGGTTGAACAAGTCGATGGCATCGGGGAGCTGAGTCTCGAACTTGCCAATCCGCGCCGAGCGCTTGTAAAGGACAAAGGCGATGGGAATGAATGCGAGCAGCCCGCAGATCAGCAAGCGCAGGAAGAACATTTCCAGGCCGAACAGGCCGAACAGGATCCACGGGCCGAGAAAAAGGATCGCGGTGACGGCGGCCACGTCGACCGCACGGTAGCTGAGATTGGCTTGATCGATGATTTCTTGCAGGCGGCGGAGGATGCCGAGCCAGTTGACGAAGTCACTGAGGAAGGCGAAGGTGCCTTTTTGCTCACGGCGCATGAGGTCCCCGCCCGTGCGAGTCCGGGAGCCGGAGCGGAGGCGGAGGTCGCGGAGGCGGGTCGCCACGGCGCTCGCCTCATGCCGCTTCGGGACTGTCCAGGCGTAGTGGGCGGCGACGAGGAACGCGCCGGTGAAGATGAGGAAAGCGACGAAGAGGAAACCCATGGTGTGGACCCTAGCGGCGCGCGCCGCTGGTTGTTCTAGCGCTCCTTGACCGCATGCTGCTCCTGGAAAATGGTGGGCGAGAGATGAATGCCGTAGGCCTTGAGCCGCGTGAGGATTTGCGGAACGTATCCGGTGGCGCGGAATTGACCCACCACCTTGCCCGAGGCGGCGATGCCTTCGCGATCGAACACGAAGACGTCTTCCATGTGGGCGCTGTGCCCGTCGGTCTCGAGCACTTCGGCGATCGACATGATCTTGCGGGAGCCGTCGGTGAGGCGGTTCATCTGGACGACAATATTGACCGCGGAGGATAGCATTTGCCGGATGACGTAGTCTGGAACGTGCTGGGATGCCATCATCACCATGGTTTCCAGGCGAGAGAACGCGTCGCGCGAGGTATTGGCGTGGACGGTGGTCATCGATCCGTCGTGGCCGGTGTTCATCGCCTGCATCATATCGAACGCTTCCGGGCCTCGGCACTCACCGATGATGATGCGGTCCGGGCGCATACGGAGGGCGTTGATGACGAGATCGCGCTGGGTGATGGCGCCGGCGCCTTCGATGTTGGGAGGGCGGGTTTCCAGGCGGACGATGTGCGATTGCTGGAGCGTGAGCTCGGCGGTGTCTTCGATGGTGACCAGCCGCTGCTCGTCGGGGATGAAGCGCGACAGCGTGTTGAGCATGGTCGTCTTTCCGGAGCCGGAGCCGCCGGAGACGATGATATTGAGCCTGGCCTCGACGCAGCCGGACAAGAAGTCGAGCATCCCGGAGGTGAAGGTCTCGTTACGCATCAGGTCCTCGACGGTGAGGAGCTTCTTGCCGAAGCGGCGGATGGACATCACCGGGCCGATGAGGCTGAGCGGCGGGATGACCGCGCAGACGCGGCTTCCGTCGGGGAGCCGGGCGTCGACAATGGGCGATGAGTCGTCAATGCGGCGGCCGATGTTGGAGACGATGCGCTCGATGATCATCCGGACGTGGGCGGCGTCCTTGAAGCGAATGTTCGTTTCGACGATGCGTCCGCCGCGTTCGACGTAGACGTTGTCGAAGCCGTTGACCATGATGTCGCTGACGGAAGGGTCCTTGAGCAGGGGCTCCAGAGGGCCGAGTCCGAAGACCTCGTCGAGAATTTCTTCCACCAGGCGCTCGCGCTCGGCGAGCGTCATGGGGACTGAACCTTCCGCGATCAGCTTCTCGAGAACAGCCCCGATCTGGTCTCGAACCCCATCTTTGTTGAGCCCGCGGAGTTGTTCGGCGGTGAGGGAGTTGAGCAGCCGGGTGTGGATCTGCGTCTTGATGGCGAACCAGCGTTCGGCGCCGGCTCGGGAGGCGGATCCAGGGATGGGGCGGGAAGCCATGGTTGGTTCGTTGTCCTCTTCTTAGCTCATGTTATGCGGACTTGGCGGCGGGTTCGTCTTTCTTGCGGCCGGTGGCCTTGTCGACGAAGGCGCGGAAGACGCGGTCCAGGTCGCCGGCCGTTTCACGGTCGGCCACGAAGGGGCGTCCGCGATTGATGCCGGCGAGCACGGCCGGGGACGGCGGGATACCGTAAAAGACCTGTTGATTGAGCGTTTGTTGGATCTGTTCGAGCGAGGCGACCTGGCTGCCCGCCTTCTTCTGATACTGGTTGACCAGGACGCGGAGTTGATCCTGGCTGAATCCCATGCGCATGAGATAGGCGATGAAACGCTGGGCGTCGCGAATGGCGCCGAATTCCTGATTGAGCACCATGAAGACGGCGGTGGAGGATTGGAGAGCGCCCATGGTGAGTTCCGATGCGAGGTTGCGGCCCGCATCGATCACGATGGCGTCGTATTTCTCGACCAGGAAATTGATGAAATCCCGCAGCATCGGTTCGGTGAAGTAACCCGGATGCTCGAGCGAATCCGGCGGGCCCACGAGGAAGAAGCCGAGGGGGTCGCGGGTCACGAAGCCTTCGAACAGTTGCTGATCCATGCGCGCGAGATTCTCGCCCACCTCGGCGAGAGTGTACTGAGGTTGTGCGCCAAGCTGCATGGCGGCGTCGTTGGCGGTCCAGTCGAGGTCGATCAGCACCACGTTCTGTTTGCGCTGGGCCAGGACGGAAGCGAAATTGACGGCCATGGCGGTGGTGCCAACGCCGCCCTTCACGCCGAGGAACGAATAGACCCTGCCGAGGCGGGACTGCGTGGCGGCGGTTTGCCGGGGGGCTTTCTCGAAGCGGCCGATGGCGTCTTTGAAATCGAGCCGGCGGAGGGGCTGCACCAGGAAGTCCGACGCGCCGGCGCGGACAGCGGTGAGAACCGCTTCGCCGTCGGCGTGGAAATTGGACGCGATGACATACAGGTGCGGAGCGGCCTGTTTGACCCGTTCCAGGATCTTGATGCCTTCTTCGGGATTGCTGGCGAGGTCAAGCACGAGCGCGGCGTCGGGATGGCGTTCCAGATCCTGGAGGACGCGGATGTAGAGGTTCTGGCTGACGTCGGGGTATTCGCCGGCGAGCTTCGAGTTGGGAATGTTCAGCAGGTTGTCGCGAACCATTTCCCGGAAGTGGTCGTCGGAGGAGGCGGCGAGTATGGAAAGAGACATGGCTTGGTTTGGATGGTCCTAGGGTACGCAGTCCTCGGAGTCAGGGCCGCAGCCGGCGCTTTGCACCGCCACCGTGGCGGAGAAGTTGGGGATGGGCACCGGGGGCAGGCCGAGGTAGCTGACGAATTGACGAAACTGGTAGTTGTTGATCCCGACGCGAACCACATCGGGGACGCAGTCGCGCGTGCAGTCACCGCCTTCGCAGGCGAACTCGGCGAGGGCCCCGGAATCGGGATCGCGCGAGAAATAGGAAACCACGATCTCGGCTTCCCCGCCGCGGAACTCGTCGCGATCCACCATGAGCGGGGCGTTCTCCTGCATATAGTTGACGACGTTGGCGCCGCTGCCCTGGTAGCAATGAGTGGCGGCGTAGCGCGCGCCCTCGCGGGTGAAGTCCACCACCGAGTGCCACACCCAGAGAAGCTGCGCGGTGAAGATGATCATCATTGTCAGCGGGAAAAAGAGCGTGACGTAGGTGATGGCGAACTCGACCGTGGATTGGGCGCGGCGGCGGCGACCGCGTGTCAGGCGGCGCATGTTCACCCGCCTCCGTATGGCATGCGGATCCGCGGGCGTAACGGGATGGGATCGTTATTGATGCCCGGAAGGGCGAGCCGAATCTGGAAGCCGTCCGGGATGGCGACGACGATGTAGTTGGGCGCAATGCCGCCGGTGTTGATGTCGCAGCCGGTCTCGGAGCATTCGCACTCGGCCAGGCTGTCCGACTCTGCGTCGAAGCGCTCGACCCGGACGGTGATCTGATCGGCGGCGAGCCCCTGAATGATGGGCTGGTTGGCGTCGGCGTCGATGCCGCCGAACAGGGCGAGGTTCTTGGCCGCATCGATGGTGGCATCGGCGTCGTCGCAGAAATTGACACCCGGCTGCGTGCTCAGGTAGCTGGCTACGGTGTAGAGGATCTTGTGCAGGGTGTAGTAGGTATAGGAGACGCGGGCGAGTTCGACCGTGGCAAACAGCAGCGACACCAGCAGCGGCACCCAGAGGGCGGTCTCCAGAATCGCGGAGGCGCGGCGGCTGGCGTTGCGGCCTCTCATTGGTGCAGGACCACCTTTCCGGGCCCGGATTCGATGGTGCACCCCGACACACGCCCCTGCTTCACTGGGGCGGGGCTTCCGATGTAGAGCGCGACGAATCGTCCGTTGCCGTCGGTGGGGCTGAGATTGGTGTTGTTCGGCAGCGGCTCGAGGAGGAACTGGCGGAACCCGATGATCGGAATGGCGTTGACGTCGTCCAGGTTTTCCGCGATCGCGACCGTGATGATCCTGCGGTTGTTGCCGGTGTAGCCGGCGTATTCGTCGAGGTCATCGACGTTGGTGTCCGGCAGCAGCGCGCCCGTGGCGGCGTCGACTTCCGGGATGGTGTCGCAGCCGGCGAAGACCCCGGTTTCGAATCGCGTGGCCATACCGCACAGGTAGTTGCCCACAAGACCCGGCACCCGCATGGGTTGGCCCTGTGCGGCGCACTGGATGGGGGCGGCGGTGGCCCAGACGATTTCGGGCTCGTCACTGGTGACGCGGACGCAACTGATGGCGTCGTTGGTGGAAGGCGGGAGCCCGTTGGCGCCAATGCGGTAGGCCTGCGTGGTTTCGTCGGCGAACGATTCGGCCTCTTCGTTGAGCTTGTTGAGGATGACGTACGGCAGGCGCTGCGTGGTGCCGGCCAGCGGCTGCGGCTGATTGGCGCCGTTACAGGCGTAGCCGAGGGTGTAGCGGGTGTCGGTGGTGAGTCCGAAATTTTCGGTGTCGCCGGAGTCCACCGCGGCGATCACGATCCCCTCGATGCCGCAGGCCACGCACAGGGGCGCGCTCATGCCGGCGACCGATTGCACGCGGATGGCGGCGATGCCCTCCTGGGCTTGGGGGAGGAAGCGGAAGAACAGCGTCCTGGCCTGCGCGGTGACGGCCACGCGGGCATGACGAGCCTCGGCGCCCCCAGCCGAGCCACCGCCGCCTCCGTCGTCGCCTTCCCCCGTGGCGGCCGAGACGGTGTCGAAGAACTCCGGTTCCTCCACGGTGCTGGTCTGGTTCCCTTCGGCGTCGCCAACCTGGGTTCCACCGTAGTCGTAGCGGTTGGAGATGCCTTCGAACTCGGCGCGGGCAACTTCGGCGGCCGTGGCGGCGGCGGTGGTGGATTCGTCGGTTCCGTTCAGCCGGGCGGCGGCGGCGAGCGCCATCGCGTCGGCGGCGGTTTTGAGCTCGCCGCGGATCATGTACAACCGGCCGAGATCGATGGCAAAGCCGAGGAATCCGAAAATGACCGGAACCAGAATGACGACCAGTTGCAGTGACATGGACCCGGCGCGGCCGCGGGTGAGCCGCGTGCGCGGGGCGCCGTTCCTGAAGCCGTTACTGCTTGGGTTCCTGATAGCCACGGGGTCCAACGAACTCCGGTTTCTTGTCTTTTTCCTTACCCTTGCCCTTGGCCTTCTCCTCGGGCACGGTGGGAAGGAAGGTTTCGAGCGTCTCGGGGAGTTTGATCTCTTCGCCGGCGGGAACCGGTTTGACGAACCGCGGGGTGACCACCACGAGCAACTCGTCGGTGGTTTTGCGCGTGGAGCGGGATCGGAACAGGTTGCCGACGATGGGCACGTCGCCGAGCCAGGGAATCTTATTCATGGTCTGGACCACCCGGTTGTCGATGAGGCCCGCGATGGCGAAGCTCTCTCCGTCTTTCAGCAGCACTTCGGTTTCGGCGGTGCGGGTGGAGATGGCGGGAATCAGGAAGCCCTGGAGCGTGACCGCATTCGAGAAATCGAGAGCGGAAACCGAGGGGGCCACTTTCAGGTGGATGGCCCCGGAGGCGGAAACGGTAGGCAGGAAGGTGAGCTCGATGCCGAAGCGCTTGAAGCGGACTGTGACGACGGGCGAAGTGGCGCCGCCGGTGGTGGTGGCCTGGATCGATGGGAAGGGGAACTCGCCGCCAGCGAGGAAGTTGGCCTCTTTGCCCTCGAGCGTGATCAGGTTCGGTTCGGCGAGAATCTGGAGCAGGTTGCGCGCTTGCAGAGCTTTGACGGTGGCGCCGATGTTGAGGTCCGGACGGAAGACGAACAGGTTGAGCAGGTCGGCGAAGTTGACCGTGGTGTTGGTGAACTGCTGATTTTCGAACTGAAGCGGGGAAAAGCGCGGCTGCTGGAACTGCTGCGTGCTGATCGATCCGAGGGTCTTGTCGTTGCGCGAGAAATAGTTGAAGCCGAGTTCCTGCAACGCGACCCGATCGACGCTGGCGAACTTGACCTGCAGCAGGATCTGGCGCGGGTCCGGCTCTGGGGGCACGTCGAGAAGGTTGATCACCTTCTTGGTGTATGGCGCGGCGAGCGACTCGGCCTGTTTGGATTGGGCGGCGTCGCGAGCCGATCCGGTGAGCACGAGGGTCTCCTCATTGCCGGAAATATGGATGGACGAATCGGGGAGGCTGGTCTGGATGGTGCGCAGCGTGTTGTCGAAATCGGACCGGTCCCCGGAAACGGTGATGTCGAAACGGGCCGGGAGGGCGTCCCCTTCCCAGATCACGATGGTGCATTTGCCGAGGCCCTTGGCATTGACCATGACCTCGCGGGGGCTCACCACCACGACGTCGGCGATTCTGGGCTCGGAGGCGGCCACCCGTTGGATGTCACCGGGAAATTGCAGCAGTTCGCCGCGGCCGAGAATGAGAGTGAGGTCGCGCGGGGGTGCGGTTTGCGCGGCCAGGGAAAACAGAGAAAGAGTGGACAGCAGTAGGAACGGAAACTGCGACGAAAAGCGGCTCATTGAAAGATTTCCTGGACGTGTTTGTCACCGCGGAAGACGTCGACGATGGCGCGTGGCTTGGGAGGTTCCGGTTTGGGTTCGACCTTCGGTTTGGGCGGTGCGCCGCCGGTGAGGTCCGACCATTCTCCGTCGCCGACGCCGGGCAGCCGCCGTTTACGGAAGTTGGTGGAAGAGCGGGTAAGGATCATGGGCTCGATTTGCTCGAGGGTGGATGCAGGGGCTTCGGGGTCTGTCGAGCGGTCTAACGGATTGCGCAAGGCCAGCCCGATGCGGCCCTGGTTTTTCGCCAGTTCGAGGTCCTGCGCCTGTTTCGGCGTGACGATGAGCGTGGCGGTGCGGTTGGTGTTGGAGGAGGTGGTGGTTTTCTTGGCCGCGGCGCCTGGGGCTGGGGGATCCACCTGGGTGACGCGGCCGATGGAGAGCACCTCGATGTCTTCGAGAAGAGTGACCGTGAGAGCTTCGTAGACGTTGCCCGTCCTCGTGTAGAAGACGTCGACTCGGGAGTTGGGCAGAATCAAGCCGGAAGCCCCGCTAGTATCGTTGAACGAAACCGAAACGGCGCGCATGCCCTGCGGCAGAACAGCCGCTGCGCCCTCGGCTCCCGAGAGCGCCGTGAGGCGGGCGTCGGTCAGCGGTTCGTTCGTGGAGACGGGGTACACGAGGGCGCGGCCGAGAGCCTGCTTGGTGGAGCTGAGGTAGGAGCGGGGAGCCTGGCGTTTGACCACCGAGATGAGCTGGAGGTCCGCTTCGCCCACCTTGGTTCCGATGGGAAGGTCGCGTTTGGCGGCCACGATGCGAATGGTTTCCTCCTGCTTGGGCGCCTTGGTGCGCGCGTAAAGGAACCACGTGAGCAAGGCAGCCGAAATCCAGGCGGTGCCGAAAATGATGAGCAGACGTTGACGATCCATGGACGAAGAAACCCTCAGTGGCGGAGACGCAAGCGCGACCCTGTAGAGCAACCAAACGTTAAGAACCCAGAAACAGGTCCCAAGTTACGCATGTGCATTCAGTAACCCCCTGAAATCCCAGATCCGGGGGCGGCCAGCAGCACCGCGGTGGAATCCCGGTAAAGTTCGCGCCACCCCAGTCCGGGAAGCACGGAGACCAGAGAATAGTTTACGGGAAGAAGAGCATGCGTGGGGCGGTAGGAGGAAACCAGCCGCTCCCAGCCGGGGCGAACCTGCACCATATCGATGTAGCTGTTGAGAAAATCGAGACCGTAAAAGTCGCTGCGGCCGTCGAAAAAGACCTTTCGCCGGCCCTCGAACCGGTAGATCAGGTAGCCGCCGAATTTGTCCGGCGCCAGGATACGGGCCTCGGCGGGAACGAGCTCATCCAGGCGCGCGGCGGCTTGCACCGGGAACTGATCCCGCGGAAATCCCGTGCGGGCGCGCACGGTGGGGGCTTGGAGAACGACAAAGGCGACACCCACAATCAGCGGCGCCCAGAACCATCCACGGAACCCGAGTTCGAGACGGCGCAGGTTGGCGGAATAGCGCAGAGCGGGGGTGACGGCCGGAAGTTCCGCGAGGGCGTCGCGGATGGAGCGGTTGGCGAACGGGAGTAGCAGCGCGAGGACGGGGAGTGCGCGGGCTGAGCGCAGAGCGAGGAACAGGAATCCGTAGAGCAGCAGGAAGTGGTGCAAGCGCCGTTGCGTAAGGGCGAGCGTCCCGCCGATGGCGCATAGGGCGACCGTTAGCAGGATCTGCAGTGATCCTTCTGAGTGGAAGTTGAAGGTCTGAAATTCTCCGATTCGAGCAAGCAAGGCCCCGTTGGATAGATAGGCCGCGAGGTGGCGGTGGAGTTGAAGTCCGTAGGGATTGCACAGTGACCCGGCTGCGCCGGCGGCGGCGGCGAGGAAGAACCACCGGGCGGGCCTTTGGCCGGTTGCCGCAAAGCAGACGCCGTAGAGCAAGGCCAACGCGGGTAAGAGGAAAAAGCTGGCATGCACGTTCGTCCAAACGGTGGAGACGCATGCGATGGCTGCGGCGTGCCCAATGCGGAACCGGACCGGCGCGCGTTCGAGTGTCCCGATCCAGGCGAGCAGGAAGACCCAACTCAACACGTGCGGTCTTGCCAGCCAGTGCAGATTGACGGTGGAGAGCATGGGGGAAGCGAGCAGGCAGGCGAGGAGGAAGTCCCCCTCGAGAATCCAGGTGAGGCGGAACCACAGCCAGGTGCACAGTGCGATGGCGCACAGGTACAGCAGCACGACACCGGCAGGTCCGGCGCCTTGATGGACCGCCCCCATGAGCACGTCCGAGAGCCACTCCCAGGCGAACCAGGGGGCACCCGGCTTCGTGAAGGAATAGGGGTCGGCGTGGGGCAGGCGATGGGTGGTGAGAATGAGTTCCCCGGTGCGGATATGCCAGCCGGTGTCGGAGTCGCGAAAGAGTTTGGAGGGCCCGTCGAACAGGAGTAGAGCGTAGAGGAATGTGATAGCGGCCGCGGCGAGGGCGAGATCAGGCGCCAGCCAGCGGCGGAGGTGGCGGCGCAGCTGGCTCGTGCGGGCAGGCGGAGTAGGAGGCAACCACGGGCCGGGCGCCGTTCCCAAGTCCACTTGCCCAGGCTTCACTGGCTGCTATTGGCCGGCGGCTCCGATGCTGGCCAGGCCTTCCGTGATGCTCGAATAGAGGCTCACCACGGCCTGGGAGAGCTGGTTGACGGTGACGATGAGAGCGAGGCCGACGGCGGCGACGATGAGCGCGTACTCGACGAGGTCCTGCCCTTGTTCCTGCTTCCAGAGTTGAACGAAGAGGTTTTTCATGAGATTATCTCCTGTTTTGCGAGATGCCTTTGTTGCGGGATGCCCGCTGTTTGGATTTGAACACGGCCGGGAGGCCGTCCAGTTCGGAAAGAATAGCGAGGTTGCGAAGCGCAGCGGCATTCCCTGGCTGATATCCTAGCGCGAGATTCAGTTCAACGCGAGCCTCCCGGTACCGGCCCTGTTCGATCAGTACGGCGGCGAGGTTGTTGTGCGCGGTGGTGGGATCGGCCACCGACTGCATGTGAAGAAGCGCTTCGCGAAGATCGCTCGAAAGGGCGATGGCGAGGTTGTTGCGCGCGATTTCCGACCGCGGCTCCAGGCGCAGTGCGCGCCGGAACTCGGCGGCGGCGTCCGCGGGCCGGTTCTGGTGCTGCAGATTCTGGCCGAGATTGTTGTGGAGGAAGGCGTAGGCGGTTGGAGCGCGATAGGTGGCCTGGCGATGAAATTCCTCGCCGTCAATGAGAAGGCCGGCCTCATCGTGAAGAATCCCGGCCCAGGACCATGCCGTGAATGAGGCGTCCGGATTGGCCTCCAGGAACCGGCCCAGCGATCGCGCTCCGTCTGCGGCAAAGCCCTGCGAGCGGAGCGAACGGGCGAGACGGATGGCCACTTGCTCGTCTTGCGGGAAGCGATCGGCGGCCAGACGGAAATGCTCGAGCGCGAGATCCGGGAAGCCCGCGGCCTCATAGTGGCTGGCCAGTTCGAGCCGGGCGTCGAGGTCGGCGGGGTCCGCGGCGAGACGGGCCCGCAACTGACGGGCGAGATAGTCGCCTTCGCCGGCATCGACCGCATTGCGCACCTGACGCCGGGTGGCGCGAGCGACGGCCGTCTGCGCGGTAATCGACTGCGGATCCATCGGCTGGCGCCGCTTGGCCGGGCGAAGCCTGGAAAGGTGAAACGAGCACGATGCGGCCAGCACGGTGGTGAGCACCAGAACGGCGGCAGCATGGGCGGGGCACAGACGCAGCAGTGTCATCGGATGAACTCGAGTTGATCGCCAACCGCGGTCTGGGTCTTGGCGATCATGCCCGCGGGTAATTCGAGTACCGAATGCGCGCGCAGGCAAAACGACATGCGGCGGCGAACCATGTTCGGCCGGAGTTTGAGTACGACCTTCTTCTTGCTCAGGTAGACAACGTCAATGGCGAAGTTCATGCCGAAGGTGTGAACTCCTTCACAGGGCACGATCCACAGGGCCTCGCCTTCCGGAAGGCTCTGGTGGCGCAGCAAGCCTGTGCGCCGCTTTTCGCTCGAGTCGGCGACCAAACCACGATCGCAAAGAATTGTTTGCCGTGTGACATTGCGAACCAGCAAGTTCTGCCCTGCAGAAGAATCAACCCGGGTGCTCATGGAGTGTTGCGTTTTGCCGGGGGCGAGGACTTGCGGTTATGAAGAAAACGAAACATACTAGGCTGAGATCGGGTTCTAGATTAACAGAGTTACCAAACCTGCCGCAAATGAGATTAAGTATGTTTAAGCTTATGGGTCCGCTCGTGCTTGGGCTTCTGGCCGTGACGCCGATGCTGCTGGGGCAGGGAGGAGGCGGTGGCGCTCAGTTTTCCACGATCCCTGGAGCGAAGTTCGGCAAAGCTGTGTCCTTGGGCGGGCAACCGAGCGATCTGATCCTGGACGAATCGCGGAAGAGGATTTACGCCGTAAGCTCGGGCGCCAACCGGGTCTGGATCTACAACTACGACGGGGGCCAGGTGACAGGCTCGATCGAGGTGGGAAGCTTTCCATCGTCGGCGGCGATGTCGATGGACGGGCGGTTTCTCTACGTGACGAACGTGTCGGCGGGGTCGGTCAGCGTGATCGATCTGGACGGGGACAGAGTGATGCGGACGGTGAGTCTTCCGGCCAAACCGGAAGGAATTGAAGTGGGCTTCGACGGCCGGGTGCTGATCACGACGCAGGGCTCGGGGGCCAATAACGCGCTGAACACGCTGCTGCTCTACGATCCGACGCTCGACGGCGGAGCGCAGTTGACGCCGGTGGCCTCGCCGCCGCCGATCAATACGCCGCAGCCGCTGCCGGCGGTGTTCATCGGACGGCCCTCGACGGCTTTTCCGGGGCGGCTCATGCGGACACCGGACGGCCAGTTCATCGTGGGGATGGTGGCCATCAACCAACGGGCCAACAACGCGCAAACTACGCTATTCGTATACGAGTCGGCCTCGGGGACTGTGCTGCGCAACCGCACGGTGACGGGCCAGTCGACGGTGCTGTCGGTGTCGCCCGATGGGACGCGATTCATGGCCGGGTCCACCCTGTACGATATCGGTTCTCTCAACGTGATCGGGCAGATGAACACCGCCAATTATCCGTTCGTCGTGGCGCAGGGTAACAATCCGAACCAGACGTTCAACCCGAACATCAACATTCAGAATAATTTCGGAGGTAGCGCGTTCGGGCCCGACGGTAAGACGCTGTACGCGGCGTTCAACGTCCAGGCAGGCGCGGTGAATTCGCGTCCTCTGTCGGAGGCGCTGGTGGTTGCCAACGCGAAGAACCTGTCGGTGCGCTTAGGGCTGCGCATGCCCGAGAGCATCCTGGGCAAGATTCTGGTGACGGGGGACGGAGAGCAGGCGTTTGCGACGTCGGAATCGGGATTGATTGACTTGCCGATCGGACGCATGTTCGAGTATCCGATCCTGATGCCGGAATCGAACGCCGTGTTTCTCGCCAACGATCCGTGCAACCGCGGCATTGCGCGCGCGGAACTGAAGATCAACAACATCGGGACCGGCCGGCTGACGATGACGGTGCCGGCGGCGACGACGGCGCTGGTGACCGAGATCGAAACCGGCGTAGTGCCGACGACGGTGCGCTTCGTGATGGAACCAGGCCGTACCAACGTCGTTCGGCAGCCCGGCACCAACGTTTATACGGGAACCGGCGCCGCGTTCGGCAACAACGGGATCGGTGTACCGGTGACGCTGAACTCGGCCGAGGCGGTGAACTTCCCCAACCGCGTACAGGTCTACATGAACTTCCGCCAGGACGATCAGCGCGGCATCGTGTACCCGATCGAGAGCAGCTTGAACACCAACGAAGGCCTGCATGAGCTGGTGCTCGATGAGAAGCGTCAGCGGGTCTACATCTCCAACGCCGGCTACAACCGGCTGGAGGTGTTCGACATCCGGCGGCAGAGGCTGATCGATCCGATCGAGGTCGGACAACTGCCCCGCTCGATGGCGATGTCGCTCGACGGGAGCACGCTCTATGTCGGCAACAGCGGCGGTGAGTCCATCAGCATCGTGGATCTGGATACCCGTCGGGTGGTGTCTGAGATTCAGTTTCCGCCGATCCCCGGCCCGGGAACCAGAACGTGGTTCGTCCCGTGGCGCTCGGGATGAGTCTGACGGGTCTGCAATTCATCATGTCCAACGGTGGGCTGTGGCGGGTAATCGGCGACGAGGCGTCGCCGCGGCCGGCGAGCCCGATCATCAACCCGGCGAATCCGACCACCACCACACTGCCGACGCCGGCGCAATACTCGTTCGCGCAGACGCCCGGCGGGGAGTATCTGGTGGCCCTGGCCGGCAACGGCAATGCGTTCCTCTATGACGCCCTGGCTGACTCGTTCACCGTCGGGCGGACCATCGCCCGCAATCCCATCCAGAGCTATTATGGCCCTGCGGCCGGCGCCCCGGGAGGTTCCTATTTCGCCGTCAACGGGTTGATCCTGAGCCCATCGCTCGCGGTGGTGGGCGGCGCCGAGCGTCCTGGCGCCATCCAGTTCGGGCCTCCGGCGAGGCCGGGGCTTCCTCCCACGCAGACGACGGTCAGCACGGGCACCCGCCACGTCGCCCAGGTCTATGCCATGTCGGACCGGCAATTGGTCCGTATGACGTTGCCAGTGCGGCAGAATCTGACGGCGGCCACCCGCGATGACGGGCGTCCCACCATCGAGATGGTCGACGTGGAGACCGGGGCGGAGTCCGTGGTGGCGATTGCACCGGAGAACCCCCCGCGCGTCGCGCTTCGGACCCAGCGGATCCAGGTGGCGGCCCGGCAGATGGTGGTGGATTCCAAGGGCACCGCGTACCTGATTTCGATCTCCGGGTTGACGGTAATTCCCTTGGCGGTGCATGGCGCGGCCGCGCGTCCGGAAATTTCGCGGGGAAGCCGGGGCGTGCTGAACGCCAACACAGGGTCAACGACATTCGGCCCGGGCGCGTTCGTTACGATTTCCGGTGACAACCTCGGCGTGATCGCGACCGCGGATCAGGTGCCCCTGCCGACGGTTCTCGGCGGAAGCTGCGTGACGATGAGCGACGTTCCGTTGAAGCTCCTGCAGACCTCGCCGACGCAGATCACCGCCCAGATCCCCGATGATTTGCGGCCAGGGCAGTATGTGGTCCAGGTGCGGGGATTGTCGGAGGCGACTAAGAGCGATCCAGTGGTCGTGACGGTCCGCCCGGCTCAGTAGGGATCAGCCCAGGACGTCTTCGAGCGTTGATTCTGTCAGAGCCCGGCGGCCCCAACGCCGAATCTGATCCGGGGCTGCTTGCGAGACGCGGTCGACTGCCCACTGGGGAAGCGGTGCGAATTTCGCCTCGAGCTGGTCCAACAGGAGCGTGGACATCCCCTTGGCCTCGCCCGACTCATAGGCGTTCCTCAGGAACGCGTTCTCTCGAATCTCGACGCTGATTCCCATGCTCTTGAACTCCATTATCAACAGTTCCGATGCGCCGCGCAAACCGGAAAGCACGGCCATCTGAGTCAACACACGCGCTCGCCTGGGTTCGGGCAGCTTGTTGGCGCGGGCGATGATTTCCCGCAAGCGCTTGACGCCGCCGCGTGCGAGCATGGCCAGGGCGTAGTCAGCCGCGTTGCCGCTGTTGAGCAGGACTTCGGCATCGAGTTCTCGAATGTCGATCAAACGGTACGCGGTGCGCACCACGCCGATATCGAGCCGATCCGGCATCCGCATCCTGGCCTTGCCCATATAGATCACAATTTGCTCCACTCGGCGCCCGCCGTATTTCTCCGACGCCATCAAGGCGTAGATGCCTTCGCGGTGGGCCATCCCGGGGTGGTTGGTGCTCTGGAAGTCGAGGTGAAGAATGGTTTCGTCGTCCAGCAGCAGGAGCAGATCGGCGATCCGCTTTTCCACCACGGCGAACTCGGAATTGAGGAAGGAACGTGGCCGCCGGACGCCAATCAGTTCGGTGAGCAGAGTGGGGCGGTCCTGCTGGAACAGGTCCTTGAGAACTGCATCGTAGTGAAACCCTGGATTCATCCGCCGTCCCAAGATAGGTGGCTCCGGCGGCGGGTTTGTCTCGCCTCAGTGTTAAGTTCAGTCAAGGATCGGGTTGGGGGCGAAACACCGGCGCACGGACCGGTTTTGCATTGATAGGGACATGTCTATCTCCAATTGGAAAATATTTCTTAATATTTCGGCCATAATATTGGCCGGAAGCGGGGCGCTTTGGGGGCAGGCTGGCGTCCAACTGCAAACTATCCCCGGGGCCAAGTTCGGCAAGGTTGTCTCCCTGGGAGGCCAGCCGAGCGACCTGATTCTCGATGAGCAGAGGCAGCGGATCTACGCGGTAAGCTCCGGGCGCCAACCGGGTCGCGGTGTACAACTACGTCACCGGGCAGGTGAGCGGGTCCATCGAGGTGGGCAGTTTCCCTTCGTCGGCGGCGATGTCGATGGATGGGAATTTTCTGTATGTCACCAACGTATCGGCGGGATCGTTGAGCGTGATCGATCTGAATGGAGACCGCGTGGTGCAGACAGTCAGCCTGCCTGCGAAACCCGAAGGCGTGGAAGTCGGGTTCGACGGGCGGGTGTTGATCACCACCCAAGGTTCCGGCGCCAACAACGCGCTGAACACACTGCTGCTGTTTGACCGGACACTCGACAACGGGTCGCAATTGACGCCGGTGGCTGCGCCGCCCCCCATCAACACACCGCAGCCCTTGCCGGCGATTTTCGTCGGGCGGCCGTCGACGGCGTTTCCGGGCCGGCTGCTGCGGACTCCCGATGGCCAGTTCATCATCGGAATGGTGGCGATCAATCAAAGGGCCAACAACGCCCAGACGACGCTGTTCGTCTACGAATCGGCGTCGGCCACGGTGCTGCGGAATCGGACGGTGACCGGGCAATCCACCGTGCTGGCGATTTCGCCCGACGGCTCCAGGTTCATGGCGGGTTCGACTCTCTACGACACCGGCACGCTCAACGTGATTGCGCAGGTGAACACGGCCAACTACCCGTTCGTGGTGGCGCAGGGGAACGCCAACCAGACGCTGAATCCCAATATCAACGTGCAAAACAATTTCGGCGGCAGCGCGTTTTCCGCCGACGGCAACACCATCTACGGCGCCTTCAACGTGCAGACCGGAGCCGTAAACAGCCGGCCGCTCTCGGAAGCCCTCATCGTGATGAGCCAAAAGAATCTGATGGCGAGACTGGGGCTGCGCATGCCGGAGAGCGTTCTCGGTAAGGTGCTAGTCACCTCGGACGGCGAACAGATGTTCGCCACTTCGGAGTCGGGACTGATTGACATGCCGATCGGGAAGCTGTTCGACTATCCGATTCTGGTGCCCGAGTCCAACGCGGTGTTCCTGGCGAGCGATCCCTGTAACCGGGGTGTGGCGCGGGCCTCGCTGAAGGTGAACAACGCCGGGTCCGGCAAACTGACCTATACGGTGCCCGCCGTAACCACCGCGTTGGTGGCGGAAGTGACCACCGGGGTTGTTCCGTCGACGGTGAACTTCGTGATGGAGCCGGGGCGGGCGGGCGTGGTCCGCCAGCCAGGGACCAATGTGTACACCGGCGGCGCGTTCGGCACCAATGCGATCGGGGTGCCCGTGACGCTCAATTCCTCGGAAGCGATCAACTTCCCCAATCGGATCCAGGTGTACATGAACTTCCGGCAGGACGATCAGCGCGGCGTGGTCATCCCCATCGAGAACAGCCTCAACAATACGCAAGGCTTGCAGGAACTAGCCCTCGACGAAAAGCGGCAGCGGGTGTATATCACCAATGCCGGATACAACCGGGTGGAGGTGTTCGACATCCGGCGCCAGAAGTTGATCGAGCCCATCGAAGTGGGCCAGTTGCCGCGATCGATGGCGATCTCGCTCGACGGCAGCACGTTGTATGTTGGCAACAGCGGCGGGGAGTCCATCAGCATTGTGGATCTGGATACCCGGCGGCTGGTGGGCGATGTGCAGTTTCCGCCCATCCCCCGTCCGGGCAATCAGAACGTCGTGTCGCCGATGGCGCTCGGCATGAGTCTGTCGGGTCTGCAATTCATCATGTCGAACGGCGGACTGTGGCGCGTGGTGGGCAACGAAGCGTCGCCGCGGCCGGCCAGCCCGATCATCAATCCGGCGAACCCCACGACCACCACGCTACCCACGCCGGCGCAGTATTCCTATGCGCAGACGCCCGGCGGCGAGTACCTGGTGGCGCTGGCGGGCAACGGGAATGTATTCCTTTATGACTCGCTGGCGGACGCCTTCACCGTGGCGCGGACGATCAACCAGAATCCGATCCAGAGCTACTACGGCCCGGCGACGGGTGCGCCGGGCGGCGCGTTTTTTGCGATGAACGGGCTGGTGCTCAGTCCTTCGCTCGCAGTGATTGGCGGCGCGGAACGGCCAGGCGCGATCCAGTTCGGGGCTCCGGCTGCGCCGGGACAACCGCCCACCCAAACCGTAGTGAGCCAGGGGACCCGCCACGTGGGCCAAGTGTACGGATTGTCTGATACGCAACTGATCCGGGTGACGCTGCCGGTGCGGCAGAACCTGACCGCGGCGACTCGTGACGACAGCAGGCCGACCATCGAACTCGTCGATGTGCGCACCGGCGCTGAATCGGTGGTGGCCATCGCACCCGAGAATCCGGCTCGCGTCGCGCTGGGCACGCAGCGTGTCCCGGTGCCCGCGCGGCAGATCGTGGTGGACAAAGCCGGAACGGCGTACATGATCTCGCTTTCGGGATTGTCGGTGATCCCGCTGGCGCTGAGCGGCACCCCGGCCAAACCCGCCATTACGGGTGGCAGCCGGGGCGTTCTCAACGCGAACAATGGCACAACCAACTTCGGACCAGGAGCGTTCGTCACCATCTCCGGCGAGAACCTGGGCGCGGTGGCCACTGCCGATACGGTACCGCTGCCTTCCGTGCTCGGTGGCGCGTGCGTAACCTTGAGCGACGTTCCGCTGCGGCTGCTGCAGACTTCGCCCACGCAGATCACGGCGCAGATTCCCGACGATCTGCGGCCCGGTCAGTACGTGGTGCAGGTGCGCGGGTTGGCTCTGGCGACACGTAGCGATCCCTCCGTGGTGACGGTGCGCGCCACGCAGTAACCGCGCGGCGGGATCTATCCCTGCGATTTCACGGAGCGCTTTTTCCGAACGCGGCTCCGGCACATCAGATCGCAGATGCCGAGGATCGAAGCATCGGCGATCGAGTAATAGACGGTGTTTCCGTCGCGCCTTCGCGCGAGCACCCCTCCGCCGTGGAGGGCCTGCAGATGCCGTGAGACGTTGGGCTGCCCGCCTTTCACCGCGCGCGCGATATCGCCCGCCGACTGCTCCCCCTGCTCGAGAAACAAAAGGATGCGCAACCGCATCGGTTCCGCCAGCAGGCGAAATCGGTCAGCCGCGAACCCGATCAAATCGTCATCGGAGAGAGTAGGCAAGCTCATGGAAAGTGCACTGGATGGTAAAGGATGAGTTTATCTTATCTCGCCACTTTACGATTGACTATATGAGCATATAGGCATATTCTAGGCGTGTCCGTATATGGCGTCAGTGTACCGGAGAGACGCGCCGCCAATGCCCATATCAGCGTTCGCCAGCAACACAGAGCGCTGAGCGTCCCCAAAAGAGCGAGAAAAAAAGGAGGGTAGACGTGTGCGAACACTAGCCTGTCTGACCATGTTTTTACTGGCTGCCTCGCTGGCGGCCGATGACAGAGAAGACGATAGAGCCAACAACCGCGGAGAAGGCCGCAGCCGCGGCGGTGGCTCCGGTGGCGGTAGTGGATCATCCGGCGGCAGCGGCGGACAATGGCGGGTTGTAGGGTGGAACGATCTGGGCATGCACTGCATGGACGGTAAGGACTATTCGATTTACTCGATTCTCCCCCCGTTCAACACATTTCATGCGCAGGTGGTCGATGGCTCGGGCAGGCTCGTCAAAGACGGGTCCATGGCTCAGGTGACGTTCGAATCGATTGCCGATCCGGATGGATCGATCAACCGTTCGACCATCGGCAAGACTAACTTTTGGGATTTTGTTTCACCCCTGTTTGGGGTAAACGTAGCCCCAGACGTGGGCCTCGCCGGCTACCGTATGCCGGGCGCGGCGAATACGCCGCAGCCGATGGCGTACGATCCTCAGTTCTGGCAATACTCGGCGGAGGGCGTGCCGATCAGTCCCTATGACGATGCGGGGCGGAAGAACTACTATCCGATGATGCGGATCACAGCACGTTCGCCCAACGGAACGGTGCTCGCGGCGAGCGACGTGGTGCTGCCGGTGTCGGATGAAATCGACTGCGCCGTCTGCCACTCCTCGGGTTCGCAGACGATGGCGCGCCCGAACGCGGGATGGGCTTTTCTGAGCGATCCCGAGAAGGACTACAAGACGAACGTGCTGCGGCTGCACGATGAGCGGCAAAGTAGTTCGCCTTTGTTCCAAACGGCGTTGGCCGCGGCCGGATACAATGCGGCGGGGCTAATGGCGACCGTGAACGGCGGCAAGCCGATCCTATGCGCGAAATGTCACTTGTCGAACGCTCTGCCGGGAACCGGTGTGCCGGGCGTCGCACCTCTTACCGCGGCGATTCACAGCTACCACGGGCACGTCATCGATCCCACCAACCAGATGCCGCTCGATTCTGTGGACAACCGGTCGGCGTGCTACCGTTGCCATCCCGGCTCGGTGACGCGGTGTCTGCGCGGGGCGATGGGCAGCGCGACCCTACCCGACGGCTCCATGCAGATGCAGTGCCAGAGCTGCCACGGCAACATGACGCTGGTGGGCAGCGCGTCGCGGAAGGGGTGGCTGGACCAGCCGAATTGCCAGGCCTGCCATACCGGGACGGCGGTTCGCAACAACGGCCAGATCCGGTATGCATCGGTGTTTGAAAATTCCGGACTGATGCGCGTGGCGGCCGACGCCACCTTCGCCACCAATGCGGATACGCCGGCGGCGGGGCTGTCGTTGTTCCGGTTCTCGCGAGGGCACGGCGGGTTGCAGTGCGAGGCCTGCCACGGGTCCACGCACGCCGAGTATCCCAGTTCGCACACCAACGACAATTTGCAGATGATCGCATTGCAGGGCCACGCCGGCGTGCTGTCGGAGTGTTCCACCTGCCACGCGGGCGAACTGAAAACGGTGACCGGTGGGCCACATGGACTGCACCCCATCGGCCCGGTGTGGATCGACAAGCACAAGGACGCAGCGGAGAAGAACGCGGCGCAGTGCCGGACCTGTCACGGCGCCGATTACCGCGGTACGGTGTTGTCGGCAACACTGGCCGATCGGACATTGAAGTCCACCCGCGGCTCGAAGACGTTCGCCAAGGGCACGCGTATTGGCTGCTACGACTGCCACAACGGCCCGCGCGGCGAATAGGCTGATACGATCCGCCCCTACGCGATCGAATAAACGAAAGGCTTGGCGGGCGGGACGTCGGGATCGATGGCGTCCTGCCCGGCCGGTCGAATGATGGCGTCGAGGGCTCGAATCGTGTTGCCATGCACCGAGACGAGTACGTTCTCCCCGCTCCGCACGGCGGGCTGAATGCAATCGATCCAGACTGGGCGGACGCGATCGATCAGATCGGCAAGGCTCTCGGCCCGGTCGCCCGGCGGGCGCCAGTCCGGTTGCGCGCGGAAGGCGGTGAGGGCGGCTGGGCCAAATCGGTCCCGCACCTGGTCCTTGGTGAGTCCTTCGAAATCGCCGAAACAGCGCTCGTTGAGCGCGGCGAGCGAGTGTGTGGGAGCCCAGAGGCGGTCGAGCTGATCGAGGATGGTCCAGGCGGTGCGGATTGACCGTTTCAGATGCGACGTGAACACGCGATCGGGGAGGAAACCGAGTTCCTCCAGGGTCTGGGCGGCGGCTCGCGCTTGCGCGTGGCCGGAGTCCGACAGGTCGATGTCGGTCCAGCCGGTGAAGCGGTTCTGAGCATTCCAGATGCTTTCGCCGTGACGGATGAGGACTACGCGCACAGCCTCCATTGTCGCCTGCCCGCTATACTGTTCGGCGAATGCAAGATCGTCGATGGGAAAATACGATCACCGGTTCCGTTCGGCTGTTCTATTTGTTCGACGTGGCCGAGGAAATCCGGTTGGCGGACGTCCGTCCGGTGATGGACGCCGCGGGAGTGCGCGGTCCGGCTTTCCGGCGGCCCCGGCGGGAGTATGCGGAACTGGAACGGCCTCCGGTGGAAGAAGTGGTTCCACCGCTGCGCATGGAGGGCGGGGAGGAGTTCCAGGCCCGGTTGAGCTATTTCGAATGGGGCGTGGTGAGTCTGGAACTGGTGCTGCCTTGGAAAGGGACGTGGCGGGAACTCGAAACGGCGGCCCAGCAGTGGGTGGGCAGCGAAGCCATGGAGGTGCGGGCGGAGGAGTATTTGAAGGGACACCTGGAGCAACGCCGCGGGGCATTCGTGCGTCCCTATGAGCGATGGTTGTCGGAAGACTATGCGGTGATCCAGGTGGATCGCGCCGAAGGGTTGCGGGCTCCGGCTCTGCTCGAGCAGCACGGCGGAGCGATCGCGCGTATGGTGCGTGGCGAAGCTGGCGGAAGCGGTGGAAGAACAGACGGAGGTGCTGCAATCGCGGCTGTCGTATTCGCCGGGGGATCTCCTGGTGGGTGGGGCTGGATGGCGGCGTTCGTCTACGACACCGCCGACGGTGCGGGCCCAACCGTGGAGCTGATCGAGTATGCCAACACGCAGTTGCTCAATCTGCGGCATTACGACGAACGCTTGACGATCGAACTGGGCCGTGTCTACGACGGGCTGGGGAAGCGCCGCGGATTGCTGGCCCGGTGGCGGCTGGCGCGCGAGGCCGAACACAAACCGCATGTTGCTCGAGGTGCGCGAACTCTACCGAGCGGATGGACAACGCGGTGAAGTTCCTGAGCGACATGTTCGCCGCGCGCGTCTACCGGCTGGCCTCGGCGCGCGTGGGCGTCACCGATTATCGGCGGCTGGTGGAGGAGAAGTTGAAAACCGCCACCGGGCTCTATCACTTCATGGTGGACCAGTTCCATCACGGACGCGCTTTCGTGCTGGAACTGATGGTGGTGGTGATCCTGATCATCGACCTCTATTTGCTACTGGTCGGCAAGCAGTGAAGCCGATACAATGACGAAATCTATGTTGGATCGCAGAAGGTTCGTGCAGACGGCCGCGGCGGCGGCATCGGGCGCGGCGCAAACGCACAGCGGGGGCGGGATGGGAATGGCGCTACTACGGCGGTGATGCCGGAGCGAGCCGCTATGCGCCGCTCGAGCAGATCGACAAGCGCAACGTAGGACGTCTCAGCCGGCCTGGGTGCACAATACCGGCGACGCGCTCGCGAGGCCGGCCACGGCAATCGAGTGTACTCCGATCGTGGTGGACGGTGTGATGTTCGTTACCACGCCGCAGGTGAAGGTGCGGGCCGTGGATGGCGCCACCGGGCGGACGAAGTGGACGTTCGATCCGGCCAGCGGAGCGAGAAAATCGCCGTGCGCGGAACTAATCGCTGAGTCACCTACTGGCAGGACGGTGCGGCGAAACGAATCTTCGCCACCGTCCGCGACATGCTTTATTCGATCGACGCGGTGACGGGCGAGTTGGATGCGGCTTTCGGCGAAAAGGGTGTGGTGGACCTGAATCAGCAACTCGACGTCGATATGACCGGGAAGTCATTTCGCCATTCGAGTCCCGTGACGGTCTTTGAGGACTTGGTGATCCTGGGCGGGGGAGGAGGCGAGGGCCCGTATCCGGAAGCCCCAGGCCACATTCGCGCCTACGACGCTCGGACCGGCAAGCGGCGGTGGATCTTTCACACCGTGCCGCGTCCGGGAGAGTTCGGCAACGATACCTGGGAGAGCGACTCCTGGATCTACCCGGGCGGTACCAACTGCTGGTCCGGCATGTCGCTCGACGCTGAACGCGGCATGGTGTTCGCGGGCATCGGGTCGCCTTCGTTCGATTTCTACGGCGGCAATCGCAAGGGCGCGAACCTGTTCGGCAATTGCGTGCTGGCTTTGGACGCCCGCACCGGCAAACGGAAGTGGCATTTTCAGACCGTGCATCACGATGTTTGGGACTACGACTTGCCCGCGCAACCGGCGCTGCTGACGATTCGCAATGGCGGACGCTCGCGTGACGTAGTGGTGCAAATCACGAAACAGTCGTTTGTGTTCGTGCTCGATCGGGACACGGGTGAGCCGGTGTTTCCGGTGGAAGAGCGGCCGATTCCGAAGTCGACCGTGGTGGGCGAGCAATTGTGGCCCACGCAGCCATGGCCGGTGAAGCCGCCGCCGTTGTCCCGAATCGGATTCTTCGAAAAAGATGTCACCGACATTTCGCCGGAAGCGCATGCGCACGTGAAAGCGATCTTCGACAAGTGCCAGTCCGGTGCGTTGTTCACGCCGGTGGCCAAGGACGGTGTGTTGATCCATCCGGGATTTCGAGGGGGTCCGCTGTGGGGCGGAAGCGCCTTCGATCCCAAGCGTAATTTGCTGTTCGTCGGGTCCGACGAGTGGACCAATCGCATCGTGCTGCGGGACTCCGAGCCCGGCGAACCATTCCGGTACGGGTTGGTGGATCGCGCGCCGGTCACCGATCACGAGGGTTATCCTGGGATCAAGCCGCCGTGGGGCTACATGACGGCCATTGACATGGACAAAGGCGAATTCCGGTGGCGCGTGGTCAACGGCGAGTTTCCGGAACTGAAGAAGCGCGGCATGAAGAAGACGGGCACACCGTCCCACGGAGGGGCCATCTGCACGGCAGGTGGGCTCGTGTTCAAGGCCGGCACGTTCGACAAGATGATCCGGGCTTTCGATTCCGATTCGGGTGAGGTGTTGTGGGAGTATCAGTTGAAGGAAGGCGGTTTCGCCACTCCAAGCACCTATGAGGCCGGCGGCAAGCAGTATGTGGTGATCGCGGCCGGCGGCGGTAAGGATGGGTCCGGGGCTTCCGATGAGTTCGTGGCGTTTGCACTATGAAGAAGGTATTGATTCTCTCCGTTCTCGCGCTGGCCGCCATCGTATGGGGCCAGCGCCCCACCCCGCCGGCCGTGGATGAGAAGCTTCCGCTCGACCCGCCGGAGCAGCCCATTGCGTTCAATCACAAGCTGCATGTGAGCAAGGGCGTGGAGTGCAAGAGCTGTCATCCGATCAAGGATCCCGGTTTTCAGGCCGGCTATCCCCGCGAGCAGGTCTGCATGGGATGCCACGCGATTATCAAGACCGATAGCCCCGACGTGCGGAAACTGGCCGCGCATGCCAAGGCCAAGACAGCGGTGCCGTGGGTGAAGATATACAAGGTTCCCGAGTATGTCTGGTTCTCACACGCTTCCCACGTCACCGACGCCGGGTTCGCCTGCGACACCTGCCATGGGGCTGTGGCGGAGAGGGAAATCCTGTTCAAGGAGAAGCCCACGAACATGCATAGCTGCATGGCCTGTCATGCGAAGCATAAGGCTTCGAATGGTTGCGACTTTTGTCATAACTCGCAGTAAGTTTCCGGTTATGGCGTAGTTTGCCAGATAGGGGAACTCCAGGCCAGCTGGCCGTCGTCCTGCTCGGCGCGCACGTAGTAGTAACGTTCGCCCGCCGCGGTGTCTGGGTCAGTGAACGTGAACGCTACTTCCGGACCTTCGCTCGTCGCCGTGTAGACCACCTTCTTGTTCTTCACCACCACCACGCGCTTCAGCGGACGCGTTCCCCGGACCCGCACCGAGAGGGCAGCCAAGCCGCGCACCGCCGAGCCCATCAGGGACTCGCCGGCTCGGACGTCCATCACGATATTGTCAGTTGCGGCGAAGGTGCGGCGCGCGCGAATGGCTTCGAGGATAGCTTCGGCGGTTACTTCGGTGACGTAGGCCGCCGCGTAGGACATGTGGGTGGAGACGTGATCCGAACTGGCCTGGACGCCCATCTTGATTCCCTTGTCCCAGGCATTCCACACGAAGCCCGGAGCGTAGCGCGCCTGCTCGGTGACCGCGCGCGGGTTCCCGGGCCCTTCGTAGTTGGTCCGGTATCCCTGATAAATCTCCACCACGGGTTCCACCTCAGGGTCGGAATCCCGCCAATCGGTGCCGGCGCCGGTGGCGGAGGTATGCGACGTGGTGATTCCTCCCAGCTTTCGCAGGTATTCGTAGAGTTTACCCGCGCCTTCTTTGCCGCGCTGTTCGGCCTCCGGAATCGGGAGGATCGGATTGCCGCGTTTCGCGAACACGACGTTGCGATGTCCGTTGGGCCAGGAAAGGGAGCGTTCGTAGGAATACACGGGAGCAAAACGGCCGGGAATGGTGAACAGGTCCACGGCCTTCTGAATCATTTCCCAGTGATAGGGGACGCCGCCGCCGGCCTGATGATCGCACACGCCAAGGAAGTCGAACGACACCGCGTCGAGCGCGTAGCGATAGGAGTCATGGAGCGAGCCATCGCGATTGCCGTCCCAGGAGATGTCGGTGTGGCGGTGAATATCTCCCCGGACGATCCGGTACTCGCGGCCGCCTGCCCGGACGCGATGCGCGCGAATGCGCGCGACGTCAGCGGTCTCGTTGGCGTGCGGATTGAACAGCGTTTCCTGTGGCGGCGCGTAGGGCGCCAGATCGCCAGGCGGGCCGGGCGGCGCGGGGACGGCGGCGAGATGGAGGTCCTGCTGCACCGGGAAGGCGTGAGGAAAAAGGCGGCCGTCGGTAACCCAGGCCACGGCCAGCGAATCGTTCCCGTCCGCCACGGCGGCGGCGGGTGCGTCGATTCGGCCGAAACCTTCGGGGAACTCTGTCATCGGAGTCCACCGGCCCGCGGCGAGACGGGTGGAACCGGCGCGCCACATGCCCCGGTAGATGTCGCCTTTCAGGCCTTGCGGAAGATTGGTCCGATACCGGAATAGCAGTACCGGCGCACCGGAGGAGCTGAGGACCAAGCGCGGCGCGAGAAACGCCTGGCGGTATTCGGCGGGCACCGCATCCGCGATGGGCGCGGCCGGTTCGAGCAGACGTCCGCCGGCGAGAACGCCCACACGGGTCTGGCGGCGGACCATGAGGCCGCGTCCGCTTTCAGGAATCAGGTTTCCGTAGTCCTTGCCCCAAAGCCAATCGCCTTCCTCCCACGCGATCCAGAGGCGGCCCTGTTTGTCGTATTGCGCCGACGGCCGCGCCTCGAACGCACCGGTCGCGGCGATCGGCTGCACGGGCCCGGGGGCGCCATTCTGGATCGTCCGCGAAACAACGTCGTAGTTGCCCTTGTCGTAGGTGTCCCATAGTACGGTCACACGGCCGTCGTTGGCGGCGGCAATGGTCGGCTCCCAATCATTGGCGGCGCTCTCGGAGACTTTCTGCTCGGTGCTCCATCGCGAGCCGTCGTAAGTGCGTAGATAAATATCGAAGTTACCTGACCGCGCGCTCTGCCACGCCAGATACAATTTCCCGTCCGCGGCGCGTTGCAGCGAGTGATAGATGTCGGATCCGGGTGCCGAGGTGAGCCTTTCCGGACGCGACCATTTGCGCGGATCTTTGGAGGACGCGCGGGCTCCCCACAGGTCGAAGTTCCCGTTCGTCTGCCGGGACCAAACCACCCAGACGTTCCCCTTGCGGTCCTGGGCGATGGCTGTCCGGAAGCAGTCGCCAGCATCGGTGGTGACGGGGAAGGCGTCCGACCACGCCGTGCCGCTCCGCTTGCGGACCAGGATGCGGTCTCCGGCCGGTGTCCATGCCTGATAGGCGAGCCAGATGTCACCGCCGGCGACGGTCATGGAGGGATAGTCTTCCACCGGCTCCGGCGTCTTGAGGCTTTGGACCACGGGGGCGGCGCGCACTTCTACCTTGCCGTTGAGGAACCGCTGCGGCGCATCCCAGAGGGAGTTGTCGAGTTTGAAGGTGAAATCACCCTGCGCGGTGTGAACGCCGATGGAGGAACCGGCGGCGGCGTCGAAGGTGGCAACCACACCTTTGGTGGTAACCTTGGTGAGCCGCGCGGTAGGGCCCATCCGGGCTTCGTACGGCGTGTCCCAGTAGTTCTGCTGAACAGTGGCGGCGGACCATGCGCCTTCTGCGGGCCCTATCCGGTCAGGATCGGCGAACTGCCATCCCGTCAGAGCCGATGGCGCCGGAGAGATGCTGCCGGACCAGTCCACCGCTTTGGCGCCGTCGAGCCCGAACCGAAGCAGGACTGTGAATCGCGGCTGCCCGGCTGCTTCCACCACCCTGGCGGAAGGCTCCCGATAGAGCAGCATCCCTCCCAACATCACTCCCACGAATGCGGCAACCGCCGCGGCACTCTTTTCTCGTCGATGCATTCCGCTTGGCAGTATACACCGGCGAGACCGTCTACCTGGTCACATTCAGGAGGACCGGCTGCTCAATCAACTGAGGAATCGAAGTGGTGGTGAGAACCGTGATGGCGTAGCGGCCTTCGGTGGCCTCCGGCGGCACCTTGAACTTCACCAGTGTCTTGCTCTGAGCCACGACATCTACTTTGATATCCTCGGTGCCCTTGGTGAGAAACACCTCCGCCACCCGATCTTTGCCGAGATTCTCACCGGAAACCGCGATGATGTCGCCTACCTTGCCTTGCGCAGGGTCGCATACGCGCATCATCGGAACCGAAGGGTGGGGTTATCGTCCGCTGTGCTTCGCCAGCGGAAGAGTGAGACTTTACGGCAACGAACGTAATAAAATCCGGCGTAACATGGAAACTAGGTCTCGCTTCGCTGACTATTGCGAGCAACCAGCGATGCCATTCCGCTACACGCTGATGACTGGGCACGGAGCTTGCCGGACGATCGCGTAGGAATGCGTCCGCAGCCGTCGAATCCGCTGGAAGCGGATCGGCAGCCGATCACCACCACGTCGGCTTCCTTCTCGGAAGTGACGTCGTGGACCACGCGCCGGATCGCCGCCGCGAAGCACCTCGGCCGGTGCCGGCGTCCTTCTGCGGGTCGGCGATTTCGGCTTCGGCCATGCGCATCAGATGGGCGGCGAATTCCTGGTCGAGAGTACTTCTCGGGGCGCGTTTCGGCCACCGGCACCGCGTGCACGATCACCAACTGGCGGAAGCCTTCGGCCAGACTCGCCGCCCATTGCAGAACGCCTTTGCTCGCGGGGCCGAGATCGAGCGCGCAAAGGACCCGGTCTAGGGCGATGATGCTCGCCGGTGGGGCCTCCTCCACATGGGCCGAGGTCAAACCGGGCAGTGGGCGTCGTGCAGAACAGCTGCGGTGACTGACCCAAGCAGGAACCGCCGGAGTAGGCCGCATGAATTTGAGCATCGCCGATCAACCGCGTCGTTGGCGTGGGCATACTCCACCACTTTGAGACCCGCGTCGCCTTCAGCCAGGATGCGCTTGGCCTTGGAAGGCGCCGCCGCCAGGCTCATCTGGTGCTGGCGGCGGCTTGGGCCATGCGTTCGCGGTAGGTTCGCCATCCACGCCATAGCGCCGTATTCGCCCCGCCAAACAGGTAGTCCGCCAGATTGGCGACGTGCATCAAGTTACCTCGGCGCCAGTGGTTCTTTGATACAGCTCCACGTATCGGGAGGCTGCCTGGCAGCAGGGCGAATCGGCAAGGAGCAAAATCATGCTGATGTTCATTGCGCGGGTCACTTCCGATCCCACCCATGTGTGGGCAATTACCATACCGCCCCCCGCGACGCGCTCCGATCGTCTCCGGTGGGTCGGCGAGAAGGCCACGGCGACGGCGTAAGGGCTTCGCTGACCATTCGCTTGGCGGTCAAGGAGCTTCAAAAGGCCAAACGGTGAGTGATTACACCCAACGAGCCGGGGCAGAATCCACCCTGTGCCCGGATAGACGGTGGATTGCATGTCCTATTTTTGGGCACGCACGTGCTTCAGCGTGCATGGTGGCGGTGGGTTCCGAACTGAGCGCGAGCCACGAATGATGCCATAGAGCCGATAATGTTCGAGGGAATGTCAGAAACGCCGCCAAGTTTGTCCGACGTGGAAATACGCCAGATCCTGGACCATGTCCAGGATGGGGTTGTCGTGGTTGACGCCGACGGCCGGCTGGTGGCGCTGAACGCCGCCTCCAGCCGTTTTCATTCCCTGCGGGTGCATCCGGACGGTGTGACCGAGTGGGTGGAGGGTCATTCTTTTTCCTTAGGCGAAGGCGTTCCGTGCTCGCCCGACGCGCATCCGCTCGCGCTGGCCCTATCGGGCGAGTGCGTGGACGGCGCCGAGGCCTTCATACGGACCGATGAGCACCCGGAGGGCTTCTGGACGCATATTACGGCGCGTCCGCTACGCGGAGAGTCCGGGAAAATTCTGGGTGGACTCGTGGTCTATCGCGACGTGACCGATCGCAAACGGGTCACCTCGGCTCTCCGCGACGCCAACGCGCGCTTTCGTGCGATCTTTGACCGCACCTTCGAGTTCGTTGGATTGCTGGATCTGGAAGGCAGACTGATCGAGGTCAACAAAACCGCGCTGGACTTCATCGGCGCGCGCCAGGAAGACGTGGTGGGACGCCGGCTCGCATCCACGCCGTGGTGGGGCGGCGATGAGGCCGCGGGCCCGATGCTCGCCGAGGCGGTGCGGCGCGCGGCGGCCGGCGAATTCGTTCGTCACGATGTGCGCCTTCATGGGACCGGGGGACGCGTGGGTGCGTTCGACTTTTCACTCAAGCCCGTCCACAATGACGCCGGCGAGGTGGTGTTCCTGATTGCCGAAGGGCGCGACGTGGAAGAGCAGCGCCAGCGGGACGCCAGGGAACTGCGGGCACGGAACCGTTTCCGTGACCTCCTCGAGGCCGCGCCCGACGCGATCCTCGAAGTCGACCGGTCCGGCCGGATCGTACTGGCCAACTTACAGGCTGTGCGGATGTTCGGGTATACACGCGAGGAACTGCTATCGATGAGTGTCGATGAGTTGGTTCCACCCTCCGATGCGGCCCGCCACGCCCTTCACCGGCAGGCATACGCCGCCCACGCGGTGACGCGTCCAATGGGTGTCGCACTGGACCTGCGCGCGCGCCGGAAAAACGGCGAGGAGTTCGCGGTGGAGATCAGTCTCAGCCCACTGCAAGACGATGGCGAGTTCCGGGTTACGGCGGTGATTCGTGACATCACGGAGCGGAAGAAGGCGGAGATCGAGTTTCGTGCACTCCAGGAGCGTTTCACCCGGGAACTCGAAGAAAAGAACCGCCAGCTCGAGCAGCGCAACGAAGAGGTGGAACGCGCCAACCGGCTGAAGAGTGAATTTCTGGCCAGCATCAGCCACGAATTGCGGTCGCCGCTGCACACCATCATCGGCTTCGCGGACCTGCTCAAGGAAACCCTCGACGGACCTCTCAACGACAAGCAACTACGTTTTGTGAGAAACATTCACCAGGACGCGCAGCATCTGCTGGCGATCATCAATGACCTTCTCGACCTGAGCAAGATCGAGGCCGGCCGGATGGTGATCCAACCGGAAGAGGTGGTGCTGGCGGAGGTGGCCCGCGAGGTGTGCGACGCAATTCGTCCACAAGCGGACGGTAGCGCTTTGCAGTTGGAGATCAATATCGATCCGGATCTGTGTGTGCGCGCCGATCGGATTCGCTTGAAGCAGATTCTCCTCAACCTGCTCAGCAACGCGGTGAAGTTCACACCGCAATCGGGCCGCATCGAAGTCTCGGCATCGCGGCGCCGGGAGAAAGTTTCGGTGTCGGTGGCCGACACCGGAATCGGAATCGCGCCGCCGGATCACGACGCGATTTTCGACAAGTTCTACCAGGTGGGTTCCACCACCAAAGGCGTCCGTGAGGGTACGGGCCTTGGCTTGGCGATCACGCGGAAACTGGTGGAGCAGCAAGGCGGGCGGATCTGGGTGGAAAGCGAACCGGGGGTGGGCAGTACGTTTTCCTTCACGCTGCCGGCGTGCGGCGAGGTGGAATCAGCGGCCGGTCCTCTGGTGTTGATCGTGGAGGCCGAAACGAGGTCCGCGGAATTGATGGCGAACTACTTGGAGCCCGAAGGTATTGACTCCGTCCATGCCACCTCCTCCGAGGAGGCCGAGTCGATGGCGGGCGAGTTGCGGCCCGATGCGATCATTCTCGAAACCTCCGCCCGGCCAGGGCTTCTCGAAATGCTGCGCTCTCACCCCGTCATCGGCGCGATTCCCGTAATCGCGGTTTCGGTGGCCGATGCCGATGCGGCTACCGTGTATCCGGGTGGCGCGGTAGCTCATCTCACAAAGCCGGTAAGCCGGCAACTACTGCTCGATACATTGCGCGAGGCCCTTTCGCGTAGAATTAAAGACTCTGGTTTTTGATTTACATGCATGGGCCAGGGTAGGGCTTCGTTGCCGGAGTGCCTGCCACCGACGGGGCTCTCCGTTGTCGGCCTGCGCGGAAACGGCTTGCCAATGACCGTTCTTGTGGCCGACGACAACGAAAAGGGCCGTGAACTTCTGGAAGTGTATCTGGGCCGCCTTGGCTACACCGTTGTGCTGGCGGCCACGGGAAGACAGGCGGTGGATCTGGCTCGCGCCCATCAACCCGATCTGTTGATTCTCGACGTCCGCATGCCGGAAATGTCCGGATACGAAGTGGTGAGAGCTCTCCGGGCCGAGCCCGCATTTTCGTGCAAGCCAATACTCGCTTTGACCGCGTCGGTTCGCGAGGAGGACCGGTGCAGCGCCATCGCAGCCGGTTTCAGTGAGTTTCATTCCAAGCCGATGAGCCTGGAAAGCATCCGGCGGATAGTCGCGCGCTTGCTTTCGAGCACCGCCGAGGCGGCGGCCGGCCAGTAGATTCCCGATGTCCAATTCAGCACCATCCAATCCGCCTGTCACGCTCCTGTTGATCGATGACAGCCCCCGCAATTTGGAACTGCTCGTGGCGGCGCTTCACCGGGAGGATCTCGAGATCCTGACCGCCGAGGATCCCGAGGAAGGCCTGGACCTCGTGTTCGAGCGCCATCCGCAGATTGTCCTCACCGACCTCGTGATGCCGAAGCTCACCGGTCTGGAGGTGCTGGACCGGATCGTCGAGTTCGATCCCTCGATTGAGGTCATCCTGATGACGGCGCACTATTCCACCGAATCGGCGGTGGAGGCGATCAAGAGAGGTGCGTCGGATTACTGGAACAAACCCGTGCCGATTGACCAGGTGCGCCAGCGGGTGGATGAGATCGCCAAGGGCATCCGCAAGCGGCAGCGGGCACAGCGGCTGCAGACCGAGCTTGCCGAGAGCTGCGAGTTCCACGGCTTAGTGGGAAACAGTCCGCCGATGTGGGACTTGTTCTCGCGCATCCAGCGGATCGCGCCCCACTTTCGCACCGTGATGATCACCGGCGCCACCGGTACGGGCAAGGATCTGGTTGCGCGGTCCCTGCATGAAACCAGTCCTGTGGCGCGAGGCAATCTGGTGGTGCTCAATTGCTCGGCGGTGGTGGAGACGCTGTTCGAGAGCGAGTTGTTCGGCCATGTGCGGGGCGCATTCACCGGCGCGTCGTCCGACAAAGTGGGGTTATTCGAGCATGCCCACCACGGGTCATTGTTTCTGGATGAAATCGGCGACATGCCGATGAGCACACAGGCTAAGCTGCTGCGGGCGATCCAAAATCAGGAAGTGCAGCGATTGGGCTCGCTCACACCCCGCAAAGTGGATGTCCGGATCATCGCCGCCACCAACCGTGACTTGCGCCGCGCGATCACCGAGCGGACCTTTCGCGAGGACTTGTATTATCGCCTTTCGATGGTGGAGATCGCGGTGCCGCCGCTGGCAGGGCGCGAAGGCGACCTGCCGCTGCTGACGCGCCATTTCATCCGCAAATACGCCGAGATGTACGGCAAGGACATCCGTGGGTTGACGCGGCGCGTCGAGATGCTGCTCCATCGCCATGGGTGGCCAGGAAACGTACGGGAGCTCGAAAACGTCCTCGGCTACGCCTGCATGATGGTGATGGGCGATACGATCGATGTGCCGGACTTGCCGGCGTATTTAGCCACGGGGCAGGGAATCGCGGGACCGGCGCCTGCCGCGGGCAGCGTTGCGGCGGCTTCTGGTTCGCTCGAACTACCTGCTCTCGAGGATCAGGAAAAGGCGCTTCTGGTGCAGGCGCTCGACCGCTGCGGTGGCAACCAGACGCAGGCGGCGCGGATGCTCAAGATCAGCCGGGACACGCTGCGGTACCGGATGAAGAAGCACGGCATCGCCAACTGACGGTTCCGGCGCTGGGCGCAGCGGTAACCTTTCCGCTCCCGGCCGCGAAGTGAACCATGGTGACTCTTCTACTGGCGGCCGCGCTGGCGGCTTCTCCCGGGATCGATCACGAGGCGTGGGACCGGTTGGTCCGCCGCTATGTCAACGAGGCGGCGCGCGTGGACTACGTTTCCTGGAAGAATGACGGCCTTCCCGCCCTGGATGCCTACTTGGCCACGCTCGCCCAGCCTTGGCCCGCTTCCATCACACCGGCCGGCCGGAAGGCGGCGTCCATCAACGCCTACAACGCGCTGGTGGTCCGCTGGATCCTGGCCAACTACCCGGTTCAAAGCATCTGGAAGACGGACGATCCCTTCCGGAAGGCGCGGCACCGTATGGACGGGCGCGCGCTGTCGCTCGATCAGATCGAAAACCAACTGCGGGCGTTGGGCGATCCGCGCGTGCACGCGGTGCTGGTTTGCGCGGCCAGAAGTTGTCCTCCATTGCGGCGGGAAGCCTACCGGGAAGATCGGCTGGACGCGCAGATGGACGACAATGCCCGCGCCTGGCTTTCGAACGAAGTGTGGAATCGATTCGAGATGGGGGCGGTGGAAGTGAGTCCGATTTTCGACTGGTTCGGAGGAGACTTCAAATCAAAGGGACAAACGTTGCGCGGGTTCCTGGCGCGGTACGGGCCTCCCGGCGCGTCGCAGGTGCTCGATTCGGGCACACGGATCCGGTTCCGGACCTACGACTGGGGATTGAACGATGCGGGCCGGGTAGGCGAAGGGTATCGCGGCGTGCGTTTGTGGTGGGATGTCCTGAAGAACAAATTCTAACCCGTGCGCGGATCCTGTCGATTGCGAATTCGCATTGACAACGGGATCCGCGTGCTCGAAAATAGGAGGGTTACACTCCTCCGTGCGGACGTGGCGGAATTGGCAGACGCGCTAGATTCAGGTTCTAGTACTCGCAAGGGTGTGGAGGTTCAAGTCCTCTCGTCCGCACCAATAAAATTAGCTAGCTACAGAGATTCAGGCACCCTCCACGGGAGGGCGTTTTCGCTTTTTGTGTGCGGAGTGTATGCGAGTTTGGCGCAGTTCGCACACTGGGCGCACACAAGCCTGGGAAACCAACTCGAAGAAGTGTTCCGAATACGTTGACCCACCTGAGGTTGTCGCGCTCCTGGGAAGGGCGCGCCTTAGAATCTGTAGCTTCTCAAAGATCGAGTTGGCGCTGGGCATCTGACAGGACCTTGTATCCCATGTCCGCGTAGCCTTTCAGCCCTCGGCCATACATGCGTGCCAACATCAAGACACCCCCGTCCACGTAGTCGTACACCTCGACGACCTTCTTGCCGGCGTGAAGCCGGTGAAGGCGGCCGACGTATTGCTGAAGCGTGCCCTTCCAGGAAATCGGCATCGCGAGGAAGAGCGTGTCGAGGCGGGCATCGTCGAATCCTTCGCCGATGTAGCTGCCGGTTGCCAGAATTAATCGCGGTTCAGACTCTGGAATCGCAGCCAAGCGTTCGTTGACCTCTCGCCGTTGATTGCGGCCCATGCCGCCCTTGAGCACGATGACGTTTCGAACATGCCCGGCCAGCGCGGCTTCCAAATGCACAAGATGTTCGGTCCGGCCGGTAAGCACCAGCGGCGACCGCCCTTGTTCCACTGCTCGCGTTACGTCATCAGCGATCATGCGATTGCGAACCTCGTCGGTCGTCACCGCGGCGTAGAGGTCCTGGATCGTTGGCTCACCGGCGGCAAGCTTGAACTCCGTGGCCCGCGGAATTACGATGTGCTCGAATGGCGTAGACTCCGTCATTGCGCGAACGCCCATCGTGAACCGCGCTGGGCCGCACTGCATGTAAATGATGGGATGATGACCATCCTTCCGAGTCGGCGTGGCCGTCAGGCCAACCACGAACTTGGCCTTCACTTGGCGCATCACCTGCTCGAACGTGAAGGCGGAAAGATGATGGCACTCGTCGACGACAATGTGGCCGTACTCGGCGACGAAATCCTTCACCTCCTTCTCGCGATGCAGACTCTGAATGACGGCCACATCAATGCGGCCGGTCCGCTTTGTCTTGCCACCACCCACTTGGCCGATCTGATCGATTGGCAGGTTTAGAAACATCGCCAGGCGCTCTCGCCATTGGTCAAGTAGCTGTTGGCGATGAACCATCACGAGCGTATTGACCCCGCGCTTAGCGATCAACCACGCCGCCACCGCCGTCTTGCCGAATGCCGTGGGGGCGCAGATCAAGCCATCGTCGTGCTGGAGAACCTTCGCTACCGCTTCTTCCTGGATCGCCCGGAGGTTTCCGTGAAACTCCGCGTCGATCTTCGTTCCAGCGAAGCGCTTGTCGCGGATGACCGTTTTGATCTTGAGTCCTTCCAGCAACGAGCCCACTTCCGCAAAACAACCACGCGGCAGCGCCAGGTGACGCGGCAAGTCTTCGCCGCACGCGATTACCCGTGGCTTGTCATAAGTTGCGAGCCGCATTGCCTGTGCCTTGTAGAACTCTGGATTCTGGAACGCGGCCAAGCGCAAAAGCCGATTCATCAGGTCCGCCGGCAAGCCCTTCTTGTCTATGAACAGCAGGTTCGCGCGGACGATCTCGACAGACGCAGGCAACGGCCTTTTGATTGGTTTCTCTGGGCTCCGCCGCGAGGGCGGAAGCGTCCAGGGATCGGGCGCTTCGCCGTCCTCAGTGCTCGCAAACGAACACCGATGAGATCTCTTCCTTGCTGGAGGGCTTCGGAGATCAGCCTTTCCGCGGCGGCTTGGGCCATCCGTTTGACGGATCCGAGATAAGCCCATTGATCCGGATACGACTTCATGTCTTCGTCGAGAAAAACAGTGCGCCCCTGCTCGCGCGGAACCTTCTGCAGCGCTAACGCAGTGAGGTTGCCGAAACCACCCTTGGGCATCGTGTCTTGATTCGGGAAGAGGCGATCATAGGAATCAAGGCCGATTTGGTGGCGGCGCTCCATCGTCCTGGTGAGTAACAGCGATCCGAGGCGGCGAGCCAATCCTGCCGGAACGGGCCGCTCAAAGAAGATCCAGATATGCGCACCGTTGCCCGATCGGGAGCACTCAACCGACGCCGGCACGCCGAGAGCGTTGCATGTTTCCCGAAACGCCGCGGCGTCGTCCTTCCATGTCCTTTTGTCGAAATCCGCCGCAAGGAACCAGCAAGTGTCATCGAGCAGTAACGGATACACGCCGAGAGTTTGCTTGCCGGAAAGATGGGCGTGAATGGCTTCCTCGCCGAGCGGGATATTCTTTCTTGTCTCCTTGTCGACGCGCTTTCGATCATCCGGCTTGGCGGCATAGTACGCCTTCCAATCGCGCTCCGTCCTGGGCGAGTAGCCGGCGCGACCGTCCGGGCTTTCCCACCGTTGGGCGTAGACGTCCTCGCGTCCGCGAAACAGCGATCGGAAGAGCGCGACCTTCTGGGGCGTCTTCAGAGACGACGGAGCGGGGAGAGGGGTTGGCTTGGTCGCGGCGGCAGGGATGGCGATGCCGTGCAGGTCCAGCAGCGACCGGAGCCGATCAATCTCCCGCTCCAGTTGCGCGCACCTCGCAGCCAGATCGGGACGAGGGTCGTCGGCTCGCCTTGCGCTCATTTCACTTTGTTGGCTCGGGCCTCCAAGTCCCGGCATTGTTCAAGCAGCGTCTCGAACGGTTCGGCATCACCCAGCAACAAACCATCGTCCAGCATTCTTGCGTAGTCGAGGGAGAGTCTGTTGAGCGCCTTGTCGCCCGGCACCAATCTGAGTACGCCGGATACGGCGGCGATGTATTCGATCAAGGCTCCTGAGGAATCCTTTTCAGAGAAGAACATCGACTTGTGCTTGGCAACGGCAAGCGCGAGCTCTCGATCGGCAATCGCAGCATCTGCTATTCCGGCGCGGTCCAGCCGGGCCAAATCATGCCAGTGCCGTGAGAATCGTTCGCCGCCTCGAAACTCACCTTGCTGGCAAAACACATGAACGGCGGTGGCCTTCTCCCAGAATGTCCGCTCCGGGCGCATGACTCTGGCGGTGGCCGAAGGAAAGACAACGCCCGTGACGCTCGGCTCTGCGTCGCAGGCGATCGCGCGGGTCTCCCATGGTTCGCCGGTGGAGCGCGCGCCGAACTCGAGCATGACCACTGGACGCACGTAGCCGGAACCCGCTGCCAGCGGGGCGTATTCAAGGACGACCTTTTCGCCTTCGGTCGAAAGCGTTGCAGTCAGTGCATGTCCTGCAAGCGCGACGGAAATCCGTGGCATGACTTGCTCGGCGATCCAAATCGGGAGGCGCGAACGGATCTCCTTGGTCCAGCGCTTCTCTTGACTGCGCGTTGCCGGTAATGGGTCGAGCCCAGGCCCTGACAGTTCTGGTGCAAGCATCCGGATGTCATAGGTGAGGTCAACGTCCTCAGAGAACCGGTTGATGATCTGATATCCCTTGGACAGCGACGAGCCACCCTTGAATACGAGGTGCTCGCCGAAAGGCGACGTGAAAAGTACGTCGAGCAGCCAGACCAGCCACACGTCTTTATCCAACAAGTGGATCGGACGGCCCGAACCCGCTGCGGCTACGGCCAGCGCTTCGCGCCGGTCGGCTGCAGACAATTTGAGGAATGCGTCAGGCATGGATCGCGAGTTTGCTCACCTGCTGCGCCATCCAGGTGGGCAACATTCGGCGTAGTTCAACGACCGCGTTCCGTTCCGATTCCGGCAGTCTGCCGCGCACAGCTTCGATCGCCTGACTCGCCTGCTCAGGCCCGAGCCAGGCCAATGCTCGAATCAGCGTGCCCGCCTTACGTCCCGGCAGGGCTAACTGCCAGGCGGGAGCGTGACGAAGCTCGACAACCTGATTGCCCAACTTCAACTTCCGCGTTGGCCCGGAGGTCAGGTACACCTCGCGCACAGGAACTTGCGTCGTCAGTCCTAGTTCGTTAGCCGCCGCCGCTCCATGGGGGACCACGTTCTCGCCGCGTTGTTCAGCGATGGCTTGCACAACCGCCGCGGGTTCGGGCGGTCGAACACCAAAGCGCCCCTCGACCGGGCGAACGTAGAGTCCGCGGCCCACGCGGATGAGGCTGCCACGCCGAACCAAGCGCGAGAGGGTCTGATCTACAGCCGCGCGTGTTCCGAGATGCAAAAGTTCCTTCGCGGCCAAAGGCACTCCTTCCGGAAGCTTGCCGGCCTGGTTGATCACGGCTGTTGCGAGTGCTTCCATTCTGTCAGAAGCATAGCATAATTTCTGACGATAGCTTCCGGCCCGAGTACCGGGTCCCCCATCCGTGTGCAATATCCGTCAAATATTCTCGGCTTGTGAATACGAACGGGGATCGGGCGGGAGGCCCAAACTGGCCTGACTGGCGCAAACGGAGACAACGAGCCAAGTGCTATCAGGTCAATATTTTACAGAAGAGGCCGCAACAAATTCGAACACCCGAAAACTAACTGTTTCTGATTCAGGTTCTAGTACTCGCAAGGGTGTGGAGGTTCAAGTCCTCTCGTCCGCACCAATCGAATAGTCAATCGTAAGGCGGCTCGATCTGTTTGCCCTTCCGGCGCCAGCCCGGGCGAAACAGCCGGGCGTAGCCGGCGGATGCACCGATCGGTGGCATGGGCGCGCAGCCCAATCCCGTTGCTTTGACTGGGTCATATTGTATACGCGGGCGCTGAAATCGTGTCAGATGTGACTCCGTATGCCTCGCGGCACGCCATCGATCCTGCCCCGCCTAATCTCGCCGGATGGGATCGCTGCGCCGCCAGGTTGGCCGCCAACCGAGAGGAAGCGGCGAGGTATTTTCCTTTGAGTACGACGGAGATTGGCTCGAAACATCGGACGCTTTCACCTTCGATCCGGATTTGGCGCTGGTCCAGGGTCCCCAGTATCCGGCCGCGGATCGAGCCACCTTCGGATTATTCCTCGACTCCGCTCCGGATCGATGGGGTCGGGTGCTCATGCAGCGGCCAGAGAATCTGAGGGCCAGAGCCGAGGAGCGCGTGGCTCGATCCCTTTCCGATTGGGACTTCCTGTTGGGTGTTCACGACGAAACGAGACTTGGGGCTCTGCGCTTCCCAGACATAACCACTGGAAGGTGGCTCGATACCGGGAACGCGCTTGCCGCACCGCCGATCACTTCCTTGCGCGAGCTTCAGGCGGCAAGCTTGCACTTTGAGGAGAAATGATGGGAGCGGCGATAGTCGCGATGAGGCGCAGTGGCTGGCGCAACTCTTCGCGCCGGGATCCTCGCTGGGTGGCGCGCGGCCAAAGGCGTCCGTTCGGGACGAGCAAGGGGAGCTGTGTATTGCAAAGTTTCCCAGCAAGCACGATCGTCGCGACAGCGGTGCTTGGGAACTCGTGGGTCACCGGTTGGCCGTGAGGGCCGGCATTCGCGTACCGGTGGTGCGCGGCATCCGTGTGCCCGAGAGCGCCTTCGCCACATTCGTGGCCAAGCGCTTTGACCGCACCGCGGGAGGCCGGCGCCTGGCGTTCGTCTCCGCGATGACCCTCACGCAAAGGTCCGATGGCGGACCCGGTGCAAGCTATAGCTGGAACTTGTGGAGCTACTGCAATCGCAAGGAGCTCACGCTCATGGGATTGTCGCGAACTCTTCCGGCGTGTGGTCTTCAGCATCTTGATCCACAACACCGACGACCTTTTGCGCAGTCACGGTTTCTTTCTTGAACCCGAAGGCATTACGCTTTCGCCCGCCTTCGATATCAATCCCTCCATCGATCGGAACGAACTCGCGCTTGCGATCGGCGAAGTCGATTCCACGTGCGATGTGGCGATTCCTATGGAGGCACACAGGGCGTACGGATTCACCGCCGCCGAGGCGAAAACGATCGTCGCGAAAGCACGCGAAGCCGTCGGCTCCTGGCGCTCGGAAGCGGCGCTATTTCGAATTCCAAGAGCCGAGCAGGACCAGATGGCGAAAGCGTTCGCGCCGCAGGACGGGCATTAGCAACCACCCTCCCGAAAGCGCTGAAGTTCGGGTTTGAAAATCTAGTAAACCTGGAAACAAAACACCGTCTGTGACCCCGACGGAGTCAGACAATATTCGCCGTTCTCCAGATATTCGTTGGCCTCGATCCGGAACAGGCCCGGCTCGAGCTGCCGCATCGACAACCGCAGCGGCCGCGGACCCTTGTCCCGCTTCTTCGGATTCGTCGGGATCACCACCTCACGGCCGTTCTTGCCCGCGTCCATGCGGTACAGTTCGATCCGTTCGGCCGATAGCTTCTGGGTAGCGATGAGGAAGATCGGTTCGGCCAGCGGAGTCCGCGCCGGAGAGGAGGCGCCGGCCATCACATTGGCCACCGCATCCTTTCGAGTCTCCTCCTTCGCTTCGCCCTTCTCGGTCTCGATCAGGCTGGCGGCGTGCAGCAGATAGGGGACGTCTGCCTTGGGAGGCCGTGGACCGTCATACTTACTCTGCGCCCACACGGCCGGCACACTGAGTGCGAGAACGAGAGCCGAACCAAGAATTGTACTTCGTGCCATGAATTTTCTACCTCTTTTGGTTCTACCTCATTTGGACGCGCCAGCGGGCGCATCCGGTTGCAGCGAACTGAGCCAAGCCTCGAGTTGCGGGTCTTCGAAATCGCGGATCACGAGGTCGGTATGGGGCAACCGGTCGAGCGTGGTTGCCACACCCACCACGCGCGCACCCGCCTCCCGGCCGGCTTGAATGCCGGCGATCGAGTCCTCGAAAACCACACAGTCTTGCGGCGCCACACCGAGCAGCGACGCGGCGCGGACGTAGATGTCGGGCGCGGGCTTGGGTCGCTCCACCTGATGCCCGTCGACGATGGCCTGGAAATGCGGCCGCAGTCCGGCGCCATTCAGGACGAATTCGATGTTGGGCACTTCGGCGTTGGACGCCACCGCCATCGGCGTGGTGCTGCAGGCGCGGATGAACTCGCGCACCCCGGCCACGATCCAGTTGTCCAGTTCCGGCGCCATCATCTCACGCCATAGGCGCTCTTTGGCGGCGCCGTGCTCGTAAACGTCTTCCTCGGGCAGGTTCCCGCCGAAGTAGTCACGCACGATGTCATCGTTGCGAAGCCCGTGCATCCGCTTCTCGATGTCGCCGGGTTCGATGCCGTGGCTCAGCAGATAACGCTCCCACGCCAGATTGTGGAGCGGCATGGAGTGGATGATCACGCCGTCGAGGTCGAAAAGGAAAGCGAGCGGACGCCTGGTGGAGGGTGTCAACCTCCGAGGTTAGCATTTTCGTTCGGCTATAATCCTGAGTGGATGGACATCTTCGAGGAGATCGTCGCGCTGCGCAAGAAAGGCCAGAAGTGTGCCCTGGCCACCATCGTGGAAGTCAACGGATCCATCCCCAGCTACGAGAGCGCCAAGATTCTCGTGCGCGAGGACGGGTCCATGATCGGCACCATCGGCGGCGGCTGCGTGGAGGCCGAAGTATGGACGGCGGCTCGCGAGGTAATCGAGAAGGAACAACCCAGGCACCTCACTTTTTCGCTTGGACAGGACGCCGCCTACGATAACGGGTTGATCTGCGGAGGGCAACTGAACGTGTTCGTGGAGCCGGTGATCCCACAGCCACGCGCCTATATCTTCGGGGCCGGGCACATTTCCAAAAGCCTGTCGAAGGTGGCCACCATCGCCGGATTCGAAACCGTCGTGATCGATGACCGTGAACAATTCGCCAACCGCGAGCGCTTCCCGGAAGCCGCTGAGGTGTATTCGGGCGAATACGAAGAGATCTTCCCCAGGCTGGAAGTGAATTCCTCGAGCTATCTGATCATCGTCACGCGCGGCCACCGCGACGATATGCGGGTGTTGCGCTGGGCGGTTGGGACGCCGGCGCGCTACGTGTCGATGATCGGATCGCGGCGCAAGGTGCTCGGGGTGATGAAGGAGCTCGAAAAGGAAAATATCCCCCGCGAACGCTTCGATGGCCTGCACGCGCCCATGGGGCTCGAAATCGGAGCGATCAGCCCGGAAGAGATCGCCGTCTCGGTGGTGGCGGAGATGATCGCGGTCCGGCGCGGCGCTGGCTCGGACTGGCGCAGCGTCTCAAAATCCATTTACCTGAATCCCGCGCTGCAGCCGGCGCTTGACCGCAAAGCGAAACAGTGAACCCCGCTGCGGTGATTCTGGCCGCTGGTGCTTCCACCCGCATGGGCTCGCCCAAGGCGCTCCTGCTGCTCGACGGTGAGACGTTCCTCGATCGCCTGATCGGCCTGTTCGGCGCCCGCTGCCGGCCGGTGGTGGCCGTGCTCGGGTACCACGCCGAGGCGATCGAAGCGGGAATCCGGCGCGGCGGCGAGGCTCTTGTGGTCCGAAATCCCGATCCGGCTCGCGGACAGGCCAGTTCGCTCCAAACAGGGATTGCCGCTCTCGGCGAGAGCGTCCAAGATTTCTTCTTCTGCCCTGTCGACGCTCCGGCCGTGGCTCCCGCTACCATCGACGCACTGATCGACCGCTGGGCCGGCCGCAAGCCCGGCGAATGGATATTCCGGCCCCGGACGCGTCTGGCCGGGGTGGACGCCAGTTCCCCAGAGCCTGCCGGGCAATGGCGGCGCGGACACCCGGTGCTGGTGAGCGGACCCGTGCGCGGCCAATTGATGGCCCTGGGCCGCGACGCCTCCATCCGGGACCTGCTGCGCGCCCATCCCGATCGCACCGTCATGGTCGATGTCGACGACGCCGGCATCCTCGGCGACATCGATCACCCCGAACAGTACCGCATCCTCACCTCGCAACGGGCGGACCCGCGGCGATGAAACTCGGTTGGCGATTGGCCCTGCTCGTTTTGGCGCTGCTCGGGGCCGTCATCATCGGTGCCCCGTTCGTCGGTGCGGACCGGTTTGCCGAAGCCATCCACCGGGGCCTCGAGAACAAACTCGGACGCCGTGTCGAATTGCGCGGCGACGTCCGCTTTCGTGCCTTTCCCCGTCCGGGATTTTCCGTGGAGAATCCCCTGGGAGGCAGTTCTCTGGTGATCCATGAGCTGCCGTCGATCGGCATCGAACCCGTGGCCTACGTGGAACGCCTGGAGGTAAGCGTGGGCTTGGCGTCGCTGCTTCGCGGACGGGTGGAACTGGCCGGCATCCGATTAGTGAATCCCAGCGTCAACCTCATGCAGGTGCCCGGGGTCGGCTGGAACCTGCAGCCGCTCATCCGGCAGGCGCTCGGCAAAGGGTCGTTTCCGCAAATCGAAGTGACCGGTGGGCGGCTGAATTTCAAGCAGGGCACATTGAAATCCGTCTTCTACCTCGCCGAAACGGACCTGCTCGTCGAGGCCGATCTCTCCGACGCGTCGCGCTTCGGGATTCGTGTGGAAGGCGAGCCGGCGCGAACCGACCAGGGTACACGCGCCTTCGGCCGGCTTTCCGGACGAGGCATGCTCACCTGGCCGGAGGGATCCGCCCCCGGCGAAGCCCGCCTGGAGATGAGCCTTTCGGTCGAACGAAGCGCGATCGCCGGGATCGCTTCGCTCGCGGCCGGACGTCCGGTGAACATCAACGGCTTCGTTGCATCGCGATTTCACCTCTCCGGGCCACTCTCGGACCTGGCGATCGACGGTACGGTGGAGCTCGATCAGGTGGAGCGCGCCGTGCTCTTTGCCCGTACCGGATCGGGGCTCGCGCTCCGTGGACGCTTTCGTCTGGATGACGGTCAGCTTCGGATGGAAACCGCCGACACCGCGGGAGCCACCATCGGCCAGCAAAGCGAGCCCGGTGCCGCCAACTCGGCCACGTCCACGGCGCCGGTATCGGCTCAATTGAACGTCGAGTCTTTGTTTTCCCAACCGGCGTGGACGGTGCTGTTCGGGCTGCGCGATCTGCCGGCGGGGTCTCTGCGGGCGATTCTCGACGAAATGGGCTACGCCGAGCTCTCCCGGCTCCCGGTGGAGGGGTTGGTAAACGGATCGCTCGCGTGGTCTCCTCCCACTCCGGCGAACGGGACCTTTTCGCTTACCAGCGCCAGGATCGAGCAGCAGCCGCCGCTCGAGTTGGAGTCCGCCGAAATCGTGGTCGCCAATGAATCGGTCCAACTGCGTCCGGCTCTGCTCCGCATGGGCCGGCAAACCATGACGGCTTCGGCGGAATGGCAGCTCGACTCCGGCGCGCGCGAGGTGCGGCTGCAAACGTCCGGCATGCCCGCGCGCGACCTCCGCCGCCTGATTGAGGACCTGCTCCGCGCGCCCGCCCCATGGATCCTCGCCTGGTCCGGCAACTGGAGCGGCACGCTTCAAATGAGCCATGCCGGGACCGACGCGGTTTCCCCCGCGCCCGAGTCCGCCGGTGCTGCTCCGCCCGCGCTCTGGACCGGCCCACTCCGGGTGACCGGCGCCAAGTTCCCGCTCGAGGAACTGGGCGGCAAGCGAGCCACGGTCGAGATCGAATCGGCGGCGGTATCCCTGCGCGGTTCGTCGTGGGCGATTCGCGGCGCCGAAGGCACGGTCGCCGGTCTGCCCGTCCGCTTCGATGCTTCGAGCGACGGAACCGTAAATCTGCGAGCCGGGCAGCTCGAAGCGGCGCAACTCGAAGACATATTGCGGATGCTCGCCCAGGCGCCCGATGCGGCGCCCTCCCCTTCGAGGCCTTACCGCGCCAAAGGGACCATCGCCATCACGCGGCTCACCGCTGGCCGCCTTCGTGCCGCGGGGCTCCGCGCCCGCTTTTATTGGAATGGGCCGGCGCTCGAATTGCGCGACGTCTCGGGAACCGTTGCCGGCGCGCCGCTCCGCGGTTCCATTTCGGTGGCGCTCGGGGACGACCCGGTCTACCGCGGGAATCTCTCCGTGCGAGGCATCTCCTGGCAACTGGGGTCGCTCGACATGGAAGGCGAGTTCGACGCCGCCGGATCCGGAGCCGAGATTGCCTCCTCGCTGCGATGGCAGGGCTCGTTCTCGGCCACCGATGTGAAACCGCCGTCCGGCAGCATTTGGGAGCGCACCGCCGGTTGTTTCGTGTACCAAGGCGGACCTGCTTCGCCGCGCCTGCAATTGAGCGCGGTCGAGGTGGAGTCCGGTGGCGAGTTGTTCCTGGGCCGGGGCGCCGGTTCCGATGGCCGCTTCCAAATGGAACTCGTTCCGCAGTCGGTTGAGAACGCGCCCCCGGCGCGGGTGACGGGCCGGATCGGCGCGCTGAATCTGGAAGTCACGGCTGGACCGGGCACGGCGGCCGCCGCCGACAAAGCTCCTTTGAAACAGAATTGACCTGATTTGTTCGATTCTTACTACTCCCAACGGCCGTTTGGTATTACTATGGAAGGGAACCGAACAGAACGATGGAAAGCGTCACCACGTTTACCGGAGCTCTGCGCGATGCACTCGATCAGGCCCGGGACCAGGCCCTGGATCAACTGACTGCCGCTTGGCAGTTGCATGTGGCCCGCGTGGAGGAGCAGCTTCGATCGGGTTGGGAGGAGAACATCTCCCGGCTCCTCGAGGAGCGATTTGCCGAGTTGTCGGAGCGTTTCAGCGGGGAGGTGGAAACGGCCGTTCAGGAACGCCTTCGCGGGGAGGTAGAGCGCCTGCGCGGGCAGGATCGCCGAGAGACCGCACGGCGGCTATCGGAACATCTGAACACGGGTGCCCGGCGCATCCGGCAGGCAGGCAAGCAGGAAGAATGGAGCGGTGCGCTGGTGGACGCCGCGGCTGGGCTCAGCCGGCGTGCGGCCGTTTTCACCGTGCAAGGGGAAGCGCTGCGGCTGGAACGATCGAGCTTCGACGCTCCTCCGGTCGAGATCCCGTTCGGGCGCGCCCCCGCCTTGGCCGAGGCGGTTCGTTCCAGGGAGCCGGTGGTGGCGGCCGCAACTCCCGGCGAGATTTCTCCCGAACTGGTTGACGCGGGCGGACCCGAATGCGGTCCGCGCGTATTTTTATTCCCGATCTTTGGGGCCGGCAAGACCGTGGCGCTGCTGTATGCGGAAGGATCGGCCGATGTAGTGAACGTGGACGCGTTGGAGTTGTTGTCCTCGCTCGCGTCCGCGGTTTGGGAAGCACGCGCACAGGCGGCGACGGCCGCGACGCTGGCGGCCACGGCCGGCGGTGCGCAGAAGGCCACCAGCCCAGAGCCGGCCGGCGCCAGTAGCGCCGCCAATGGCCTGGTGGCGATTCAAGCGGCTGTGGAGCCGGTCAGGCCGAGTTGGTCCGATCTGCCGGCCAATGAACAGGATCTGCACCTGAAGGCCCAGCGTTTCGCGCGGGTTCAAGTGGCGGAGATCCGGTTGTTTAAGTCCTCGGCGGTGAAGCAGGGCAGGGCAGACCGAACCTTGTACACACTGCTGCGGGAGGATGTGGACCGCAACCGGCAGGTGTATGCCCAGCAGCATCTGCGGGCTTGCCCTTCGATGGTGGACTATCTCCACCTGGAACTGGTACGGACGTTGGCGAATGATAATCCGGAACTACTTGGGGTGGACTATCCGGGCCCTCTCGTTTGAAACCGCGGCGCTGCTGTTGATCGCGGCCAGCGCGGGCGCCCAGGACCTGGAAACCGCCGCTCGGGCCTATCGCACGCAGGCATCGGCGGCGAGGCGGGCGGCCGTGTTGGGCGCGGCCAAACCGCCTGCGTTAGGCTCGCTGGCTCTGGCCGCGGCGGACCTCGAGGCCCGGCGGATGCCGGAGGCGCTCGCAGGTTTCCTGAAGGCCAGAAAAGAACTGCCGCTGCTGGCAGACCATGCCGAGTATGGCGCCGCGCAGGCACTGATTTCGCTCGGCCGGAAACCCGAAGCTCTTCCCATTCTGGCCAGCTTGATCTCTCGCAAGCCCATATCCCCGCATCGGGCGGCTGCGATCTTCGCCTCGGTGGACATCCTGATGGAACAGAAACAGCCGGATCGCGCGGCTGCGCTGCTCGCTCCCAATCTGGACGATGTTCCGGAAGCGAAGGGCAAGTTCCTCTACGCGTCGGCTCTCGAGGCGGCCGGCGATGCCAAGGCGGCGGCTCTCGAGTATCAGGGCGTTTTTTTCGACTATGCCCGCGCGCCGGAGGCGGCCAAGGCCAAGGAGGCGCTTGACCGGCTTCGTACCTCGATGGGCCGCGATTATCCGCCAGAACTGCCTTCGGCGTGGCTCGGCCGGGCCGATCAACTCATCGACGCCGGCCGCGGCAAAGAAGCTGCCGCCGAACTTCTGCGCCTGACGCCCAACTTCACTGGTGGTGACCGGGACCGGGCGCAGGTCCGCATCGGCGCCGCCCGGTATCGGGCTCGCGACTATGCCGGCGCGCTGCAGCATCTTTCCGGCCTTTCTGTGAGCCAGCCCGTGCTGGATGCCGAACGCCTGTCCCTTATCGCCTCCTCGGCGCGCCGTCTCAACCGGTCCGCCGAAAACGCGTCCGCACTGCGTGAACTGGCCGCCAAACATCCGGTGTCACCGTGGCGCCTGGAAGCCCTGCTCGGCGAAGTCTACCAATATCTCGTTGCCAATCAGCCGGAGCGCTATGAGCCGATCTACGAGGTCTGCTTCGGAACCTTCGCCCGGGACGAAAGGGCAGGGGACTGTCACTGGAAATTCGCGTGGAGCCACTACCTGCGTCGCTCCCCGGACGCCGAACAGTTGCTGTGGAATCAAGTAGAGAAGTTTCCGAAGTCGGAGGACGCTCCGGCGGCCCTCTATTTCCTTGGACGAGTCGCCGAGCAGCGCCGTGATTTTGAACAGGCGCGCGCTCTCTACGAAGCCGTGTCCAGCCGCTTCCCCAACTATTACTATGGCGTCACTTCGCGCCAGCGTCTGGATGCGGCCGTGCTCGCGAAAATCCGGCCCGATGCGCGGACCGCGTCCCGCGTGGCCGCCGCCGGCTTGGCCGAGTCCGGCAGCGGCGCGGATTTCACAATGGACGAGCCCACGCGCGTCCGCATCCGGAGAGCTGGACAGTTGGCCGTGGCGGCGATCGACGATTGGGCCGAGTTCGAGCTGCGCTTCGGGGCCAGCGTCGACGCCAAGCGGAACCTCATCGGCATCGAACTGGCGCAACTGGCCGTACGCCAGGGCCGCCATGCCCAAGGTCTGCGCTACGCCAAGGCCTATTCGGGCAAGTACCTCACGTGGCACATCGAAGATGCGCCGGTGAAGTTCTGGAAGCTGGTGTTCCCGCTCTACTACCGCGACGATCTCGAAAAGCACAGCCGCGCCAACGAGATCGATCCGTTCATCGTCGCCGGTCTGATCCGTCAGGAGTCCGAGTTCGATCCGGAAGCGGTCTCGCGGGCGCGCGCCATCGGGCTCACGCAGATCATGCCCGCCACCGGCCGCGATCTCAGCCGCCGTCTCGGTATTCGCAAGTTCACCAACGCCATGCTCACCAAGCCGGAATTCAACCTCCGCCTGGGCACCTACTACCTCAAGAAGATTCTGGACTCCCAGGATGGCCTCTGGGTACGAACTCTCGCCGGCTACAATGCCGGCCCCACCCGCGCCAACCGTTGGAAGACGTGGGCGTCGTTCCGCGAGCCGTCGGAGTTCATCGAAACCATCCCCTTCTCGGAAACGCGCAACTATGTGCAAAGCGTCCTCCGCAACGCCGATGTCTACCGGCGCCTTTGGGGCAAGCTCTAGCAGCTAGAACCCACTTTCGTCCTAACTCCATGAAACAATCCATCGCTCCCAGGACCGGTCCCGAAGGCCGCTCCCGCTTCCGCAGCCAGCGGACCCGCAATTTCACCGAATCCGTCATCCGCGAGATGACCCGTCTCGCCCTGGAACACGACGCTGTCAATCTGGCCCAGGGATTCCCGGACTTCGCCGCTCCCGAACAAATCAAGGACGCCGCGCGACGCGCCATTTCCGAAGAACACAATCAATACACCATCACCTGGGGCGCCCCGAACCTGCGTCGGGCCATCGCGGATCGTTACCTCCGCGAATACGGCCTGGCCGTCGACCCAGACCGCGAAATCACGGTCTGTTGCGGGGCCACCGAGGGCATGATCGCGTCCCTGCTTGCCACCGCTAACCCCGGCGACGAGGTGATCGTCTTCGAGCCTTACTACGAGAACTACGGTCCCGATACGTGGCTCTGTGGCGCGGAACGCAAACTGGTTCGGCTCCACCCGCCGGACTGGTCTTTCGATCCCGAAGAACTTCGCCGCGCATTCTCCGCGCGCACCAAGGCGATCATTCTCACCTCGCCCCACAACCCCACCGGCAAGGTGTTTCAGCGCGCGGAACTGGAAACCATCGCCGCGCTGTGCCAGGAGTTCGATACGCTCGCCATCACCGACGAGATTTACGAACACATCGTCTATGACGGCGAGCGCCACATCCCGCTGATGACCATTCCCGGCATGCGGGACCGGACCATCCTCGTCAATTCGATGAGCAAGACGTTCTCCGTAACCGGGTGGCGTGTGGGTTGGGTGCTGGCAGCGCCGGACCTGGCGGACTCGATCCGCAAGGTGCATGACTTTCTGACCGTGAACTCGCCCGCACCGATGCAGCAGGCCGCCGTGATGGCTCTCGGTCTTGGTGAGGAGTTCTACGCCGGCCTCGGCGAAAGCTACCGCCAACGGCGGGACCTGCTCACGGGTTACCTGCGCGACGCCGGTCTGGAGCCCTACACCCCGCGCGGCGCCTACTATGTGATGGCGGGAATCTCTCCGTTCGGATTCCCCGACGACATGGCGTTTGCCCGCCATATGCTCGCCAAGGCGCGGGTGGCCGCGGTACCGGGGTCGAGCTTCTTCGAGGATCCGCGCGATGGTGCGGGGCTGGTCCGGTTCTGCTTCTGCAAGAAGTTGGAGACACTGGCCGAGGCAGGCCGGCGTTTGCGCCAGCTCTGAGTTGCCGCCTCCGGAATCAGTGCAGGAATTCGGTTTCGAACGCGTTGATTTTGAACGGGATCGTATCGATCAGTTCCCCGAGTTGAGGCTCGAGGGCGTTCCAGGAGTCGAGCGGGAGTCCCGATTCCAGAATGGTGCGGGCGTCGATTCCGCCGTGATCCGGGTCCTGCCTCAGTCTGAAATCGAGCGAATTGGCGATATCGCAAGCGAGCACCGAGAGCCGGGCCAGCGAGACGCTATGTCCGCTGGCGTCGGGCTCACTGGCTGCGATGTCGCGGCAAACGATCCCGCGCAGCTTTGGTGGAATGCACCAGTGATCGGCCAGCCATTGTCCTGCCTCACAGTGATTGAGGCCGAATGCGTCGCTCTCGGCCTCCAGAAGTCTGGTGAGGTCCGGGGATGCTTCGAGCAGTTCTGTGTAGCGTGTGGGGAATTGCGAGATCAACGCAAGTTGGCCGAGGTCGTGCAACAGCCCCGCCGTATAGGCGTCGGAACGGTCCAACCAGCAGGATCCAGCGAGCGCCTCTGCCACCAGCGCGGAAGCGAAGTTGTGGCGCCAGCAACGCCGCAGCAGGTCGGCCTGCGCCGCGCCGTTCAGAAAGTCCCGCATCGCCACGGTCAGCACCAACGCCCGTAACCGGTCTGTACCCAGAACGGTAACCGCATGCATGATGTTCAGAACCTCGTAGCGAAGCCCTAACACCGCCGAGTTGGCAAGACGGAGCACCTCGGACGCGAAAACGGCGTCGGCGCGCACAATTTGCGTCACCTCCGGGATGGTGCAAGTTTCTTTGTCCACGATACTCAACAGTTTCCGCGCCACGGCCGGAAAAGGGGAAATCGATCGCAGCAGTTTCGCCGGATCGGCCCTTCGGTGCGGCGTGTGTCGTTTCCCGGCCAGTAGCAAAGCTTGTCCTTTGTCAGTCCTCAATTTCATATCGGAGCGTTGGCGTTGCCCTTTATCAAATCGAGCCAAGAGGCGCCATCGGCTCGAGACCCGGCACATTTGCCGGTCCGCGGTAGACTAGCAAGACACCCTCGTTCCATGAAAAGGAGTACAGCCGTGCCGCTTCCCCGTCGCCAATTTCTTTCGTCCTCGCTCGCCGCCGGGCTCCTGGCCAACGCCAGTCCGGCCCAGACCCGCACCAAGCCGAACATCCTGTTCATCCTCGCCGACGACCTCGGTTACGGCAACCTCGGCTGTTACGGACAAAAGCAGATTCAGACGCCCAACATAGACCGGCTTGCCGCCGAGGGCATGCAGTTCTCCCAGGCCTACGCCGGTTCCACCGTCTGTGCGCCGTCCCGCTGCTGCCTCATGACCGGCTATCACACCGGCCACGGACGCACCCGCGGCAACATGTCCCCGGACTTGCCGCTGCGCCCCCAGGATCTCACCGTCACCGAGATTCTCAAGTTCTCGGGCTATCGCACCGGCCTGTTCGGAAAATGGTCGCTCGGGCAGTTGGGTTCAACCGGCTATCCGACGCGCAAGGGCTTCGACGAATGGTTCGGATTCTTCAGTCAGCTCCACGCCCACAACTACTATCCTGAGCACCTGCTGGAACAGGAGACCTCGTTCCTCGCCCGCGGCAACATGGGTACCCAACGCAAGGACTACGCCCATGACCTGTTTGCCGCTCGCACGCTCGAGTTCCTGAAGAAGAAAGACGAGCGTCCGTTCTTCCTGAAGCTCTCGCTCACCATCCCGCACGCCAACAACGAGATGGGCCGTGACGCCGTCAACGGCATGGAGGTCCCCTCCACTGAACCCTACACCAGCAAGGACTGGCCTGCCCCCGACAAAGGCTTCGCCGCCATGGTCACACGCATGGATCGCGACATCGGCCGCATCCTCGACACCCTGAAGACAACCGGTCAGGACGAGAACACGCTCATCATTTTCACCTCCGACAACGGCCCGCATCGCGAGGGCGGGCACAATCCGGATTTCTTCGACGACAACGGTCCCCTTCGCGGCATCAAGCGCGATCTGTATGAGGGCGGCATCCGTGTCCCGTTCCTGGCCCGTTGGAAGGGAACCATCCGCGCAGGCTCCAAGAGCGACCACCAACTCGCGTTTTGGGACTTTCTCCCCACTGCGTGCGAGCTCGCCGGCGCGGCGGCGCCGGAGGGGATCGATGGAATCTCGTTTGCCCCAGAGCTTCTCGGCCGCCCGCAACGCAAGCACGACTATTTGTACTGGGAATTCCACGAGCGCGGATTCCATCAGGCGATTCGCCAGGACGATTGGAAAGCGGTCCGGCTGGGTCCCGCCAAGCCGATCGAGTTGTATGACCTGAAGCGTGATCTGGGCGAGACCAACGACGTCGCTGCGGCGAACCAGCCGATCGTTCGGAAAATGGAACAGTTGTTCGCCGGGGCGCGGACGGAATCGGCCGAGTGGCCGGTGCGCCGCGGCTAAACTCGTCCACGTGCTTCTGGTCGAAGGCTGCCGCACGATAGGCTCCGCGTTACGATGGGGGTGCGGAAACCATGTCCCCTGGTGAGCCCTGGATCGGAATCGCGGTGGCGCTGCTGCTCGGCCTCCTGGTCGGTTTGCAGCGCGAAATGGTCCAGCAACCGTCGCGGGCCGGTTTGCGGGACTTCCTCATCGCCTCGCTCATCGGCGGTCTGTGCGGAGTGGTTCAGAATGCGGCGCTGACGGTGACGCTGCTGGCTGCCGTGGTTGTGGTTACCCTCGTTTGTTCCTGGCGGGGCTTGACGCCCGAATCGGGGATGACGACCGAACTGGCCATGGTGGCGACTTTTGGGCTCGCCTACGCGGCCGCGTCGCCCGGGCTGACTGCCGTGCGTCCGGTGGCGGTGAGTGTCGCGATCGTGCTGGTGGCGGCGCTCGAGGCCAAGCGCGCCCTTGACACCTTCGTCCACGAGACCATTACGGCCGCCGAGTTCAGCGACACCATCCGGTTCCTGGCCGCCATCTTCGTCATCTATCCCATCCTGCCCCAGGGCGCCTATGGTCCTTACGAATTTTTCGAACCGCGGCTGGTGTGGATTTTCGTGATCCTGGTGTCTTCGATTTCTTTCGCCGGATACTTCCTCCAAAAGTTCTTGGGCGCCTCGCGGGGGCTCCGGCTGACAGCCGTGTTGGGAGCGCTCACTTCCACCACCGCCGTGACCGCTTCGCTCGCTGAACAGGATCGCGACAACCCCGGCCACACCCGTATCTATGGCGCTTCGGCCGTACTCGCCAACGCCATCCAGTTTCCCCGCGTGTGGGCGATCCTCGCCGTGGTTCATCCCGATCTGGCCGCCCGCACCGCGCCCGTGTTTGCCGTCGCTTGCCTGATCGGTTTAGTCATCTTTGGCATTTGGAGCCGCCAGGAACCCGCCATGGCCGCTGCCGGACCCGTTGTCACCAACCCCTTCCGGATCGCTCCGGCTCTCAAGTTCGGGCTGGCCTTCTCGGCCATCATCCTCACCATCAAATGGGTGAACGCAACCTATGGCGGCGTCGCGACGTCCTGGACCGGCGCCCTCGCAGGCTCCCTCGACGTGGACTCGGTGACCGTTTCCCTCGGCCGCATGGCGCACGACAGCTCCATCGGGGAGAACCTCGCTTGGTGGGGCATCTATACCGCCCTCGCCAGCAACGGTGTGGCCAAGTCCGCGATTGCCTTCGCCGGCGGAAATCGCGGATTCGGTTGGCGCGTGGCTGGCGGACTAACCGCCATGATTGCCGGCGCGGGCGCGTTCGCGGCTTGGCGTTTCCGGGGGTGGTAACCCCTTCGATTTGTGCGCAGTACCATTCGTGGGCAGCGGTGGGGATATCCGTGAGAGCAGATGGGGTAAGGGGTTTCCCGATCCCATTATTGTGATTCCGGCCAACAACTGCGGGGAAAGTACTAAAGCCCGTGGTGCGTTCCGTCGATCAAATGGGGGCATGAGCGCCGGGCTAACTTCTCTCAATTCTGCCGTGGCGGGCAATTCCGGCGCCACACCGGACTTGTCGCAGCGGAACGAGTACGATCAGCTCAAGGGCGAGTTCCTGGCAAGTTTGAACCACGAACTGCGGACCCCGCTGAGCGGTGTGATCGGAATGGCCGATCTGCTCGCGGAAACTCCGATGTCGGAGGAACAAGGTGACTATCTCGAGTCGCTGCGGGGCTGTGCGCGGGAGCTTCTGGACTCGCTGAATTCGATCCTCGACTATTCCGCGTGGACAGCCGGCAAGTTCCGGCTGGAAGCTTCCGAGTTCGCCCTTGAGCCCGTGCTCGAGGCGTTGCGGGCAGAAACGGTGACCGCGGTACGGGGAAAGAATCTCGAAGTGACCACCGAATGGGATCCGCAACTCCCGGAGACAGTGATCGCCGATGAGGTTCACTTCCGCCAACTTCTCGGGCATCTGCTCCGGAACGCCGCGAAGTTCACCACAGAGGGGGAGATCCGTTTCTCCGCCAAGGTGGAAACGGAAGTTTTGGGTTGGCCGGGGGCGGCGCAAACCGATTCCGACCGCCGCTGGGTGCGGTTTGCCGTGGCAGACACAGGGATCGGCATCCCCGCCAACAAGCTCGAGGTGATCTTCGATTCGTTCCGGCAACTCGATGGCGGACTGGCCCGGATGTATCGTGGCTTGGGACTGGGCCTGACGCTCGCGCGAACGATCGCGATCGGCATGGGCGGCTATATCTCGGTGCGCAGCGGCGTAGGGGAGGGCAGCGGGCCCCGTGGCAGCGTCTTTGAGGTGCTGCTCCCGCTGCAAGTGTCGACAGCGGCGGCGGAACCCGCACCCTTCTCCGAGAGCGAAACGGTCCGCAGGGTCCTCGTGGTAGACGACAATCGAATCGCGCAGGCTGTGGTGAGCCACGCGCTCAAAAAGGGCCGCTACGCGGTGCAGTTGGCCGAAAGCGGAGAGCGCGCCCTAACGCTCGCGGCCACGGGCTCGTTCGATCTGGTGCTGATGGACCTCCAGATGCCCGGCATGGACGGTTTCACTACGTGCCGCGAAATGCGCCGTATTGCCGGGTACGAGAACGTTCCCATTCTTGCCCTAACCGCGAATTTCTCCGATGAGCAGCGGCGGGCGTGCGCGCAAAGCGGTATGCAGGGGTACCTGGCCAAGCCCGTCCAACGGGCCGAACTGCTGATCGCGGTAAGCCGGCACTTGGCGCAAGCCTCCCCGGCGGAGGCTCCCCCGGCGGAAGCCGACGGGAGGGAGACCACCGAGGGCGAGTAGATTCCTGCTTTGAGCCTCGCCGCCCTGTGTGTGCCCGCGGACTCAGTGATGGTCCACCTGGGGCTCAATCGTCCGATTGCGCAGGTCCCGGATCAGGTGAACCAGCCGCTCGATGACGGCCTCGGTGAATTGACGGCCTTTGTCAAGGGTTGCTTTGGTGGGATCCCCGAGCGTCCCCGTTCGTGAGTAGCGGCTGAAGAACTCCTGGAAAAAGACGGGCGACGGCGACTCCAGATCCCAATAGAAAAATTCAGACCGCTGGACCGGAAGGTCTTTCTCCGCCTTGTCCATCTGCACCAGATCGCCGCACAGGTAGAGCAGCACCGAAGTCTCCAGTTCGCAACCGTGCGCCATCCCCCCCGGGAACTCCGATTCACGGAGTTGCTTCAACAATGCCTTGGGAACCAGACTCCACCACGGGATCATCGCGCAGATGGCCGCCGAGTGATTGGTGATGTTGCGGGCGGCGATGTCGAGGAACGGAACGTTGGACCCGTGGCCGTTCACGAGCAGGATTTTCCGGAAGCCGTGATGCGCGAGACTCTTGCCGATGTCGGAAATGTAGTTGATGAAAGTGTCCCCCTGCACCGCGATGGTGCCCGGGAAGTCGAGGTGGTGCTCATTGAAAGCGTAGTAGACCGAGGGGAGCAGCACTGCCTCCTCGGGGATAAGCGCAACGGCGCGGCGGGACATTTCCGTGGCCGTGATGACGTCGGTGAGTAGGGGCAGATGGGGGCCATGCTGTTCGATCGTGCCGACCGGCAGCACGGCGACCCGGTTCTGCGCGACAGCATCCCGGATCTCGGGCCAGGTGAACTCTTCGTATCGGTATTTGACGGGCATCCCGGTTATCCTACTATCACGCAGGGGACCAGCGGAAGGGGTACTTCTACGGCACGAACAACTCGGCCATCTGATCGATGAACGACCGGATCTCAGAGGCAGGCGCGTTGGCGTTGTTCACCAGCACCGAGAATACGATCGTGTCCTCCGGATCGGTTCCGAAGGCGTAGCCGGAAAGGGCTCCGGTTCCGGAGAGAGTGCCCGTTTTCGCGGCGATTCTCCCACGGGCATGTTTGCGGAAACGGTTCTCGAGTGTGCCCTCGCGGCCTGCCAGCGGTAGCAATCCGAGCCACGGCTCCGGCTTTCCCGCCGACGCCATGTGCCGCAACAGTCGGACCAGGGCTGCCGGACTCACCAGCGATAGCCGCGAAAGCCCCGACCCGTCCACGAGTTTGTATTCGGTGTCGTGCACTCCCGCTTGCCCGAGGAAAGCGCTCGTGAGCGCGGAGGGATCGGTGTCGTCGATGGCGGCGGCGTGGGCCGCTTCCCGCAGCACCATCTCCGCCCAGAGATTGTGGCTCACCTTGTCGATCACTTCGAGAATCTCGATCAGGGGCGGGGAAGAACGCGCCGCGAGTTCCACTGCCGGCTGTTCCTCCGCCGGTTGGCCCGGAGGCCGATGATGCGTATGAGAGCCGCCGGTGACGGCGATGCCGCGCCGGATCAGCAACTCGCGCAGCGCAAAGGCGGCGTATGCGGCGGGATCGTCGACGGCGAGCTCATACGTCCGGGTGCGGTTGACGGCCACCGTGCCGCGGATTTGGATGTGCCGCGAGCCTGGGCTGCGATCCAGGTACAACTTGGCGGGGGCGCTGCCCGGGGCCGCTCCACCTACCGTGACTGCGCGGTTGTCGAACGTGAAGTAGGGCAGCGGAGGATCGATGTCGAGCCGGGGAGGTTGGCCGGCCACGGTGGGACGCACGCGGAGTTCGAACAGGTTGTCGTGGAGGGTGAGCGCGCTCACCGGAGCGCCGTAGCCGAAAACAGTGTCGTCCTGCGCCCATCCCTCCGGGAAGGGCATCCAGGAGTATCGGGTGTCGTCCCCGGCGATGTCGCCTTCCACCCGGCGGAGACCGGCGTTCCAGGCCTGCTCGACCATCCCGGCCAGCGGCGCCAGCGGATCGGTGGCATGTCCGGTGGCCCGGTAGGGGACCGCGAGAGCGCCGAGAGTGGGGTCGCCGCCGCCCGCCAGCACCAGGTCGCCATGCAGCACTCCGGCGCCGTCGGGGCCGCGGGCGGCCAGCAGGCGGGTACGGAAGCGGTAGTCCGCCCCAAGCTGAGTCAGCACTGCGGCTGTGGAAATGAGCTTGGCGTTGGAGGCGGGCGTAAACAGCGAGTCCGCATTGCGGCTGAACAACACTTCCCCGGTCTGGAGGCGGAGGAACATGGCGCCCCAGTGACTGTTGAGAATGGCTGGGCTCGCGGTGGCCACCGCCTCGATATCTTTCGCCGTGGGTGGCGGGGCGGCCAGGCACAGCCCGGTCACCGCCAGCGCGGCTCCGGCGAGGCGAACGCGGGCGCAACGGCGGGGGAAAGCGGAACCAGGCCGGGAGCGGGGTTTGGACCGCCATCACGATGACTCTTTATTCTCGCAGAACGGCGGCTCCGGTCCGATGAGGGAACTGTGAGGCAAGCCGTCGCGGGGCGAATACGGAGCGGGAGGGAGGCAGACGCCTCAGGATCGTTCTGGAACAATGCGACGGAGTTGCTGAACGCGGCCGAAGGCGTTCGCAATGCCGGAGGCGAAGTGACCGGCGTCGATGTCCTGATCGGATACGACGGGCAAGTGCATCTGTTCATGAACGGGGGCATCGGTCCGCTCGACGCACTGCGGGCTCATCATGGCGCCAGGATGGCCTTCAGAGTAAGCCAGCAGGACCATTGCGTTCGCGTGGAAGGCCGGGCAGGTTCTCGCACTTGTCTGTTCGAAGCCGCAAAGCCCGATGGGGCCGCCCGCTTCCTGCTGGCCAATCGCGCCGCCTATTGCGTGAGTCCACTCCATCAGAGGAGTCCGGATCGCCAAACCAGAAAGGCGATTCCCGCGGCCAGTCCCGCCAGCGCCTGGTATTCCTGATTTCTGCGGTACAGAGACCATCGAAATCGTCCCCCTTCGTAAGAGGACTTTCCGCGAGGCATCAACATCGGAACCTGCTCCGCGTAGGGCCCATACTCGGGAAACAAGTGCCGCAGGTGTTGCTCTTCCAGTTCCATCGCCGGCAGGTAGACGAATACGAACGCTGCCGCGAACAACGCCGCCAATCCGATTTGCCGCCCCGCCAGTGCCAACCCCAGCGCCACGATGAGAGTCCCCAAATACAGCGGATTGCGAACATAGGCAAACGGGCCCGTCGTCGCCAGCGTTTCGTTCTTCGCCAGGTGGCCCGCCGCCCATGCCCGGATCCACAATCCGCATAGCGACACAGGGACTCCCGCCCAAAGCGACCATTTCTCCGGCTGCGCATACCACCCGAATAGCGCCACCATCGCGAACCCCAGCGGCACGCGCAGCCGCTGCACCTCATCGGCGTAGTGTTTGGGGAACCAATACCGGCGCGCTCTCGGGTTCATTTCCATACAGGTAGTCAGCTCCCTCGCGTCCCCGTGAGGGCAGCCGTCAAGGTTTCAAACACCGATTCCGGCGAGATGGCGCGCATGCTGGGTGCGATCTCGGTCCCGCGCCGGTAGGTGGTCTCGGCGTCGCGCGCGCGCACAACGCGAATCGATTCGCCATAGGGTCCGTTGCGCGCGGGGTCGGTCGGGCCGAAGATGGCCACCCCGGGTTTGTCCAGCGCAGCCGCCAGATGCAAGGGACCGCTGTCGACCCCCACCACCGCCAGCGCGCGCCGCGAGGCGTCGATCAGTCCCGGGAGTCCGGATAGATGCACGTGCGCGCTACCTACTTTCGCTAGCGTCGCGGCGGCCGCCGGAGGCCCATTGAGCACCAGCGGGACGCCGGCTTCGCCCAGCCGCCGGCCAAGCGCCTCCCAGTGTTCCAGCGGCCATTGCTTGGAGGTCCAGCCGGCCAGTGGGCACGCCAGGATGAAACGGCCGGCCGGGAGTTCGCCCTCCGCTTCTCCGGCGGGGATGGGGAACAGGCGCGCCGGACGTCCGCCCCCGGCGGCGAGAGCCACGTCGATGTAGCGGTCCACCACGTGTGCCGCGCTGGACTCGACGGCGGAAGAGTAGAAAAGGGCGGCGGGCTTTTCGCGGACCAGCGACCGGTGGAGCCCGAATACGCGGTCCGGCCGTGCGATGACGGCGGCCAGAGCGGATTTGATCAGCCCCTGCAGGTCCAGCGCGAGGCTAAAGCTGCCTCTGCGCAGGCTCACGATCGCGTCCCGGATCCCAGCCGCCGAGCGGCGGTCAAACGGGAGAAGTTCGTCCACGTAGGGATTGCCGGCCAACAGCGGCGCCCACCGCGGCTCCACCATCCAGGTGAGCGAGCAGTGCCCGAGCGCCGTGCGGATGGTGGCCGCTGCCGGAAGGGCGTGGATGATGTCGCCCATGGCGCCGAGGCGCACTAGCAGGATCCGCAAGGTTATTCCCGGAGCCTCCCGTGCCGGGCGAGGACGTGTTGGAGAAACCGCCCGCGTTCCCGCAAGTCGCTCTCGCATTCGTCGATGACGCCAGTGCCGGCGGGCGTCTCGGCGCCGGGCGCGCGGACCAGATCCACGCACTCGAGCGAGGCGACGATTTCAGCCCGAGCCGTAGCCGGCAGAAGCGATTCCTCGAGCGGCGCGATAATCACGCCCAGCCGTTCGGCGCCTTGCTTGTGCCTCGCCAGCATCCGCGCGTGATGCGGCAGAACAGGGTCAAAGTATGCGCGCACCCAGACCGTGCCCGGGTCGGATTCCGGCGGCGCAACGCTGATTTTTCGACGGGTGTCCACTCTGGTCCGCAAGCGCCCGCGGCTCAGGGGGCCGCCGGGAGCCAATCTATCTATTGGAGCAGGTTTAGGGCCACATCCGCTACTGTTTTTGCATCCACGGCGTGCATGCAGCGATGATCGATAGGGCACTCGCGGAGCAAACACGGGCTGCAATCGACCTTTCTGTAGATCACCGTGGCGCTGGGGCCCGATGGGCCGGTCGCGGTCGCGTCGGTGGCGCCAAACACCGCCACCGTGGGGGTGCCGAGCGCGGCGGCGATGTGCATGGACCCGGAGTCATTGGTGAGAAACAGTCGGCAGGCGGCCGCCATATCGATAAAGTCGCGAAGCGATGTTTCCCCCGCCAGCGACTGTGCCGAACCACCTTCGCCTTCGATCAGGCCGGCCACCGTCTGGCAGACATCGCGCTCGCCGGCGGCGCCGAAGATCGCGATCGCGCAGCCGGTCTCCCGCTGCAGACGCGCGCCCGCGGACGCGAATCGCTCCGGAAGCCACCGTTTCGCCGTTCCGAAAGCAGCCCCGGGGCAGACGCCGATAACGGGACCACTCAACCCGCGTCCAGCGAGCTTTTCGTGTCCTGCGGCAGCCATCGCGCCGCTTTGCTCCATCTCGATCGAGACCTCGCCCGGGAGCGCATCCAGCCATCCCAGACGCCGGATCAGTTCCAGATAGTAGTAGACCTCGTGCCGCGGGATCTCTCCCGGGCGTGGCCGTGGCACCGCGTGGCTCAGCAGGATCCCTCGCCCGTCGCGATCGTAACCGGCCCGCTCCGGGATACCCGCTGCCCACACCAGCGCCGCGGACTCGAACGAATTGGGCAACAACAGGACCTTGTCGAAGGCCCCCGCGCGGAGTTCGGCGGCGGCCCGGCGCTTCCCGCCCCAATCGCGCCATCCGCGCAATGCGTGGAGCGGAAGGATCCGGTCCGCGAAAGACTCCCGCGCGTACAGGTCGCCCACCGCGGGCAGCGCAAGCACGGAGATGTCCGCCGACGGGAAATAACGGCGAACGGCGCGTAGGGCCGGCAGCGACATCACGGCGTCGCCCAACCAGTTGGTGGCGCGGATCAGGATGCGATCAGTGCGAGCGGATTGGTTCCTGCGGCTTGCGCTCCGGGGGAGTGGCGGCGCGCTCATTCCGGCCGTGTTGGCGCCAGGACGGCACGTAATCTTCCCGGCGGGGACGGAAGCTTACAAAGTTGATCCGGCAGGGCGAGCAGCGATGCCCTTTGGCTCCGAAATTCCGCAGCCAGCGCTGATAGCGGGGTGGAAATCGATACGGTTCGGCCCAGTCGCTGAGGTCCTCGCGCAGGCAATTCGGGCATCGCGCGTAAATGCTGATGCCGTAAAATGGGATTTTTTGCCGTGCGCCGCAATCCTTGCAATGAATCGTGTAGAAGCCCAATAGCGTCGTCAGGTGCTGCCAGAGACCCTTGGCTCTCACCATGCGGGTGTTCTTGGAACGGCACTTGGAACAGACGGAAATCATCTCCGAGATAAGGTCTATCATAGTACCAATGGGACTTAGAAGGCAATAGGGCGATGCCACTAGCGAGTACTGGAGTCATCCGATGGTACTTACGGCCTGCTTAGCGGCCGCGCTTTCCACATAAGCCTTCGCGTAGGCCCGGAAGGCGCCGTGTAAGTTTCGCGCAGTCACTCCAGTGGAATGGAGACTCCTGCCGGCAATCGCCACCACGGGAAGGACCTCGCGCGTAGTGGACGTGATAAAGACCGATTCCGCGTCATATAGATCCTCGAGAGACAAGTGCTTTTCGCGGATCTCGTACTGATCGGCACGAAGCTCCTCGAGGAGGATGGCTCTGGTTATACCCGGCAGACACCCCGACGAAAGGGGAGGCGTGTACACCTCGCCCGGGCGCACTTCCGCGAAGATATTGGCCGACGTACACTCGCTGACACGCCCATGTTCGTCGAGCAGAATCACCTCATCGAAACCTTGCTCGCGCGCCGTCTCGAGCCACGTGACATTCTGCGCCCACGAGGTGATTTTCGCTCCGGCGAATGGAGACGCGCCGTGGCGCGCGTTCTCCTGGATGCTGAGCGCCACGCCCGATCCCCAGTCATGCAGGTCCGCGGTGAACGCCACAATGTCGGAATCGATGGCGATGCCTTCCGCCTGGAAAAATCCGCCGCGGTTTCGCACGATCGCCACGCGGAGCGTCGCGTTGAAGGCTTCGTTGGCGCGCACCAGTCCAAGGAGTTGGTCATGGAAGCGGCCTCGATCGGCCGGCATCGCCACGCGAAGCCGCTCCGCGTCGTGCTCCATCCGTTTCCAGTGCCGTTCAAACGCGAACAAGACACCGTCCATCACACGTAGGGTCGAAAAAACCCCCCAGCCGTTCAGGTAGCCCACCTGCCCCGGTGAGACGGTGGCCTGCGATGTGGGCACGATCTGATCGTTGTGGAGCAGTAGTTTGTGCATAGGGCGCGGGGCAACCGCCGCTTCGACACCATTGTATCTCGGCGTTTCCCGGGGCGGACCCTGGCGTTGTATATTACGGCGGCTGCGAGGTGGAACCTTGTACGATAAAACAATGTCGCCGCGCGTGGTGGTAGCAGGAGCCGGAATCATTGGGTCGGCGATCGCATGGATGCTCCGCCGGCGGGGAATCGCGGTCACACTGCTCGACAATGGGCCCCTTCCCGGACAAGCTAGCGGCGCCGGAGCCGGGATGCTGGCTCCCGGCGCGGAGGTGACCCAGGCGTCGCCGTGGTCTTCCCTCGCCCTCGACAGTGCGGCGCGCTATGCGGACTTCGTGGCGGAGTTGAAGGCGGCCGCCGCGAGCCGGGGATTCGTCCCCACTGTCGACTTTCGGCAGAGCGGCGCGGTGGAGATCGCCTGGGACGACGAAGAACGGCGGCTGCTCGACCTGCGCTCGCGCGAGCAGGCCTCCATCGGAATTGCCTCCCGTTGGCTCTCTCACGCGGAAATCGCCGCGCATGTGCCTGCCCTCGACGGAGAGCCCCGTGGCGCGCTCTACTATCCCCGGGACGCGATCGTCGACCCGGTGGATGTCGTCCGGCTCTTGCATCGCATCCAGCCTCCCGTGAGCGCGGAGGTGTCGGCGATCGAGGCCACCGCGCGCGGCGTTGTGGTCCGGACCGCCAGCGAAGCGATCGCCCGCGAAGTAATCGAATGCGACGCCGCCGTACTGGCCGCCGGCGCCTGGGCGTCCCGCATCGCCGTCACGGTGAACGGCGTGCCGCATCGGCTGGCCGAATCGGTCCCCGTGCGCGGGCACCTCATGGGGTTCCAGGTGGAGGCGGGGCGGCTGGGGCCGATTCTCCGCCATGCGCACACCTACCTGCTCCAGCGCCGTTCCGGCCTCCTGGTGGCCGGCACCTCCGAGGAGCGTGTGGGCTTCGATGCGGCCACCGATCAGTCGACCGTGGCGGCGATTCGCGCGCGCGCCATGCGGCTCATCCCGCGTCTGATCGCGGATGCGCCCTACAAGTCCTGGATCGGCTTTCGTCCCGGTATTGACGCGTCGGCGCCAGCCATCGGCCAAGTGGAAGAGAGCAGGTTGTGGCTGGCCTATGGCCACTACCGGAACGGAATCCTGCTCGCTCCGGCGACGGCGCACCGTATCGCGCAATCGATCAGCGCCACTCTGGGAATGGATTAGCGCGCGCCCCGCGGCGCAGGTCGTCGATGAAATCCGCGATTCGCCGCCGGCGCTCGAGCAGCCGTTCCAGCATGCGCTCGAGTTCGCCGTGTTCGCCGTCGAGCCAGGTTTCGGGGATCTCGCGCATCGCCTGGTCCACAACTTCTTCGGGAAATGTGCGCACGCGGCTCAACCAGGGCTCCAAGTCCTCCCACCCCCGGACGGTGGCGTAGACGGCCGGACGATGATAGAGCCCGCCCACGGGAGAATCCGGATATCGCCAATGCGGTCCATCGAAGGCGTACCCGTTGTCGATCATGCTGGCGGCGTAGGCGGCGCGTCCGGGCCCTTTCTCCCACGCCTCGCGCATCTCAGCACGATAGAAGATGCATTGGCGCGCGTCGGCGTTGGCCACCCATTTGTCGAAAACCAGCACGCCCCGGAAGTCGGCCGCGTTGGCCACGCGCGGGAGGATGGCGTCGGGGAGGAAGTCATACACGGCGGTCCGGCCCGGATCGCCCGGATAGCGCGATCCGAACTGCCAGCCGGAGTCCCATGGTGCGCTCCGGTTGCCGGATTCGACACGGCAATCCGGGAATTGCTCCAGGAATTCGACGGCAGTTTCAATGAATACAGTTTCCGGCGTGTGGATTTGGAGGTAGCGGAGAAATACGGCCGAGATCCATTCGTTCACCAGGATGCGGCGATGCTGCGGGTTGTTGACGGGTTTGACGACGTAGCAATGCCCGTCGTCGGCTTCGATGAGCTGCGCTTGAGAGCCCCCTCGCATCTTTCGCAGCCATCGGCGGGCTTGGATGGGCATGGCGGGCCGTGACCGGTCCTTATTTGCGCTTGGTGGCCGTCTTTTTCAGTATGCTCTTCGGAGCCGTTTTTTTCGCAGCCTGCGGCTTTGCGGGGCTCCCCTTGGCGCCAGCCTGCTTGGATGACGTCTTCCCCGCTGGAGCCTGCTTCGCCGGAGCCCGTTTGGCCGGAGCCTGTTTGGCCGCAGCTTTTGGGGACAGGCCCTTTTTGGCCGGGAGTGCCTTGGCCGGAGCCGCTGTTTGCTTGGCTGCCTTGGCGGCCGGTCCCTTCTTCACCGCGGCCGCTTTGGGGGCTGATTTCTCCAGCGCTGCCTGCTTGGTTGCAGTGAGCTGGACAGCCGTCTTCCCCGGCGCGGTCTTCTTCACGCCTGCGTTCTTACCCGGAGCCTTGGTCGCCGGGGGCTTCTTCACACCTTTGGCGGGACGGCTCTCGATCCGCGCCGGCATTTTCGCAGCGGGCAGGAGCACCGGTTCCGGGGCCGCCTCCAGTTCCAGGATGGCTGATGGCGCCGCCAGTATCGGACTGGGCTCCAGCTCCGCCGGAGGCGGAGGGGTTGGGGGTTCCTGGTACGGAGGTGGAATCGCTGCTCTCACGGCCGCCGCCGGTATCGCCACTTCGTCGTCGTCGAGATCGTATTCCCGAAGTTCGGAATCGACGTCGAGATGCTCGCTGTCATAGGGAAAGTCGAAATCGTCGTCCTGGGGAAGTGCCACTAACCGATGCGCCATGCCTGCTCTCCTGAGCCTGAATTTTAGATTAGAATACCGCGTTTTCTCCGCAACGCAAGCGGCGGCGCACCCGGCCGGACTACTTGCGCGCGATTTGCTTCCGGGCGGTTCCGCCCGTGCTGCTTACCGGCGTCTTGGACTTGGACGGGGATGCCCTTCGGGACGTGCTCCGTCGGCTCGGCGGTGTCTTCTTCGCGGTGGAAGTCCGCGACTTCGAACTGGTGGAACGCCGGGCGCGCGTGGTCCGTTTCTTCACCGTTGGCTTGGCCCCGGGGTAGGCAGCCGGGATGACAATCAGGTCGCCCGGCTTGGGATCGAGGGTTGCCGTTAGGTTTGACTCGACAACGGCCTTCTCGCTCAGCCGGTACTGCCGGGCAATGGTGGCCGTGGTATCGCCTGGGTTCACGCGATGGAGCCGCCACGTCAACCTCTTGGCCGCGGGGATCGATTCGAGAGCCGCCAGGACACGCTTACCCAGGCCCTTGGGCACGTGGACCGCATAACCGGCGGGCGCGGTCAGCCGCAATACGGCTGGATTCAGATCCTTGATAGCCGACAGGGGCTGGTCGGCGATGTCGGCGATCAAAGCCAGGTGCGAGTCGGCCGCCATGGTGATGGTGTCGTACTCGAGCGGTTCATCCTGCGTCACCTGGGTGAGCCCGTAATCGGTGGCGTTTTTCGCCATGATCGTCATCGCGAGAATGATCGGCACGTAATTGGCGGTCTCTCTCGGCAGCACGGACCGCTTGTACAGTTCCCAGAAGTCGGCATAGCCGGTGCGTTGCACGGCCCGTTCCACCGCCACCGGACCACAGTTGTAGCCGGCGATGGCCAGGTGCCAGTCGCCGAACTGCGTGTACAGGTCCCGCAGATGCCGTGCCGCGGACCGCGTGGCCATTTCCGGGTCCAGCCGGTCGTCGGTGTGCGGCGTCTGCTTCAACCCGTATTCCCGTCCCCGGAATTGTACGAACTGCCACATTCCCATGGCCTGCTTATTGGAAGCCGCGCGCGGTAGAAAGCCTGACTCGGCTTGCGCCATGAAGATCAATTCCGGCGGCAGGCCCTCCTCATCGAGGATCCGGCGCACCATCGGAGCGTACCGGCCCATGCGCACGAATCCTGATGTGAGAATGGCGCGGCCACGCGGACTCGAAAAATACTGAATCAGACTCACCACCGGATCGGCCAGTTCGAGCGGGAGTTGGGAGGCGGTCGCCTGCACCTGTGCCTGGAGCCGGTCCTTCAGCCCCGGTTCGATCGGGAAGGTCATCCCCGCGATCTCTTCAATCGGCGAAGGGTCGAATATAGGACCGGATTCTTTTTCGTTTTCTTCCGTGCTGCTCGATTCGATCCGGTAGATCTCTTCCACCAGTTGCTGATAGCGGCGGACGATGAGACCCCGCCCGGGCATCGACTGCGGCGTGGACGTGAGCAGTTCGAGCGCCTGGTCGAATTCGATGCGGGCGGCCGCCATGTCGCCGTCTTCCTGGAATGCCGCGCCCCGTTCATAATGCCGCTGCGCGAGCCCCATTCGCATTTCCGGCTCGAGCGGCTGCTGGCCCGGAAGAAGGCGCGCCGGGGCGACAGCGACGCCATTGCTTTGCTGGGCGCCCGGCAGCGCGGGAAGCGGGTCCTCGATGCGTGTCTCCGGCTGCGATGCCGGCGCAGGTGGCGGCACGAAGCTCTTCGGCGGTTTCTTTGGCTTGGCGTCCAGTATGGCCGCCGTCATGGCGGCGAACGACAAAAGGACGCTGATTCGAAACAGGCTCATTGGTATCACTGATTCTAATCGGCCTTAGGGGCCCGGCTCAGTTCGAACTCTTCGAATCTAGCGAATTGACTGGACCCGGGTCAAGTCGAGGCAATCTCCTCGAACGACCCTAGTTCCGGCGGACCGGAAGCGGAGCGGGTTCTGAAGTGCGGCCGTCGACGGTGATGGAAACCGTTTGCGGACCGGCCGGGATCGAACGGTCCAGCACGAATTGAACCACATGCTGGCCATTCAGCGCGGCGATGCTGACCGCTGGATGCAGGATCGCCGCTACATTCACGAAAACCGCGCCGGTGGCCACCTCCGTCCCCGGATCGGCAAGACCGGCGACGGTAAGGGAGATCACTTCGCCCGGCTGCGCCGGCCGGCTGGAGTCCACTTTGATCCCCGACACTTGCGCCGACACGATGGCTGGCGGCGGCGGATCGACTACCATCGCCACCGGAAGGCTGGCGTCGCCGGTGGCCGACGCAATCCGCACCAGCGCCGGTCCGCTCGCACTCGAAGCCGGGACCCGGAACACCAACTGGCCTCCGGCATACGACGATACGACCGCCGGCTGGTCATTCACCGAAACCCGCAGCGACGTGGCGGCGGTCTCGGCCAGAGGCCCGGCCACTTGCAGCACCGCCAGCGATCCGGCCGGAATGCCCGCTCGCCCGGTGGCCGGATCGGTGACGCGGCCCCGTACGTAGGACTGCCGCGGGTTCGATACCCCGATTTGCAGTCCGAACGGCAGTGTCGCCATCCGAACACCATTGATGACGGTGACGGTCGAGCTGGCAGGCGCCACGGACGGCGATACCGTGACGTTGGCCACCATCCGCCCGTTCCCGGTGACCCACAAATCGCGGATAGTCACGCCGGACGACCCGAGCGCAAGCGCCGCGTATTCTGGCCGCAGATTGGTGCCGCCTACTTGAATATCGATGGCAGATTCCACACCAGCCGGGAGTTGCGATGGCGAAATCGAGATGGCACTGAGATCGGCCGAATCATACTCCACCGCCGGTGGAGCCGGCGCCTGCAGGAACAGCGAACTCTGGCCGTCGGCGTTCAGCGCTACCACGATGGCGCGCTGGCCCTGTGCGGTGGCGGGGCCGAGCACCGTGACCGTATCGCCGGCCCTGCTTCGGATCACCGCCGGAACGCCGTCGAAAAGAATACGCGTCTCCGGCGTGAACCCAGTGCCGTTGATCACCACGATTCGGTTGCCCGCGCCGTCGAAACCAGGCACCATCGACAATACTTGCGGAGGCAGGCGCCGAGCCAGCCGGAAAGCCGAGGGCAGCGTAGAGGTCGCCATCGGCGGCGAAGGTAAGATGCCGCGCGCCTTCGCCCGAGCCCAGTTGAATTAGTGTCGATCTGCAGGTACCGGGGATCCTGCGGGTACGGCTTCACCCCACCCGGCGGAACCACCGCCGATCCGCCCAGCCACTGAAACCGACGCCTTGTCGGTGAGCCCGTAGCCGGCTGCGACGATGAACGAACGCGCCGCTTCCGGAGACAGATAGGCCGGCTTCACCGCCACTTGGCCCGGAAAACTGAATGTCTGGACGCCGAAAACGGCCGGCTCTGGCGGCGCTTCAGGTCGAAATTCACTCCATCGACGGCGAACCCGGCCGACACCACCATCGCCTGCGCTCCCACCGGATCCTTGGCCGCCGGGAAAAAGGCCGTATCGAAGGACCCGGTGCTCGGCACGTAGCGGCTGTCGGCATCCAACGGTGGCGTGATGCCCGCGTTATAGGCTTCCCCCACGATGGCCGGCGGCAGCGGATGCGCGTACACGTAGTACGATCCCGGCGGCATGCCGCGGATTTGATACGTACCGTCCGGATTGGTGAGCGCGCTCACCGCGGTTCCGTCGAGTGAAAGCGCCACCACCGATGCCATGTTCGCCGGCGATCCCTCCACCATCACACGGCCCTGAATGGTGCCGCTCGAGGCCTGCAGATTGCGCGCCGGGTAGAGGATGTCCACCCCGATCACATCGTCGAGCGCCAACGGCTTCGATTTTGTCGTCGCCCGCGTGATCGAGGTCGACATTACGCTCGAGGTGAGGCTGTGCTGCAGGCCCACCGCATGGCCGAACTCGTGCGTCAGCGTGAGGAAGAAGCTCTCGCTCCAGGTGGGCTGCTGGGAAAAGTCGGCCGGAAGCACCACCGTGGCCCGCTCGATCGGCACGAAGGGTCCGTCCGGGCTCTCGAGAATTGCCCCGCGGACCGATGGCCCGCCCATCGCCAACACCCCGGGCGGCAATTCCTGAAAAACCACTTCGATCGACGGTGTCGATTGCGGGGCTCCCGGAGTCTGCAATCCGGCGAAGGTGAGCTTCAGGCTCGATCCGTCCGCCTCGCTCCACACCCGTGCGGCCAGGCGGATCTGGCTCACCAGGCTCGCGAAGCTGTCGTTGGCGGCTACCTGCGACGGACCCTGTTCGGCGATGAAGTAAGGCACCGCTTGTCCGGGCAAGGTAGCCAGATTGAACTTTTCGTAGATCGGTTGGAAGGGACCGAAACGCGTCCGGAAGTGGACGAAGTGATAGTATCCGCTTGCGGTGGAAACAAGACCGAAGAAGGCCGCCAGTGCCAGGATTCTCACGAAGATTGGCCGCTGCCGGATATGCATGTTCTATTCCTTGGCGGCTCCCAGAACGGACCGCACCCGGCTCCGCAACGTGCCGAGTGTGAGCGATACCGGAGCGTCCGCTACCCGTTTCCCGGTATCGGGATCCACCACGCCATCGGCGATGGCCGCCCGCGACAACTTCGCGCCGGAAGCAGTGACCGCCTCCGTCAGATCGAGCAGACCTTGGGAAAGGCCGACAATCTGGGTGACGCCGGACTTCCCGGTCCACAGAAAAAACACATACTCGGCGCCGGTGTGGAGGTTCGGCGATCCGGGAAAAGTCTGGGTGACGCCGTCGATCGACCCGCCGGGCGTGGAGACTTTCACCGTCTTCTTCGTCTCCCCTTTCAACCGCTCGGTAACCGTCACGGTGGCCTCGGTGTATATGATCGCTCCCTGCCGGGTGACGTTTTTGGCCGTCACCTGGCCGCGGACGATTTCACTGGCCTTGCGGATCATATCGTCCAGCTCGAGTTTTTCGAGCGTGGCGGCGCGAACGGCTGGGCACAACGAGACCGCAAGGGTTCCGATGGCCAAAATCGCGATCCTCATCGTCTTATCCTCCGGCAGGTCGCTTGCCATTTTCAAGTAGTTGAAAAGAAAAGCCCGTAAACCTTTTCAGGCCCTGGAGCTGTGTCGTTGGGACACGCCCTGGTTCCTGCCTCGCCACAGCCCTTCCGTCCCCGCGAGCTACCGCTCGGCTTCATCCCTCACAATCAATACCGGAACCTTCAGGGCATGGCGCACTGATTCAATTGTAGTCCCGAACACAAGATCCCTCCACCCCTTATGTCCGTGCGCGCCCATCACTACCAGATCGGGACGGATCTGCGTGGCCACTTTGACGATCTCCTCGCCGGGCCGCGGCGAGTGCCGGACGATGCACTCCGCCTCGACGCCCTGTGCCCTCAGCGACGCCAGAATGTCGTCGAAGTATTTTTCGCCGGTCGATACCTCGGCTGTTTTCGCGTACGCCCCATACACCTGGCTGGTGACGCCTTCCTCCACGTGGACCAGGTAAAGCCGCGCCCGGTGGGCCTTGGCCAACGCGGCGCTATGGGCGATCGCGTCCCGGTCCCGGTCGCTATGGTCGAGCGGCACCAGGATTCGCTTGTATTCCGGCGCTTGGTACGGTTCCGCCCGCCCCAGATCCGGCACCGTGATCGGCGGCTTACCTGCCGTGCGCAGCCAGGCCGGCAGAATCGGCGCGGCGATCACGAACACCAGCAGCCCACCGATCGCCAGGCTCAGCACCGTGACCGCGATCCCCACCAGCCATTGCCACGATCCCGCCGCCGATAACCATTCCCCGAAGGTGGTCACCACCAGCCACAGGTTCAGCGCCACGATGATCCCCGCGGCCGTCCAGGCGAGCGCGCGCACCCAGCCCGGGCTGGCGAACTCGCCCATCCTGCCCTTGTCGTTGGTGAACTGAATCAGGGGGATCACCGCGAACGGCAATTGCATGCTCAACACCACTTGGCTCAGGATGAGCAGCCGGTAGGTGCCTTCCTCTCCGCTGATCCATACCGTGATTGCCGCCGGAATCACCGCCAGCGCCCGCGTGATCAACCGGCGCAGCCACGGCCGCATCCGGAAGTTCAGGAAACCTTCCATCACGATCTGCCCCGCCATCGTGCCCGTGAGAGTGGAACTCTGCCCGCTCGCCAGCAGCGCGACGGCGAACAATGCGCTCGCGAACGCGCTGCCGAGCAGCGGCGACAGCAGTTCATGCGCCTGCTGGATCTCGGTCACCGCGATGCCGCGTTTGAAAAACGTGGCGGCCGATAGCACCAGAATCGCGCCGTTAACCAGCAGCGCCGCGTTCAGCGCCACCACCGAATCGATCAAATTGTACTTGCAAGCCATTCGCTTGTCGGCGGCGCCGGTGCCGATCTGCCGTGTCTGCACCAGCGCGCTGTGCAGATAGAGATTGTGTGGCATCACCGTGGCGCCCAGGATGCCGATCGCCACGTAAAGACTGCTGCTGTCGATCCGCGGAACCAGTCCCGATGCCATCTCCCCCAAGGCCGGTTTTGCCAACAGGATCTCCACCAGAAAACAACCGCCGATCGTGGCCACCAGCACCAGGATGAGTGCCTCGATCCATCGGATCCCGAACCGGCTCAGCCACAGGATCAGCAGCGTGTCGAGCGTCATCAGCAGCACCCCAGCCAGCAACGGCAGCCCGAACAGCAGGTTCAATCCGATCGCCGCCCCCAGCAACTCCGCCAGATCGCAAGCCGCAATCGCGATCTCGCACAGGATCCACAGCGAATAGTTCACCGCCCGTGGGTACGATTCGCGGCACGCCTGTGCCAGGTCCAGTCCCGCCACGATGCCCAAACGCGCGCTCAGCGTCTGCAGCAGTACCGCCATTGCGTTCGATAACACCAACACCCAGATCAGCTTGTACCCGAAACGCGCCCCGCCTTCGAGATCGGTGGCCCAGTTGCCGGGGTCCATGTAACCCACACTCACCAGGTAAGCCGGTCCGGCGAAGGCGAGCATGCGGCGCCAGAACGACGTCTGGGAAGTGGCCACCGAGGCGTGTACCTCGGGCAGGGAGCGAAGCATAGGTGGTTTGCTTAAACTAAGTACGCAGATCTTAGTTAACTATAGTTTATAGCGCAGGTCAAGCGGTCCCGCTATCAGAATCAGCAAAAAGCCCGCCAACGTCAGCCCGACTCCCCATCGCACACTCCCTGGCTCGTACCGCATTTCCACTCGATGGCTTCCTCCGTCCACCGCCACCGCGCGCAAGCTCCCGTAAGCGGTGCGCATCGGCGCCGGTTTGCCATCGATATAGGCGCGCCAACCCGGGTAAGCCGTGGCCGAAAGAACCAACACACCGGGGCAGGCCATTTCCGCCCAAAGCACAACCCGATTGCTCTGTTCCCGCAGCAGGTACGCCTCGTCGCCGCCGCGGCAGCTTTCGATCCGTGGCGCCGGTAGCATGTCGTCGAGCGGCCCGGACCAGTGGAGGGTCCACACCGGCGGAAACGCCTGCCCGTTACGCCACAACTTCCAGCCATCGGATTGAGCCACCATTTCGTTCCAGCCCCCCACCGGTTCCGGCGAAATCCGGTAGCGGACCCCGTAGTGGAGTAGCGTCTCTTCGTCGCCCATCCCGGCGTCCACCAGATTCGTGGTCAGGCTGGCCAAATAACCGTGAAAGCTTTCGATGCCGTAGAAGTCACCGATCGATCCTTCGGTCTGCCACCGTGCACCGGGCGCCCCGCCGAAGTCGACGCGTCCCCACTCGCCCTTCTCGGCCGCGGCCTCGCGAACGGCGCGAACCAGGGGCGCGGTGTCCCGCATTCGGACAAGCTCGCCGTATCCCTTGGAACGATGCGGCAGATAACTGACCATTCCGTTGCCCAGCTCGATCAGGATGATCGCGATCAGACAGGCTTGCGCACCGAGGTTGGAGAAAGCGCTTCGGCTCCAGGCCGCGAGCACGGCCGCGGTGAGCAGCGCGCAGACGGCCGTCACCAGTGACCGCGGATCCCCCGTCACCTGCCGGATCATGGCCTGCACCATCCAGATCGCGAACACCGCCGCGCCCAGTCCCGAAGCTCCGAGAATCGCCGGACGCAATCGAGTCTGCCTCTCCGCCGGAAGCAGCTTGGCGATTTCGTCGATCCCGAACGACGCCAGCAGTGCGATGCCGGCCTGCGCCACCGCGGCCGCCATGGCCGGCGTCCGGGCCTTCTCGAGCATCGGGACCAGCGCATACAGAAGCCCGTGGAACCACACGCTACCGCCCATCGCAAACAGCAGTCCGCCAATCCACACGAAGGTCGCCACACGCACCGCGGCCTTTTTCCATCCCAGCGCAACGCCGCATCCGGCGAGCACGAAAGCCGCCGCGCCCGCCAGCACGCCGGTTGGCCCCACGATCCCCGGAAACAGGATCCCCAGAAGGAAGTCAGGACGCAGACTGTACTGCTCATGAATGTTGTACGGGATCTTGTCCCCGCCGCCCACGGGCTGTACGGTGCCCACCCAACGATAGGCGTGTTGCGCGTACTCCCAGGCCGGCAGCGACTGTACGCCGCTTACCAGCCCCGCCACCACAAAGAAGAACACTCCGGCCATCCCGCGGCGTCTCCATGTCTCCGATGAGCCGCTGGCGACGATCCAGATCCACACCCCGGCGGCCATCAACGACGTGTAGATCGGCACCTGATGGTGGCCGGAAAGGAACGTCATGCCCAGGCACATCCCGCCGCAGGCCGAGGCATACCAGCCGTCCTGCCCCCGGGTCGCCACCCGCAGCAGGCACAGCAGCACCAACGGAATCCAGACGCCTCCGTTGAGCATCTGCGGCCAATCGTTGTGACCCATGAATCCGCCCAGTCCGTACACCACCGCGCCCGCTACCGCGGCCGTTCGGGTCAACGCGGCGTCGCGGCAAAGTCGATAGGCGAACAGCACTCCCATGAAGTGGATCGCAACGTAGTACCAGTGGAGCCATGTAAGCTGGACCCAGCCATCGCGAAGCGGGAGCATCAGCAGAATCCAGTTGAGCGGATAGGCGACGCCCGGTTGCGCCTGCGCCAGCAGCGGCTGGCCACCGAAAAGATAGGGGTCCCACAGCGGCAGCCGGCCTTGACGCAATTCGCCCGCCTGGAACTGAAGCCACGGCAGCACCTGTCGCGCCAGATCCGGACCGTTCATCCACGTGTACTGATCGGTCAGCACCAGACGCCAGTAGAATCCGATCGTGATGGCGGCAAGCAGCGCCGCTACAAAGGCCTTGCGGAGCCACTCCGGCGACGGTTTGCCTGGCCGCCCTCGGCCGGGGTGGTGGTTTTCCACCATGTTAGGCACCCCGCCATTCTACTTGTTTTTTCTTTGAAATCAAAGAGTTAACATTTTGGCCCTGCGAATGCATTTATAAGACGCGAGAGGTGATGACCGTGAAACTAACTCGTCTGGCAATTTCGCTCCTGGCCCTGGGCGCCTTGGGGCTCGCACAGGACCCCGCACTCTCTCCCAGCGATGACGACGAAGGGCCCGGCCGTGGCGTGGCCCGCATCAGCGTCATCAGCGGCGATGTCTCGGTCCGCCGTGGCAATTCCGGTGAGTGGACCGCCGCCGCCGTCAACGCGCCTCTGGTTGTCGAAGACAACCTGCTCACCGGCGCCAACTCCTATGGCGAGATTCAGTTCGACTATTCCAACATGATCCGGCTCGCGGCGGACTCCGAGGTCCGGCTGGCGGAACTCGAGAATCGCCGTTACATCGTGCAACTGGCGCGAGGCACGGCCACCTTCCGCGTCCTGCGCGATCAGGAAGCCGATGTCGAAGTGTCCACGCCGTCGATCGCCGTCCGCCCGTCCAAGCGCGGCATCTACCGCATTGAAGTCCGCGAAGACGGAACCACCACTTTGACGGTCCGCGCGGGCGAGGCCGAAATCTACACGCCCAAAGGGACCGAGCGGGTGACGGCGCGCAACACCGTAATCGCGCGCGGCTCCGTGTCGGACCCCGAATTTCGCGATGCTGCTTATCAGCCCGAAGACGAATGGGACCAGTGGAACATCCGGCGCGATCGCGAATTGGAAAGCGCCAAGAGCTACAACTATGTCTCCCGGGATGTCTACGGCGCCGAGGATCTGGACCGCCACGGGCGTTGGGTGAGCGTCCCTCAGTATGGCAACGTTTGGTCGCCCTATGTGTCGGCCGGATGGGCGCCCTATCGGCTCGGACGCTGGTCCTGGGTGGATTGGTATGGATGGACGTGGGTCAGCTACGATCCCTGGGGCTGGGCCCCTTATCACTACGGGCGCTGGTTTAACGATCCTTCCTACGGCTGGCTGTGGTGGCCCGGCGGCCTGCGGACCCGGCACTACTGGAGGCCGGCTCTGGTCGGGTTCTTCGGTTGGGGTGGCGGCGGAATCAGCCTGGGTGTCGGTATCGGGCTCGGCCGGGTGGGCTGGTGTCCCCTGGCTCCCTACGAGCGGTTCCGGCCCTGGTACGGGAATCGCTACTATGCCGGGTATCGCGGCGGCGGCTACAACAACGTCACAGTCGTCAACAACATCAATATCAATAGCGTGTATCGCAACTCGCGCCACAACGGCGGCGTGACGGTGGTGAACGGCCAGGATTTCCAAGTGGGTCGCGTGAACCACATCCGGACCCTGTCGAACGGTGACCTGCGGAGCGCGTCCCTGGTACAAGGGCAAGTCCCGGTAGCGCCCGGACGCCAAAGTGTCCGCCTCGCGGACCGGACCGTGAATGCACGCTCCGCCGTGACCGACAACGCAAGATTCGTGAGCCGCCGCCAACCGGCGTCGGTCGATCGTGTGAGTTTCGACGATCAGCGGCGCGGTATGGAAACCATCGCCCGGCGCAGCGCCGAAGTCGGCGGACGCGGTTCCTCCGGAGTCGCTACCGTGGACAACGGTTCGCGCGGTGTCCGCTCTGCCGACGCCTCCACGGGACGTTCCGCCGATGCATCCAACGGTCGCGGCGGTTGGCGTAGCGCTGGCGAGTCGGTCCGCGGCGGTGCAACCCCCGCCGATAACGGTGTGGGACGTTCCCCCGATGCTGCTACGAGCAGCGGCGGCTGGCGCCGGTTGGGACAATCCTCCTCGCGCGGCTCCGATGCGTCCGCATCCGAAGGCGTCTCCCGGCGCAGCGCGGAGAGCTCGGATACCGGTGGATGGCGCCGCTTCGGTGACCCGTCTGCGCGCACCGGCCGCGGCTCCGATACATCCGCATCCGAAGGCGTCTCCCGGCGCAGCGCGGAGAGTTCCGATACCGGCGGATGGCGGCGCTTCGGTGACCCCTCCACTCGGAGCGGCGCCTCCAACTCGACCGGGCAATCGGACTCCGGACGCACCTGGCGCGGCGTTGGACAAAGCCGGCGCTCGGCGCAATCGGACGTCGAATCGAGCGGGGGCTTCGGAGCCTCACGCCGTAGCGCTTCCGACAGTGACAGCGGTTTTGGACGCGCCAGCCGCAGCCGCGCCGCCGACGCGCAATCGGTGGACTCGAGCAGAAGCAGCCGGTTCGGCGGCTCCGAAAACACGGGTCGCTCGACGCCGCGTTCGAGCCGCTCGTCCGAGCAGCCAGTGCGGATCAGTGCGCCGGTGGTGCGCGAACGGTCCTCTGGCGGCAACTTCGGGCGCTCTTCCGAAAGCGGTTCCAGCCGCTCCGGAGGATCGATCTGGAATAGCGGCGGACGCTCCAGCGGCGGCAGTGTGGGCCGGTCGAGCGGTGGATTCGGTGGCGGCAGCGTCGGGCGCTCGAACAGCGGGGGCTTCGGCGGACGGTCGAGCGGCGGTAGCGTCGGACGCTCCAGCGGCGGGTTTGGTGGCGGCGGCCGCAGTTCCGGCGGTGGCGGCGGCCGCAGTTCCGGCGGTGGCGGCGGCGGCGGACGCAGCGGCGGTGGACGCTCCCGGTAACGGTTCTGCATTGATTCGTTTCTTCCTTTCCACCCGGGCCTGCCGGCAGGCCCGGGCATTTTTCTTTTCCCCTCCCGCCCCGCTCTGAATCGGGGGCCGGTGTGGTACCCTCATCCCTGATGCGTAGGCTCAACCCTGGACCATTATTTCTGCTGCTGGCTCTGCCCCTGCTCGCCGAAGACCCCACCCCGAAAAGCGTGCTCGCCATGGCGCGTTCCGGATCTCCTGAACTCGACGCCCTCATCGGCGCCGAGAAACTCGAAAAGGGCACCGGCTGGTACAGCCTCGGTCCTGATTTCGTGTTCGCTGTCAGAAGCGCCGCTCGTCCCGAACTGATCATCGACGATGGCGCGCCCATTCGCATGGCGAAAAACAAGGCCGGTGTTTGGTACGCTGCCACGAGGCTCGCCACCGGACGCACCCACAATTTCTTCTACCGTGTCGACGGCAAGCCTTTCGGCGGCGTCGACAACGTGCCCGCGTTCGGACCCTACTCCTACGAGAAACCCGGTGTCCCGCGTGGCACGCTCGACGGCAAGCACGTCCACACCAGCACCATCTACCCGGGCATGAAGAGCGATTATTGGGTCTACGCGCCCGCACAATACGACGGTTCCACGCCCGCCGCCTTCATGATCTGGCAGGACGGCCAGGGCCTTTCCAATCGCGAGATGCCGTCGCGCGCCCAAATCGTGTTCGACAACCTTACTCACGAAAAAAAGATCCCGGTGATCATCCACATCATGGTTTCTCCCGGCATGATCGGGGACAGGCGCATGCGCTCGGTCCAATACGACACCGTCAACGACACCTACGTGAAGTTCATCCGCGATGAGATCGTGACTGAGGTTTCCAAGAAGTACAAACTCCGCCAGGACGGCTACAGCCACGCCATCGCCGGCAACTCCTCCGGCGGCATCTGCGCCTTCAACGCCGCCTACCTGCACCCGGAGTATTTCAGCCGCGTCCTTTCGCGCATCGGCAGCTTCACCAGCATTCAGTGGCAGCCCGGCGTGATCGACGGCGGTAACATCTATCCGTTCAAGATTCGAAAAGAAGACAAGCGCAACATCCGGGTCTGGCTGCAGGATGGCGCCGGTGACCTCGAGAACAACCACGGAAGCTGGCCCGCGCAAAATATCGCCATGGCCAACTCGCTCAAGATGAAGGGCTACGATTTCCACTTCTCCTGGGGGAACGGCTCCCATTCGGGCAACGCTGGAAACTCGGAACTCGCCGAAGAGCTCATCTGGCTCTGGCGCGATTATGACCCCGCCAGGACCTCCCAGGAATTCACGATGGACCCGGCCGAAAAAGACAAACCCTACTTCCGTGTAAAGGCGCTCAATCGCGAATGACGGCGCCGCTCATCCGGTACCACAACGTCACAGTCATCCGAAAGAAACGCCGCGTGCTCGACAGGCTGGCGTTCGAAATTCCCACCGGCCAGCACGTAGCCATTCTCGGTCCCAACGGCTGCGGCAAATCGACGCTGATCAAGACCATAACCCGCGAACTGTATCCCGATCCGGAAGAGCC